>CAVRWO010000031.1:0-484862 GCA_963724865.1 uncultured Acidimicrobiaceae bacterium | reverse complement strand
GAAGGACTTCCGCCGGGAGCTAATCGTGCATCAGACGAGTTTCGAGGCGAACGAGGACGTAACGCACATTCAGGATTTGTTTCGCGCGTTGGTGGATGACGAAGTTCGAACCATGGCAATCTGTGGCGATATCGCCACCGCAGCGGCCCGCGGCAGAAACTGTTTGGTGCTGACACAGTGGACCGAGCACATTTCGTCAGTCGTGTCGATGCTCAGTGCGAGGGGCATGTCTCCCTTCGTCCTCCAAGGCGGAATGGGAAAAAAGGCTCGCGCCAAGGTCATGGCCGATCTGGACGATGCGTCCAAGCGCGGCGGGATCGTGCTCGTCGCGACTGGCAGCTTCCTCGGCGAGGGGTTCGATTGTCCGCCGCTCGATACTGTGTTCATGGCGTTCCCCATCGCCTTTCGAGGAAGGGTTGTCCAGTACGTTGGCCGAATCTTGCGGCCGTTGGACGGTAAATCATCCGTCGAGGTCCACGATTACGTTGACGCCAAGAGTCCGGTACTCGCGAGCATGCATCGAAAGAGACTTCCAGGGTACGCCGCTCTCGGTTTCGACGTTGGTAAAGGTCGCAAGAGTCGGAGCAGCGTCAAGACATAAGTAATCGAGAGCCGAGCAACAGCAAATTCGCAGCACCTTCCCCCAGGCGCAACAGAATGTGTGGGATTAATCGTGGCCTGCTTAACAGGTTCGAGGGTGACCGGACCCGAAAATCCTTGCAATTACTGGGTGGGCCGCCTGGGTCTCGATCCCAGCGCCTGAGGATTAAAAGGAAGCTTCACACTGTTGCATGGTGTTGCACTGGTCGCGTAAGTCGTTTGTTTTCAAGGAAATGCGTTGCCTGGTGTCAGTCTCGTCGCGTGATGTCGCGAAAATTGGAGGCCTGATTCGAGGCCTGTTCGTGTGTCACTCGAGAGACGGACGTTGATCATGGATACGGAAAGACAGCTTCAATGCGAGGCCCGTTGCTCGTCCAGAAGACTTTGTACGGATGGCGTCCGGGCACCGCTAATCGAAAACGAATGCCGTCCTTCGTCGTTAAACCGCTCGAGAGTGATTGCGCTTTCGCGGGCTGGTCGAGGATGAATTCGCAGAGGACACAAATGTCGTTATAGAGCTCCGCGTCTGACGCCTCGATCTCGTCGAGTTGCGCGTTGGCTATCTCGGAATAACCCGAGACGTCGCTCACTTCGAACGGCGGGGACGCATGACGGTCTTGGAAGCCGCGGCGCGAGACAAGAGCGCTTGCAGCTCGGGGCTCTCGTCGTACTCAAGTTGGGCCTCAGTCACGACGCGAGCCGGCTGAAGAAGAATGCTGCCATCCTCGTTTTCCCGCACCACGAAACGCTGGCTCGGGTGGCCGGTTAAGACCACTCGACTCCGGTCGTCAGTCTCGATAACACTCATCTTCCCTCCAAGTTCGGTCCACCTATATTATCCCATTTTCCCACCGTGGGATTCACGATATTAACCGTTCTGCGTGTATCAGACTTCTGACAAGGCAGTTCGAATTCCCTTTTCCGAGTATACGCTGAGTGTATGCTCTCCGCATATGAGCGTACCCCTGACCCTACTCGGACTGCTTGAGCGAGAGCCCAGCCACGGCTACGACCTCAAGCGTGACTACGACACCTACTTTGGACGATCTAAACCTTTGCCCTTCGGCCAGGTCTACGCGACGCTCGCTCGGCTGTCACGAGATGGTTTGGTGGCACCGAGAGATGTTGAACCCGGCGACGGGCCCGATCGCAAGCGTTACGCCATCACCCCGGTGGGGAAGGGCGAGTTCGAAGCCTGGCTGCGAGAGCCGATTGAACCCGAACCCCATCTCCAGACGGTCTTGTTCTCAAAGGTTGTCCTGGCGCTCATGCTCGGTCACTCCGCGCAGCAATACCTCGACACGCAACGCGCCGCGCACCTTCGGCGCATGCGCGAACTCACAGAAATGAAACGGCGCGACAATGTCATTGACGCCCTCCTCGCGGATCACGGATTGTTCCACCTCGAAGCCGACCTTCGATGGATTGACATGACCGCCGCGCGGCTCCCTTCACTCGCGAAAGTGGTGTCATCATGAACACCTCGCCCACGCCCGACGACGCTCGGTCGATCAACTATTTAATCGAAGCGCGCGATGTTGAATACAACTTCGGCGAGACACCAGCCCTGAGGGGTGCTGACCTAACGGTTCGCGAAGGTGAGAT
This sequence comes from uncultured Acidimicrobiaceae bacterium, assembly GCA_963724865.1. Lineage (GTDB taxonomy): Bacteria > Actinomycetota > Acidimicrobiia > Acidimicrobiales > RAAP-2 > RAAP-2. Next base: position 482,657 of record CAVRWO010000031.1, on the reverse strand, counting down.
TCTCGCGGTCATGGGTCCGAGCGGTTCGGGCAAGTCAACTCTCCTGCACTGTCTCGCGGGCATCCTCGTGCCGAAGCACGGAGAGATCCGTTTTACGGGCGAACGCATCGACAATCTCAATGAGAACGAGCGCAGCAAGCTGCGACGAGACACCTTTGGCTTCGTCTTTCAGTTCGGTCAGCTGGTGCCCGAGCTGACCGCCGAGGAAAATGTCGCGTTACCACTCCTGCTCGGCGGCCTCAAGCGAAACGACGCACTCGCGCGCGCCAGAGAGTGGTTCGAGCGTCTCGGCATCGACGGCCTCGAACAGCGACGCTCAGGGGAACTCTCGGGCGGACAGGCCCAGCGAGTTGCGCTGGCGCGCGGTCTCGTCGCACACCCGAAGGTCCTCTTCGCCGATGAGCCGACCGGCTCGCTCGACTCGCTGACGGGTGAGTTCGTGATGGAGCTGCTCGTGGTCGCGGCAAAAGAGGATGGTACGACGGTGGTACTCGTCACCCACGAACCGCGGGTTGCCGCCTATGCGGAACGAGAAGTCGTCGTGCGCGACGGTCTCGTCAGTTCTCTCGTTCCCGACCCATGCGCGCGGTGATCCGCTTCGGTTTTCGCCTGACTTTGCGCGGCGGAAGGGAGTCCCTCGTTCGTCTCGTTGTCATGGCACTCGCCGTCGCCCTGGGGGTCGCCATGCTGATCTCAACCTTGGCGATCATCAACGCGCTGAGTACCCAGAACGCGCGCGGCGCCTGGCTCGCTCCATCGGCTCAAGGTGAACCGCCGTCGCGACAATCGACGTCCCACTTCTCCTCATCTAAACCCAAGCGCACCCGTAATCGCCGCGGTGATCGTCCGACGCGTCCTGCTAGCCGCCCCGCTCGCGGTCAAGGTTCGCAGATCGCCTGCAGTCTCGCTCCGGATCAGCCCAACGCTCATCGCGAGTATGGACAGTGCGAGCGCGATGCCAACGACCGTGGCGAAGTGCCCTTGGAAGGGCTCGTTCGGTCGACGCAGCATCGGCCGATAGATTCTGTCTCTCTTGCGATCTACAACAGATTGGTGGGACAGAATGTGGGATTTGAGCGGCTCGATATCGTGTAGAAATTCGAATGCCGTTGGTACTACTGGTGGGCCGCCCGGGTCTCGATCCCGGCACCTTGGGATTAAAAGTCCCCTGCTCTTCCCGATGAGCTAGCGGCCCAATAGGCGATGAGATCGCTTGCGAGATCCAATACCTTTGACTGGCCACATTATCAATCTGTTGACTTGTCAAAACACTGATGAATGTCGGGATCAATCGTCCTTTAGACCTGGCGTCAAGTGATGACGGTGGGATAAGGCGTGGGACGCACCGTCGTTGCCGCTTGAGAGTAAACACACCGCCTGAATGATGCGAGTGAGGTCCGAGAGCTGTGAGCGGAATACCGCAGGCGTCGTCGGCGATGCATCCACAGACTTTCGAATGCTTGGCTCGAGTTGTTCGGCGGCGCTAAGAATGGAACTCACATCAACTCCTCGCGTGGCGTGCACCGCGGACAGTTCACCCTCAATCCACGCGAAGACTGTGTCCAGAAGTCCAAGTCGGGCACAGTCGCGATGCACTTGGGCACAGAGCACGTTATGTGTTCCCTCCCAGCTCTCGAAAACAATGGAGTCGCGATAGAGGCGGGGGAGAGCGGAGAAGTCCTCGATCGTTCCGTTACCGCCCAGCACCTCGATGGCCGAGTGGACCATCTCGGTCGCGGTGATGGACGTGACATATTTATTGGCGTTGACGAGAAAGCGGTGAAGCTTCACTTCTTCGTCGTCCGCGGTACCTTCGTCGATCTTTCCGACGAGCTCAGTGAGGAGCAGCGTCGAAGCGAGGGCCGCCGCCACCTCGACTCGCATGACGTCGAGCTGTTCGCGCACCGCGTCGAAGCTTTCGATGGCTGTACCAAAGGCGGTCCGGTAGTGAGCGAAGCTCGACGCCTCGAGGTAGGCGCGACTCATGATGCCCGTCGATCCGACGGCGTTGAGCCAACGGGACGTGTTGAGAAGCTCGGTAACGGCGATGTTGAATCCCTCGTCCAAGTCTCCGATCGGATACGCGAGCGCGTTCTCGAAGTCGATCTCTCCTGACGCGAGGCCCCGGGTGCCGAGCTTGTCCTTCAGGCGGCGAATCCGAAAGCCGTTCGGCGAGTCGCCATCGACGCTGCGTGGGACGAGGAAGCACGCGAGGCCCTTGGTACCCTCGGGTGCATCCGCGGGGCGGGCGGTGACCGCGAACAGATTGGCGTCGGCGACCGAGCAGAACCACTTCTCGCCGCTCACTCTCCACGCACCGGGAATCTCAGGATCGGGCGACGCGATGGTCGTGGTGGCACCGACGTCTGATCCGCCCTGAACTTCGGTGAGGAACTGCGAACCGCGCAGCGCCGACGACGCGTCGAGGTCCATAAGACCACCGAGGTAGTCGTTCTTGAGAGCGTCCGATCCGCGATGTTCGAGTGCTCGGCGCAACCCTATGGTGCAAACGATGGGGCAGCATTGACCACCCTCGCCAATATGCGACAAGAGGAAGAATTCTCCCGCGAGCTCGAATGCTCCTTCGTAGGTGAGCGGCGTCGCAAGCAGCCCCGAGGCCCAGGCGGCCCGAGCGGCGTCGGCACTTGCGGGGTGAAACTCGATGCGCTCCACATGTTGACCGAATTCGTCGTACGAGTGGAGCTTGGGAAACTCGCGGTCCTGCTCGATGAGCTGAACCGCAGGCTCAATCTCGGTCGCGACGACGCGCCCGAAGTTGTCGAGTTTCTTTCGGAGCTCGTCGTTGAACCTCGAACTCATCCGAGACTCCAGCATGGTCTCGAGGCTCGGCACCGCGGCGTAGTAGTTAGTGGACTTCTCGGCTCTCCACCTGAGAAGATCCTCTCGTCCTGGGTTGTCCATGGCACTCCTCTTCACCTAGAGGGATAGCACAAGAACGGCATCGTCTCACGACGCGGAGATTGATCCCTCGTGCGTTGCGTTGAACGCTGGGTCGTCGAGAAAGGTCGAGAGCGTCCGGTAGAATTGGTGCCATGAGCGAGTTCACGAACGAGAGCGTGGCCCAGATCGAAGCCACGTTGAACGAAGTGGACCGCGCACTTGAGCGCCTGCGCCAAGGCAGCTATCGGACGTGCCAGGTGTGCGGGTCCGCCATCGACGAGAGCGACCTCGAAGCGAATCCTTTGCTCGCCAGCTGCACCGCGCACCCCGAACTCGCCTAAGCACTGATTAAACAATGCCCGGTGGCGGTGGCCACCGGGCATTGTTGTTGAACGTCTATTTACTTCTTGGTCGCCCAGAAGATCTCGGCGATGTCGTCGATCTCAGCCAGCAGTCGATCGGCGACGACGGTGTCGGTCGTCTTCTTTGCCTCGCCGGCTGACTTGGTCGCCATCCAGAACAGGTCGTTGAGGTTCGGAAACTGCTTCAGATGATCCGGCTTGAAGTAGTCGGTCCAGAGCACCCAGAGGTGGTGCTTGACCAGTTCGCAGCGCTCTTCCTTGATGAAGATGGCTCGCTGCTTGAAGTCGGGGTCGGTTGACGCGTTGAACTTCTCCATGCAGCCCTTGACGGACTGAGCTTCGATACGAGCCTGCGCCGGGTCGTAGACGCCACACGGGAGGTCGCAGTGAGCCGAGGCGACCAGTGGCGTCGTTGACGCGTCCAGCAGAGCATTGAGACGGTGAAGCAGTGTCATAACGATGCCTTTCCAGTAGTCGCGCCCGTCAATTTCGAACGCGTCACCAAGGAGGTTAGTCACGACCTCGCGGTAGCGTTTCGCCGTGAGCCGGGTCCTCGAGTTCTTTGCGCGCCGCGTGACGGTGGAGGGGTACTCGATGATGCCCACGTACCGCCCGGGTGAACGTTTGACCGCGCTGCGCCGCTGGCGGCCCGTGCGCGTCGGCGACGTGGTGGTGGTGAGGGACCCGCGGGATGGTCGCTGGCTCCTCAAACGCTGCGTCGCGAAATCTCACTTCCAGCTCGACCTTCGCGGCGATAACGCTGCCGCGTCCACCGATTCTCGCGACTTTGGACTCGTACCCAGCCGTGCCGTCGCCTATCTGGTGGTCGGGCCGAAGAGCGCGAATCGCGCCGAGTAGGGCGTTCGACGGGATGGCAGGATTCACGCCCTATTAATACGTCGTGACCTAGGCCCGACACTGCGCGTCTCTCCTCGACGGTAGATGCTCGTGACCAGGGGCTCCTTCAAAACGGTCCCGGTAGGATGCGGCAATGGCGCGTCTCGCGGTCCTCTCGTACCACACGTCGCCCCTGGCCCAGCCGGGGACCGGCGACGGTGGGGGAATGAACGTCTACGTGCGTGAGCTTTCGAGCGCCCTAGCGCGACTCGGTCACGAGGTCGACGTCTATACCCGTCGAGATAATCCTCACGTTCGCGAGGTCGAATTCGTCGAGCCCGGCTTTCGTGTCCATCACGTGACGGCTGGGCCCGCGACGCCGCTCGACCGCGAGGGGCTGACCGACTACGTCGGGCAGTTCACCGACGCGGTCAAGACGCTGTTTCGCTGTTCGGGCGCTCCCGACGCGATCCACGCCAACTACTGGTTGAGCGGACTCGCGGGTCATCGCTTGAAGCACGAGCTCAACATTCCATTGATCATGACGTTCCACACGCTCGAGCGAGTAAAGGCGGACACCTTCGAAGCGGAGTCCGACGACCGCGCCTTCCAAGAGGCCGCGATCGTCGCCTGCGCTGACGCGGTGCTCGCGAGCTGTGACGTCGAAGCGGCGCAGTTCGTCCGGCTCTACAACGCCGAGCCCTCCCGTGTGCACGTCGTGCCGCTCGGCGTGGAGCACGCGTTCTTTGCTCCGGGCTACCGCCCGCAGGCGCGCCAGGCTCTGGGATTGGACCCCGACGCAAAGATGCTGCTCTTCGTCGGACGACTGCAGGCACTAAAGGGCGCGGACCTCGCACTCGAGACGTTGATCGAGCTTCGCCGCCGTGGAGAGCCTGCCATGCTCGCGATCGTGGGTGGGCCCTCGGGTCCCGATGGGTGCGAAACCCTCGATCGTCTCCACCGGCGTGTCGCCGAGGCCGGCGTCATCCAACAAGTCATGTTCGTCGCCCCCCAACACCATCGCCTGCTCTCCACCTGGATGCGCGCTGCTGACGTCACCTTGGTGCCGTCGCGCGCCGAGAGCTTCGGATTGGTGGCACTCGAGTCATCGGCCTGCGGGACGCCCGTCGTCGCGAGCGACGTCGGCGGTCTCACGACGCTGATCGAGGAGGGCGTGACGGGCTACCTCGTCGGCGAGCGCGATGAGACCGAGTGGGCAGACGTCGTCGAGCACGCCCTCGACAGCGAGCGCGCGACTGCGATGTCGAACGCCGCCGTGCTGCGCGCCCGTCAGTACACGTGGCGACGCGCGGGGGAGTCGCTCGCGGCGATCATCGAACAGCTGGCCGCCGAAAGCCTCGTTCGCTGTTAGGTGAGCCGCGCTCCGCTCAGTGACGCCGACGCGGCCGAGCGCCTGGACGAAACCCTGCACCAGTGGTTCGATCTGTGGCACGCGAGCGCTTTCGTCGGCCAGATAGAGCACCAGGATATTCCTGATGACAAGGGCCACTTCCACTGGCTTGTACGGCTAAGGGGCGAGGAGCGCGACGTCATCACGCTCTGGCTCTCGCTTCGCCAGCGCACGGTCTTTGCCGAAACCGAGCTCATGCCCGCACCGGACGAGAACCGCGAGGAGCTCTACCGGTACCTCATGGTGAGGAACCACGAGCTCAGAGAGCTGCATCTTGCAATCGGCCCCGAAGACGGCATCTACCTCGTCGCCCAGGTGCCGGTCAATGAGCTCACCATCGAGCGGATGGACGAGCTCGTCGGCGCCACCGTCCACTACGTCGACGAGATCTTTCCGACGGCTATGACCATGGGCCTGCCCTCCGTCTATCGGCGTCGTCGACGACAGTAAGTAGCGTTGGAACGTGGCGTACAAACTGATCATCATCGGCGGAGGGCGCATGGGCTCCGCGCTCGCGGGGGGGCTGCTCGACGCCAAGTGGTGCGAACCCGGAGAGCTGGCGCTGCTCGCTCGCTCTGTAGAGAACCGCGCCGAGCTCGAAGTGCGCTTTCCCGGCGCCGGCGTCTTTGCGACGCTCGAACAGGTCGACGTCGATGAGCACACGGGCGCGGTTCTTTCGGTGAAGCCGGACTACGCGGAAGGCGTCGCAAGGCTTGCGGGTGCGGTCGGCATCACGCGGCTGCTGTCCGTCGTGGCGGGTCTTTCGACCGCACGAATTGAGGCGGCCTTTCCGGTCCCCGTTGCCGTGATTCGCTCGATGCCCAACACGCCGGTGCTCATCCGCCAGGGCGTGACCGCCATGGCGGGCGGCAGCCAGGTCACGAGTGCCGACCTCGACTGGGCCGAGTCGATCCTCGGCGCCGTGGGGACCGTCGTGCGCATCCCGGAGAAGAACATGGACGCGGTGACCGGACTTTCGGGTTCGATGCCCGCCTATCTCTATCTCGTCATCGAAGCGCTCATCGAGGCCGGTGTTCATCAGGGGCTGCCGAGGGACGTGGCGAGCACGCTGGTCGCAGAAACCTTCGCGGGGTCCGGCGCGCTGCTGAGGGCGACGGGCGACGCACCCGAGGTCCTTCGCGCCCAGGTGACGTCGCCGGGTGGCACCACGGCGGCGGGCCTGCGGGCGCTCGAGCAACACGCCGTGCGAGCGGCGTTTATCGACGCCGTCGCGGCGGCGGCCGAGCGCAGTCGCCAACTGGGCCGCTAAATCCTCTCCACTATCCTGAGGTGATGGCGACGCCGCGTCTTCGATCGAAGAAGCTCTCCGAGCCAACCATCGCGCGACTGCCGGTCTATCAGCGCATCGCCGAAGGCTGGTTCAACCGCGGCGAGAAGAAGATCGACTCCAAGCAGATCGGCGAACTCGCGGGCGTCACGGCGACGACCGTGCGACGAGATCTGGCGGGTCTCGGTTCCTTTGGTACCCGCGGTGCCGGCTACGACGTCAGCGTCCTCATCGAGCGCATCGCCGACGCCCTCGGCCACGACCGGCTCTATGACGTCGTCGTCGTGGGCATTGGCAACCTCGGCCGCGCGCTCGTCAACTCCTCGAACTTTCTGATCCGAGGGGCGAGACTCGTTGCCCTCTACGACATCGACCCCGACGTCATCGGTCACGAGGTCGCGGGCCTCATCGTCGAGCCCCTGAGCAACCCGATCCCAAAAGCCACGGTCGGCGTCATCTGCACCCCCGGCTTCGCCGCTCAAGACGTGGCGGACCGACTGGTCGAAGCCGACATCCACGCGATCTTGAACTTCGCCCCGCAGGTGGTGACGGTGCCGCTCGGCACGGCCGTCCACTATGTCGACTTCTCCATCGAGCTGCAGATTCTCATGTATCACCTCAACAACGGCACGGGGCCGCTCGGCGGGGGACTGCTTCACTCGCTCGGCATCGCGAGCACCAATCCGCTGCGTGGCTCATAGCATGAGGCTGGCGTTGGAGGCGATGTGGCACTGATTTCGGTAGGCATCGATCACGAGCACGCGTCGCTCGATCTCCTAGAGCGCGCGACCGTCCCCGAGCACGAGTGGGCGAAGATGCTCCGCACGCTCGTGAGCCACCGCAACATCCACGAAGCCGTCTTTGTCTCCACCTGCCTTCGCACCGAGGTCGTCGCGGTCATCGACCGCTTCCACGGGGCCATCGATGAGATCACCGAGACGCTCGCCGAGGCAACGAAGCTCGATAAGAGCGAGTTCGACGATCGCCTTACGGTCAACTTCGAGCACGACGTCGCGACGCACCTCTTCCAGGTCGCTGCCGGTCTGCGCTCGGTCGTGCCGGGCGAGTTCGAGATTCTCGGCCAGCTGCGCCGCGCCTTGGAGCTGGCCGTAGAAGAGCAGAGCGCCGGCAGCGAAGTCACGGACATCTTCCAACGGGCCATCGCATCCGGTCGACGGGTGCGCACGGAGACCAACATCTCGCGGGGCACCACGAGCTTTGCCCACGCGGCGGCAACGGCCGCCATCGCCGAGCTCGGCAGCGAGCTCGATGACGCACAGGTCGTCATTCTCGGCGCGGGCCAGATGGCGAGTGGGGTTGCGAAAAGCCTGCTCGACGCGTCGCCCCGCGTCGCGTCGCTCACGATTCTCAATCGAACGATCGAACGCGCGGAGATACTGCGCCGAGACCTCGATGACCCGCGCGTCGGGATCGACACGCTCGAGACGATCGAAGGGCACCTTCCCGGTACACGGCTCATCGTCGGCGCGCTCGAGATCCCCGCGCCGATCCTCTCGCGCGAGCACTTCGCTCATCTTGACCACGACGTCGTGATCGTCGACCTCGGAGTGCCGCGGGCCGTCGCGATCGACGTGAACGATCTCTCGCACGTGCGTCGCATCGATATCAGCGACCTGCGCGAGCGCGTCGAGCGCGCGCTCGGCGATCGCCGCGAAGCGATCGAAGAGGCCGAAGCCATCGTCGCGAGCGACGTCGAGAAGTTCCTCAACGACCAGCGCGCTCGCGGCGCGTCGGTGATCGTGCGCGACCTGCGCGAGCACTTTGACGAGGTGATCTCGAGCGAGCTCGCTCGACGCGGCCACGACTTGGAAGACCTCACCGCCGAGCAGCGCGACACCGTGATCTCACTCGTTCGCTCGGTCGTCGCGAAGATCGCCCACCGCCCGACGGTGGCGTTGAAGGAAGCGGCGGGCACCGATCAGGGCACTCGGCTCAACGAGGCGACGCGCAACCTGTTTGATCTATGACACTTCGCTTGGCGACTCGTCGGTCGCCACTCGCCTTGACCCAGGCCAACTATGTCCAAAACCGTCTGAACCAAGCCGGACTCGAGAGCGAACTAGTCCTCGTAGAGACCCGCGGGGATCGAGAGCTGGACGTCGACCTCGCCACCATCGGCGGCCAAGGCGTCTTTGCCGTCGAGATCCAACGGGCGGTCCTCGCGGGAGAAGCCGATGTCGCGGTGCACAGCGCAAAGGACCTGCCGAGCGTTACGCCCGAAGGGCTCGTGATGGCGAGCGTGCCCGAGCGGCTCGACCCGCGTGACGCGCTGGTCGGGCGTTCGCTCGCGGGCCTCGGTCCAGGCGCCACGGTCGCCACGGGATCCCCGCGCCGGCGAGCGCTGCTCCTCGAGCGGCGACCGGACCTCAACGTCGTTCCGCTTCGGGGCAATATGGCACGGCGATTCGCGACCGTTGGCAAGGACGGCGTCGACGCGGTCGTCGCCGCGATGGCGGCGTTGGAACGGCTGGATGAGCTCGCGCTTGCGAGTGAGCCGCTCGATCCTCGTTGGTTCGTCCCCCAGGTTGGCCAGGGCGCGCTCGCGCTCGAAGCGCGGGTGGACGACATCGAGACTCGCGAGGCGCTGATGATTCTCAATGATCACCGATCATTCTTGGCGCTCGTCGCCGAACGGTCCTTCTTGGCTGAGCTCGGCGCGGGATGCTCGATCCCGGTCGGTGCGCACGGTGAGGTCGACGGCGACGAAGTGACACTTCGTGGCGTGATGCTCGCCCCCGATGGCACGAAGAGCGTGCGAGCTGAACTCGTCGGCACCGAAGGAGTGAGCGTCGGGCGCGACCTTGCGCGACACTTGCGTGACGACCTCGGGGGCGGCGAGTTCGTGGACTGGATGAGCTAGATGAACATCGTCGTGACGCGAGAGCGTGGCCACAACGACTCACTGATTGGGTGGCTGCCCGAAGGAGCCGTGGTGCGCGAGGTGCCGCTCACCGCGACCCGGTTCTTCGACTCCGAAGAGGTGATGGGCGTGTTGCGCGAGAGCCACTTCTTCGGCCAGTTCCGCTATCTCGTCGTGACGAGCGCGCGCAGCGCGCTGTACGCCTCGCTTGCGCGCGCGGCACTCGCCGTCCACGGGACCGTGCTCGTCGTGGGCACCGCGACCGCCCACGCGCTCGAAGAGGACAACGTCGAAGTCGGTCTCATCGGTGATGGCGGTGCCGCGGAACTCGCCCCCGCGATCGATGAAGGCCCGGTCTTGCTGCTCGGTGCGGCGACGATGCGTGACGAACTCGCGACAGAGTTAGGTGGTCGAGGCATCGCCGTCGAGACGCTCGCGTGTTACGAGACCGTGCCTGCAGACCTGAGCGGTTCCGAAGAAGCGGCACTGCGTGACGCCGACGTCGTCTTCATCGGCGCACCTTCGGCGTGGTTGGTCGCCGAAGACTTCGTCAGCGAGCACTCGCTCGTGGTCGTTCCCGGGGCGACCACGGCGGCCGTCGTCCAGCGACGCCACCCGCGCGTGCTCGAGGGCTGGGGACCGCAGCTGCGCGAACATTTAGGCAGCCTTTAATGGGACGCCGGAAACGGCCAACGGCGCCAGCCCTAGGCTGAGTTCGTGTTTCCCGCCCAACGTCCCCGGCGTCTCCGTCGCACGCCCGCGATTCGCCGTCTCGTCGCCGAGACCACGCTCGCGCCGAGCAACTTCGTCGCGCCGCTCTTTGTCGCCGAAGGCTTGAGCGAGCCGAATCCCATTCGGTCGCTGCCGGGACACGTCCAGCACACACTCTCCTCGCTCCACGACGAGGTAAAGGCGCTGCTCGGCGTGGGTGTCACCGGCGTCATCCTCTTTGGGGTGCCCGCGACCAAGGACGAGTTCGGCAGCGCCGCCTGGGACCGAGACGGCATCGCCCAAGTCGCCCTGCGCAGCCTGCGCGACGCCTTCGGCGACGACGTGGTGCTTATGGCCGACCTCTGCCTTGACGAGTACACGAGCCACGGACACTGTGGGGTGCTGCGCACTGACGGCACCGTCGACAACGACGCCACCCTCGAGCTCTACGCGCGGGTTGCCCTCGCCCAGGTCGAAGCGGGCGCGGCGGTCGTCGCGCCGAGCGGGATGATGGACGGCCAGGTGGGAGCGATCCGCAGCGCCCTCGAAGAGGCGGGCTACGACGAGACGATCATCTTGGCCTACGCCGTTAAGTACGCGAGCGGGCTGTACGGCCCGTTTCGCGAGGCGGTGGGCGTCGAGATCGCGGGCGGTGGCGATCGAAAGGGCTACCAGCAGGACTCGCGCAACGCCCGCGAGGCGGTGCTCGAAGCACGACTGGACGTCGAAGAGGGCGCCGACATCATCATGGTGAAGCCCGCGATGACGTACTTGGATGTAGTGGACGAGCTCCGTCGCGAGCTGGACGTGCCGCTCGCCGCCTATCACGTGAGCGGCGAGTACGCGATGATCAAGGCGGCCGCCGCGAACGGTTGGATCGACGGCACCGCCGTTGCGATCGAGCAGCTGACGGCGGTCCGACGCGCGGGCGCGGACTTCATCCTCACCTACTTCGCCCGCGAGCTGGCTGAGGAGCTGGGTCGTTGAGCGAGAATGACGCCTGGTTCGATCGAGCCCAGGCGGTCATCCCGGGCGGGGTGGACTCTCCGGTGCGGTCGTTCCGCTCGGTCGGCGGTCTGCCCTATACGGTCGCGAGTGGTCGCGGCGCCTACGTCACCGACGTTGACGGCACCATGTACCTCGACTACGTCCAGTCCTATGGCGCATCGCTTCTTGGTCACGCGCACCCGATTGTCGTCGACGCGATTCGAGTGGCGGCCGAAAAGGGTACGACCTTCGGCGCACCCACGCCCGGCGAGGTCCTCCTTGCTGAAGCCATGGTCGAGCGCGTCTCGGGTCTCGAGCAAGTGCGCCTGGTCTCTTCGGGCACCGAGGCCGTCATGAGCGCGGTGCGTCTGGCGCGCGGCTACACGTCGCGCGACAAGATCGTGAAGTTCGACGGCTGCTATCACGGACACTCGGACGCGCTGCTCGTCGCGGGCGGCAGCGGCGTTGCCCAGATGGGACTGCCCGGATCGGCGGGCGTCACCGACGGCGCGGTCGCTGACACCATCGTTACGCCCTACAACGAGGTGCCGACGCTCAACGAATCAGTCGCCGCTGTGCTCGTCGAGCCGGTCGCTGCGAACATGAACTTCGTCGCGCCGGTGCCGGGCTTCCTGGAAGGACTGCGCGCCGAGTGCGATCGCGTGGGCGCCCTTCTCATCTTCGACGAAGTGATCACGGGCTTTCGCCTGAGCCAAGGGGGTGCCCAGGAGTTCTACTCGGTCACGCCCGACCTCTGGTGCTTTGGCAAGGTGATCGGAGGGGGACTGCCGGTTGGCGCCTTCGGCGGTTCGCGCCAGATCATGTTCTCGCTCGCGCCGCTCGGTCCCGTGTACCAAGCGGGCACGCTGTCAGGGAATCCCCTTGCGACCGCGGCGGGTGTCGCGGTACTGAATCATGTCGCGATTGACGAGCTGGCACTGCTCGCCGGTCGAGTGCGCAACTTCGCGTTGGACCTGCAAACGGCGATCCGCGACGCCGGGGTGTACGCGCTCACGCCGAACGTCGGGCCGCTCATGGGTCTCTACCTTTCGCGTGATGAGATAACCGCGCCGACGAACTTCGGCGAAGCGAAGGTCCTCAACGAGAACGGCCTCTACCGACGGTTCTTTCACGCGATGCTGGAACGAGGCGTCGCGCTCGCACCCGGTGCCTACGAGATCGTCTTCACGTCGTTGGCGCACACGGTTGACGACCTCGAGCGAACGGTGTCGATCGCGAGCGAAGCGGCGAAAGAAGTGCTGAAGTGACCAACGTCCGCAGTGAAGACTGGTCAGTCCGTCCGTCGTTCGTGCCCAACGGTCCGACGTCGCCGGTCGTGCTGCTGACCGACGACACGGGGCTCACCCAGCTCGCGGGCATTCCGGCTGTCGCCTGGCAGACACCGTGGAGCGAGATCACCAATCTCGAGCTCGTGCGGCTGCACCACCAGATGGCGCTCTTTGCGACCGTCGCGGGCGTGCGCTACTGCTGGCGCAACCGCGAGATCACCGACTTCGAGAAACTGCGCGCCGTCGTGCTCGAGCACGGGGGCGTCGTCACGCAGCGCCGTCGTCGCGCGGGCATCTTCGTGGTCGTCGCGGTCGTGATCGTCGCGAGCTTCGCGGGCGGAATCGCCGCCTGGTTCAACCGCGCGAACACGGGAGCGACCGAGCTCGCCGACGTGCGGCACGTGAACTTGACGGCACAGGACCTCCCGGCGGGATGGACCAAGATCGGCGACACGCCGACGCCGCTCGGGTTCCTCGTGGCACCGCCCAATGATGTCTACACGTCGACGACGACGACGGCACCAGCGAAGAAAAACGTCAGCTTCGACGCTGCGGCCACGCTCTTTCAGACCTGCATCGGCGTCTCCAACGCGCGCGACCGCGTCTACGGTGCCGCGGGCCAACAGCCGGACTATCAAGTCTCGTCGCCGATCTTCCTCACGAACGCGCTCGACGGCATCGAGCTCGCTTCGACGGCGCAGTACTACCGAACGACGACCATGGTCCACAAGGACACGGGGGAGATGTCCAAGTCGAACTTCGGGCAGTGCTTCGTAGATTCCAGCGCGTCGCTGATTCTCTCGGGCTACAAGCTCCCCGCGCCGCCGACGACCTCGGCCACCAACTGGCGTCCCGTCACCTTCGCGAAGGGATGGCGGCGCGCCGGTGTCGTGACGGTGTCCGTGCCCGAGCTCGGCCAGCCGCTCCAGCTCGTCATGGTCGTCATCACTCACGGGCACTATGAGGTGACCTTGAGCGCGCTCGTCGGGTCGTTCAAAAAGGCTGAGACCGTCCTTGAGAACCTGACCAACACGTTGCTGTCGCGCATGACGAACTCAACGGCCGAAGCCGCCTGAGCTCAGCTCGCCGTATCTCGAAACAGTAGGTCCCACACTGGCTGGGGGATCGCGCCCGAGAGCTTGGTGATCGCCCGGTAACCGCGCTCGCCGAGGCCCGGTTCGTCGTTGCTCATCAGGTTCGCCATGATCTTCAACAGCTCGCGCATGATCGGCGGCACCCGCAGTCCGAGCCCGACACAGGCTTGCAGTGCCTTCGGTTCGGAGATGAGTCGCACGAAGGCGCGCGCCACATTGTAGTACTCGCCGTAAGCCGCTTGCATCTGCTCCTCGTAGAGCGGCAGCAGGGAAGCGTCGTTGTTGAGGAGGGCTTCGCCGAGGACGGCTGCGGCGAGTCGACCCGACTCGTAGCCGTAGGCGATGCCCTCGCCGTTGAACGGATTGACCGTGCCGCTCGCATCACCAATCGTGAGCGTGTTCGCGCCGACGCGCGGTCCGATCGAGAGCCCCATCGGCAACCGTCCTCCGGTCGCCGGGCCGCAGCACGTCTCGTCGTTGAGTCCCCATGCGTCGCCGACTTGGGCGACGAAGTACTCCTGCAGCTTTGTCGTGTTGACGCCCTTCCAGGCGCCGCCGGTCGAGAGCAGCCCGACGCCGACGTTGAGTCGTCCGTCGCCGAGGGGAAAGATCCATCCGTATCCCGGTACGACCTCGCCGTTCGTGTCGCGGATATCGAGGTGCGAGTCGATCCAGGGCTCGTCGTGGCGCTCACTCGTGTAGTACCCGCGCAGCGCCATGCCCATTGGCCAGTCGCGATTGCGCACGACGCCGAGCTCGCGTCCGAGTCGAGAGTTCTGTCCGTCGGCGACGACCAGGTAGCGACCGCGGATCTCGCCGGTGGCGTCAGTTTCTTTGTCCTTCACGACGACGCCGGCCGCACCGAGCAGCTGGCCGTCGCGCCCGGGAGTCGGTTCGATGAGGTCGACGGCTTCGACCCCGTTCAGCACGTCGGCGCCGTTCTTCGCCGCATTCTCTGCGACGAGTCCGTCGAGGTTGAACCGGGTGATCGTGTAGCCGTAGTTCGGGAACTTCGGGTGTTCGGGCCAGTTCATCTCTACCGACGCGCCGAACCCGAAGGCGCGCAGTCCCTGGTAACGATGACCGTTGGCGGCGACGATCCCTTCCAAACCCATTTCGGAGAGCTGGTATACCGAGCGAGGCGTGAGCCCGTCACCGCACGTCTTTTCGCGGGGGAAGTGCTTCTTCTCGATGAGACACACGCTCCACCCGGCGTTCGCCAACCAGTACGCGCAGGCCGACCCGCTCGGGCCGCCGCCGACGATCACGACGTCGTAGAGGGTGGGTTTCGAGGCGACCTCTTCGAGGCTTTTCACACGACAACACTACGCCGTTGGACCAGGCGCTCAACCGGTCAGGGGCGCGTGCTGGGTCTGGTAGAAATGATGTTCGTGGACCAGTACATCTCAATACTTGGGCTGCTCATTCTCGGAGTGCTGTTTGCGTCGGGATCGTTTGTGGCCTCGTCGATGCTTGCACCGCACAAGAAGCCCACCGACGCAAAGTTGGCCCCCTACGAGTGCGGGATCGTGCCTGACTACGAGCCGCCCCAGCGCTTTCCGGTCCGCTTTTACCTCGTCGCGATGATCTTTGTGATCTTTGACATCGAGGTCGTCTTCATGTACCCCTTCGCAGTCGTCTTCCGTCAGCTCGGACTGTTCGGTCTCATCGAGGTCGTCATCTTCTCTGCCGCGGTCTTTAGCGCGCTCCTCTTTCTCGTCGCCGAGGGGGCCCTGACCTGGGGGCCGGTCAAGCACCTCAACCTCGGCATGCCCTCGCGCACGAGCGACTCGACCATCGTGCGCATCGGCGCCGACCCCGACAAGGCGGCCTAATCGTGGCACTCGAAGATCTCCAGCACAATTTCTTGACGGGCCAGCTCGAAGACCTGGTGCGCTGGGCGCGTCGCGCGTCGGTGTGGCCCGCGACCTTCGGGCTCGCGTGCTGTGCGATCGAAATGATGGCGGCCGGCGCCGCGGACTACGACCTCGCGCGTTACGGCATGGAGGTCTTTCGCAACTCGCCGCGCCAAGCCGACCTCATGATCGTGGCCGGTCGCGTAAGCCAGAAAATGGCCCCTGTGCTGCGTCAGGTCTACGACCAGATGATGGAGCCCAAGTGGGTCATCTCGATGGGCGTGTGTGCGTCGACGGGCGGCATGTTCAACAACTACGCGATCGTCCAGGGCGTCGACCAGGTCGTGCCGGTTGACGTCTACGCGCCCGGCTGCCCGCCGAGCCCCGAGACGCTGATGCACGCGATTCTCACGCTGCACGAGCAGATTCGCACCGGTGAGATCATGAAGCGCCGCAGCGAGCACCGCCCGACGCACGTCGAAGACCAGTCAAATGTTTGGACTCCCGAGGTCCCCGTCGCGGTGAGGGTGGGAACGCCGAAGTGACCCTGCTTCCTCCTACGGCCCCCCCAGGTGTCGTCACGGCCAACGCGTTGGCCAGCGACCTCGGGTGCTTTCCGACCCCCGACCAGTACTACGAACTCGTCGCCGCCTTCAAGGACGACGGCTTCGAGATGTGCGTGGACGTCTGTGCCGTCGACTATCTCGAGCACCTCGATCGAGCGCTGCCCGACGGTGTCGAGCCCACGCGATTTGAGGTGGTCACAAACCTGCTCAGCCTCTCCAAGCGCCAGCGAGTTCGCATTCGCGTCCAGGCCGGCAACGACGAGCCCCGCGTCGCGTCGCTCTTTCACCTCTATCCGGGCACCGAAGCAATGGAGCGCGAGGCCTTCGATCTGCTCGGCGTCCTCTTCGACGGTCACCCGGACCTGACGCGCATCCTCATGCCCGAAGAGTGGGAGGGACACCCCCTTCGAAAGGACTACGCCGTGGGCAAGGTTCCCGTCCAGTTCAAAGAAGCGCCCGGACCGCGATGACCGAGAACCTCGATCCCGCCGTCCGTGTCGCCGATCGCGGCGACCTGCTGACCGCCGAGACCTCCGAGGGCGCCCAGGAGCTCTTCCCACGCCGCCGGACGGATCCAGACGAGCTCGCGCGCGAGATCGGCGCGGTGCTGCGCACCTCCGACCTCATCATGGATCCGGGCGACGTCGACTACGAACGTCGCGACGACGAGACGATGATCATCAACATGGGCCCCTCGCACCCCTCGACGCATGGGGTGCTGCGACTCATGCTCGAGCTCGACGGCGAGTACGTGCTGCGCACGAAGACCGTCATTGGCTACCTCCACACCGGCATGGAAAAGACCGGCGAAGTGCTGAGCTACGTGCAAGGGGCGACCAACGTCACGCGCATGGACTACGTCAGTCCGATCGGCAACGAGCTCTGCTACTCGCTCGCCGTAGAGAAGCTGCTCGCCATCGAGATCCCTGAGCGCGCGACCTGGATTCGGATGATGATGGCCGAGCTCAACCGCATCAGCTCGCACCTCGTGTGGCTTGCGACGAACGGCCTCGACCTCGGCGCGACGTCGATGATGATCTACGGCTTCAGGGAGCGCGAGCTGATCCTCGCGTTCTACGAAAAGACGGCCGGGCTTCGCATGAACCTCAACTACGTGCGTCCCGGCGGCGTCGCGGCGGACCTGCCCGACGGATGGGAAGACGACGTGCTCGTCATCTGCGACACGGTCTACGAGCGCACCTTCGAGTACGACGAGCTCTTGACCGGCCAGCCGATCTTTCGCGGCCGCATGGTCGGCGTCGCACCGCTCACGGCCGAAGAGGCGCTCGCCCTGAGCTTGACCGGGCCGCTGCTTCGCTCGACCGGTGTGCCGTGGGACCTGCGCCGCACGATGCCCTACCTCGCTTACGACCAGGTCGACTTTGACGTCATCGTCGGCACCTACGGCGACAACTTCGACCGGTACGCGATACGACTGAACGAGATTCGCGAGTCGGTTCGCATCGTGCGCCAGTGCCTCGAGCGCATGCCGAGCGGCGACTACCGTAGCCAGGACCCCAAGGTCACGCCGCCGCCGCGCGCGCGCATCGACGAGTCGATGGAGGCTCTCATCCACCACTTCAAGCTCTTCACCGAGGGCTTCCACGTGCCCGCGGGCGAGGTCTATTTCCCCACCGAATCGCCGCGCGGCGAGCTCGCCTGCTACATCGTCGCTGACGGCGGGCCGAAGCCCTACCGCCTCCACGTGCGCGGGCCGAGCTTCGTGAACCTCCAGGCCGTGCCGCTGCTCATGCGCGGCGGCATCATCTCTGACGCCATCACCGTCATCTCGTCGGTCGACCCGATCATGGGCGAGGTCGACCGGTGAGCCATCTGCGTAACGACCTGCGCCAGCGCGCCGAAGAGCTCGTCGCGCTCTATCCGCGCAAGCGCTCGGCGATGCTGCCCCTGCTGCACCTCGCCCAAGAGCAGGACGGCTACCTCACCGACGAGGGCATCGCCGAAGTGGCCGAGCTCACCGGCACGACGCCCGCCGACGTGCGCGGGACGGCCTCCTTCTACGAGATGTACCACTTGGAGCCGGTCGGCAAGTACGTGGTCTCGGTCTGCACCAACATCGCCTGCCTGCTTCGCGGTGGCGAAGAGATGCTCGAGCACGCGAGCGCGACACTCGGCTGTGCTGTTGGTTCCACGTCGGACGACGGTCTCTTCACGCTGGAAGAAGCTGAGTGCTTGGCCGACTGCGACGTCGCGCCGTGCGTGCAGGTGAACCACCGCTACGTGCGCACGACGACCGACGAGGCCTTCGACGCATTGGTCGGCGAGCTCAGAGACGGCAAGCGTGACAACGAGATCCCCCCGCACGGCACGCTCATTCGCGTGCGCCGCACCGGAGGACTGCGCGTCGCGAAGTCTGAGGTCGCCGCCGAGCGAACTGAAGCGAAGGCTGCCCGTGACAAGCGCGAAGCGGAGAAGCAGTAGTGGCGACGCTCGACGCTCCCAAGATCGTGATGTCGCGCGCCGGATACGACGACTCCTACACGCTTGCTCGCTACCTGGAGACGGGGGGCTACCTCGGCCTGCGCAAGGCGCTCACGATGTTTCCCGAAGCGGTCGCTGACCAAGTCGACACGGCGTCGCTGCTCGGACGGGGCGGCGCCGGCTTTCCCGCCGGTCGCAAGTGGTCGATGCTGCGCAAGTCGCCGATCTCCTACCTCGTCGTGAACGGCGACGAGTCCGAGCCCGCGACCTTCAAGGATCACTATCTGGTCGAGCGTGATCCCAACCAGCTGGTCGAAGGCGTCATCATCGCTGCCTATGCGCTGCAGGTGAACCAAGCGTTCATCTACCTGCGCGGCGAGTTCGCCCTCGGGCTCGAGCGCGTGCAGCAGGCCCTGAACGACGCCTACGAGTACGGGGCGCTCGGCAACGACATCTTCGACTCGGGATTCTCCCTTGACATCGTCGTCCACCCCGGGGCGGGCGCGTACATCTGCGGAGAAGAGACCGCGCTCATCGAGGGCCTCGAGGGCAAGCGCGGCTTTCCGCGCATCAAGCCGCCGTTCTTTCCCGCCGTCGCCGGTCTGTATGGCGAGCCGACGGTCGTGAACAACGTCGAGACGATGTCGAACCTGCCGTGGATCGTCATGAACGGCGGCGCCGCCTTCGCCGCGCTCGGCGGCGGGCGCTCGGCTGGCACGCGGCTCTTCGCCCTCGCGGGCAACGTGCAGCGTCCCGGCGTCTACGAGATCGAGATGGTGAAGAACACCTTCCGCGATCTGATCTACGACCCCGCCCTCGGCGGCGGCATCACGAAGGATCGAAAGATCAAGGCCTTCATCCCCGGTGGGGTCTCCGCGCCGTGGTTCGGTCCCGACCTGTTGGATCTACCACTCGGCCAGGACGAAGTCGCCGAAAAAGGCTCGATGCTCGGCTCCGGGTCGGTCGTCGTCTTTGACGAGACCGACTGCATGGTGCGCGCCGCGTGGCGCATCACCCGGTTCTTCTCGCGCGAGTCGTGCGGTCAATGCACGCCGTGTCGTGAGGGCTCGGGCTGGATCGAGCGGGCGATGTACCGGCTCGAGCACGGCGGTGGGCGGATGGAAGACCTCGACCTCTTGCTCGACCTCTGCGACAACATCTCTCCGGGGCTCAACTGGCCGCCCCAGCAGACGACCATCTGCGTGCTCGGACCGTCGATCCCGTCGTCGGTGAACTCTGCGATCTCGATGTTCCGTGACGAGTTCGCCCGTCACGTCAACGAGGGAGGATGTCCCTTTGACTGACGTAAAGTCCACCGTGACTATCTCTGTGAACGGTCGCAGCGTCGAGGCGAAGCCGGGTGAGCTGGTCATTGAAGCGGCCGAGCGCGCGGGCAGCTACATCCCGCGCTTCTGCTACCACCCGCGCATGGAGCCCGTCGGCATGTGCCGCATGTGCCTCGTCGAGATCGACGGCCCGCGAGGCCCGACCCTGCAGCCCGCCTGCTACATCAAGGTGAACGACGGCATGAACGTCGTCACCGACTCCGAGAAGGTGAAGAAGGCCCAAGACGGCGTCTTGGAGTTCCTCCTCGCCAACCACCCCCTCGACTGCCCGGTCTGTGACAAGGGCGGCGAGTGTCCGCTCCAGGACCAGACGCTCACCCACGGCTCGGGCGAGACGCGCTTCATCGAAGAGAAGCGGCACTTCGTGAAGCCCGTCGAGATCGGCGAGCTGGTGCTGCTCGACCGTGAGCGCTGCATCCAGTGCGCGCGGTGCACGCGCTTCAGTTCTGACGTCGCGGGCGACACAGAGATCGCCTTCGCCGGTCGCGGTGACCTCATCGAGGTGGCGACCTCACCGACGCAGCCCTTCGACTCGGTGTTCTCGGGCAACACCGTCCAGATCTGCCCGGTCGGTGCGCTCACCGCCAAGCCCTACCGCTTCACCGCGCGACCCTGGGACCTAGAGCAGGTCGAAAGCACCTGCACGACGTGCGCCGTTGGATGTCGCGTCGCAGTGCAGTCCTCGGGGAACCGACTCACGCGTCTGCTCGGCGTCGACTCCGAGCCGGTGAACCACGGCTGGCTCTGTGACAAGGGACGCTTCACGCTCGACTCAATCGACGGACACGGCGAGGCGGTTGATCCGCTGAACGCGTCGACGCGCATCCGCGAGCCACTGGTGCGCGACGGCGACGTGCTGCGTCCCGCCTCGTGGGGCGAAGCGCTCGAGCGCGCCGCGACGATCCTGCAGGACGCCGCCGCGAGCCCGAACGGCGTCGGTGCCATCGGAGGAGCGTCGCTCACCAATGAGGGCGCCTTCGCGTGGGAGCGCTTCGTTCGTCAAGTGCTCGGCAGCGACCACGTCGACGCCCAGTTCGGCGACGGTCTCGACGGCGGTCTGCTGCAGGCGTTGCCGCAGGCGACGATCGATGACGCCGCGAACGCGCGCGTCGTCGTGACGTTGACCGGTGACCTGCGCGAAGAGCTGCCGGTCTTGTTCCTGCGCCTGCGCGAGAACTTCGTCCAGCGCGGCAACAAGCTCATCGAGTTCACCTTCGGTCCGAGCGGGCTGCGATCGGTCGCGGCGGTCTCGATGCCGGTTCGTCCCGGCGAGGCCCACGTCGTCGCGAAGGCCCTCGCCTCGAGCGACGCGCACATCGCGAAAGAGTCGACGGTGACCGAATCCCAGCTGGACGAGGCGCGAGCCCTGCTGGGCGAGAACGGCGACGGCGTCGTCTTCATCGTCGGGCGTCCCAACCTCGCCGAGGCACCCGCAGTCATGGAGACGGCCATCCGCACCTTGGCCGAGCGCTTCACGAACGCGACGTTCCTGCCCGCGCTGCGTCGTTCGAACGTGATGGGTGCCCTCGACATGGGACTCGGGCCGCGACTTCGTCCCGGCCACGGCTACGACGAAAGCTGCGAGGGTCGCGACACCCTGGCCCAGCTAGAAGCCATGCGCAGTGGTGAGCAGACGGCCGTGCTGCTGCTCGGCGGATGCCTGCTCGGCAACGTGCTTGACCCCGACGCTGCGGTCGAAGCGCTGCAGGCGGCGAAGGTCGTCGTGGTCACCGGTCACGGTGGTCGCACGCTTGCCCACGCCGATGTCGTGCTGCCCGCTGCCGTGCAACACGAGCGCGAGGGAACCGTCACCAACATCGAAGGACGGGTCACCAACGTGACCCCGAAGATCGTCGCGCCGGGATCGGCCTGGAGCGACGTGGCGATCGCCTCAGAGCTCGCCGAGCAGTGCGGCCAGAGCCTCGGGCTCGACTCGGTGGAACAGTGCGCCAAAGTCATCGAAGCGACGACCGGCTACCCGGCGCTCTCGGTGTTGAACGACGTCTCCGACGAGGGTCCCCTCGTCGGTCGAGCGAAGGGCCGCATCGAACGCCGCCCGCTCGACCCGATGGCCTTTCCCGGGATCAAGTCGACCAACACCGTCGGCCTCGCCGAACTGTCGGGTGCGCTCGTCGAATCGTCGGTCATGGCCGCAACGGCGCGACCGGTCGCGACGCTCGTTGACGTCGCCGAGGGTCGAGGCGTCGAGGTCGGCCACTACGACGCCTACGGTCTGGCGCTCAACGTCTCGCGCCGTCTCTACGACCACGGCATCGCCGTGCAGGGATCGCCCGCGCTCTCGAACCTCGTCGCGCGCACGACCGCCCTCATCAATCACTTCGACCTCGACCGCTTGGGCCTCGTGACCGGTGACGTCGTCCAGGTGAACGCGCCGAAGGGTCCGCGGAGCCTTCCGGTCGTCCTCAGTGACGACACGCCGCGGGGAACGATCGGCGTCGTCTTTGGTTCGGTCGACGACGAGGGACACGACGGCACGCCCGGCGCCCTGTACGACCCAACGACGGTCATCACCCAGATGAAGCTGGAAACAAAGTGAACTGGCTCGCCTCGATCGACCCGCTGTTCGTGAACGGACACGTGAGCGGCGTCGACATCTTGATCGTGGTGATCAAGGTGCTAGTGGGATTCGGCGCCCTGATGGGGGCCGTCACACTCATGATCTGGTTCGAGCGCAAGGCGATCTCGGACATGCAGAGCCGCATCGGGCCGCAGCGCTGGGGCCCGTTCGGGCTGCTCCAGACGCTCGCCGACGGGATCAAGCTCTTCTTCAAGGAAGACCTCATCCCGGCTGAGGCCGACCGCTTCGTCTTCAAGCTCGCCCCGTACCTCGCGCTCGTGCCCGCGCTCATCACCTTTGCGATCGTGCCGGTGGGCGGCACGATGCGCATCGCGGGACACGTGGTGCTGCTCCAGATCGCGAACCCACCGATGGGCATCCTCGTCATGCTCGCCATGTCGGGTATCTCGGTCTACGGCGTAATGCTCGCGGGGTGGGCGTCGGGCTCCAAGTACCCGATGATCTCTTCGGTGCGCGCGAGCGCCCAGATGATCAGCTACGAAGCGGCCCTCGGCATCACGATCGTGACGATCGTGCTCGTCACGGGTTCGCTCAGCACCCACGACATCGTCACGTCCCAGGGCGGCGGCATCTGGCACTGGAACGTGATTCGCCTCGGCATCGTGCCGTTCGTCATCTTCTGGATGGCGATCACGGCCGAGCTCAACCGGCCGCCGTTCGACGTCGTCGAAGCCGACAGCGAGCTCGTCGGTGGCTTCAACACCGAGTACTCCTCGCTCCGCTTCGCGCTCTTCTACCTCGCCGAGTTCATGAACACGATCACGATGTCGGCGATCATCGTGACGCTGTTCTTCGGCGGGCCGGCCGGATGGGTGCCGCCGGTCGCCCACCTGAAGTGGATCTTTCCGATCATCTGGTTTGTCGCGAAGACCACGATCTTCTGCTTCTGCTACATCTGGTTCCGCGCCGCGCTGCCGCGCTTTCGCTACGACCAGGTCATGGACCTCGGTTGGAAGCGCCTCATTCCCTTGAGCCTCGGCTGGATGCTCGTCGTCGCGGGCTTCATCGTGCGCCCGGCCTGGGGCCTCATCATCGCGGCCGCCGTGCTGCTCGCCTCGGTGATGCTCTCACGTGCCTTCCAGCTCGGCCAGACGCGCGAGTCCGGACCCGAGTCGGTGCTGCCAACGGTCGGCCAACGCCCCCTGCCGGGACACGTCTTGCGCGCGTACACCGACATCGACGACCTGGGCATGGAGGAGGAATAGTGTCAAAGCCCCTCAGCTTCTTCGGCGGCTTCAAGCTCACCTTCCAGCACCTCAGCCGCGCGCGCGTAACCGTGAGCTACCCCCAGGCGAAGCGTCCCAAGCAGCCCCGCCAGCACGGCCGCCACGTCCTCAACCGCTACGAAGACGGGATGGAAAAGTGCATCGGCTGTGAGTTGTGCGCGGGCGTCTGCCCGGCGAACTGCATCTACGTGCGCGGGCTCGACAATCCGCCCGACCACCCGGTGAGCCCCGGCGAGCGCTACGGCTACATCTACGAGATCAACTACCTGCGCTGCATCCACTGCGACCTCTGCGTCGAGGCCTGTCCGACCCAAGCGATCACCGAGTCCAAGATGTTCGAGTTCTCCTTTACCAACCGAGCGGACGCCATCTACACGAAGGCCGAGCTCGTGGTCGACGACCAGGGGTACCCGAAGCACCTCCCGTGGGAGGACTGGCGCGCGGGCGAAGCCGAGATGACCGGCGGCTGGATGCGCGCGACCTCACCGGCCGGTGACGCCTCTTTCGAAGGCATTCCCCAGTGGACCGGCGACCTCGGCTTCGGCGTGAAGACCGCCGAAGGCGGACAGAGCAGCAACCGCGACGACGAGAAGACGGGCTCCAAGCCGCTTCGCCGCGCGTTCTACAAGCACCTCCAGCCCATCGACATCGACGAGGACCAGCGCGGCGTCCAAGGCAAGATGAACGAGGCGCGCGAGAAGATGTCCGAGAAGATGGCGAAGCTGCCGCGGCGCCGCCGGAGCGAGAAGTGATGCTCGCGACCTCCTTCACGTACCCGGGCATCTTGGTGTTCATCGCCTCGGCGCTCCTCATCCTCGTTGGCGCCGTCGGGGTCATCACGGTGAAGAACCCGGTGCACGCCGCGATCTCGCTCATCACGACCCTCTTCGGCGTCGCCATCGCGTTCATCGCCCAGGCGGCCGACTTCCTTGCGGCCATTCAGATCATCGTCTACGCGGGCGCCATCGTCGTCCTGTTCCTGTTCGTCATCATGTTTCTCGGGGTCGGTCACAAGAACACTGCCAACGTCGAGCCGCTCGTCGGTCAAAAGGCGTTCGCGGCGGTGGGCGTCCTCATCACTGTTGGGGGACTCATCGCGCTCATGGCGTCGTCACACTGGGTCACTGGTGCGTCGAAGGTCACCGGGGCACTCGCCGGCGGCAACGGCAACGTGAAGCAGCTCGGTACGGCGGTCTTTACGACCTACCTCTTCGCGTTCGAAGCGACCTCCGCGCTGCTCGTCATCGCCGTCGTCGGCGCGGTGCTGCTCGCGCGACGCGAGCGCCCGACGGTGAAGGACGTCTCGCGCGACGAGCAAAGCGACGCCGATGAGGGGGTGCCGTCGTGAACGTTCCCGCCGCCTGGTATCTCGTCCTCGCCGCGTTGCTCTTTGGCGTCGGCGCCTTCGGTCTGCTCACCCGTAGGTCGGTCCTCATCATGTTCATGTGCCTCGAGCTCATGCTCAATGCCGTCAACCTCACCTTCGTCACGTTCTCGCGCACGCTGTCGGACATCTCCGGTCAGGCCAGCGTCTTTTTCGTCATGGTCGTTGCCGCAGCCGAAGTCACCGTGGGACTCGGCATCGTGGTCGCCGTCTACCGGCGTCGCTCGACGACGTCCGTGGACGAGATGAACGAGCTGAAGGGCTGAGATGGCACACATCGCCACGTTGATACTGCTGCTGCCGCTCGTGGGCTACGCGCTCGTGCTCGCGAACGGGCGAGCGCTGAACGAGCGGGCCATCGGCATCGTCGCGACCGTCGTCGTGGCGGTGAGCTTCATCCTCTCTGTCGTCGTCTTCGTCATGCTGCTGCACCGAACGAACCGCGAGGTCACGGTCCATCTGTTCAACTGGATCACCGTTGGCACGCTGCACGTGCCGGCGGCGCTGTTGGTCGACCCGCTCTCGATCACGATGTGCCTGTTCGTCACGGGCGTCTCCGCGCTGATCCATCTGTACTCGACGGCCTACATGCACGGCGAGCGCGACTACCGCAAGTTCTTCTTGTACCTCAACCTCTTCGTGTTCTCGATGCTCCTGCTGGTGCTCGCGAACAGTCTGCTGCTCACCTTCGTCGGGTGGGAGGGCGTCGGGGTCTGCTCGTACTGGCTCGTGAGCTACTACTTCGAAAAGGACTCCGCCGCCTCGGCGGGAAAGAAGGCCTTCCTCTACAACCGGGTGGGCGACTTCGGTCTGCTCATCGCGATGTTCCTGCTCTTTCACTACACCCACACCCTGACCTACCTCGGGATCTTCCACCGGGTCGGCTCGCTCTCGCCAACGATCGCAACCCTGACCGTCCTCGCGCTGCTGCTGGCGGCGACCGGCAAGAGCGCGCAGATCCCGCTGTTCAACTGGCTGCCCGACGCGATGGAGGGTCCGACCCCGGTGTCCGCCCTCATCCACGCCGCGACCATGGTGACGGCCGGTGTCTACCTCTTGGTGCGCATGTCGCCCGTGCTCACGCTGTCGCCCGACGGACGACTCACGATCGCTTTCATCGGCGCGATCACCGCCTTCGTCGCGGCGACGATCGCCACCTCCCAGCAGGACATCAAGAAGGTGCTCGCCTTTTCCACGGTCTCTCAGATCGGCTACATGGTGCTCGCCGTCGGCGTCGGCGCCTACTCGGCCGCGATCTTCTTGATGATCGCCCACGCCTTCTACAAGGCGCTGCTCTTCCTCGGTGCTGGCTCGGTCATCCACTCGCTCAACGGCGAGCAGGACATGCGAAAGATGGGCGGGCTCGCGAAGTTCCTGCCGATCACCTTCCCCGCGTTCACCGTGGCGTGGCTCGCGATCTCGGGCATCCCGCCATTCTCGGGGTTCTTTGCCAAGGGCGACGTGCTCACCAACGCCTTCGAGCACAACAAGCTCCTCTGGGCGATCGGCGTCGTGACGGCGATTCTGACCGCGTACTACATGACTCGTCTGTTCGTGCTGACCTTTAGGGGCCAAGAGCGCTTCCGCGAGATCACGGGCGAGCACGACCCGCACGAGTCGCCGTGGCCCATGACGGTGCCGCTCATCGTCCTCTCGGTGCTCGCGATTCTCGGCGGCGTGATCAACCTGCCGTGGGCGCACTCGACGACCTTGGCCCACTTCCTCAACCCGGTCTTTGGCTTCGTGCCCGCGGTGGCAACGGCGAGCACGGGCGCGCAGTGGGGGCTCGCGCTCGTCGATGTCGCGGCGGCCGTCATCGGTCTTACCGCTGCCTTTGCGATCTGGCGCGACATCAGCGACTCCAAGCGCTACGTCGTCCCGTTCCTCGAGCACGTCTGGTACTGGGACAACTTCTACGACGCGACTATCGGCCGGCCGCTCACGCGTGCCGCGAAGTTCAGCGACGACGTGGTCGAGCCCGACATCATCGACGGCGCGGTCACCGGTGTGGCCGTCGGCATCCGCAACAGCGCCGAGGGCCTGCGCAAGATCCAGTCCGGCTTCGTGCGACAGTACGCACTCGCGATGGTGCTCGGCTTTGCCGTCATCGTCGTCTACCTGTTGGCGAGGGTCCACTAGATGCACTCTTCGATCTATATCGGCGTGCTGATCGTCATGCCCCTCGTCGGGGCGCTTGTGGCGATGTTCACACGCGCGCAGGAGAACGTCTCCTACTACGTCGCGGTCGCGACGGCAACCCTCGAGCTGGCGCTCACCATTGTCGTGGCCTGTCTCTACAACAACCACCTCGCGGGCGCGGGGACGTACGACTTCATGTCGCGCCACGTGCTCTCTGCGCCGCTCGGGCTCGCCTACGACGTAGGCGTCGACGGCATCTCGCTGTTCATGGTGGTGCTCACGGCGCTGGTCCTGTTCTTGGCGTTGCTCGGGGCGCGCGAGCGTCGTCGCGAGGCGGCCTTCGTCGGATGGCTCTTGCTGCTGACGTCGTTCACGATGGCGTCCTTTATCTCTCACGACGTGCTCGAGTTCTTCATCTTCTTCGAGCTCACCCTCGTGCCGAGCTACTTCATCATCGCGAACTGGGGCGGCGCCCAACGCGCACGGGCCGCGCTCAAGTTCTTCATCTATACGTTCGCCGGCTCATCGTTCCTGCTCGTGGGGATCTTGTACCTCGGCTTCGTGCACCAGCACCAGACCGGGGGAGCCCTCACGTTCTCCTACAGCGCGCTCGCGAGCACGCCGATCAGCCACGGCGTCTCGGTTTGGCTGTTCATCGCCTTTGCGATCGCCTTCGCCGTGAAGTCGCCGATCTGGCCCCTGCACACCTGGTCACCGATCACGTACGCCGAAGCCCCGACGGCCGGCTCGATCGAGCTGTCCGCACTGCTCGCGAAGCTCGGGTCCTACGGATTGCTTCGCTTCGCGGTGGGGCTTTTTCCCCTGGCGCTCCCCGACATGCGACCGGTCGTCTTGACGCTCGCGGTCATCGGCATCCTCTACGGTTCGCTTGTCGCGTGCGCGACGCCCGATCTGAAGCGCCTCGTTGCCTACTCGTCGGTCGCCCAGATGGGCTTCATCACCCTCGGCGTCATGTCGGGCTCGGTGATTGGCGCGACGGGTGCCGTCTTGCTCATGTTCAACCACGGTGTCATCACGATCGGCTTCTTCCTCCTCATCGGCTTCATCGAGCAGCGGCGCGGTTCGTACCAGATCAAGGACCTGACGGGTCTTCAGGGTCCTGCCCCGGTCATGGCGGCACTCTTCACGGTCGTCATGATGGCCTCGATCGGTCTGCCGGGACTTTCGGGCTTCGTGAGCGAGTTCTTGATCCTGGTCGGCACGTTCGGCACGCACGCCTGGTGGGCCGCGGTCGCCGCCACCGGTGTCATCGCCGCCGCCGCGTATCTGCTCTGGGCCTACCAGCGGGTCTTTCACGGCAAGGCCAGCGGCCCGAACGCGAACATTCCCGACGCCACGACCAAGGAGCGCTGGGTGCTCGTGCCGGTCGTCGCCCTCATCTTGGTGCTCGGCGTGTTCCCGAAGCCCGTTCTCGACCGCATCACGCCTTCGGTTGACGTCTTGATCCACCACGTTGCGCCCACGGGGGTGACCAAGTGATCGCGACCATCACCATCCCCAGCATCCACTACCTGGCACTGCTGCCGGTCTTCACGTTCTTCGGCGCGTCGCTCCTCCTGCTCGTCTTGAGCGCGATCGTGAGCGACAAGGTGAAGATCAACGTGGCGACGACGGTCACCGCTCTCTCCTCCATTGCCGTCATGATCTACGCCGCGTTCGAGTGGGCGTATATCGCCCATCACGGCGCGTCGACGACGGTCGCTCACGCGATCGTCCTCGACGGCTTTGCCGTCGTTGGCACGTTCGCCATTGGTGCGGGCATGTTGCTCAGCGCGTTTGTCGCGCACGACTGGTCAAAACGCGAGCTGATCGCTGGGGCGGACTTTCACATCCTCGCCCTCGCCTCGGCGACCGGGGCGCTGTTGATGGTCCAGGCCAATGACCTGATCGTCATCTTCCTCGGACTCGAGATCCTCTCGATCGGCCTCTACGTCCTCGTCGGCTTCGACCGGCACCGTTCGACGTCGGACGAGGGGGCGCTCAAGTACTTCCTCCTCGGCGGGTTCGCCTCGGCGATCTTCATCTACGGGGTGGCGCTCATCTACGGCGCGACCGGGTCGACCAACCTGTCCTCGATCGCGTACTTCTTGAGCCAGAACGTCGTCCTGCGGCCGGGACTTCTGTATGCGGGCGGCGGGCTGCTGCTCATCGGCTTCGCCTTCAAGGTGGCGGCCGTGCCGTTCCACGCCTGGTCGCCCGACGTGTACCAGGGCGCGCCGACGCCCGTGACGGGCTACATGGCCTCGATCGTGAAGATCGGCGCGTTCGCGGCGCTGCTGCGCGTGCTGATCTCAGCCCTCGGCACCCAGCTCGACACGTGGCGTCCGATCCTCTTCGTGCTGGTCATCCTCACGTGCGTCGTCGGCGCCAGCCTCGCGCTGATCCAGCGCAACGTGAAGCGACTCCTCGCGTACTCCTCGATCAACCAGGCCGGCTTCATGCTGCTCGGCGTCTGGGCCGGCGACGCGCGCGGCGTCGCGGCGACGCTCTTCTACGTCCTGACGTACGCACCGGTCGTCATCTCGACGTTCGCCGTGGTGACCCTCGTCGGCGGCAAGGGCGATGAGCACCACTCGATCGACCACTACCGCGGTCTCGCACGGCGCCAACCCTGGCTCGGTGGCGCGCTCGCCGTGCTGCTGCTGACCCAGCTCGGTGCGCCGCTCACGGTTGGTTTCTACGCCAAGTTCATCGTGCTCGCAGCCGCCATCGACTCCGGCGGGGGAGCGCTCGCCTTGGTGGCGCTCCTCTCGGCCGCGATCGCCGCCTACTTCTATCTGCGCTTTGCGCTCACGCTCTATGACGATGGCTACGTCGAAGAAGCTCGGATCCACGTGCCCGGGCTCACCGGCTTCGTCATCGCTGTCGGCGTCATCGTCGCGATCCTCTTTGGTCTGTGGCCCGGCCCGCTCGCGACCTGGGTCCAGCACGCGACGCTCCTCTTCTTGCCGTGAGTCGTATTGCGATCGTCACCTGCGAGGGTGCGGACGATCCGGACAACCCGACACTCTTCGGAGCGCTCGCTAACGCCGGCCTCGCGGCCGATCTTCTCAACTGGGACGACGCAAGCGTCGATTGGGAGGACTACGACCTCGCGGTCGTTCGCTCAACGTGGAACTACCCGCGTCGACGCGACGAGTTCCTCGCCTGGTCGCAGCGGGTGCCGAATATCTTGAACCCGGCCGACGTCATCGAGTACTCCTCGGACAAGCACTACCTGGCCGATCTCGATGCGCGCGGCTTGCGGATCATTCCGTCGCGCTTCTGCGACGTGGGCGAGGAGCCCCAGTTCTTCGACGTCGACTTCGTCATCAAGCCCTGCGTGGGCGCTGGGTCGCTGCACGTCGAGCGGTATCGCCCTGACGAGATGGTTCGTGCACGCGATCATGTCATGGCATTGCACGCTGAGCGACGCGACGCCCTCATCCAGCCTTACATCAACAGTGTTGACTCGTTGGGCGAGCGGGCCATCATCTTCATCGACGGCCAGTACTCGCACGCGATGACCAAGGGTGCGATGCTGAACGTGCCTCAGAGTGAGCGCGATTTTCTCTACCGGCGCGAGCAGGTGTCGCTCGTCGATGGCGAAGCCGACGCCATTTTGTTCGCCAGTGAGGTTTTGTCAACCCTCGGATATCTGGACTTGCTCTACGCTCGTGTTGATCTGGTGGCGACTATCCAAGGGTGGCTCGTCATGGAGCTCGAGTTGGTTGAACCGTCGTTGTTTCTTACATTCCATGACTTCGCGGCTGGTGCCCTCGCCGCAGGAATCGCGCGGCGCGCAGTCGCGTAACTTCGAGCTCCGCCACGCGCCTGCGTCGGAAATGCACGCCGACCAGGTGGCGCGTAACTAGAGCTCGATGGTTCCTGAAACGCAGGTAGTGACGTCGCCGCCGATCCACACTTGACCGGACTCGTCCGTGCTGACGTACACGCGGCCCGCGCGACCGAGCGCCGCGCCCTGGGACACGACATACGGCGGCGTAAATCGGCCTGCGGCGATCAGCCACTGTGCAGCGGATGCGTTGAGGCTGCCGGTGACGGGATCTTCGCCCGCGCCAAAGAACGCCCGAACTTCGTAGGCGTATGGTGACGCGGGTTCGTGGGGGCCGATGACTCCAATCTGCAACTCCGTCGATGGTTGTTTGAGCGCGAGGACTTCGCCCGCCGACTTGAGGAGCACGCCCATCCAACCCGGCCCGTTGTCGATCCACGCCGTGTCAACCACTGCATCGCGCGAGATGCCCAGCGCCGCGATCGCTTCTTCGAAGGTTGCCTCGTCGATCGGACCGCCGCGCAGTAGAGCAGGGGCGGCGAAGGCGATGCGACCACGTTGATCGCGCTGCAGCGGAATGAGCCCGACGCCGCACTCCTGCACCACCCGGCTCGGGTCCTTCGGGGTGCCGCCGTGGGCGAGCCAGGCGTAACAGGAGCCGAGCGTGGGGTGCCCAGCGAAGGGCAGCTCCGAGGTGGTCGTGAAGATTCGTACGAGGTAGTCAGCGCTCGGGTCGGTGGGCGGCAACAGAAACGTGGTCTCGGAAAAATTCGTCCAGTTGGCGAGACGCTGCATCTCGTCGGTGGTGAGCCCCTCGGCGTCAACGACGACGGCGAGTGGGTTGCCGAAGTAGGGGCGATCGGTAAAGACATCGACCTCGACGAATGCTCGTTGCATGGTGAGGGAACGTTACTGGGCGAGGCCCCAAAGTGCAGCGGCGGCGCTAGTTCTCGCCTCGTATCGAAGCGATTGCCAGCTCCAGTGCCCCAATGTGGGCATCGACGCCCTCAAGTGCGGCACCCATGGTGTTGAAGCTGACGTGCGAGGCGCCTAGGTGGACCCACTCGCCGAACTCCTGTGCGATCCGGTCAAGATCGCCGTCGCCGACCATGATTCGCCCTTCGACGCCGATGTCGTCAGGGCTTCGGCCCGCCTCGCGAGCGGCTTCACGGATGGTCGCGAGCGCTTCGTCGAGTTGAGGTCCCGGCTTGATATTGGAGAACCATCCGTCAGCGAGTCGGCCAACTCTCTCGAGCGCGAGGGTCGCGCCGCCGCCCATCCAGATGGGAATCGGCTGCTGTATCGGCAATGGAGCGAGCGCGGCCCCCGTTAAGCGGTGGAACTTCCCCTCGTACGTCAATGACGGCTCGGTCCACAGTCGGCGCAGGAGCTCGATCTGTTCTTCGATCTTGCGGCCACGATTGTTGAAGCGTTCCCCGAGCGCTTCGTACTCGACCGCGTTCCAACCGATGCCCACGCCGAGGCGAAACTGGCCGCCGCTCAAGATGTCGACTTCGGCGGCCTGCTTTGCGACCAAGACGGTTTGGCGCTGGGGCAAGATGACGATGCCCGTCGCGAACTCGAGCGAGGGACAGAGCCCGGCCAAGAATCCAAAGAGCACGAAGGGCTCGTGAAACGTCGAGTTCGCGTCGTAGGGACCGGCCCAGCCGGCGTGCACTGCGCGGTCGGCTCCCACCACGTGATCGAACGCCAACAGGTGGTCAAAGCCCATCTGCTGTACCGCGAGTCCATACTGTTGGACCGCGCCGCGATCGGCGCCGATGTCGAGCTGGGGAAAGATCGCGCCAATCTTCATTGCACGCCTCGTCTCTGGTCGCTGGTTGTCCTCATCACGAATGTAGTGGCCCGTGGTGCGGCCGAGAACTGGGTGTCCGCTGGTAGCACGCAATTATCTAACTGAATCGTCCCCACTGCCTGTCGTAGGCGACCTCGGCGTGATCGCTCATGTCGAGACCGGCATCCTGGTCGCCGTCAGTTGCGCGCAGTCCCACCGTCCTATCGGTGATCCACAAAATGATCCACGTCATCACGAAGGGGAAGACCAACCCCGCGAGCGCCAACACTACTTGACGCCCAAACTGGACCATCCCACCTGAGACTCCCGCGGCGGTGTTCACGACAAGGCTGGCGAAGACGCCAGTCAGCACCACGCCAATAAAACCGCCCACCATGTGCACACCCACCACATCGAGCGCGTCGTCGTAGTGCAGGTGATCCTTGAAGCGAACGGCTACATAGCACAGCAGTCCCGCCGCTCCACCAATGACCAGCGCCGCCCACGTCGGCACGTAGCCCGCCGCCGGCGTAATGGCAGCCAGTCCCGCCACGGCACCTGAGGCGATGCCGACTCCGGAGGGCTTGCGTCGAAAGAACCACTCGATCGTCATCCAGGCGATCATCCCGGCGCACGCGCCAATCTGGGTGTTGACCAACGCGGAAACCGCGACGGCGTTTGCGCCGTCGGCGCTGCCGGCGTTGAAACCGAACCACCCGAACCACAAGACGCCCGCGCCCAGCAATACGAGGGGCACATTGTGCGGCCGGTCAACGCTACGGCGGCGTCCCAGGTACAGCACGGTCGCGAGCGCGGAAGCACCGGCGAGTTCGTGAACGACGGATCCGCCGGCGAAGTCAATCGCGTGCAATCCGCTCGCGCCGAGAAATCCGCCGCCCCACACCCAGTGGGCGAAGGGGCAGTACACCAAGAGCGACCAGAGGCCGATGAAGAGAAGATATCCGCGGAACCTCATTCGCCCGATGAAGGCGCCCGCGATGAGAGCTGGCGTGATGACCGCGAACATCATCTGAAACACCATGAACAAAAGAGGTGGGATATCAGGCGCGAAGGTAGATGGTGTCGTGCCTATTCCTCGCAGCATGAAGTACTGGAACCCGCCAATGAACCATGTGTGATCCGGACCAAAGGCGAGCGAATAGCCCACCACAATCCAAAGGATGGAGATGACACCAATCGCGACGAACGATTGCGCCATCGTGGAGAGCACATTCTTCTCACCAACCAGACCGCCGTAGAAGAGCGCCAAGCCGGGCATCATGAAGAACACCAGTGCCGTTGCTACGATCAACCAGGCCGTGTCGCCACCGTTCACGTGCATATTGACCTCCGTAACGAGCAACCGACGGATGCCGGTTAGAACGCCAATGAATCAAACTACGGCATTTCGGCGTGGTGGTTTTGCGCGATGGATCCACAGCACCATTTGCGAGCACTGGCGGCCCGGAATCGAGGCGAGTTGTGAGAACCTCGAGAGGCCTGCCGCGACGCCCTCCGTCGTCTAAACCGAACTCACTCGCGACAGGTCTACCGACATGATCACGTCATCGACGAAGACGTCGTCCAGAAGAAACTCTTCGTGCAAGACGGCTTCCACCGCGAAACCGCATCGTTCGTAGAGGTGCATAGCGACGGAGTTGGTTCCGAGCACGTGGAGCTTTAGCCGTCTGGCCCCGCTGTTCGTCGCCTCTTCGATTGCTTTTTCGACGAGCGCTGTCCCGAGTCCTCGACGCTGCTCGCTCGGATCGACCGCCAGACCGCCGATCACCAGCACGTGAGCATTTGACGTCAGCGGACTGTTTAGGCGCACCTTGACATAGCCAACGACGGTGTCGCCTCTGACGGCAACAATGAAGTCATCGGGAGTGTCCTTCCCGAAGAAATCGTCGTCCTCGCTCAACAGGGGGACGGGTGAGTTCGACGACGACCATGTGACTCTGTCGAGTCGCGACAGCGCCCTCTCGTCGCGCAGCTCGGCGTAGCGAAAGTCAACTGGGTCGCTCGCCTCGTCACCGTTCATTCGTTCGACTCGCGTAGCACTAGCGCCGAGCTGATCCTGCCTGATCAACCTCGCGCGCCGCCGCGAGCACCTCCTCGGGGACGACGGTGCCCGGACGATTGGCGGGATCGTTCGCGAGGAATCGACCGAGCACGGGCAGCTCCGTGATGCTTTCGGCGCGCAGTGTCGCGGCGACGACCGGCACGAAGCTCTCGGCCGCGGGGTAGACGAGGTGGCGCGGCAGCCAGGTCGGCCGGTACTTCGAGTTGAAGGTCCAGAGCGATTCGATCGGCAAGATGCCCGACAGTCGCTTCAAGGCCCAGCGCTCGACCCGAGTGAACGTCGTGTCCTTCTCGCTTTCGATGATCGAGCGGAAGGCGGCGAAGTTGAGGCTCAGGCCCTTTGCGCCCTCGAGACGAAGATGCTCGATCGTCGAGCAGAGTGCGTAGTCGAGCAGACCGTTGGGGTGTTCGCCCGGGTCCCGCCGCATCAGGTCGAGCGAGTAGCCGTTGATCGCGGGCGAGGGCACGAACTGGCAGACCGCCGCCGGCGTGCCGTCGGGGCCGTAGACGACGGTGAGCAACAGTCCCTTGTCGCGCGGATCGAAGAGACGACCGAGCATCATCGAGAATCCTCGCTCGCCGCCCCCTCGACGAAGGAGCGAGATGAGCTCGACGATGCCGATGACACGCGACGGGTCCATCTTGCTCGGGTCGAAGAACTCAATCGTGTAGCCGTGGCGCGAGAGTCGGGTGCACGCTTGACGCAGGCCCTTCATCTTGTGGCCAGCGAGCGAGAAGTTCTGGCAGTCGACGATCGCTTCATCGCCGAGGTAGAGGTAGTGCAGCCCCGCCGCGTGATAGATCCCGAGCCACTCTTCACCTGCCGCCATGACACCGATTGTCCAGCCGCGTGCCTCAGCAAACTCGCGAAAGGCGGTAAAGACCTCGGTGCGTTCGGCTTCGGGCCCGATGGGGTCCGGCGAGACGAGTGCCACGCCGCCGTAGACGGCGTAGGCGACGAGGGAGTCACGATAGAGGAAGAACTGCTTGTCGTCTCGAAGCGCGAAGTAGTCGAGCGTGCCGCGACCGTGGCGACGGACGATCTCTCTCGCACGCAGCTCCGCGAGTCGGCGCTCTCGTGACGTCGCCGAGGTCGACAGACGCCGGTCGACCACGGGACGGGTGACAAAGAAGATCGCGAGCACGATGAGTGACAGGCCGATCGCGAGCAGGGTCGGGTTGACGAAGTCGGCCACTCGATCGGGGAGCGCGATGTCGTACTGACCCACCAGTCGTTCGACGCAGGCCATGATGACGACGCCAAGGTTGGGCAGGTGATGGCGGTGGGAAGATGCTTCGATGCCGAGCGTCGCGAACCAGACCGCGAGGACCGCTACCAGGCCGAGCAGCCAGAGGGTTTCGGCCGCGCTGGTGCGGTCCGACGACGCCTGAAAGTAGCGGCGCTGGCCGATCAGCAGAACCAAGATCCCCACCGCGAGCAGGAAATCGAGGAGACCGCCCCGCACGTGAGGGTCGAAGGTCACCGACAGGATAGTCACCGTCAGGAACCACGCGACGGTTGCAGAAAGGATGGCCACCGAGAGGAACCACGCGCGTCGCTGGCCTCGTCGCAACCCTCTCGCCAGCATGATCAAGACAATGCCGGCGAGGGCCATCAAGACCGTCGCGCCCTTCGCCACGTCAAGCGGCAGCACGGAGAAGACGAGATGGAAGTGAGCGCGCAACTGGCGCACGGAGGTAGTGACGACATCGAGCAGACCGACGAGGAGGACAAGGCCGGCCGCCCAACGACGTACGCCACGTTGGCGCCGCTGCTCTTGGAGCCGCTCGGCGCTGAGCGGAAAGGGCCTGCCGTAGGGCCACGAGCCGAGTGTCGAGGCAACCCCACCAGGAGACGGCTGGACGCTCGGCCCGGCAAAGAGTCGTTCGAGCAGCGTTCCGCGACGTCGCGGCGTCTCGCCCGAGAAGAGCCGGACCTGGACGGTGCTCGCGGATTCGATCTCGACGACGCTCACGCGCTCCATCGAGGAGAAGACAGGCGGGAGGCCAAACCTGCCGCGGCGTTCGACGACGACCGTGCGCGACGGACCGGGTGCCGCGCACACGCCGTCGTCCAAGAAGGCGAGTGCCGAACTGGGCGTGCCGCCGATGACCGCACCCGCGCCGCCGCGCTCGACGACGCGACGAGCAAACTCGAGCGCGTCCACGCCTTCGATGTTCGTGAGCGCAAGCGGTTCAGCGAGCTCTTCGAGGTTGCCACGCGCCTTGTGCTCGAAACGGCGCCTGACGAGGACTCCGGCGAGTGCGGCCACGATCGTTTCGGCGATCGCGATGAGGACCAGGATGACGAAGAGGTTGACCCAGAAGTTGTGCGTGCGGAGCAAATGAATCCGATAGTGGCGCTGGGAGAAGTGGTCGGCGAGCGTCGCAAAGAGGCTCCAGAGGTCGATGGCGAGAAAGGCGATGAGCGGGAGCCACAGCCACGCGATAAGTCGGCGATAGAGCGTGCGTGAAGCCACGAATCGTTTGATCGCGGGCGGATCCTCGAGTCGGTCGGCGTCAGCGAGGTCCTTGCGGTTGACAGGATCGAGGTTGAGGTCGTAGGTGCCCGCCGCCACCGCCACGTCGCGCACCCCGCTCGCGGTCGCAATCTGGAGGACGAGGTCGCTCGCGACGCAGATCCCGAGGTCTTTGAGCTGGGCTTGCGCGCGTTCGTTCACTCGCAGCTCGATGTCGTCGTACCCCGGGAGGACGAAGAGCCGGTGGCCGTCCGTCGCACAAAAGTCGCGCAACGCGTCACGCAGGGCAGGCAGGGCGTCGAACGTCGCTTCGATGTGAACGGCGAGGTCAACGGTAGGGTCGGGGTGGAAGAGGTTGCCCGCCACGACGACGACGGCGGCGTCATCGATGTCGCCGAGCAGGTTCATGAACTCTCGAGCCGATCGACTCGTGAGGTCGGTGACAGCAGAGAGCGACAGGTCGCTCATCACGTAGACGTGCTGGCCATAGGGAACCGGGTAAGTTCGTCGTTCAGCGGCGGTCACGCCTTCCAGTCTCGCAGACATGAACGCGGGCAACCTGCTTGACAGCGAGCGCATATGACGAAACAACAACACGACAACTGGCACTGGCGCGGGGGACCCTTTGACCCCGGTCCCGCGGTCATTTTCGATCTTGACGGCGTGATTGCCGACGCGGCGGGGCGCCAGCACTTCTTGGATTGGGGCGACTGGAAGGCCTTCTTCGACGCCGTGGGCGACGACCCGACCATCGACGAGATCGAGCGGCTCCTTGAGCTGCTTGACGCGTCCCTGCGGATTATCCTCGTCACGGGTCGACCGCGGCGAGTCCAGCCCCAGACCGTCGCCTGGCTCGAGCGATACTCCATCCGCTGGGACCTGCTGATCATGCGCGACTACGGGGACTACTCGGGCGTCGACCGCTTCAAGCGCGAGACGCTGCACGAGCTGTTCGACGAAGGCTTCGACGTGCGCCTGGCACTCGACGATGATCCGAAGAACCACGCGATGTACGTGAGTGAAGGCGTGCCCTGCGTGTACATCCACTCCGGGTACTACCTGTAGTTGCCCTGCTTCATCTGCAGTGCGGCACGCACGTCGCGCGCGGCGCCGCGACCTGAGCCGATACTCGCGGGGATCCCCACCCCGTCGTAGGCACTGCCCGCGAGAAAGATCGAGAACCCTTCGGCCGCGGCGCGCGCCTCTTCGACCAGTACGTGGTGTCCCACCAGATACTGGGGAAGGCCGTCGAGCCAGCGCTGCACCAACCACGACGCGGGCGTCTCGAACTTGGGCAACAGCACGGCGAGCTCCTCGCCGACTCGTTGGGCGAGGTCGTCATCGAAGAGCCCCGTGAATCGTCGATCATCAATCCTTCCGACGTGCGCGCGAAGGATGACGTCGCCGTCGCGCCGGAGTCGCGGCCACTTGCGGTCGATGAACGTGACTGCCGTCACCATCATCGAGTCACCGTCGCGCCACGGGGTGTCGAGCGGCACGAGGACGCCCGTTCCCTCATTCGGCAGTTCGATGTCGTTGCGCGGCACGACGAACGTCACCATGGCAGCGCTCGCGGCGGTGACGTCGCGCAGCGCCCCGAGCGCTGGATCAAAGGAGCCGAGCAGCGAACCAACGACGGGAGCGGGCGTCGCGAAGATCACGGCATTGGCCGGGGTCGTCGTGCGAGCGGTATCGACTTCGAGCGGATAGCTCCCCGCTGGCGTGCGTCGGATCGCGGTCACCGCGACGCCGCGACGAACGATGACGCCTCGCTGGACGAGCTGCAGGACTAGCTCCGTTGGCAGTGAGCCGACGCCGCGGAAGAGCGAAGAGAACACTGGACCGGTCGCGACGCGCTCACTCGCGGGACCGGGACTGACCGGTCCGCTTGGCCGCAGCGCCTTCATCAACGAGCCGCCCTTCCGGGCCGCATCGTAGAGCGCGGGGAAGACCGACTTCGCTGAAAGTTCATCGATGCGCCCCGCTTGGATGCCGCCGATCATCGGCTCGACGAACCGGTAGGCGAGCTCGTCGCCGAGCTTCGTGCGAACGATCTCTCCGATCGAT
Organism: uncultured Acidimicrobiaceae bacterium; assembly: GCA_963724865.1. GTDB lineage: Bacteria > Actinomycetota > Acidimicrobiia > Acidimicrobiales > RAAP-2 > RAAP-2. Next base: position 443,118 of record CAVRWO010000031.1, on the reverse strand, counting down.
GCGTCGTCGCCGACGTGGAGTCGCGCCGGCAGGTATGTGTCGCGCCGTGCAGCGAGGTGCGCTCGCCAGGTGATGCCCTTAAACGCGAGGATTGCGTGCAGGTTCGTCGGAACGCCCAGGACCAGGTCCTTTGGCAGTTCGTGCAACCCGCCGAGGGACCACAGCCAGGCGCCACTGGCCGCGATCGGCTGCAACTCGTCGGCGAGACCGAGCTCCGTGACCAGGGTGATCGCTTCGGGACGGCGCGCGAGGAACCCGTCGGCTCCAAGGTCGATGGTTCGCCCCGCGAATGTGGTCGTTGCGAGCGAACCGCCGAGGCGGTCGTTCGCTTCGAGGACTTCGATGCGCGGAGTGTCGGGTGTCGGTCCACCAGTTCCGCCCGAGAGCTCCCAGGCGGCGGCGAGTCCAGTGATGCCCCCGCCGACGACGACGACCGACGATCGGCTCACTTACTTTGCCGCTTGGCGGATGACGTTCGCGAGGATGGACGTGAACACCGGGTCGTCGTTGAGCGACGCGGTGCGCACGAGATTGAGGCCGACCTCGCGCGCGACGCCTTGGGCCTCGACGTCAAGATCAAAGAGCACCTCTAAGTGGTCAGAGACGAAACCGATCGGGCATGAGACGACGTCGGTAAACCCGTCCACTCGCTTCTCGCGCAACGCGTCGAGAATGTCCGGCCCGAGCCAGGGATCGGCCGTCCGACCCGCCGACTGCCACGCGATATCAAAGGAGGGGACACCCGCGATCGCTGCGGCGAGAACCGCACTCTCTTGCAACTGCTCGGGGTAGGTGTCACCGATGTCGACGACGCGCTGGGGGAGCGAGTGCGCACTGAAGATGACGTCCGTCGTCTCGTGCCGAGATGCGGGGATCGTCGCGAGGGCGTCGTTCACGCGGCGTGCGATCAGCTCCAAGAAGCCCGGCGCGTCGTACCACGCCCCGATCGCAACGAACTCGACGTTCGGCCCCAGCGTCTCGCGCGCTCGACTCATGTACTGGTCAGTCGACATCGTCGACGAGTGCGGCGCGAGGACGATTCCGATGACCTTCGCAATGCCCTCGTCGCGAAAGGCGGCGGCGGGCTCTTCGAGCATCGGCGGTTCAAACTTCGATCCGTAGCGCACGTCGAAGACTCCCGGCGCGTCGCGCTCGAGCGCGGCAGCGATGCCGGCGACTTGCGCGGCGGTGCGCTCGGTGAGCGGACTGACCCCGCCGATCGCGAGGTAGCGCCGTGTGAGGTCGGCGAGCAGTTCGGGTGTGGGCGGGTGCCCGCGGCGGATCCTTGTGTAGAACGGCTCGATGCCCTCGGGTGACGACGGCGTTCCATGGGCCATGACCAGCACACCAGTCTTCACGCGAGACCCGCTCTTCCTTCTTCGTGGACGACACGCACGACGGCCGCGAGGACGTCGGGGTCCGTCGCGGGAAGCACGCCGTGTCCGAGATTAAAGACGTGTCCACGCGCCGTGCCCGCCTTCTCCAGCACCTCACGCGTCGCTTCGATGGCGAGCGCCTCGCCGCCGAGACAGCGCGCGGGATCGAGATTGCCCTGCACCGGTTTGTCGCCCACGCGACGACGGGCGTCGTCCAGGTCGACGTGCCAGTCGACGCCCACCACGGTGCATCCCGAGCTCGCCATGAGGTCGAGCAGCTCGCCGGTACCGACACCAAAGAGGATCGCTGGCACGTTGAGATCGGCAATGCCCGCAAAGACGCGCTGCGTGGCGGGCAGCGCGTAGCGCTCGTACTCGGCCTTCGTGAGCGAACCGGCCCAGGAGTCAAAGAGCTGGATCGCGCGCGCGCCGTGGGCGACCTGCGCGCGTAGGAAGGCGACGGTGATCTCGACCAACCGGTCGAGGAGCTTGTCGAAGAGCTCGGGGTCACGGTGCATCATCGTCTTGATGATCGCGAACTCGCGCGTCGGCGCGCCCTCGACGAGGTAGCTCGCTACGGTGAACGGCGCGCCGGCGAAACCGATGAGCGGCGTGTTCGTTGACGCGAGCTCCTTCAGTGCGCGATCGATCGTCTCGGTCACGTGGGCGATGTCACTCTCTTCGAGGCTGCGAAGACGTGTGAGGTCAGACTCGGTGGCGAAGGGCTCGGCAATAACTGGGCCACGACCAGGTACGATATCGATGCCGAAGTCGATGGCGTGATACGGCACGACAATGTCCGAAAACAGAATCGCCGCGTCGACCCCGTACCGGCGAACCGGCTGCAGCGTGACTTCGGCAGCGAGTTCGGGGTTCGCGATCGCGTCGAGGATCGAGCCCGTCGCGCGCAGAGCGCGGTACTCGGGCAGCGCGCGACCCGCTTGACGCATGAACCAGACCGGCACGTGGTCAACGACCTCGCCCCGACACGCCCTGATGAAATTTGGTTCCACGGCAACTCCTTCGAACACCCAATCTACGGGAGCCCAGGCCTGTGAGAGATGGCCTTCAACTGGGCGGGTTGGGCTGAGAAATCAACGGAACGGGCCCCTTGTGGGCCTGTCCTCCCGCGGAACTAGACTAGATAATTCCCGATTTGGGAAGATGGAAAGAGGGTCGTCCATGTCGCACGAGCGAGAGATCGCCGAGGAACAAGAGTTCCTCGACGTTGCCCTGAGCGCACTCGACCACATGCGCCAAGGAGCCCGCGAACTTCGCGACAGCGCTGCCGTTGCGAACATGCGGGGCGCCGGCGACCTCGTCGAGCGCGACGTCGTCATGGGAACGGCCCTGCACCGGCTGGACCAGCTCGCCATTGGCGACCAGCCGCTCTTCTTCGGACGGATCGACTACCAGGCGAACGGACACGGCGAAGGCGACACCTACCACGTCGGTCGCCTCGCGGTCTCCGACGACGCCCTCAATCCACTGGTCATCGACTGGCGTGCTCCCGTCGCCGAAGCCTTCTATCGTGCAACCGGCGTCGAGCCGCTCGGCCTCTCTCGACGTCGCCACGTCGCCATTCGTGCGAACGAGGTCGCGAGCGTTGAAGACGAGTACTTCGCCGACGCCAACGGCGAGCTCGACCTGCCCGAGAGCGAAGTGCGCGCCGCCACCGAAGAGGGTCTGGTCGACGGCGGCCTCGCCCTCGGGGGACCCGGCGCGCTGCTCGCGGCGCTCGGTCGTGCTCGCACCGGTCGCATGGGCGACATCATCGCGACCATTCAAGGCGAACAGGACCAGATCATTCGCAGTCCGCTGCCCGGCATTCTGCTCGTCCAGGGCGGACCAGGCACCGGCAAGACGGCTGTCGCGCTGCACCGTGCGGCGTACCTGCTGTTCACCTTCCGCGCCACGCTTGAGCGCCAAGGAGTGCTCGTCGTCGGCCCGAACCCTCTCTTTCTCAACTACATCGAAAACGTGTTGCCGTCGCTCGGAGAGTCGGGCGTGACCTTGTCGACGATCGCGGGGCTTGTCACCAACGTCCAGGTGCGCGCGACGGAGCCCGAAGAGGTCGATCAGCTGAAGGGCGATATCCGCATGGTCCGCGTGCTCGCTCGAGCGCTGCGCACGCGCGAGCGTCCGCTTCGCCAGGACGTCGAGATTCCGGTCGGACGCGCGATCTTGACGCTCAGGGTCTCCTACACCGAAGAGGCGGTCGAGCGCGCGCGTCGTCGACCGGGCAACCACAACCAGCGACGTTCTGCGGTCGGTCGCGAACTCGCGGCGCGTCTGGCGAGCGAGTACGAGACGCGTTTCGTGCACGCTGATGAGGACGTGAGTGGCGCTGGCGAACTCGCAGAGGTCATTCGCAACACGCCGCAGTTCAAAGAGGCGCTGCAACGGATCTGGCCGCGCATCTCCGGTCAGGAGCTGCTGCACGACCTGCTTGGCGCACCCGCGCTGCTGCGCGCGGCTGGCAAGGGAATCTTAAGCGACCACGAGATCGAGCTGCTCAATCGACCGCGCTTCACGTCACTCGATGAGATCGCCTGGACGAAGGCCGACGCGGCGTTGATCGACGAAGCGCGCGTCCTCGTCGGTCCTCGTCGCCGTCCCCGTCCCGCTCCCAAGCCGAGCGACAACGTGCTGGACGGCGTCGACCTTGACGCATACTCGGGCGACCACCGTGCCGCCGCCCTTCGCGAAGCCCAGCGCCTCGCTGTCGCCCAATCCCAGGAACTCGACGAGGCGGAGTTCGTCACGTACGGACACATCGTCGTCGACGAAGCCCAGGACCTTTCGCCCATGGAGTTGCGGGTCTTGAAGCGTCGCGACCTCACCGGTTCGATGACCATCGTTGGCGACATGGGCCAGGCGACGACGGCGTCCTCGTCGGCGTCGTGGGACGTACTGCTCGACGTGCTCGCGCCTCGGCGCGCGCCCGCTCGCGTCGATCTCACGGTGAGCTACCGCACGCCCGAAGAGGTGCTCAACTTCGCCGCCCCAACGTTGCTCGCCGCCGCTCCCGATCTGGAGCCACCGCGACCCGTACGTCGAGCAGGTGCGCTGCCGACGATCTCGATCGTGAGTGAGGCCGAGTTTGCCGAGTCGCTCGTGAAGGTGACGCGTCGAGAGATCGACGATGTCGCGCCCGGACGCGTCGCGGTCATCGTGACGTCGTCGCGTGTCAATGAGATCGTCGCGACACTGCGCGACGGCGGACTCGAAGCAGTCGATCCGCGCGATCAGGAATCAAAGGGTCTTTCTGCCGATCTCGTGGTGTTGTCCGCCGAAGGTGCGAACGGTCTCGAGTTCGACGCGGTGGTCGTTGTCGAACCTGGTCAGATTGCAAATCGTGGATCAATTCGCGCTGAGGTCACGTCACCGCGCGGCTTGCGAACCCTCTACGTCGCGTTAACGCGTCCGACGAGGCGACTCGCCGTCATCGCGAGTCACGAACTTCCCGCCACCCTTCGCTGAGAAAAACGCGCCCTGTTTCGACAGAGCGGGGTCGCGATTTCTACTAGAAAGGTAGGCGTGAGTCAGGCAGTTTCCCCCAATAGCCTGGCGAAGCAAGAGAAGATCGTCCACGATCGACCACCGATGCTCGCCATCGGCGTGATGATCTGGCTCGGTTCGGAGCTGATGTTCTTCTCGGGTCTCTTCGCCGCCCTCTTTACCATCCGCGCCCACCTGGCCGCGTGGCCCCCCGCGGGCACGAAGCTCGACACGATTCAGGCGGGGATCTTCACGATCATCCTGATCTCGTCGTCGTTCACGATGCAGCGTGCCGTGTGGCTCGTCGAGCACCGACGCCGCAAGGCGGCGCGCAACTGGGTCGTCGCCACGATCATCATGGGCACGCTCTTCGTGTCCAACCAGGCCTACGAGTGGACCCACCTCGCCACCCGCTGGTACACGAACTCCTACGGGTCGATCTTCTTCATCACCACGGGTTTGCACGGTCTTCACGTGTTCTTGGGACTCGTCGCGATGTCCTTCCTCTTGTTTCGCATGCGCGGTCGTGAAGGTGACCCCGGTGAGCTCGCCACATTCCAGGGCGTGAGCTACTACTGGCACTTCGTCGACGTCGTCTGGATCGGGCTGTACTCGGCCCTCTTCTTGTTGAAGTAGGTGGGTACGTGACGTCATCGTTCCTCAGGCGAATGCCCCTCGTTGCCGCCGCCGGCTTCTTTGCGCTGGCCCCGCTCGCGGTCTTTTCAAGCGGTGCCCAAGCGAACACCTACGGCCAGACGTCCCGCAAGGACGCGGGCACGCCCAACTCGACCATCGTCGTGAAGAACGCTTCGGGCGTGATTGTCAAGTACGGCGACAAGTACATCACCTACTCGGCGCCGCCCTCCAATCTCATCAAGCTCGGCGCGGCGCTCTACGCGGAGAACTGCGCGTCGTGTCACGGCGTCGCGGCGAACGGCGTGCCCGCGAGCGGCACCCAGGGTGCCTTTCCCGACCTCGTCGGGCTTGGGCCCGCGACGATCGACTTCTGGGTCGACTCGGGCCGCATGCCCGACAAGGACACGTCCGCCATCGAGGCACCTCGCCGCCAGCCAGCCCTCACCCCGAAGCAAGGTGCTGCGATCGCCGCGTGGATCAACTCGCTCGATCCGAGCTACCCCTACATTCCAACGCCCAACCTGAAGAACGCCAACGTCGCTAACGGCTTGGCGCTCTTTGCGCTCAACTGCGCGGCCTGTCACACCATCGAAGGTGACGGCGACGCCCTCGCGTTCAGCACGTTCGCGCCGTCGCTGCGCGACATTCCGGCCTTCCAAGTCGCTGAAGCCATTCGCACCGGTCCTGGCAACATGCCGCGCTTTACCGGCAACTTGAGCGACCAGCAGGTCGACGACATCGTCAAGTACGTCACCACGGAGATCCAGCACCCTAGGAACATCGGAGGCTTCGGTCTCGGTGGCCTCGGTCCGGTTGCCGAGGGCTTCGTCGGGCTGCTGATTGGCGTGGGCTTCTTGGCCCTCATCTGCTACTGGATTGGAGATCGCTCGTGAGCGACGCGGAGCACCGCACGCCGGTTTCACTGCAAGGACTCTCTCAAGACGACCCGCATCTGCAGCCCGCGGCGAAGAACCCGAACAGCGTCCAGCTGGTCATCGCCATACTCTTCGTGCTCGGCCTGCTGAGCGTCGCGGGATTCGGCGCGGCCTACTGGGTAAACGCGAAGCCGTGGATCCTCGGCGCGACCATCGGCATGGGGCTGTTTCTTCTTGGCATTGGCCTCGTCGCCTGGGGCAAGTACCTCATGCCGCGCGGACCGTTCGTCGAAGAGCGCCACACGCTCGCGAACGACGAGGCCGAGCGTGAAGCCTTCGCCGCCGCCATCGTCGAGCGCGGTGGCGACGTCGTCAAGCGTCGCAAGGTGTTGGCCGGACTCCTCGGTGGGGGACTCGGCGTCTTTACCATCGTCGCCATGTTTCCCGTGCTGCGCAGCCTCGGTCCGCTGCCCAAGGGCACCCTCTTTCACACCGACTGGAAGAAGGGCACCTTTGCTGTTGACTCGACCGGGCGACGCATCAGCGTCGGCGAGCTCGCGGTGGGCTCGATCGTGACCGTCTATCCCGAGGGGCAAGAGAACACCGACCGCGGCCAGGCCGTCGACCAGACGGTGCTGATTCGCATCTCGAACGAGAACTTCACGACCCAAAAGGGCCGCGAGACCTGGGGTCCGAAGGGCTACGTCGCCTACTCCAAGGTCTGCACGCACCTCGGCTGTCCGGTTGGGCTCTACGAGCAGCAGCTCCAGCTGCTCGTCTGTCCGTGCCACCAGTCGATGTTCAACGTCACGAACGGCGCTATCCCGCAGTTCGGTCCGGCGCCTCGGCCGCTGCCTCAGCTGCCGCTCTACATCGACGCCGACGGCTACATCCGAGCCCAGAAGGGCTACGACCAGCCCGTCGGGCCTGGCTTCTGGGAGCGTTCCAACGTATGAGTGACGTCGCCATCCCCACCAACCGTCGAGCGAAGAAGCGTGCCGAAGGACCGTACGGCAAGGTCGGCAAGATGCTCGACGAGCTCGATGACCGTTTAGGCGTCGCCAAGGGTGGGCGCACCTTCATGGACAAGATCTTCCCGGACCACTGGTCCTTCATGCTCGGAGAGATCGCGCTCTACTCGTTCGTCATCTTGATGGTCACCGGCGTCTTCTTGACGCTCTACTTCGTGCCGAGCTCGGCGACCGTGACCTACCACGGCTCGTACCTGCCGCTCGACGGCCAGAAGGTCACCGAGGCCTTCGCGTCAACCGTCAACATCTCCTTTGCGGTGCGCGGGGGACTGTTGATGCGCCAGATGCACCACTGGGCGGCCGACATCTTCATCGGTTCGATGGTCGTGCACATGGCGCGCATCTTCTTCACGGGCGCTTTCCGCAAGCCGCGCGAGCTCAACTGGACCATCGGGGTCACGCTGCTCATCCTCGCGATCGCCAACGGCTTCCTCGGTTACTCGCTGCCCGACGACCTCGTCTCGGGCACGGGCATCCGCATCGCCTACTCGATCGTGCTGTCGATCCCGCTCGTCGGTTCTTATCTCGCGTTCTGGGTCTTCGGCGGCAACTTCCCGGGCACGGCCGTCATACCGAGATTCTTCATCCTTCACTGTCTGATCATTCCTCTCATTATCCTCGGGCTCGTCGGGGCGCACCTGTTCTTGCTCGTGCGACAGAAGCACACGCAGTTCCCCGGAAAGGACCGAACCGAGAAAAATGTTGTCGGCTCACCGATGTTCCCGGTCTTCATGGCCAAGACCACCGGGTTCTTGTTCATCGTGGGTGGGGTCACGGCGCTGCTCGGCGCGTTCGCCCAGATCAACCCGATCTGGCAGTTCGGGCCGTATACGGCGTCGCGCATCTCCTACGCGGTGCAGCCGGACTGGTACATGGGCTGGCTGGACGGGGCGCTTCGCATCTTCCCGTCCTGGGAGTTCACGGGCTTCGGCCATACCATCCCGTTCGAGGTCTTGATACCGGCGGTGATCTTCCCGGGCATCGCCTTCAACCTCGCCTACGCCTGGCCGCTCATCGAGCGAAAGTTCACCGGCGACAACCAGCTGCACAACCTGCTCGATCGACCGCGCAACCGACCAAAGCGCACCGCGGTCGGCGCGACCACGCTCGCGTTCATGGCGATGCTCTTCATCGCGAGTTCGACCGACGTGTTGGCAAACTTCTTCCACGTGTCGCTCAACACGGTGCTGCTCGCCATGCGCATCCTCGTCATCGCCGTGCCCATCATCGCGTACCCGCTCACATACAAAATATGTAAGGAGCTGCAGGCTGAGCACGGCGCAGGCAAACGCAAAACTCACAACATCGTCACTCGCACTCCCGAAGGCGAGTACGTGGCCGTGCCGGCTCCGGCGTACTCCGAGGATGTTGGCCACGAGCTCGACCCCACGCCCGTGCCGACGTACATCGAGCCTGAGCCCGAAGAGGTTCGCGAAAGCGGCGTGAGAACGGTGGAACGCTAAGCGCTTCAGCGAGGCTGGTGGTGGGAACCTCGCCGGGGCGTATTCGCTGCCTAACATGGCCTCAATGGCGGCTTCGAACGACTCCAAGTGGCGATCGGCCGCGTCGATGGTCTTTGACCGTCCGATCGACGCGCGACGCAACGTCGCTCTCTTCGGGGTGTCGACCTACAAGACGTCGGTCTCTCCGCGATCGTCGACGAGCACACCGCAGGCCATTCGCACCGCCCTCGAGCGCTATTCGACCTGGTCGTGGGCGGGCCGAGTCGATCTCGCCGAGTACGTCGCCGTCGTTGACCACGGTGACGTCGAAGAGCCTGACGGTGACGGTGCTCGCGAACGGCTCGCCATGATGCTTGAGGGCGTCGACGCGCCGCTCACCATCTTCCTCGGCGGCGACAACGCCGCGACCTGGCACGCGATGGGGGCCTTTGCCGGCGAGCGCCTCGACCAGTTCGGACTGATCACGCTGGACGCCCATCTCGACGTGCGCGACGGCCGCTCAAACGGCTCACCCGTGCGTCAGCTCCTCGAAGAAGGGCTCGATCCTCGCCACGTGGTCCAAGTGGGACTCGGCGAGTATTCGAACTCGCCGACCTACGCGCGCGACTCGTTGAAGCGAGGCGTGCGTATCGTCGAACGCGACGCGTTTCACCGCGAAGACGCGGCCGTCATCGCTCGACGTGCGCTTGAGGTCGCGCGACAGGGCGGTCGCAAGGTCTACGTCGACATCGATCTTGACGTCGCCGATCGCTCGGTCGTGCCGGGATGTCCGGCGTCCGCGCCGGGCGGACTGAGCGCCGACGAGGTGCGCCGCTTCGTGCGCGAGATCGCCTCGTCACCCCACGTCGTCGCGATCGACTTCACCGAGATCGATGTCGATCAAGACGCGCCCGACCAGCGCACCGTGCGACTGGCGGCCCTGTTGGTACTTGAGGCGCTCGCGGGCGTGCAAAGGAGACTGTCGTGACCGTTGTCGTCGGAGTAGATCCGCTCAGCAGAGCCCAGCTCATCGCGGTGGCGCGTGAGTTCGAGCCGATCGAGCTGAGTGATGAGGTGATCGAGCGACTCGATCGCCAGCGCATGGCGATCGACGTGCTCTCGGACTCCGGCGAGGCGATCTACGGACTCTCGACCGGGTTCGGGTCGTTGGCAACCACCTCCATCTCGCCCGACGAACGGCGCGACCTGCAGCGTTCGCTCATCCGCTCGCACGCGGCGGGCATTGGGCCCGAGGTAGAGGGCGAAGTCGTGCGCGCCATGATGGTCTCACGTCTGACCAACCTCTGTAGCGGTGTCTCAGGGGTGCGCACCTCGACCGCGCAGGCCTACGCGGCGCTGCTCAACGCCAACATCACGCCGATCGTCCATGAGTTCGGTTCGCTCGGCTGCTCGGGTGACCTCGCGCCGCTCGCGGCCGCAGCCCTCGCGCTCATGGGTGAAGGCGACGTCCGCGACGCCGGCGGCGCTCGACGTCGAGCGATCGACGCGTTGAGCGACGCGGGACTCGCGCCGATCGAGCTCGCAGAAAAAGAGGGACTCGCCCTCATCAACGGCACCGACGGCATGCTGGGTCAGCTCATCCTCGCCCTGGATGACGGCGTGTCGCTGATGCGCCAGATGGATATCGCGGCGTCGCTCTCCATCCAAGCGCTGCGTGGCACGGACAAGGTCTTCATGGCTGAGATCCACGCCTTGCGTCCGCACCCGGGCCAGCTCGCCAGTGCGCAGAACCTCACGATGCTCTTAGCGGACTCGGTAATCATCACGTCGCACTTGGAAGACCTCACCCAAGTCCAAGACGCGTACTCGCTGCGATGTGCACCCCAGGTGCACGGCGCGGCGCGCGACACGTTCACCCACGCGATCTCTGTTGCCGACATCGAGCTCGCAGCAGCGATCGACAACCCGTCGGTCTTGGCCGACGGCTCGCTCGTGAGCAACGGCAACTTTCACGGCGCACCGATTGGCTACGTGCTCGACTTTCTCGCGATCGCGCTCGCCGACGTCGCTTCGATGAGCGAACGGCGCACCGACCGGATGCTCGACGTCAATCGCAGCTTCGGGCTGCCACCGTTTCTCGCCGACACCGCGGGCGTGGACTCCGGTCTCATGATCGCTCAGTACGCCCAGGCGGGGCTCGTCACCGAGATGAAGCGCCTCGGCGTTCCCGCGAGCGTCGACTCCATACCGTCATCGGGAATGCAGGAAGACCACGTCTCGATGGGTTGGCACGCGGCGCGAAAGCTGCGCCGAGCCCTCGACTGCTTCCGTGACGTCATTGCGATCGAGCTGCTCGCCGGCGCGCGCGCCATCGGGCTGCGTGCGCCGCTAGAGCCCTCTCCCGTCACGGGCGCCATCGCCGACCGCGTGAACGCGCTCTCGGGCGGTCCCGGGCACGATCGCTGGCTGTCCCCAGAGATCGCGGCCGTCAGCGGTCTCGTGGCGTCGCGTGAGCTGCTCGACATAGCGTCGCGTTACGTGACGTTGCAGTAAGACGAGGAGGATCATGGAAGGCGCCCGACCGGTTCGAGCCGCGAGGGGGACGGCGATCAGCGCCGTCGCCTGGCCCCAAGAGGCGGCACTGCGCATGCTCTGCAACAACCTCGACCCCGAGGTGGCCGAACGCCCCGACGACCTGGTCGTCTACGGCGGCACTGGCAGGGCGGCGCGCGACTGGCGCAGCTTCGACGCGCTGGTGCGCACGCTCACGACGCTCAAGTCCGACGAGACCATGCTCGTCCAGTCCGGCCGGCCGGTCGGCGTGCTCCAGACACACGAGTGGGCGCCGCGCGTCTTGATCGCCAACTCCAACCTGGTGCCCGACTGGGCGACCTGGCCGGAGTTCCGTCGCCTTGAAGCCCTCGGTCTCACGATGTACGGACAGATGACCGCGGGTTCGTGGATCTACATCGGCACCCAAGGCATCCTGCAGGGAACCTACGAGACCTTCGCCGCGGTCGCGGCGAAGCGCTTCGGCGGCACGCTCGCGGGCACGCTCACCGTAACGGCGGGCGCCGGCGGGATGGGCGGCGCGCAGCCGCTCGCGGTCACCATGAACGACGGCGTCTGCCTCTGCATCGACGTCGACCCGTCTCGCCTGCAGCGCCGCGTGGACCAGCGCTACCTGGACGAGTGGACCGCCGACTTGGACGGCGCGATCGAACGAGTGCTGGCGGCAAAACGCGACCGGATCGCACTGAGTGTTGGACTCGTGGGCAACGCCGCGACCGTGCTGCCAGAGCTGCTGCGTCGTGGCGTCGAGGTTGACATCGTGACGGACCAGACCTCGGCGCACGATCCGCTCAGCTACCTGCCCGAAGACATCGACCTGAAGGACTGGCACGACTACGCGGACAAGAAGCCTGAGGAGTTCACCGACCGGGCGCGCGCGTCGATCGTGCGCCACGTCGAAGCGATGGTCGGGTTCATGGACGCGGGCGCCGAGGTCTTTGACTACGGCAACTCGCTGCGCGGCGAGGCGCAGCTCGGCGGCTACCCGCGCGCTTTCGCGTACCCCGGGTTCGTGCCGGCCTACATCCGCCCGCTCTTCTGCGAAGGCAAGGGACCCTTCCGTTGGGCCGCGCTCTCGGGCGAGGCGAGCGACATCGCCGCGACCGACCAAGCGGTGCTCGACCTCTTCCCAGAAAATGAGGCGCTCCGACGATGGATCACGAAGGCCCAAGAGCGCGTTGCGTTCCAGGGGCTGCCCGCGCGCATTTGCTGGCTCGGCTACGAAGAGCGCGACAAGGCGGGCGTTGCGTTCAACGAACTGGTGAAGTCGGGCGTCGTCAAGGCGCCGCTCGTCATCGGTCGCGATCACCTCGACAGTGGCTCAGTTGCCTCCCCCTACCGCGAGACCGAGGCGATGCTCGACGGCTCGGACGCGATCGCCGACTGGCCACTCCTCAACGCGCTCGTGAACACGGCGTCGGGCGCAACGTGGGTGTCGATCCACCACGGCGGGGGAGTGGGCATCGGACGCTCGATCCACGCGGGACAGGTGTGCGTCGCCGACGGCACCGAGCTGGGTGGCGAGAAGCTGCGGCGAGTATTGACGAACGACCCGGCGATGGGTGTGCTCCGCCACGTCGATGCCGGCTACGAGATCGCTGAAGAGAGGGCCGATGAGACGGGCCTTCGCGTGCCCATGCGCGACTAGATGACCACGCGCGTCATTTTCAATATCTCTGAGCTCACGACGAACGACCCCTCGCTCGGCGACGAGTCAAAGCTGGGACGACTGCACGACGCGGCTCTTGTCGTCGACGACGACGTCGTGCTGTGGGTTGGTCGCAACGGCGAGGCTCCGGACGCCGACGAGATGATCGATGCCGGGGGCCGGTCGGTGATTCCTGGTTTTGTCGATTCGCACACGCACCTCGTCTTCGCGGGTGAGCGAAGCGACGAGTTCGAAGCTCGCATGGCGGGGCGGCGCTACGACGGCGGCGGCATCATGCGAACCGTCAAGGCGACGCGCGACGCGAGCGTCGACGAGCTGCAGCGTGGCACGCGCCGTCGCGTGGCCGAGCTGTTTGCGGGTGGCGTCACGACCATCGAGATCAAGTCGGGCTATGAGCTCACGGTCGAGGGCGAGCGACGCCTGTTAGAGGTCGCCTCCGAGTTCGGCGAGGACCTGACGTTTCTCGGTGCCCATGTGGTGCCGCCCGAGTACGCCAACAATCGTGACGGCTACGTCGAGCTGGTGATGACCACCATGCTCGATACGTGCGCACCGCTGTCGAAGTGGGCGGACGTGTTCTGCGACCGTGGCGCCTTTAGCGTCGACGAGGCGCGCGCGATCCTTGAGGCCGCGAGGGCGAAGGGCCTCGGGCTGCGACTGCACGGCAACCAGCTCGCCCACAGCGGCGCGATCGCGCTCGCGGTCGATCTGGACTGTGCGAGCGTTGACCACTGCACGTATCTAGAGGACAGCGATATCGACCTCTTGAGCGGTTCAGCGACGGTCGCGACGCTGCTACCCGGGGCGGAGTTCTCGACGCGCTCGCCCTACCCCTCGGCACGGCGCCTGCTCGACGCGGACGTCACCGTCGCCGTGGCGACGGACTGCAACCCCGGATCGTCGTACGTCACGAGCATGGGTTTCATCGTTGCCCTCGCGGTGCGTGAGATGAACATGACGGTGGACGAAGCGCTGTGGGCGGCGACCAAGGGCGGGGCGCTCGCGCTGCGATGTGAGGAGGTCGGACACCTCGGCATCGGCGCTCGCGCCAACTTCGCCATCCTCGATGCGCCGCGGGCGGCCCACCTCGCGTATCGACCCGATGGGCGGGTGGTGGCCGAGACGTATCGAGCATCGACGACCTAGCGCCCCAAGCGCTTCGTTGATGAGGTGTCGACTCTTCATCGTTGACCTTTACGCTCCCGCCCAGGGAAAAGTTGCGGAGACCAATCGGGAGACCTCCGTGAGCGAAGGGGAGGGGAAGCGGCCGATGACCTCACTGATGACGTTGGAACACGCGGGCGCGGACGGGACGTCCGTCGAAGAAGCGAACTACGACCGGCGATGGCGCATTCTTGCCGTGCTCGGGCTCGCCCAGCTCATGGTCATCCTCGACAGCACGATCGTCAACATCGCCCTGCCCACTGCTCAGCACGCGCTCCATTTCTCGAACGCCGATCGCCAGTGGATCGTCACCGCGTACTCGCTCGCCTTCGGTAGCCTGCTCCTGCTCGGGGGTCGCATCGGCGACATCCTCGGACGCAAGCGGGCCCTCGTCATCGGATTGGTCGGCTTCGCGTTCGCTTCAGCCATCGGTGGGTCGTCGGTCAACTTCGCGATGCTGGTAATCGCCCGAACCATCCAGGGAATGTTCGGGGCCCTGCTCGCGCCATCAGTGCTCGCTCTGTTGACCACCACCTTCACGGACCTGAAGGAACGGGGTAAGGCATTCGCGATCTATGGCGCGATCGCCGGGGCGGGCGGCGCGCTGGGGCTTCTGCTCGGCGGGATCCTCACTTCGTACGCCTCGTGGCGGTGGACGCTCTTCGTCAACCTTGTGTTTGCCGTGATTGCCACGTCGGGCGCCAGTCTCTGGTTGAAGAATGACAAGGGAGCTGATCGCGATCCGTTGGACCTACCCGGCCTTTTTCTCGTGGCCGGCGGACTGTTCTGCCTCGTGTTCGGCTTCTCGCACGCCGAGACGACGGCGTGGCGCGATCCCTTTACGATCGGATTTCTCGCTGCGGGCGTGCTGCTGCTCGTGACGTTCTTCTACTTCGAAACCACGGCGAAGTACCCACTGCTCCCGCCCCGCGTCGTGCTGAGCCGAACCCGGGGCGGAGCGATGTTGACGATGCTGTTCGCCAGCATCGGCATGTTCGGCGTGTTCTTGTTCTTGACCTACTACCTGCAGGACACCTTGCGATTCAGCCCGGTGAAGACGGGGATCGCGTTCCTTCCCATGGTGGTGGTCCTCGCCGCGACGGCCCAGGTGTCCAATCGCGCTCTCTTACCGCGGTTGGGACCCAAGCCGATCGTGCCGATCGGGCTGCTCGTGTCCGCCGGGGGAATGTATGGGCTCCACTTCGTCGGGCTGCACTCGGCCTACGACTCTCACGTGCTTCCGTACCTCCTCGTGTTAGGGCTCGGACTCGGGCTGAGCGTCTCCCCGTCGTTTAGCGTCGGAACGCTCGGCCTCGCGCCCCAAGACGCCGGCGTGGGATCGGCCACCCTCAACACGTCCCAGCAGGTGGGGGGATCGATTGGCACCTCGCTGCTCAACACACTGGCCGCGGGCGCCGCCACCTCGTACTTGGTTGGTCGGTCTGCTACTCCCGCCACGGTCCAGGCATCCCTGCTCCACAGCTACACGACGGCGTTCATGTGGTCCTCGCTGATCTTCGTCGCCGGAGCAGTCGTTGCCGGTACGGTGCTCCAGCGCGGCAACCTGGCGGCTCTGTGGTCCGAGAAGCGAAGCGCGAAGATAATCGAGCCGAGCTTCGAGCAACAACCTCGAATCCACACGTGCCGCGTACGGGTGGCGTGTCGGTAGATCGAGCGTCGGCGATGTCGCCGCGAACTAGATCGTCGAAAGTCCCGCCGCCAAGATTCTCGCGATTTGATTCAGTTGGTCGGGCACGACGTGCCACCACATCCACCGGCCTCGCTTCTCGCCTTCGATGAGACCGGCCTCACTCAAGATGCGCGTGTGATGTGAGATCGTCGGCTGGCTCTTGCCGAGCGGGCCCTCAAGGGCACAGCTGCAGACTTCGTCTTGCGAGGCGATCAGTGACAGCATGCGGAGGCGCACGGGGTCACTGAGCGCGCCGAAGATCAGCGCCGCTTCGACCGCTTCGGCGTCGCTCAACTCGCTCTCACCCAAGGGGCTACAGCAGTTGACGAGCGTGCTGTCGACGTCGATTCGCGCGGTGGCCATCGCTTCATCATAACATTGACGGCCATCAATATGACGAGTAGTCTTCACATTGACGTATGTCAATCTATGGAGGTCATCATGTCCAGGGTCCAACTCGCGATGAACGTCTCCAACCTCGATGAGGCTGTCGACTTCTATTCGAAATTCTTCAACGCTGCACCCGCCAAGGTTCGCGCGGGGTACGCCAACTTCGCGATCGACGAACCGCCGCTCAAGCTGGTGCTGATCGAGAACGCGCGCGACGCCGGTTCGCTCAATCACCTCGGCGTCGAGGTCTTCTCGACGGCTGAAGTGACGGACGCGACGCGTTACCTCTCCGAGGTTGGGCTTTCCACTACCTCTGAGGAGGAGACCACGTGCTGCTATGCGGTGCAGGACAAGGTCTGGGTTGACGGAGTAGATGGGGTGCCGTGGGAGGTCTACACGGTGCTCTCCGACTCGGCGACCGCTGACGGAATCGCCGGGGACGGCCAGTGCTGCACGCCAGACACCACCGCGACCGCTGACGGCTCGGCCGTGGCCACCTGCTGCTGAGCGGTCGATCTTCATGACAACTTGCCGAGCGCCACAACGCCGTGCCAACGGCGACGTCCGATTGTTGACGGCTCATCGAGTTCACAGGATCTCATTGTGAAAGATGCCGTCCTCTGGCGACGACTGTTGGCGGAGTTCCTCGGAAGTGCGCTCCTGGCTGCCATCGTCATCGGCTCCGGCATCGCCGCACAGAACCTGTCACCGGGCGCCGTTGGCCTCGAGCTGTTGGAGAACGCTGTCGTGACGGCGGCCGGACTCTTTGCCATCATCTTGATGTTTGGACCGATCTCGGGCGGGCACTTCAATCCCGTGGTCTCGTTCGTCGACGCGGCGTTTGGTGGGATGCGCTGGCGAGACGCTGGCGCGTACCTTCCCGCTCAGGTGATCGGCTGCATCGCGGGCGCCATCCTGGCGAACGTGATGTTCGCGTCGGCCGCCATCTCCCTCTCGACGAAGCATCGGGCCTCGGGACCGCACTGGATCTCCGAGGTCGTCGCGACCACAGGGCTCATGCTCGTCATCTTCGCGCTCGCTCGTTCCCGGCGATCACACCTTGCGCCCGCCGCCGTGGGCGCCTACATCGGTGCGGCCTACTTCTTCACGAGTTCAGCGAGCTTTGCCAATCCCGCGATCACGGTGGGGCGTATGTTCTCAAACAGCTTCGCCGGCATCGCGCCCTCATCGGTACCGACGTTCATCTCCGCGCAGATCGTCGGTGGCGTGCTGGCGGTGGGGCTGATCAAGACGCTCTACCCCGACGTCACGAAAGCTGAGGCGGCCAACGTCATTGAGCCGCACTCGCCCCGCGGTCACGACCTCGAGACCCGATAGCCATGCGTGCTCGCAACTCACTCGACACAATGAAAGGACGCGCCGGATGCATCTCGTAGCCGTGGGAGGAAGCGACGCCGGCATCAGTGCGGCGCTGCGCGCGCGCGAACTCGATCCGTCGAGCGACGTCACTGTCGTCGTCGCTGATGCCTATCCGAACTTTTCAATCTGCGGGATTCCGTACTTTGTTTCGGGCGAGGTGACGGATTGGCGCAACTTGGCGCATCGGACGCTCGACGACCTCGCAGCCACCGGCATGAACGTCCGGCTCAGCACGCGCGCGACGGAGATCGACGCGGCCAGTCGCGCACTGCGCGTCGTGGGCGAGACAGGCGTCGAGGACGTCATCACGTACGACGAGCTCATTGTCGGCACCGGCGCCGTGTCGGCGCGGCCGCCCATCGAGGGCCTCGTCGGCGAGGGCGCCTTGGGACCGGCCGATGGCGTGCATCTACTGCACTCAATGGGCGACACCTTTGAACTGATGCATACACTCGACGCGCTGCATCCGGCGAGCGTCGTCATCGTCGGTGCCGGCTACATCGGGCTGGAGATGGCGGAGGGCTTGAGCGCGCGTGGACTCTCGGTTACCCAGCTCGAGCAGCTGCCCGAAGTCCTGCCAACAGTAGATCCGAGTCTCGGGTCGCTCGTCCACGCCGAGTTGGCGGCGCACGGAGTCACAGTGAAGACGGGAACCACGGTCAAGAAGATTGGACGGGCGCCAGCGGGCGCGGCGGGCCGGTTTCAGGTTGACGCCCTTGACTCCGAAGGTACAGGCGTGACCGTCTTTGCCGACATGGTGCTCGTCGTTGTCGGGGTTCGGCCTGACACCTCATTGGCGGTAGCAGCGGGCGCCGAGCTGGGCGTTGGCGATGCCATCAGTGTTGACCGACGAATGCGAACGAACGTAGCGCACGTCTACGCGGCGGGGGACTGTGTCGTGACGCATCACCGACTGATGGGACTCACGTACCTGCCGCTTGGCACGACCGCCCATAAGCAGGGCCGAATTGCCGGCGAGAACGCTCTTGGAGGTGAGCGACTGTTTGCGGGAAGTCTCGGCACGCAAGTGGTGAAGGTTTTCGACATGGTGGCATCGCGAACGGGACTGCGCGATCGAGAAGCAGTCGCCGCGGGGTACGAACCCGTCACGGTCGAATGGGTGGCGGACGATCACAAGGCGTACTACCCGGGCAGTCACCCGATCACAATGCGTTACACCGGAGACCGCACGACGGGGCGATTGCTCGGCGTCCAGCTGTTCGGCCACCGACACGCCGAGATCGCAAAGCGCATCGACATCGCGGCGACGGCGATCTTCAACGAAATGTCGGTAGACGCCATGAGCGAGCTCGACCTGTCGTACACGCCACCGCTTGGCAGTCCGTGGGACGCGTTGCAGGCAGGAGCGCAGGCGTGGGTTCGCGCCGAAGGTGACGCGAGGCCGTGAAACGCTCGCGATGTAGCTGAGGCATCAAGGGGGGACATGAGCGACGACACATCACTGGCGCCAAACGTGGAGGCGGGGCTTACGAACGTGGCGCACGACCTGCAGGCAAACTACGAAGGCGTCTTCGGCTTTGAGACGGTTCGTGAGTTGGTGTTCAGCAGCTACCGACAGCTGGCTACGAGGGCGACCGTGAGCAAATGGCTGGTCGTCGGCGCCGAGCGTTTTGCGACGCAACGCCTCGACGCACTGGTTCACGCAGAAAAGCGGGCCGAGGAGAGGGTCCCTTCCGTACTATTCCTCTGCGTACACAACGCGGGTCGATCGCAGATGGCGCTCGGCTGGTTCACGACACTCGCCGGTGACCGCGCCGTGGCATGGTCGGGAGGATCGGAGCCCGAAGACGCAATCAACGAGTCCGCGGTCGCAGCGATGGCCGAGGTTGGCATCGACATCTCGCAGCAGTTTCCCAAGCCGTGGACCGACGAGTTCTTTCAAGCCGCCGATGTGGTGGTCACGATGGGCTGTGGCGATGCGTGTCCGCTCGTTCCCGGCAAGCACTACGAGGATTGGCATCTCGATGACCCGAGTGGCAAGTCCGTCGAAGAGGTTCGTCCGATTCGAGACGAGATTCTCGAAAGAGTCACCGAACTCATGGCTCGCTTGGGAGTCCAAACGGCGTCATGAGTCACGCGAACATCTTCGAGCCACGGGTTCGCTAGAGCCCCTATGCGCTCGGCGGATTCCAGTGAATCATGGCCGCGCGGTCACTATCGACATAGCCGTGGTCCACAAACCACTTGGCCGATTCGTAGAGCGCGAGCGCGGGATCGCGCGAGGTGTACCCGAGTTCGACGCGCGCTCGAGAGTCGTCAAAGATCATCGGCGTGCTCGCCATTTGGGCCGCCTCGAGCGGGACGCGCGGCTCTCGTTCTAGAAGCTCGCCTTCGATGAACTGCGACAGCACGCCCGCGACCATCGGGAACACCGACGGGAACCGCTGGTCTGCTCCAGGCAGGCCGGTCGTGTCACGAAGGATGCCGAGCAGCTCAGCCATGGTCAAGTTCTTCCCGCCGCAGATGTAGCTGCGCCCTTGCGTGCCTCGTTCGAGGGCGAGCAGGTGGCCCTCGGCGAGATCGTCGACGTGCGCCACGTTCATAGCGGTCTCGACGTAGCCCGGTATCTTCCCGTTCAGGTAATCGAGAACCACTTTCCCCGACGGTGTCGGCCGGTGGTCGTACGGTCCGTGGGGCATCGTCGGCAGCACGAGCACGACGGGTGCGCCGCACGCCGCGAGCCGGAGCACCTCGTGCTCGGCCAGGTACTTGCTGCGTTTGTAGTGGCCGTACAGGTGAGAGAGGTCAACAACGCTGTCTTCGTTCGACGGGCGGCCCTCTTTGGTGTGCCAGAGACCGAGCGTCGCGACCGTCGAGGTGTAGACGATGCGCTCGACATTCGACGCGACGCAGGCGCGAATGACGTTCTGCGTGCCCCTGACGTTCACGTCATAGAACGTCGAAGGATCTTTTAGCCAGAAGCCAAACTTGGCGGCGAGATGAAAGCAGAAGCGCACGTCGTGAAAGACATCTCGTAGTTCGTCGGCGTCAGTCACGTCGGCGCTCACGCGTTCGACGTCGAGCCCGTCGAGATTGGCGACTGACGCCCCGGGCTCAAGGAGCGCCACGACGCGAGCATCGCGAGCGAGCAGGGCCCGAGTGATCGCCGATCCGATGAAACCCGCGGCTCCGGTGACGGCGACCCGGTCACCCGGAGCGAGTGTGTAGCTCACGTCGAGAGCTTGCTCGCATTCGGTAGCGACCTCGTGCGTTTGAAGGTGCCCTTCGCCATCGAGATCGCAAAGTCCCTCAGCCAGCCACCCTTCTCTTCCGCGTCGGTCAAGAGCTCGTCGAGTGCGTTGACGAAGTAGTCGACCTCCGCTTCGCCGGCAATGAGGGGCGGCAGCAGCTTGATGACGTTCACGTTGTCGGCGGCCACCTGGGTCAAGATGCCGTACTTCTGGAACAGCGGCACGACCATGGTCTGGGAGAACATCGCCGTGCGCGCGGTCTCGAGGGCGCGCCAGCGCATCTTGGCCCGGGCCGAGGTCGGAGGCCCGAAGACGATGCCGATCATCTGGCCGCGTCCGCGAATCCCGTGGATGAACTCGTGGCGCTCTTTCAGGTCACCGAGTCGTTGGTGCCAGACGTCACCCATCTTCAAGGCATGATCGATGATGCCTTCGTCGTCAAAGACCGACAGTGTGGCGAGCCCCGCGACCATGGCGAGCTGGTTGCCCTTGAAGGTGGTCGAATGCACGAGGGCGCGGTCCATCGAGCTGTAGATGCTGCGGTAGATGCGATCGCCCGTTAGGACGGCCCCGACCGGAATGAAGCCGCCCGACAGCGCCTTTGAGACGGTAATGATGTCGGGCGACAGCCCGTAGTGCTCGAACGCGTACATCTTGCCGGTGCGTCCGATGCCGGTTTGGACTTCGTCGCAGACGAACAGCGCGCCCGCCTCCTTTACCGCCGCCTGCATGGCGCGCCAGGTCTCGGTATCGAGCTCGTAGACGCCCTTGCCTTGGATCGGCTCAACGACGAACGCTGCGACGTCACCGTCGGCGAGCTCTTTGCGCAGGGCGTCGACGTCACCGTACGGCACCTGGGTCGTGTGGGGCAGCATCGGACCGAAACCGTGCTTGAACTCACTGGAGCCGTTGAGCGAGAGCGCTCCCATGGTGAGGCCGTGGTAGGCGTGGGCGTGATAGAGGATTCGCGTCCGGCTCGTGTCCGCGCGCGCGAACTTTATGGCAGCCTCGACGGCCTCGGCGCCGGAGTTGCAGAAGAAGACGCGCTCGATCTGCGCGGGGCTGCGCTTGACGAGCTGCTCGGCTAGGAGGCCGGGCAACAGCGCGCAGTCCATCTGGACCATGTTGGGCAGGTCCGCGTCAATCGCCTGATGCAGGGCGTCCTTGATGGCCGGGTGACTGCGTCCGAGGGCAAAGACCCCAAAGCCGCTCAAGAGGTCGAGGTACTTCGCGCCGGTCTCGTCATAGAGGTAGCAACCCTCTCCCCGCTCATAGAAGCGGTCCATGCCGAGGGTCTTTAAGACCTTGGCGAGCTGGGGGTTCACGTATTCGGTGTGCAACTGGAAGTTCTCGCCGTGACGACTCTGCATCAGTTCCGTGAGGTTAAAGGGCACGATCCTCCTTTACGATCAATCCAAATCTACGCAATGGTCACGATTCTCGCGACTCCGCTGTCCACGGTCGGTGAAGCCACCGCGGTATGGTCGTAGGCTTCAGTAATGGTCGTTTTCCTGGCCCTTGTTGCGTCGTGCGCGAACGCCATCTCGAGCATCATGCAGCGCCTGGGGGTCGAAAACGCTCCCGACGACAACGGACCTTCGATCGGTCTCGTACGTCACATGATTCAGCGGCCGATCTGGCTCGCGGGCTTGTCGATCATGCTCATTGCCTACGTGTGCCAGTCCGTGGCCCTCCACCTCGGCACCCTCGACGTCGTCCAGCCCCTGATGGTCAGCGAGCTCGTGTTCACCGTCATCCTCCTCTGGCTCTGGTACTCGACGCCGATGCGAGTCCGTGATCTGCTCTACGCGTTCGCCACCGCGCTTGGACTCGGCCTCTTCCTTGGATTCTCGTCGGGCTCTCCTGGAACGGCGACGCCGAGCGAGTGGCGCTGGTTCGTCGTCGGCATCGTGACGGTGGGTGTGGTCGCCCTCTTTGTCGTCTTGGGTTCGAGCGGACCCGCGTGGCGTCGCGCTCTGCTGCGCGGAGCAGGTGCGTCGGTCGGTTTTGCGCTGCTCGCTGCCATCACCAAAACCTTTACCAATGTGTTGCTCGGCGGCTGGGGCGCGGTTTTTTCGTCCTGGCCGATCTACGCGATCGCCTTTATCGGCGGCTGCTCGTTCGTGATCATGCAGAGCGCGTTTCAGGTGGGACCGCTCGCGGCATCGCAGTCAGCGCTGATCCTCGTCAACCCGCTCGCGTCGATCATCATCGGCCACACGCTCTTTCACGAAACCCTGCGTGGCGGACCCCTCTACGTGACGCTGGAGGTGGTCGCCCTCGCAGTGATGGTCGCGGGTGGCGTCGGGCTGTCGTCGTCAGCGCTCATAGCGACGGTCCACGACGCAGCACCCGATCACTTTCATCTCGCCGGACGAAGTCGCTACTCGCGCTGGCGCAAGGAGCGCGTCAAGCTGCCGTAATCCGCGGACCAGTGGGAGAAGGCGACCGGTACGCTTCGTAGGTGTTCGAGATCACCGATGAGCGCTTTGATGAATTGGTCGACGAAGCGCTCGCTTCACTGCCAAGAGAGCTCTCTTCGCAGATCGACAACGTCGCGATCATCGTCGATGACCGCCCGCCGGGACGTCTGTTCGGCCTCTACGAGGGCATTCCTCTTACGAAGCGCGGCGGCCGCACGAGCTACAGCGGCGTGATGCCCGACCGGATCACCCTCTATCAGGAGACGATCCTGCGCTACTGCTCGAACGAGGAAGAGGTTCGTGCACAGATTCGAAAGACGGTGCTCCACGAAGTGGCGCACCACTTTGGCATCAGCGACCCTCGGCTCGAGGAGCTCGGGTGGGCGTGACGGAAAAACGTCAGTTCTTCTTTGATACCGACCGTGGCGAAGCGATCGACGCCATCGACGCGGTCGCGTCCGGCCGGGGGTGGTGCAACGTGGTGCCGCGCGTCGCGGATGACGTGCCCGACATCAGTGTGAAGTTCACGGGAATGTGGGTGAGCCACGGCGCGACGGAGGCGACGTTTGTCACGTTCGCGCCAAAAAAGGGGGTCGTGCAGCCGTCGACGCTCGGGATCTTGCACACGCGAGGTCGACTCGGGAAGGATCGCATCACGACGATGCTCAACGGGGCGCCGTTTGTCATTCGCCAAGATCACGCCAACCGTGGCGTGCTGCTCGAGGTACCCGCCGACGCACCGGCCGCCCAAGTGCTTGACGTGATGTGCTCGATGACTGAGGCGCTGTGCGACTGCGAGATGACCGGCGGGTGGCGATTCGATCTCTACCAGCGTGAGACGGTCGCGCGCAGCTAAACCGAACTGTCGCCGGCGGCGTTCGCCGCCGCAATGACTTTTGTGAGCGAGGCGTGCAGCGCCTCGAGCTCGGAGAGCGGCATGCCGAGACGCTCGACCACGGCGGGCGGGATCTTCTCCGCTTCGCGCCGAAGGTCGCGGCCGTGCGCGGTCAGTTCGATGTCGAGACGCCGTTCGTCGTCGTTGCTGCGAGTCCGTGTGACGAGCCCCGCCGCTTCGAGGCGCTTGAGGAGTGGCGAGAGGGTGGGGGAGTCGAGCTGCAAGAGGCCCGCTATCTCGCCGACGGAGCGGGGTGACCGTTCCCAGAGCGCGAGCATCACGAGGTACTGCGGGTGCGTGAGACCCATGGGCTCAAGGAGCGGGCGATAGACCGAGAGCACGCTTCGCGACGCGACGACCAGCGCAAAGCACACCTGGCGCTCGAGGGCAAGGGGGTCAGCCACTGCACCTGCCTGCTTGGTTTTTCCCACTGCTTCCTCCCTCAGCCTGGCGCGACCAACCGCAGTATTGTATGCTACACTACTAGTTAGTGTACGAATGAATCGTGCAGTATGAATCTACGTTGAACGGATGAAAGGTGTCGTGATGGCCGTCGTTATCCCCCTTATCGCGATGGTGTTCTTCAGTGCCCTCTACGCGGGCGCCTACGTGTGGATGCGTCGGTCGTCCTTCGGCGAAGGCTCGTCACGCCGCCCAAAGAAGTCCCACTAATCCTCACGATCCCGGGACGATGTGGGTGTCCCGATCCTTTAGTGTGCTTTCATGAGCACCCCAATCGCCCCCTCTAGCCTTCCCACGACCCTCGGCGCCCTGCGCGCGTCAAGTTATGAACCGAAGTCCGTCCGCGAAGAGCTCCGTCTCAACCTCGAACAGCGTCTTGCCGACGGCGTGCCACTGACCGTCTCGGTCCTCGGGTATGACGACACCGTCTTGCCCCAGCTCGAGACGGCGCTGCTCGCCGGTCACGATGTCATCTTGCTCGGTGAGCGAGGTCAGGCGAAGACGCGCATCATCCGCTCGCTCGTCGACCTGCTCGACGAGTGGCTGCCGATCGTCGCAGGCTCAGACGTGCGCGACGACCCCTTCGCGCCGATCTCTGCGTACGGGATCGACCTCGTCGCCGAGCACGGCGACGAGACACCGATCGCGTGGGTGCATCGAAGCCAGCGCTTCGCCGAGAAGCTCGCGTCGCCCGACACTTCGATGGCTGACCTTATCGGCGAGGTCGATCCCATCAAGGTCGCGGGCGGGCTCTACCTGGATGATCCGAAGGCGCTGAGCTACGGACTCGTTCCTAAGTCAAACCGAGGCATCTTCGCGATCAACGAGCTCCCGGACCTCTCCGAGCGCATTCAGGTGGGGCTCCTCAACGTCCTTGAAGAGCGCGACGTGCAGATCCGAGGACACCTGGTTCGCCTCGAGCTCGACGTGCTGGTGGTCGCGACCGCGAACCCTGAGGACTACACCAACCGCGGACGGCTGATCACGCCCCTGAAGGACCGCTTCGGCTCCCAGATCCGTACGCACTACCCCTATGAGGTGGAGACCGAGATCGAGATCATGCACCAAGAAGCCCGTCTCCCCGTGGCGCCGGTACCGATCGTGATTCCGTGGTTCATCGACGACATCGTCGCGCGCGTGAGCCACGTCGCGCGCCGCAGCCACGTCATCAGCCAGAGCTCGGGCGTCTCGGTGCGCCTGTCGATCTCCAACTTCGAGACCGTGGTCGCCAACGCGCTCCGACGCACGCTTCGCACGCAC
This sequence comes from uncultured Acidimicrobiaceae bacterium, assembly GCA_963724865.1. GTDB lineage: Bacteria > Actinomycetota > Acidimicrobiia > Acidimicrobiales > RAAP-2 > RAAP-2. The sequence continues at coordinate 417,180 of CAVRWO010000031.1, read as the reverse complement.
GACGACGTGGTCGTGCCGCGCGTCAGTGACTTGAGCGCGGTCGTCCAATCGACCCAAGGCAAGATCGAGTTCGACACGATGGACGACAGCGACGCGGACCAGGTCATCGCGGCACTGGTGTCGTTGGCAGTTCGCCAGTGCTTCGCCGACGTCCTGCTGGAAGAGGCGCCTGACATCGTCGAGGCGTTCAACTCTGAGGCGATCGTCCACACCGGCGACGACCTTCCCGACGCGAGCTACATGGACGTGTTGGCCGCCATGCCCGCGCTCCAAGGCCCCGTCGAGCGCATCGCCGGACCCGGCGCGAGCGCCGGGGAAAAGGCGTCGGCCGTCGAGTTCATCCTCGAAGGGCTCTATCTCACCAAGCGCCTGGCCAAAGACGCTTCGGGAGCACGCGCCCTCTACCGCTCGAGGAACCGCTAGGTGCCCGTCCGCTACGGCTACCGGCGCTTCGGCGAGGACGACGACTTTGACGACCTCGACGTCGAAGAGCTGCTCTCGCACTTGGCCGATGACTTCATGGAGAGTGGCGACCTCGACGAGGCGATGGACCGCCTGCTGCGCGAGGGCTACACCAACGACGAGGGTGAGCGCGTCGAGGGCCTGCGTGAGCTCTTAGAGCAGACTCGTCGACGGCGTCGCGAGCTCGAACAGCAGGCCGATCCCGAAGGCGAGATGCAGCGCTATCGCGACTGGCTCGACGATATCGAGGCGATTGAAGGGCGCGAGATCGACGAGCTGTTGGAAGAGGCGGAGGCCTCAGGCGACGAGCGCCGCCAGGAGGTCACGCGAGACCTCGTTGACCAGAAGAAGATGCAGCGCGAGCTCATGAGCGATCGCTTGGCGGAGCGACTCGGCGAGTACCGCAACTACGACTTCGTCTCTTCTGAAGCGCGCGAAGAGTTCGAAGAGATGATGGCTGAACTCGAGCGCGACGTGCTCGACACCTACTTCCAACAGTCCAAGGAGTTCATGGGGCGCCCGGACCCCGAAGAGCTCGCCCGCATGCGCGAGATGATGGACGCGCTGTCGACGATGATCGAACAGGACCGCCGCGGCGAAGAGATCGATCCGAGCTTCGATGACTTCATGGAGAAGTTTGGCGACTTCTTTCCTGGGGCGCAGAGCCTCGACGACGTGATCCGCATGATGGCCGAGCGCGCCGCTGCGGCCGAAGCGATGTTCAACTCGCTCTCGTCCGAGCAACAGGGCGAGCTTCGGGCGCTGTTCGACCAGATGATGCAGGACATGGACCTCAACTTCGCGATGAACCGGCTGGTGTCGAACCTGCGAATGGCGACGCCCGACATCGACTGGAACCAGGCGCATCGCATGCGCGGGCGTGACGGTTCGCCCTTCTCTCAGGCAACGTCGGTCTCAGAGCAGCTGGGCGAGCTGAAGGGTCTCGAGGAGTTCCTCGGCCAGAGCCGCCCGGCCCAGAGCTTGCCCGAAGTGGACATCGAAGCCGTACGACGAAATCTCGGCGACGACGCGGCGCGCCACGTGCAGCGCCTGCAGAAGGCCTTGCAGGGCTTAAAGGATCAGGGATTCATCGATCGCACCTCCAACCAACTGAAGCTGAGCGCGAAGGGCATTCGCAAGATCGGCCAGATCGCGCTGCGCGATCTCTTCAAGCAGCTGCGCGACTCGCCGACGATAGGAGGACACGCCGTTGCCACGCTCGCGCGCGGCGGCGATCGCGAGGAGACGGCCAAACCCTGGGAGCCGGGGGAGCCATTCGCGCTCCATCTGCCGCGCACGTTGCGCAACGCGCTGCTCCGTCAAGGACCGGGGACGCCGATTCAGCTGCACCCCGACGACTTCGAGGTTGAAGAGTATGAGGCGACACGCCGATCGGCAACCGTGTTCGCGATCGACCTCTCCCTGTCGATGGCGATGCGTGGCAATTTGGTGCCGGCGAAGAAGATGGTGCTGGCGCTCACCCAATTGATCCGCTCGAAGTTTCCCCGCGACTTCGTCGCCGTCGTGGGCTTTGGCGAAAAGGCCCAGGAGCTCAAGATCGAGGACATTCCCGCTCTCACGATCGACTACAACTACGGCACGAACCTCCAGCACGCCCTCGCCCTTAGTCGGTTCCTGCTGCGCAACGAGCGGGGCGAGCGCCAGGTTGTGGTCGTCACCGACGGCGAGCCGACGGCCCACCTGACGGCATCGGGTGAGCCCTTCTTCTCCTGGCCCCCAGTCCACGAAACCCTTGAAAAGACAATGGCCGAGGTGCTTCGCTGCACCAAGGCAGGCATCACGATCAACACCTTCGCCTTGGACATCGAGCGCAGTCAGTTCCCCTTCGTCGAGCAGATCGCCAAGGTCAATGGCGGACGGCTCTTCTACACCGACGTCAACGATCTGGGGACCTACGCACTCGACGACTTCGTCAAACACCGTCGCGCGGGCTGAACCATTCTCCTTTTCACCAGGTAGTTCAAAAATTCAATTTGCATTTTGCACCAAACCCCGCAACAATGACACCGTTGTAATTACATCAGTGAGAATCACTGACGGGGAGGATCGCAACGTGGAGATAGTCGAACTGTTGAGCGGCCTGGAAGATCGCGGTTGGCAGGCCCGCGCGAACTGCATGGGGGTCGACCCGGACCTGTTCTTTCCTGAGCGCGGGGCGTCCACCCGCGAGGCGAAAGAGGTCTGCCGGGGGTGCGTGGTGCGCGACGAGTGCCTGGAGTATGCACTCGACAACGGTGAGAAGTTCGGGATTTGGGGCGGTATGAGCGAGCGCGAGCGACGCCGGTTGCGCCGGGCGCGAGCCATCGAACGCCGCGCTCAGGCGGGTTGAGTCGCGGTTTCGGGGTCAGGCGAGACGCGACTCGATGGTCGCGTCTTTGCTGAGGGCCAGCTGTTTCCATCGCTTGGGGCTCTCGAGCTGCAAGAGCGCCTCTGGTATGAGCCCCACCAGTTCGACGTGGTCGATCGTGCCGACGCTCAAAAGGTCGGACGCCTCGTCGTAGACCATTGAGGGCGTAAGGCGCAGTGGATCGATGAGGTTGAAGCTGATCTGAATGAAGTCGTCAGGCATCTCAAAGGCGAGCACTCGCACTTCGGCTCGCCGCAGGGCCTTTGCGACGATGTTGGCTTCGCCGAGGCTGATGCCGCGCACCCAAAGGTTCCACGCCACGAGGATGGGTCGTGCGCCGATCGCGCTCGATCCTCGTTCGGGGCTCGGCTTCAGTGGCCCGAGATCGGGCATGAGCGAGTGGAACGCGTGTCGACGAACCTCGGGGAGGGAGCGCTTCGAACCGTCGCGCAGCCGCCCGTAGAGAAAGACTGGGACGTCGAAGGTGTCGGCGACCCAGGCTGCGACTTCGTTGCGCATGGAGATCGCCTCTTCGGCCTTGCGCGGATCGAGGGCCACGAACGGGACGACGTCAAGGACGCCGAACCTGGGGTGTACACCCTCGTGGTGGCGAAGATCGAGGAGCTTCATCGTTGCAACGACGAAGGACTGCACGTGGCGGCGCAACTCGGTGCGGTGGTCGATCAAGGTGAAGACGCTGCGATTGTGTGTGGCGTCGCTGTGCTGGTCGCGCAGCGCAGCGCCGGCGGCGAGCGCTAGTTCATCGAGGACGTCAACGCGTCGCCCCTCGGACACGTTGACCACGCACTCGAACAAGATGCGTCCTAGTGAACGTCGCGATTGAAGAGGCGCAGACGACGACGCTCGCGCAGCAAGCGACGACGCTCGCGCTCACTCTTGCCGCCCCAGACGCCGTGGTCGATGTGGTTATCGAGCGCGTACCCCAGACATTCGCCGGCAACGGGACACGTGGCGCAGATGCGCTGCGCAACGATCACGCCCATGCCGTCACGCGGAAAGAAGGTTTCGGGCGGATACTCTCGGCACTTTCCGTCGGCCATCCATTCGGCACTCATACCCACCTCCTTCCTCAATTCTCTTCTCACAGTAGTGACTTTCGAGCCCCACAGCATTACGATTCCCTTACGCTTCCACGTTCCGCCGGAACTCTAAGAACCTTCGATTGGAACTCTAAGAACGGGCTAAGTTACGCCCTTCGATCGCGTCAAGAAGTCGAAAAGTTCACGTCAAGCGGCGACCGGTAGAATAGGGAAAAGTCCGTGTTTTGAAGGAGTCCCGTGAGCCAGGTCCCGACGAGTGAAGCCACCGAGGTCGTCGACCCGGTCGGCCACGTCCAAGTCATCTACCTGGGTCCGGTCGCGCCCCACTGGGAGTGCCGCATGGTCTTTGGCGACGAGGAGCAGATCCAAGCCTTCGTCGACCGCGTCGACGCGCGCCTGCGCTTCCTACCGCCCCACGACCCGCAGTTCCGTCGCAACCGCGAGCGCGTCAACCGCGACGCCGAGCGAGAGAACCTGCTCGTCGAGTGGAACCTCGGATACGACGAAGAGGCGTAACGATCTAAGCGAGCGGGGACGTCGTCACGCGCTCGTACCACGCGTGCGGATCGTAGAGCTCTGTTGCACTCGGCAGCCCATCAACCCGTAGCAACGCGCCGAACACGCTAAGACCGTGGTCGGCTTCGAGCGCCGCAACGAACTCGGTCGCCGCGTCGTGGTGCGGCCCTTGCGTGGCGATACCAAACAGCGCCGCGGCCGCGTCTTCGCCCCGCGCGTCGCTTCGGCGGTGACGCGCGAACGCCTCGGCGAGAGCGGGTCGCGGTCCGAGCAGCGTCTCGGTGATGTCTTGGGCGGCTCTCGCAAAGAACGCGAGCAGCACGCTCGCCGCCGCGTTGATCGCGCGCGTCGCGTTGCTCTCATCGGGCATGGCAATGCCGTCCAGCAGCGCCGCGGGGTCGTTCATCAGGTCGTTGAGGTTGCCCGTCTCCATCATGGACTGCAGGCGTCCCATCAGGTCGCCTTGGACGGCGTTTGCTTCGTTGACCGTGTCAATCAGCAGTGCGCGCAGCGCGTCGCTCGTACCCGGCTGGGTGAGCACGAGTGAGGAGACGAACTCTTGGGCGAGGGCGAACACGTAGACCTCGTCGTGCTCAAGTGACCACGCGCTCGCAAAGGCGGCGAGGTTGTTCACGACGAGGAGATGCTGGTCGTTCTCTCGCGGCAGCGGGAGTACGGCAAGGGACCATGCGCGCTGTGAAAAGTGACCCGCGACCGATCCCATTTGAAACCCGGCAAAGAGCGGTCCGATGGTTGATGAGATCTGGGCCATCAGCTGGTTCTCGTTGACGTCGAAGTCCTCGCTCATCGGCGCGACCGACGGTGGGTTGACCATCGGACCCATGAGTGGACGCCACTGTTCGAGGGCGGCGATGGTGAGCGCGGAGCGATTGACCGCCGTCACCGTGGGCTCGATCGACACGCCAAAGAGCGCGTCGACGTGTCGGCCCACGAGCGGGGCGAGCTCCTCTAGGCGCTGGCGCTCGATCGGAGCTGGGTTGGGGTCACCGTCTTCGCCACGCGCGATGTTGAGCGCGAGCTGGGTAGCCGTCGAGTACCACGCGTCAGGCCCCTGCTGGCTCAGCATGGAAAAGATGTCACCGAACATGTCACCGAATGGATTGGTCGTCACGGCATCAACTTAGAGGGACAACCGAGCGTGACGTTCGTTGAATGAAGGGTCGTGCTCTTCGCGTAGGTGATGGTCGCCTTCGTGTACGCAGGAGTTAAATACAGTGTCGAGACGAGCTGGTCCCAGGTGTCCAAATCAGTGCTGTTCCAGCGGGTCAAAACCTCGCCGACCCGGAGTCCCGCGTGCGCCGCGGGGCTGTAGCGCTGGACCCTGGTGATAAGCACGCCGCCGCCCTGTTCGTTCTTGCCCCTGACCCCGAGCATCGCGTGGCACCCGTGACCGGTCGCGACGACGTTGGCAACCTGGGCGACGAACTGCGCCGGGTACCAGAAGCGCGTCGAGGAAAGCACGGCGACAACGTGGCCGGAGCTGTCAACGGCGATCGCGTCGACGAAGTTGGAGAGGCTCGTGTTCGACTTGGTCGCAAGGTACCGCACGACACCATGCGAGTCGTTCGAGGGATCGCCGAGGGTCGTCGGCGTCCAGTCGTACTCGGGCTTGTTGGCGGGTCCCTTGACGATCGGCGCGATAGCGACGACGTCCACGCTTGCGGGCATGGCGTCAAGCTTCAAGGGCGCGATGTTCACCCCGAGGTGCACGATGGAAAAGCCCATGACGTCGTCGCGGCCCTCCAACGTCACGCGAAACCTCGACTTCGTCGCTGAGGTGCCGGTCATCTTGGCGTCCACGGGAATCGGCATGGTTGTCACCGCAAGGTCGTGTGGGAGGACGAGTGCCGCGACGTTGGTGACGAGTCCGGGGACGGTGATCGTGAGCTCGACGATGTGTGCCGCGGCGATCCTCGTGGAGGCGGGCAGGTCGTCCAAGGTCACCGCGAGGTGGGCCGGGAGGTCGGGACGCGGCGGCGGCGTGCCCCGGTTGAGCAGCAGGGCCGTGCCGCCGACGATCAAGAGCACCGCCATCGAGGCGATGACCAGTCGCGAAGTCTTCACACGGGGGTGCAGGCCGGCCGTCGTTGCCAGGTTTTCGAAGCTCGGCAGCTCGCTCGGATGGACCCACGGACGGCTTCCGGCCGGAGGTCTCCGGCGCCGTGGGCGCCACGAACTCATCCACTCCCACGCAGCCACCCTTGAAAGGGTAGTAACTAAAGGGTTCTTGAGTGGGTCGGCCTAGGATGTTCCACCGTGGCTGTGGACGTGGCGCTGGATATCGGGACTTCGCACACGCGCCTCGCGACAAGCCAGCGTGGCGTGCTCTTCGACGAGCCCACGATGGTCGCGATCGATACCAACACCGGTGAAGTCCAAGATCTCGGCCACGGCGCACTGGACCTCGTCGGGCGCACGCCGCGACACGTGGTCGTCTTTCGACCCTTCAATCAAGGCGCGACCGTCGACTTCGACGTGACCGCTCGGCTCATCGAAGCGCTCTTCGAGCGTGCGGGAGTCTCCAAGCTCTCCCGGGCCCGGGTCGTCATGAGCGTTCCCTCGCTCGCGACGGCGATTGAGCGCCGGGCGCTGCGCCAAGCAGCGATCCAAGCGGGTGCGCGCGAGGCGAGCCTGATCGAGGCGCCACTCGCCGCCGCCATCGGGCTCGGACTTCCCGTGCAAGACCCCGTGGGTTCGGCCGTGACATTGATGGGCGCCGGGGCGTCCGAGGCGGCCGTCGTCTCGCTCGGAGGTACCGTCGCTGGCGCCGCGCGTCGCATTGGTGGCAGTGACATCGACGCGAGCATCGCGACGCTGTTGCGACTCAACATGGGCGTCGTTGTCGCCCCGACGGTCGTCGAAATGCTCAAGTGCAACCTCGCTTCGGCGCTCGGCAGCACCGCCGGGCTCGTCGAGATCGTCCCCGCGCGCACCGTCGATCGTGGGCGACTCGTCGACGTCGAGGTCACGGCCGAGCTCGTGAACGCGGCCGTCCGCGAGGTCCTTACTCCCACCATGCGCATGATCCAGGAGTGCTTGAGCGATACGCCCCCCGATCTCTCCCAGGACGTGAGCGCGAGAGGCATCACGCTCGTCGGTGGAAGCGCCAATATTCGAGACATTGATGAGCTCGTCGCCACCAGCACCGGCGTCCAGGTGACCGTTGCCGATCAGGCTGACCTCACCGTCATTCGGGGACTCGAAGCCTGCCTCGAGGAGATGTCCTCGCTGCACGCCCTCTTTCGAAGCGCCGACCGATAGCTACTCGTCGCGCAGCTGGGTGACCGCGGCCCGCACCTGCCAGTCGCGATCTTCGCCGGCGCGAGCGAGGGCGGCCTCCACTTCGGGTCCTTCGAAGTTCGAGAGCGCGACGATCGCTCGTCGACGCACCGGGGCTTTGTCGTCGAGCGCCGCGATGATCGCGGCGAGCGCCGCCTCGTCACCGACCGAGCCGAGTGCGGCGACCGCCGACTCGCGACATCGCGCGTCCTCATGATGCGCCGCGACCTCGATGAGGGCACTTACCGCGGGGGCGTAGAGATGCTCGCCGAGCGCAAAGGCGGCAGCGTCGACGACGAGCGCATCCTCATCGTCGAGCGTGGCCACCACGTCGTCGAGCACCGTTGGATCGGCATTGCTCGCGTGTGCCAGCTGTTCCAGCGCGTCGCGACGCAGTTCGACGTCGGGGTCGGCGAGCACCACTCGCCAACGTGCTTCGTTCATCGCGCCGCGACGCACGAGTCCGCGAAGCGCGAGCACCCGGAGACGAATGATGGGCGCGCTGAGGTTCGCCACGAGGAGCGCCAGGCTTGCCTCGTCGACATTGAAACCGGCGCGGAGGAGCTGTCGTTCGGGGCCCTCTACTAGCGTTGCGTCATCACCGTGCACGACTCCATTTCACCACCGAAACCGCAGCGACGCGGCTTCTGGCTCTTCATCGCGGCGCTGGCCTTTGTGTTTGCCGCGATCCTCGTGCTCAGGTCCGCGTCGACCAACGAGTACGCGCTGACGCCGGGCGACGCGACGCCCGTGGCGCCGCTCGTCACGATTCGCGGCGACGTGAAGACGAATCCGCATCCGTCCAAGATCCTCCTCGTCGACGTGTACCTGAGTTCGCTCTCGGTGTGGCAGTGGATCACCATGCACTTCCAGTCTCACGTGCAGTTCGTGCCGGCCGACGAACTGGTCGAGCCCGGCGTGTCGACGAGTGAGCTGTCAGCGCAGGGGTTCTTGGAGATGAGCGACGCGAAGCAGGCGGCCGAGGTGGCGGCGTTTCGCGCGCTCGGTTGGCGCGTGCCCGCAACGCCGACGGGAGCGGTCATCACGGCAGTCGTCGACTCCTCGCCGGCGTCGCGCGCAGGCCTCACCGTCGGCGACGAGATAGTCGGCGTGAACAACACGGCGATTCGCTCGGGCTGTGCGGTCGTGTCGCACGTGCACGACCTCGCGCCCGGCACGGCGCTGACGTTGCACCTGAGCAAGGTGAAGATCTCTGCGACCGGTGTCCTCTCCTACGTGGCGGACTCGACCGTGCATACGGTGACCTCGGCGGTGCCGAGCAATGACGAGCCAGGGTGCCCTGGCGTGACCGGAGCTGACAGGTCGTTTCTCGGCGTCGGGCTTGAAAACGGCTACCGCTACGCGTTGCCGGCGAGCGTGAAGATCAATACAACCGACATTGGCGGACCCTCAGCGGGACTCGCCATGACCCTCACCTTGATCAGCAAGCTCAGCCACGGTTCGCTCGCCGGCGGTCATATCGTGGCGGCCACCGGCACGATGGCGCCAAACGGCCAGGTGGGCGCGGTCGGTGGCGTCGAGGAGAAGGCGGTCGCCGCGCACAACGCCCACGCGCGATACTTCATCGTGCCCGACGGCGATGGGAACGTCGATGCCGCGCGGGCCGCGAACGAGCCGGGACTTACGATTCTGCCGGTCACCTCGCTGAAGGAGGCGCTGGGGGACCTGCGCAAGCTGGGCGGCGCTAAGCCCGCGCCAATCACAACGCCGTAAGTCGGGATTATTGCTCATAAGGCCGTAGTCTGGAAGGAATGGACGACCGCCTCTTCATTTCTGCGACGCGCAAGCCGTCGAGTGAGCTCACGCGGGTCAATTTCACGACGTTGCGCAAGGGGGGTCTGGATCCCAACGAAGTTCGCCTTCACCTTGAGGCGGCGGCCCGCGAGATGGGCCACCTCGAAAACCGTATTCGCGAGCTCCAAGAGCAGCTCGCCGAGGCCCAGCGCCGCGCCAACAACCCGACTTTCGATGAGGCCACGCTCGCGACAGCGCTCGGACAGCAGTCAGCGTCGATCCTGCGCTCCGCGCACGAAGAGGCCGGCCGCGTCACCGCCGAAGCCCAAGAGCGCAGCGCACAGGTGCTCGCCGAGACCCAGCAGCGCAGCGCAACCCAACTGATCGAGACGCAAGAACGCGCGACCGCCCTCATCACCGAGGCGGAGAACACCACCGCGCAGATCGACCACGACGCGCGACTCGCCGCCGAACGACTGATCGACTCAGCAAAGGTGAACGGCGAGGCGTTGATCGAGCGCGCTCGCGAACAGGGTCGCGCCATCGTCGAGCAGTCCAACGAAGCGCGTCGCACCGTGTTGAACGATCTCGCGATCAAGCGCAAGGCCCTCCACCTACAGATCGATCAACTGCGCGCCGCGCGCGACACCCTCGGACAGTTCGTCTCGACGCTGCGTCAACAGGTCGACGACGTGCTCGCGGGCATCAACAGTTCGGACGAAGCGGCACGCGCGGCGGCGCTCGAAGCACTGCGCGCACATCCGCCTACGCCGGAGCCGACCGAAGAGGAGCTCCTCGCGGGCACGCCGCTGCGCGAAGTGTCAGCGCCCGAGACGCCGTCGGAGGATCGCGTCGCCGCGCTCGGCGAGGCACCGCTCAGCGGCCAAGCGCCAGCGCCCACGAAGCCTCGTGTCGACAAGATTGCGGCCAAGGTCCAAGACGCGGAGGGCGAGACGCTCCTCGAAGACGACCCCTCAGGGACGGACGTCGTCAACGAGATCTTCGCGCGGTTGCGCAAGGCGACGCTTGAAGAGAGAGGTGCGACCGCACTCGGACCGAAGAAGACCGCCGCCCACAAGCCGGAGACGCCGGTCGGCGTGTTGTTTCGCCATCGCGATGAGTCGCTCGAGGAGTCGCTCTCGGTCTTGACCCGTCGTGTGAAGCGCGTGCTGCAAGACGATCAGAACGTCATGCTCGAACGCACGCGCAACGTGAAGGCCATGATCACCGACGAGCTGGAAGACGAGCTCGTCCAGCGCGCACGCTACGCCGAAGCGGCCAACGAAGCGCTCGACTTGGCGGCCAAGGCGGGTGTCCAGTTCGCTCGCGATGAGGGCGGCGTCGCCATCACCGATGTCGACGCCTCGCTGATCGACGACTGCGCGGCCGACCTCGCCGTCACGATCGTGTTGGCCCTGCGCAAGCGCATTCTCTCTGAGTCCGGCGGCGACGGCATCGATCGCGTCAACGCCGCGTATCGCGAATGGCGCGGTGCGCGGGTCGAGCGTCTCTGCACCGACGCCGCGCGACGGGCCTTTCACCTCGGCGTCGTCACCGCTTCTAAGGGACGCTCGATTCGATTCTTCGCCGTGCCCAATGATGCGCCGTGCGACATGTGCGCCCGCGACTCCGAGGCGGGAGAACGCCTAGCGGGAGAGAACTTCCCGAGTGGTTCGCCGTACCCACCTCTTCACGCGGGCTGCGCCTGCACTGTTATCCCCGTCTGAAACTGGCCTAGGCTTCCTCTGTGCGTAGTCCGACCGACGTTTCACCTCGACCGCGCCGCGTCGGACGGCTTTCTCGGAGATTCTGGATCGGGATCATCATTGTCGTGATTCTCGTAGGGTTTCTCTCCCTGCGGAACCTGGCGGTGCTCTGGACCGACGAGATGTGGTTCTCTTCGGTGGGCCTGTCTTCGGTCTTTTCGACGTTGTTCTACATCAAAGTAGGGCTGTGCCTCACGTTCGGGGCGATCTTCTTCTTCATCATGTGGGGAAATCTCCTGCTCACGGACCGTTTCGGGGCGAGGGACCTCTCCTTTGACCCTGAAGACGAGGTGGTCCGGCGCTACCAGAACATCGTTCGGCCCTACGCCAAGCGCATCTACGCCGCGATTGCCCTGTTTATGGGGCTCATCGCGGGTCTGAATGCAACGGGGCAGTGGCAGAACTACATCCTGTTCACCCACTACGAGCCGTTCCACCGGGTCGACCCGCTCTTTCACAAGGACATCGCGTTCTACATCTTCACCCTGCCCTTCGTCTCGTTCATCATCACGTGGTTCCTCGTCGTGTTGATCATCGCCCTTATCGTGACGGCGGGCTTTCACTTCTTGAACGGTGGCATTCGCACCACCAAGGTGCATCCGCGGGTCTCGCCCAGGGTGAAGGCTCACCTGTCGGTCATCGGTGCGGCGATCGCGCTGATGAAGGCGGCCGGGTACCTCATCGCGAAGTGGGAGCTCGTGAACGCGACCAACGGTTACGTCCAGGGCGCCACGTACACCGACATCCACGCGCGCATGCCCGCTCTCACGATTCTCTTCTGGCTGTCGCTTGCGTCGGCCGCCATCCTTCTGTACAACGTGCGCTCGCGCGGCTGGTCCCTTCCCGCCGTCGCGGTCGGGCTCTGGGCCTTCGTGGCGCTCGTGATTGGCGTTCTCTACCCAACGTTCCTCCAGGCGCTCAAGGTCAGCCCCAACCAAGAGTCGCTCGAGGCGCCCTACATCCAGCGAAATATCGACGCCACGCGCACGGCCTTTGGCCTGGACCACGTGGCGTACCGCCAGTTCACGGCCGTGACCTCGCTCACCGCTTCGCAGATCAAAGTCGACATGCCCACGCTGCAGAACATCCGTCTGTGGGACCCGTCGTACAACATCGCGCTGGAGACCGTGACCCGGCGCCAGTCGATTCGCTCGTACTACAACTTCAACAGCCTCGCGGTCGACCGCTACTACGTCAACGGCAAGCTCACGCCGGTGCTCATCGGGGCGCGCCAGCTCAACAGCGCGAACCTGCCGTCGACGAGCTGGGTGAACGAGCACCTGCAGTACACCCACGGCATCGGCGTCGCGGTCGTGGCGGCCAACCAGGTGGACGGCTCGACCGGCAACCCGGTCTTTGACGTGTCCAACGTCCCTCCGCAGTCGACGAACGGCTTGCCGACCCTCACCCAGCCCGACATCTACTTCGGACTGGGTCTCAGTGGCTGGGTCGTCGCCAACACCAAACAGCCCGAGCTCAACTACCAGGTCAACTCGGGAGCCAACGCCGGCACGCCAGTTGAGTCGCACTACCAGGGCACCGGAGGTGTCGCCGTCGGGGGGATCTTCTCGCGGATGGCGTTGGCCCTTCGACTCGGGGACTTCAACTTCTTGATCTCGAATCAGATCTCGGGCAAGAGCCGCGTGATGTTCGAGCGCAACGTGCTGCAGATGGCCCAAAAGGCCGCGCCGTTCCTCTCCTTCGACTCCCAGCCCTACGCCGTCATCGCCAACGGCGAGGTCGACTACGTGATCGACGGCTACACAACGACCACCCAGTACCCCTACAGCGAGAACGCGAGCAACCTCAACATCACGATGGGTGGGCTGCCGAGCAGCTTCAACTACGCGCGCAACGCCGTGAAAGTTGTCGTGAACGCCTACTCGGGTGCGATGAAGTTCTACGTCATGGACCCGAACGATCCCCTCATCGAGGCCTACCGTTCGGCGTTTCCTTCGATGTTCCTGCCCATGAGCGCGATGCCCGAGACGATCCGCACCCACCTGCGCTACCCCCAGAACCTCTTCTCGGTGCAGGCGGCCACGTACGGGCGCTACCACATCACGAACGCGAGCGCCTTCTACTCGGCCTCTGACCGCTGGGAGGTCTCGCCGACGACGGGCGCCGGCTCTCCCAACAGCACGCTCGCCAAGACCGTGACCGAGAACTCGGCGGGGGACATACTCTCCACGTCGAACACACCAATGAGCCCAGTCTTTACCGTCGGGGCCTTGCCGAACACGCGCGAGCAACAGCTGCTCGAGTCCATCGACTTCGTGCCGTCGGGCAACTCGTCCACCGTGCAGAACCTGACCGGGTTCATGATCGCCACGAGCAACCCGAACAACTACGGGCAGCTGAACGTCTACGACACCCCACCGGGAGAGACGGTCACCGGTCCACTCCAGGCCGACTCGGAGATCGAGCAGAATTCGAACGTCTCATCGACCATCACCCTGCTCGACCAGCACGGCTCTGAGGTGCTCTTGGGCAACGCCTTGACGGTTCCGCTCGACTCATCGATCCTCTACATCCGTCCGCTCTACGTCACGAGCACGACCAACCCGATGCCGCAGCTGCGCTACGTGATCGCCGTCTTCAACCAGCAGGTCGGCATCGAGCCCACGCTGAACGCGGCGCTGTCGGTGGTGCTCGGGGCGACCGTGAGCGGCACTACCCCGCCGTCGACGACCGGCCCGAGCACCACGACGCCACAGACGAACTCGACGGTCGCCCAGTACCTTGCCCAAGCATCCTCTGACTGGACCTCCGCCCAGGCGGCGCTCGCAAAGGGCGAGCTCGGGACCTACCAGCAGGACGTCAACGACATGAACCAGCAGATCAAGCTCGCTGAAGCCGCGTTGACGACCGGCACGTCGACGAAGGGCGCCAAGACGTCCACGACGACGACCACGCTGCCGAAGAAGAAGAAGGGCTAGGGCTCCGCGTTGCCTCGCGCGTCGAGGTGGCGATAGGGGTTGAGCAGTCCCTTCGGATCAAAGACGTGCTTGATGCGCCGCTGCAGCTCGACGAGCGCGGGATCGGTGAGCGTCAGGTACGGGGCGCTCTTGTCGATGCCGAGTCCGTGCTCACCCGAGATCGCGCCGCCAAAACCGATGCCGATGCGAAAGAGCTCGAGCAAGAACTCGTCGCGAACGGCGTCGTCGGGCTGGAACACCGAGAGGTGGACGTTGCCGTCGCCCACGTGCCCACATCCAGCAACGAAGACGCCGTAGCGCTCGGCAGCGGCGGAGACGTCATCCAAGAACTTGGGCACACTCGAGCGCGGCACGACGACGTCGACGATGTCGTTGGCACCGGCTGCCTTCGTGAGCCAAAAGACCTTCTCGCGAGCTTGGATGAGCCGGTCGGCGGCGGTACCTTCGAGGACGTAGACCTCGAGGGCACCCGCGTCGCTGACGATCGACGCCGCGGCTTCGAGATCGGACGTGAGCTGCTCGCGCGTTCGGGTCTCGAGGACGACGACGAGGTAGGCGGCGGTGCGCTCGGCGACCGCAGGATCGACGCCAAGAGTGAGCTCGGTGCTGCGTCCAAGCGCCGCCAGCGTCATTGGGTCGAGGTACTCGAGCAATGACGGCGCGAGCCCGGAGGAGATGAGCGCCGGCACGACCGTGGCGACGGTCGCGAGCTCACTGAAGGGAACGAGGAGCGTCGCGCTGTGGGCGAGCACCGGCGACAGCTTGACCGTCACCTCGGTCACGAGGGCGAGCGTCCCTTCGCTGCCGACGATGAGCTGAGTGAGGTCGTAGCCCGACGACGACTTCACGACCGGTCCACCGGTGCGCAGGACCGTGCCGTCCATCAACACCGCTTCGAGTCCGAGCACGTGCTGGCGCGTCACGCCGTGGCGAACGGCGCGCATCCCACCCGCATTCGTGTTGACGTTGCCGCCAAGCGATCCCGAGAGCTCCCCGGGGTAGACGGGATAGCGGAGACCCGTGCCTTCGAGCGCGTCGTTCAGTTCGCGCAGCGTGATGCCGGGCTGCACGACCGCGACGTGGTCGCCCAAGTCGACGCGCAGAACGTCGCGCATCCGATCGAAGGAGATGACGAGGCCGCCCTCGACCGGCAGCGCTCCACCCGAGAGACCCGTCCCCGATCCGCGAGGCGTGACGGCAATGTCGTAACGGCTGGCCCAGCGAACCAGCTCGGCGACCTCGTCGGTGCTTCGCGGTCGCGCGACCGCGAACGGTTCACGGTGTCGCACATGCAAGGACTCGTCGTGCAGGTCGGACTGGTCATGGGCACCGTCAAAGGTGACGAAGCGGACGATCCCTTCGAGTTCGCTGCGCTGGGCCGACGAATCCACGAGGGTGACGTTACTTGGCAGGAAGGGGCGTATCGATCATCGCGACGAGTGGCACGAATGCGAGTGCTCCTTGACGACGCCCCCACTTTCGAGGGGGCGTCGTCGCGTCAGATCTGGCTGCTCACCGTGTAGTGAATCCTTACCGACTTGCCGCTCTTGAAGACGAGCGTGAGCGTGTCCGTGCCGGCCTTTGCGTGCGCGGACTCGGTGATCTTCACGTGGACCGCGGTGCTGGCGACGCCGGTCACTTTTACCGTCGAGCCCGCCCCTCCGGTCGCCCTCGAGACCGCCGTGAAGTTTCTGCCGATCACGACCACCGCGACCGATCTGCCAATAACGGCGGGGCCACTTACTCGCGTCGCCACCGGTGACGACGGCGCTTTGACGGCGGGTGCAACGAAGTCAATCGTTGCGACCCCTCGATCAGCTCCGCTGGCGTTCGCGATTTCAACGATGCAGCTGGCGTAGTTTGCCACTGACGTTCCGCACGAGCCGGTTCCTATTTTGCCGGTGACGACCTTGAAGTAAGTCGAGGGCAGCATGCCCGTCGAGCTCACCGTCATGGGCACCGCGGATGACGCGTCACAGCCTGCCTCGCTCGTCGCCGTTGCGAGACACTCGACCGCAAAGACGGTGTCGCCAGGGGTGAAGCCTGAGCCGGCGACCGTGACCGATTGGCTGTTCGAGAGACCCGTCGATGGGGTCAACGCGACGCCTGGGCCTCCTACGAACGCGATGGACGCGTCGGCAACCAGAGCATCTGAGGTGGTGCCGATCGCAATGAAGCACAGCGAGTCGGTAGCGCTAATGCCGCAGGTTCCGTTGCCGATGGTGCCGGTCATTACGGCAAACGTCGTGGTGAAGTCGCCGCTTGACGACACGGTAATGGGGCTGATTGACGAGGTGTCACATCCCGCTACCCCCGTAGCCTGTCCGTTGCATTCGACCGATGCGAGCGAGGCGCCGGGCGTAAACCCACTCCCCGAAAGGTCGATTACTTGGCCATTCGTGAGGCCAATGTCCGGCGAGAGCGTGATAGTAGGAACAGTCGCGTTTGCTGCGCTCGCAGCAAGCGCGTCAGCCGTCAGGCTGAGACCTCCCAGTATCAGCGCCACGACCGCCGCGCTTGACAACACTCGTTTGATCTTCACATGACCTCCCTTGGAAATGTCTCTCCGCCCTTGCTATCAGATTTGGGACGAGTCTGCGCAGCGCAGGGGCGCTTAAGCGCCGAGGAGTCTCCCGCGCTAGCGACCGCACGTACGCGGACGCGAGGCGACGTGACAGAGCCCCCTCTTTCGAGGGGGCTCTGTTCGCGTTACAGAAGGGGCGGTTTACTTCACCGTGTAGTGCACCCTCACTGACTTGCCGCTCTTGAAGACGAGCGTGAGCGTGTCCGTGCCGGCCTTTGCGTGCGCGGACTCGGTGATCTTCACGTGGACCGCGGTGCTGGCGACGCCGGTCACTTTCACCGTCGAGCCCGCCCCTCCGGTCGCCCTCGAGACTGCCGTGAAGTTCCTGCCGATCACGACCGCCGCGACCGACTTGCCAATAACGGCGGTGCCACTCACTCGCGTCGCCACTGGTGACGGCGGTGGTGTGACCGCTGGCGCAACGAAGTCAATCGTCGCAACCCCGCGATCGGTTCCAGTGACAGTGGCGACTTCAATGATGCAGTCCGCGTAGTTGGTCGCCGTCGTCCCGCACGCGCCGTTACCGACCGGACCGGCAACGACCTTGAACGTGGTCGAAGGCAGGGCTCCGGTCGAGCCCGCCGTGATGGGCGTGGCAGTCGACGTGTCACAGCCTGCTTCCGTGGTGGCCGTCTCGAGACACTCGACGGCGTAGAGCGAGTCGCCCGCGGTGAAGTTGGACCCGGTGATCGTGACCGATGCGCCGTTCGTCAGACCGGTCGAGGGGCTCACCGAGACGCCCGGGCCCGTCGCAAAGGCAATGGAGGCGTCGGCGACGAGCGTGCCCGAGGTGGTACCGATCGCGATGAAGCAGAGCGCGTCGGCCGCGCTGGTGCCACAGGTTCCGTTACCGATGGCGCCGGTTGCCACGACAAAGCTCGTCGCGGCGATGTCACCGGTCGAGCCGACGGTGACGGGGTCGATGGCCGAGGTGTCGCATCCCGCTGCGGTGCTTGCCGTGCCGTTGCACTCGACCGCCGCCAGCGAAGCGCCGGCCGTGAAGCCGCTCCCTGAGATGCTGATCGTTTGACCGTTCGTGAGGCCGATGTTTGGGGTGACGGTGATCGTAGGAACCGACGCCGTTGCGGCGCTCGCTGCGAGCGCCTCCGCCGTGAGACCGAGACCCCCCAGCATGAGCGCCACTGCTGCCGCGCCTGACAACACTCGTTTGATCTTCACATGTCCTCCCTTGGAAAAGTATCTTCATCATTGCTATCAGGTGAGAACGAGGCTTCGCAGCACAGTATTCGGTGAGAGTTCTGTTTTCAGTGAGTGCGGGAAATGGACTTATGGCGGCTCCTTTGAAAAGCGAGCGGTCAACGCGCCAGACCCGCGGTGGATATATGGTGAATTTCCCTTGGATGTCGCGTCACTACGCAAGTTCGCAGTGCCGTTGCGAAGACGCGATGAGGCGCGAAGGTTATGGTTCGACCAACGATCTTTCGGCGCGCAACGACCGCGATCACGGAGCATTATGAAAGCGCTGTTCACGACATTGCCCCCACGGACGATCCGTCGCGTGGCGATTCTCTTGATGATCGCACCTTTGACGGTGACGTGGATGGCCTCGCCGGTGAGCGCCTCGAATCGGCGCCCACGCGCGTCTGCGCCACCGACCGCCTCCCCTCTTCCGAGCTCGCTGTGTGGATCAGACGAGGGTGATTACGTGAATCAGTCCCTGAACGGCGATTACACAGCCTGTTTCCGAGTGCCGAATGTGGCAAGTAAGTCGGTCGTCGTCGCACTGCAGACTGACATTTTCGTCGCGAACAAAGAGCCAGCGCCGACCACCACGACCTCTTCGCCACCCGTCGGCGAGCGCGTGTCGCTGACGCTGTCTCGTTCAAGCGCGACGCCGGGACAGCTGGTCGTCGTGAAGGGCCACCTGACAAAGACGCTGTCGCAAAAACCGTCGTTCGCGACACTCTGCTGGGATGGCTGTGGTGGTCTCGAAGAACAGGGAGTCGGGATTCACTGGTCGACGTCGACGTCATTTCGAATGACGCTGCGCGTGCCCGAGTCAGCGTGGCTCGAGAGCACCAACCATTCGGTGTCGATCCATCCGTTGACGTCAGGTAAGTACGAGGTCGGCGTGCAGTGCGTCACGTCGATCTTCGGCTGCGCGCTTCGCAACGCCGAGGCCCAGACGCAGATCCAGTTGAACGCTCCCGCGGCGACGAGATGCCTTCCAGGAGAGCGCTGTGCGACCATGTCGCTCAGCGCGACGAGAGCCACGGTCGGAGAAGAGGTGCACGTAAGGGGGTGGGCTCCGTTGCAATCGATCATTGGCCGGCCACAGAGCTATTCGCTCTCGCTCACTGCGGCGCCAGCGAAGGACTATCCCATGCTCTCCTATACGCCCCTTCTTAAAACTGGGGGATTCAACGTCGAGTTGACGCCGAGAGCCGTACACGTCGAGCCCACCACCACGTGGGCGGACCTCGGACACGTGAAGGCGGTCTCATCGACGTTCTCGGGGCCGTCGGCGATCAACCCGTCGGCCACGTCGAATCTCATTGCGTGGTGTCAGCCTTCGGACATCGTGATCACCGGCGGATCCACACCAGTACACGTGCCGACATCGGGTGTGCGCGCGGCGCTCAAGGGGACCACGCTCAAGATCTTCACCAGCCCTCCCATGGTCCCTCCGTGTGACGCGGTGCAACTCGACCCGCGCTACCCCGACACCATCTATGCCGGTTTTGGGGCGGAGCATGGCAACAGCATCCCGCCCGTCTACTTGGCGCCGCTGTACACCATCAACGGCGGTGCGACCTGGCACGTGGTGCCCGTCCCTGCTGGAATGTCGATTGAAGACTTCGGCGGGTTCGCGTCTGACGGTGACCGGGTTGACGCGCTCTTCAGCACCGGTGAGAGCTACAACAACCTGGTCAATCCCATCAACACGGAAGACGGCCTCGCTGTTACCGAAACGACGACCGACGGCGGCAGATCGTGGGTCCAGAGCTCCCTCGGATGTCCGTCTCTCGGTCCTTGCATGACCTTTGGACCCTTTATGTGGGGCGGCTGCGCTATGAGCATGGATGGCCAGTCGGTCCTACTGGGACCCCCCGGTGCCTTACAGACCGCGGGAGTGAAGTGGACGGACTCGGATTGGGTCACGACGGTGAACAGCTGCTTTTCCCAGCAGCTCGTGGTGAGCTCTTCTCGTGAGCTGTTCTTCTTGGATCCGTCATCGCAGTATCCCTTGCTCCGCTCGATCGATGGCGGCCTCACGTGGGCGTACGTGGCACTGCCGGTGAACGGGGCGACCAACTACTATCCCGATTCCACGCCGACCAGCAACTCGATCGTTCTCGCACCGGGAGGCGTCATCTTCAACTCGGTGACGAGTCGCGCGGGCTCAGCCCAACTCCTCTTTCGCCTGAGTCCGTTGGCGACGTCCTGGTGCGAAGTGCCGCGCGTCTTTGGCATGACGCTCGCGTCGTCCGGCACCGTTGGGCCGCTCAGTGTCAACCGGGACGATCTCATCTGGAGTCAAACGCTGACGTCGACCAGCGGCCGAACGACGTCCAGCATGCACGTGCGAGCGATCTCGAGCCTTACTTGCTAGCGCCGGTGTGCTTCGCGACGTTGTCGGCGGGCCAGGCAATGACGGGTCCGACTACTTCCACGCACACTTCGTCGTCGACGTGGGGGAGTCGAATCGGGTTCGGGGTGCGTGCGCTGAGGAGCAGCGACTCCTTACCGGCGCGCAGCTTCACGACGGCGTCGTGACCGTAGAACTCGGTGTCGAGGACGCGCGCGAGCGACAGGTCAGCGCGCCCGCCGTCGGTAACTGCGATCTGCTCGGGACGTACCAGCACCAGCAGCTGTGTGCCGTCGGCCACCACACCGTGGAGGAAGGACGAGTCTTCGAGTTCGAGTCGACCGAGCGGGGTCTCGACCGCGCCACCGCGCGCTACGCCGTTGACGAAGTTGCTGTTGCCGAACTCTCGGGCGAGCTCGGGAGATGCGGGCTTCGCGTAGAGGTGCGCCGGCGTCGCGCATTGGCGGATTCGGCCCTCGCCGATGACCGCGACTTGATCGGCGAGCGAGAGCGCCTCATCTTGGTCGTGGGTGACGAGAATGGCGGTCGTCCCCGAGTCCTTCAGCACGCGACGAACGTCACTTCGAACGGCGGCGCGTAGGCTCGCGTCGAGCGAAGAGAACGGCTCGTCGAGCAGCACGAGCAGGGGATCGATCGCGAGGCCCCTCGCGAGTGCCACGCGCTGCTGCTGGCCACCGGAGAGTTCGTGGGGGAATCGGTGCGCAAAGCCCTCCAGGCCGACCATCTCCAAGAGCTCAGCGACGCGCTTTCCTCGCCGGTCCTTGCGCGCCAGACCAAAGCCGACGTTCCCCTGCACCGACAGGTGCGGAAAGAGACTGCCGTCTTGGGGGACGTAGCCGATGCGTCGCTTCGATGACTCGACGAAGTGGGACTTGTCATCAACGACCTCGCCGTGGAGCCGCACGGTACCTTGATCGGCACGTTCGAAGCCCGCGATCACCCGCAAGAGAGTCGTCTTGCCGCTGCCCGAGGGCCCGAGGATGGACATGAACGAGCCGGCCTTCACGGTCAGGTCGAAGTCCTCAAGCACCGACTGCGTGTCGTACGCCTTGTGGAGTCCTTGGACGTCGAGTTCGTTCATGTCATCATCAGGTTAGGGACATTCCCCGATCCTCGGTGAGCCGGAAGTCGGTCGAAGAAGCGGCCGACCAGGTACGCGGGTACGGCGGCGATGGCAATGATCACCAAGGCAAAGGGTGCTGCCTGACCGTACGAGAGATTCTGCTGGTACGCCCAGAACTGCGTGGCGAGCGTCTGGACACCGGTCGGGATGAGGATGAGCGTCGCCGTGAGCTCGGTCACTGCAGAGAGGAAGACCAAGCAGAAGGCGGCGCCGAGCCCCGGAGCAATGAGCGGGAGTGTCACGCGCCACAGGACCCGATGACGCGAGACGCCGAGCGAACCCGCGACCTCCTCCAAGGAGGCGGGGGCTTGGGCGACCGAGGCGCGAACCCCCACCAGCGCAAGCGGAAAGAACATGATGGCGTAGGCGAATATCAAGAGCGGGGCCGTCTCGTACCCAAAGCCGTTCGCGTGCTGCTCGGAGAAGTACGACAGCGCGAGCGCGACCACGAGCCCGGGTATGGCGAGGATGAGGAACGTGGTCTTTGAGAGCAGGCGGTGCCATCGAGTCGGGTAGCGAACGACGAGAAGCGCCAGGGGTAAGGCCATGAGAGTCGAGATCAATGCGGCTGAGGCGCTGTAGCCCGCGGTGTAGAGCGCCGCGGAGAGCAGTGATTCGCCACCAATTGCGTGCACGCCCCCTTCGAAGATCCAGTAGACGGACGCGCCGACGGGCACGCCCAAAGCTCCGACGACGAGCGCGACGAAGCAGAAGAGCACGGGTGCCTTCATTCGTCCGAGCTTGCGGCGCCGGCGCGCTCGAGCAACGCCCGGGCCGCTTCGACTGAGAGATCCCGAACCGTTGACCGAACTCTCTGCCATCATCACGATGAGCGAGAAGACCACCAACGCGAGCGACAGCGCGCACGCTGAGGCGGTGTCGAAGCCGATCGAAAACTCGCTGAAGATCTCCGTCGTAAAGGTCTGGTAGCCCAAGATCTCGAACGCGCCGTACTCGGCGAGAATGACGAGGGCGACCAGGAGACACCCGCCCAGGATGGCCCGACGCGCTTGGCCGAGGGTGATGCGAAAGAACGTCGACAGTCGGCTTGCCCCGAGGCTGCGCGCGATCTCTTCTTGTTCGGTGTCGGCACCGCGCAGGCTGGCGGCAACGGGAAGATAGACGAGGGGATAGACCGCGAGCGTCATCACTATCACCGCGCCGCGAAAGCCGGCAACCCAGGTCGACAGCGAGGACCACGCAAAGCTCACGACAAAGTCGGGGATCGCGAAGGGAATGACGACCAGTACGGCCCACAGGTGGCGCCCCGGAAGATCGGTCCGCTCCACGCAGTAGGCGGCGAGCGTGCCGATGATCGCGCACAGCACCGTGACGACGAGCGTGAGGCGAACGGTGTTCCAGAGCAACGTGGCGGTGAGGGATCGCCAGATGAGATGCCACACGCTGGAGGCGCCGGCGTCGGACGCTTCGAGGAGCAAGAAAATGAGTGGCAGGGCGAGCGCCAACAGCACGACGACGCTCAGGGCGATGAGAACCCTCGGTCGTGGCCGACGACGCCGCGGACCGACGAACTCCTTATAGCTCTGGTGGATCGGACCCTGATGAAGGTCCGTCGCGGTGGTCACAGCAGTTGCACCTCGCGCAGGAGGGCAATCGCCTGAGCGCCCGTTCCCAGCTGGGCAATATCAATCGGATAGGGCTGGAGATCCTGGAACGGCGTCTCGGGCTGAACCGTCGTCACGTCTGACGCGATCGGGTACTCGAAGCTGATCGAATGGGCGATGATCTCTTGGCCTTGCTTCGAGACGAGAAAGGCGAGAAACCTCTGTGCGGCCGCCTTGTGCGTGGAGGACTTCAAGATGCCTGCACCGGAGACGTCGATCACGTAGCCCGGATTTCGCGGAGAGAAGTACGCGATCTTCGAGTGCACGTTGGACGAACCGATTTCGGCGCGCATCCGATACCAGTAGTACTGGTTGACAACGCCAAAGGCGACCGCGCCGCGGTTGACCTCGTCAGAGATCGTCTCGTTGTCGGGATAGATGTGACTGCCGGCGTTGGACTTGATCCCGTTCAGCCACTTGAGCGCCGCCTCCTCCCCGTACGCCTTCACGACAGACGTCACGATCGGCTGGAAGTCAGTCTCGCCCGCGGCGAAGGCGAGCTTTCCCGCGTATTTGGGGTTCGCGAGCTGCAAGACGCCGGTTGGCAGCTGGCTCTTTTTGATGAGGGACGGGTTGTAGATCAGGACGCTCACTCGCGCGGAGACGCCGACCCAGTCGCCGCCTGGCGAGTTGTACTTGGACGGTGTCTTCGCGAGCGTCGAGGCTTCGACCTTGGCGAGCAGCCCGCGCTGCTGCAGATACTCGAGCGCCGGCGAGTTCTCGGTGTAGAAGACGTCGGCGGGAGAGCGCGATCCCTCCTGGACGATCTGCGCGTCAAAGGTGTCCTCGTCGTCACTGCGCACTGCCACTTTGATGTTGGGGTACTTCTTTTCGAAGCTCGCAACCAGCGAGTCGGTCGTCTCTACGTGCTGACCGTTGTAGAGGGTGATCGTCACCGACGAGGCGGTTGAGGCGCTCCCACAGGCGGAGAGCGCCAATGACGCCACCGCGGCCACGACCACGACAACAGCGACCCTCTTTGACGCCAGTTTGGGTCGTCGTGGTCGGGTGGGTCTTTCGCGCCTCACGTCGCGGCTCCCGCGACGGCGAGCTTCCACGATCGCCGGTGAATGACACTTTCAGCGATCAACGCTGCTCCAGAGACTGGGGTGCAGGGTTGTTTCCCTCACGAAAGGGGGGAATAAGAGTGCGGCGTCTTGAGGATGATCGAGCGTCGGTGATCTCGTCACAGAAGAAGAGGCTGTCGACAGCCATGGGCCAACCTCCAAAATTCGTTAGGTTAGCCTAACCTAATGGTCGATTCCGGCCCAGATATCGGTGAACTCGCGATGCGTTCTCGAGCTGGAGCGCCTTAGAGCCGTCTGCGAGGCCGGTTAGAGGCGAGTGGGAATCGGACGGTTGAAAAAGCCCAAAATGACCTCACGACCATGCGATGACTGGTTTGTAGTCGTAACTGTGCGTCGCCTGTGATGTCGCGTGCTGACGTGCGTGACGAGAGATGTCCGGCCAATGTTGGCCCTATGACACACAATCTGCACTTTCAACAGTGTCGACGTGGACTCATTCGTGGAGCGGCGATCACCGCAAGCCTCGCAGTGGCGCTCGGCCTCTACGCGGCACCAGCGCTCGCAGTGGGCACCACCTCGAACAATATCAGCGTC
Organism: uncultured Acidimicrobiaceae bacterium; assembly: GCA_963724865.1. Classification (GTDB taxonomy): domain Bacteria; phylum Actinomycetota; class Acidimicrobiia; order Acidimicrobiales; family RAAP-2; genus RAAP-2. The sequence continues at coordinate 392,488 of CAVRWO010000031.1, read as the reverse complement.
ATCGCCTCACCCAGTGCGGGGAGCACGCATGGCACCTACACCCCGAAGGCAACGGCTTCGTCGGGTGACCAGGTTGAGATCACCCTCGACAAGACCTCGTCGGGTTGTTCACTGAGCGACGGCACGGTGACGTTCACTGGCGCCGGCACGTGCGTGATCGACTTCAACGATCCCGGCAACGCCACGTACGCTGCGGCCGCGCAGGTGACCCAGAGCATCAAGGTCTACTCGGACAATGTCATCTCGACGAGCACCTTTCCCAAGGCGGGCAGCGCCGGCGGCTCGTACGCCCCGGGTGCCACGGCGACGTCCGGCGACAAGGTCGTGATGACATTGGCCACGTCTTCGACGGGCTGCGCGCTCTACTACGGCTGGATCGACTTCATCGGCACGGGGACGTGCGTCGTGAATTTCAACGACCCGGGTAATGGCGCCTTTGCCGCCGCGAGCGAGGTCCAACACTCCGTGAAGGTGTACGCGTCGAACACCATCTACCCGAGCACGCCACCGGCTGCGGGAACAGTAAACGAGACGTACACGCCGCACGCCTACGCGACCTCGGGCGACACGGTCCAGATTGCACTGAACAGCTCATCGACGGGGTGCTCGCTCAGCGACGGCAAGGTGACCTTCACGGGCAATGGCGTCTGCGTCGTCGACTTCAACGACCCGGGCAACGGCGCCTTTGCGGCCGCAAAGGAGAAGTTTCAGTCGATCACCATCGGCTCCGGTAATCCGAAACAACAGGGCGCCATCACCATCACGAGCACCTCGACGATGTACGGACACGCACTCACCTTGACCTCAACGGGTGGATCGGGTGATGGGGCGCTGTCGTACGTCGTCACCTCGCCCGGCACGGCAGCGTGCGCGATCGACGGGGATCTCCTCACGAGCGATCGTGCGGGGACGTGCGTGGTGACCGCGACGAAGGCGGCCAGTGGGAGCTACTTGGCGGCGTCGTCGCTCGCGACGACGGTCACTGTTCTACCGCCCCCGCCACGGGCCGTTCACGTCGGCACAGTTCTGTGGGCCGGTCGCACCATGACGGCGCTCATCTACGGTTCAGGCTTCTACGGACGGCCCCTCATCGTGAGCGACCTGGTCGGCACGAGCGCGGTCGTGGCGCACGACAACGGTCGAGTTCTCACGATTCGGGTGGTCGTCGCTCGCGGCAGCCACCCCGGTCAGTACCGATTCATCATTATCTTCGCGCACGGCCAGCGCACTTCGCTCCGCTACACGTTGCGTTAGCCGACTCATGGTGAATGGTCGCCGCGAATCTCGCTTTGAAGGCTGGTGCGTTTTCCACTAGTGTGTAACAGTCATCGCGGGGTGGAGCAGTCTGGTAGCTCGTCGGGCTCATAACCCGAAGGTCGCAGGTTCAAATCCTGCCCCCGCCACGAATAGAAGTGCAGATCAGAGTCGGTGCGAAAGCACCGACTCTGGTGCGTTATGAGTGTCCGTGGTCCCCGATTGGTCACCGCACAATGAAATGCCCAAGTTCGACGCGAGGCACGCAACCTAAGTGGGGGACTCAGCGAATGCTGAGACTCGAGGGTTGGTGACTCAGTGTGATCGAACCGACTCGCTGAGACTGACCGAAAATCCCAGGTCAGAGGCACGCTGTTTTCCAGACGCTCCTTCTCAACCCGGGCAAGAAACTGTACCTGGACTAAACGGTTTTGCCGCGCTCATCGTCTTACTATCTGGCACCCAACGCAAAACCGATTGGATCGTTCCGGCAGATGAGCTTTGACACCTACTACGCGGCCAGTTATGACCGCGTGCGTCGAGCGATGACGCTGACATTCCGCGATCCCGATCTCGCTGAGGAGATCGCCCAAGAGGCGTTCTATCAAACGCTACGCAGGTGGAAGAAGGTCTCACTGCTCGAACATCCCGAGGGATGGACCATGATGGTAGCGCTGAACAAAGGTCGCGACCTTTATCGTCGTCGCGTCCGACAAGAAGCAAAGAAGTCGCTACTCGTTCAGTCGACAGTGACCGGATCATCCGAGGCTCAAGTTGATGATCGACTTAGCGTGACGGCCCTTCTTCAGGGCCTCAGTGATCGTCAACGACAAGCGTTGCTCCTTCGCTACATCTCGCAACTCACCATCCCCGAGATCGCCAAGGTGATGGGTTGCGCCGAGGGCACCGTGAAGGCAACTCTGCATGATGCTCTCGCCAAAGCGTCACTCCAAGCGAAGGACACTACGTATGTCATCGACTGATCAGATCCAAGACCTCTTCGACCGCGCAATCTGGTCGCTTCCTCCCCGCACTACCCCTTCGAGCGAGGCGCTGCACCGTCGTCTTCACCAGCGAAGCATTCGTGCTCGGCTCACGGCCGTGGGTGGCAGTCTTCTGTCTATTGCAGTGACCGTTACGGCGCTCTTACTTGCTTTCAGTTCGACACCCGCCTTTGCGGTGACGCTGTATCCGACCACTCATGGATCGACGAGCGCGGCGCAGCTCGCCGCCGATCAGAGGGTGATGACTGCGCGGCTTCACGCGGTCGGTTTTCCGAATGCCGATGTGAGGATCGCGCGCGGAGCCTTAGTAGTCACTAACGGGCCCAAGGGATTGGCTGGCCCGACGTCCTTGCTCACCACATCGCCCGAACTGCTTGTTAGATCTGTGACGTGTTACGCCGGTCCTCAGCATGGGAAAGTCTCGAGCGGTGCATTGCCCACGACTTGTTCGAGTCCGCAGCACGACGCACCAACGGTGTCAGGGCCCTCGGTGCCCGATACCAAACCCGATCCTGCACTTACGGCCTTCGCCACCACCACCGCAGCACAAGACGCAAAGTCGCCGGATGCTTCGGCTCTGCTGCCCGTACTGGACGAGGAAGGAACCTCGGAACCGCGTTATCTCGTTGGTCCTACGCTCATGACGCTCTCGTCAAAGGTGGCCTCGGTCACTGTGGCTCGCATGGCGTCTTCGGGTGGATGGATCGTGGACGTCACGCTCAACGCTGCGGAGTCTCGCCAGTGGAATCGCGTAGCAAAGGAGTGTTTTCACCGCCAGCTGGCCGTCGACTTGAACGGCGTGGTGGTCGAAGCACCCTACATCGAACCAAACGACGCTTCGTTCAGCTCGTTCACCGGTCAAATGCAACTGGTCGCCCCGTCGCGGGCGGACGCCGATGATCTGGCCGCAACGCTCATTACGGGGCCGCTCTCCGTCCCTCTTGCTACCCGCTCATCGAATTCCGTGGCTTTAACGGCCAAGGTCACTCGGCCGTCTCTGCCAGAATGCACGGCGACAAACATCACGCTCAGCATTGGAGCAACCCACAAAGGCGGCGCGGGCTACCCGTCGGGAACACTGCTCACGCCGATCACCTTCGCAAATCACGGGTCGTCCTGCCATCTGCCGCTGGGAGGACCGATAGCTCGGGCCGTTCGTGGGACGTACAACGGTGACGCCACGAAAGTGAGTCAGTTCTCATTTCCTCTTCCGTCGTCGAACAAGAGGTTGAAGTTGAACGAGGGCTCCCGGGATCGAGCCCTCATCGAAGTGAGGGGTCTACCAAGTGCGATGCTCCACGCCAAGACATGCTCACCTCAAACAGCAGCGGGATTCGTCGTCGAGGGTTACGCCAAACCGCTTGCCGCTAGGCACTACTTCGCACGGAGCCTCGCGAATGTCTGCTTCTATGTGGGTCCTGGCGGGACCGCAACGGACTTCGCCCTCGTGTGGGCGCGCACCAGTTCGTGAGGTCACGAAATGCGCTATTCGCGTGTTCACGGAATGGTCAGGGCGAATCGAACATTGCTCGATTGCTAACGTGAAAAGGTGACCTCCGGGTGGTCGGCCGTTTCTTACGAGCAGTGGAACGAGACCTGTGACACGCTGCATGCCCACACGCAGCTCCTTGGCAAGCTTGCCGTCGCACTTGCACCGCCCGAGCCCCAGCTCCAACACGCAGCGTTACGTCTGACGGCTCGAGGCTGGGAGACGGCGCCCCTCCCGGCGCCCGACGGTTCGGGCACGTTCGTCACCTTGATCGATCTCCGCACCCATGAGGTGGTGGTGGAGACCAGCAATGGTGGCGTCAGTGCCGTGGCCCTGGTCCCCAATCGCTCTGTGGGCGTGGTTACCCGCGAAGTGCTCGATGCCATTCGAAGGCTCGTCGGCACCGTCGAGATCAATCCGAACCCGCAAGAGGTGCCGTGGAGCGTGCCACTCGACGAGGACCAAGAGCACGCACACTACCAACCTGAACAGGTCGCGTCGTATTTCGCCACCGCCACTCAGGCGGCGCTCATCCTGGCTGAATATCGTGCGCCGTTTCGGGGTCGCTCCACCCCGGTGAACGCATGGTGGGGATCATTCGACCTGGCGGTGAGTCTGTTCTCCGGCCTCCCGGCGAGCCCACCCTCCAACGACTTCCTCATGCGCAATGCCATGGACGCCCAGGAGGTGGCTGTCGGCTGGTGGCCGGGCGATCAGAAGTATCCCAAAGCGGCCTTCTACGCTTACGCACACCCCGCGCCGGAGGGGTATGCGACGGCGACGCTCTCCCCGCCGCCGGCCTACTGGAATGCGACCCTCGGCGAGTACATCCTCGACTGGGCCGATGTCTGCTCTAGTCCCGACCCGCATGCGGCTGGAGTCCAATTCGCCCGCTCTGCGTTCAGCCACGCCTGCGTTGTCTGCGATTGGGATCCGGCACTACTGGCCAGCGTCGAAGGTAGGCCACCACCAATTCGGTGAGACACATCAGTCGGCGCTGAACGTCGCGGCGTTCAGTGGCGCGCAGGTTTTCGCCGTCCCGACCGAGCTGCCCCGAATCTTGAATCAGCAGGCCATATTGGTCATCACGCCGACGCTGAGCATCGTTGGCTACCAGAGCAACTTAGAACAGCCGCCCGCCGGCATGATCGCCAACTTGCTCTTTCGGATCAGTAGTGATCGGCGATCAAGAGCTCTAGAAACGCGGCGGGGGAGTGGACCGGTAGGCGATCGGCAAGATCGAGAAGATGATGATCGCCGGAGACGATGACGGAGCGTGTCGTTGCCGCCAGCGCGATGAGGTAGTCGTCGTCAGGATCCGACGAATGGACGGGGAGTGAAAGATCAGGGTCGTCTACGATCTCGCCCTGATGCTTGAGGAGTTCGATGAATTGCCGAGACTCAGTTTCGCTGATTCGTGAACGAAGCTTCGGATATTCGAATACTCGGACGAGTTCTGCCATCAAGAGTGGCGAGGCGAGGAGCTCATAGTCGCCGTCGAACCATGCCCGAAGCACCTTTGCTGGTGTACCGGACGGTGCCAACAACGCCGAAACGATGACGTTTGGATCGAGTACGGCGCGCAACTCAGCGCGGGCTACGACGAGAGCGATGCTGCGCCTCGACTGCGAGCGCCATCGCCTCCTCCTCGTTCATCGTCCCATGTGCCCAAATCTGATCTAGCAAATCGAGACCCAGGTCACGTCGCAGGGCCTCTTCAATGACTTGGCTTTCACCCTTTCCCGTTCGGGCGGCGCGTACTTTCACCGCTCGAAGGACCTCGTCTTCAACAGTTAAGGTTGTTCTCGTCTTTGCCATAAATGCATTATAGCATCAAGATGTCAGTTCTAAGCGCGCTGGTCAGTGGTCACGGTTTGGTCACTGACTGAATGAACGCAGATGGATTTGACGTAACTGTGCGGGGGTGAGAGCCCATATCGGTACTACTAGACGGACTCCGCGAGACGGGATGGAACCGACTGGACCGAACTCATGACCTCTTGTGCTCTGACGCCCGAGCAGAATTCGTTGCTGGCAAAGCACCTCTAACTGAAGGGGACGAAAACCGGGCCAAGTATGCGCTCGTAGACCGCGAAGAAATCGCGGTCGTCGGGATAGAGGTAGCGATCCACAGACTGATTGGGCTGCGGTTCCACCATGGTGGGATCAAGGCCGTGCTCGTGGCTGTAGGTGATCAATGTGTGCCAGTCGGGGTTGATGTCGAACTCCATGGCGTCGATGGCTCCCGCGTGCAGAAGAATCTGGGCGAGCGAGACGACCGTCTGGTCGTTCGCTGCCACGTAGATGAGGTTCCCCTCTTTGTCGATGCCCACGCCAGTGCGCCACACCCTGACCGCGTTCCCGAGCGTGAAGCCCCACTGGGAACTGTCGGGATCGGTATTGAGTTCGGGGTTAGGTGTTCCGTTCCACACGATCGGCGTGAGGCTCTGCCTGGCCCAGGCGACGTTGGATCCGGGGCTCGGACCGCCATGCCACGCGACGATGGAGATTTGTCCGTCCTTGTAACCGACCAACGTGGCGTTCCCGTCGGTAAGCGGCTCGTTGGTGTGCCCGTTCACCGCTGAGCCGTTGTCGCCATCGGAGTAGATGAATCCCGCGTTGAACGTTGCGAGTAGGCGGTACCGCTGGTCGTACGGAACCATCGAAGGACCGCGGTCGCTCGCTTTCGGGGGTTCGTAGCGACCGGGATAGTAAGCCAGATCGACGAGGGAGTGGTTGAACCAGGCAACGTAGGCGACCATTTGAGGATAGGCCGGGTCAGGTCGGTACGTGGTCACGAGCACCGGCGGTTTCCCGTTGACGGAAGGACCCGTGCGCTTCCACACTCCTTCGCCCGGCAGGGGGGTGGCAAAGACCGGCGCAATGGGCGCCGGCCAGGCGCTCTGAGCGTGATGCGCTCCGAGAGTAGTTGGCAAGCCTCGACCCGCTGTTTTGCTAAGGCCGACACTCGGCAACCTAGTGAGTTGAGGTCCGCCTTTCTTCGGCGCGTGATCGCTGTAGTAGATGTGTTCGGCCTCATCAACAGCCCAGTTGCCGAATGGGAGTGTGCGAACCCATTCGGTGCTCTTTTCGGAGAAGTTCATGCTGGAGGGCCGAAGCATGTAGACCGCGAAAGAGGATACGAGCCACACGAGGATTCCGAGGATGAGGCAGCCCAGACACAACCACACGCGGCGCAGCGGACGTCGGCGCTTTCTCGTTCGCCGAGAATCCAAGTTGGTTCGCGCCGCCTGCTCCGTGACCATTTCTCCAGGGTAAGCACACTCGCGGTAAGCTGCCGAGGCTGTCACCTTGGCCCCATACGGGCGAAAGCACCGGCTTTTCTATTGGTACAAGTTACGATCGGGTCGTGATTGTCGGCGAAATCTTTAGGCCAGGGCTCTGGAGTGATTTCTTTCTCCTGGTCGGAACGGGCGCAGTCACGCTCACCGGGTTGGTGTTTGTCGCGATGTCACTCAACCTCAAGGTCATCGCGATCGACCCAACTCATCGCAACCGCGCTATAAACACCCTCACTGGTCTGGCATTGGTGTTCATGCGCTGTGCCCTGGTGCTTATGGCAGCACAAAACCACCGGGCAATAGGCGCAGAGCTATTCATAGTCTGCGGTATTTCACTCGCCATTTTCGGCAAAGGCTACGCGACAGCCATTAAAACGGGCACCGGCCTACGGCTCTCTCGGATCGTTGGCGGAAGTCTCGTGCACTTGACCGAGATGTTGGGTGCGGCACTTTTCTTTTTTGGCTACCTGCCCGGCCTCTATATTGCGGCGATAGCGGTCGTGACCAACACGTGCTACATGATCACTGCGGCTTGGCTACTCGTCATCGGCGCATTCGACCAAACGACTGCGTAGTGGTGGCGATACCTTTTCTTCAGCGGTAACCGTTCGGCCCAGACGAGGGTCGCATTCACCACCACGGCCAGGCGTACATCGTTGACAGAGACGCCTCGCCGTCATACAGTTCCACTGAGGTGAGCCGGGAAGCCTGGTCGGCACGATGTACTCGCTGTTTACCAGGAGAGGACGGCGCCTTCGGTGTTCGGTTATCGGTGCTTCCAACCGCGGCCTCTCGCGTCGAGTCTCCGTTCGGAGACGCTCCTTTCGCTCCTGGTGACTTTGAACCAAGGAGAATCAACATGCCTAAGAATGAGACCGGCACGCCCAGGACTGACTCCATCTGCATGACGGCTGGCATATACCGGAGCGAATGCGCAGACCAAGAACGGGTCACCATGGCCGTGGGAGATAGTTTCCCAAAGTGTCCCAGTTGCCGGAAGGCTGTTGGATGGAACCTTGCAGTCGCCACGTGAACTAGTCCATTAGCTCGCGGCACGGCGCCGCAAGTAGTCGTTCAGGGAAGCGAAAACGGAACCCCGACTCGGTAGGGTATTCCGACATGACCGATCGGATTCCGTACCTCAACGCCCGCCTGCAGGGCTATACGAGCACGATCTTCTCCGAGATGTCGGCGCTCGCGCTCGCGACCGGGTCGATCAACCTGGGACAGGGATTCCCCGACGTCGACGGTCCCGACATCATTAAGCGGGCAGCCATCCGAGCCATTGAAGACGGGCACAACCAGTACCCGCCGGGGATTGGGATCGCCACCCTGCGCACGGCGATCGCGAGGCATCAGTCGCGCTACTACGGGCTCGACTTCGATCCCGATACCGAGGTCTTGGTCACGGCCGGCGCCACCGAAGCGATCGCGTCGTGCCTCCTGTCGCTGTGTGAGACGGGTGACGAGGTCATCATGTTCGAGCCGTACTACGACTCCTACGCCGCGTGCACCGCAATGGCGGGTGCGCAGCGTCGCGTCGTGCAACTTCGCGCCCCCGACTGGTCGTTTGAACCAGAGGCGCTTGAAAACGCCGTCACTGAGCGCACACGGCTCATCGTGCTCAACACGCCTCACAATCCGACGGGCAAGGTGTTCACCCTGAGCGAGCTCGAAGTGATTGCGGACGTGGCTCGGCGCCACGATCTCATCGTCGTCACCGACGAGGTCTACGAGCACCTCGTCTACGAGTCGCCTCATATCCCGATCGCGTCGCTTCCTGGCATGGCTGAACGCACGATCACGATCTCATCAGCAGCGAAATCGTTCTCCGTGACCGGATGGAAGGTCGGGTGGGCGTGCGCACGTCCCGAGCTCATTACGGCGATTCGGTCCGCGAAGCAGTTCCTCACCTATGTGAACGCCGCCCCCTTCCAGCACGCCATCGCCGAGGGCCTCGACGAGTGCGATAGCTACCTGGTCGAAGCCGCCGAGGTGCTGCGTCAGAAGCGGGACCTCCTCGCTGCGGGGCTGGAGGCGACAGGGTTCAAGGTCCTTTCGTCGCACGGCACGTTCTTTCTTACGACAGACATCACGTCCCTCACCGACGAGGACGGCTACACGTTCTGTCGACAGCTTCCCGAGCGATGCGGCGTCGTCGCCGTGCCGAGCTCGGTCCTCTACGACGACAAGGACGCCGGTCGCCACCTTGTTCGATGGATGTTCTCGAAGCGTGCCGAGGTGCTCGAGGAGGCGATCGAGCGCCTCGCCCGGCTGCGCTGAGTCGGCCCCGATCTGCGAGGATCCGTGTTGGCTAACAGTGGTAGCCAAAGGCGGCTAACTGTGTTAGCCTAAGTGAGTGCGCCGCGACGGGGCGACATGGCGCAACAAGGAGGCTCACATGACGACACCCACTCACTACCAGCGACCCGGATGGTTCACCCGTAACGTCTTTAACCGGTCGGTCGCCCGACTGACTCGCGTGGGCGTCAGCGTGCTCGGGAGCCGCGTTCTCGAGGTGAAGGGTCGGCGATCGGGTCTCGTTCGCCGGACGCCGGTGAACCTGCTCGCGTTCGAGGGTGCGGAGTACTTGGTCGCACCGCGAGGCGAAGCCGAGTGGGTTCGTAACGTCCGGGCCGCCGACGGGCGACTCGATCTCCTGCTCGGCACGCGTCGAACGCATCGGATAGCTCACGAGCTCGCAGGTGATGAGAAGATTCCGGTGCTCCGCGAGTACCTGCGTCGCTGGAAGGCGGAGGTCGGGGTGTTTTTCGGCGGTGTCTCGGCGGCTTCGACAGACGACCAGCTCCGCGCGATCGCGGACCGCCACCCCGTCTTTCGTCTCGAACCGGACAACCGGTGAGCGACACGCCCGTCCTCGCTGTGCGCGCTGGTCGATCGGCGCAGATCGTAAAGGCGGCTCGCCAGATCTTGGAAGACGAGGGACTCGACGCACTCACGATGCGCAGACTCGCAGCAGCCGTCGACGTTCGAGCGCCGTCGCTCTATAAGCACTTCTCGAGCAAGCGAGCGGTCGAGGTCGCCCTCATCGAAGAAGGTCTGCTGGAGAGCGGCCACATCATGCACCGCGCCGTGGCCAAGCCCGGTCGACGGAGCACGACAGCGGCCCTCCTATCTGCATACCGAAGCGTGGCGCTCGCCAACCCCAATCTCTATCCGCTCATGACCTCAGGGTCGTTGCCGCGCGCCGAGCTCACACCCGGCTTGGAGGACTGGGCCGGCGAGCCATTCCTCCTCGCGACCGGCGATGCGTACCTCGGCCAGGCGCTGTGGGCGTTCGCTCACGGCATGGTCGTCTTGGAGCTCGACCGACGGTTCTTGGAACATTCCGATCTCGATCGGACGTGGCGCTCGGGCGCTCGCGCGTTCGAACGCTCGCAACAGTGACGTACGTGGCGACGAGGAGATCACCGAACGTATCGGATTCGGGGCTGCCCGTTTGAGAGTCAGGAGCTCTTCGGGCGCGGCATCCCGGCGCTCTCACGAGTAACCGGGATGCCCCGTTCTTCTATTTGCACTGCGTGAACCAGTTTGCTCACGTCGCTGCGCGGCCACCATCGACAGGGAGCACGGCGCCGTGAATGAAGCTCGCCGAGTCGCTCGCAAGAAACACGATGGCCGAGGAGATCTCCTCTGGCCGGGCCGGTCGTCCTGCCGGCGCCAGCGACGCCAGCTGGTCCAGCGCCTCGCCCATCCGCGCTGTCCCTTCAGTGCGGGTCGGTCCAGGGCTGATTGCGTTGACGCGGACGCCCCGCGGCCCGAACTCAGCGGCCCACGCCTTGGTGAGGAGCTCGAGGGCCGCCTTGGTTGAACCGTAAAGCGCCATGCCGTCAGCGCCGAACTGAGCGACCATGGTCGAGACGTTGACGATGGCGCCGCTCCCACGCTTCGCCATCGCCGGGGCAAGGGCCGCGACGAGAAACAGGGGCGCCTTCACGTTGAGCGCATAGACCGCGTCGAAGGTCGCTTCATCGTGCGACTCGGTGGGGCCAAAGGGGAAGACGCCCGCGCTGTTGACGAGGACGTCGACTCTGCCGCCGAGGGCGTCGGTTGCCCGTGCCGCCAAATCCGTGGCCGCGTTTGCGTCCACAAGGTCGGCCTGGACAAAGACGGCGGTGCCGCCTGACGCCAGAATCTGATCGACCACGGCCTGGCCCTTTTCCTTGTCACGACCGCTGACGGCGACGAACGTGCCCGCTGCGGCCAAGGCCAATGCCGTCGCCTTGCCGATGCCGCTCGTCGATCCGGTGACGAGCGCGGTCTTCTCGCTGAGGTCTGCGTAATAGGGGGGATGACTCACTTCGTACTCCTCATTGGTTGGTTTTTGTACTGACAGGTACAAAACTATCGTACCCTGAATGTACTGTCAAGTACATTTCTATGGCTAGGCTTGGACTATGGCAGACCGACCGTCGACGTCTCACGAGGTACCGAGCCTCACCGCGAAGGGAAGGGCCACTCGAGCGCGCATCGTCGACGCAGCAGCCGACATGGTCTTCGAGCGAGGTGTCGCAGGAACGAGCCTGGACGACGTCGGCACCGCCGCGAGGGTGGGCAAGTCGCAGCTCTACCATTACTTCGGCGACAAGGCAGCCCTCATGAGGGCCGTCATCGCACGCCAGACCGAACAGGTCCTCAACGTGCAAGAGCCGTACCTCTCACACTTGGATTCGTGGGAGGCCTGGCAGGCGTGGCGCGATCTCATCGTCGAGCTGCAGCGGCAACGACACAGCGTTGGCGGATGCCCCATCGGATCGATCGCTGCCGAGCTGGCCGACACCGACGAGCTGGCTCGCCTCGAACTCGTCGAAGGATTCGAGCAGTGGGAAGCCGCCTTTCGAACCGGGCTCGCGAGGATGCGCGAGAAGGGCCTGCTTCGGCGAGACGCCGATCCCGACGCGCTCGCGGTCGCGACGCTCGCGTCGCTCCAAGGTGGCTTGCTTCTTGGTCAGACTCGCAAGAGCACCGAACCGCTCGAGGTCGCGCTTGACGCCGCCCTGGAGAACATGCGCAGGCACGCCACGAAACACCTTCACGCGTCGTCAACCTGAGAACGCGGCGGGCGCCGTTCGTCGCATCGCGCCCCGCCAATAACGTCGCAGCGTCGACGGGACCCTCATGATTGCCCGCTCGGTATCGATCAATGAACGAGAGGACATCTATGACCAACGAAGTCATCGTCGCCGAACCCTGGCTGGCGGCACTTGAGACGAGCTCGCAGCGCACTCGCGCCCTCGTCGAAGATCTCACGGAAGAGCAGCTCGAGCTGCCGTCGTTCGACAGGGAGTGGACCATCGCCCAGGTGCTCTCACATCTTGGCAGCGCCTCGGAGATCGGCACGATACTCATCGATCGAGCTCTCGCGGGCGAGACCACCGCGCCAGGTCGCGAACTGGCAGTGCCGATTTGGCAACGCTGGGACGCGATGACCCCACTCGAGCAGCGCGAGGCGTGGTATGAATCCGATGCTCGACACCGCGCGGCCCTCGCCTCGCTCGTCGCGCTCGGACCAGAGCGCCTCGAGGTGCTGCGGATCCCGTACTTCGCGGGTCCGCTCACGGTGACGGTGTACGCCGGCTACCGGCTGTCCGAGCAAACGGTCCACGGCTGGGATATCGCCGTTGGCCTCGATCCGGCGGCCGCGATCCCGCAGCCCGAGCTGTCGCTCTTGTGGGACCGGATCGATCTCGTCGCTTCACGTTTTCGCGACGAGGCAACCCTCGAACGACTTCGCCCTCAGCGTGTGGCCGTCACGCTGACCGATGAAGATGAGACCTATCGACTCGACCTCGCTGACGAGTTGCACCTCGTCGCTGACGCGGCACTCGACGAGGCGACGGGCTCCGTCGCCGGACCGGCAGAGACGGTGCTGCGCCTCGTCTACGGGCGCAATCGTCCGATCGACGAGATTGAGATCAGCGGAGCGATGACTCTCGACGACGTCCGGTCGCTCTTTCCGGGGTTCTGATCCTTCGCGGTTCTCCTAGAGCAGACCGCGATGACCGCCGTACTCAGCGTCTTTGTCGAGGCCTCGCTCGGCGATAACGTCGTATGCTGCAGCGAGCGCATTCGCGACGGCGGGATATCCCACGTACGGCAGCGTTTGCACGAGTGCTGCTTCGATCTCTCCCAACGTGAGGCCGTTGTTCAGACCGATGTTCATGTGAATCCCAAATTCGTGAGGCTGTCGAAGCGCGACCATCACCGCCATCGTCACCAGACTTCGCGACTTTCGATCGAGGCCAGGCCGTGTCCAGATCTCTCCGAAGGCCTCATCGATGGCGAGCTCGGAGATCACGGCGCCGAACGTGCCCGATTCGGCCGACTCAATCAGTTTGGCCGCGGTCTGTTCGCCCATCATCTCGCGAACGATCGACCTGCCTGCTTGACTTCGATCTTGAGCGTTCATGTTTCTACCTTCGCCTCGCATCCCGATGGGTTCCCTTTGACGTATCGTCAACCACGTTCTAATGGGAAGCAGAAGGCGGGTGGCGGTAGAGTCAGCACCGTGACGCGACCTGCCCGCCAGTAGGCGCTGCAAAGGGAGATGATGGCTATGACGCCGAGTAGTTCACCGAAGACGAAGACGCCGTCGCAGTTGATCGACGCGAGAGTCAAGGAGTTGGGGGACTGGCGCGGCGAAACGCTCAGTCGTCTGCGCGCGCTGATCAAGGAAGCTATACCCGGCGTAGTCGAAGAGTGGAAGTGGCGCGGAGTTCCGACCTGGTATGACAGCGGCATGATCTGCACGGGGGAGACCTACAAGGACGTCGTGAAGATGACCTTTGCCAAAGGCGCGGCGCTCGCTGATCCCGCGGGCCTCTTCAATTCGAGCCTCGAGGGAAACGTGAGACGCGCGATTGACTTCCGCGAAGGCGAGAAGATCAACGAGAAGGCGTTGAAGACGCTGCTTCGCGCTGCGGCCGCGCTGAACTGGTCGACGGCGAAACGCTGAGCGGCGAGATCTTGGTGGCGTGGCGCGAGGTCGACGACAGGTTAGGAAACTCGCCCGTAGTTCTTTAGGGTGTGGAGCACCTCGACGGTGCGGATACCTCGCCACTCGTGCTCAGTGATCGGCGTCCAGATCATCCAGTTGACCGTCCAACCGCCGTCAGGTTGCTGTTGACGAACGAGCGCGTCTACGTGGGTCTCGATGACGTCGTCGCTGAAGAGGCGTCGACCCAGACTCTTCGGCGACGGGGCGAAGGTGAGCGGAAAATGCACTTCGCCAGACGTGTGGGGATCGAGAGCGATGAAGCCCTGTTGCTGCACGATTCCTGCAATGCGAATGAACGCGGCTTCGGCGCGTTCGCGATCGGGCGCCGACTCGAGGAACGAGAGGATGTTTCCCAGCTCGTACGGGCTCGTTTCGCTGAGCTCATCCAATGCCGTCCAGCAGTACGCTTCGGCCGGCCCCAGCCACGAGTTCTCCACGTGATGCTTGTTGAGAAACCCGACGAGACCCGCCGTTGGATTGAGCGAAGCAGATGGCGAATCGTCGGTTGTCCACCACGGCGCGTGCGGAGACGACGCCACGGTCGGCAGCACGAAGGGAACGCCACCTGAGGGCGTGGTGATCGTCGACAGAAAGGCGCACGCTCGTTGGACGATCGGGCGATCAAAATCACCGCATTCGTCGAGAACCCCGAAGGCTGACCACACCGGGATCGGCTGGCTCTCCCGCCCGCGAAGATCCGGTTCAAGCGCGTTCCCGAAGCCGCCGTCGGCGTTCTGGTACGGCAAAAGTGCTTCGATCGCGCGCTCGCTCGAGCCACCTTCGAAGAGGAACTCATAACGCAGTCGCTCGATGAGGCGAGCGTGCGTCAGAAGATATGTCTTGGCCGACTTGAGATCGATGGACGCGCTCACGGCACCATTGAAGCACGAAGATGTCACAGTAAAGCTCCCGACGCGCTCGTCAAGATTAGGCGGTCGTCGTCACGAAGTAGTGACCCTCGTCGAGATCCTCGATGAGACCAGGACGCGTTGGCTGCCAGCCCATTTCCTGGCGCGTGAGCGCGCTCGACGCCGGACTGTCGATGCCCACGAAACCGGCCATCCACGTAAAGTGTTCGGCCGCCTTCTCTGCGGGTATTGACTCGACCGGCACCTCAAGGTGTCGCCCCACGACGGCCGCAATGTCGCGAAGGGGCACTCCTTCGTCGGCCACCGCGTGCAGCGTCGAGCCCGCGGGGGCGTTCTCAATCGCCAAGCAGAACAGGTGCGCCGAGTCGAGCCGGTGGACAGCCGGCCAACGGTTGGCACCGTCGCCGAGATACCCCGCGACGCCGGTCTCGCGGGCGATGTTGACGAGTGTCTTGATGAAGCCCGTATCACCATCACCATGATTTGTCGGAGGGAGTCGCACCACACAGGAACGGATAGCGCGCGATGCGAGCGCGAGCGTGAGTTCGGACGTCTCCCATCGTGTTCGAGGCCCTCCACCGTGCGCGTCGAGCGGAGTTTGCGTCCCGTGGCCGTCACGCTCGGTCGCGACACTGCCGACACTCAATCCGAGCGTTCCAGACGCAATGACGAGCGGTCGGCCAGATCGAGCGAGTGCGTCAGCGAACGCTTCGACCGCTCGTCGATCAGCATCGGCCGCACCCTGGAAGTCTCCAGAGAACGCCATGTCGTGGTTAAAGGCGAGGTGAATGACGCCGTCGGACGCCGCCGCAGCGCTGCGCAAGCTCTCAAGATCATCGAGCGAACCCCGATGCACCTGAGCACCCGCAGCCGCAAGGGCCATCGCTGTTGAGTCCGAGCGAGCAAGTCCGATGACGTCGTGGCCCGAGTCGATGAGTTCTTCAACGACGGCGGAACCGATCCAGCCGGATGCTCCCGTAACGAAAATGCGCATTGTAGTCCTCCACGTGTGAGCCGCCCTCGACGCAGTAATTCGTGCGAAGACGGGAAATGTCAGTTACTGTCATCACTATAACACTGATGTCAGGTTATGACATCACATAGCATCGAAACTATGGGTCGATGGGAACCGGACGCAAAGAGTCGCCTCGAGCGAGCAGCGCTCGAGCTCTACGGCGACGGCGGCTTCGAAGAAACGACCGTCGCCGAGATCGCCAAACGGGCGGGACTCACCGAGCGGACATTCTTTCGCTACTTCTCTGACAAGCGCGAGGTCTTGTTTGCGGGCGCGGACCGGTTACAGGCGCTCCTCGTCGACGAGGTCACTGAAGCACCCGAATCTCTGTCCCCGATCGAGGCCGTCGCAAGAGCCCTCG
This sequence comes from uncultured Acidimicrobiaceae bacterium, assembly GCA_963724865.1. Lineage (GTDB taxonomy): Bacteria > Actinomycetota > Acidimicrobiia > Acidimicrobiales > RAAP-2 > RAAP-2. Next base: position 376,176 of record CAVRWO010000031.1, on the reverse strand, counting down.
AGGTTGCTGGCTCGCTTCTTCAAGAGAATCGCGAGTTTGCACGGCGGCGACAGAATGCCATCACGACGAACGCCGAGCTGCAAGAACGTGAGCTGATCAAGCTCGCGTCGCTCGCCGCGGCGATGGCTGAAGCCCTTCGAGATCGCGGGGTGAGGGAGCCGACGGCCAGCCTGACCGGAGAGGCAGGGATTGCCATCTTCAAGATCGCCTTCGAGCGCTGGACCGGAGAGTCCAACGAGGTCGAGCTCACCGAGCTCATCCAAGACTCGCTGCGCGAGCTCAGACTCCTAACGGCCGACGACTCGCCTCGTTAGCTCCAGTGCGCCCCGGCTGAGGAGCTCATGCGCCAACTGGTGACAAGATGCATCGGAATCCCTAAGGGAGGGGACTGACATCGAGCACGTTCTCGTTACTGGCGGCACCGGGACTCTGGGGTCCGAGGTGGTCAAGATCCTTCTCGCGCGTGGTCTCACCGTGCGCGTATTGAGTCGGCACCCTCAACGCGCGGGAAGTCCCGAGGTGGAGTGGACGATTGGTGACTTGCGCAAGGACGAAGGGATCGACGAGGCGCTCCACGACATCGACACCGTAATCCACTGCGCGAGTCGATTCGGCGACGTCGCCTCGGCACGCCACCTGCTTCGCGAGGCGACCAACGCGGAACGTCCCTTCATCGTCTACATCTCGATCGTCGGCGTCGATCGGGTACCGCTTCGTTACTATCGCTCCAAGCTTGAGGTTGAGCAGCTCGTCGAGCGATCCGAGCTTCCCTCGACCATCCTTCGATCGACGCAGTTTCACAACCTCATCGTGGGCGCCTGTCGTGCGATCGCACGTTCTCCAGTGGCGTTTACACCGGCGCAGACGTGCTTTCAACCCATCGACGTCCAAGAGGTGGCGACTCGCCTCGTGGAACTCGCGAGCGCTTCTCCCGCGGGGCGCGTGCCCGACATGGGGGGTCCCGAGATCCTTCGAGCGGAGGATCTCGTCGCGCAGTACCTCAACGCCACGAGCCAACGGCGACGCGTCATGCCGCTGCACTTACCAGGAAAAGCGTTCGCCGGATTTCGTCAGGGCGGGCACCTCACGCCAGAGCACCGGGTCGGCACGCTCACGTTCGAACAGTTCGTAGCAGAACACCTCGCCACTCGTTAGAGCATGCCGTAGGCGCGCGTCGGCCGGAGCCGCGCAACGACGCGGTGCTCTTGCACCATTGCTTGGCGGAACTCGTCCCAGTTCTTATGCTCGCCTGCGATACCGCGATAGATCTCAACGAGCTCGTCGACTGTCTCGTCGTTGACGTCACTGGCAACGGGGGAGAGCTCGACGTTGCCTTCGATGACGGCATACGCGTAGAAGTCCTCGCGCGCAACGTCCAATGCCGCCCACGGTTCGCGCACCAGATTCTTGTACTTCGCGCGCTCGGAGGTGATCGAGATTCGGATCAACCCGTCGTCGGATACGAGGTGACCGACATTCGAGAGTTGCGGGCGACCGTTCGCGCGCATCGTGACGAGCACCGACCAGCGGCGAGTTCTCGCCAAGTCGAGCGCGTCGGAGAGCTCCATCACGTCAGTTTGCCATTGTCCCACCGTGAGGAGTGCGCAGTATTTCCCGTACGTGACGTCGCGGGTCGTATTTGATCGTCCCAATCAGGGGCCGGTATGCCCGTAACACCCCCCAATTAGGGTGTGCGACCATGGACAAGAAATGGTGGACGTTGATCGTTGTCTGTACGGCAACGTTCATGCTCTTGCTCGACGTCACGATCGTCGTCGTGGCGCTGCCCGAGATCCAACGCGGCCTTCACGCCACGTTCCAGGACGTGCAGTGGGTCGTCGACGCGTACGCGCTTACGCTCGCGTCGTTGCTGTTGACCGCGGGCGCGCTCGCCGATCGCTACGGACGTCGGCTGCTCTTCCTCATCGGTCTCGTCGTATTCACCCTCGGCTCGTTGCTCTGCGGTCTCGCCCAGTCGCCGCTCATGCTCACGATCTCGCGCAGCGCACAGGGTGTGGGTGGCGCCATTCTCTTCGCCACGTCACTCGCGCTGCTTGCACACAGTTTTCGCGGCAAGGAGCGCGGCATTGCCTTTGGCGTCTGGGGTGCGATCACCGGTGTCGCGGTGGCGCTCGGGCCGATTCTCGGCGGTCTGATCACGACGGGCATCAACTGGCGGGGTATCTTTCTCGTCAACATTCCGATCGGCATCGCGGCGGTCATCATCACCTTCCTCTATGTGGAGGAGTCCAAGACGCCGGGTGCGTCACGTCCAGACTGGGCTGGCTTCGTGGTGCTCACGCTCGGCTTGGTGAGTCTTGTCTATGCCCTGATTCGAGCGAGTGAGACCCACTGGGGCGACCCGAGGGTCATTATCTGCTTGTGTCTCGCGGTGGTCTTCCTCTCGCTCTTCTGGTTTATCGAAGCAAGGGTTGCCCATCCGATGTTCGATCTCTCACTGTTTCGTACACGGACGTTCAACGGCGGACTGATCGCTGCCTTCACCATGAACGGCTCGCTGTTTGCGATGCTGCTCTATATCGTTCTGTTTCTTCAGGACGATCTCGGTTACTCGGCGCTCGACACTGGTCTGCGCCTGCTCATCCTGAGCGGAGGAACGCTGCTCTCGGCAACCGCCGCGGGACGACTGAGCACCCACATGCCCGTTCGATGGCTGATCGGACCAGGTCTGCTGCTCGTCGGCATTGGCCTGTTCTTGATGGCCGGCATCAATGCGACGACCGGTTGGACGCACCTCATCGTCGGTTTCATCGTGGCGGGTTTTGGGTCGGGCATGGTGAACCCGCCGCTCGCCTCGACGGCCGTCGGTGTCGTCGCCCCTCATCGTTCGGGCATGGCGTCGGGCGTGAACACGACATTTCGCCAGATCGGCATCGCCGTTGGCATCGCGGTCTACGGGACGATCTTTACGACCGTGCTGGACCACGACCTCACGCGCAACCTCGCGGCGACCCCCGGTGGCGCGTCGCACGCGCGTCAGATCATTGCGTCCATTCAGAGCGGCAACCCGGGACGACTGATCAATGCCGCGCCACCGGAACTCCGAGAAGCGCTCGGGCACGCACTGCGCGCGAGTTTTGCCAGCATGATCAATGACCTGTTCTACGTGAGTGGCGCGATTGCGATCATCGGCGCGCTCTGCTCGATGGTGATGATTCGCCAAGAGGACTTCGTTGTCACTCACGCAAGCGAAGTCGCACAACCGGTTCACTGATAGCTCGACCCTCCCGAGATGAACAACGTGTGAATGTCAGTGGATAGGAAGGTTTCACGGCGCTAAAGCCTTGCCAAACAGGGAATCGGGGCTTCACGATGGCGTAGATTGCTGGGCGATCATCGTCGGAGGACCCTCATGGCCAAGCGACAGTTTCTCCCCGTGCGAGAGGCGTTACGGGGCCGTCGGCTGAACTGGGTCGATCTCGTCGTCGCCGCGGGCATCATCGCCACCCTCTACGCGGTGGTGAAGCTCGGGCGCGGCATGACGGTCAACCTGACGGTGGGCCACACGGCCACGCACATCTCGACCGACGTCGCCGACGTCCCGTACTACGCGGCGAGGTCGCTGCTGCGCATGTTCATCGCCCTCGCGATCTCGACGGTCTTCACACTCGTCTACGGCACGGCCGCGGCTCGGCTGCGACGCGCCGAAAAGGTCCTCGTGCCGATCCTCGACATCTTGCAGTCGATCCCGATCCTCGTCTTCTTGCCCATTGCCCTGACGTTCTTCGTCAAGCTCTTTCCCGATAGTGAGCTCGGTCTTGAGATGGCGTCAATCTTTGTCATCTTCACGTCCCAGGCGTGGAACATGACGTTTAGCTTCTATCACTCGCTCATCACCCAACCGGTCGAGCTCGATGAAGCGGCGCGGATGTACCGGCTCACGAAGTGGGAGCGCTTCTGGAAGCTGGACGTGCCAAGCTCGATGATCGGCCTCGTCTGGAACATGATGATGTCGATGGGGGGCGGGTGGTTCTTTCTCACCGCCTCAGAGGCAGTGACCGTCTTCATCAAGAACAAGGGGATCTCCGAGAGCCTCCCCGGCATGGGCAGTTACATGGCGGCTGCCGTCAAAGACGGGTCCTACGGCGACGTCGCCATTGCCATCGGGGTCATGGTCGTCCTCGTCGTGGGGACGAACTTCTTCGTCTTTCGCCCGCTCGTCGCCTGGGCGGACAAGTTTCGCTTAGAGAGCTCGGAGTCCGGCGACAAGCCCAAGAGCATCGTGCTCAACGTGCTTCGTCGCTCGTCCATCCCGAACTTGCTCGGCCGCGCCGTCCGTCCGATCGGGCGACTCCTCGACTCACTGACGCGGCCCTTCGGACTCGCCGAGTATCCGCTGCGAACTGATCGACGAAAGCGCCAAGTCGGTGACGTCGTCTTCTGGATCGTCATCGTGGGGGTGTCGCTTGGCATCACGGTGCTCGGCCTCGTGTACATCAACGCCCACCTTGGCTTCGATCGTTTTCCGAGCCTGATCGGCTTCGCCTTCGCGACGTTCGGTCGCGTTGTCGTGTTGCTCATCATCTCAACGATCATCTGGGTGCCCGTCGGGGTGAAGATCGGCATGAGCCCCAAACTCTCTCGGTTCGCCCAGCCCATCGTGCAGGTGCTCGCGAGCTTTCCCGCGATCCTGCTCTTTCCCTTTGCCACGCTCATCTTCATCGACATTGGCCTCTCGCTCAACGTCGGTTCGATTCTCTTGATGATGCTCGGGGCGCAGTGGTACATCCTCTTCAATGTGATCGCCGGTGCGAGCTCGATCCCGAACGACCTGCGCGAGATGATGGTGACGATGCGCCTCACGCGGAGCCAGCGCCGGCGACGCGTGATCCTGCCCGCGATCTTTCCCGCGTTCGTGACCGGTGGCATCACGGCCGCGGGCGGTGCGTGGAACGCGTCGATTGTTGCCGAACTCGTGTCGTGGCGCGGAAAGACCCTTCACGCGTACGGACTCGGCAACTACATTGCGACCGCGTCCAGCCAAGGAAAGTTTGCGGCGCTGATCGCGGGCGGCGTCGTGATGAGCGCCTTTGTGGTCGTCGCCAATCGCCTGTTCTGGCGACGCCTGTATCACGCGGCCGAACGGAGGTTCACCCTATGACGCGTACCTTGAGAGCAGTGAAATGGCGACAGGTTGGTACCGTGTGACGAACGTAACGAGTGCCACGTTGCCCGTGAGCACGGCGCCGGCCACGATCATCGAGGTCTCTCACGTGACAAAGACGTTCGAGTCACCCGACGGCACGCCGCTGCCAGTCCTCGAGGACATCTCCCTCGATCTGCGCGAGGCCGAGATTGTCGCGCTGCTCGGGCGATCCGGCTCGGGCAAGAGCACGCTGCTGCGCTGCATCGCGGGTCTCATCGCGCCGACGTCGGGGGAGGTTCGCTATCGCGGAGAACTCCTCAACGGCGCGAATCCCGGCGTGTCGATGGTCTTTCAGAGCTTTGCGCTGCTGCCGTGGTTGACCGTACGCCAGAACGTCGAGATCGGACTTGAGGCGCTCGGGGTCGGCGCCGACGAGCGTCGCCATCGCGCCGAGCGCGCTATCGACACCATCGGGCTTGACGGCTTCGAGTCGGCCTATCCGAAGGAGCTGTCGGGCGGGATGCGTCAGCGCGTGGGCTTTGCGCGCGCGCTCGTGGTCGAGCCCGACGCGCTGTTGATGGATGAGCCGTTCTCTGCGCTCGACGTGCTCACGGCCCAGAACCTGCGGGCGGAACTGTTGCGACTCTGGCGAGAGAAGGACTTCCCGACGAAGTCCATGTTGATCGTGACGCACAACATCGAAGAGGCGGTCGTCCTCGCCGACCGGATCTTCGTGCTCGGCGCCAACCCAGGACGGATCCGCACCGAGATCGGTTGCACGTTTCCCCAGCCGCGCAACCGACACGACGAGAGCTTTCAAGGGCTCGTCGACGAGATCTACACCTTGATGACCGGGCCCGACACCCGCCCGCCGGCGCACATCTGGGCGGTTCCTTCGCCGGGCGGCGGAACCCCGACTGACACGCCGCTTCCCGCGGCGAGCGTCGGGGGAATGTCGGGCCTGCTCGAGATCCTCGTGGCCCGCGGTGGGCAAGACGATCTGCCGAAGCTCGCCCACGATCTGACGTTTGAAGTCGACGACCTCTTACCCCTCGTCGACGCGGCCCAGGTGCTCGGACTCGCCGAAGTACAAGATGCGGACATCACGATCACGAGCGAAGGGCGAACGTTCGTCGCAGCAGACATCCTCGAGTCAAAGCAGATCTTCGCCAAGCTCGCGCGCGAGCGTGCTCCGCTCGTTCGATCGATCTGCAATGCGCTGGCGACCACCGAGGATGGCACGCTCGGCGAGGGATTCTTTCTCGATCTCTTGCGACGCGGGTTCTCCGAGGACGAGGCGCGCGAGCAGCTCAATATCGCGATCGACTGGGGTCGATACGGCGAGCTCTTCGACTTCGACGCCAATACGGGCCAGCTCAGGCTCGAGCATCACGATCCGGCTGACGCCTGGTCCCACGGCGGCTGAGCCGTCATGACGCGATTCAACTCCGATAGAACGAAGAGCGTTAATGATCCTATGAGGAGGTAGCCATGCCGGTTGAGGGAGAGTACGAACCGAGTCCCGACAAGTGGGTACGCGACCAGGTCGAAGAGTACGAAGCGTCGGGCGGCACGCTGGCGAACACCCTGCTCGACACGGGCTGGCCAATCGTGATCTTTACCATGAAGGGTCGCAAGAGCGGGAAGGTTCACAAGGTTCCGCTGATGCGCGTCGAGTACCGCGGCGAGTACGCGCTCGTCGCCTCAAAGGGCGGGGCGCCTGAGAATCCGACGTGGTACGAGAACGTGAAGGCTCACCCCGACGACGTCACGGTCCAAGACGGGCCCGAACCGGTCGACGTGGAGGTACGTGAAGTCGCGGGCGAGGAGAAAGCGCAGTGGTGGGAGCGGGCCGTCGCGGCCTATCCGCCCTACGCCGACTACCAGCAACGCACGTCGAGGCACATCCCCGTCTTGGTCGCCAAGCCAAAGAGCAGCTGACCCGACGCGCTGACGGTCACATCCCCGCCTTATACGGTGGTGGGATGCTCAGATCGAAGTTCGTCAGGCTCTGGCGCGACCTGCGGGCAGTCGCGTGAGCACTAGCGATCGCCTTGGGTCGTTGCGTCAGCAGCTCGCTGCCCATCCCTACGACCTCATCGCCGGCGAGTTCATCCGTTTTCGCGCCGACAAGAACGATGACGTGGTAGCCGGGGTCGTGCGGTCGGTCGTCGCCGAGGGTTCACACGGTTGCGACGTTTTTCGACAGAGCCTGGGCGAAGAAGGGGCCGACACGCTGCGTCTCTTTGGGATGCGCCGCACGCTGCTCGGACGTCGACAGTCGTCGCTCGGGCCGCTGTACGAGGCGTTTGATTCGTTTGCCCTGCTCCCCACGCCCGAGGACGTGCCGTGGGATTCGTGGATGAAGGGCGCGCTGCTGGTCGCCCGTTCGATGGGCGGGGATCTCGAGCTCATCGAGCGACGATTCAACGACCTTGCGGGACCACTCGTCGATCGCGGTCGGGTTGCCTTCGAGGCGATGAATCGCGTGGAGACCCTGGCACAGTGCCACCTCGTCGAGGTGACGACCGATCACGGCGTCGGCGTCGTCGAGACGCTGGTGTTTCGTGGCAAGCCAACCATCTCGTTCTTGGGTGCCCCTCGCCAGGCTGACCGTCAAATTGAGTTCGAGCCGACGACCAACCTCGCCCAGCTCTCTGCCAGCCTCGCTGATGCCTTCGACGCCTCGGGCAAGCTCGTCGCCGGCCCGATCGGTCAAGACCAGCTCGCGGCCTCATCGTTCGGCCAAACGGCAGCTGGTTCGTACATCCCCGTGGCCGGTTGTTTGAGCTTCGTTGTCGACGACGCGGTCGGTTCGTTCACCGTGTTCGTAGCGGAACTGCCTGACGATACGGACGGTGAAGAACTCGCCAAGCGCGCAAACGAGACCGACGACCAGTTTGCGGCGTCGGACGGGCTCCGGCTCATCGTGCTCAGTCCGCAGCCGAGTTTTGATGACGACTACGACGTCATGATCGACGTGCACGACTTCAGTGACTTCGTGCAAACCGCGCTGTTGGAGCCGACGACGATCTAGCCGGGTGTGGCGCACGCGTCGGGATGCAGGCTGTAGCCGACGCCCGGATTCGTCTGGATGAGCTTTCCGTCTTCATCGTTCAGCTTCTGACGCAGACGGTGGACGTAGGCGTGCACGTAGGCGGCCTCGTCGCCGTAGCCAGCGCCCCAGACGGCGTTCAGAATCATCTGGTGAGTGACGGTCATGCCGACGTGGCGCCCGAGGAAGGCGAGGACGTTGAACTCCTTTGACGTGAGCTCGACATTTACTCCATTCAGGTGGACCTCGTGGTGCACGAGGTCGATGTCGAGCGAACCGAGCGCGAGGTTGGCGGGCGTCGCCTCGGTATGCCCATTGGTTCGACTGCGAAGGATTGCTCGAATACGTGCTTCGAGCTCGCCCATGCTGAACGGTTTGGTGACGTAGTCGTCGGCGCCGGCGTTCAGCGCTTCGATCTTGCGGTCGGGGTCACCGGTCGCTGAGAGGATGATGATCGGCACCTCGCTCCACTGGCGAATGCGCTGGGTGACAGCGAGTCCGTCGAGGTCGGGCAGTCCAATGTCAAGGACGACGAGATCAGGCGACTGGAGCGCCGTGAGCGAGATGCCCCGCTCGCCGTTGGGTGCCGTCGTCACTTCGTGTCCGTCCGCCTCGAGGCCGAGGCGCAGGGCCCGTAGGAGTGAGTGATCGTCGTCGATGACGAGGACGTTCGCCACTAGCCCGCCGGCGCCAGCGAAGAGGGGAGCGACACGACGAAACGAGCCCCGCCACCCGCCACTTCCTCATACCAGACGCGCTCACCGTGCGCCTCGACGAACGTCTTGGCGATGGTGAGCCCGAGCCCGGCCCGTCCGCCGGTGCTCAGCGAGACGAAGCGGTCGAAGATGGTGTCGCGGTCGGCGACGGGTACGCCGGGGCCGGCGTCGGCAACCGACACCACCACTTCGTGACCGCGGCGCTCTCCCTTCACGGTGATCACACTATTAGCCGGCGCGTGACGCACCGCGTTGTCGAGCAGGTTGATCAGGACCTGACCGATCAAGACGCGATCGATCTCGACGTCAGGCAGCAAGCTCGGCACGACGACCTCGACGCGGTGGTCCTCGAGCGACGACGCCATGGCCGTCACGGCATCATTGATGACGTCCTTCACCGGTATCACCACCGGATTGAGCGTGAGCACGCCCGCCTCGATGCGTGTCATGTCGAGCAGGTTCGTGACGAGACGGGTCAGACGGTCCGACTCGATCTCGATCAGCTGGTGCAGCAGATGGCTGTCCGCCGACGACAACAGTTCGCCTCGATTGGCGAGCGTCGACGAGGCGACTTTGATCGTGGCGAGCGGGGTGCGCAGGTCGTGGGACACCGCCCCGAGCAGCCCGCGGCGAAAGCGGTCGGCCTCTTCGAGGAGCTTTGCGCGCAGCGCTTGCTCTCTCAGCTGTGCGCGTTCGAGCGCGAGCGCCGCGTCGTTCGCGAAGGTGCTCAAGAGCGCTCGATCAGTGTCGCGGATTGGGACACCTCGCATCGCGAGAATGCCGACGGGCCGACCCGAGGGCGAGAGCGCGATGGTGCGCAGCTGCGTCGACTCGCCGGGGGAGGTGCCTACGCGAATCGGATGTCCCGAATGAGGGTCCAGCTGATAGAGCTCCTCGGGTGTCAAGGGCTCACCGGCGGTCGCTACGACCACGAGTCGACCTTGTTCCAGCTCGAGGAGCGAGACGCCCGGCACGCCAAAGACCGTCTGGGCGGTCGCGACGATGTTCCGCAAAAGGACCTCGACGGGCTGGTCGGCGACCAGCAGCTCGGACATCTCGGACACCCGCCGCATGACCTCGTCGCTCCGTCGGGCCGTCGTCCGCGTGGTGTCGAGAATGTCGACCACTCGAGCGACGATCAACATCACGACGACGTAGACGACCAGGGCGGTCCAGTTCCGGGCCGCGCCGACGCTGAGCGTCCTGTACGGCGGTATGTAGAGGTAGTCATAGACCAAGAATCCGCCAACGACGCTCACTGCTCCGGCGGTGAAACCGCCGATCACTGCACCGACGACAACGGGAATGACGAGGACCAACGCCATCGTGGAGGAGCCGATGTGGGATCGAAGAGGAAGGAACACGGCACCAATCGCAAGAGCGCTCGCCACGCCCACGATCGAACCCCACAGACGTCGCCGCACGTAGTAAGTATCATCCGAAACTCGCAGATGAGGACGAAAATCAAAAATGAAGGGAAAATGAAGAGGCCTAAGAGGAATTGAAGAAACTCTTCAGAACTTCCCAAGTTGTATGGAGTTCATGGCAGATTTCCTCTCAATCCTGGGGATCGTCGGGCTGACGCTTGCGGCGCTCGGACTCATCAAGGTCCTGGACAAAGTATGAGCTTCTCCCAGATCATCCTGTTGGTCATTTCGGTCCTCATGTTCGCGTACCTCGGGTACGCCATGTTCAAACCTGAGAAGTTCTAATGGGCTTCTTCCTCACAATTGTCCTGCTCGTCGTGGTGCTCGGCTTTGCGTGGCGCTACCTCGGCTCCTACATGGCCGCTGTCTTCGAGGGCCGCGTGCACTGGCTCGGTTTCGTCGAGCGCCCGATCTATCGGATGCTCGGCACGAGCCCTGAGCAAGAGCAGACTTGGAAGCGCTACGCCGGCGCGATGATCATCTTTTCGGGCGTCTCGATCATCTTTACCTATGTGATCATTCGCATCCAGGGTTCTTTGCCGCTCAACCCGCAGCACTTCGATGCCGTCGGTCCAGCGCTCAGCTTCAACACCGGTGTCTCTTTTGTGACGAACACCAACTGGCAGAACTACGGCGGCGAGACGACCATGTCGTACTTCTCCCAGATCGGGGCACTCACGGTCCAGCAGTTCGTCTCACCGGCCGTCGGCATCGCCGTCGCCATCGCCATGGTGCGCGGTTTCGCACGCCGCAAGTCGCCGACGATCGGCAACTTCTGGGTCGACATCACCCGCTGCATGTTCTACATTCTTCTTCCGATCGCCTTCGTGTTTGGCATCATCTTCGTGGGCCAAGGCGCCGTAGAGACCCTGGCGGGCACGGCGAGCTTTCACGATGTCTTGAACGGCGTCACCCAGACGATCGCGCGCGGTCCGATCGGCTTCATGGAGGCGATCAAGCAGCTCGGCACCAACGGCGGAGGGTACTTGAACGCCAACTCGGCCACCCCCTTCGAAAATCCGACGGGGTTGACCAACTTCCTCTCGATCGTGCTGCTCCTGTCGATACCGGTCGCCCTGACCTACACCTTCGGCAAGATGGTCGGCAGCATCAAGCACGGCTTCGCGCTGCTTGCCGTCATGACCATCCTCTTCGGCGTGTGGGTCGGCTACACCAGCGCAGCGGAGCACCAGAACAACCCGGCGGTCGCGGCCGCAGGAATTCACGCGACGGTCGGCAATACCGAAGGAGGTGAGGTGCGCTTCGGTGACACCTCGAGCGCTCTGTTCGGTGTCTCGTCGACGAGCACCTCGACCGGTTCGGCCGACGCTTCCTACGACTCGTTCAACCCGACGGGTGGCCTCGGACTGCTCACGGGCATGATGATCGGCGAGGTCTCCCCAGGTGGCACGGGTAGCGGGCTCTACACCCTTCTCATCTATGCCGTTATCGCCGTGTTCATCGGCGGACTGATGATCGGGCGAACACCGGAGTATCTCGGCAAAAAGATCCAAGCCAGGGAGGTGAAGCTCGCGGGCCTCGGGTCCCTCGTCATGCCCCTTGTTGTGCTCATCTTGACGGCGATCGCGGTCTCGCTGGTCGTCGGTCGAGCTGGGCCCGAGAACGCCGGCCCCCACGGTTTCACGGAGATCCTGTACGGTCTCACGTCTCAGGGCAACAACAACGGTTCGGCCTTTGACGGCCTGACTGGCAATACGCCCTTCTACAACATCATTGGCGCCATCGATATGTTCATCGGTCGGTTTGGCATCATGATTCCCGCCCTCGCGCTGGGCGGTTCGCTCGCCGCGAAGGACGTGGTGCCCGAATCCCTCGGCACCTTCCGCACCGACAACGGCATGTTCGTCGGGCTCACCATCGGTGTCATCTTGATCATCGGTGGGTTGACCTTCTTTCCCGCCATCTCTCTCGGCCCCGTGCTCGAGCAGTTCAGCCACATGAGGTTCTTCTAATGACCACCGTGCTCAACCAAACCGCGACACCTTCGGAGCCACACGGCGTCGCCCAGGCGAAGGGACTCTTCGACGGACCCATTCTTCGCGAGGCGCTGAAGGGCGCCGTCAAGAAGCTTGACCCGAGGGTCCAGGTGAAGAATCCCGTGATGTTCGTCGTGCTCGTCGGCTCGGTGATCACGTTCGTCGAGGCATGCGCGCACCCGAGTACGTTCACCTGGTCGATCACGATCTGGTTGTTCTTGACCGTGGTCTTCGCGAACTTCGCCGAAGCCATGGCCGAGGGCCGGGGCAAGGCCCAGGCGGACACGCTGCGCAAGATGCGTTCGGAGACTGAAGCACGCCTCCTCAAGGCCGATGGCTCTGAGGAGCTGGTCCCCGCGGCAAACCTCACCAAGGGAGACCTGGTCGTCTGTGAGGCGGGAGACATCATCCCCTCCGACGGCGAGATCATCGAAGGCATCGCCTCGGTTGACGAGTCGGCCATCACGGGCGAGTCGGCACCGGTGATCCGCGAGTCGGGCGGCGACCGATCGGCGGTGACGGGAGGCACGAAGGTGTTGAGCGACCGCATCGTCGTTCGCATCACCGCCGAGCGCGGGCACACCTTCATCGACCGAATGATCACGCTCGTCGAAGGCGCGAACCGTCAGAAGACGCCCAACGAGATCGCGCTCACGATCCTTCTTGCGGTCTTGACCATCATCTTCATCCCGGTCGTCGTCACGCTCGTGCCCTTCGCTGGCTTTGCCGACGCGTCGGTGTCCATCGTGGTGTTGGTTGCCCTCCTGGTCTGTCTCATCCCGACGACCATCGGTGCGTTGCTTTCGGCGATCGGCATCGCGGGCATGGACCGCCTGGTCCAGCGCAACGTGCTCGCCATGAGCGGGCGCGCCGTCGAGGCGGCGGGCGACGTCCAGACGCTGCTGCTCGACAAGACCGGCACCATCACGCTGGGCAACCGCATGGCCTCCACGTTCTATCCCGTGGGCGACCACACGGAGCGGGAAGTGGCGGACGTCGCGCAGCTCGCCTCACTCGCCGACGAAACGCCCGAGGGCCGCTCGATCGTGGTGCTGGCAAAGCAGCTCTTTGACATTCGCGAACGTCAGATGGAAGGGAACCACGTCTTCGTTCCTTTCACCGCGACGACGCGCATGTCGGGACTCGACATTGGCACGCGCCAGATTCGCAAGGGCGCCGGTGATTCGGTGAAGCGATGGGTCGCTGAGCAAGGAGGGACGGTCCCGACGGACCTCGACGCCATCGTCGAGCGTGTCTCGCGTGCTGGGTCGACGCCACTCGTCGTCGCCGATGGCCCGGACATTATCGGGGTTATCGAGCTCAAGGATGTGGTGAAGCAGGGCATCCGCGAAAAGTTCGATGAGATGCGTCAGATGGGCATTCGTACGGTGATGATCACCGGGGACAACCCCTTGACGGCAGCCGCCATCGCTCAAGAGGCGGGCGTCGATGACTTTCTCGCCGAGGCCACCCCTGAGGCCAAGATGGCACTCATCAAGCAGGAGCAGGAGGGCGGCAAGCTCGTTGCGATGACCGGCGACGGCACCAACGACGCTCCCGCGCTCGCCCAGGCCGATGTCGGGGTCGCCATGAATACCGGCACCACGGCGGCCAAGGAGGCGGGGAACATGGTCGACCTCGATTCCAACCCGACCAAGTTGATCGACGTCGTCGAGATTGGCAAGCAGCTGCTCATCACGCGCGGATCGCTCACCACCTTCTCGATCGCGAACGACATCGCGAAGTACTTCGCGATCATCCCGGCGCTCTTCGTCGTCACGTACCACTCGAAGAGCAACCCCTTGAAGGCACTCAACATCATGCATCTGCACAGCCCCCAGAGCGCGGTGCTCTCGGCCGTGATCTTCAACGCGCTCGTCATCATCGCGCTGATACCGCTCGCGCTGCGCGGCGTGAAGTTCCGTGCATCCAAGTCGTCGGTGATCTTGCGGCGAAACGTCTTGATCTACGGAGTGGGTGGCGTCATCGTGCCGTTCATCTTCATCAAACTCATCGACCTCGTGCTCGTCGCGCTGCACGCTTACTAAAAGAGGAATTGACATGTTGCTACACCTTCGCCGATCGCTCGTAATGTGCGTGATCTGCCTGGTCTTCTTCGGCTTCGTCTACGCCTTCGCTGGCACCGGAGTGTCGCAGTTGCTGTTCAAGCATCAGGCCGACGGCTCAATCACGACCGACGGATCAACCTTGATCGGCCAACCGTGGAACCTCACCAAGTGCCCGGGACACCCCCTCGGCAGCTGCGTCTTCCAAGGCCGTCCCGACGACCTCGGCCCGTACTCGGACACGGAGAAGAACAACCCGACGCCGCTCGGCCACCCCGGTGACGACCCGTTGGTCTTGAACGGCGCACCGGGTGAGTCCGGTTCGACCAGTCTCGGTCCACGTTCGAAGGAACTGCTCGACTACACAAAGGATCTCGTGAGGTACTGGCACGCCAGAGGCGTCGACCCGACCCCGGACCTCGTGACGACCTCGGGCAGCGGCTACGACCCGGACATCTCCGAGCAAGACGCGATTGTGCAGATACCGATGGTGTCCAAGGCGACCGGCATCGCTCCGTCGACGTTGAAGAAGCTCATCGCCAGTTACACCAACTCTCCTCAGTGGGGCTTTCTCGGTGCTCAGTACATTGTGGTGCTGCAGCTGAACGAAGGACTCGTCAAACTCGAGAAGTAGGAGTCCCAAGAAAGGGAGGCCGACGTTGACGTTGTTCCAGCGCTACCGCTCGTGGGTGATGTTCGTGCTCGCGATCGTCGTCCCGCTTGGGATCGCCTTAGTGCTCGTGCCGTCACGAACCGAGTTCGCCGGCGCCGCCGCGGCGCTCGTCTTCGTCGCGGCAGTCGTCACTTTATCCGTCGTCGGCAACCGCCTCGTCGGATTTGTTGCAAGCGTCTCGTCAGCGCTCTGGTACGACTTCTTCCTCACGCGGCCCTACGACAATCTCGACATCAGCCACCGAACCAGCATTGAGACGACGATTTGCCTCCTCGTCGTGGGTGTCATGGTTTCCGAACTCGCTGCTCGCACCCGGCACTACTCGAGGGTGTCGGCCGAGGAGTCCGAGTACGTTGACATGGTGCGCGAGCTGACCGACTTCGCGAATCGCCGGGAGCCCAGTTCGGCCGTCATCGAACGAGCCGTCTCGTCGCTGGTGCCGCTGCTTGAGCTGCGGAACTGCCGATTTGATCGCCAGCCCTCAGACCCGCCGATGGCCCGCATCATGCAGAACGGTGACGTGCACCACGTCGGCATGGAGTGGCCAGTCAGCGAGCTCGGCATTCCCGGCCCCGAAGCGGAGATCGTGGCCGAGTGGCGCGGGCGAGTGTTCGGGCGCTTCGTGATCACCCCGACGCCCGGAGCGCCGATCTCACGCGAGCGCCGGGTTGTCGCCGTGCTCCTTGCGAGCGTGGTGGGCGCGGCGATCGCCAGCGACGTGCGAGCCGTCTAGATGATCTCTCTCATCGGCGCGGGAAGTGGATAGCGAGTGGCGCGCGGTCAGCTGAGGGTCTATCTGGGCTCCGCTCCAGGTGTCGGCAAGACCTACCGAATGCTCGACGAAGGGTGGCGCCGACGCGAGCGCGGCACCGATGTCGTGATCGGCTACGTCGAGACCCACAAGCGACCAAAGACCGACGCGCTGGTGCGCGACCTTGAGATCGTGCCGCGCGTGACGTACGAGTACCGCGGCGCCACACTCGAAGAGATGGACGTAGAGGCCGTCCTTGCGCGAAAGCCCGAAGTCGTCCTCGTCGACGAGCTCGCGCACACGAACGCGCCGGGCGCCACCCACGAGAAACGATGGCAGGACGTCGAGGCGATACTTGACGCGGGCATCGACGTCATCACGACGGTCAATATCCAACACCTCGAGTCAGTGAATGACGTTGTCGACAAGATTACGGGCATAACCCAGCAAGAGACCGTGCCCGATGCGGTCGTACGCCGTGCCGAGCAGATCGAGCTCGTCGACATCACGCCGGAGGCGCTGCGGCGACGCATGGCCCACGGCAACATCTACACGGCCGACAAGATTGACGCGTCGCTATCGAACTACTTTCGCGTGGGCAATCTCAGTGCACTTCGAGAGCTCGCGCTGTTGTGGCTCGCCGATCGCGTCGAAGATGCGCTTCAGCGCTATCAGGACGATCACGCGATCGCAGAAACTTGGGAGACCCGCGAACGCCTGATTGTTGGAGTGATCGGCGATCCCTCGGATGAGATTCTTCTGCGAAGAGCTGCGCGCATCGCCTCGCGAACGGGCGCCGAAATCATCGCCGTCCACGTCATACCTGCCGACCGCTCGCGTCACGGATCGGTTGACACGTCACTCGCTCAAGAGCTCGTCACTGAGTTTGAGGGCAAGTACCGCGAGATCGTCGACGACGACACTGCGACGGCGATCGTGGCGTTCGCCCGGTCCGAGCGCGGCACGCAGATCATTCTCGGTTCAAGCCATTCGCGAAGGTGGTATCGGCCATTCGGCGGTGTGATTCAGAACGTGATGCGCCACACGCCCGACCTCGACGTGCACGTGATCTCGATCGACCGCGATCAACCCAAGCACGTTCATCCTCGGCGTCAAAAGAGCGCGGTGTCGTGGAGTCGGCGCGCGCTCGGCGTGGGCTGTGCCGCCGTGACGTTGCCGCTGTTCACCTGGATACTTTCGGATGTGCGTTCGAGTCTGTCGCTTTCGACTGACTTTCTTGTCTATCTCGTCATCGTGCTCGGACTCGCGACGCTCGGCGGCGCGATCGTCGGCATCGTCGCGGGACTCGCCGCCTACCTTCTCGAGAACTACTACTTCATTACTCCCATTCACACACTGTCGGTGTCGCGGCCCGACGACTTCGTCGCACTCATCGCGTACCTTCTCTTTGCCGTGGCGGCGAGCGTACTCGTGAGCCGCTTCGCGCGTCGCTCCTCTGAAGCGGATCGCGCCCGCGCTGAGGCGCAGATCCTGGCGAGCGCCGTTGTCACGTCAGGCCCCTCGCACGAGGGCCTGCTGCCGCTACTGGACTCGCTTCGGGCCGTCTTTGACGCGACGAGCGTCGCGATCGTCACCCGTCGTGACGACGCGTGGGTGAGCGACCTCGTCAGTGGCGAGCCCATCAACGATATCGAGGCAGTAACGCGCTTTCCTATCGACGAAAACTACGAGCTCGCACTGGAGGGTGCGTCGCTTGACGGCGAGGATCGCCAGCTCGTGAGTGCGTTCGCGGGTCGGGTCGCAAACGGCCTGCGGGTGGTGCGCAGCGCGGAGGAGGCGGCACAGCTGCGCGGCCTCGCCGACGTCGAAGCGAAACGCTCCGGACTGATGAGGGCTGTCTCGACCGACCTCAAGGATTCGCTGTCCGCGATTCAGTTCAAGGTCACTTCCATGCTTGACGGCGGCGTGACGGCACCTGTGCGCGTCCAGCGCGAGCGGCTGTTCGCCATCGAGACCGAAGTGCACCACCTCACGAGGGTCGTGAACAATCTGAGTGACCTCGGTCGACTCGAAAGCGGGAACGCGACGCCGCACTTCTCCTGGATTGCCGTGCGCCCGCTGGTGGACCACGCACTCGCGGAGCTCCACGCGGGCGGGCGTCCGATCGATGTCGAGGTGGGCGACGATCTGCCGCGTATCGATACGGATCCAGAGATGGCGCAGCGCGTGCTCTCCGTCGCGATAGAAAACGCCAGCCGCTTCACACCCGCCGACCGACCGATACGCATCACGGCAGGCGCCACGAACGAGGCTGTCGAACTTCTCGTCGTCGACACCGGACCCGGCATCAAGCCTGCTCAACGCGCCACGATCTTTGAGCCGGTCTCGCGCAGTAGCGATCACGGCGCGAACGACATCAACCTCGGGCTCAATGTCGTGGCGGGGTTCATGGATCTGCTACGTGGTGAGGTTCGCCTTGAGGACACCCCGGGTGGCGGGCTGACGGTGGTGCTGCAGTTTCCGCGGACCGAAGCGCCTCACTAACCACGAGCGTCGCTGCGGTGTTAGTCAGCGATCACTGGCGACGACCACGACGCATCGTCGCCCAGCCCGCCCTTCAAACGCGACGACCACTTCTCTTCGATGTGTCCGACCCGCCAGATCAGCATTGCGCCCGCCCAGGTCACAATGAACATTCCGACGATGATGAAGCCAGCCACGTTGATGTTGAAGTTCTCCATGAAGCGCCAGAATCCGCCCCTCCAATGCAACTCCGTGGGAAGGAGTCCGAGGACTTCGATCGTGCCGATGAAAAAGCAGATCGCGACTGACAGGCCGGTAATGGCGAGGTTGTAGTAGATCTTGCGCACTGGGTTGAAGAACGCCCACCCGTAGGCCATGTTCATGAAGCAGCCGTCGAGGGTGTCGAGGAGTGACATTCCGGCGGTGAACAGGATGGGCAGGCAGATGATCGAGTACCAGGGGAGCGCCTTTGCGGCGAGCAGCGCGGTGGTGGCGAGGAGGGCGACTTCGGTGGCGGTGTCAAAGCCCAGGCCGAAGACGACGCCGACGGGGTACATCTGCCACTCCTTGGTAATCGCCCTCATCCACTTGCCGAAGAATCGAAACATCAAGCCGCGGTTGTTGAGCTGGCGCTCGAGCTCTGCTTCGTCGTAGGAACCGTCGCGCATCGAGCGAAAGACCTTCATGATGCCAGCCAGGATGACGATGTTGAGCAGGGCAATGAGGTACAAGAAGCAGGCGGACACGATGGTGCCAAAGACCCCGCCGAACTGTTCGAGCCCCGAGTGGCCGTTTGACACTGCGCCGTAGACGGCCTTTTCGGCGATGATCAGCCCGAGACCGATGGCGACCACGATGGTCGAGTGACCGAGCGAGAAGAAGTAGCCCACGCTCAAGGGTCGTCGGGCGCCCTCGACCCCCTGACGTTCGGCCATGAGCTTCCTGGTCGTGTTGTCGATCGCGGAGATGTGGTCAGCGTCAAAGGCGTGGCGCGCCCCGAGGGTGTAGGCGAGGATGCTCACTCCGATGCCGAGTCCCTTGTAGTGACCCGGAACGACAAAGGCAATGAAGATGCCAAAGCCGATGACGTGCAACAGGAGAATCGAACCGAACATCCAACTGGCGCGACGCCACTCTTCGGGATTCAAGGACCGTCGAAGCATCGCTAGCCGGCTCATCGTGGGGCGCTCGAGAGTAGTCATGCTGCTCCCTTCTTGGTCCACGTACCCGGTGAACAGTCATGGGTCGTGCGTCGTTCGATCACGCGTACCCCTTTGTTCCTCGAGAGATCCTGTCACAAACACGACCTGGATGCAAGAACTATCAGCATGCATTTAGTTGGCTATTCTGTCACCATGCGCTCACGCGGGGGTAAATCGACCTCGAAGACCGACATCGACGTCCGCGTCGACGAGGTGCTCGATCAGCTGCGCGAAAGCGGCGGCCGCGTAACGACGTCACGGCGAATACTGCTGCGTTGTCTGTTCGGAGAGAGCCCGCACCGCACCGCCGAAGAGCTCGCTGCGGAGGTCCAGCGCGTCGCCCCTGACGTGCATCTTTCGACGATCTACCGGAACCTCGACGAACTCGAACGGATGGGCATCATCGTGCACGCCCACCTCGGTCACGGCGCCGCGACGTACCATCTCTCGTCGGACACTCACGGCCACCTCGTCTGTGAGCACTGCGGCATGGCCTTCGAGGCGCCCGAAGATATCTTTGACGAGCTCGCCGAGACGGCCCAGCGCGACTTTCACTTTGTCATCGATCCGAGGCACTTCGCGGTCCTTGGACGTTGCGCCGGCTGCGTCGACGTCGCCAACGACTGACCGGTTATCTGGTCGCGTCGAGGAGCGCCAACTGCCGCTTGGTCGCGACGCATCGGTACGCCTCGACGCAGAGCGTTTCGATCTCATCAAGGTCGATGTTGCCATCGAGCCGAACGCCCACCCACCCGCGATGACCGACGTAGGGCGGATAGAAGAATCGCGCGGGGTCGCTCTCGATGAGCGCAGTCTGTGCTCCCTCGGGTGCGGCGCACCAGAGGTGAGGAAAGTCGTGGTCGTGGTGACCGTGCGCCCACAGCATGACGAACTGCTTTGACGCGAAGAACGCCGGTGAGCCGTGACTCTCACGCTCGCTCGCGTCGGGCAGCGACAGGCAGATCCCGCGGATCTCCTCCTCGATATCGGCGCGCACACGCTGACACTACGGCATCAAGGGGCTGCGAGGGTTTGGAGCTTTTGGAGTCCCTCTGGGTCGCCGAGCACGGTGAGTCGGTCTCCTGCTTCAACAGAACTGTCGCCAGTGGGCACGATCAACATGCCGTTTCGTTCCAGCGCGAGGATGAAGACTCGTGGTGGCAGCGGGGCAGTGCGCAGTGTCACGCCCGCGAGAGGCGACGCGTCAGCGACGAGCACCTCAGAGAGCCCCGATTCGTTGCCGCTCATGCTGACGGCTGCTAACTGCCCGCGGGCTGCCGCCCGATAGGCGCGCACCACGTCAGTGACGCCCACCGTGCCGATGACTCGACGATCACTGTCGACGACAGCGAGCCAGTGGGCGCCCCAAGTGGCGAGTGATTCGAGGACGACATCGAGGTGCTGGGCATCGCGCACGGGTGCCCAGTTGGTCTCGACGAGCGACGTTCCCGCCATGACGACGTCGACGTGCAAAGTCTGGAGCTGCTCGAGCGACACCTGACTCAGATAGCGACCCGCGTCATCGACGAGGGGAGCTGACGTCACCTGTGCCTCGTCCAGTTGGCCGATCGCTTGGTTGACGGTCTCACTGTCGCGAAGTACGCAGCGCGGCACGGACATTGCGTTAATGACGGGAATCTCTGCGAGGAGCGGAAGACCGCTGACGAGACGATGGGCGGGCGCATCGGCGCGAGTTCGTAGCTGGCTGCGATAGATCGTGTCGTCGTTGCGGCGCACGATCAACGTTGCGATCCCCACCGCGACCATGGCCGGCACGATCAGCGTGAGGGTGCCGGTCATCTCGGCGACCATCAGCATGATGGCGAGCGGCGCTCGCGAAATGCTGCCGAAGCACGCCATCATCCCGACGATGACGAATGGCGCGGGGCTGTGACCAACGCCTGGCGCGAAGGGTTCGAAGAGTCGCCAGACAGCGGCGCCAAGGAACGCGCCGATCACCATGCCGGGGCCGAAGATTCCGCCCGAACCGCCCGAGCCGATCGAGAGACCGGTGGTGAGGATACGAGCAAACGGGATGGTGAGGACGATCCACAACGGAATGCCGAGGAGTCGCGCGCCGAGGGATTCCTGGATCCACCCGTACCCAGTGCCGAGCACTTGGGGAATGGCGAGCGCGATGCAGCCGACGAGCACACCGCCGATCGCAGGGCGCACCCATCGTGGCAGCGGGAGGCGTTCAAAGACAGCCGCAACGCCATAGAAGCCCTTGGCATAGAGGAGTCCGACGCCACCGCTCAGCACGCCGATCAAGGCGAACCACAACAGCGGCGCCGCACTCGTCATGGTGTAGTTGCCGACAAATCCGAACAGGGGACCGAAGCCTTCGAAGGTGCCCCACACCGCATAGCCCACAAAGGACGCAATGAACGACGGCAGGAGCGCGTCGACCTCGAAGTCGTCGCGATAGAGAATCTCTGTGGCGAGCACGGCGCCGGCAAGTGGCGCACCGAAGATCGATCCAATGCCCGAACCGATGCCGCTCGCCACGGCGATGCGCGAGTCGCCCGGGCTGAGGTCGAACACCCGCGAGACGAGTGATCCGAAGCCTGCGCTGATCTGGCCAGTTGGGCCTTCGCGGCCTGCTGAACCACCTGATCCGATGGTGAGCGCCGACGCGACGATCTTCACCACGACCGTACGGAGTCGAATGCCACGAGGGTGGTGGTGAACGGCGTCAATCGCAGCGTCCGTGCCGTGCCCTTCGGCCTCGGGCGCGAATCGGTACACCAGCACGGCCCCGAGCAGCGCGCCGCTCCCCGCGATGAGCGGGATGGCCCACGGGCGAGAGAAATGCGCCGAGGGCCTGAGGTTGCCCTCAGCCTTTGGCCCGCCGACCTGGTAGTCGCCGAGCCTCGTCAAGAGGAGATGCGTCGACACCTTGAGCGCCTCGAAGAACACGACTGCACCGAGTCCCGACACCACCCCGATGAGCGCTCCGAGGACCAGCCACTTCTGCGCGTAGGAGGCGGACGCCAGCCAGCTCGCCGCCGTCGTTTGAAGCCACTTGAGCGCTCGACGATGCGGGGACTGCAACGACGTCAGGAAGTGGGTCAGATGACGTCCCATCCCGTCGACCAGTCCTGTTCGGGTACCTCGCCGCCTAACTCGGTGAGGAGGCTCAAAGCGTGCACCAGCGCTGACTGCTCGGCCGTCGGTACGGACTTGAGTAGCGCGCGGATCTCTCGACGGCGACGGCGCGTCACTTCGTCAACGAGCTCGCGTCCGGACGTTGTGAGATCGAGGCGAATGGTGCGTCGATCGCTGCGCTCGTGCGCGCGGCGAATAAGACCCTTGCGCACGAGTCGGTCACACATCCTCGTGGCGGTGGCGGGCGTCACCTGAAGGTTGGCGGCGAGACCGGCCAGGGTCTGGGTTCCGCGCGACGCAAGTACGACGAGCGCACGGTACTGCGCGAGCGTCACCTCTTCGGCGGTATCGGCGAGCGAGCGAACCGCGATGGCGACGAAGACCCGGCTCGCCGACAGCACCGCATCAACAAGCGATGAGGGCAACGTTGCAGCGGTCGAGTCGGCGTGATTCATGCACTAACTATTGTAGATGCTAATTAATTCTGTTGCGTCGCTCGCGGGCGTTGAGGACTCAGGAGATTCAGAGGCAATTCCCGGGTCTGGTTACAACCCGAGACGGGGGAGATACCCGAGCCCCATGACTGCCGCCTCGCAGCCCACGCGCTCGAGCTCTCTCACGTCGCGGTCGTCGCGAACCCCACCGGCAGCAACCACGGGAATCCCGCTCGCGCAGGCCTCTTCGTACAGCGCCAGATCTGGCCCGCGAAGCGTGCCGTCACGATCGATGGCGGTCACGTGGAGTCGCGCCACCCCCGCCGCGCGGCATCGCGCGAGTGCTGCAGAGAAGCTGATCGTCGAGTTCTCGAGCCACCCGCGAACTGCAAGTTGTCCGTCGCGCACGTCGAGTGCGGCGAGGAGACGATCGTCGAGCGCGGCTACGAACCGCGAGATCGCCTCGTCGCTCTCCCAAAGTGACGTACCAACAATCACTCGCGCAGCGCCCGCGTCGAGTGCGCGCTGCGCAGCGTCGATGCTGCGAATGCCTCCCGAGACTTGCAGGGGGATGGAGCCCGCCAGGTGATGGCACCGTTCGATGACCGCCGTTCGCAGGTCTCCATCGCGAGCGCCTTCGAGGTCGACGACGTGAATGAGCACCGGTTGCGTCGCTACGAGACGACCCATGAACTCCTCGAGCGGTTGTCGGAAGATGACGCGGTCATAATCGCCCTGCTCTAGGCGAACGGCGTCATCGCCGAGTAGGTCGACGGCCGGGATCACTTGCATGCTAGCGAAGTAGCGTACTAGCACGTAAGAACGGCAGATGTCGGGCCCGGCGGCAGCATTCGCTTCGTCATGCGAAGGGTTCTCGAGCGCTCCACTTGCGTAGTAGCGAATTAGCATACTAACATGCTGCTATGACCAGCGGAAAGGTAGTTCCGGCCGAAGCCTCGCCCGAGACAGCGTCGAGGTTCGACGAGCTCGTTGACGCGGTGGCGCACCTGCGCGATCCCGAGGTCGTCGCGGCGTTCCTGCGCGACTTGTGCACGTCGAACGAACTGGACGCCATGGGCCAACGCCTGCAGGTGGCTCGTCTCGTTAACGACGGCGTGCCGTACCACGAGATCTCGCGGCGCACCGGCGCTTCGACGGCGACCATCACACGCGTCGCCCAGTGGCTCCACCACGGAGAGGGCGGCTATCGAGCCGTATTGAAGAGGAGATCGCGATGACTCGCCGTTTGACCATGGCCCTTCCATCAAAGGGTCGCCTGCGCGAGCCCTCGTGGGCGTTGCTCGAAGCGAGCGGCGTCTCGCCTCAAGAGCCCGGAGAGCGCATGCTCCAAGCGCACTGTCGGAACGCTGATATCGACCTCTTGTTCGTTCGCGCCGACGACGTTCCCGAATACGTCCAAGACGGGGTCGTCGACTGCGGCATCACTGGATTTGACTTGATTCACGAACGTGAATGCAACGTCGAAGTGCTCCTGCGCCTGGGCTTTGGCACCTGTTCGCTGCAGGCTGCGGTGTCGAATGAAGACCTCGCGACCCGCGTCGAAGATCTGGAGGGCCGACGCGTCGCGACGTCGCACCCTCGGATCACGTCAAAGCTGCTCGCCGAACGCGGTGTAAACGCTGAGATCGTTGCAGTCGCCGGTTCGGTCGAAATCTCACCGCGGCTCGGCCTCGCTGACGCGATCGTCGATCTCGTGTCAACCGGCAGCACGTTGCGCACCAACGGTCTGCGATCAATTGGTGTGCTCTTCGAGTCTGAGGCCGTGTTGGTTGGGAGGGCCAACTCCAAGGACTTCGAGGCTCGCCGGACGCTCACCACCGTGCTCGGTTCAGTCATCAACGCACGAGCTAATCGTTACCTGCTCTGCAACGTCTCAAAGGAGCGGCTGAGCGAAGTGACGGCAGTCCTGCCGACGGCCGGTTCGCCCACCGTGATGGACCTCGCGACGCCGGGCGTTGTTGCCGTGCACGCGCTCGTGCCCGCCGCCGACATCTGGTCGCTCCTGCCGAGACTTGAAGCGGCGGGTGCCAGCTCGATTCTGACCCTACCCATCGAGAGGATGGTGCCGTGAGCACACCGGTGAAGACGGAACGTGTCGTAACGATCGAAGAGATCGTGAGCGACGTGCGCGAGCGCGGTGACGCCGCGGTCGTCGAGTGGTCGAATCTCTTTGACGGCACCACGTCGGACGAGCCAGAACGTGCGACCGCGTACGGGGACATTCCCACTGCCGCCGTGCTCGCGGCCGCCGACGCGGTGCGCACCTGGCACGCCGCCCAGCGTCCGGCCGACCTCATGATGGAGGTTTCGCCCGGTGTCACGCTCGAGCGACGCTGGACGCCGCTTCGCTCTGTCGGAATCTACGTGCCCAAGGGCTTGATCTCGTCGCTCATCATGGCGGCCGTGCCCGCGCAGGTGGCGGGCGTCGAGCGCATCGTCGTCTGCACGCCGCCGAACGGCTCGGCCGCAGTTGCAGCGACTGCGGCCCTGCTCGGCATCGACGAGGTCTGGGCCATTGGCGGTGCACAAGCGATCGCCGCCATGGCCTACGGCACGGAGTCGATCGCGCCCGTCGACAAGATCTTCGGGCCAGGAAGCGGTGCGGTGAACACCGCCAAGCTCATCGTCAGCCGCGACGTTGCGATCGATCTGCCGGCTGGACCGAGCGAGATCGTGGTCGTCGCCGACGAAGGGTTTGACGAAGCGATCATCGCCCAGGAGATCGCGGCCCAGATGGAGCACGGACCCGACTCCAAGGGCTACGTGGTGCGTGTCGGCGAGGATGTTGACGCGGCACTCGCCGAGGTCGAAGGCTACGCCGCCGAGCACGTGGCGCTGCTCGGAGAGCGCGCGGAGTCATTGGCAGGGCGCATTCGCAACGCCGGCGCGGTGTTCGTCGGGCCGTACTCGCCGGTCCCGGCAGGGGACTACGCAACCGGCGGGAATCACGTGCTGCCGACCGGCGGCTGGGCGAAGTCGACGGGCGGTCTTGGACTCGAGGGATTCATGAAGACCGTCACCGTTCAGCGCGTTACGAGAGAGGGACTCGATCGGCTCGCGCCGACCATCGAGGCGCTGGCGGAGCTCGAGGGCATGAGCGCGCACAAAGCGACGGCTCGCCGATGAAGCCCGTTGCTCTCGAGTCCTACCAGTGGCCGCCATCCACCAAGGTGCTCGCCGAACGAGTGGGTATCGATCCACGCTCGATCGTGCGCTTTGACGGAAACGTCGCTGCAAGCCCACCGCCGTCGGCTCGACCGGCCGCGCTGGCACGAGCGCTCGCAGACGTCAACGAGTACGACCGCGGCCGGTACCTGTCGCTGCGCGAAGCGATCGCGCGCTATCACGGTCTCGACCTCGATCGCGTGGCACTTGGGGCAGGGAGCGACGAGTTCATTGTGCTGCTCGCGCGTCTGTTCGCCGAGGGTGGCACGATCGCGACCGTGCCGGCGTTTTCGTATTCGATGTATCGATACGCGGCCATCATGGCGGGTGCGATCGTCATCGACGACCCGAAGAAGGCCGACCTCGTGTTCGTCTGTCGGCCGAACAACCCGACCGGTGAGCTGTGCGAGATCCCAGACGTCAGCGGTCAGCTCGTCATCGACGAGGCATACGCCGACTACGCGGGGGTGGACGCGCTCGATCGTCTCGATGACGGCGTCATCATCCTGCGAACGTTCTCCAAGGCCTTCGGACTCGCGGGCGCGAGAGTCGGCTACGCGCTCGCCACGCCTGAGCTGGTCGCAGCGATCTCCTCTCGCCAGGCGCCGCTGTCGGTGTCCTCGCTCTCGGCGGCGCTCGCATTGAACGCAGTCGCCCAAAGGCCCGACGTCTCGTCGACCATCGCTGAGCGCAATCGACTAGCGCGTGAGCTCACGGCGCTCGGTCTCGAGCCTGTCCGCTCGTTCACCAACTTCTTGTTCATCCCGATGGATGAGCCAGAGAAGATGGTCGAGCAGCTCCTGCCCTACGGCGCCGTGACGAGGGCGTACCCTGGAGGGCTTCGGGTCAGCGTTCGCGACGAGATCGACAACGACTTCCTCCTTGACGCCCTGCGCGGCGCACTCTTTGACACGCCGATGCCCGCTCAGTACCTCCGTCACGAACGCAACACGGCAGAGACGCTGCTGAGTGTTCGTCTGCGCGTGCCGGGTGAGGGTCGAGTGCTCGTCAACACCGGCGCCGGATTCTACGATCACATGCTCCAACAGCTCGCCTTTCACGCGGGGATGGATCTGCGCCTGGAGGGGGTGGGGGATCTCGAGACCGGCGACCACCACACCGTCGAAGACATGATGCGAACCTTCGGTGAGGCGCTCGACCGTGCCCTCGGCGACCGCAGAGGGCTCACTCGCTACGGCGAGGCTCGAGTTCCGATGGACGAAGCCCTCGCGCACGCGGTCGTCGACCTCTCCGGCCGTGCCACCGCCAACATCAACGTGAGCCCCGATGAGGGGATGGTGACCCACGCGTTTCAGTCGCTGGTTCAGACAGCGCGCATCACGTTGCACGTGTCCGCGACCGGTGAGAACGCGCATCACGTCGCCGAAGGGGCCTTCAAGGCGGTGGGACGGGCGATCGCCCAAGCGCTCAAGAAGGACGGTTCCTTGGTTCGCTCGACCAAGGGCACCCTATGAACGTCGTGGTGGTCGACTACGGCGCGGGCAACACGCGCTCCGTGCGAGCAGCGCTCACGCATCTTGGTTACGACAGCGTCGTCACGAGTGACGCCCGACAGATCAAAGAGGCCGAGTTCGTGGTGTTGCCCGGCGTTGGTTCGGCGAGCAGCGCGATGGCGCACCTCAACGAGACCGGGGTTGCGAGCGCGCTGCGCAAGCGCCACCGTCACGGGGGCACGACCCTCGGGATCTGTCTCGGTATGCAACTCGCCCTTGAGCACAGCGAGGAAGACGGTGGCGTAAAGGGCCTCGGACTGCTGGCGGGCGAGGTCGTGCGTCTGCGAAATGGCCGGGTGCCGCGACTGGGATGGTCGATTGTCGAACCCTGGGGCGAGGCGTACTACTTCGCTCATTCGTACGCGGCGCGAAGCGAGCACGGCATCGCGAGCGCCGATGGCGTCACCGCCGCCGTGCGCCGTGGGCCGTTTCTTGGGGTCCAGTTCCATCCCGAAAAGAGCGGGCCTGCGGGCCTTGCCTTCCTTGAGCAATGCCTCTCCCACGCCTGATCCCCTGTCTCGACGTGGCGCACGGTCGAGTCGTCAAGGGGGTGAGCTTCGTCCAACTGCGCGACGTTGGCGATCCGGTCGAACTCGCGACCTACTACAGCGAAGGCGGTGCCGACGAGCTGGTCTTTCTTGACATCAGCGCCACCCCAGAAGAGCGCACGACCATGACCTCGGTGGTCCAGCACGTGGCTGACGTCGTCTCGATCCCCTTTACCGTCGGCGGTGGCGTTCGCTCGGTGGAGGACGCGTCGCGCATCATCGAATCGGGCGCCGACCGCGTGTCGCTCAACACTGCAGCACTCGCCGATCCCTCGCTCATCACCGCGATCGCCAGTCGTTACGGCTCCCAGGCCGTCGTGATCGCCATCGACGCGGGCAAAGGAGTGGTGCACACGCACGGCGGACGGGTCGCCACGACGACGCCGACGGTGCCATGGGCCGTCGAGGCGTGCGAGCGCGGCGCCGGTGAGATCCTCCTCACCTCGATCAGTCACGACGGTCATCGAAGGGGTTACGACCTTGACCTGACGTCCGCCGTGCGCGACGCCGTGAGCGTGCCCGTCATCGCTTCGGGAGGTGCGGGGTGCGCCGAGCACGTGGCCGAGGTGCTGCGAATCGCCGACGCCGCGCTGATCGCGTCGATCGTTCACGAGAACCCGGGAGGACTCGGAGCACTCCGCCGTGACATCGAAGCGCTCGGGGTCGCGTTGCGACCCCTGAAGGAGGGTTATGTCTGAGGACTTGCGTGCTGCCATCGTGCAGGACGAAGCGACGGGGCGCGTCTTGATGCTCGGGTGGATGGACGAGGAGGCCTACGCCCTCACCAGGTCGAGCGGGCTCGTGCACTTCTTTTCTCGCTCTCGGCAACGCCTCTGGAAGAAGGGGGAGACCTCGGGCAACGAGATGCACGTGGCGAACCTCGCGCTTGACTGCGACGAGGACGCGGTCCTCGTTACGGTGCATGCCGACGGACCGGCGTGCCACGACGGTTCGACCTCCTGCTTCACGCCGTGGCTGTGGCGAAAGATCCTACGCCGTGAAGCCGAGCACGAGGAAGGGTCGTATGTGCATCAGCAGCTCAGCGCCGGCGTGAGTCAAAACGCCCGAAAGGTTGGTGAGGAGGCGGTCGAGCTCGCAGTTGCGGCGCTCAGCGAAGACGACGAGCGTGTCATCAGCGAAGCGGCGGACCTGTGGTTCCACACACTTCTCTTGCTGCGGAGTCGCGGACTCGATCCCGCGGCTGTCGAGGACGAACTGCGCCGTCGGGAGCGCTAGCAATTCTCGTGTCGTTTTCGTGCGGGCGGTGCGCGCTTTTATCACGCATTAATGCGTAAGGTGAATCCGAATATTCTGCCTGATCTTCAGGTTGAAATTGTTTCGCGAAGATTTCGAATCGCTTTCGAAGATGTCACACTTCGGTAAACGGCGCCTCGTAAAAACTCTGCATGAACCTAACCCTGCACAAAAGCGCGCTGCGCAAGCGGATCGCCCTGGTAGCCCTCGCGGGCACTACTGCTTCACTGTCATTTGTCATCTCCGTCGGTGCCGGTGCTGGTGCCTCGTCAAATCCCGGCTTCGCTCTGTACGCGGCTGAGGGCTACGACGCGGCCTCGGTCAAGGCGTTCAACGCGACGCACCCCGGCTTTACCGTGACGCTGAACGACAACTCGACGGGCCCCCTCCTCGAGCAGATTCAGGCCGAAGGGAACAACCCGAAATGGGGCGTTCTCTGGGTCGACGGCGCGACCGCATTCGCCGAGCTCGACAATGAGGGCTACCTGGTCAAGAACAGCGTGCCGAAGGGAGTTGACTTCAACTCGCTCGGCAAGGCGAACGTGCCGACCGATGGCAGCTTCACTCCGACGGGTCTCACCGTGACCGGGGCACTCTGCTACGACTCGGCCCAGGTGTCGGCCTCCCAGCTGCCGAGCACATGGCAGCAGTTGGAGTCGTCCAAGTACAAGGGCATGCTCGGCATGAACGACCCGTCTCAGTCCGGCCCGACGTATCCGTTGATCGCAGGCGTCATGGACCAGCTCGGTCACTACACCAAGGGTTCGACCACGAGCGCCGTCAACGCTGGAGAGGCGTACTACAAGCAGCTCTACAGCAATGGCATCGTGGTGAACGCGACCAACGGCCCGACGATCTCTGCGATGGAGTCGGACTCGATCCAGATGGCGACGATTCAGAGTTCCGCTTGTTACGGCGCCGAGCTCACGAGCTTCCCAACGATGCGAGTCAAGTACCTGAACTTCTCGGTCGCTCTGCCGAGTGTTATCGGCATCGACGCGAAGGCGCCGGCGATCGTTCGCGCTGACGCGCAGAAGTTCGTTGACTGGGTGATGTCGCCTGCTGGCCAGCACGTCATGCAGACGGGCGACCCGACCGGCGACTCCCTGTTCTGGCCGGTCATCAACGGTGAGAAGCCCGCCAACAGCATCATCCCGTCGCTTGCATCTACGAACGCAATCTCGCTCGACCCCTACGTCTGGGGACCACTCGAGACCAAGATCAACTCGTGGTTTGACGCCAACATCGCCAACGACGGCCTCTAGGCCATCTTCTCCAACCGGACGATCTTGGCGCCGCGGTTCGTCCGCGGCGCCAAGATCGCATGGACCTGACTCATGGCCCTTGGCACACTTGAGCTGACGCCGACCGCGCCCCCGCCGGCGAGCGGCCCGAAGAAGCGACGCACCTCCTTCGGAGGTCTGCTCATTTGGGTCGTGTTGACGCTTCTGATCATCGCTCCGGTGATGTGCTTCATCATTCTCGCGGTCAGCCCGCGGATGTTCTCTCAGGGATCTCAGTGGTTCACGCTGACATTCATTCGTCAGGCGTTCGCCGGGTACTCGGGGCGGGCCATCTTCAACTCATTCTGGGTGGCGACGGTGGTGTCGCTGTTCGCCGTTGCGATCGCAACGACCGTCGCCTGGCTCGTGCATCGCACCAACGTCTTTGGACGAAGGTTCTGGACGATCGCCATGTGGCTGTTGCTGATGATGCCCACGTGGATGATGACCCTCGGCTGGACCGACCTGCTCCAGCCCTTTGGCGCAGCATCCGCGCTCGGAGTCAACACTCACTACGTCTACGGCGAGTTTTTCGGACCGACCGGAATCGTCGTCGTGCTCATCGCCGCCGCGCTGCCCTTTGCCTACTTCGTTGTCTCGGCCGGGCTGCAGGGCCTCGGTCCCGAATATGAGGACGCGGCGCGCATCCACGGCGCGGGCTGGCGTCGCACGTTCCAGACGATCCTGCCCATCATCGCGCCAGCAATCCTGAGCGCGTTCGCAATCAGCTTCGCCGAAACGTTGAGCGACTTCGGCGTCGCCTTCACGCTCGGCTACCACTCGCACTTTCCTCTGGCTACCTACACGCTCTTCTCAGCCATCAGCAACTTCCCCGCGAACTTCTCGGTCGCCGCAGTCATCGCCGCCGTCTTGATCCTCATGGTGATCCCGCCGATCTTGCTGCAGTCTCGCGTCATGCGCAGCCGTTCGTACGCCGTGCTCTCAGGCAGGACCCGCAGCCCGCGTCGCCGCGAATTTCGGCCCCTGGCGCGTATCGCCGCTACCGCAGGCGTCGCCTTCGTGTTCGCGGTAACGCTCGGCGTGCCGGTGTTCGGGGCCATCATCGGTTCGTTCGTGCAGAACCTCGGCATCTTCTCAACGACCGGCATCCATTGGACGCTCGAGTACTACTCCCAGGTCTTTCACCCGAACATCTCCGGCAAGGCGCTTGGGGCGCCGCTCCTTCTCTCAAACCAGCTGGGCTTCTTTGTCGCCACAGGAACCGGAGTTCTCGCGGTCATTCTCGCGAGACGCCTGATCGCCAGTCCGGGCAGCTGGAGTCAACGGATCACCGACATCTTCTTGCTGGGTTCGGTCGCGATACCCGGGGTGGTGCTCGGGGTGGGCTACATCTTCTTCTATAACTTGCCGTTCATCACGAATAACTTCGTCAATATCTATAAGACGCTGCCGCTGTTGGTGCTCGCGCTCATCGCTAACGCCGTGCCGGGTCAGACTCGGTTCATGGCGGGACCCGTCAGCCAAATACAGCCCTCCCTCGCCGAAGCCGCTCGCGTGCACGGCGCCAGTCGATTTAGAGCGTGGAGCACGACCAATCTGCCGTTGATGTCAAGGGTGCTCCTCTGGGGCTGGCTCCTCACCTTTACCAAGACCCTCTCGGAGCTCGCCATCTCCCAGATCTTGTATCCGCCGAGTCAGGAACCGGCGCCCGTCGCGATTCAGTCATACTTGAGTGGTTTCGAATCGGGAACCGGTACGGCGATGACGGTGTTGATGCTGCTCGAGATGCTCGGCGTCATTGTGATCGCGCTCTCCATCTACCGTGTCGTCACGCCCAAGGGATGGCGACGGATCGGCTGGACGGGAGCACAGTCATGAGTTCAACCGGGGCGGGGGTATCACTCGATCATTTGAGTAAGCAGTTCGGAGAGAAGCTCGCGCTCGACGGGGTGAGCCTTGACGTCGAGCCGGGTACCTTTCTCGTGCTGCTCGGTCCCTCGGGTTCGGGCAAGACCACGCTGCTGCGATGCCTCGCGGGCATCGAGCGACCCAGCGGTGGATCGATCACGATCGACGGGCGTCTGGTCGTCGGTGGGAAGACCTTCGTCGCGCCCGACAAGCGCCACCTCGCGATGGTCTTTCAGGACTACGCGTTGTGGCCACACCTCACGGTTCGAAAAAACGTGGCGTTCCCGCTGGCGAACACCGAGCTGTCAAAGACCGACCGCGAGAAGCGCTGCAACGATCTCTTGGACCGGGTGGGCATCGGGCACCTCGCGGATCGCTACCCCAATCAGCTCTCGGGTGGCGAACAGCAACGCGTCGCGCTCGCACGCGCCCTCGCGGCCGACGTCGGTCTCATCTTGTTCGACGAGCCGCTCTCCAATCTGGACGCCGATCGTCGTGAGCAGCTGCGCATCGAGATCGCGACGCTCACGAGAGAAGCCGGCGCGAGCGCCGTGTACATAACCCACGACCAGTCCGAGGCCTTCGCGCTCGCCGACCGCATCGGGGTGCTCAATCTGGGCCAGTTGATCCAATTCGACACCCCTGAGAACATCTACGCCAAGCCCACCAACGCGTTCGTCGCGCGATTCACAGGCGTCGCCGGGGAGTTTCCCGTTGACGTCGTTCGCGAGGTCTCGGCGGGTCATCATGAGGTCGTCCTGCCCTTCGCCTCGGGCCACGTGCTCCGAGCCAACGCGTCAGACGGTGCGTCGGCGAACGGTAAGGTGAGTCTGTTCGTGCGATCGGTCGGTGTCTCGCTGTCGGCGCCGGCGAACGACGAAGGTATCGGTGGCGTGATTCGCGATGTCGCGTTCAACGGTCACGGCTACGACCACGTCGTCGACGTCGGCGACGGCTACTCGTTGACCAAGATCTTCTCAAATGTGCGATTCGAACGGGGCCGCAACGTGAAGGTCTGCTTCGAGCCGTCGTCGTGTTTTGTGATGGATGCATCTAAGGAGGTGCTAGCAACGTGATCGGGGTCACTGTCTCTTCGAGCGACGCCGTGCTCATTGTCGCGGTCTTTGTCGCCTGCGCGGTCGAGATGGTTGAAGCGCTCACCATCGTGTTCGCGGTCGGCCATACCAGAGGTTGGCGCTCGGCGTTCGAAGGAGCAGCAGTCGCAATTGTCGTCCTCGCAGGACTTGTTGCGGCCTTCGGTCCGGCGCTCGTGCACGTGCCGATCAACGCGCTGCGCCTCATCGTTGGTGGAGTGCTGTTGATCTTCGGACTGCAGTGGCTGCGCAAGGCCATTCTTCGCTCGAGCGGCTATCTCGGCAAGCACGACGAAGACGAGATCTATCGCAAGAAGGTGGCTGAGCTGTCGGCCGATGGCCAAGCGCCGGGACGCGATCGCGTCGCGTTTGTCGTGGCGTTCAAGGGTGTCTTTCTCGAGGGACTCGAGGTGGTGATCGCAGTGCTCACCTTGGGCACCGCCGCCAATCGACTTGGGCTCGCCGTCGTCACGGCTGCGGTTGCCCTGGTCGCAGTAGGCGTGGTCGGTGTTGCCGTCGCCAAGCAGCTTTCGAGCGTGCCCGAGAACGCGATGAAGACGCTGGTCGGCGTGATGCTCGTGAGCTTCGGAACCTTCTGGACCGGGGAAGGCCTCAAGGTCAAATGGCCCGGCGGCGACACCATGCTCGTGGGGTTGGTCGGCATTTACCTCGTCGTCACCTGGGCCTACGTCGCGTGGCTGCGCTCGACCAAGACGCGCAACTCGGAGGTGACAGCGTGAAGTGGCTGGCCCGTGCGATCAAGGGCTTTGGGATGTTCTGGTGGGACTTTCTCGTCGGCGACACGCCCGAGATCTTCGTCGCGGTGCTCGTGATCATCGGCGCGATCGCGCTCCTCAGCCTGAGCGGCCACCTCAACGCCGCGGCCGCGACGCTGCTGCCAGTGCTCGCCGTGTTCGCCCTCGGAGCCTCGGTCTGGCGCGCCGCGCGCTCGATGCGCAAGTAGCTACGAGCGCAGCTCGTAGGAGGTCATCGACAAAGAGCCCATTTCGTAGCCGTCGATGATGGTTGGCGTCGGCGCTCCGGCGGCGGACGCGAGCCCGGCGAGGTAGGCGAGCGGCAGGAAGTGATCGGGGGTTGGCACTGCCATGCGATAGTCCCCGTGGGACTGCGTGACGCCAAGGCGACTCGCGTCGCTCGTCATGATCTCTCGGGTCGCGTCGTCGAAGCGGTGTGCCCAATCGGTGCCTTCGCCGGGCGAGCGCCAGTCGATGAGACGCAAGTTGTGCACGATATTGCCGCTTGCCAGGATGAAGACACCTTCTTCTCGCAGTTGGTGCAGCTGTGTGCCCAGATCGAAGTGATAGTCGAAGGGCAGCTCGGCGTTGATCGAGAGTTGCAGCACCGGGACGTTCGCTTCGGGGTACATGTGGACGAGCACCGACCACGCGCCGTGGTCGATACCCCAGCTGTCGGCGTCGAGTCCCACATAGGTCGGCTTGACGACGTCGATGACGCGCTGGGCAAGGTCGGGGTTGCCCGGTGCGGGGTAGTCGACATCAAAGAGCGGCTGTGGGAATCCGTAGAAGTCGTGAATGGTTCGCGGCACGCGCATGGCCGTCACGGCGGTGATGTTGACGTACCAGTGCGCTGAGACCACGAGTATCGCCGTTGGCGTGGGCATCGAGTCGGCAAAGGCTGACCACGCTTCGGTGTAGCGGTTCTGCTCGAGCGCGTTCATCGGGCTGCCGTGGCCGATGAACGCCGCGGGCATGATCTCAGACATGTCACCTCACTTTCGGCTCAGCGTAGTGGTGGCCGCTTTCGCTATCACCGTCGTAGCCTCGTACTATGCGCAGACGTCGAGTGATCGCTGGCCTTCTCTCGGCAGGCGCCCTCGGACTCGTTCCCCTCGCGATGATGTCGTCTGTGCCGTCCTCGGCCGCACTCACCGCCGTGCAAACGGTGAATCTCGTCTGCGCCGAGCAGGTGGTTGCCACCTGGAGCGTCGCGCAGCTTGCCAACGAGGCGATCTCGGTGTCGGTCAACGCG
Organism: uncultured Acidimicrobiaceae bacterium; assembly: GCA_963724865.1. GTDB lineage: Bacteria > Actinomycetota > Acidimicrobiia > Acidimicrobiales > RAAP-2 > RAAP-2. Next base: position 340,398 of record CAVRWO010000031.1, on the reverse strand, counting down.
CTCGACATCGCGGCGATGGCGCCTGCCGCACGCGATGGCTACGGCGGCATTCTTCTCTTCGGTACCACGACACCGACCAACTTCGCCCGTACCGTCGCGGCGCTTCAGGGCGAGACGCCCGACCACGAATCGATGCTCGTCATGACCGACCAGGAGGGCGGCGGCGTGGAGCGTCTCACGAATCTGGTGGCGTCACTCCCGTGGGCCCAGACAATGGGAAAGAATCTCACGCGGGACCAGATCACCGCCGAGGGTCTGCGAGTCGGGCGCTCGATGAAGGCGGCGGGCGTCAACACCGACCTCGCACCGGTCGCTGACGTCGACGGACGCGCCGTTGAACCGGGCGAACAAGATCCCGATGGATACCGATCCTTTAGCGGCGTGCCTGCCAAAGCGGCAGTCGACGTCGTCGCGTTCGCGAAGGGACTGCGCGAGGCGGGCGTCCTCTCCGTCGTGAAGCACTTTCCAGGTCTGGGAGGTGGCACCGGCAACACCGACTACCGCCCGGCCTCGACGCGGCCGTGGTCGACGCTCCAGACGACGGGACTGGTTCCCTTTCGATCGGCGATCAACGGTGGTGCGACGGCCATCATGGTCTCGAACGCCTCGATTCCCGGTTTCTCGTCGTTGCCCGCGAGCATCTCGCCCGTCGTCATCAGCTACCTGCGCGATCAGCTGGGCTTTGGGGGATTGATCGTGACCGATTCCCTGTCGGCAGGAGCCCTCAGCGCACTTCACCTCGGGGTTCCCGTCGCCTCGGCACGGGCGCTCGAGGCGGGTGCCGACATGGTCCTTGCGGGTTCGCCGCCGTCGGCGAGCGCCTCGCTGCAACTGGCGGCGGAAACTTCGGTGGTCATTCAGCACGCGGTGAAGGCGGGCACGTTACCGCTTGCGACGTTGCAGAGCGCCGCCGCGCAGGTGCTGGCAAGCGTCAACACGCTGAGCTGTTCGGTGAACACGAGCACAACGACTACCTCGACCACCACGACGACGACGGCGAGCCAACTCGTCAAACCCTCTTCACAGCGCGGCGTATCGCGCGAATAACATCGTCGCTCGACGAGAGATTGATGCGGATGCCCGACTCGTCAGCCTCGAGCGGTTCCAGCGTCTCGTACTGGGACTTCAGGAGTGACGCGGGCATGAACGAGTGCTGTCGGGACTCGACGCGCGCCTCCACGACGTCGAACGGACGCTCAAGCATGACAAAGAATGCGTCAGGCGCGTACTCGCGCAAAATGTCGCGGTAGGCGCGTTTGAGGGCGGAGCACGCGGTGACGGTTCGCCGACCGATCGACTCCTCCTCACGGATTCGCTCACCAACCCTCCGCAGCCACGGCAGGCGATCCTCGTCGTCGAGCGGACGACCAGACGCCATCTTTTCGATCTCCTGCGCGCTGTGCAGATCGTCGGCTTCGATATACACGTAGCCCCATTGTTTGGCGATCGCCTTTGCGATCCTGGTCTTGCCTGACCCTGACACGCCCATGACGACAATCGGGACGTCGTTCGTCGGAGGTTCCTTCACCGTTTGGTCGGTTTTGTTGTTCGCCGAGCGGCGCCTCGCGTTTTGGGGCTTGCCAGCTGCTCGATCAGGTCCCGCACTTCGTCGGGCGTGAAGTCGAGTGTGGCGTCGCCGACCGTGAATTCGATTCGCTGCAGCGACCCGCCTTCGGCGAGGAAGGGTCTCGCGAACGTCCAGATCTTTTTGCGCCGTGCGATGTCGATGGCTCGCTCACCTAGCTCGTCGGGCGTGATGGACAGACGCAGATGCATCATCGACGACTGGACCGGAAGCGGCAGTACTTCAACCGAAGAGAGATCCGCGATGCCCTTCGAGAGGGCGACCGCGTGGCGGTAGTACTTGCCCATGCGCGGCAGGCGCGTCTCGAGGACGCTGAGCGCAGACGCGGCGTAGGGCCACATGCCAAAGAGCCGACCACCGTGACGCGTTCGCCACACCGAGACCTCGTCGATGAGCTCTTGGTCCCCGGCGACGCAGCAACCGGTAATCCCACCGAGGCCCTTATAGAACGACACATAGACCGAATCGAAGAGCGCAGCGATCTCGGCCGGGGACCTTCGGTAGTAGGACGTCGACTCCCAAAGGCGCGCACCGTCGAGGTGTGCGGCCGCCCCGCGTTCGCGCGCCCAGGCGACCTGAGCGTTCAGCTCTCGCCACGTCGGTAAGGTGCCGCCGAGGTCGCGCTGGGGCAGCTCAACCAGGAGCGCTCCGACGGGTTCGTGGACGAGCGCGAGGCTCGCCGCCGACAGCGGCAGGTTTCGCGGGCCGACCGGAATCGCGAAGAGGCCGTGCAGAAGTTGATAGCCGCGCTCTTCGTGCGAGTCGAGGTGGCACGCCGGGTGAAACGCCACACTCTTCGCGCCGCGCCGATCACCGTGGATCCGAAGCACGATCTGCTGGGCCATCGTGCCGCTGGGCAAGAACAGCGCGGCGGGTTTGTTGAGCAGCGATGCGACCCTCGCTTCGAGGGCGGCAACGGCACCGCCCACGCCGTAGTAGTCGACCTCAGTCTCTTCGGGGATGGTGGCGAGCAGGTCTCGGGCCACCCGCGGACCGTGACCGTTCAAGAATCGATCACAGGACATCATCACTGCTTCGGTCGCGGCGTCTCGCGAATGAGGAGTGGAGGTGACTGCGGGCCGTCGTGGTGTTGCAGGGGGAGGGGTCATTGCGCCGATTCTATTGAACGTTGGCTCGCTGACACTGTGTCGAATAAGCGAAACCCTTACTCGCCTCGCACGATCGTTGGCGCGCTCACGCATGCGTCGATACAGTGACGGGAGAGGCGAGCATTGTGAGGTGCGACGCCGAGAGGAGACCACGATGGCGAGAGACCCCTACGAAGACCTGCCCCAGGTGCCGTCCTTTGAGCTCACGTCAACGGATATCTCCGACGGCGCTGCACTTCCCATGGCCCAGGTGAGCGGCCTCATGGGAGCCGGCGGTGAAGACGTGTCGCCGCAGCTGTCCTGGAGCGGTTTTCCAACGGAGACCAAGGGATTTGCCGTGACGGTGTACGACCCCGTGGCGCCGACGGCGTCGGGCTTTTGGCACTGGGCAGTGTTCGACATTCCCGTGACCACGACCTCGCTGCCAACCGGGGCCGGTGACGCGGCGGGAAGCGGACTGCCAAAAGGCGCGGTACAGCTCGCGAACGACGCGGGCATGAGGCGCTACCTCGGCGCGGCGCCGCCTGCCGGGCACGGCACGCACTACTACCACTTCGTCGTCCACGCGCTCGACGTCGATCACCTCGACCTTCCCGCGAACGCCACGCCGGCCTACCTCGGCTTCAATCTGTTCATGCACACGCTGGCTCGTGCGGCGATCGTCGCGACCTACGAACAACACTGACAAACGATCCCGACTTAGCCTGGAGTCATCGCGGGCTGACGCTCACTGTGATAGGCAGCGCGGGGTCGTCCTACGACCCTGAACTCGGCCTGCCCTGTTCGAGCTATCTGCTCGACGGTTCGAGGGCGTCACTCCTGCTCGACTGCGGCATCGGTGCGTTCGAGTGGCTCGCGACACTTCGACCGGTAGTGCAGCTTGACGCGATCATCGTGTCGCACGCGCACGCTGACCACGTCGCCGATCTGAAGACGTTCCTCACCGCGTCATCGTGGTGGAAGACAGCACCTCGACTTATTGCGTCGCGCGCGACGATCGACGCGCTCGCGTTCGATCCCGTGTCGCTCGGCGTGACGCTGATCGACTACGTCGACGACGGCATTCGCGTCGCCGGCAACGGGTTCGTCGCGGAGTTCTCCTCGACGCACCACCAGATTCCGACCTTGGGCGTGCAGGTCACGATGGACGGGTCGCGCCTGGTCTACAGCGCCGACACCGGTCCCGGCTGGGCGTATCCCGCGACCTTTCGCACTCCAGACGTCGCGATTGTTGAGTGCACGTTCGAGGTGCGTGACGATTCGTCGCCCCCCTTCCACCTCGACGCCTGCGAAGTCGCAGCGCTCGTCAACGAGCTTCGACCGCTCGCGACGCTCATCACGCACGTACCTCCCAATGAGAACGGCGAACGCCGGCGTGAACTCGTACAGCGGTTCGCCTCCGAGGCACAGATTCTTCTCGCGCATCCCGGGTTGACCCTCGAGATAGGGCGAGGTCGTCCGCTATAGGTAGTGCGGCGGTCGCTCGTCTCGATCGCGTCGCAACCGAGAGATCTCCGCCTTCAGACGTTCCACCTCGTCGCGCAGCGAATGGATAATCGCCTCAAGCTCTTCTACGCGCGCCTTCTCGTCCATCATCCCAGCGTGACACAACAGAAAGGATCGAAGAACCAACTTTGTAGGCTGGGGGTGACGGCGAGAAGCAGAGAGAGGATTCATGGCGTATTGCCCGGTGTGCGGCTCTCTCGAGACGTCTGGGCAGAACTTCTGTGCCAAGTGCGGCAGCCCAACGCCCGCGACGGAATCGCCGTCCACGAGCGCGTCGCCCTCGCCCTCTGGGACGTCGAGAATCCCCCCGTACCCGGGCACGTCGGCGTATCCTCCCGCCCCCGTCTACCAGGGCGAGTGGGCGACGCAGCCCGGCATCGCCGGCTTCTGGTGGCGAGTCGTCGCCTTCGTGCTCGACGAGGTCTTCATTGACCTCGTGCTCTTTGCCGCGCTGCATAACTTGACGCTGATCACGTTCTACGAGCAGGTCGCTATTGCGGCCATCGCCAACTTCTTGTATTTCGGACTCATGGTGGGGCTCGCGAGGGGTCAGACGCTCGGGATGAAGATCTGCCGGCTGCGGGTGGTGAACGCGAACGATCAGAGTCCCGTGACGTTCAACCAGGCCATGGTGCGTTCGGCGAGCTACTGCGCGCTGCTGCTGCTCTCTTCGATCTACAACTATCACGCGAGGCGCTCGGCGCATATGACGACCAGGCAGGCGGAGGTGGTTCTTCGAGACGGGCTGCTCTACCTCGCCCTCGCCGCGCCGCACTTTCTCGACCTGCTTTGGGCGGCGTGGGATAAGCGGCGCCAGACGCTGCACGACAAGCTCGCTAAGACCGTCGTGATTCGCACGAGGTAGCTGCCCGGCGCTGCCGCCAGCCGCCAGGATCAGGGGAACAGCCCGCGCAGCTTGGTCGCTTCGGCGATTCGCTCGACGCCGACCACGAGTGCGGTGTCGCGAAGGGGCACGCCCAACTGCTCATGCCGCTCCCAGACCGAGTCGAACGCTTCGTGCATCGTCTTTTCGAGGCGCTGCTGGAAGAGGTCGTGCTCCCACATGAAGCCTTGAAGGTCCTGGGCCCACTCGAAGTACGAAGCGACGACACCGCCCGCATTGGCGAGCACATCGGGCACGACGGGGATGTTGCGGCTCCGGAGCACCGCGGCGCCCTCAGCCGTGGTCGGACCGTTCGCCGCTTCGACCATCATCGAGGCGGCCATCGACTCGGCGACCTTCTCGGTGATCACGCCGCCGAGGGCCGCGGGAACCGCGATGTCGCTCGGCAGCGCAAAGAGCTCGTCCGCGTGGATCTCTTCGGCGCCGGGATAGCCCATGATCGAGCCGGATTCGGCGAAGTGCACGCCCATCTTCTCGTGATCGATGCCCTCAGGCACGTGTATTGCGCCGTGCACGTCGGCGAGTCCGACGATCTTCATGCCGCGCGCGCTCAAGAGTTTCACGAGCGGCGCGCCGACCTTGCCGTATCCCTGAATCACAACGCGCTGGCCCTCGGGAACGCGACCGAGCTTCTTGAGCAGCGCGACGGTGCAGATCGTGACGCCGAGCGAGGTCGCGCCCGCGTGACCGAAGGTGCCACCGATGGCGAGTGGCTTGCCGGTCACGAGTCCGGGCAGGTTGTGCCCGCGCAGCATCGAGACGGTGTCCATGATCCAGCTCATGACTTGGGCGTCGGTGTTGATGTCGGGAGCCGGGATGTCGCGGTCCGGTCCGATCATGGGGGCGATCGAGTACGCGTAACGACGAGTGAGGCGCTCGAGCTCGTGTCGTGACAGTGCGTTGGGGTCGACCTTCACGCCGCCCTTTGCGCCGCCGTAAGGAATGTTGACGACGGCGCACTTGATCGACATGTCAGCACTGAGAGCCGCGATCTCGTCAACATTCACGCTGGGGTGAAAGCGAATCCCGCCCTTGCCGGGGCCCCGCGAAGTGTTGTGCTGGATGCGCCATCCCGTGAACATGTGCACGTCGCCCGTATCCATGCGGACGGGCACCGCCACTTCGAGGATGCGTTCGGGAGTGACGATTCTCATGATCATCCCGTCATCGAGGCCGAGGAGCACTCCTGCTTCTTGAATGAGAGTGGCGATTCGCAACCAAGGGTTGAGTTCGTCGGGGATTGCTTCGTGCAGACGCGTAACCACGTGCCACCAGCCTTTTGAAGATGTGGAAAGCGCCGTTGCTTTCACCGAATAGGTTAGGTGAGCGCGGACCCCCTCGTAGGCACTTCTCGCCGTCTCCTCGCGCGCCATTCCGATACTGTGACAGCCAAGTGCGCGAAGGGTGAATGATGAAGATAGCGACCAACATGAGCTACGCCGGGGGCTTCAAGCAAGCGGCGCGCGAGGTCGCCGAGATGGAAACGGCGGGTCTCGACCTCGTTTGGGTCGCTGAGGCGTACGGCTTTGACAGCCCTTCGCTCATGGGATACCTGGCCGCACTCACCGAGCGCGTCGAGATCGGAGCAGCGATCCTGCCCATCTACACGCGTACTCCGACCCTCATCGCTATGACCGCGGCGGGGATCGACGCGCTCTCGGACGGGCGCTTTTCCCTCGGCCTCGGAGCCTCGGGTCCTCAAGTCATCGAGGGATTCCACGGAGTTCCCTATACGAATCCTCTGGGACGCACGCGCGAGATCGTCGACATCTGCCGGGACGTCTGGCGCCGCGAGGCCCCCCTCGTTCACCAGGGGAAGAGCTTCACGTTGCCGCTGCCCGAGGGCGAGGGAACCGGGCTCGGCAAGCCGCTCAAGATCATCGCCCACCCTGTTCGCAGCGACATTCCGATCTGGATCGCCTCGCTCGGTCAAAAGAACGTCGCGATGACGGCAGAGATCGCCGACGGCTGGCTGCCGATCCTGTTCATACCCGAGCGCGCCAAAGCAGTCTGGGGGAGCGCGTTAGCTGAAGGAGCGGCGAAGCGTGACCGTCCCGACGCGCTCATGATCAGCGCGGGGGGGCTGCTCGCCATTGGCGAGGGCGAGGAGTTCACGAAGCTGCGCGAACTCGGTCGCTCCTTGATCGCGCTCTACGTCGGCGGCATGGGTGCGAAGGGAAAGAACTTCTACAACGAGCTCGCCCAGCGCTATGGCTTCGAACGCGAGGCCGAAGTCATTCAGGACCTCTATCTGGCGGGCAAGAAGAAAGAAGCCGAGGCCGCTGTTCCCGAAGAGTTCTTGGAGCTCACCTCGCTCTGTGGGCCACTTGCCTACGTGAAAGAGAGGATCGCCGCGTACCGCGAGGCGGGGGTGACCCACCTATCGGTGCAGCCCCTTCCACAGCTGGGCCAGACGAGCGCTTCGCTGATCGAAGCGGTAAGAGGACTGCTCTAGTCGGCGCTCGCCGCGCGGGTCGCGTCGCGGCCGCCCGAAGCGAGCCAGGCCTCGTGCATCATGGCGTAGGCGCCACCGGCGAGGACCAGCTCTTCCGGGGTGCCCATCTCCACGACGCCGCCCTCGTCGATCACGACGATGCGGTCGGCGCGCTGGGCGGTCGTAAGGCGGTGGGCGATGAGGATTGCCGAGCGCCCCTCGAGCAGGCGGTCGAGCGCGCGCTCGATCACGGTCTCGCTTTGCAAGTCGAGCGACGACGTGGCCTCGTCCAAGATGAGCACGCGCGGACGGGCCAGGAAGGCCCGTGCGAGGGCCAGCTGTTGACGCTCACCGGCTGAGAGCGTCTGACCGCGCTCGTGCACCGGGGTGTCCAAGCCTTCGGGGAGGCGGTCGACGAGCTCGCGCAGACCCACGACGTCGACCGCCTCGTCGATCTCTTCGTCGCTCGCCCCTGGGCGTCCGAAGCTCAAGTTGGAGCGGATAGAGCCGGCAAAGAGGAAGGGCTCTTGGGGCACGACACCGAGCTGAGAGCGAAGCGATCGCAGCGTGACCGCCTTTACATCGATGCCGTCGACCAACACGCGACCCGAGGTGGGATCGTAGAAGCGATTGGCGAGCTTCGCCATGGTCGACTTGCCCGCACCGGTTGGTCCGACGAACGCAACCGATTCTCCCGGAGCGATGTCGAGGTTGACGTGTTCGAGGACGAGCTCGTCGGGGAGATACCCGAAGCTGACGTCCTCATACGTGATGCGCCCCTCGATCTTCGGCAAGGTCATGGCGTCGGGGAGCTCGTTCACTGTGGGCGTGGTGTCTAGGAGCTCGCGCAGCCGGATGATAGAGGAGCGTCCCTGCTGAAGTGTCGTGTACTGCTGGACGAGCAGCTGAATCGGCGCAAAGAATCGGTTGAGGTACAAGAAGAAGACGATGAGCTGGGCGACGTTGAGCTGGTGGTTGAGCACCATGTGGCCGCCGATGCCGAGCAGCATCGCTTGACCCAAGATGCCGATCATGAGCGTCGACGGTCCGTAGATCCCGTTCACTCGGCCCGTGTAGTTATTGGCATCGCGATAGGCGCCCACGACGTGGCGGTGGTTGGTGATGTTGCGGCGCTGGCGGTTGTTCGCCGTGACGACGCGAATGCCGTAGAGCGACTCAGACAGGTCGGCAAGCACGAGCGCGATGCGGTCTCGCGCGAGGAGGTAGCCCTTTTCTGACGCGTGGTGGTACCACACGGAAAATACCGAGAGCAGCGGCACGATGATCAGCACCGTCCAGGCCGCGAGTTCGACGTTGGTCAAGAACAAGATGACGGTGATCACGATCATCGTCAGACCCTGGAGGGCGAACTGGCTGATGCCATCTTGGATGAGCTGCTGGAGGTTCTCGATGTCGCTCGTCATCCGGCTCATCAACACGCCGGCCTTCTCTTCGGTGAAGAAGTCGAGGCTCAGTCGCTGGAACTGGGTGAAGACCCTGATGCGAAGGTCGTGCATGACTCGAGACGACAGCTTCCCGGTGACGTCGACCTGCTCGCGCTGGAGAAACACGCTCACGAACGCCAGCGCGAGGTACAAGAGCGCACAGACGACGATGACGGTGAGGTCGTGGTGGCGCTCCATCCCGTGACGTATCGCGTACTCCGTGAGGAGCGGCCCCGCCTGCAACGTGAGGCTGATCACGATCACGAGCAGGGACCCAGCGACGACCCACTTCGGGTAGACCGCGAGGAGACGGGGCAGCGTGAGCTTCTCGCGCTCCTTCGCGCTTGGCAGCTGGGTGAAGTGGATGTGGGACTTCGGGTGCTCGGGCTCGGTCGCGAGCAGCTTGGTCGCCTCGTCCATCAGCTCCTCGGGAATTCCTCCAAAGGGCAAGCCCGCTCGGCTGGAAGTCGTGACGGCGCTGCCGCCAAACATGGCGCCACCGCCGCCGAATCCAAAGGCCATTAGGAGGTCTCCTCGTTCGTGGCCTGGGCCAAGATCTCGGAGTACAGGGGCACGTTCTCGAGCAGCTCCTCGTGGGGGCCGTCGGCGATGACGTGGCCTTCGTCGATGAGCAGCACGCGGCTCGCGAGGGCGATCGTCGAGATCCGATGCGCGATGACGATGGTTGTTCGCTGGGTGAGCAGTCCTCGCAGTGCTTCGTAGATCCCCGATTCGACGTGCACGTCGATGGCGCTCGTCGCGTCATCGAGAATCAGAATCGGAGGGTTGAGCAGCAAGGTGCGCGCGATGGCGATGCGCTGACGCTGACCGCCCGAGAGCGTGTAGCCACGCTCGCCAATGACGGTGTCGTATCCCTCGGGGAGTCGCACTATGAACTCGTCCGCATTTGCGGCCCGGGCTGCGGCCTCGATCTCTTCGAGGGGGGCATCGGGTCGGCCGTAGGCGATGTTGTCGCGAATCGAGATCGAAAAGAGAAATGGCTCGTCGAGGACGACGCCGACGTTGTCGCGAAGATACGTGAGCGTCACGTCGCGAATGTCGTGTCCATCGATCTCGACGTCGCCAGCCGTCACGTCATAGAAGCGCGTCATGAGCCGCGCCACCGTCGACTTGCCCGACCCAGTGCGCCCGACGAGCGCCACGGTCTCGCCCGGCGCGATGTGCGCGTCAAAGTCGTTGAGGATCTCTGCCCCGTTGTCGTACGTGAAGGTCACGTGGTTGAAGTCGATCGCGCCCCGGACGTCGAGGAGGTCGTAGGCACCGGGACGGTCGACGATCTCGGGGTTCTCGTCGAGGATCTCGAAGATCCGGCCCGCGCTGGCCTTCGCCCGCTGTCCCATCATCACGAGCTGGCCGAGCATCATGAAGGGCGCTTGGAGCATCAAGAGGTAGAGGCTGAAGGCGAGGATCTCGGGATACTGCAGGTCGCCATGCAGCACCATCCATCCTCCGCACAGCAAGACGAGGGCGAGGCCGAGCTGGGGCAAGTTCTGAACCCAGGGCGACCAGACGGCGCGGATGTTGGCGTCCTTGATGTAGGCCCAGGCCACGCCTTCTGCCGCGTCGGCCAATCGGTCGATCTCGGCCTCTTCCTGGGCGAAGGACTTCACAACGCGAACGCCGTTGACGTTCTCGTCAACGACCGTGGCGACTTCGGCGAGGCGTGCCTGAGTGATCCACGAGATGGGAAACATCACGCGTCGCATCTTGATGCCGACGAAGTAGAGGATGGGCATCACGATCATGGCGATGAGCGCCAGCGCCCAGTTGATGCTCAACATGAAGCAAAACGCCACGACGCCGATGAGGCACTGGACGATGATGAGCGGCGCGAAGATCGAGTACATCTGCACGCTGCGGATGTCGCTGTTGGCCCGGCTGATCAGCTGGCCCGACTGGACTCGGTCGTAGAAGCTAAACGACAGCCAGGCGAGGTGCTGGTAGATGAGCGTCCTCAGGTCCGCTTCGACGTTGTACGCCGTGTAGAAGAGGTACTGACGCGAGATGATGCCGGTGACGCCAGCGAGCACGCCCACGATCACGACGAAGAGCACGTCCGTGTGCAATGAGGACACGTGCTTCACAAACGTGTTCGTGATGTCGTCAGCCAACATATTGGGCACGAGCACCTGGAAGACCAGGCTGACGAACGAAAGAACGATTGCGGTGATAAAGGGAACGCGATGCGACTGGATGACGGGCAGCACGCGGCGCCACCAGGGCAGTGACTGATCGCGCGAAATCTCTCGACGAGGCCCGGGATACTTGGAGGTCACCCCACCGAGCGGGTTCGCCTCACCTCCTCCGTCTCGGGCGAGACGGTCGGAAAGGGAAGATGACACCCGGGAATTCTACCAATGGCTCGTCACAACTTTGCCCTACGGCTGGTCACAAAGTCCACACCTTGAGCCGGTGAGTTCGATGATGGCGAGCACGTTTGAGCTCGTCGATAGCATGAGGCCGATGCCGCTCTCTCCTCAGGAGTTTTACGAGAACGCCACGAAAACCGCCGACGCCGAGGGACGTATGCCGCTCTCGCGTCTTACCGCGTGGAACATCTTTCCCTTCGAGCCGGAGGGCCTGCGCGTTGTTCCCTTGCGAACGCCTGAAGTGCCTGAGTCGTCGCGTCGGGGCGAAGAGGGTGCCGGGCCGTGCGGTAACTGTGATGGGACGCTGGGCGGGGTTGTGTGGCACGACAAGGACTGGCGACTCGTCAAATTCGGTGAGCCCTCGGGCGCACCGCTCGTCTTGATGCTCATTCCAAATGATCACTATGACCTGGCCAACTTGCCCGATGACCTTGCGGCACAACTCGGGCGAATCATCGTGCACTCAGCGCGGGCGATCGAGTCGCTCGAACACATCGCTCGGGCGCACGTGTCCAGATGGGGCGACGGAGGCTCGCACCTGCACGTCTTCTTCTTTGCTCGCCCCGCCGGATTTGAGCAGCTTCGAGGAACGTGCTTTGCCGTGTGGGACGACCTCTTGAACCCCGTGCCCCAAACAGTGCGTGACGCCGACGCCCGAGGAGTCGCCCGAGCGCTCGCTGCATCCTACGGAGGCACGGCTCTCTAGAAGCACCGCGTCGACGCGCACTGACGGCGTAATGTGACCACGTGGATTCGCTGCTCGTCGTACAACACCCGGTCGTCGCGGACAAGATTCGCCAGCTGCGCGATGTCAACACGTCAAATGCCGACTTCTTGCGACTCGCGGGGGAGATCTCGCGCTTTGTCGCCTACGAGGCCTTTCGTGACACGCCCGTCGCGGTAACGAGCGTCGATACGCCCGTCATGCGTGAGGCACCGGCGCTGCGCATCGACGCCGAGTACCTGATCGTGCCGATCCTGCGCGCGGGACTCGGCATGAGCCCCGCGGTGCAAGAGGTCTTGCCCCTTCATCGCGTCTGCCTGGTCGGTCTTCGCCGCAACGAGGTGACGCTCAAGCCCGACGTCTATCTCGACGGACTGCCGGAGTCGCTCGAGGGCGTGCACGTGGTGATCTGTGATCCGATGCTCGCGACTGGCGGTTCACTCGATACCGTCCTTGAGATGCTGCGCGAGCGCGGGGCCGGTGAGACGACGGTGCTCTGTCTCATCGCGGCGAGGCCCGGCGTCGACTTTGTCCTCGAACGCCACCCCCACATCAAGATCGTCGCGGCGGCACTCGACGATCGCCTCAATGACGTCGGCTACATCGTGCCGGGTCTCGGTGACGCGGGCGACCGACTGTTCGGACCGCCCGCGCGCTGATCTAGAGGCCGATGTCCTCGTGCCAGAGCTCGGGGTGTTCGGCGATGAAAGATCCGAGCATCGCTGTACAGTCGGCGTCGTTGAGCACGATGATCTCGACACCGAGTTCAGCGAGCCAATCGTGGCCGCCCTGGAAGTTCTCGGACTCGCCAATGACAACGGCGCCAATACTGAACTGACGCACGAGTCCCGAGCAGTACCAGCACGGTGAGAGCGTGGTGACCATCACGCTGTCGGGGTAGTCGCGTCGCCGTCCGGCCTTGCGAAAGGCGTCGGTCTCGGCGTGTATCGAGGCGTCGTCTTCTTGCACGCGACGGTTACGGCCCGACCCGAGGAGCGTGCCGTCGCGGCTGAAGAGGGCGGCACCGATCGGGATGCCGCCTTCGCTCAGTCCCGTTCTTGCTTCTTCGTACGCCGTGCGCAGCATCGTCTCAGCGAGTGCGCGGTTGAGGTCTGGTCGAGGCGACGTCATTGATTAAGTATGCTCCACCACCGTGAGAGGCACCTATCCCGTGGACATTGGATCTCAGCACGTCGAGCTCCCGATCGTGTCGCTGAACGACACCTTGGCCCTCGCGCTGCTCATCACCGTCGACATGGGCGTCGCGTTCATGGAGAAGGCGGGCGCGGAGCTCGCCGAGGTGCTCCTCCCCTATGACGTGGACGTCGTCGCGACGGTCGCCACCATGGGCATCCCGCTCGCCGTCGAGGTCACTCGGCACCTCGGGATCGACCAGTATGTCGTCCTGCACAAGACGCCGAAGATTCATCTCGCCGACGCCATCAGCGAACCGGTGCGGTCCATCACGACGGCGGGCGAGCAGCGCCTCCTCTTTGACCGCGCTCGCATCGGCGCCGTCGAGGGAAAGCGCGTCGCGATCGTCGATGACGTCATCTCGACCGGTGCATCGACGGGCGCCAGCCTGCGGCTGCTGCGCGCGGTCGGTGCCGACGTCGTCGCGATCGGCACGATGGTGACCGAGGCAGGTCTGTGGCGCGACGCTCTCGGTGAGGACGCGGCGATGGTGCGAGCGCTCGGGTCGTTGCCCGTGTTTCGCCCCGACGGCGCCGGTGGGCTCGTCGAGGACTGGAACGGCTAGCTGACCGACTCGAGCTCTCGCTGCTGCTTGGTCTGGCGATCGATGTTGCCGGTCAGCTTCTCCAAGACGAAGTAGACGACGCCAGCGATGATGATGCCCGCTTCGATCGAGAAGTCGGCTCCGCCGTACCATCCGGCCGTGCAGACGCCGTGCACGAGCTTCGCCGCACACACACCGCCGTAGTGGTTGGAAACGGGCGTCATCCAGTGGAAGGGGAAGTTGACGGGGGGCGGTGCCTTGGAGAAGGCGAGTGTCGCACACACGAGCCCCGCGACGAAGGCGATCATCGCGTTCCAGTTGATGCCGCTCTTGCCGACCCAGTAGAGGCCTCCGGAGTTCTGGCGCTGTAGCTCGCTCGCGTTGTAGCGGTAGCGGCGCATGATCCAGTCGACCATCATGATGGCGAACCACGGCGCGATCCACACGATGATGACCCCGACGAACTCCTTCATGTAGAGCGAGAACGTCGACTGGAACTCCGCGTAGATCGTGACTCCACAAGCGATGAATGAGTCGAGCACGACCGCCTGATAGCGCTTGAGGCGAAGTCCCATGGCTTGAAGCGACACGCCCGAGGAGTAGAGGTCCAGGGAGTTGATGCCGAAGAGCTGGACGATCGCAAAGATCAAGAAGATGGCGACGAACCAACTCGGCAGCGTGTGCTGACCGTGAAGGGCCTCAAAGGGGTTGGCGCTGTTCCAGGCGGTTGACTGGGCGGCCGAGGACAAGAAGGTGAACGTCGCTGCGCCGAGCACCATCATCGCGATCTCCGGCAAGGCCGTCGCGACGAAGATCCAGCCCACGATCGAGCCCTTCTTCGCGTCGCGGGGCAGGTAGCGCGTGTAGTCGTTGCCGCACTCGGTCCAGCCCAGACCCGAGAGGGCAATGGTAAAGGCCATGCCCGCGGTGTAGAGCTCCCAGCCGCCGCCAAACCCCTTGAAGGACGTTGCGCCATGCTTGATGTCGTAGACGGCGAGAATGATGAAGATCGCGCCAAAGGGAATGATGAGGGCGCGCAGGACCTTCACCATCGTCGCGTGTCCGAAGTAGGGCATGACGGCCTGGATGGCGGCGGCGAGCACGATGAAGACGACCTTCAGCGGCGTCGACACGTGGACGCCCGCCATCTGGGACAGCACGATGGCGGCGCCGACGATGAGGATGAGACCTTCAGTCTCAAAGCCGAGCTGCGTGATCCAGTTGAAGAAGCTGACGATCCTCGCTCCGCGCGTGCCGAAGGATGCGCGCGAGATCGCAAAGGCGGTCGTGCCCGCTTCGGGGCCTTGGAGTGAGGCGAGTCCCAGGAGGAAGAACGAGAGGTTGCCGAGGATGATGATGCTGAGCGCGGTGTAGAAGCTGAAGCCGAACCCCATGAGGAGCGCGCCGTAGATGAAGTACTCGACGTTGATGGCTGAGCCCGCCCACATGGCGCCGATGTTGCGCGGGGTGGCCCATCGCTCCGATTCTGGAATGAAATCGATGCCGTGCTGTTCAACGCGAAAGGCCGGGTCGCCCGGCGATCCGTCGTGCGAATCCATGGTTGTAGCCACTGAGGTCGTCCTCCTGTTGTTTAAGCCCCCAAGACGACAGGCCGACACCCAAATCGTACGGGCCAAGTATGCCCGAAACGCGCTGCGGAAGGTGGCATCACCAGGTCGAGTTCTCACTCTGGTAACAAAACTGAGTTTTAGGGCCTTCTTAGGTTCTTCCAATGACGCCCACACAGAGGGGGGCCAGACTGGCTGGGCATTGCGAAACGAGCCGCAAAGAAGGATCGCATGTACGCGCGAACAGAAAGTCCAGATTTCATGTTCGAACGTTGGGCACTGGCTTCACCCGAGGCGCTCGACTAGAAGCCCCCTTTTCAGGACCCAGGCGGCCCCTCCCTCCGCCTGGGTCCTGAGCAACAACTCCTTAGCGTGATCGACTCCGCTCGGTCGCGTCACCGCTCGCGATCTTCGCGGCGTACACGACCGGCACCGCCGTCAGCACGAGAACGCCCACTACGACTGCATTCACTTCGGGCAGCTGCTGGCCGCGCAGAATGGCTCCAAAGATCCACAGGGGCAGGGTGTTCTGCGCGCCGGCCGTAAAGGTCGTCACGATGACCTCGTCGAAGCTGAGGGCGAAGGCGAGGAGCACGCCCGCGATCAGCGCCGTCGACAGCATGGGCAGGGTGACGTGCAAGAACGTCTGGATCGGCGAAGCTCCGAGATCGGCCGAGGCTTCGAGGAGAGAGCTCGACGTTCGGCGCAGGCGCGCGATGATGTTGTTGTACACAACGACCATGCAGAAGGTCGAGTGGCCCACGATGATGGTGTAGATCGAGAGCTGGATGTGGGAGAAGTTGAAGGCCGACTCGAGGGCCAAGCCAGTCACGATGCCCGGTAGCGCGATGGGCAGCACGAGCAGCAACGAGACCGTGTCGCGACCGAAGAAGCGAAATCGATGGACGCCGAAGGCGACGAGCGTGCCCAGCACCATCGCGATGACCGTGGCGACCACGCCCGCTTTCACGCTCAGCCAGAGAGCGCTGCGCACCGCCGGATCGTGCCAGGCGACGCTGAACCACGACGTTGTCCAGTGTCGAATGGGGAGGGATTGGACATTTGACTTATCGAAGGCGAACAAGACGATGACGAGCAGCGGCCCGAGCAAAAAGGCCACGACGATCGAGGCAAAGACGGCGAGGCCGGCTCGCGAGAGTCGCGAGAGTCTCACAAGGCCTCGAAGGCGCCCGCGAGACGAGCGAACAGAAGGTAGACCGCCATGATGGCAATGGAGACGAATGCGAGCGCCGCGGCACCCGGCAGGTTCCCTCCGTTGATGGCACTGTCGTAGATGGCGTTGCCGATGAAGTTCGAGCTCGATCCACCGATCAAGAGGGGCGTAATAAAGTCGCCCAGGGTCAGAGAGAACGTGAAGATCGAACCCGCGACGACGCCCGGCAGGATCATCGGCAGCAGCACGGTGCGAAACGTCATCCAGCTGCCGGCCCCGAGGTCGGCGGAGGCTTCGAGGAGCGAGTCGGGCACTCGCTCGAACGCGCCGTAGATGGGCACGATCATGAACGGGAGCCACAGATAGCTAAAGACAATCCACATGGCGATGTTCGTGTAGGCGAGGTTGGTCACGGGCAGGCCGAGGTGCGATTCGAGACTCGGTAGGACGCCGTGATTCGAGAGAATGTTGATCCACGCGTACACCCGTGCCAGGTAGCTCGCCCAGAGCGGCAGGAGCACGAGGGCGAGGAAGAGCTGTCGAGTCCGATGGCGGGCGACCTTTGCGACGAAGTAGGCGAAGGGTAGCGCCACGACCGCGTCGGTGAGCGTCACGATGATGGCCATCACCAGGGTGCGAATAATGATCGTGTAGTACACGCTTTGAGTGAAAATGAGCGAGAAGTTCGACCAGGTCCACTGGTAGACGATGTTGCCGGTCAGCGTGTTGGTGCTGAAGAACGCCGTGATGAGCAGCGCGACCAGCGAGGCGAGGTAGACAACGAGGAACCACATCAGTGGCGGCGACAGCATGAGTGCGCCACGCAACCAGGGGCGGCGCCAGAGCGCCGCCCCCAGTCGTTGGCGGGAGGTGGAAGCTATCGACACGCGGGTTTAGCCGGTGATTTCCGTCCAGGCCTGTTGCCACTGCGTGAAGTCCACGCAGTCGTTTTGTCCGTTATCGCACGTTGAAAGCGGTGTCTTCCAGAACTTGATCGTCGTGAAGTACGACTGCGGAGCGTTCGCGTGGTATGCGGCACAGCCGCCCTTTTGCAGCGTGTTCATGATCGGGCACGCGAGCGTGTTGGCGGGTGTCTCACCGTACGAGATGGCGTCTTCGGCCTGAATCTTCGGCGTCGACATGTAGGCCATCCACTTGTAGGCGCAGTTGGGATGTGGTGCGTTGGTAGCGAGCATCCACGTGTCGGCCCAGCCCGTTGCACCCTCCTTCGGGATCGTGTCGTTGACCGGCGCTCCGGCCGCCTTCAGGGTCGAGGTCTGGTACGGCCACGCCGCACCGACGACCGTGGCACCGCTTTGGAACAGCGAGATCTCCTGGCTTGCAAGGTCCCAGTACTTCTTGACGAGTGGATGCTCCGCCTTCAACAGATTCACCGCTGCGTTGAACTGCGTTTGAGTCAGTTCGTACGGATCGGTGATGCCAAGACTCGGCTTGGCCGATTCGAGATAGAGCGCCGCGTCGGCGATCTGGATGGGGTTGTCGGGGATGGTGATCTCGCCCTTGTACTTGGAGCTGTAGATAACGGACCATGACGTGGGTGGCGTCGTAAACGTCTTGGTCGAGTACAAGAGCACGTTGGGGCCGAACTCGAAGCTCACGCCGTAGTGGTAGCCGTTGATCGTATTGAACGAGGGCGACTTCAAGAACGGTTGGAACTCACTCCACGATGGGATCAGCTTGATGTTGATCGGCTTCACGTCGCCCCCGTAGATGAGCCGCAGGTCCGCGTCGCCCGACGCGGACACCAGATCCCACTGATGTCCTCCGCCGTTGGCCATGAGCGACACCATCTCACTCGAAGACCCCGCGTACTTGACGTTGACGACGCAGCCGGTCGACTTCTCGAAGGGCTTCACCCACTCGGGCTGCGTATACCCCTCCCAGGCGATGATGTTGAGCGCGCCCTCGCCCTTGCCGATGGAGGTGGGCGGCTTCATGCTCTGGGTTGGCGGCGCGCCCAGTGAGGCGCCCGCGGTGCCACCCAGTGTCAGCGGGACCGCCACGGCGCTCACAAGCAGCGTCGCGCCAAGTGCGCTTGCCCATCGTAGAAATCGGGTTCTAGTCATTCTTCTCCTTTGTCGCTATCTCTCTTCATCGGGTTCCGACGACGCCGCGAGGGGAAAGGCGTCCGCTGGATCCCAAGAAATCGTCACGTTGTCGTCCTCGCCCGGGCCGCCGCCGTCGAGCGCCGAACGGTTCTGACGCATCGCAGTCATCGTGCGTCCGTTTTCAAGTTCGACGGTGTAACGAGTGATCATCCCGAGGTACGCGACGTCGACAATCCTGCCGTGAACTCCGATCCGACCCTCAGGCGGGCCCTCCCACGAGAGTTCGATCTTCTCGGGGCGAAGCACGGCCTTGCCACGGGGCGTGTCGATGACGTTCGAGGTGCCCACGAACGAGGCGACGAATTCGCTCGACGGTCGCTCGTACACCTCGGCGGGGGGACCAACCTGTTCGATCGTGCCGTCTCGAAACACGGCCAACCGGTCGCTCATCGTCAGCGCCTCTTCTTGATCGTGGGTCACGTAGATGAAAGTGATGCCGACTTGACGTTGAATCTTCTTCAGCTCGACCTGCATCTCCTGACGTAGTTTGAGGTCGAGTGCGCCAAGCGGTTCGTCGAGCAGCAGCACTTCAGGCTCGTTGACGATGGCGCGCGCTAACGCAACGCGCTGGCGTTGACCGCCCGAAAGCTGTGCCGGTCGACGGCCGGCGAACTCGGTCATTCGCACCATGCTCAAGACATCGTCGACGCGCCGCTTGCGCTCGCTCCTGGTGACCCCGCGAACGCGAAGGCCGTAGCCGACGTTCTCTTCGACGTTGTAGTGAGGAAAGAGGGCGTAGTCCTGGAAGACCGTGTTGACGTTGCGCTGGTAGGGAGGCAGACCAGTAACGTCGAATCCCTGCAGCTCGATCGTCCCCCCATCAGGGATTTCAAAGCCGGCGATGAGCCGCAGCAGCGTGGTTTTACCTGATCCCGACGGACCGAGCATGGTGAAGAATTCGCCTCGGGCGACGCTCAGGTCGACGTTGTTCACGGCCGCATGCGTGCCAAACCGCTTTGTGATGCCGCGAAGCGTGACACCATCGGCGACGCTCGTCGGTGACGCCGCTACTGCGGCCAGATGCGACACTCGCCCTACCCCCTTGAACCTGCGCTCAGGATACACCTGAGGCGACAAGAAAACGCCTGGATCGCCGCGCCACGATGGACAGCGTCACGCGTCCCGCCGTCGTTGCGTTCGAGGACGTCTCTCTGTCCCAAGAAATCCCGGTTCGAAAAACCTTGTCAGGTGTGCTGGTGGGTAAGCGAGTCCTTGCTAAGTTTTCGCCCAGTGGAGAAACCCAAAGTGGGGTTCTTCGGGGGAAAGCAGGAAAGATGTCGTCTTCGTTCGATCGTCGTTCGTTCCTTACTCACTCAGCCGCCACAGTTGGTGGCATTGCCATGGCGGGAACCGTGGTCGATTCGCTGCTTTCGAGTGCCGCAGGGGCAGCAGTCGGTGTGAACACTGGCAAGCCCAAGCTTGGCGGCACCCTCAATGTCGGAATCCTGGACGACGTGCCGAACTATCACATCTTCAATGGTTCAGACGGCAAGCTCGACGATTCGGGGGCCTGCATCGCCAACGCCCTCTACGACCCACTGTTCATCATGTCCCACGACGGCAAAACCGTCCTACCCATGCTCGCGCTCTCAGCGACTCCCAACAGCAACTACACGGTCTGGACGATCGCACTGCGACACGGCGTCCAGTTCCACAACGGGGCTAACTTTGATGCGTCGGTCGTGGTGGCGAACTACACGGCCGCGGCAGCTAATCAAACGGTCGGCGCTGCGATCGCACCGATCATCGAATCGGTGAAGGCGGTCAACTCCTACACGGTCGAGTACACCTTGACCATTCCCTTTGCGGCGTGGCCCATTTCGCTGGCAGAGCAGCAGATCGCCTTTATGGCAGCGCCCACGGCGTTGGGCTCTTCCTACAGGGGCAACCCCATCGGAACGGGTCCCTTTAAGTTCAAGTCGTGGGTACTCGGGAGCGAGTCGCAGTTCGTGAAGAATGAGAAGTACTGGCGCAAGGATGGCGCCGGACGGCGTCTTCCCTACTTGGAAGGGATCAACTTTAAGATCATTCCCGACTCGGCGTCGCGAAACGAAGCGCTCCAGAGCGGCGGTGTCGACATGATTCTTCAAGAGTCGGGCGCGCAGATCGCGCAGCTAAAGAAGATGTCGGGCATCTCAATGGTCACCGACGAGACCCAACCGCGCGACCCCGCCATTAACTGCTTGATCGTCAACACGACCGGGACACTTAATCAGTACCTCGAATGGCTTGGCGAGTTCTCCGCATTGGGTGTACCGGGGGCGCTGCCCTACATCGAGAAGGGCGAAGCCGTGCCCACGCAGGTCCAAGACGCGATCGTCGGGGTGACCGGCGCGGTCAATCCATCGACGCTCGCTTGGGATAGCACGATCAAGCCTGTGTTGAACGACGTCACGATTCGTCAGGCGTGCGCGATGGCCATCAACCGTCAGACGTATTTCAAGGTCATCGACAGCAGCGTGGGCGCCGTCGCGAACGGGATCTACCGAAAGACGTCACCGTTCTACGAGAACCCTGGGTATCCCAACTACAACCCGACGCAGGCCAAGACGCTGGTGGACGCCTATAAAACGGCGAACAACGTCACCGACGTGAGCTTTGTCATCGACATCTACGCAGGCGATTCGGTGTCCACGCAGCAGTTCTCGTTCTTCCAGCAGCAGCTCAGCGCTGTTGGCATCACGGTGACGTCGCGGTCACTGACCCCGAGCACACTCATCCAGAACGTCATCTACGGCGAGTTTGACTGCGCCGTATGGAATCAGTTTGGCGGCGTGGACCCGTCTCTCAACTATGTGTGGTTTCTCTCGCAGCCGGCCGCGGCCGCGTATCCCGAAGGAATGGGCCTGACCTCAATACCCGCTGATGTCAATATCGCCGGTGCTGTCAACTTCGCGCACCTGGGCGATCCGGTGGTCGAGAACAATATGCTTGCTGCCCTCGCCGCCCCTTCGGGCTCACCGGTCGAGACCCGTGCGTGGCGCGCGGTCAACGCTCAGTTCGGTAAGGACGTCCCATACCTCTGGCTCGACGTTACGGTCAACGCCTGGGCGGCGCGCAGCCATGTTCAGAACTTCGCGTACGCCACCGCCGGCGATGGTACGACGCGATGCCTCAGCCCCGACGGCGGTTACGCTCGATGGGATCAGATCTGGCTGTCGTAGTCAGATCGTCGTACTCGAGGGACGTGGCTCAACTCGTCCCGAGTCACTTGAAGTCATCGTGGTCACGTGACCGGGCACGCGGCGCCACCAGTAGAGCGTGGTGAGGGCGAGCGCGGCCGACGCAATCGCGACGGCGGTAAAGGGAATCACCGGATTGATAGTGAACAGGAAACCCGAGACGCCTGCTCCGAGTGCGAGTGCCGCCGTATTGGACGTCGTGTAGAGACCTTGTCGTCGTGAGAACTCGCGATCGACGGCGCCCTGGCTCATGAGCGATGAGATTGAGGGCAGCGACAAGGCGGTGCCGATCGATTCCAGTGAGCCGAGACCCAAAATCAGGTCGTTGTTGTGGATGTGGGGATAGAGCGCGAGGAAGACCGCGCCGTTGAGGAGCCCGAAGAGAGTAGTAAGTCGACGGTTGGCGTGGTCGGCGAGCCACCCGCCGAGTCGCGAGAGCACAATCCACGGCAGGCCAAAGAACGTCCAACTGAGCCGGATCTGCAGCGTGCTCGCGTGGTGGGCGTGCATCAACAGGCTCCAGCACGCCTCGTAGACGCCGACCGCCATGCCCGCCGCGCTGGCGGCGACCAGCGCACCGGTGAGCTGTCTGCTCCACTGCAGCTTTGGCAGAGGTGTGGGGTCGTACTCACGGTCGCCGAGGTTTGTCTTCGCCGTGACGAGCGCTGCGACGAGGCTGACGAGTCCCGTGGCAAAGAACGCCCAGCCGAGGTCGCGCACCGACGCAGCCACACCGACCACTGGTCCGATGGCGAGGCCGAAGAGTTGGGCTGCGAGTATGCGCGATACCGCCCGACCGCGCTGTGCTTCGGGAAACAGTGACGCGACGGCCGACATCGAGGCGACTTCGATTGCTCCCGCAGACGCTCCTTGGACACAGCGGGTGAGCGCGAACCACGGCGCAGAGATCGGCAGCAGATAGGTCATGCTCGCTAACCCGTAGATCACGAGGCTGAGCACGAGCAGCCGTCGACGGCCGAACTTGTCGGCGAGGTGACCAAAGGCGAACTGCGTGGCGATACCGGCGACGAAGAACGATGCCATGACGAGACCGATCACGCTGGGCGTGCCGTCGCGATGCTCGAGGAACAGGGGGAGTAGGGGTAGACCGAGCGTGGCACCCATCCACTGGATGCCTACGATCACCGTGAGACGGCGCAAAGTCTGATTGGCGCTGCTCTCAGCCATGGAGTCCACGCTAACGGCGACGTGTGTCGACGGCGTGACGAACTAGAAGGTGCGGCACTCCACCAAGATGAGGACGCCGAGCAAGAAGTACACCACGGGCAAGGCCTTCGGCGCATGCGCTCGGCCCCAGGTGACGACCTTGGGATGTTTGGCGAGGCGTTGCGCACTAAAGAGGAAGATCACTTCCCAGCACGCGAAGACGGCAACGGTCACGATTGCGCGCGTGACGCCGTTTGCCCGAAGGAGGGGGATCCAGACCGCGATGTTGTCACCGCCCAGCGCGAGCGTCACGGCGAACGTCGTGAAGCTGCCGCGTTTGAATTGCTCGCGCGGCTTCTCGCGATGACGCCATGAGTAGACCGCGAAGCTAAAGGGAGCCAGGCAGAGCAGCCCAACCCAGCGCAACGGCACCGGCGCGAGCAGCGTGCCGACCCCGGCCGCGAGCGCGACCAGCACCGTTGTCGCGACCGCCTGAGCCCACGCGACCCGACGGTACTTCTCGTGTTCGGTGACGATGAGTTGAGCCGCAAACGCGAAGAAGTTGTCAAACATCGTGCCGATGAAAGCGAGTGACGCGACGATGACCACGGCGAGAAAGGTCTGCACTCGCTGAGATTACTTGAGAGTAGGAATCGTCGAAAAAGTGTCGCAGTAGGCTGCGTCCGATGATTCGTCACGTCTTGCCCCCCACGAACGAGCAACTCGAACATGCTCGCGAGATCGTCTCTCGGTACTTGAAGCCCACGCCGACCGTAACGATCTTCATAGACGGGCGTCCCGTCTTCGCCAAGCTCGAGAGCCTCCAGGTCACCGGCAGCTTCAAGCTACGCGGCGCGCTCGCTGCCGTCGACGCCGGACAGCGTATCGATCCAGATGGCGCGGTCATCACCGCTTCAGCGGGAAACCACGGCCTCGGTGTCGCGCACGCGGCACAGCTGCTCGGCGTGCGTGCGACCGTCGTGGTGCCGGAGAATGCGTCGGCTGTGAAGGTGAAGAAGCTCGCGACCTACGACATCGAGCTGATCCAGTTCGGCGACTCCTACGACGACGCACAGGCGCACGCCGTCGAGCTCGCAGAGCAGCGGTCCGTGAGGTTCATCTCGCCTTTCAACGACAGCGATGTCATCGCCGGTCAATCAACGGTCTTTGATGAGATGCTCACCCAAGCGCCCGAGATCGAACATGTCGTGGTACCGGTGGGTGGCGGCGGACTTGTCTCGGGAACGTTGCTCTCGCGTGACGGGCACGGCCGCACCGACATTCGTGTGACGGGCATTCAAGCTGAAGAGAGCGCGGCGCTCTTTCACGTGTTGCGCGGCGTGCACATGAACGACGTGGTGCACCACCCGACGATCGCCGACGGACTTGCGGGCGGTGGTGACGAGGGTGCCATCACCAACGAGATTGTCGAGAAGAGCGGCATCGAGCTGGTGCTCGTGCCCGAAGTCGAGATTCGCCACGCCGTGCGTAAGCTCGCCGAGAACTCCGGGCTTGTCATCGAGGGATCCGGTGCCGCGTCCTACGCCGCGATCGCCACTGGTCTCATCGGTGACGACGCGTCGCGTGTTGGTTTCATCGCGAGCGGGCGCAACATCGCCCACGAACTCCTCGTGGAGCTCTTGAACGAACCATTGAGCTGATGCCTCCGGCGGTTCGGCGGCGCGCCAGTAGGGTGGTCGAATGACCGGTCGAAAGCGCGTCTTGGCCTTCGCCATCGGAATCCTCGCTCTTGCACTCACCGTCCTTGGTCTCGTGCTCGCGGCGACTGATCCAAATCCGGCCGATATCGGCAAGGACCCGCTGGCACTGAACGGCTATCCGCCGCGTTCGGCCGAGTTTTCCGTTTCGTTGTCAACGTCGGGAGGTGTCGGTCTTAACGCCGATGTGACGGTCAACTTCAGGGACAATCGCGCGAGCGCGCTCGTGAGCTTTCCCACGATCATCTCGCCGTCGGACGTGCAGGTGCTGATGGCGAACGACCACCTCTTTGCCCGTTCCGCCTCGGTTTCGAGTGGTCCCTGGTACGCCACGCCCTTTAGGGCGTTGCCCCTGTTCGGCGTCTCGCTCGAGCTCACCAAGCCCGACATCGATCTCATTTCGGGCTTTCACGAATCGATGAGCCGGAGCGGATACTCAACGACGTACCTGTTCACTCGTAACCACGTGGTGCTCTCGCGACTGCTCGGCTCAGCAAAGAGTCTGTCGACGCTCGGTTCGGTGCGCTGGTCGATCACGGTCGGCAGTCAGGGGGAGGCCTCGGCCAGCACGCTCGTGATCAAGTCGAAGCACGCGACCTCGACGATCTCGGTGAAGGTGCTCTCCTATAACCAACCGGCGACGATCAAGATCCCCGCGTCGAGTGGGCTCCAGGTACTGCCCCTCTCGGGTCTCGAGAAGCTGCTGAAGGGTCAAGACTTCGCGTCGCTGCTCATTCCGAAAAGCCTCACGTCGCTCGGCCAGACGTCAATCAGCTAACCGCTGATGAATGCTCCCGTCGAACCGCGCTGGCCCGCCTCGCTCGCGTTGATCGTTTGCGCCGGGTTGTACGTCGTGCTCTCGTCCCGCCTCGTCGTGGGTCCGCGCTGGCTGCTGCCCGTGCTCGTCGTGCTGCCCCTGATTCCATTGTCGCTGACATGGCGGCGCCGTCCCGAGAATGCAATGCTACTTCGTTTTCTTCACTCGCTCGCCATCGCGTTGGTCGCGATCATTAGCGCGGCCAACTTGGTCTCACTGATCTTGCTCATCCACCGCGTCTTCTACTCCGTTCACGTCGCGGGGCGGGGACTGCTGTATTCGGCGACGTCCATATGGGTGACGAACGTGATCGTCTTCGGGCTCTGGTTCTGGGAGTTGGACCGCGGCGGGCCTATTATTCGCGCGGGCGGCGACGAGCGTCCACCGGACCTGCAGTTTCCTCAGATGCAGGTCTCCGCGTACGACCCGTCGAAGTGGCATCCGCGGTTCTTTGACTATCTCTACACGTCGCTCGCCAACGGGACCAGCTTTGCGCCGGCCGACGCCATGCCGCTCACGACGCAGATGAAGGCGCTCTTTGGCCTCGAATCGATCATCTCGTTCATCACGATTGCCATCGTGGCGGGAGAAGCCGTCAACATCCTTCGATAGGTCAGTTGAGGAAACGCTCGACCAACTGCCCCGCGCGGCTCTCGCGACCGCGTCGGGCTTCGACTCGGTCGGCCCAGTTTGCGGCGCTAAGCCCCGCGTTGATCCCGAGCCAGCGGAGCGGCTCTATCTCCCAGCGCTTGCTTCGGTGCTGGACGAAGGGGAGTCGGGTAACGTCCGTCTGCGCATCCGGCTCGACGATGAGATCGGCCAGCGCGTTGGCCGCGACGTAGCTCATAACGACACCGTCACCGGTGTAGCCGCCAGCGCTCGCGAGTCCGCTGACGTGGTCGACCACGACCGAGGGTGACTGGTCCCGCGCCATGGCGAGCGGACCGCCCCAGCGAAAGGCGATCTCACCTTCGAGAGTGGGGAAGAGCTCGCGCAGCGTCTCTTCGAGAAGCGCAAACACCTTTGGACTGTCGTCGAAGCGCTCTTCCACGGTTGAACCGAAGTGGTACGGCGCGCCGCGCCCGCCGAAGGCGATGCGACCGTCGCTCGTGCGCTGTCCGTAGATGATGAGATGACGATCGTCGGCGAACGTCTCGTACGCAGAGAATCCAACCTCGTTCCAGAAGGTGTCCGATTGGGGCTCGGTGGCGATCATGAGCGAGTAGATCGGCGCGACGCGGCGACGCTCGCCCGGGAGCGTCGGAGTAAATCCCTCAGTCGCGCGCACGACGACGCTCGCGTGCACGTTCTCGGTCTCGGTGACCACTTCGGCCGCGTGCCCGCGCCGAGCGGCGAGGATTCGAGTGACCCTCGTGTTCTCGAAGATCTGGCCACCGTGGTGTGCGACGGCGTCAGCCAGTCCGCGCACCGCACGCGCAGGATGGATCCGCGCACAGTGCGGCGTGAAGGTCGCGCCGAGCGACTGGGTGACGAGGCCTCGTTCGCTCGCTTGGGCTGGTTCGAGCCAGGTGAGGTCATCGGCGCCGTCGCCCAGTTCGCGTGACGCCTCAACGTGACGTTGGAGCCGTTGCGCTTGCAGCGCACTGCGCGCGAAGACCAACGTGCCCCCGCGCACGTAGTGAGCATCGATGCCGTCGCTGGTGAGCGCGTCGCCGAGCGCCACGACGCTTTGTCGTAGGTGAGCGCGCAGGTCGTCGTATGCCGCTCGCCCCTCGCGGGCGATGACGGCGTCGCCGCTCTGGGGATAGAGCGCCGACGCCCACCCGCCGTTGCGCCCCGAGGCACCAAAGCCGCAGACCGATCGTTCGAGCACCGCGACGCGAAGAGTCTTATCGCGACGCAAGAGCTCGCGCGCCGTCCACAGTCCCGTGAAGCCGCCGCCCACGATGGCGACGTCGACGTCAAGGTGCTCTTTGAGCGCTCGCCGCGCCACGACGGGTTCAGGCAGCGTTGACCACCACAGCGACTGCGGGGGCTCCACTAGATGTTGAGCTTGGACGCTCCGATGAAGACCTCGCGCAACACTCCGGTCATGAAGTCAATGTCCTCACGAGTAGAGATAAGCGGCGGGGCCAGCTGGACAACAGGGTCGCCCCGGTCGTCGGATCGGCAGATTAGTCCGCGACGGAACATCTCGGGCGACACGTAGCCGCGAAGGAGACGCTCCGCGTCGTCGCCACTCCAGGTCTCCTTCGATGCCTGGTCCTTGACGAGCTCGATGCCCCAGAAGTATCCGGTACCACGAATGTCGCCAACGATAGGAATGTCCTTCAGGGATTCGAGACTCAGGCGGAAGTACTCCTCGTTCTTGTTCACGTTCTCAAGGACGTGCTCGGTCTCAATGATCTCGAGGGCCTTCAGCGCGGCAGCGCACGAGGCCGGGTGGCCCGACCAGGTGAAGCCGTGGATGAAGGAGATGTCGTCGTGAAGGAACGGCTCGGCGATGCGGTCCGAGACGATCATCGCGCCCATCGGGGCGTACCCGGCGGTGATCCCCTTCGCGCAGGTGATGATGTCGGGGACATAGTCGTAGCGCTGCCCACCGAACCACGTGCCGATTCGACCAAAGGCACAGATCACTTCATCCGAGACGAGCAGGACGCCGTAGCGATCACAGATCTCGCGCACCTCTTGCCAGTAGCCCGGCGGGGGAGTGAGGCACCCTCCGGCGTTCTGGACCGGCTCCAAGAACACGGCGGCGATGGTCTCGGGACCCTCGCGCAGGATCGCTTCTTCGATCTGGCGAGCGTGCCAAAGACCGAAGGCTTCGTAGTCGTCCGCGTGCCGCTCGGTGCGGTAGAAGTTCACCGCGGGCACCTTGACGGCGCCGGGGACGAGCGGCTCGAACGGGATGCGGTACGGGTCGAGAGAGGTGATCGTCAGGGCGCCCAAGGTGGTGCCGTGGTAGGCGATATCGCGACTGATGACCTTGTAGCGGTCGAGATCGCCACGCAGACGGTGATACTGGCGGGCCAACTTCCAGGCACTCTCATTCGCCTCGGCGCCACCGGAGGTGAAAAAGACGCGATTGAGATCGCCTGGGGTCAGGCTGGCGAGTCGCTCGGCCAATTCGATGGCCCTCGGGTGCGCGTACGTCCACAGCGGAAAGAAGCCGAGCTCGCCGACTTGTGCGGCCATCGCCTCACCGATGTCGCGGCGGCCGTGGCCGAGCGAGTTCGTAAAGAGTCCTGAGAGGCCGTCAAAGTACTCGGTGCCGTTCGCGTCATAGACGCGCGTGCCTTCGCCGCGCACCATGATCGGAATCTCTTTGTTCTCGTCGTACGCGCCAAGTCGTGACATCTGCAGCCACAGATGGCGTCTCGCCCGTTCGGAATAGTCACGGCTCGCATGTCGCTCGTCGCTGACGGTAATACCGTCAGATATCGTCTCGTGAAGTGTCACTTTGTCCCCCATTCATAGGTTTGCTTCGCTAATTTCAGATACAGAAACGTCTCGACCTCGGTTACCCCCGGTATTGAACGAATCGAGTCGTTCAACAGGTGCACCAGGTCGTTGTCGTCTTCGGCAATGACTTCGGCAATGATGTCGAAGCTGCCTGCGGTCATGACGACGTAGTTGGCCTCGTCGATCGCCGCGACTTTGTCTGCCACCAAACGCACGTCGCCCTGTACGCGAATGCCGATCAACGCCTCGCGGCCGTAGCCGAGCTGCAAGGGATCGGTGATCGCGACGATCTGCATGACGCCCGAGTCCTTCAGGCGCTGCACGCGACGACGAACGGCCGCTTCGGAGAGTCCGATCTCTTCGGCGATCGCGCCGTAGGCACGTCGGCCGTCTTTCTGCAAGCGATTGATGATCTTGCGGTCAAGCGCGTCAAGTGCGCCCGGTGCCGAGTTGACGAGCTCAATGTTTACGCGATCGTCACCAGATTGACTCTGTCGTTGTGCTTTGGGTGCTGGCATTTTGTTTTCCTAGCTCAAGGTTTATCGACCCCAGCGCTGCGGATTACTCCAGTGTAGCGGGATTTGGCGACGGAAAGCGTCGATATTGTGCCCTGCGGGTCCTGTTTCCTACCCCTCCGGTTGCAAAGTCCTTGTGCCGTCTGGCAGAGTGGCATGGGCGCTGCGACGAAGCAGCGCGTTTCGAGGGGAGCACAATGCGTCGTCTAGCCAACTTCATCGGGGGCGAGTGGGTAGAGCCCAAAAGTGGGGAATACGTGGTGCTCATCAACCCCGCGACCGGACAACCCTTCGCCGAGATGCCCGTGTCGAACGCGGCCGACATCGACCTCGCGGTCGGCACGGCTGAAAAGGCGTTCGCGTCGTGGAAGCGCACGACGCCCTCGCAGCGCTCGCTCGCGCTGCTAAAGATCGCCGACCTCTTCGAAGCGAACGCCGAAGAACTCGTCAACGTCGAGTCCGAGAACACGGGCAAGATCATCGCGGTCACGACGAGCGAGGAGATCCCTCCCATGGTCGATCAGATCCGCTTCTTCGCGGGGGCCGCTCGACTGCTCGAGGGTCGTGGAGCAGCAGAGTACATGGCGGGCATGACGAGCTACGTGCGGCGCGAACCGGTCGGCGTGTGCGGCGCCGTGACGCCGTGGAACTATCCGATGATGATGGCCGTCTGGAAGTGGGCGCCCGCAATTGCGGCAGGCAACACCATGGTGCTGAAGCCGAGCGACACGACGCCCGCCTCCACGCTGTACATGGCCGAGCTCATGAGCCAGGTGCTGCCCGAGGGGGTCTTTAATGTCGTGTGCGGTGACCGCGCGACGGGCCGTGCGCTTGTCGAGCACCCGACGCCGGCCATGGTGTCGATCACGGGGTCGGTGCGCGCCGGTAGCGAAGTCGCCGAATCGGCGGCGCACGACCTCAAGCGTGTCCACTTGGAGCTTGGTGGTAAGGCGCCGGTCATTGTCTTTGACGACGTCGACGTCGCTACCGCGGTCGAGAACATCGCGATCGCGGGCTACTTCAACGCCGGCCAGGACTGCACCGCGGCAACGCGTGTGCTCGCCGGGGCGAAGGTCTACGGCGACTTCGTCGAGGCACTTGCCGAGCAGGCGAGCAACACGATCATTGGACTCCCCGAGAGCGAAGAGGCGCTCTTTGGGCCGGTCAACAATCGTTCGCAGTTCGATCGCGTGAACGGCTTCATCGAGCGCACCCCCAAGCACGCCTTGGTCGTTGCTGGCGGAAACACGGTTGGTGGTGACGGGTTCTTCATCTCGCCGACGGTCGTCGCTGGACTCCACCAAGACGATGAGATGATCCAGAACGAGATCTTTGGTCCCGTGATCACCGTCCAGCAGTTCTCTGACGAGGCAGAAGCCCTCAGCTGGGCGAACGGCGTCCAGTACGGGCTCGCGTCCTCAGTGTGGACGAGGGACCACGGCCGGGCACTGCGCTTTGCCCGCGACCTCGACTTTGGCTGCGTCTGGATCAACACCCACATTCCCCTGGTGGCAGAGATGCCCCACGGGGGCTTTAAGAAGTCGGGCTACGGCAAGGACCTCTCTGTCTATGGCTTCGAGGACTACACCCGCATCAAGCACGTCATGCACAACATTGAGTTCTAGATTCGAGGGGCCCGGAGTTGTTAGCGTGGTGTCGGCTTAGCGAAGGGGATGAGTGATCAACGATGATCATCGGCGCAGTCAAAGAAATCAAGACGGACGAATATCGAGTCTCACTGACGCCGGCAGGTGCGAGGGAGCTCACTGCCGCCGGACACCAGGTGCTCGTCGAGCGCGGAGCGGGCGTCGGCTCGTCGATCAGCGACGCTGAGTATGTCGCGAACGGCGCGACCATCATCGAGAGCGCCGACGACGTGTGGGCTGACAGCGAGCTCCTGCTAAAGGTAAAAGAGCCGGTCGGCGAGGAGTACCAGCGGCTTTCCGCGCATAAGAACCAGGTGCTCTTTACGTACTTGCACCTGGCCGCCTCACGCGAGTGCACCGACGCGCTCGTTGCCGCCAACAACGTGGCGATCGCCTTTGAGACCGTTCGCTTGCGCGACAACTCGTTGCCGCTGCTCACGCCCATGAGCGAGGTTGCGGGGCGCATGGCCCCCCTCATGGGTGCCCATCACCTCATGCGTCCGGGCGGCGGACACGGCACCTTGATCGCCGGCGTGCCCGGGGTCGCTCCCGCGAACGTCGTCGTCATCGGCGCGGGGGTGTCCGGTCTCGCCGCGGCCACGATGGCGGCGGGCCTGCACGCCAACGTGAAGATCCTCGACCGCAACTTAGAGCGCCTGCGCCAGGTGGACATTCACTTCGACGGTCGAGTGCAGACGATCGCGTCGTCGGCGCTCGCGATTGAAGAGGCCTGCCTCGACGCGGACATCGTGATCGGCGCCGTGCTCGTCGTGGGTGCGAAGGCGCCCAAGCTCGTGAGCAACGACCTCGTCGCACGGATGCGAAACGGTTCAGTGTTGGTCGACATCTCGGTCGACCAGGGGGGCTGCTTCGAAGCGACTCGGCCGACGACGCACTCGAATCCCACGTTCGAAGTGAACGGCTGCATCTTCTACTGCGTCGCGAACATGCCGGGCGCAGTGCCCGCCACCTCGACGCGCGCGCTCTCTAACGCCACGTTGCCATACGTCCTCGAGTTGGCGCGCCACGGATGGCGAGAAGCGGTCATCGCCGACGACGCACTCGCAGAGGGCGTCAACGTGGTGAACGGCAAGGTTACCTACGGTCCGGTCGCGGAGTCACTCGGACTTCCCTACACTCCACTGCGCTCGCTCCTCTAAGTCTGCTCCACGTAAGGGCAGTGACGACAGCCGCTGTCACAACAGGTGCCGCGCGCGAGATGCGTAGCGACCGTGAGCACGACGAGGCCCGTTTTGGGATCCAGGTAGCCGGGTCGACCGAGCCCGACCGCTTCTTCGTGAGCGGCGATGATCGCCTCGTAGTCCTCGCGCGAAGGATCGAGCCGAGAAGCATGCGGACGGGGCACTGACATCGGGTCAACCTAGTCGCGCTCAGTGGTCGACGCGCAGGCCTAGTTTGCGATTGCCAGTCGGATGGATGAGCACCGGAACTCTTGTCGCAGTTTCCCCCCGCCACGACCGTTGGGAGCATGCGCTGTCGCACCTATCGCTACCGCCTGCATCCCACCCAGCGCCAGCGGATTGAGCTCGAACGCCAGCTCAATCTCCAGCGCGAGCTCTACAACGCCGCCCTCGAAGAACGCATCGGCGCGTGGAGGCGAGGGCACTCGGTGACCTACGTCGACCAGACCAAGGAACTGAAGGAGCTTCGCGACGTCCGTCCTGAGGTGTTGGCCGCAGGGGTCACTCTCTGTCGGGGAACACTCAAACGGCTCGATCGCGCCTACGCCGGCTTCTTCCGGAGACTGAAGGCGGGCGAGACGCCGGGCTTTCCTCGTTTCAAGGGCGCCAACCGGTTCGCCTCGCTGCAGTGGGAGGACAGAAACGGCTGGAAGCTGAAGGACGAAGAGCGTCGCCTTCGACTGCTCGGCGTGGGCGAGGTGAAGGCGAACTTTCACCGTGCCGTGAAAGGCACGCCCAAGGCCATCACCGTCAAGCGCGAAGGCAGAAAGTGGTGGCTCACGGTGCGTTGCGTCGACGTGCCGGCAGCGCCGCTGCCGTCAACTGGTCGTGAGGTCGGTGTGGACGTCGGAGTAGTCAACCTCGTCGCGCTCAGCACCGGTGAAGTGGTCGCCGGTCCGCGTTTTGGCGAAGCGACCAAGGAGCGACTGGCCCTCGCCCAACAGAAGCTCGCCCGCCAACAGCGCGGTTCGGCTCGCCAGGCCTGTCAGGTAGAGGTGGCGGCGTCTCTTCATCGAAAAGTCGTGAACCAGCGCACGAACGCGGCCCACCAGCTCAGCCGGCGACTGGTGAACGAGTTCGACCTCATCGTGCTCGAAAAGCTCACGGTCACCTCGATGGCCCGCACGCCGAGGGCCGTTCCGGATCCGGCGAAGCCCGGTGAGTTCCTGCCCAACGGCGCCGCCAAGAAGGCGGGCCTCAATCGTTCCATCCACGACGCGGGGTGGGCGACCCTGACCGCACTACTGATCTACAAGGCTGAAAGCGCCGGTCGAGACGTGGTGAATGTGAGCGCCCGCCACACCAGCCAGACGTGCGCCGAGTGCGGCCACGTCGAGGCGGGTAACCGAGTCAGCCGAGCAGCGTTTCGATGTCGTTCGTGTGGGCACGAGGCTCACGCGGACTCGAACGCTGCTCGCAACATCCTTCGGGCCGGTAGAGCCCAGCGGGCGTTAGCCCGCGCAGGCTGAAACTAGGCCACTACCCGCAGGATCACTTTGCCGAACTTGCCGGGCCGCCCAAAGTAGCTGTACGCGTCGGCAACGTCGTCGAGGCTGAAGGCCTTTGCGACGGGTACGACCAACTCGCCGACGCGCCATCTCGGCACTAGCGTGTCGCCGACGAGTCGGGCGACCTCGGACTTCTCCTTCAACGTGCGCGTGCGCATGGTCGAGCCCGTAATGGCGACGCGTTGCTGCATCATCCTCAAGAGGTCGATCTCGACGCGACTGCCCGAGCCGACACCGATCACGACGACGCGAGCGTGGGGGTTCAAGACGCCGAGAGCGAGGTTGAGATCGTCGGCACCCACAAGTTCGAGCACGACATCAACGGGATCGAGCGAGGGGACTTCGTCGAGCGTGGCGGTTTCACGTGCACCGAGCGCGCGCAACTGCTCGTGGTGCTCGCTCGTCCTCGTGACGGCGATCACCTCCGCGCCGAGGACGCGTCCGATCTGCACCGCGGCGACGCCGACGCCGCCGGCCGCGCCCGAGATCAAGACTCGCTCGCCGGCTTTGAGGTCCGCTTGGGTGACGAGCGCGTCGTACGCCGTCATGAACGCTTCGGGAAAGCCTCCCGCGTCGAGCATGTCGACGTTGCTTGGCACAAACAGCAGATGCTCGGCTGGCACCACGCAGTGGGTCGCCTGCGCTCCGCCACCCACGATCGCGCACACCCTTCGTCCGAGCAACAGCTCGACGATCCGGTCGCCCACCTCTGTGATCACGCCGGCGAGCTCCATCCCCGGTATGTCCTCGGGCCAGCCGGGAGGTGGGGGATAGAACCCGGCACGCTGAAGCAGGTCGGCCGCGTTGAGACCGGCCGCGCGGACTTCGACAAGTACCTCGTACGGTCCGGGCGCGGGAGTGGGGCGCTCTTCGAGGACCAGTTCCTTCGAGCGGATCACGACGGCGCGCACGGTCTGATCATATGAGCGCCCAGGGAGCGGACCGCTGGATCTTTAAGGATGCTCTGAGGAGACTCGCCGTTAAGGTTTTTTCATGACCATATTCGACGTACCCCTACACACTCTCTCGGGAGAACCGAGTTCGCTCGAACAGTTCAAGCGCGAAACACTCCTCATCGTCAACGTCGCTTCCAAGTGCGGGCTCACCCCGCAGTACGAAGGACTCGAGACGCTCCAGGAGCGGTACCAAAAGCGCGGGTTCACCGTTCTGGGCTTTCCCTGCAACCAGTTCGCAGGACAAGAACCCGGCACGGCCGAAGAGATCCAGACCTTCTGCTCAACGACCTACGGCGTCACGTTCCCGCTCTTCGAGAAGATCGACGTCAACGGCGAACACCAGAACCCGATCTACGCAGAACTCGAGAAGGTGCCCGACGAAGACGGCTACACCGGCGACGTGCGATGGAACTTCGAAAAGTTTCTTGTTAGTCGTGACGGGTCAGTGATGCGCTTCGCGCCCCAGGTCGAGCCGCTGGACCCGAAGCTCGCCGTCGCGATCGAAACGGATCTCGGTTAGCCCGAACCAATCGTGCGATGGAGTCGCACGTAGGTGGGACGAAAGCCGTAGCGGAGCCAGAAAGCGGCCGCGCGATGGTTGGTGACGCGCCAGTTCGTTTCCACATACCGATAGCCGTCGTCGACGGCGTCAGCAAGGGCGCTATCCACGAGCGCGCGTGCGACGCCGCGGTGCTCGTGGTCGGGGCGCACCGACAGCGCACTGAGGTGCAGTGCGTCGTCGAAGGAACCGCGACGCGTCTCCAGACCGAAGGTGAGACACTGCGCGACGCCGACGCCCTCGTGCTCGACGACGTAGTACCGAACGTCAGGGTCTTCGAGCATCTCGAGCATCTCGTCGGGCCGCGAGGCGTGCTCGACGAAGAGGGCGAAGCTCGGTCCGCGCTGCTGTGCTTCATCAAGGACTCGATCGAGCTCAAGCGCGAGCTCCAAGTCGGCTGAGCCACCGCGTCGAAGCACGTACCCCGCGGGTAGTGCGCCGCGATCAGGCGCAGAGAGCGCAAGGACTCCGCGCACGTGCATGCGCGCGAAGCCGAGCTCGTACCAGGGGTTCGTGTCGGCGGGTTCGTCAAAGACCCACGCGTAATGCTCGATCGCCTGACGTTCTATCCAGTCGGCGCCCGCCGCGGCGTAGAGGGCGTCGAGCACCGCAGGACGTTCGTAGGAGACGCCGTCTGGACCAACCCACGCACCGCGTCCATACTCAGGACTGTCGAGGAGGGCTCCGAAGAGATGGCCCACGACGACGCCAGACTCCTCGGCGACCCAGGTCTGATTCGTCGCGTCCCGCAGGGCTGCTGCGAAATTGTTGTTCGAAAATCTCGCGTTGAGCAAGCCGTTGCGCTGAGCGTCCGCGGCGAGACGCTCATGTACTCGCGTCACGACCTGATCGATATCGCGAGACTCGAGGTGACGCACGATCACTTCTTTACGGTAGCGCCGCGTGTGTAAAGGTGGAGCGGTGAGTCTGCGAGGGACACTGTTCGACATGGACGGACTGCTGCTCGACTCCGAAGTGCTCTGGCACAAGGCCGAAGTGGAGATCTTTGGCTCGCTCGGCGTGCCGCTGAAGGAGGCCGAGGTTCGCTCGACAAAGGGCATGTACGTCAAGGAAGTTGTCGAGTTTTGGCGAGCGCAGTATCCCTGGGCGGGTCCTTCGACCGACGAGGTCGTTGACATGCTCCTCGCCCGGGTTGGTGACCTCGTCGAGACCGAAGGTCGACTCTTGCCGGGAGCGACGCGCGCGCTCGACCTCACTGGAGATCGAGGGCCGCTCGCGCTGGCGAGTTCCACGCCGATGGCGCTCATCGTTCGCTGCCTCAAGCACTTCGGGCTGCTCGACCGGTTCGCCGCGATTCACTCCGCCGAGTTCGAGGAGTACGGCAAGCCTCATCCGGGGGTGTTCTTGAGTGCGGCGGTGTCGCTCGGCGTCGCGCCGCCCGCGTGTCTCGTGCTCGAAGACTCGGCCGCCGGTGTGCTCGCGGGTAAAGCCGCGACCATGACGGTGATCGCGGTGCCCGTACCCGAGGATCGAGCTCGCCCTGAGTTCCTCATTGCCGACCTCGTGCTGTCGTCGCTCGAAGAGCTGACGCCCACGTGGCTGGACGATCGATTCGCCTAAAGGACCTTCGTAAAGCGCGTCGCAAGGTGGTACGAGTGCGCGCCGGACGGGTACAGCTCGATGGTGTCCCAGCCGTGCGTTCGATAGAGCTCGAGCGCCTCAGGCTGGGCGTAGCCCGATTCGAGGTAGAGCTGCAGGTAGCCGAGTTCGCGGGCGCGCTCTTCCACGGCGGTCATGAGGAGCGCCCCGACGCCGTGGCGACGTTGATCGGGGCGGACCCAAAGTCGCTTGATCTCCGCGAGGCGCAGCTCCGGATCGCTGATCGATCGAAGCCCGACGCCACCGATCGGGTGTCCATCGAGCCGGGCGACGACGAAGGCACCTCTCGGAGGGAGCAGCTCATCGACGTGCAGGTGCAGGTCCTCTTCGCTGCCGCCGTAGCGGCGATTCAGTTCGTCGATGGACGCGTGATAGACGCTCAGCGCACCGTGGGACGATATGAGTTCGTCGTGAATGACGAGATCGGGCATTCGAACACAGTAGGTGGGTCGTAAGTCGGCCACGTTCACCTCGATCACTACGATGTGAGGATTCATTGAAGGAGATCCATGTTTCGCCCCGTCAGCGCTGACCTTGAATTCGTAGCCATCGAGGAGGTCGAACTCGCCCGCTGGAAGGCGAACGACGTCTTCGAACGCTCGATGAAGCTGCGCGATGGCGCCGAGCCGTGGGTGTTCTACGAAGGTCCTCCGACGGCCAACGGCCTGCCCGGGCTCCACCATGTCTGGGCGCGCATCTACAAGGACCTCTTCTGCCGCTACCACACGATGCAGGGTCGCTTTGTCGCGCGCCGCGCCGGGTGGGACACCCACGGGCTGCCCGTTGAGGTGCAGGTAGAAAAAGAGTTGGGCATCTCGGGAAAGAAGGAGATCGAAGAGAAGGTCGGCATCGCGGAGTTCGCCCGGCTCTGTCGTGCATCGGTGCTCATGCACGTTGAGGAGTTCGAGCGGCTCACCGAACGCATTGGCTACTGGATCGACACCGAGCACGCGTACTACACGTACCACCCGTCCTACGTCGAGTCCGTGTGGTGGCACTTAAAGCAGCTGTTCGATCGCGGCCTACTGTATGAGGACTACAAAGTCATCCCCTACTGTCCCCGCTGCGAAACCGGCCTCTCCTCGCACGAGCTGGGCCAACCGGGCGTCTACACCGACGAGACCGATGAGAGTGCCTACGTGAAACTGCGCCTGACCGACGCGCAGGGCCGCAGCGATCTCGGGGGAGCGACCTATCTCGCGGTCTGGACGACAACGCCCTGGACGCTCATCTCGAACGTGGCGGTCGCGGTCAACCCTGAGGTCACCTACGCCGCCGTCGACGGCATAGTGGTCGCCGACGACCTCGCCACGACCGTCTTTGGCGAGGACGCGATCGTGTCGGCGACCTTTCCCGGTACGGCGCTGCTCGGACTGCACTACGAACGGCCATTCACCGACGTCCCGATTCCCGAGGGCTTCGACGCGCACTACGTCGTGGGTGCCGAGTACGTCACAACGGACGACGGCACGGGGCTCGTGCACCAGTCGCCGGCCTTTGGGGAGATCGACCGCCAGATTGCGCGCGAGAACGGCCTGCCGATCCTCAATCCGGTCGGCCCCGACGGCACGTTCCTGCCGGTCGTTGGCTGGCTCGCCGGTCAGCACGTGCGCGACACCAACCACGAGATCAACGACGAGCTCGAACGCCGAGGGATCTTGATTCGGCGCTTCGACTACACCCACTCCTTGCCGCACTGTTGGCGCTGCGGGACCGTGCTGATCTACTGGGCGAAGCCCAGTTGGTACATCGCAACGAGTCAGTTCAAAGAGAAGATGCTCACGGAGAACTCGGCGATCGACTGGCACCCCACGTACATTCGAGATGGTCGAATGGGCGAGTGGCTCGCTAACAACGTCGACTGGGCGCTTTCTCGCGACCGTTACTGGGGCACACCGCTACCGATCTGGCGCTGCGACGAGGGGCACCTCACGTGCGTCGCGTCGCGCGACGAGCTCTCCCACCTCACGGGCCAGGACCTGAGTGACCTCGAGCCGCACCGCCCCGAGATCGACGAGGTGACCTTCAACTGTCCGGTGTGCACGCACCAGTCTCGGCGTGTCGAACCAGTCATTGATGCGTGGTTCGACTCGGGCTCGATGCCGGCTGCCCAGGTGGGCTATCCGCACGTCCCTGGCAGCGCAGAGGCGATGCAGTACCCCGCGCAGTTCATCTGCGAGGCCATCGATCAGACGCGCGGGTGGTTCTACTCTCTCCTTGCTGTTAACACGCTGGTGTTCGATTCCAAGCCCTACGAGCACGTGCTCTGCCTCGGACTCATCGTTGACGAGACCGGAAAGAAGATGAGCAAGTCCGTTGGCAATGTCATCGACCCCTGGGACGTGCTCAACACGCGTGGCGCCGACGCGCTGCGCTGGTGGATGTTCTCACAGGGCTCTCCGTGGACCTCGACGCGCGCCAGTCTCGGCGCGATCGACGCCGCGCTGCGCGAGACGCTCGCAACGTTGTGGAACACATTCAGTTTCTTTACGACGTACGCGTCCCTGAACGAGTTCGATCCCTCTGACGATGACATTCCGGCCGTCGAAGAGCGCAGCGCCATTGACCGCTGGATCATCTCGCGCATGGAGAGCGTGACCGAGACGGTCACGGGCGCGCTGGATGGCTACGAACCCCTGGGCGGCACCGTCCCGCTGCTCGAGCTCGTCGATGATCTCTCCAACTGGTACGTGCGACGCAGCCGGCGCCGCTTCTGGCGCACCGACCCCACGGCGCCGCGTTCCGACTCGCTGGCGGCCCAGGCGACGCTGCTGGAGGTCCTCCAGCGCGTGACCTTATTATTAGCGCCGTTCTGCCCGCTGCTCACCGAGCGCCTCTATCAGGAGTTGTTTGCCGTGAGCGATATGGATTCCGTCCATCTCGTGGACTGGCCGAAGGCCAATCTGGCGCGACGGAACGTCGACCTCGAGGCGTCGATGGCGGTCGCGCGCCGACTCACCTCGCTCGGTCGCGCGGCGCGGGCTGAGGCAGGGATTAAGGTTCGCCAGCCCCTCGCGCGGGCCCTCGTCTTCGTCGCTCAGGGCTCTCCGCTTCCGCCGGACGGCATCGTGGAAGACGAGCTCAACGTCGACCACCTGGAGTTCGGTACCGAGCTCGCCGAGGTCCTCACCTTCGAGCTCGTCCCGAACTTTCGCGTGGTCGGTCCTCGCCTCGGTGAAGCGGTGAAGGAGCTGCGTCCCGCCCTCGCGGCGCTCGACTCGGTTGCGGCGGCGTCGGCGATCGAAGCGGGCCAGCCGATATCGGTGACGCTGTCGACAGGAACCTTCGAGCTGAGCGGTGACGACGTCGAACTTCGAGTGAAGGGGCAGGAGGGATTCGCCGTCTCGCGAGACAGTGCCGAGGTCGTCGCCCTCGATCTCACCCTCACCGAGGAGCTTCGACGTCGCGGGTTCTTGCGCGACGTGGTTCGTCAGGTGCAGGACCTGCGCAAGAACTCCGGGCTCGACGTCAGCGACCGGATCGTGCTGCACGTCACCGGGCTCGACGACCTGGCCACTGGATTCACATCGCTCGCGGCTGAAGTACTGGCCGTCAGCGTCGTGACGACACCCGGGGAGGGCGAGGGGACTGCGCTGGAGCTTGACGACGAGCGCGACGCGCGGGCCTGGGTGAGAAAGGCGTAACGCTCAGCGCGGCGCGTTCAGCTTCGTCAGCAGGTCTGCCAGCTGCGTGCGCTCGTCGCAGGTTAGGCGCGCTGCGAGATTCTCGTCGAGGTAGCGCACGTGCACGGCGAGCGCCTCGTCGAGCTTGGCAGCGCCAGCCTCAGTGATCGCCACGTAAATGGCTCGTCGATCACTCGCGCAGTTCTCGCGGCGAACAAGACCGGCCTCTTGCAGACGATCGACCAGTCGAGTCGTGCCGCCGGTTGAGTGGACGATCGCGTCAGCCATCTGACTCATCGTCATCCGCCCGCCGTCGCTGCTGCTGAGTTGGAGGAGGACGTCGAACCAGGCGAGGGGCATCTGGCACTCGGCTTCGAGCTCCGCGCCGAAGTCCCTCGATAGCCGGGCGTTCGTGTCGAGCAGGAGGCCGAAGAGGACCACTTTTTCATCGCCTTTGGGACACGCGCTCGAGGGAATCATCCACACCATCATACCAGATAGTTGCTGAGCAAGTAACTGCTTGACAAGTAATTGCAGATGCAACTATAATGATGGGAGCACAGAACAGTGCCCACATATCTAGGAGAACATCATATGACCACGCTTGCCCCTCCCGGTGTCTACACCGTGGACCCGATCCACTCGAACCTCGATTTCATCGCTCGCCACCTCGTGGCGTCGAAGGTTCGCGGTAACTTCACCGAGTTTTCCGGCACTATCACCATCGGTGACAGCGTTGAGAACTCCTCAGTGGAAGCCGTAGCTCAGGCTGCCAGCATCACGACCAACAACGAGATGCGCGACGGCCACCTAAAGAGCGCCGACTTCCTCGAGCAGGAGACGTACCCGACGATCACCTTCAAGTCGACCAAGATCACCTCAAAGGGTGGCGACGACTACGAACTCGTCGCGGACCTCACGATCAAGGACGTCACGAAGTCCGTCACCTTCGACCTGGAATACCTGGGCACGAGCCCCTCGATGCAGCCCGGCGTGACCGTCGTCGGATTTGAAGCCAAGACCGAGATCGATCGCCGCGACTTCAACGTCAACTTCAACGCGGTCCTTGAGAACGGCGGACTCGTCGTGAGCAACAAGATCGTCATTCAGCTGACCATTGAGGCGTCCAAGCAGGACTAACCCGCCACGCCGTATGTGACCGATCGAACCGCCGGGGGAGTACTCCGGCGGTTCGCTCTGTACGATGGACCGATGGCCGACGACGACAGCAACAAAGGCAAGATGGTGAAGTCGAGCATCGGCGTCCTGGGGGCGCTGGCGACGATCATCTCGGTGTGGTGGTTCGCGCTTCGTCCGCGTCAACACAAAGACGAGGAGTAACGACGCGCCAGTAGTTTGTCAGCGTGGCATTGGCCTCGCTGACCCCCTTACGGCATAGAGGCTTCGCCCTCGCCCTCACCTCATCGTTCGTGTCCTCGGTCGGCACGTGGATGCAGAGTGTGGCGCTCGGGATCTATCTCACCGAAACCACTCGCAATCCAATGTGGCTGGGTCTGTTGACCGTGTCGGCGTGGACGCCCGCCCTCATCGGCGCGCCAGTGGGCGGGGTCGTGGCTGACCGATGGAGTCGCCAGCGCTGGATCCAGCTCAACAACTTCGTCATGGCGTGTACGGCAAGTGCACTCGCCGTTGCCGCACTCACCCATCGCCTTTCGCCGTCGCTCGCGTGCTATCTCGCCGTCGGTGAGGGTCTCTGCAGCTCCGCGTCCTGGGCCGCGTGGCAGTCGTTGCTGCCTGATCTCGTCGATAAGGACGAAGTGCTGGCCGCCGTATCGTTATCGTCGGCGCAGTTCAACCTCGGTCGAATCATCGGACCGATCTTCGCATCAGTGGCCCTCGTCGTCGGTTCGGTGGGACTGTGTTTTCTCGCCAACGCGCTCTCGTTCGTGTTCGTCCTCGTCGTCTTTTCATTCGTGCGCGCGCCGAGCCGGCCGGCACCGACCACGAAGGTTCGCTTCTTTGCCGAGACCTGGGCCGGAGCGAAGAGAGCCTGGCACGTAAAGGGTTGTCGCAACCCGATCGCTGGCGTGGCTGCCATTGCGCTAGTCGCGAGCCCATTCATCACCCTCGTGCCCGCCATGGCGATCATCGCCTTGCACTCGGGCAAGATCGGCACTACGTGGCTCGTGACGTCTCAAGGGGTCGGCGCGGTGGTGGGGGCGCTCACACTGCCGATCGTTGCGAAGCACACCTCAAGGGTCGCAGTCTTGCGCGGATCGATCTTCACACTGGTCGGTGCCCTGATCGTCTACGCACTCTCGCCGACGCTGATCCTGTCAGCGCTGGTGATGGTCGTACTTGGCGGGGCGTACATGGGCACCTTGACCGGACTCAACACCTCGGTTCAGGTGCACGCGCCCGTCGCCGAGCGTTCTAGAATCCTCGCCCTCTACACGCTGTCGCTGTCGATGTTCTATCCGCTCGGCGCATTCGTCCAGGCCGATCTCGCGCGAGTCGTCGGCGTGCGCCCGGTGACGTTCGTCGCTGCGCTGTTGCTCTTCGTCGTGCTCGCAGTGGTCACCGTGGCGCGACCGCAGTTCTGGCGCGACATGGAGAGCCCGATCGAGGCCCCTCTTTTGCTGGCAGACTAGAGCCATGCCATTTGTTGCTGTGAACCCTGCGACCGAGCAGATCATCGCCGAGTATCCGACCCTGAACGCCGAGGGCATCGACGCGGCACTCGAACGGGCGAGCGCCGCCTACCGTTCGTGGCGTCGCGCAAGTTTCGCCGAGCGCGCCACGCTGATGGTGCGCGCTGCCGAACTGCTCGAAAGCGAGATCCCCGTCGTCGCAGAGCTCATGACCCGCGAGATGGGTAAGACGTTCGCGGCGGCGAAGGGCGAGGCGATGAAGTGCGCGGCGACGATGCGCTACTTTGCCGAGCACGCTGAAGCGATGCTTCGCGAGGAGACCGTGGCCACGAAGGGCTCGCGCAGCGGGGTGCGCTTTGAGCCAATCGGTCCCATCTTTGCCGTGCTGCCGTGGAACTTCCCGTGGTGGCAGGTCATCCGCATGGCGGTGCCTACCCTGATGGCCGGGAACGTCGTCGTCTTCAAGCACGCACCCAACGTGCCCGGCAACGCGAAGTACTTAGAGGACCTCTTCGTGCGCGCGGGCTTTGCCCCCGGCGTG
The DNA here is from genome assembly GCA_963724865.1 of uncultured Acidimicrobiaceae bacterium. GTDB lineage: Bacteria > Actinomycetota > Acidimicrobiia > Acidimicrobiales > RAAP-2 > RAAP-2. The sequence continues at coordinate 296,600 of CAVRWO010000031.1, read as the reverse complement.
CTGACGACGGTCTTCGTCGAGATCGACCAGATTCCCGACATCATCGCCGACCCCCGGATCATGGCGGTGACGCTCACCGGCTCTGAGCGCGCCGGGCAATCGGTCGGCGAGCTCGCGGGGAGGAACTTGAAGAAGTGCGTGCTCGAACTCGGCGGTTCGGACCCGTTCATCATCGCTTCGTCGGCTGACTTTGAGTTCGCGGTTCCCGCGGCGGTCGCGGCGCGCATCCAGAACAACGGCCAGGCGTGCATCGCGGCCAAACGCTTCATCGTCGTGCGCGAGCGCGCCGATGCGTTCATCGAGCAGTACGCGGCAGCCATGAGTGCGGTCCGTCTCGGTGATCCGATGGAACCCTCGACCGAGCTCGGTCCGCTGGTCTCGCAGTCTCAACGAGATCTACTCGACGCACAGGTCTCCTCATCGATCGAGAAGGGAGCTCAGGTGCTCACCGGCGGCTACGTCCCCGAGCAGACCGGCTTCTACTATCCCGCGACGGTGCTCGCTGAGGTGCCCGAGGACACGCGTGCCGCGTGCGAGGAGCTGTTCGGTCCCGTTTCGGTCATCCAGGTCGCGCGCGATCTCACTGACGCCTTGCGGGTCGCCAACGACACGCCATGGGGTCTCGGCGCGTCGGTCTGGGCGGAGGACGACGCCGAAATTGACCGCGCGATCGCCGAGCTCGAAGTGGGCACGGTCTTTGCCAACGCCATGGTCGCGTCGATGAACGAGCTGCCCCTCGGCGGCACGAAGCGTTCGGGATTTGGCCGCGAACTTTCGGCACTCGGCGCGCGCGAGTTCACGAACGCCAAGTCGTTCTTCGTGGCATGAGCCAGTACTACTTCGACCATGCGGCGTCCGCTCCGCGACGCGACGAAGTGACTGAAGCGATGTCTCGCTGGCAGCACGGGGTCGTCGGCAACCCATCGGGGAGCCACCGTGCGGCTCGCGAGGCGCGCCGAGCGGTCGAAGACGCCCGCGAGGAGGTCGCGGCGCTCGTCGGGGCAAAGCCCGGTGGCGTCATCTTCACTGGCGGAGGCACCGAGTCGTGCCAGCTCGCGATCGTCGGTGCCGCGCACCGCTACCGCCGCTCACACGAACGCTGCGAGATTGTCGTGTCAAAGATCGAACACCACGCCGTGCTCGACGCCGCCGAGATGATGGCGCGCGACTTTGGCGACGTCAGCGTGCGCTACGTCGACGTCGACGCCGAAGGCGTGACCGATCTCGACTCGTTGCGCGGTCTCATCAATGATCGCACCGCGATCGTCAGCGTGATGGCAGTGAACAACGAGACGGGCGTGCGCCAGCCCCTGGACGGCGTGAACTCGGTCGTGCGCAGCGTCCCGGGCGAGGCGGTGACCCACACCGACGCCGTCGCCGCAGCGCCGTGGCTCAGCCTGCCCGTCGTAACCGCCACGATGGACATGGTCTCGATCTGCGCGCACAAGATCGGAGGACCGGTCAACAGTGGGGCGCTGATTCTTCGAAATAACGCCGCGGTCGACCCCGTGACGCCCGGCGGCGGTCAAGAGCGCGGACGGCGCGGCGGGACCGTCGACGTCGCGGCCGCGGTGGGGCTCGCGGTGGCCCTTCGACTCACCGACGCGGAGCTCACTGAAGTGAACGACCGCGTGATCGACTACCAAGAGAGGCTCACGGCCGCCTTCAGCTTCCTGCCCGGATGTCGTGTGAGCGCCCTTGGCGCGGCACGCATCCCCGGCACCGTGCACGTCACCTTCGAGGGGCTCGCGAGTGACGAGATTCTCTTTCTCTTGGATCAAAAAGGGGTCTACGCGTCGGCTGCGGCGAGCTGCTCGAGCGGCGCGTCGACCCAGAGCCACGTGCTCGCCGCCATGGGTGTTGCACCCGATCGGGCCCGCGGGTCGGTCCGCTTCTCAATGGGAGGAGAGACGACCGAGGACGACGTCGATGCCTTGATCGGCGCTCTCTCGTCGGTGGTGTACCGACTCCACGGCGAGTCCTAACAGGCTCCTGGCAGACTGGGGGACGTGAAAGTCCTCGTAGCCATGAGTGGAGGAGTCGACTCCTCGACGGCAGCCGGCCTGTTGCTCGAGCAGGGCCACGAGGTCGTGGGCGCCACGCTCAAGCTGTGGGGCGGGGTTTCGGACTCGGGCTGCTGCTCGGTCGCCGACGTTGAGGACGCACGCCGGGTCGCCCAGACGCTCGGGATCGACCACCACGTCTTTAACTACACCGAAGAGTTCGAACGCCACGTGGTCGGGCCCTTTGTCGAGGGTCACCTCGCGGGCCAGTCGCCAAATCCCTGCATCGAGTGCAATCGCCACATCAAGTTCGACCTCTTGTTCGAGCGTGCGACGCGGCTCGGGTTTGATGCCGTCGCGACTGGACACCACGCTCAGGTCGTCGAACGAGCCGGAGAGCACCTGTTGGTGCGTGGAGCGGACGATCAGAAAGACCAGAGCTACGTGCTTGGGTATCTCCGCGAAGACCAGCTCGCGATGCTGCTCCTACCCATCGGACATCTCACGAAGCGACAGGTGCGAGACGACGCCGAACGACTTGGCCTGCGCACGTGGGATAAGCCCGACAGCCAGGACGTCTGCTTTATCGAAGCCTCCAAGGGACGAGAAGTCTTCTTGCGCCAGCGCGCAACGCTGACGTCCGCGGCCATTGTCGACGTCGTCACGGGCGAGCAGCTCGGTGAGAGTGGAGCGGCCGAGCTCATGACGGTAGGTCAGCGCCGCGGCGTGCTGCCAGGTCGCGACGGCGAGAAGCGCTACGTATCACGCGTAGACCTCGCCAACCGTCGCGTGGAAGTTGGACGACTGGAGGAGATCCTCGTGACGGCGCTGCACCTCGACGAACGCTCGCTGAGCTTCAGTCACGGTGCGCTCGAGGACGGGGCCGAGGTGCTCGCCCAGGTGAGCGCGCATGGCCGAGTGATGCCTGCCACCTTGCGCCACGACGAGCGCTGGTGGCTCGAGCTCGCTTCGCCGGCCCGTCCGGTCGCGGCCGGTCAGTCCGTCGTCTTGTACCGAGTCGATGATCCCGCGGTCGTTGAAGGCGCGGCGATCGTCTCACCTGCATGAAACCCGCCGAGCGGGTGGCGTGGTTGCGCAGGGAGCTCGCGCGCCACAACGAGGCCTACTTCACGAACGACGCACCGACGATTCCCGACGCGGAGTACGACGAGCTCGCGCGAGAGCTGCGCCGCCTCGAAGAAGAGCAGCCGGAGCTGCGCGATGAGCACTCGGTCTCGCGCACCGTGGGTGCGGCGATCTCGGCAACCTTCTCGCCGGTCGAGCACGTTGAGCCCATGCTGAGCCTCGACAACGTCTTTGGCGTCGAGGAGCTGACCCAATGGAGTCAACGCGTGACGAGGAGCCTCGGCGCGGATCCCGAGGCGATCGACTTCAGCGTGGAACCCAAGATCGACGGGTTGGCGCTCTCAATCGCCTACGTCGACGGCGACTTGGTGCAAGCAGCGACCCGCGGCGATGGTCGCGTGGGCGAAGACGTGACGGCGAACGTGCGCACCATCTCGAGCGTGCCGAAGTTCCTCTCGGGCGTGCGCGGAAGGGTTGAGGTGCGAGGAGAGGTCTTCCTCGCTCGCGAGGACTTCCTCGAGATGAACCGCCAGCAAGTGGCGTCGGATCTTCGCGAATTCGCCAATCCACGCAACGCCGCAGCAGGAAGCCTTCGTCAGAAGGACCCCGCGGCGACGGCGAAACGACCGCTGTCCTTTCTCGGCTATCAACTGCTCGACCGGGACGGAACCATGAGCTTCACGTCCTACCACGAGGCGATCGATCAGCTGCGCGACTGGGGCTTTCTCACGCCTATCGAGGCGACGATCGAACACGGGGTGACGGCCATGATCGCGCGCAGCGACTGGTTCGAAGTGCATCGACACAACCTGCCCTTTGACATCGACGGCGCAGTGATCAAGATCGATGACCTCGCTGAGCGGGCGCGGCTCGGCTTTACCAGCCGAGCCCCGCGGTGGGCCATCGCCCGCAAGTTTCCGCCCGAAGAGCGCACGACCCGGCTTCTCGCGATCGAGGTGTCGATCGGTCGTACCGGTCGGGCGACACCCTTCGCCGTGCTCGATCCCGTCGTCGTTGCCGGCTCGACCGTGTCCATGGCGACGTTGCACAATGAAGACCAAGTGGCCCTGAAGGACGTTCGCCCGGGCGACCTGGTGATCGTGCGAAAGGCCGGTGACGTTATCCCCGAAGTCGTGAGCGCCGTGCCTGAACCGGGCAAGCGCCGCTCAAAGAAGTGGTCGTTTCCTCTCAACTGTCCCGAGTGCGGTCAGCCGCTGGTTCGCCTCGAAGCCGAGAGCGACACCTACTGCGTCAACCCGACGTGTCCCGCTCAGCAGCTCGAACAGATCGTGCACTTCGCGTCGCGCGGCGCGCTCGACATCGAAGGCCTCGGAGAGCAGCGCGTCGCGCAGCTGCTGGCGGCGGGTCTGGTCGCCGACGTGGCGGATCTGTTTACGCTGCGCGTCGCTGACGTCGAAGCGCTCGAGGGATTCGCAGAGATCTCTGCGACGGCGCTCGTGCGCGAGATCGATCGCGCGAAGACGGCGCCGCTGTCTCGTGTGCTCGTCGGCCTCGGGATTCGACACGTTGGTCCCGTCGCGGGTCGAGTGCTCGCGAAGCGCTTTGGCACCTACGAGGCGCTCGCGAGTGCACCCCTCGAAGAGCTCGAGGCGGTAGAAGGCATCGGTCCGATCATCGCCCAGTCGATCTACCTCTACTGCCGCGAAGAGGAGAACCGCGAGCGCATCGCGCGCTTCGTCGCTGCAGGGTTCACACTCGAAGAGCCGGGCGAGGGTCCTTCGGCGCTGGAGGCGACGCTTTCTGGAAAAGCCGTCGTCGTCACCGGAAGCGTGCCGGGATTCACCCGCGACGAAGCTGAGGCCGCGATCGTCGCTCGCGGTGGCACCTCGCCCGGGTCGGTATCGAAGAAGACCTACTGCGTCGTCGTTGGCGAGGCGCCCGGTGCGGCCAAGGTCACCAGGGCCGAGGAGTTGGGGATTCCAATGGTTGACGCGTCGGGGTTCACCGCCTTGCTGGAAACGGGGGAGATTCCGTCCGCACCCGCGTAACAGGACCCGGGGTGGCTGGTCTTACTATGGTTTAGCCGATGGCGCCGATGTTCTCTCCCGATCACCTGCTTGCGGGTCGCTACCGCATTGTCCATCTGCTCGGGGTCGGTCAGACGGCCGAGGTCTACGAAGCCGAGGATGTCTCGCTTCAGCGCCGGGTAGCGGTGAAGGTACTGCTCGCGGGACTCGCCCAGCACGAAGACATCCGCCGAGCGTTCCGAGACCGTATTATCCGCGCGTCGACCTTGAGCCATCCGCACCTTGCGCGGGTCTTTGACGGTGGCCAGGAGGCGGGCGCGATCTTCATGATCAGCGAATACCTCGAAGGCGGCTCCCTCGAGGACGTGCTGCGCACGGGACGACGCTTGAGCGTCGACGATGGCGCGCGCCTTGGACGCGACGTCGCGAGTGCGCTCGCGTACGCGCACGAATACGGCTTTGTTCTCGGCAACCTTTCGCCCTCAAAGCTGCTCTTTGACCACGAAGGACGAGTGCGCGTCAGCGACGTCGCCCTCGCTGGACTCGGCGCCGCGTACCGCCAGCACATGACGCTCGACGACGCGCGCTATCTCTCACCGGAGCAGGCGGTGGGGGAGCCGACCGGTCCTGAAAGCGATGTCTACGCGCTCGCGCTCATTCTCTTCGAGGCGGTGACCGGCTCGGCGGCGTACGAAGGTTCGACGCCCGAGGCGATCTTGCGTGCCCGTCTCGACACGCCGCTGCCGGTGCGCCTCGAACTCGGCACGCTCGACATGGTGCTCGCCCAAGCGGCCGTGCCCGATCCGCGACTGCGACTTGACGCGGCGCAGTTCTCCGCGCGACTCGGCGCCGTCGTAGGTGACGCGTCGCCGCTCGTCGTCCACCCCGGTGCCGAAGAGCCCCTGCTTGCTCAGTTCGAGCCACTGAAACCGCGCAGCTCGATCGGTTTTAGTGCGCCCTCTGCCGAGCAAGTGACGGGCTCCGCGCCGATCGTCGCGTCGGACGCGTTTCCTAGGGCGCCGCGAGGTCAGGTGCCGGTCTCTCCGACGGTGCGAGCACCCCTTGGGCGAACGCCACGCTTCGAGCGGCCTCAGTACGACCTCCCTCGTACCGAACGACGCCGGTGGGGCTTTCTCGTCGCGGCGATCGTCATCATCGTGCTCGCCGTCGTGGCGGGTGTGCTCTGGAAAGAGGGCTTCTTCAAGAAGAGCTACACCGTGCCCAACCTCGTGGGGATGACCACGAAGCAGGCGTCGACCGCGATCGGGAGCGATGGCTTCACGCTCAGCATCGTTGATGCCTACTCACCCACGGTCGCTGCTCGCAACATCATCTCCCAGTCGCCCGTTGCGGGAGCGAAGGCGAAGTCCGGTGCTGTCATCGACGTGACCGTATCCAAGGGCCCGGCCGTGTCGATCCTGCCGACCAACCTCGTCGGTGAGAGCTGCACGACCGCCGCCGCGCAGCTCGCCAGGCTCGATGTCAAGGAGATCTGTCCGGCGAGTGACCGGATCTATTCGAATGTCATAAAGGCGAACAGGATCTATCGCGTCCTCTACAAGGGCACCGTGAATCCCACCGGCGTGCCGCGCGGCGCGACGGTTATCCTCGAGCGTTCCAAGGGGGCACCGGTCGTGACGACGACCACCACGGCGCCGACGGCGACGACCACCACCACGCCGACGGCGACGACCACCACCACTACGACGACGCCGGCCAACAAGGGACCGCGCGCCGTTCCGAACGTCGTGGGCGACGACTACGCAGAGGCAGACGCAGCGATGAAGGCGGCGGTCCTCTATTTCACGACCGAGGGTCCCGGCGCCGGGACAACGACATGGACGAAGGTCGTGTCGGAGAGTCCGCCCGCGGGAACGAAGGTTCCCTATAAGTCAACGGTCATCTTGCACGTGCAGTGATCGAAAACTGCGAGCTCTGCGAGGCGGCGGTCGTCACCAAGCGCTACTTCGAAGATGAGACGTGCTGGATCGGTGACTGTGAAGTATGTCTCGTGCCGATGGTGGTCTGGCGGGTGCACGACGCAGATCCCCCCGAGGACGTACGGCGCCACCTCCACGACGCCCTCGCTCGCGTCGCGAACGAGGAGTTCAAAGAGTCGAGCTGGGCGTTGGACGACCACATGCGCAACATTCCCGACCACTACCATGCGCACGCGCGGCCGCCCTCTTTCTGGCGGCGTCACCTCGTCGAACAGCGGTAGGCACCCTCGTTACAATCGGTGGAGCATTTGATCTTCGAGGAGGGCTCATGGGAGCACTGGACGGCCGCGTCGCCATCATTACCGGCGCGGGACGGGGCATCGGCCGCGAGCACGCGCTGCTCTTTGCCGCCGAGGGCGCAAAGGTCGTGGTCAACGACCTTGGCGGGGGACTCGACGGATCGAAGATGGAAGCGACACCGGCTGAAGAGGTCGTCGCCGAGATCACATCCTTTGGCGGGGAGGCCATAGCCAACCACGACAATGTGGCGACCTGGGAGGGGGGAGAGCGCCTCGTCAACAGTGCGATCGAGGCGTTCGGTGACCTGCACGTGCTCGTCAACAACGCGGGCATCTTGCGCGACCGCGTGCTCGTCAACCTGAGTGAAGAGGACTGGGACGCCGTGATCAACGTGCACCTGAAGGGCCACTTCGTGCCGACCCGCCACGCGGCCGCGTACTGGCGCGAACAGGCGAAGGCCGGCAAGATGGTGCACGCGTCGATCATAAACACCTCATCGACCTCGGGCCTGCTCGGCAACGTCGGTCAGTCCAACTACGGCGCGGCAAAGGCCGGCATCGCCGCGTTCACCGTGATCATCGCCGAAGAGCTCGGTCGCTACGGCGTGCGCGTGAACGCCATCGCGCCGGCGGCACGCACGCGAATGACCGAGTCGACGCCGGGGCTGTCGGACTACGTCGTCAAGCCACCGGACCCGTCGGTCTTTGACGTGTGGGATCCCGCCAACATCTCCCCGCTCGTGGCGGTCCTCGCCATGGAGAACTGTCCGGCGACAGGTCAGGTCTTCTTCGTCCAGGGTGGCACCGTTCGAAAGTTCCAAAACTGGACGATGACCGAGACGCTCGAACAGAACGATCGCTGGACGGTCGCCGAGCTCGCAGCGGAGCTGCCCACACTGCTGATTTGAACGACATGCGCCACGAGGAGCGTCCAAGTCGAGCCGGTAGTCTTGTGGCCTATGACCGTTGACATCATTCCCGGCGCAGAGCCCTATTCGCACCGCGGCAACAGTTCGGGCGTACTCCTCCTGCACGGCTTTACGGGCAATCCCACCTCGATGCGCTCGATCGCGGAGCTGTCCGCCGCAGCCGGCTACAGCGTTGAGCTGCCGCGCTTGCCCGGTCACGGCACCACCGTCGAGGACATGATGACGACGACGTGGGCTGACTGGTCAAAGACCGCCGAAGACGCCTACGACGAACTGGCTGGGCGTTGCGAGCGCGTTGCCCTCGTGGGGCTTTCAATGGGCGGCGGACTCGCCGCCTACCTCGCCGAAGAGCGCTCGTCGGTCGCGGGGTGCGTGCTGATTAATCCGCTGGTCAAGCCACCCGTAATCGAGCTCTACGACGGCCTGGTGCAGCTCCTTGACGCGGGCGTCGAGTCGATCGATTCGATCGGCTCAGACCTGAAGAAAGAAGGCGCCATCGAAAGCTCCTACGACGCGACGCCGCTCCTGCCCGCCAAGAGCCTTTTCGAAGGGATCGCGTCGGTGCATGAGAAGTTGGGCCAGATCACGGCGCCCGTGTTGCTGCTGTCCAGTCGCGAGGATCACGTCGTCACCCCCGATAACGGCGACGACCTTGCCACGGCGGTCTTTGGTCCGATCGAGCGAATCTGGCTCGAGGACTCGTACCACGTGGCCACGATCGACAACGATCAAGCGCTCGTCGAGTCCTTGACCATGGACTTTCTCGCCCGAGTCCTCTAGCGATGGCGACACCGCTTCGACGTGAGGACGTCGCCAAGGTCGCGAAGCTTGCTCGCTTGCGGTTGAGCGAGGCTGAGCTCGACATGTTCACCGAACAGCTCGGAAACGTTTTGGAACACGCGAACGACATCGCGGCGCTCAACCTCGACAGCGTGGTGCCGACGGCTCACCCCTTTGACCTGATCAACGTGGTGCGCGACGACGTGCTCACTCCCTGCCTGCCGGTCGACGACGTGCTCGCCATGGCGCCCGACGCCGAAGACGGGCGCTTCGCGGTGCCGCGAATCTTGGGAGAGGCGCCGTGAAGCGAGCCCAGGAGATCGTTCGCGACGTCAAGAGCGGAGCGACGACGGCCGCGGCCGAGCTCGAACGTTCGCTGGACGCGATCCGTTCGCGAAACGAAGAGCTGAACGTGTTCGTGCACGTTGACGAGGACGACGCGCGCGCAACCGCCCGGCGCGTCGATGAGCGTCTCGCGGAGGGCGAAGACCCAGGATCGCTCGCCGGCGTGCCGATCGCCCTAAAGGACAACCTCTGTCGCACCGGTGTGCCAACGACCGCGGGGTCACGAATTCTCGGCGGTTGGAGGCCTCCCTACAGCGCGACGGTCGTCGATCTCTTGCTGCGCGCGGGCGCCGTGCCGGTCGGCACGACCAACATGGACGAATTCGCGATGGGCTCATCGACCGAGACCTCTTTCTACGGCCCGACACGAAACCCCCTCGACCCGAGTCGTGTGCCGGGCGGCTCATCAGGGGGTTCTGCCGCCGCGGTCGCTGCCGGCATGGCACCCATCTCTCTCGGCTCGGATACGGGAGGCTCCATTCGCCAGCCTGCCGCGTTCTGCGGGATTGTCGGCGTCAAGCCGACCTACGGCCTCGTCTCGCGCTACGGCCTCATTGCCTTTGCGAGCTCGCTCGATCAGATCGGTCCCTTTGCAACGAACGTCACTGACGCGGCGCTCGTCTTGGAGGCGATCGCCGGGCATGACCCCCGCGACTCGACGTCGCTGCCCGAACCGGCGCCGTCGCTCGTCGCAGGCATCGATGAGGGCGTTTCGGGCAAACGTGTCGGAATCGTGCGCGAACTCATTGAAGGAGCCGACTCTGACGTCGTCGCTGCGGTCGAGCGCGCGGCAGACGTGCTGCGCGACGCGGGGGCCACGATCATTGACCTGTCGATCCCCGAATGTCGTCTCGGTCTCAGCGCGTACTACCTCATCGCTCCGGCCGAAGCGTCGAGCAATCTCGCGCGCTACGACGGCGTGCGCTACGGCCTGCGCGTTGACGCAGACGACGTTACGGCGATGAACGAGGCGACCCGCACGCTCGGATTCGGCGCTGAAGTCAAGCGACGGATCATGCTCGGCACCTACGCGCTCTCGGCCGGGTACTACGACGCCTACTACGGTCAGGCGCTCAAGGTTCGCACCCAGATGATCGCCGCTTTTCGCGCGGCGTACAAAGAAGCCGACCTGCTGCTCGGTGCGACCGCGCCATCGGTGGCCTTTAAGTTCGGCGAGAAGACGAGCAACCCGCTCGCCATGTACCTCTCGGACGTCTTTACGATTCCAACCAACCTCGCCGGCGACCCCGCCATCTCGGTGCCCTTCGGCACGGGTGAAGGTGGCCTGCCCATTGGCGTGCAGCTGCTCGGACCGGGTCGCAGCGAACGCCGGCTCTTGTCCGCGGGTCGGGTGCTCGAACGTGCGGGGGAGTCATCGTGACGCTGCCTGCCGGATGGGAGATGGTCGTCGGGCTCGAGGTCCACACCGAGCTGCGCACTACGACCAAGATGTTCTGCGGCTGCGCGAACGCCTTCGGCGCCCCGCCCAACACACTCGTGTGCCCGGTCTGTCTCGGCCTGCCGGGCTCGCTGCCCGTGCTCAACAAGCACGCGGTCGACCTGGCGATGGCGATCGGTGTCGCGCTGCACTCACGGATCGGGTTTTCGACGTTTCACCGCAAGAACTACTTCTATCCCGACATGCCAAAGGACTATCAGATCAGCCAGTATGACCTGCCGATCAACTCGGGCGGTTACCTCGATCTGGTCGACGGCTCGCGGGTCTCCATTGAGCGCGCACACCTCGAAGAGGACACCGGCAAGACAACGCACCTCGGTGCGAGTGGACGAATTCATGGTGCAGACCGTTCGCTGGTCGACTACAACCGCTCCGGGGTCCCGCTCGTCGAGATCGTCTCAGGTCCCGACATCCGCAGCTCGGCCCAGGCCCGTCTCTACGCATCGGAACTCCGGGGCATTCTCATCGCCACGGGTGCGTCGGACGGGCGCATGGAAGAAGGCTCGATGCGCATCGACGCCAATGTCTCGGTGCGAAAGAGCGGCGAGCCCTTCGGCACGCGCTGCGAGATAAAGAACTTGAACTCGCTGCGCAGCCTCGTGCACGCAATCGACTACGAAGCGTTGCGGCAGATCGAACTGATCGAAGAGGGTGGCGTCGTGCGCCAAGAGACTCGCCATTGGGACGATGCAGTGGGAGCGACGTCAACGATGCGCACGAAAGAAGAGGCCGAGGACTATCGCTACTTCCGAGAGCCTGATCTCGTGGACCTCGATCCCGACGCCGACTGGCAGGAGCGAGTGCGCGCGTCGCTTGGGCCGATGCCCGCCGAGCGGCGGCGTGAGCTGCTGGCGAGGTTGAAGGATCCGACGCTGTCACAGATCGACGCGCTCGCAGTCGTCGTTGACCTCGATCTCGACACCTACGTGCTCGCCGCTCTTGACGCCGGACTTGATGGCGCGCTCGCGCTCGCGCGCGCGGCGAATGAGCTGGCGGCCGACATCGAGCAGCTCGAGAATCTGACGCGTGACGCCTTCGTCGCAACACTTTCGTTGGAGTCCTCGGGCGCCCTCTCGGCAACCCAGGCGAAAACAGTCCTGGCGGAACTGCTCGCCAGCGGGGGAGATCCCGCGGCGATCGCCCAGGCCAAGGGCTTCGAGCAGCTCTCCTCAGACACGCTCGGAGCGACGGTCACCACGCTCATCGACGAGAACCCTGACGAGTGGGCGCGCTATCGCGAGGGCGACGAGAAGCTCGCTCAGTTCTTCATCGGTCAGGTGATGAAGCTCACCAAGGGTCAGGCGAACGGCAAGGCCGTTATCGCCGAGCTCCAATCACGCCGGTAGCCGGCGGTTCCAGCTTCTAACCTGCTCTGTCGTACTCATAGACTTTGTGGCTATGGCGAACCACCCCACTCCGCGAAGCTCTGACGTCACTCTTGGCAAAGGCCGCGCGCCGGCGCGCGCCATGCTGCGTGCAGTCGGGCTGACTGATGACGACATGGCCAAGCCCCAGATCGGCGTCGCGTCGAGCTGGAACGAAGTCACTCCGTGCAACATGCCGCTCGACCGGCTCGCGAAGCGGACGAAGGTCGCCGTTCGCGACGCGGGCGGCGTGCCGTTCGAGTTCGTGACCATCGCGGTCTCCGACGGCATTTCGATGGGGCATGAGGGAATGCACGCGTCGCTCGTCTCGCGTGAGATCATCGCTGACTCGGTCGAAGTCGTCATGCACGCCGAGCGTTTCGACGCCATGGTCACCCTCGCAGGCTGCGACAAGTCGCTGCCCGGAATGCTGATGGCCGCCGCCCGCCTTGACGTGCCGAGCGTGTTCCTCTACGGCGGAACGATCATGCCTGGTCACCTGGATGGTGAAGCACTCGACATCGTGTCGGTCTTTGAGGCCGTCGGCGCCAACGCCGTCGGGGCCATCTCCGACGCACAGCTGACCGCGATCGAATGTGCGGCCTGCCCGGGCGAGGGGAGCTGCGCGGGAATGTTCACGGCGAACACGATGGCGAGCGTCGGCGAGGCGCTCGGAATGTCGCTGCTGGGCAGCGCGTCGGTGCCCTCGATCGACCCGCGTCGCGATCAGTTCGCCTACGACTCGGGCCTCGCCGTGCTCGGTCTGCTGGACGCGGGCATCAACGCGCGCCAGATCATGACCAAGGGGGCCTTCGAGAACGCGATCTCCGTCGTCATGGCGCTCGGAGGTTCGACCAACGCCGTCCTTCACCTCCTCGCGATCGCTCACGAAGCGCGCGTCGACCTTGAGCTCGAGGACTTCAACCGCATCGCCGCGCGAGTGCCCCACATCGCCGACACGAAGCCCCACGGCAAGTACCACATGAGCGATCTCGACCAGATCGGCGGTGTACCGGTCATCTTGCAGCACCTTCTGGACAACGACCTGCTCAATGGCGACGTGATGACCGTGAGCGGCAAATCGATGGAGGAGAGCCTCGCTGCGTTCCACGCGAACGCGCCGGACGGCGAGGTCGTGCACGACTTCTCACACCCCATCCACGTCCACGGCGGCATCGCAGTGCTCCGCGGATCACTTGCTCCCAACGGTGCCGTCGCCAAGGTCGCGGGCATGGACGACCTCACGTTCCGCGGCACCGCGCGGGTCTTTGACGGCGAGGACCTCGCGATGGAGGCGATCATGGCCAACGAGATTGAGCCCAACACTGTGCTCGTGATTCGCTACGAGGGCCCGAAGGGCGGACCTGGCATGCGCGAGATGCTGGCCATCACGGGCGCCATGAAGGGCGTCGGGCGAGGAGCCGACTGTGCGCTCGTGACCGACGGTCGTTTCAGCGGCGGCACGCACGGGTTCTGCATCGGTCACGTCGCCCCCGAAGCACTGGACGGCGGTCCAATCGCCCTCGTGCACGACGGCGACGAGATCGTCATCGACGTGACGACCCACTCGATCGACCTCTTGGTCGATGAGGCCGAACTGGCCGAGCGAGCGAAGTACGTCGCGCCGTTTACTCCTCGGTACTCCAGTGGCGCGTTGGAGAAGTTCGCACGACTCGCCCAGGGTGCGGAGAAGGGTGCGGTCACGAGCGCCTAGAGCGCCTTGTGCACTCTATATAAAAGTGTTTAGAATAAGCACGTGAAGACGCGTAACGAGATTCTGGCGGTAGTAGGCGCACGGCGCCGGTAGTCACGCATTCACGTACACCGGAGGCCTCCCAAGAAAGGGAGGCCTTTTTGCTTATATGACCAAAGGAGCACTGTGGAACTCACAGGAGCGCAAGCACTCATTAAGAGCCTCGAACGAGAAGGCGTCGATACGATCTTTGGCCTGCCCGGTGGGGCCATCCTGCCCGTCTACGACCCGATCCTCGACTCTTCGATCCGCCACATTCTCGTCCGCCACGAGCAAGGGGCTGGCCACATGGCCGAAGGGTACGCCCTCGCGACGGGAAAGCCCGGCGTCGCGATGGTGACCAGCGGTCCGGGAGCGACCAACATTGTGACCCCCATCGCCAACGCGCACATGGACTCGACCCCGCTCGTCGTGATCACCGGCCAGGTGGCGACGGCCGCCATTGGTTCGGACGCCTTTCAAGAGTGCGACATCACCGGTATAACGCTGGGCATCACGAAGCACAACTTCCTCATTCAGTCCGTCCACGAGATTCCTCGTGTCGTTGCCTCGGCGTTCTACATCGCGACGACCGGCCGGCCCGGCCCGGTCCTCATTGACCTGCCGAAGGACATCTCCCAGTCGACGATGGAGTGGTGGTACCCCGAGACGATCGAAGAACTCGACCTGCCGGGCTACCACCCGGAGATTGCGATCAACGATGACGCCATCAAGCTGGCGGCCGAGCTCATTTCACGTAGTGAGCGACCGGTGCTCTACGTCGGCGGAGGGACGCTGAAGTCGAGCGCCAGCGCGGAGCTGCTTGCCTTCGCCGAGCGCACCAAGATGCCGGTCGTGACGACGCTGATGGCGCGCGGCGCCTTTCCCGACTCGCACCCTCAGAATCTCGGCATGCCGGGGATGCACGGCGTCTACAGCGCGGTGACGGCCATTCAGAAGTCTGATCTGCTGATCTCACTCGGCGCGCGGTTTGATGACAGGGTGACGGGCAAGCTCGCGAGTTTTGCGGCAGGAGCGAAGATCATTCACGTCGACATTGACAGGGCAGAGTTCAACAAGGTTCGCCAGGCCGACGTGGCGATTCAGTCCAACGTCGCTGCAGCCCTCCGCGCACTCGACGCGGTCGACGCGACGCCGCTCAACCTCGACGTGTGGTGGAAGGAGATCCGCATCTGGCAGGAGCGCTATCCATTGATCTACGACGAACCGACGACCGAAGGGCCGCTGCGTCCCCAGCACGTGATCGAAGCCATCGCGCGCTCGGCCGCGCCCGGGACCATCGTCGCTGCCGGCGTGGGCCAGCACCAGATGTGGGCGTCACAGCATTGGCAGTTCGAAGAGCCTCGCACGTGGGTCAACTCGGGTGGAGCTGGCACGATGGGTTTTGGCGTGCCGGCGGCAATCGGTGCGAAGGTCGGGCGTCCTGATCGCACCGTCTGGTGCATCGACGGCGACGGCTGCTTCCAGATGACGGCGCAGGAACTGGTCACGGCGCGAGCAGAAGGGATACCCATCAAGGTCGCGATCTTGAACAACGCGTATCTCGGCATGGTTCGCCAGTGGCAGGAGATGTTCTACGAGGAGCGCTACTCCGAGGTGTACTTGAGCGCCGACCTGCCGGACTACGTGAAGTGGGCTGAGGCCATGGGCTGTGTGGGGCTTCGCGCGCACAACCTCAAGGAGATGCACGAGGTCATCGCGCGCGCGAACGAGATCAACGACGTGCCGGTCGTGATCGACTTTCGCACCGACTCGTCAGAGAAGGTCTTTCCGATGGTGGCCGCCGGCGCGAGCAACGACGACATCATGGTCCACCCGCTCCAGCGCGACGGTGCTCAGTGAGTCCCGAGCCCTTCCTTGGCGAGACCGACGCCACGCCGGTTCGCCATCACATCCTTTCGGTGCTGGTAGAGAACAAGGCGGGTGTGCTCGCACGCATCGCTGGACTGTTTGCCCGACGGGGCTTCAACATCTACTCCCTGGCGGTCGCGCCCGCGGAGGGCCATGCACGCTTTTCTCGCGTCACGATCGTGGTCGACGCACGGTCTGCGCCACTCGAGCAGATCGTCGGGCAGCTCGACAAGCTCGTCAACGTCGTTGCCATCACCGATCTCGCGCCGAAGGACGCCCTGGAACGAGAGCTCTTGCTCGCCACGTTGAGCGTCGATGACGTCAATCGCGCGACGGTGCTCGACGTCACCGCCAACACCGGCGCCGCCATCGTCGACGTGAACGGCTCGTCGGTGACCGTCATGCTCGCGGGCACGCCCAGCGCGTGTGACCTTCTGGAGCGAGAGCTCGAACGCTTCGGCGACGTGGCGATCCAGCGTACGGGTCGTGTGGCACTCCCTAGACTCGATCAGACGGCGAGGGCCACAATCGAAGAGAAAGTTTGAAGATGACCACGATGTACTACGAGAAGGACGTGAATCGCGAGATCTTGAAGGACAAGAAGATCGCTATCTTGGGCTACGGCTCCCAGGGACACGCCCACGCGCTCAACCTTCACGACAGCGGCTACGACGTGCGGGTTGGTCTACGCCTCGAGTCGTCGTCGGTGCACAAGGCCGAAGAGGCGGGACTCCGCGTTCTGTCCATCGCTGACGCCTCGAAGGAGGCCGACGTGATCATGGTCCTCGTGCCCGACACCGAACAGAAGCGCACCTACGACGCCGAGATCGCGCCGTACCTGACCGCGGGCAAGATGTTGATGTTCGCGCACGGCTTTAACATTCGCTTTAATCTCATCAACCCCCCCGCGGACGTGGATGTCACGATGATCGCCCCGAAGGGTCCGGGTCACCTCGTGCGACGCACGTACCTAGAGGGTGGCGGCGTTCCTTCGCTGATCGCCGTCTA
Source organism: uncultured Acidimicrobiaceae bacterium (assembly GCA_963724865.1). GTDB lineage: Bacteria > Actinomycetota > Acidimicrobiia > Acidimicrobiales > RAAP-2 > RAAP-2. The sequence continues at coordinate 279,795 of CAVRWO010000031.1, read as the reverse complement.
CCAGGACGCGACCGGCCACGCGCAAGAGATCGCGCTGGCGTACGCCGACGGCATCGGCGCGACGCGCGCTGGCGTGCTCGAGACCACGTTCTCTGAGGAGACCGAGACGGACCTCTTTGGCGAGCAGGTCGTACTCTGCGGTGGCGTGACGGCGCTGGTGAAGGCGGGCTACGACACGCTCGTCGAGGCCGGCTACCAGCCCGAGAGCGCGTACTTTGAGTGCCTGCACGAGCTGAAGCTCATCGTCGACCTCATGTATGAAGAGGGCATCACGGGCATGCGATTCAGCGTGTCCGACACCGCGGAGTACGGTGACATGACTCGGGGTACGCGCGTCATCAACGAGGCCGTAAAGGCCGAGATGAAGCAGATCCTCACCGAGATCCAAGACGGCACGTTCGCCGCGGAATGGATTCAGGAGAATGAGATCGGACGACCGCGCTACCGCGAACTTCGCGAGGCAGGAAAGAACCACCCGATCGAGAAAATTGGCGCCGAGCTGCGCGAGATGATGCCCTTCGTCTCGGCCGGCAAGCAGAAAGTCTCTGACGTCTCGGGTGGGGACACCGACGAGTAGCAGTCTCAGCACCGATTGAGTTCCGCGGCCGTGACACATCAGTGATCGACACGCGAGCCTTATGATCCCTTTCTTTGATACGACTACATTGGATTTTGCGCCCGCGCGCGGATTCTGACCCCTCTCGAAAAAGGAACTGGAATGCAACTCACGATCATCGGCGCCGGAGCGATCGGGGGCACGATCGGCGCGCACATGGCACGAGACGGACATGACATCGTCCTCTGCGACCTCGACGCCGATCACGTTGCGGCGATCAATCGCGACGGGCTGAGCATCGAAGGCCCCGTCGAGAACTTCACCGTCGCGGTACGGGCGATCACGCCGGACCAACTGCCCGAGCGGATCGATCACGTCGCCATCGCGGTGAAGAGCCATCACACGGGCGCGGCCGCGGAACTCGTTCGCGGGCGTCTCTCTCCGGGCGGGTATCTCGTCACCTTTCAGAACGGACTGACGGCAGACATCCTCGCCGAGGCCGTCGGCAAGGAGAACCTGCTCGTCAGCTTCGTCAACTTTGGCGCCGACTACCTGAGTCCCGGTCACATCATCCAGGGCAACGTCGGCACGTTCCGGGTCGGAGAGCCGTACCAGTCAGTCGTGACCGACCGAGTGCGCGAGCTCGTCGATGCGCTGCCCTACGCTGTCGCGACCGACAACATCATGGGTTTTCTCTGGGGCAAGGAGGCCTACGGCGCGATGCTCTACACGGGTGCCGTTTCGGATCTTTCGATCGCCGATCACCTCGAAGACCCGCGTTACCGCGACCTGATGCTCGCCGTCGCGCGAGAAGTGCTCGCGCAGTCACCGGTCAAGACCGAGGGCTTTGACGGGTTCGAACCGGGCGACCTTGAAGGCTCGCTCGATCGCCTGGTCACCTTCAACCGCAAGAGCGCGAAGTCGCACAGTGGTATCTACCGCGACCTCATGGTGCGCAAGCGCAAGACCGAAGTCGACGACCTTATGCACGACCTGAGGGGCCCACTCACGAACTACGTCGGCGAACTCATTCACGCGATCGAGCGCGGCGAGCGCACGTGCGAAGTGGAGAATCTCGACTTGCTCAACGCCTACGAGCGCACCGAACGCCTCGGTCGACCGCTCCACGCGGTCGTCGATATTCTGCCCGCACCGAAGCGAAGCCCCGAGGGTCCCTTGCACGGCGTCGCCATCGCGGTGAAAGACCTCATCGACATCGAAGGAGTCACGCGCGGCAGCGGGAACCCGTTTGCAAAGAAGGGCGCACCCGCCATTTCCGACGCGACGGTGATCACGCGCCTGCGTGACGCGGCGGCGGATGTGTACTGCACGACCACGCTGCTCGAGTACGCGGCGGGGGCGCTACACCCCGACGTACCCGAGGCGATGAACCCGTACGACCCCTCGCGCACCGCCGGTGGATCGAGCGGCGGTTCAGCGGCCCTCGTCGGCGCGGGCGCCTGTGACGTGGCGCTGGGCACCGACACCGGGGGATCGATTCGCATCCCCGCGCACTACTGCAACGTGGTCGGCTTCAAGCCGACCTATGGCGCGCTCCCGCTCGAGGGCATCCAGCCCCTCGCGCCGTCGCTCGATCACGTAGGCCTTCTCGCAAAGAACGTCGATATCACCCAGCGCGTCTTCGCTGCGTTGAGCGGGCTCGCGAGTGCGCCCGTGGCACGTGACGCATTGCGGATTGGCGTCTTCATGAACCAGATCAACGACCCCGCCGTGAGTGACGACGTGCGCGCGTGTCTGCTCGACGCGCTGGAGGCGCTTCGCGAGACCGCCGAGGTCAGCGAGCTCGATGACGCGACGTTCGTGGCCCTCCGTTCAACGATCGACGACATCATCCTCTATGAGGCGTGGCAGGTCCACGGCGAGCGCGGGAGCTCAGATCCCTGGCACTTCGGACCCGAGACGCTTCGACTCTTGAACGCCGGGTCGGTCGTGACGCGCGAGCGGTACGACGCGGCGCTCGCGCGACGTGCCGAGCTGCTCGAGGCGGCGGGCGAGTGGTATCGCGACGTCGATGTGCTGCTCACTCCGGCAGCGCCGTACGTGGCGCCCGCAACGACGCCACCAATCGACACGCCCGAAGGTCAAGCCGAGGGAATGTTCTCGGGGCCCTTCAACGTGACGGGTGACCCCGCCGTCGTGGTGCCCTGCGGCTTCACCGAAGAGGGCATGCCCGTGGGGCTCCAGCTGTCGGCGCCCCGCGGCGCCGACATGGCGCTCCTTGGGGCCGCGCTGGTCGTTGAATCGTCGTTGGCACACCGGCGCTGATCCAGGGCAGTATCAACCATGATCAAAGGAGATGAGTCGTGACATCGACCCCTATCATCATCGGCAGCGAGCGCAGCGAAGCGGGACTCTTCGCGGGAGCTGGCCTGCTCGCCGAAGGTGCGTCGGCACTTGATGCGGTCGAAGCGGCGCTGCGACTCTGCGAGGACAACCTGAGCGATCACTATGTCGGCACGGGGGGTCTGCCGAACGCGCGTGGCGAGGTGGAGCTCGACGCGTCGATGATGATCGGCTCGAGCCGCGCCTTCGGTGCGGTCGGCGCGGTGAAGGGCTTTCCCCACCCCATCTCGATTGCTCGACGGGTGCTTGAAACGCTGCCGCAGCACGGCTTGCTCGTCGGCGAAGGTGCCGAGCTCTTCGCCGAGGAAGAGGGTTTCGAACGAAGCGAACTGCTGACCGATGAGGCGTGGGAGCTATTTCGCAACGCGCTCATACCTTCGCATGAATCGGTCGAAGGTGAGCAAACCCGCGCGCTTTCGGGCGACGACGTCTATCGCACGACGGCGGTCGCGCTCGTCAGTCGGTTTCGACCCCACGACGGCCCCTGGGGGACGATCAACATCATGGCGCTCGACGAGAGCGGAGAGCTCGTCGTCGGCGTTTCGACGAGCGGCTATCCCTGGAAGTACCCGGGCCGCGTGGGCGACTCGGCGCTTCCGGGCGCGGGCAACTACTGCGACCTGCGCTACGGCGGGGCCGCGTGCACGGGGCGAGGCGAGCTGAGCATGCGCATCACGGGTGCGCGAATGGTCGTCGACCACTTAGCTGCGGGCGAGGATCCCGAGGCGGCATGTCGAGCGATGTTGGCCGAGGCCGCGACGTTGCCCGATCCGTTTCGCGCGGAGCTTCGCACGCTCTGCCTCACGCCCGACGGGCGCCACGGTGGAGCGGCCGGACAGGCCAACTCGACCTACAACGTCATCAGCGCCGCAACCGGTGAGCTTGAGGTTCGTCCGAGGGTGCAGCTGTGAAGATCTTCATCTCCTCGGACATGGAGGGAACGGCAGGTGTCGTCGACTGGGATCACGTCGTCGCGGGCGGTCTGCTCTACCCCTACTACTGCGAGCTGCTGACAAACGAGGTAAACGCCGCGATCGAGGGCGCCATGCGCGCGGGGGCCGACGAGTTTCTTGTCAATGACTCGCACTCGAAGATGGCGAACCTGAAGCCAAGCGAACTCGAGGGATCGGCCCGCTACCTTTCGGGACGCCTGAAGCCGATGTACATGATGGAAGGATTGGACGAGACTTTCGACGCCGTCTTTTTCATCTCCTATCACGGCTCGATGTCGAGTCGCGGTTCGACGCTCTCGCACACCTACTTCCCGACGGCGTTCGCCCAGGTTGCGATCAACGGCGTGGTCGCGGGCGAAGCGGGGATCAACGCACTTGTCGCCAAGGCCTACGGAGTGCCCATCGTACTGATCAGCGGGGACGAGGTCACCGCTCGCGAGATCGCGCCCTTCGCGCCCGGTGTGCGCGCAGCTGTGGTGAAGCGCTCGGTGTCGCGCTTCGCGGCCGATTCGATGCACCCGACCGCGGCGTGCGAACTGATCAATGAACGGGCGTACGAAGCCGTGGCATCCCTCGCCGGCGCACAGCAGGTCGCGATCACGACCCCGACCACGATGGCGATCGACCTTCGAACGAGCGACTACGCGGATCTCGCGGCGCGCGTTGCCGGCGTCGATCGCACGGGCGATCTCCACTGCTCAATCACGATGGAGAGCCCCCTCGAGCTCTACCGAACCTTCATCACGGTCGTGCTGCTCTGCCGAGGTCTCACCGAGTAGTTCACGCGGGCAGCGTGGCGAGGAAGTCGCGCATCACACGTTGAAAGTGGTCGAACTCTTCGAGCTGTGGCGAGTGGCCGGACTTCTCGAAGATGACCAGCGTCGAGCTGGGAATGAGCGAGGCGATGGTCTCGGCCGACTCGACCGGCGTGACCCAGTCAGTCCGTCCGACCGTCACGAGGGTGGGGCACTGAACGCTCGGGAGCTGTTCACGCAGGTCGTAGCCGGGCATGTTGTAGAGGAAGCACCAGTTGTGGGCTTCGTGGCGGTAGATGCGGTTTTCGACGTCCGCGTTGGACTTTTCTGCGTCGTACTCGTAGTCGTACATCGGAATGATCTCCGCCCAGCGCTGCTTCAGGTCCTCGTCGTCGGTGATCTCGCCGTGCCAGTAGCGATTGAAGTTGTTCCAGTTGATTTCGACGCGATCCTGGTTGCGCGCGTTTTCGTAGGCACGATCGAGGTTCGACTTGTCGGCCGACGTGTCGCGCAGGATCATGGCTCGCGCGTGCTCGGGGTAGGCAATCGCGTACTCCATCGCGATGAATCCGCCGTACGAGCCGCCGGTGATAATGATCTGATCGACCCCGAGCCACTCGCGCAGTCCGTCGACGTCGGCCGCCCACTGGGCGTGGGAGAAGGGCGGCTTGCCCTCGCTGCGGCCGCACCCGCGCGCGTCAAAGACGACCACCCGGTACTGGTCGGCGAGCGGACCGAAGGTGGCCTTGGGCTCTTCAAGTGACCCGATGCCACCACCGCCGTGGTGGGCAATGAGTACAGGAGCGTCCTTGTCTCCAAGTACCTCGATGTTGAGCTCATTGTCGTTGATGGTGACGCGCACGGGACTTCTCCTTTGGTTGATGTTTCGTTTATGCCGGATTGACCTGCTGGTTGATCCATCGCTCGACCATCGACGCCAGCACGTCGAGAGGGACGGCCCCGTTACCGAGGACAACCCCGTGGAAGGCTCGAACGTCGAACGCGTCGCCGAGGCGTCGCTGCGCGTCATCGCGGAGCCGGTGTATCTCAAGCCGTCCGATCATGTAGGCGAGAGCCTGTCCGGGCCACCCGATGTAGCGGTCGATCTCGTTGGCGACGTTCGACGCCGTCGTTGCGGTGTGACTCCACATGAAGTCGACCGCGTGCTGGCGCGACCAGTTGTAGAAATGCATGCCGGTGTCGACGACGAGACGACAGGCCCGCAGCGAATCAAATGACAGCATGCCGAGGCGTGCGAGGTCCGAGGTGTAGAGGCCCATCTCATCGGCGAGCCGCTCGCTGTAGAGTCCCCAGCCCTCGACGAAGCCGCAGACCTGGGCGTCGAGGTAACGCCGATAGGCCGGCAGGTCCGTCAGCGTTTGCGCGGTCGCCACCTGGAAGTGGTGCCCGGGAGTGCTCTCGTGAAAGGCGAGCGCCTCGTACTCGTAGGTGAACTTCTCTTCGGGGTTGATCGTCAGCACCCAGTGGGTCCCGGGTCGCGTGCCGTTGGTCGCCGGTGAGACGTAGTGGGCGAGCGCGGCGCTCTTTGCTTCGATCGGGTGGATCTCTTCGACCGTGCACTCCGCGATGCGGTACGGCGGGAACCAGTCGTCGCGGGCCGCTTCGGCGCGTTCGAGCGCGCCCGTGACGGCGTCGACGATCTGGCTCGAGTCGGTGAAGCGCAGTGAGCGGTCGTTGCGGAGACGATCGAGGATCATCGGCACGTCTCGCTCGCCGAGCACCTTCTCACCGAGTTCGGCCCACTCGAGGTCGAGCGCCGCCAAACGGTCGAGGCCAATCTGGTGGATCTCTTCGGGCGAGAGATCGGTCGTCGTGTGTCGGCGAACGGCGACTACGTAGGAGGCGGCGCCGCGACCCACGTTGCACAGCCCCACGTGCTCATCGTCACGCACGCGGCCGTCGAGCAGCGACGTGAGAAACTCGCCGAGGCGGGCTATGGCGGGGCGTACGGACGACGCAACAAGCGACCTGGACGCGGCAAGAAACGCTTCGCGGTCGACGGCTGGGCCAACCGTGGGGTTGGCGAGCGTGTCTTCGTCGAGGGCCAGCTCGAGGTGCCCGTGTAGCTGGTCGAGTGAGCGGGTGACGCCGACACGCGTCGACAGGCGCCCCTCGCCTGTCGCCGTGCGATAGCGCTCAGTGATCGCGTCGAAGTACACCGCGAGTCCTGCGAGTCGAGTGAGGTACGCCTGTGCGGACGCGCCGTCGACCACGCTCGCCGACGGCACGCACATGAAGACCATGGCGTGAGGCGAGGAGTAGCTTTCCGCGGAGGCGTCGGTCTCCCAGATCCCCTCTTCGAGGTCAGCACGCGCGCCCCAGGCAAGGCGCGCAAGAACGGCCGCGTTCACGCGCTCAGATTCACTGAGATCGTTCTCGTTGATCGCGCCGAGTCGCTCTTCGAGGTCGCGCAGCTTGGCTACTCCGTTCGCGCTGCCGGCACGACTCGGGTCCGCCAACAGGTGGTCGTACCCAACGATTCCGAGCAGCGTCGCCGACAGGGGATCGAGGGTGTTCTGCAGATCGAAGAACTCGTCGTTCAAGCGTTCGAGCTCGGTACTGGCGTCACTCACGGGCGCGTCACCTTCTCGAGTCGATGGGGACCTTCGGCGAGGGAGCGCCAGAGCTCTTCCCACGCGAGGATCCCTTCGCGGATGCGGCGAATGCGCATGAACTCGTTTGGCGCGTGCAGATTTTCATCCGCCGTCGAGAACGAGAAGAAGAGGGTTTTCGCGCCAAGTACGCGCTCCATCAACGTAGTCGCGGGCAGCGTGCCCGCGATGCAGGCGAGCAGGACTGGCGAGTCGGGATAGACCGATTCGAGCGCCTGGCGACCCGCCCGAATCGCGGGATGGTTGGCGTCAATCGTGTACGCGGGCGTGCCGTGTGCGTCGCGTGCAACGCGGACCCTGAGACCGGGAAGGTCGTAGTTCACGAGGTGCCGTTCGATGGCGTCGATCACGTGATCGGGGTCTTGACCAGGCACGAGTCGACATGAGAGGTGCGCTCGGCCGATGTGGGGGATCACGGTGTACTTGCCACCACCGTCGATGCCGTTCACTTCGAGCGTTGGGTGCTCCCAGAGTCGCTCGAGCGTCGAGTATCCCGGCTCACCGAAGGTCGTGTCGACACCGAGGTTGTCGCGATAGGCCGCCTCGTCCCAGGTGACCTTCGCGAGTTCTTCACGTCGCTCGTCGCTGAGCGGCGTGATCCCGTCGTAGAAACCCTCGACAGCGACCGCGCCGTCGTGCGTATGCAGGCTCGCGATCAGTTCGCAGAGTCCGTGTAACGGATTGGCTACCGTGCCACCGAAGCGCCCCGAGTGCAGGTCGACGTTGGCACCTTCGACGATGACGCTGAAGGTCACGAGTCCCTTGGACATGAGTGACAGCGAGGGTTCGCTCGGCCGCCACATCGCGCCGTCGGCCGAGATGACGAGGTCGCACGCCAGTTCGTCGGCGTGGGCTTCGACGTACTGGGCGAGATGTGGGCTCCCGATCTCCTCTTCACCTTCGAAGAGGAACTTCACGTTGAGCGGAAGCCGTCCCTCGTCGCGAAGAAATGCCTGAGCGGTCTTCAGCACAACGAAGACCGGACCCTTGTCGTCGGTCACGCCGCGACCGCGAATGACCTCGCCTTCGACGGTCAGTTGGAAGGGCGGCGTTATCCACTCATCGAGATCGCCCGTGGGCTGCACGTCGTAGTGGCCGTAGACGAGGATCGTCGGCGCATCAGGGTCCGAGAGCCACTCACCGCGAACGAGCGGATGACCACCCGTCTCGTCGACATACGCATTCGCGAACGCGAGCTGACCCGCGAGCCAGCTCGCGGCACGTTGCATGACCTCGGGCGTGGCGTCGCGAGAGATGCTTGGGATCGCGACGTACTCCGAGAGCTCTTCGATGTACTGCTCGTCCGAATCAGTAAAGAGCATGGCCACCGTCAATCGACAGCGTCTGACCGCTGATCCACGAGGACGCGGGACTCACGAAGAAGCGCACACCGTTCGCGATGTCCTCCGCTTCGCCGAGACGACCGGTGGGAATCTTCTCGAGGAGCGCCCGCTGTCCCGCTTCGCCGTAGCTCTCCCACTGAGCGATCGAGGTGGGATTGGAGAGCACAAAGCCAGGAGCGACGCAGTTCACGGTGATGCCGAATCGTCCGAGTTCGTGAGCCATCTGGCGAGTGAAGCCGATCTGGCCGGCCTTTGCGCTCGCGTACGCTTGGATGCCCGTCAGGCTCACGCTCCGGCCGGCGCCCGAGGAGATGTTGACGATGCGGCCCCACCCGCGCTCCTTCATGCCCGGCACGACGGCGCGTACGCAGATGAACGTCCCGGTCAGGTTCGACTCGACGACGTCGCGGAACTGCTCGTCGGTGACGTCTTCGATGGGTCGACCCACCTGACCACGCACGCCCCCTGCGCTGTTCACCAAGATGTCAGCGCCGCCGATGCTCGCGACGAACGCGTTGACGGCCGCCGAGTCGGTGACGTCAACCGTATCCAAGTCGATGCCGTGCACGGTGGCGCCGTCGAGTTCGAGTGCGTCGGCGATGGCGCGCCCGATGCCGTGCGCCGTACCCGTGACGATTGCCACCTTCCCGGCGAGTGGTTGTTCTTGTGTCATTAGTGCTTCACCCATCCTGTTTCGATAATCGCTCGTACTTCTTGGACCCCGGCGGCCCACACCTTTTCCATCATTTCGTCCGGCGCCTCGTAGGGCCCGCCCATGCTGCCATCGGGCGCGAGCTCTCGAATCGCGTCGGGACCGAGATTCATCAAGAGCTCACGCGCGACGACCGGCTTGGGCGCCGGCGCCGGAGCTCCAGGGATGCGGTTCCAGGGAAAGTTCTCGACCCACGCGCCGTGCATCTGGTCGACGCAGAACTCATTGGCCACTTCGACGACCTTGGGTCCGCTGTACCAACTGTGAAAGAGCACCTGGACCTCTACGGCGCGGGGTTCGCAGATCCACTCGCGCACGAGTCCGCCGATAGGGATGTTGCCGCCATGTCCGTTGACGATGGCGATGCGACGGAACCCGCTGTGCGAAAGGCAGTTGAGCACGTCGCGCAGGACCTCTGCGTACGTCGACAACCGCAGACTCATCGATCCGGGGTACGACGTGAAGTACGGCGCCATGCCGAACGGGACAACCGGTAGGACCGGTACGCCCAGCGGCTCAGCGGCTTCGACGGACACTCGTTCGGCGAGGAGTGCGTCGGTACCGAGCGACAGATAGCCGTGCTGCTCGGTCGATCCAATGGGCACGACGACTCGGTCATCGTGCCCCAGGTACTCCTCGATCTGCATCCAGTTCTGGTCCCACAGCCGCACGGCGGTCTCCTTAAAGTTGCGTTTGGTCGACTCGCTTCAATCTATCCAGAGTTCGTGCGAGTTCTGTTTCGACTCGTATCTTGTGCCTGTTTGCGCTGCGCAATCGTCGCACGCGAAACCAAACGGAATGTGAACTCGTTGTACGCTGTGCCTACATCGAGCACGTCAACACGGTCGATCGACCGTCGGCGCTGGTGGGACTCGGAACAGGAGAGCTCGTGAGTCGCATTTTGGACATCAAGGATCTAACCGTCAAGATCGACATGCGTCACTCCGCGGTGACGCCGGTCGGTGGCGTGAGTCTGCACGTCGAGGCGGGCGAGACACTCGGCATCGTGGGCGAGTCCGGGTGCGGTAAATCAATGACTGGCCTGTCGATCCTGAAGCTCCTTCCACCGGGCGGACACATCACGGGCGGCAGCATCGACTTCATGGGCAATGACCTCGCGAAGTTCTCCCACGACGAAATGCAAAAGATTCGCGGCAACGACATTGCGATGATCTTTCAGGATCCGATGACGTCGCTCAATCCGACCAAGAGCATCGGGGATCAGGTGGCTGAGCCGGTCCTCATTCATCGCGACGTCAGTAAGAAAGAGGCGCTTGATCGCGCCGTCGAAGTGCTCGGTCTGGTGGGACTCCCTCGTCCCAAGGAGCGTTTGACCGACTTTCCTCACCAGCTCTCAGGCGGCATGCGCCAGCGCGTCATGATCGCCATGGCCCTCGCGTGCGATCCCAAGCTGCTCATCGCGGACGAGCCGACGACCGCCCTTGATGTCACGATTCAGGCTCAGATCCTCGAACTCTTGAGCGATCTGCAGCAAAAGCTCGGGATGTCGGTGATTCTCATCACCCACGACATGGGTGTCATCGCCGGTCGCACTGACCGCGTCATGGTCATGTACGCGGGCAAAGTGGTCGAGGCCACGTCAACCAAGCTGCTCTTTGACGAGATGCGCCACCCGTACTCCCAAGCGCTGCTCGCGTCTATCCCTCGACTCGAACAGGACAATCGCCAGCGCCTCTACAGCATTCCGGGGCTGCCACCGGACCTGACGAACCCACCCGTGGGCTGTCGGTTCGCGCCGCGCTGTGCGCGAGCGACCGATCAATGCCACGTGGAGGAGCCGTCGCTCGACGGTCTCACGAGCGAGCACATCTTTGCGTGCTGGCACCCGATCGACGGACCGCTCGACCTGTCGGCGTCGCGCCGCAACCGCCAAGACGCCGAGGCCGTTCGAGAGTCACCGGTGCTGCTCAACGTCACGAACCTCGTCAAGGAGTTTCCCGTCGGCGGCAGTCTGTTCACTCGAAAGCACGGTGCAAAGGTGCACGCGGTGTCAGACGTCTCATTCAGCGTGCGAAAGGGTGAGACGTTCGGGCTGGTGGGCGAGTCGGGCTGCGGCAAGACGACGGTTGGGCGTCTCATCACGGCACTCGAAGCGAGCGACTCCGGCTCGATCGAGATCGAAGGCGACGACATCACGAAGCTGCCGCGCAAGGTACTGCGCGCCAAGCGTCGCGACTTCCAGTTGATGTTCCAAGACCCGTACGCGTCACTCGACCCGAGAATGCGTGTCGGGCGGATCTTGCGTGAACCACTCGCGATACAGCACATCGGTACGAAGGCTGACCACCAAGAGACGATTCAACAGCTGCTCGCGGACGTGGGACTGCCGCCGGATGCGACCGAGCGCTACGCCCACGAATTCTCGGGGGGTCAACGTCAGCGCATCGGGCTCGCTCGCGCGCTCGCGCTCAACCCGAAACTGGTCGTCGCCGACGAACCGGTGAGCGCCCTTGACGTCTCCATCCGCTCGCAGGTTCTCAATCTCATGAAGCGCCTGCAAGCCGAGCATGACCTCACCTACATCGTGATCTCGCACGACTTGGCGGTCGTGAAGTATCTCGCCGACACGATTGGCGTGATGTATCTCGGCAAGCTGGTCGAGATCGGACCCAGCGAGTCGATCTACGAACAGCCCGCGCATCCCTACACGGCCCGTCTCATTGAGGCGATTCCGCTCCCGTCGCCTGAGCTCGAGCGCTCGAAGAACGGCCAGGTGGTGCGAGGCGAACTGCCGAGCGCGATTCATCCGCCGTCGGGATGTCGGTTTCGCACGCGCTGTGAGCGCGCGACCGACCTTTGTGCCGAACAAGAACCCGAACTGCAGACGTTCGGGCCGGGCCATCGGGCGGCCTGCCACTTCCCGCTGCAGCCCGTGGCCGTATCTATTGGTTCGGCGTCCTCGAGCGAGACCAACACCTGATCGAAGGGGGTCTGGGGGCTCGCGAGCCTGCGGTCGTCTGTTTCAGCGCGTTGAATGGAGCTGTCGTCGAACTCGGTGCGCGCCGGAAACGAGCTGTAGTGCGTGACATACTGTCTTGGAGTTTCTGTGCTTCATATCTACTTAGGGGAGTTGAGTGTGAGAAGGCTATTAACCAAACGGATCGGCGTCGCCGTTGCGTCATTCATCACCTGCGTCGGAACACTCGTCGCAGTATCCGGATCGCTCACGTCGAGCGCGTCCGCGGCAAGCAGCACCGACATCACGTTCGCGCTGCCGCCGGCCGTGACGCCCAACTACATCTTTCCGATCATGGGTTCGGCGTACTACAGCAACGTGAACCTGTATCAGTTCCAGGCGGAGATGTTCCGTCCGTTGTACTGGTTTGGCGAAGGTACTGACCCGACGTTCAATGCGTCGCTCTCGCTCGCCTACGCGCCGGTGTACTCGAACGGTGGCAAGACCGTGACGATCAAACTGAAGAAGTACGACTGGTCCGATGGTTCGCCGGTCACCTCCGAAGACGTCTTGTTCTTCATGCAGATGCTGAAGGCGGAGACGAGCATCTGGCCCGTCTTCGTACCAGGCGAGTTTCCCGACAACGTCACGGCCATGTCGGCACCCAATGCCTCGACCGTCGTGTTCACGCTCAGTGGGGCGTACTCGTCCAACTGGTTTACCTACAACGAGCTGAGCCAGATCACGCCCCTGCCGTCGCACGCGTGGGACAAGGAGTCAGCGACCGGCAAAGTCGGCAACTACACGACGACCACGGCGGGCGCCGTCGCGGTCTACAAGTACCTGACCGCCCAAGCCATGACACCGACCACCTACGCGACCAACCCGCTCTGGCAGGTTGTTGACGGCCCGTTCAAGCTGAAGTCCTTCGAGACGACCGGCCTTACCGTCTTCGTGCCCAACACGAAGTACTCGGGAGCACAGAAGCCCAACTACGGCGAGCTGACGCTTGAGCCCTTCACCACTGACGCGGCGGAGTTCAACGCGCTGCGAGCCGGCACTGTTGACTACGGCTACGTGCCGCCGGAAGACTCGAGCGAGATTCCGGTGCTCAAGAGTGAGGGGTACACGAGCGACCCCTGGATCGGTTGGGGCATCAACTACTTCCCGATGAACATGAACAACCCAACCGTCGGGCCGATCTTCCGGCAGCTGTACTTCCGCCAGGCGTTCCAGGAGATGGTGAACCAGCCCGTCGACGTCACGAAAGCGCTCTACGGCTTCGGCTATCCGACCTACGGTCCGGTGCCGATTGAGCCAAAGAATGACCTCTCGACACCGGCGGAGGCGAGCAACCCCTATCCGTACAGCCCGAAGAACTCCGTGGCGCTGCTGAAGGCCAACGGTTGGAAGGTCGTTCCTGGCGGAGTGACCACGTGCGCGAAGCCCGGTACCGCTGCGGGTGACTGCGGCAAGGGCATCACGGCCGGCCAGAAGATGGTCTTCAACCTTCAGTACAACGACGGGTTCACGTACGTGGGCCTCTTCATGCAGCAGCTGAAGAGCAACCTCGAAGCCTCCGACGGCATCCAGCTCAACCTCACGACGTCAAACTTCAACACGGTGATCGCGACCGCGGCGCCCTGCAAGGTCGGACCGTCGTGCTCGTGGGAGATGGAGAACTGGGGCCAGGGCTGGTCGTACGGTCCGGACTACTACCCAACCGGTGAGTCGATCTTCGAAACGGGATCGGGCATCAACGAGGGCAGCTACTCGAACCCGGTGAACGACGCGAACATCAACAAGACGCACACCGTCTCAGGCACCGCGGTGCTCTACAGCTACGAGAACTACCTCGCCAAGCAGCTCCCCGTCGTCTGGCAGCCGGACCCCGACTTCCAGATTTCGGAGATCAAGAACGGCCTCAAAGGTGTGACGCAGAGTTCGATTCTGAACTACACGCCCGAGTACTGGAGCCTGTCGAACTAGTGATCCGCGGTTCCGTCACAGCGAATTGAGATAGCGACGTGCAACAATCAGTCATCCGGGTCGACGAGGCCGAAGGCCTCGTCGGCTCGGAAGTACCTTTCTACGTCTACGGCAACCCAGCGCTCGGCCCCACCGTCTCGATCATGGCGGGCGTCCACGGGTGCGAGTACGTACCCATGCTCGCGCTCCGAGAGTTTCTGGACTCGCTCGACGAGTCACAGCTGCGCGGGTCGCTGCGCGTCGTGCCGATCGCAAACCTTGCATCGTTCCATGCGCGCAGCGCTTTCGTCGTGCCTCACGACGGGCTCAATCTCAACCGCTACTTCCCGGGTAGGAAGGACGGCAGCTTCACCGAACGTCTCGCCTACGCACTCTTTCAAGAGGCGATCAGTCCGGCCCAGTATCACATCGATATGCACGCGGGTGATCAGGTGGAGGACCTAGAGCCGTTCACCATCTACGACGTGTCGGCGGTCGAACAGGCCTCCAGCGAGTTGGCCCACGCGTACGGACTTGGCTACGTCATTCGAACCGAACGCTCCGAGAGCCCCATAGCGGGCACGTCGAGCGCGGCGGCGGCCGAAGCCGGCATCGCGGCGATCACGGCCGAAGTCGGTGGGCGAGGACTCGTTGACGATGCGTCGGTTGCTCGCCACCTCGAAGGACTTCGTCGCGCGCTGGCGTCGATCGGCGTCTTGCCGGGAGAGTTCGCGCCGCCGGCGTCGCCCATAGAGATCCACCACTGGGTCTGGCTGCGCAGCACAACGGCGGGATGGTGGAGTCCTCGAGTTCGTGTTGGCGAGTTCGTCGAAGCGAATGCCATCATTGGCACCGTTCGCTCGCTCGACGACCTGACATACGAGGAGATCGTGGCGCCCGAAGCGGGCACGCCGCTGTTTCTCACGACAAGCCCCGCGGTTGCCGCTGACGGACTATTGCTGGGACTTGGCGTCAGATAATGTTCCCATCGATGTGGCTCGTGCCCCCGCGAGTCCTGGCAGGTAAGTGATAGATGACCCGATTTTTAGCCAGGCGTATCGGGCAAGCGATCGTCGTCGTCTTCATCGTCTCAATCATGACGTTTCTGTTGTTGCATCTCTTGCCGGGAGGCGCCGCGAGAGCGGAGCTCGGCGTGCGCGCAAGCCCGTCATCCGTTCGGGCGTTCAATAAAGCCAACGGATACAACCTGCCGCTGGTACCCCAGTACTTTCTCTACCTCGATCACCTGTTCCACGGCAACCTTGGCTACTCGTACAAGCTGAACGAGCCCGTGTCGACGCTGCTGTCAGAGGATCTACCCAAGAGCGCGTACTTGAGCGGCCTCGCCTTGTTCTTCACCTTGATCATTGCCATCCCGCTCGGCATCTATCAGGCCGTGCGCCGCAACCGGCCCGACGACTACTTCGTCACGGGGATGTCCTTCATCGGCTATTCGATGCCGACCTTCTGGCTCGGACTCCTCCTGATCGCTTTCTTCTCGATCTTTCTCAAGTGGTTGCCACCCTCAGCGCCCCAGTCGGCGACGGTCGGCGGTGCCCTCACGGATCCTCGGGCCATGGTCTTGCCGGTGATGACGCTGACGATTGTCGGGATCGCCTTCTTCAGTCGTTATATGAGGTCCTCGGCGATCGAGAGTCTGGCTCAGGACTACATCCGCACCGCCCGGGCGAAGGGCGTTACGCGGCGGGGTCTCCTCTTTGGACATATGTTGCGCAACGCGATCTTGCCCGTCGTCACGCTGATCGGACTGAGCGTGCCCGCGTTGCTCTCGGGCAATCTCATCACCGAATCAGTCTTTAACTATCCCGGGGTGGGCCTGTTGTTCTGGACGGCCGCGGAGACGCGCGACTATCCAACACTGCTGGCGCTGACGTTGGTGGTAGCGATCTTCACGGTGATCGGCAACCTCCTGGCCGACATTGGCTACGGGATCATCGACCGAAGGGTGCGTGTGTCGTGACGATCCCACCGCCACTGGAGACGCCCAAGGTCTCAGCCGAGCCGGTTGACGCTTCGACCGAGATCTCCCAGCTCGTCCGTCCACGGCGGCGGCGGGGCGCTGCTCTCTTCTCCGTGTTCGCCGAGAACAAGCTCGCGCTCGCGGGTGTGGTGATGATCTTCTTGATCCTGGTCTTCTGTTTCATCGGCCCGCTCATCTACCACTCCAACCAGATCACCTCGAATCTCAGTATCTCCAACACCCCGCCGGGCACGGGACACCCACTTGGTACCGACAATGTCGGCTACGACGAGCTGGGGCGCCTCATGGTCGGCGGTCAGACCTCACTCGAGATCGGCTTCGCCGCCGCGCTGCTCGCGGGCATCTTCGGTGTGCTCTACGGCGCAGTTGCGGGCTACTTCGGAGGCCTCATCGACACCTTGATGATGCGCATCGTCGACGCGCTGCTGTCGATTCCCGTGCTGTTCGTCCTGCTGTTGATGGCGGCGATCATCAAGGTGAACCAGCTCAACCTGACGCTCGCCGTCGCGTTCTTTGCCTGGCTCGTGCCCGCTCGACTGATCCGTGGCGAGACCTTGACGTTGCGAACGCGCGAGTTCGTCCAGGCCGTGAAGGGCATGGGCGGGGGAGCGAGCCGCAGCATCTTCTTGCACTTGATTCCCAACGCCATCGGGACCATCGTCGTCAACATCACCTTTCAGGTGGCCGACGCGATTCTCGCGCTCGCGGCGCTTGGCTACCTCGGCTTCGGCCTTCCGCCACCCGCGGCCAACTGGGGCGCCATGCTCTCCCAAGGCGTGACCTACCTATACGCCGGCGAGTGGTGGCTGATCTATCCGGTGGGACTGCTCATCGTCTTGACGGTGATGGCCTTTAACTTCGTGGGAGACGCGCTGCGCGACGCCTTCGACGTCCGACTTCAGCGTCGCTAGCCCGATGAGCCACGAGCCCTACGCATCCTACGGCTACCTCGACGCGGGCGTCGACCTTTCGACCTTTGATCTCGCCCCCGAGTTCGGCCGAGTGCCGGCGTATGAGGGGCCGGTCAGTCCCGAAGAACGGTTGCGCGCTCGCCGACTGATGGACGAGCACCTTGTGATCAGCCTGCACGATCACCCCGTCCGGTTTCCGAACGACATGCGCGACACTCCCGCGTACAACCGCACGGGTCGTCAGCACACGGCCTTCGCCGGACTCAAGGCTTCGGGCATGACGGTCGTCTTTGACAACATGATGGACGGCACGGCGTGCGTGACGGGAAACGCGCCCTGGCGCTGGCTCGACATCATCACGGACCTCGGCATGCGCCAGGCGGACGTTGCCCACCAGGGCGACGTCGTCGTTATTCGCACGGTTGACGATATATACAGCGCGAAGGCCGTGGGCAAGGTCGGTCTCGTCTTCGGGCTCGAGGCGGCGACACCGATCGAGAATGAGATTGAGCGTCTCGACGTGCTGTTCGGGCTCGGTCTTCGCCAGATCGGTATCGCGTACTCGGACGCTAACGCCCTCGGCAGCGGCCTGAGTGAGCGAGTCGACGGGGGACTCACGATCTTCGGTCGAAAGGCCGTCAAGCGAATGAACCAGCTTGGCCTCGCGATCGACATCTCGCACTCCTCTGATCAGACCGGCATCGATACCTGCCGCGCCAGCACCCAGCCGGTCTTCATGACGCACGCCGGGGCGCGCACGATCTGGAACACCTCGCGAATGAAGGGTGACGACGTGCTGCGCGCCGTTGCGGACAGTGGCGGTGTCATCGGAATGTCAGCCGCACCCCACACGACACTTTCGGCGGCGCACCCCCATCACACGATCGAATCGGTGATGGACCATTTTCTCTACTGCGCCGATCTCGTCGGCATCGAGCACGTGGCCTTTGGGCCTGACACCCTTTACGGCGATCACGTGGGGCTGCACACGGTCTTTGGCCATCTGCTGCGGGGCGCCGACGTCAGCGGGCCGACCTTCGAGCGAGTCGCCTACGTCGACGGGTTGGAGAATCCGACCGAGAACTTCACGAACATCACCGAATGGCTCGTCCATCAGGGATTCTCGGACGACGATATTGTCGCCGTGCTCGGCGGCAACATCGTGCGCGCCCTGAAGGAGATCTGGCCGTCCTAACGGGTGCCGCAGCCCAGCCAAGACGGCCGTCGTTGCTAGAGGTTTCCCACCACCCAGTTGATGCTCGCGCACAGCGACGCGACGTCCTCTGCGTCGATGCTCGGGAACATGGCCACGCGCAGCTGGTTACGACCGAGCTTGCGATACGGGTCGGTGTCGACGACGCCGTTCG
Organism: uncultured Acidimicrobiaceae bacterium; assembly: GCA_963724865.1. Lineage (GTDB taxonomy): Bacteria > Actinomycetota > Acidimicrobiia > Acidimicrobiales > RAAP-2 > RAAP-2. The sequence continues at coordinate 261,314 of CAVRWO010000031.1, read as the reverse complement.
CGCGAAGCACCTTGGCAATCGCCGTCGCGTCGATGTCATCGCGGAAGTCGATCGTGCCGACGACGGCGCTGCGCTCTGCCGGATTCGCCACGAACGGCGTCGCAAAGTCTGACGCCTCGGCCCATGTGTAGAGGATCTCTGCCGACTTCGCGGAGCGGCCCGTCGTAAACGCGAGCCCGCCATTGTCGTTCATCCACTTCACCTGTGAGGCGAGCAGGTGGATGGTCGCAAGGGCCGGGGTGTTGTAGGTCTGGTTGAGGCGAGAGTTGTCGAGAGCGATCTTGAGGTCAAAGAACGCGGGCGTCCAACGGCCTGATGCGGCGAGGGTTTCGATGCGCTCGATCGCTGCCGGTGAGCAGATCGCGAGCCAGAGTCCACCGTCGGACGCGAAGGACTTCTGCGGCGCGAAGTAGTAGCAGTCGAACTGGCTCGGATCAACGGGAAGTCCACCGGCACCCGAGGTCGCGTCGACGGCCACGAGCCCGCTCGCGCCAGCCGGTCGCTCAATGGGCATCATTACGCCCGTCGACGTTTCGTTGTGCGTGAGGGCATAGAGGTCAACCGACTCGTCCGTGACCGGCTTCGGGTGGGTGCCCACCTCGCTCTTAATGACTGTCGGTTCGCCGATGTGCGGAGCCTCTTTGGCGGCGCTCGCGAACTTCGACGAGAACTCGCCGAAGCTCAAGTGCTGAGAGTGCCTGGAGATGAGGTGAAAGGTCGCAGCATCCCAGAAGCACGTCGTGCCACCGTTGCCGAGCAGCACCTCGTAACCGTTGGGCAGATTGAAGAGCGCGGCGAGTCCGTCGCGAACTTCACCAACTTTCGAGCGCACCGTCGCTTGACGGTGCGACGTACCGAGGTAGGTCGGTGCGTCGGCGGCGAGGGCGGCCACTTGCTCGGCTCGAATCTTGGAGGGGCCTGATCCGAATCGTCCATCGCGGGGGAGAAGGTCAGTGGGGATCTTGAGGGTGTCGGGGGAACTCATAGACTTATTCTTACGGAAATCGAACGGAGCCAATTCATGACCGGCAGAGTGAGTGACCTTTTGGGCGGGCTTGCCCCCAGCGCGACGCTGGCAGTCGACGCGAAGGCGAAGGCTCTGAAGGCTCAGGGCGAGCCCGTCATTGGTTACGGGGTTGGTGAGCCGGACTTTCCCACGCCAGTGCACATCGTTGAAGCGGCCGCGAAGGCGTGCTACGACCCGGTGAACTACAAGTACACACCGGCCGCGGGTCTTCCTGAGCTTCGCGAGGCGATCGCGGCCAAGACGATGCGCGACAGCGGCCTTGAGGTAAAGGCAAGTCAGGTGCTCGTGACGAACGGCGGTAAGCACGCGGTCTTCAGTGCCTTTATGAGCGTGCTCAACCCCGACGACGAGGTGCTCATTCCCGCTCCTTATTGGACGACGTATCCCGAAGCCGTGTATTTGACCGGCGCAACCCCAGTACCGGTCATGACGAGCGAGGCCAACGGTTTTCGCGTGACGGTCGACGAGCTTGAGCGCGCGCGCACCAAAAAGACCAAGTTGCTCGTCTTCGTCTCGCCGTCGAACCCGTCCGGAGCGGTGCTCTCACCCGAAGAGGTCGTCGCCGTCGGTCGCTGGGCAGCCGAGCACGATATCTGGGTCATGACCGACGAGATCTACGAGCACTTGGTCTACGGCGACGCGCAGTGGACATCGCTGCCCGCCGTCACCCCGGATCTGGGCGACCGCTGGATTGTCGTGAACGGCGTCGCGAAGTCCTACGCCATGACCGGCTGGCGGGTGGGCTGGATGATCAGCGCGCCCGACATCATGGACGCCGCCTTCAACTACCAGAGCCAGACGACGTCCAACATCTCGAACATCTCACAGCGCGCCGCCATCGCCGCCCTCACCGGCGACCTCATGGCCGTCGCGGAGATGCGCGAGGTGTTCGACAAGCGTCGTCGCACGATGGTCGCCATGCTGAACGAGGTGGACGGCATCACCTGTGCGGTGCCCGAAGGTGCGTTCTACTGCTTCCCGAACGTCTCGGGACTTCTTGGTCGCACACTCGGTGGACGTGTCGCCAACAGCTCGGGCGAACTCGCAGAGCTGCTGCTCGATACCATCAAGATCGCCGTCGTTCCGGGCGAGGCCTTCGGCGCGCCGGGATTCTTCCGATTCAGCTACGCCCTCGCTGACGATGACCTCGTCGAGGGTCTTGCGCGCTTGCAGTCGTTCGTCGCCGAGGGCTGAGCCGCTGCCCGATTCCTTTAGTGTGGCCCCTACGAGTGAAAGGTAGCCCGTGGCCCGAGTTCTAGTCACCGAAGAGATCGCCGAGTCTGGTCTCCAGAAGCTTCGCAACGCCGGCCACGAGGTCGACATCCAGCTGGGACTCACGCCCGAGCAGCTACTCGAGGCCGTGCCGGGGGCGCACGCGCTCATTATTCGGTCGGCGACCAAGGTCGACGCCGCGACCCTCGAAGCCGCGGGAGATCTCGTCGTGGTCGGCCGGGCCGGTATCGGCCTTGACAATGTTGACGTGGCGAAAGCGACCGAGCGAGGCGTCATGGTCGTCAACGCGCCCGTCTCCAACATCCTTTCTGCGGCTGAGCAGACGATGGCGCTCTTGCTCGCCCAAGCCCGCAACATTCCCCAGGCCCACGCCGCGCTCAAGAACGGCAAGTGGGAGCGCAGCAAGTGGGAAGGCGTCGAGCTGCACGGCAAGACGCTCGGCATCGTCGGGCTCGGCAAGATCGGCGCGCTCGTCGCCCAGCGAGCGATGTCCTTCGGCATGCGCCTCATCGCGTATGACCCCTACATCTCCGAAGAGCGCGCCCGCCACATGGGCGTCGAACTCGTCAGCCTCGACACGTTGCTCGCAGAGAGCGACTTCATTACGATCCACCTGCCGAAGAACAAGGACACGACCAATCTCTTGAACGCGGAGTCCTTCAAAAAGGCCAAGCCCGGCGTGCGGATCATCAACGTCGCACGAGGCGGCATCGTGAACGAGGCCGACCTCGCCGAAGCCGTTCGCGAGGGCAGGGTGCAAGGAGCGGCGCTCGACGTGTTCGAGAAGGAGCCAACGACCGAGTCGCCGCTCTTTGAGCTGTCCTCGGTCGTTGTTGTGCCCCACCTTGGAGCGTCGACGTTCGAAGCCCAGGACAAGGCGGGCGTCACCATCGCAGAGCAGGTCGAGCTCGCGCTCGACGGTGACTTCGTGCCCTACGCGGTGAACGTCTCCGCGGGAGAGGTCTCTAACTCGGTGAGCCCGTTCATGGGACTCGCCGAAGTGCTCGGCCGATTCATCGGGGGACTGCTCGATGGCGAGCCCGCGGACCTTGAAGTCATCTACCAAGGTGAACTCGCCGGTGCGGGAACCAAGATCTTGACGCTCTGCGCCCTGAAGGGTCTGTTGAGCGCGACCGGCCACGACGGCGTCTCCTTCGTGAACGCGCCGCAACTGGCTGAAGAGCACAATCTCACCTTCAAAGAGATCTCATCGGTCGCGAGCTCTGAGTACATCTCGCTCATCACCGTTCGTTCGGACGGCCACAGTGTGTCGGGCACGCTTATGACCATCGGAACGCGCGTCGAAACGCGCATCGTCGCCGTCGACGAGCACGCCGTTGAGATAGCCCCGGCGGCATCGATGCTGGTCGTGCACAACGACGACCGCCCCGGCATGATCGGTCGCGTCGGCACGGCGCTTGGGGAGGCCGACATTTCGATCTCGTCGATGGCCGTCGGTCCGGACCCCGAGACCAAGACGGCGCTCATGGTTCTTTCGACAGAGGCGCCGACGCCGAACGAAGTCGTCGAGCAGCTTCGCGACACTGACGGCATTCAGGACATCCACCTCATCACGCTTCGCTAGTTCAAGTGAAGCCAACGTGAGCGTCATCGAACCAGCGTCGTGGCGAATCACTTCGCTTTGGCGCTATCCGGTGAAGTCCCTGCTCGGCGAAGCGTGCGACGATCTTGAACTCGGCGTGACAGGGGTCGTGGGGGATCGCCAGTATGGCGTCCTCGACGTGTCGTCGAACACGGTGCTCTCGGCCAAGCGTGAGGGCCAGCTGTTTGGCGCCGTCGCGACCTTTTGCGACGGCGAGCTCACCGTGACGCTGCCCGGCGACCAGACGTTTGAACGCGGTGACGAGCTCGACGAAGCCCTCACGAACTGGCTGGGTCGCCCCGTTCGTCTCGTCGAGGCGGCAACCTTTGGTGCCGCCACCTACGAGGCGCACGCGGACTTCGAAAGTGACGACTCTCGCCTCGAGACGTGGGAGGGACCCGAGGGGTCGTTCGTCGACTCGGCACCTCTCCATCTCCTGACGTCGCTCGATATCGAGCAGCTGTCGCGCGAACGCCCCGATCTTCAGTGGGATGTTCGCCGATTTCGACCGAATGTCTTCGTGGAGCCAGCGGTCGAGAACCCCGCACCGCTCGTCGTCGGTTCGCGGGTCAGCGTCGGCACCGGTGAGATCCAGATTCAGCAGCCGTGCCTGCGCTGTGTCATGACCACGCGACCGCAACCCGGCGGATTGGATCGTCAGTTGGACGTTCTGCGACACATTGCTCACGATCATGACGGCGCTGTCGGGATGCTCGCGAATGTGATGCGTCCCGGAAGGGTACGCGTCGGTGACGTGGTTACCGCGTTGGCTTCGGCGGACTAGTTAGGACGGGATCGACCGGCGCGTCGAGAGCGCCTCGCGGCGTCTTTTATCTCTTGAGCCATGAGATGGGCTTGGCGACGAATCTCGGCCGCATCTTCGCGCGAAACTTGATGGGCTCGTTCGCGAGCCGCGCGTGCGTCGTCGCGAGCTCGTCGTGCAGCGTCCGCACCGTCGCGGGCGTGTTCGCCCGCTTCTGATTGGAGCGCTCGCCACGCCATGCGGGCCTGCTTCATGGCGGTGAGGACCTGCTTACGCGCCTCATTGGAGGCGTCGGCGGCGGCTCGAAACTGGTCTTGTCGGTTCGCCCCTTGGACGACGGTGGCAAAGGACCATAGCCCGGTGTCGAGCAGTCGGGCGGCTCGACGCACGTCGCTGAGGACGTGGTCGTGTAACTCCGAGATGGACATGCCGACATGGGAGTACTTGATGATGGAGCTGTAGAAGATTCGCCAGAGGCTGACGAGCGCGTCCGCTGCTATCTGGGGCTCGGGGTCACTCGGATCGACGCCGGCACGGGCCGCCATCAGTTCGGCGGCCAGTTTCGCAAATCGGTCGGCCATGTCGGCGCGAGCGGCCTTGAGCGCGGGCGTTCGCTCGATCAGCTCGTTGAAGCCCAGGATGAGGGAAAAGCTGGGGTTGCTGGGGGTGTCGAAGTAGCTGACGAACTTGTCGAGCTCTTTCTTCAAGATCCCGACCATTGCGTCAACCGGCGAGATCGAGACGGCCTCGGGCCCGAGCGCTGTGCGGATGGCGTCCATCGTCTCCTCTTCGCGGTCCAAGAGCAGCGATTCCTTGGTGGGGAAGTAGTTGTAGATGGTCTTCTCGGAGACCTCGCACGCCTCTGCAATCTCGCTCACGCGAACTTCGTCAAAGCCCCGCTCGAGAAACATGATGGTCGCGGTGTCTGAGATGAGCTGACGCATCAGCGCCTTTTTGCGTTCGCGAAGTCCTTGGTGCAGCGCGTCGGTGTCGCCGAGGTGATCGTTCAGCGAAGGGCCGAACTCTAAAGACCCCGCGTTCTCACTGTCGTCGGGCTGTGCCATAAATCAATTGTATCGCAAAATTCACAGAAATTCTAGTTGCTAAATCTTTTTAGTTACTGTAGTCTTTTCTCTCGAAGGGAGTCCCCATGTCATCTAGTGAGTTGGTCGTAGTTACCCAAGGTCTCACCAAGCGCTTCGACGAGTTCGTGGCGGTCGATGATTTCGACCTCGAGGTCAAAGAGGGAACGGTCGTGTCGCTGCTCGGTCCAAACGGCGCGGGCAAAACCACGATTGTGCGGATGTTGGCCACGTTGATCAAACCCACGAGTGGCACCGCGTCGGTGGTGGGACACGACGTCGTGAAAGAGGCCGACACGGTTCGTAGCCTGCTCTCACTCACCGGCCAGTTTGCCGCGCTCGAGGACAACCTCACTGCGAAGGAAAACCTCATGCTGATGGCCCGTCTGCGCGGCTACTCGCGCGCCGCGGCCGAACGAGTCACCGAGAACCTCGTCGAGCGTTTTGACATCGGTGAGTTTCGCGACAAGCTTGTCAAGTCGCTCTCTGGCGGCCAGCGACGCCGAGTGGACTTGGCGGCGAGCCTCGTGGTTCTGCCGAAGGTCCTTATTCTTGACGAACCAACGACCGGTCTTGACCCGCGCAGCCGCCAGGTGGTGTGGAGCACGATTCGCGAGCTCGTCGGCACTGGCGTGACGCTTTTTCTCACGACGCAGTATCTGGAAGAAGCCGACGCCCTCGCTGACTACATCGTGCTGATGGATCACGGCCGTGCGACCGCGGCCGGCACGGCAAACGAGCTGAAGTCGCTCATTGGCGACCAGCGGGTGGACGTCATCGCCGCCGACGCACGAGGATTCGACCGTCTCGCCGCCGCGTTGTCCCCACGCTTTGACGTCAGCCTCTCGCGAGAACAGCGCATGGTGTCCGTGCCCGCTCCGGGCGAGTTACACGACCTGGCGCTCGTGACCGACGCGCTGAGGGACGTTGAAGTGGAGATCGACGAGATCGCGTTGCGTCGCCCAACACTGGACGACGCCTTCCTTGCTTTGACGGGTCAGCCCGCCGAAACAGCTGTGCCAGAAAATACGTCGGGCTTCTGGGCCCCCAAACTTGAGGAGTCACACTCATGAGCGCCTTCACCATCGAACGAGCACCGGCCAGCTACGAACCGCTTCCGGCACGCCCCTCCAGCGTGCGGCGATTCTTTCGTGAGACGACGCTGCTCGTCGCTCGCGGGCTGCGAACGATCCCGCGAGTGCCGACGCGACTGAGCGACGTCACCATCCAGCCCATCGTCTTCACGCTGCTCTTCCTCTACGTCTTCGGCTCGGCCATTCACATCCCCCATATGACGTACCAGAACTACCTGCTGCCCGGACTGCTCGGACAGAGCCTGGCCTTTGGGGTGATCGGCGCGGGTGTCGCGACAGCGACCGACTTCGCGAGCGGGGTCGTCGACCGCTTTCGCTCACTGCCGGTCACTCGACTCTCGGTCATCTCGGCCCAGGTCGTCGGTCAGATTCTTGAGCAGATCCTCGGACTACTGATCGTGACGGGCATCGGACTCGGACTCGGCTGGCGCCCGCACCTGGACGTTGGCACCTTCTTTGAGCTGATCGGACTCGTGCTGCTCGGACTCACGGCCTTTACCTGGTTCGGCGTCCTCATGGGGATGGTCCTTCGCAGCACCGACGCAATGCAGGGGATCGGCTTTGCCATCATGCTGCCGCTCTCGTTCCTCGCCGGCGTGTTCGTCCCGATCGGGGGCATGAAGCTGGTCTTGCGCGAGATCGGCTACTGGGACCCGCTGTCGGCAATCGTTGCGGCCGTTCGACACGTGTCCCAAGGCACGAACATCACCGGATCGTGGCCGCTCGAGCATCCGGTCGTCGCGATGATCGGGTGGTGCGTCCTGATCATGGCGATCTGCGTGCCACTGGCGCTTCACCGTTTCCGTACGACGACCTCGGCCTAGCTGAGGTCGTCGTACGGCGACTACATCAAGCTGATGAGGTCGACGCGCTCCATGATCTCTGGGGTCAGCAGCGGCATCACGTCGAGGGCGGTCATGTTCTCGCGGACCTGGGCGGCCGAGGACGCGCCCGTGATGACGGTTGACACGTGCGGATTCTTCGCGCACCATGCAAGTGAGAACTGAGCGAGCGAGATGTCGAGGTCGTCGGCGATCTTCTTCACTTCAGCAACCTTCTTGTTGTTGTTCTCGTCAGTGAGCCTGGTGCGCAGCCACTCGAAGCCCGGCAGCGTGGCGCGTGAGCCCTCGGGCGCCCCGTTCAGGTACTTGCCCGTGAGCAGGCCCCACGCAAGCGGAGACCAGATGGTCGTGCCCAGTCCGATGTCCTCATAGAGTCGCGCGTACTCCTTTTCGACGCGCTCGCGCGTCAAGATGTTGTACTCCGGCTGCTCCATGACGGGCTGGTGGAGGTGGTGGCGATCAGCGATGTCCCAGGCGGCCCGGATCTCGTCGGCGCTCCACTCCGACGTTCCCCAATAGAGCGCCTGGCCGCGCTCGACCATGTCATGCATGGCCCAGACCGTCTCTTCAATCGGCGTCTCGGGATCGGGGCGGTGACAGAAGACGAGGTCGACGAAGTCGAGCCCCAGGCGCTCGAGTGAGCCCTCGATGGCCTGACTCAAGTACTTGCGGTTGAGGGTGTTGCGCATGTTGGGGCTGTTGTGCAGGCCCCAGAAGAACTTCGTGGAGATGAGGTAGTCGTAGCGCTTCCAGCCGAGCTCGCGAATGGCTGCTCCCATGACGCGCTCGGACTCGCCGCCGCCGTAGGCCTCGGCGTTGTCGAAGAAGTTGACGCCGGCTTCTTTCGCCGCGGCCAAGCACTCGGCCGCCTGCTGGGCGGTTTCGAGCTGCTTCTTGTTGGCGAAGGTCACCCAACTGCCAAACGAGAGGACGCTCACCTTCAGTCCAGAGCGCCCCAGACGGCGATATTCCATTTCTGCCATTACAGACTCCTTGCTTGGTGCGGGGGGTTACTACGCCGCAGGATTGCGTGGGACCTTCGGCCACTCCTCAAAGGAGAGCGGCCCCGTGTCGCCTTCTTTCGTGATGGCGAAGATGACACCGGCGACAATCGCGCCCACCATGACGAGCAGCAGCAACTTCAACAGAGTTTTCACGAGGCCCACGAGAGTCATGGTAGTCGCGCGTCCTCTGGACATTTCCTGAACTCGTTGTACAATGATCGGGTGACACGTGGCCAGAGCGAACTGCTGCTGTAAGGGGCGAGCCCGGCTCGCCCTGCCCCCGCATACGCGGGGGCATTTTTGTTTTTCTCTGACTTCGACGAAAGGATGGATATGAGGGTGAGTCCCCAGCAGCCCAGTCCCATGGCCTTTGCCAAGTACCGCGCGACGGTGCCCGTCGAGCTGCCCGACCGCACGTGGCCCGACCGGCGACTGACGACGGCGCCGCGGTGGTGCAGCGTCGACCTGCGCGATGGAAATCAGGCCCTCATCGATCCGATGGACCTCGAGCGCAAGAACGTCATGTTCTTGCACCTCGTCGAGATGGGCTTCAAGGAGATCGAGGTGGGCTTTCCCTCGGCGTCCCAGCCGGACTTTGACTTCGTGCGCCAGATCATCGAGGAAGCCCAGATCCCCGAGGACGTCACGATCCAAGTGCTCACGCAGTGTCGCGAGGACCTCATCCGGCGGACCTACGAGTCGCTGCACGGGGCGAAGCGAGCCATCGTCCACTTCTACAACTCGACGTCGACGCTCCAGCGCCGCGTCGTCTTCGGCCTCGATCAGGACGGCATCACGAAAATCGCGACCGACGCCGCGGCGCTCTGTCGCTCCCTCGAATCGACGTCGCCCGAGACGGCGTTCCTCTACGAGTACTCGCCTGAGAGCTTCACCGGCACCGAGCTCGACTACGCCCTTGAGGTCTGCAACGCCGTCATCGCGGTGATCGATCCAACCCCTGAGTCGCCGCTCATCTTGAACCTGCCCGCCACCGTTGAGATGTACACGCCCAACCTCTACGCCGACGCCATCGAGTACTTCTTGCGCCACGTCGATCGTCGGGACTCGATCGTGCTCTCGCTGCACCCCCACAACGATCGCGGCACCGCCGTCGCCGCGGCCGAGCTTGGCGTGCTCGCGGGCGCCGACCGCGTCGAAGGGACGCTCTTTGGCAACGGGGAGCGCACGGGCAACGTGGACGTCGTCAACTTGGCGCTCAACCTCTTCTCCCAGGGGGTCGATCCGCAGCTCGACATCCGCGACATCGACAAAGCTCGTCACGTCGCCGAGTACGCCAACCGCCTGCCGATCCACATGCGTCACCCCTACGTCGGCGAGCTTGTCTACACCGCGTTTTCGGGCTCGCACCAAGACGCCATCAAAAAGGGCATGACCGTCATCGGCGACGAGTACGACTACTGGGAAGTGCCGTACCTGCCGATCGACCCGAAGCACACCGGTCGCACGTACGAGGCGATCATCCGTGTCAACTCCCAGTCCGGCAAGGGCGGCGTCGCCTACCTGCTCAGCGCTGAGCACGGCCTCGACCTGCCGCGCGCGATGCAGGTGGAGTTCTCCAAGCAAGTCCAAGAGCTCACCGAAACGAAGGGTGGCGAGGTCACTCCGTCAGAGATCTGGGAGGTGTTCACGACCACATACCAGCCCGAAAACCCGCCGATCCAGCTGCTGTCGAGCGAGGTCTCGGCCGATCAGCACCTCACGCGCATCTTCGCCCAGCTCATCGTGAACGGTCAGCACGTGACGGTGAAGGGCGAGGGGAACGGTCCGATCGACGCCTTGATGTCGGGGCTGTCGAGCGAGATGGACGTCACCTTCAAAGTTCGCGACTACCACGAGCACGCGCTCACCGCTGGCTCGGAAGCGTCGGCCGTGGCGTACGTGGAAGCGGAAGGTGACGATGGGGTGACGTGGTGGGGCGTCGGCATCAGTTCGTCGATACTCGACGCGTCACTCGAAGCAGTGGTGTCGGCGGCGAATCGTCGTAGATAGAAAAGCGGCACATTAAACTGGGTGCATGAGCTTTGGCGAACTGGCCGACGCGATCGGCTGGGTCGCACTTCTTCTCGGAGTCGGAAGCACCGTCGCGCAGTTCGATCGGGTTCGACGCATTGGCATTGACGGGGTCTCGATTGCCACCTGGACGCTCTTCTTTTTGATGAGCATCTTTTGGGTCTGCTACGGCGTCGCGGAGCATTCGGTGGTCGTCGTTCTCGGCAGCGCCATCTTGATGCCGTTCCAGCTGTCGATCGTGCGTCACTTGCGGCCCCGTGAGTCAAAGGCCATCGTCGCGCGCTCCTTTACCTACGCGTTGGTCCTCTGCGTCCTCACGACTTTTCTGTGGGGATGGGAAGGCGGGCTTTTGGGCATCGGCGCCTTGATGATCATCAATCGAGGACCGCAGATTCTCGAACTGCTCCGCCCGGGCTCGGGATCAGGTGTTTCGGTCGCTTCGTGGTCAGTCGGCGCGGTCTGTCTCGTCTGTTGGGTCATCTACTACGCGGGCCAGCGCCAGTGGGCAGCCGCGTCAGCGACGGGGATCGCGGCGCTCGCGAGTTCAAGCATCGCGCTGCTCGCAACCTGGCGCCACCGCCAGTCGGACGAGCCGCTCCAGCTCACTAGCGCCCAGCTCGCGCAGGCCTAGCGCGTGTGGCCCTCGTGGTCGAAGACGCCCGCAAGACTGGGCGCCGTACTCATTGATTCGTAGCGAGCGATATCGCCTTCGCGTCGCAGGCTCAGGCCAATGTCGTCCCAGCCCTGCAGGAGCCGTTCTTGGGTCATCGGGTCGAGAGCGAAGTCACGCTGCCAACCAACGTCGGGAACCTCGATGCTCAAACGTTCGACGTCGACCACGAGCAGTCGCGACGCGTCGTCCTTGACGAGCCCGTTGAGCGCTTCAACGTCGGCGTGATCGAGCTGCACCGTCACGAGTCCCTGCTTCGCCGAGTTGTTGCGAAAGATGTCACCGTAGGACGAGGCGACGATCGCCTGGAAGCCGTAGTCCATCAGCGCCCACACAGCGTGCTCGCGCGACGATCCCGTGCCAAAGCGCGCGCCGCCGACGAGGATGGTCGCTCCCGCGTACTGCGGCTGGTTCAACACGAAGGACGTATCGTCGCGCCACTCACTGAAGAGGCCTCGACCGAAACCGGTGCGCTCGACGCGCTTGAGCCACTCCGAGGGGATGATCTGGTCGGTATCGACGTCGGAACGCTCCAGGGGGACGCCGCGACCTTCGATGATGTGAACGGGCTTCACGCCGATACCTTGGGCGCGTCAAAGTGCCCGGCAAGCGCCGTGGCCGCCGCGACGGCGGGGGAGACGAGGTGGGTTCTTCCGCCACGACCCTGGCGCCCCTCGAAGTTTCGATTCGACGTCGAGGCGCAGCGTTGGCCCGGGCTCAAGATATCCGGATTCATGCCGAGGCACATGGAGCAGCCCGGCTCGCGCCACTCAAAGCCCGCGTCCCTGAAGACTTGGTCGAGACCCTCTCGTTCGGCCTGCTCCTTCACGCGACGCGACCCGGGCACGACAAGGGCGCGGACGTGGTTACTGACCGTGCCGCCCTTCGCGACGGCGGCGGCCGCTCGGAGGTCTTCGATGCGCGAGTTGGTGCACGAGCCGATGAACACGACATCGACCGGCACCGAGCGAAGCGGTGTTCCGGGCGCAAGGTCCATGTAGTCGAGGGCGCGCTGGAGCGAGTCGCGCTCGTCCGCGTCGCGGGCGCTGTCCGGCGAGGGCACGACGCCGTCGAGCGCGACGACCTGGGCCGGGTTGGTTCCCCAGGTGACATACGGCGTCAGCGTCGTCGCATCGATGGTGACGGTCGCGTCAAAGATGGCGTCGTCATCGGAGATGAAGGTGCGCCAATGCTCGGCCGTGGCGTTAAAGGCCTCACCGTCGGGCACGCCGGGCTTGTCGCGCAGGTAGTCGATGGTAGTTTCGTCCACGGCCACGAGTCCCGCCCGCGCGCCGGCTTCGATGCTCATGTTGCAGACCGTCATGCGGCCTTCCATCGAGAGCTGGCTGATCGCCTCGCCCCGGTACTCGATCACGTAGCCCGCGCCACCGCCGGTGCCGAGCCGTCCGACAATCGCGAGCACGATGTCCTTCGCGGTGACGCCCGGCGGCGGCGTTCCCTCGACGACGACCGCCATAGTCTTTGCTTTCTGCTGGGGCAGCGTCTGGGTCGCAAGCACGTGTTCGACCTCGCTCGTGCCAATGCCAAAGGCGAGCGAGGCGAGGGCGCCGTGGGTCGACGTGTGCGAGTCGCCGCACACGATCGTCATACCGGGCTGGGTGACCCCGAGTTCGGGCCCGATCACGTGCACGATGCCCTGGTTTTCGTGTCCGCGGGGAAAGAGCGTGATGCCGAACTCGGCGCAGTTCTCGTCAAGGGCTTCCAGCTGGCGTCGCGAGACGGGATCCTCGATGGGCGTTGACAGCGGCGAGGTCGGGACGTTGTGGTCGGCCGTCGCGAGGGTGAGGTCGGGGCGACGAACGCGGCGCCCGTTCAGGCGAAGGCCATCAAAGGCCTGAGGGCTCGTCACCTCGTGGACGAGGTGGAGGTCGACGTAGAGGAGGGTCGGTTCGCCCTCGGGGGATACGACGACGTGGTTCTCCCAGATCTTCTCGTACAGAGTTTTTCCGGCCATGAGCTAGTGCAGTCCGACGATTTTCACTTTGAGCGTGCCCGAAGGCGCCTCGTACTCAACGACGTCGCCCACACTTCGTCCGAGGAGGGCTTCGCCGAGCGGTGAGGTGGGCGAAGCGACGAGCACGCCGTCAGGCTTTTCTTCGATGGAGCCGATGAAGAACTCTTGGAAGTCGTCGTCGGCGTCTCCCTCGTAGACGACCTGGACGATGGAAGCGTGCTGCACCTTGCCCGCGTGCTCGTCACGCGCGACGATCTCGTGATTGCGGATGACCTGGTCGATCTGGCGAATCCTCGCCTCCATCTTCCCCTGCTCGTCCTTCGCGGCGTGGTAGTCGCCGTTTTCGGAGAGGTCACCGAGCAGACGCGCCGCCTCGATCGTGCGGGCGACCTCGGTGCGCCCGACCGTGGTCAGGTAGAGATACTCCGCCTCGAGCTTTTCGAGCGTCTCTTTGGTGATGCGATGGATTTCGTCGGCCATGCCAACCTCAACTAGTAGAGATCAATGATTCTACCGCCGTGATCTGGACGCTCGAAGTTGCCCCGTGGCCCTTCGACCGACCAAAATAGGTAAAAGAGGAGTGTGATGAGCAACCAGCGGAGCCACCGTGTGGCGGTCATCGGTGGCGACGGGATCGGCCCCGAGGTGACGGCGGCCGCCCTCGACGTCGTCGCAAGCGCGGGGGTTGCCCTGGCGACGACCAACTTCGACCTCGGCGCCACCCGCTACCTACGTGACGGCTTCGTCCTCGACGACGAGACGCTGGAAGAACTGCGTGGGTTCGAGGCCATTCTCCTGGGCGCCATTGGTCCCGCGATCGGCGACACTCGTATCGCCGGCGGCGTGCTCGAGCGTGGTCTGCTCCTTCGGTTGCGCTTCGGCCTCGATCTCTACGTCAACTACCGGCCCTTTCGCGGTGTCGCCGGCTCGCTCGCTGAAGGCTGCGAGTTCGCTATCGTGCGCGAGAACACCGAGGGTCCCTACGTCGGTGAGGGAGGCGTGCTCCGCTATGGCACCGCACATGAGGTGGCGACCCAGGGATCGGTCAACACGCGCTTTGGCGTCGAGCGGTGCGTGCGCTTCGCCTTCAACGCTGCGAGCGCCCTCACCCGCAAGAAGCTCACCCTCGTCCACAAGACGAACGTGCTGACCTTCTCCGGTGACCTCTGGCGCCGGGTTGTCGCCGAAGTCGGCGTCTCGTATCCCGACGTCGAGGTCGACTACCAGCACGTCGACGCGGCGTGCATCTATTTCGTGGAGGACCTCGAGCGCTACGAAATCATCGTCACGGACAATCTCTTCGGGGACATCCTCTCGGATCTCGCGGGCGCAATCACCGGCGGCATCGGCTTTGCCGCGAGCGCGAACCTGAACCCCGATCGCACGGGCGCCTCGCTCTTTGAACCGGTGCACGGTGCGGCCCACGACATTGCGGGCACCGGCCGGGCCAACCCGCTCGCCGCCGTGTCGTCAGCGGCGCTGATGCTCGATCACCTCGGCGAAGTCGACGCCGCGCGTCGGATCGCTCGGGCAGTGGCAGACTTTGAGGGCGACGTGACCGCACTCGGCACCGCCGGAGTCACAAAACAGTTACAGGAGAGGTTGTAGATGTCCATTACCCCGACCAAGAAGATATGGATGGACGGCACGTTCGTCGACTGGCCCGACGCGACGGTGCACGTACTCAGCCACACGCTGCACTACGGCACGGGTGCCTTCGAGGGCATTCGCGCGTACAAGACACCGAATGGGGTAGCGATCTTCCGCTTGAAGGAGCACATGGAGCGCCTGCTTCGCAGCTGCAAGATCCTGTCGATCGACGTGCCCTACAGCCTCAATGATCTGTGCGGCGCCGCCAAGGAGATCGTTCGCGTCAACGAGCTGAACGACGGCTGCTACATCCGTCCGATCGTCTACCTGGGATATGGCGAGATGGGGGTGAACCCGCTCGGCGCGCCGGTGAACACTGCCATCGCCGCCTGGGCGTGGGGAGCGTATCTCGGCGAGGATGCGTCACTCAACGGCGCACGCATGAAGATCTCCTCGTGGAGCCGTCATCACCCCAACTCGATGCCCACGGCCGCCAAGACCATCGGTGGCTACGTGAACGCGAGCCTCGCCAAGGTCGAAGCGATCAAAGCCGGCTACGACGAGGCGCTCATGCTCGGCCCCGACGGCCGAGTGAGCGAGGGGACCGGCGAGAACCTGTTCTTGGTTCGAGACGGCAAGCTCGTGAGCCCGCCGCCCTCAGAAGCGGGCGCCCTTCGCGGCATCACCCAGGCCAGCATCGTGAAGATCGCCGAAGACCTCGGGTACGAGGTGACCTTCGAGGCCCTGCGCCGTGACGACATCTACCTCGCCGACGAGGCGTTCGTCACCGGCACCGCCGTCGAAGTGGTGCCCCTGTCGTCCGTCGACGACCGCTTGATCGGTGACGGCAAGCCCGGGCCGATCACCAAGGACATCAAGACGACGTTCCACCAAGCGGTGAGCGGGGAGCGGCCGCAGTACGAGGACTGGTTGACGAGGGTCTAACAAACGAGAAGGTAACCTCAACCCGTGGCCCAACCCTCCTTTTCCCCTGTTCCCATCGCTGGCGAGGTGCGCCCCGTCATGGAGACGCCACCGCCCGAACTCGGTCGACCGCAGAAGGTCGGGCTCGAGCGTTCGGCCCATCCACCAAAGGGTCCCGGTTACGGCACGCCCGCCCCGGGCGAGGGCTACGCACTCACGATGGCGTCGCGCGAGTGCCACAAGCTGGTTTTTGAGCACCCTCACGACCGTGAGGACGTGACCGTCGGGGTGGCAGCCGTCGCCGCGAAGCGCGCGAGCCTGATCAGCCGTCAGCCGACGCTCGGCGACGTGCACGTCGCGATGGACTACTTCGGGCTACGCACGACCTCCCCGGTCTCCCGGGTGACGACCAAGCCGTTCCGCGGTCTCGCGCACAGCTACTCCGCCCTGCGACGATTCGTCGACGCCGTGTCGAGTGAACAGCTCGTGAGCGGCGCCAACGATCCGGCCACCTCTCACTAGCCTCGATCTAGAAGGAGGCATCATGAGCTTTGACCTCACGAATGAACAGCGCAGTTTTCGTGACGTGATGCGCAGTTTCGTCGACGAGCGGATCGCTCCGAACGCCGCGCGGTACGACCGCGAGCAGGTCTATCCCAAGGACAGCTTTGACGCCTGCGTCGAGATGGAACTGCCGTCGCTCGGTGTGCCCGAGGCGTACGGCGGCGCGGGCGCGGACATGGTCACCCAGGCGATCATGGTCGAAGAGATCGCGCGCGGCTGCGCGTCGACGTCGGTGACGATTCTCATCTCAAAGCTCGGGATGCTGCCCGTGATGAACTTCGGATCCGAAGAGCTGAAGCAGAAGTATCTTCCGCGCATCGCGTCCGGTGAGATCCAGGCGAGCTACTGCCTGTCTGAGACCGACGCCGGTTCGGACGTTGCTTCGATGCGCTGTCGTGCCGATCGTGACGGGGACGACTACGTCTTGAACGGCGCGAAGTACTGGATCACCAACGCCGGCATCTCAGACACCTACACCGTGTTCGCCAAGACGGATCCCGCCGCGGGTGGGCGAGGCATCACGTGCTTCCTCGTTGAAAAGGAGTGGGGCCTCGAGTTCCCGAAGTTCGAAGACAAGTTGGGTCTTCGTGCGTCCCCGACGGGCGAAGTCGTCTTGCGCGACGTGCGCGTGCCCATGGGCAATCGAATCGGCGAGGAAGGTGAGGGCTTCAAGATCGCAATGCACACCCTCGATCGCTCGCGTCCGACCATCGGCGCACAGGCCGTCGGCATCGCCCAAGGCGCTATTGACTATGCGGGCAACTACATGATGGGCCGCAAGGCGTTCGGCACGGCGATCAGTGACTTCCAGGGACTGCGCTTCATGCTCGCCGACATGGCGATTCGCAATGAAGCTGCCCGCGCTCTCGTCTACCGCGCCTGCGCAACGATCGACGGGGGCGACCCCGACGACACGCTCGGCTACCTCGGCGCGTCCGCCAAGTCATTCGCGTCAGATACTGCAATGAGCGTCACCACTGACGCGGTGCAACTGCTCGGCGGCTACGGATTCACCAAAGAGTTTCCCGTTGAGCGTTTCATGCGCGACGCCAAGATCACTCAGATCTACGAAGGCACCAACCAGGTCCAGCGGATCGTCGTGGCGAAGCACGTGCTCAGGTAGTCGTTCTCAACGAAACTTCGGTTTGTGAACGGCCGAAATCTCGCTCTTATCCCTACTTCATCCCTACAAATCGCTACTGGACGATGATTGGGCGTTGTGGCGACCATTCGTGAACCCAAACCGGGCGTACGTGAGGTTGGAGCGTTTCCTTCTAAGGAGAAAGCTCGATCACGAATTCGAACGCCCAACCCGATGGCACATACTCAACCATTGAATCCGGTCTGGATGCGACCCAGTGGCCCTTGACTTTGCCAGTCGCGATGTCATCGGCGAGGCGCCCTATCTCGGCATCGTCCTGCACTGGATCCTCGGAATAGTCGTTGGTGCTGGAGACTTCCTCACCCTCCTCGTAGCCGACAACTTCGTGTACCCGATCCTCTTTCTTCTCGAAAATGGCTTTGTGCACGAGAATCGTGGAAATGCGACCGGTCACGCGACCCGTCGCCGGCCCTCCTGGCCAATCATGGCGTTGTTCCCATAGCTTCCCCTTGCAACGAACACGAGCTCCCATCTCACTGTCACGAACACCAACTTCAACCCGTCCGACCCTCACGACCCACCCTGACTCACTGATAGTCGGATGTGTTTCGCCGATGAGTAGCATTTCGCCATCGCTCATAGGTTTCAAAAGGTCCGGCTTGTCCGTGTTTTCCACCGAACCGGTAAGGGACAACGACAGAGCGACGGGAATCGTCTCGCCGACGGATCGCAGGTCGCCGCAGCATTCGTGTTCCCAATCGTCCAGCCAAAAATGAACCACGCTCATTTCGGGGATGCTATGGCACCAGAAGAGGCCAGGGTTCGAACGATCACACGAATAAGGGGCTTCTGGACGTTGTTGACGTCGGTGCTGGGCTGAGCGGTGGTTGTAACGTCCAGTTTGTGGGACTCGAATGGGAGCAGACGAATGTTGACGCCAGCGATCCGGTGTTGCTGGGACGCTGGTGGCAGCGGGCACTTGAATGGGTGATCGTTGGCGAAGCGCCCGACGTAATGGAGATCCGGCCGGCCCCGGACCAACTTCCCGGACTTCTGTTCGTTCGGGTTCCGGAGGCAAAGACGGTAAAGAACCGGCTGCACCTCGACTTCCGCCCCGACGATCGGGATTATGAAGTCGATCGTCTGCTCGCGCTGGGCGCTGTTCGAGTCGACATTGGACAGGGCGAGCGGCCGTGGGTCGTTCTCGCCGATCCGGAGGGAAACGAGTTCTGCGTTCTTGGAGTACGTACAGGAGGCTGAAAGTACGACAGGACCCCTAGTAGCCGCGAGAGCGGAGATTCGGGGGCGCGAGCTCCATCGCCGTCTCACTGATTCAAATCGCTCTGAATGTTAAGGCAGTCCAAGAGGATTGCCGGTTTGATGTGCCGGTCTGGATTGTTCAGCAGCGTCCTAGGTCTCTCTCCCGATGAGTGTGGTGCGCGCAGTTTCAGCCGCTTCGTAGGGCTGGAAACGTGCAACCGTGAAGGCGAGGACCATCGGGACATCGATAGCGAAGACCACGATCGTGGCGATCAAGATCGCGAGGGTCGATCCACGGACGTCGTTGCGGACGAAGACGAATACCAAAAGGCCGGCAATGACGAGATAGGCAAGCAGCGCCCAGCGAAGCACAAGGAAGAAGGAATGCCACGCGAAGGGCCGAATGCGCGAGAGCAGAATCATGTCGGCAACAGAGATAACCCCGCCCACGACGACAAGGCCTAGCGGCGGGCCCAACGGGGGCGGCTTGGGAAGGTGGGCGCCCAGGTAAACGCCACCAATCAGCATGAGGGCGATCGAAAGCACCGCAAGCTCCGCGATGGGCGGCAGCTTGCGGCTCAAGAGTGATTCCGACACGGCCGGCGATGAAGCGCGAGACCGCTCATTCATGAGGTCGCCAGTCTGGTCATGATGATGAGCGTCGCAACCTGCATCGCGCCAGTTATCCCTGCGGAGTAGATAAATCGCTTCATCAATCGGCCGACTATCTCGCCATTGGGCTGCTCCTTCTTCAGTTCGAAAAGCACCCCAAGATTGGCCGGCTCTAGGATGCCGAGGGCCACGACGGCCATGACGGCAACCACGATCATCGAAGCCACCACCCACGGATGATCCGGATAGCTCGAGAGAATGTCGCCAGTCTGGCGCGCAAGCTGCCAACCGGCCACGAGCGTGCAGATCACGGCGGTCGGCATGATGAGCAACATCTTCGGCATCAATCGCGTGGTCAGCTCCACGCGCGCTGGTATGGACATGCGGCCGAGGATCGGACCGAGCACGAAGCCGAGAAACAGGTCGAGCGCGGTCCAAAAAGCGCCCGACACGACGTGGTAAAAATCCACGCCCCAGGCAGCGTTGGCTGCCACAACCACCACGAGGCCCGCGAGTATGACCGCGACGATTGGCAGCCCACGTAGCGGGACAATCTGAAAGTCCCGGCCAGCAGCACTCGCAGGTGCGACGTGAATCCCTTCGTGTTCGGTTTCGGTGGTCGCTTGCGCGATTGAGGGTTCGGTCGAAGTTGTGATCGCGGGATCGATCATAAGTTTCCCCCCTTTCATTAGCAGACTTGCAGTCAGCTAAGCCCCAACGGCGGCGATGTTACTTGCTTGCACAAGCGACCGCAATGAAGCCTTTGAGAGATAGGCGATGCGAACTGATTGGATACATCGTCGGGCGTCTAAGCCAAAGGACCAGATGCGAAACGGGGACCGATACCTTGGCCACCTAACGCGGACCGCTCGTGTGCCCTGAGTCGTTGGAAGTCAGGCGTCCGAAGGAACCCATCGCAGACCTCCGTCCCTTGAGATGAGAAGCGACGACGTCCGAAATGACGTTAGGAAGATCTCACTGCCAAGACCGTCTGGGGCAATGGATACAGGTCCGAAAAATGAGTTGAAGACGCTTGATTTGACGGAATAGACCGTGGTCCATGATTTGGCTTCATGGCGTGAGACTTCTAGGTGCTGAGCAGATGACTTACCGCTCCCAACTAACTTCTCTACGAAAAGCAATCCTTGGGATTTGGACGTTGGCGTACCCGAAATTCCTCCCAACCACTGAGTTGTGTAGCCGTCGCCGACTTCCCTTAACGGTGAGAAGGTCACCCCTCCGTCGTGAGACGAGAAGAGCCAATCTGTGTTCAGTTTTAGTTTCTTGGGTGTCCCTCGTGCGACGTCTCCTCCATAGCCACCGATCATGCACACGTCGAGCAAGTTGGTCGACGACGACGCGACAGGTACGGCGTAGCCGTTGCCCACGGGGCCGCACGGACCGTTCCAGTTCACCCATGTTCCCGAAGGAGTCATACGAGCCAACCCCGTCGCCCCGCGATCGTTACCAACCATCAACCATCCGACATCACCTCGAAATACCAACGCGCCTTCCATAGTGGTTCCACCAGCGGCCGCGTAGAGGGTTGGAGTAGGGACTCGTTGCCACGTGTTACTCGCCAGTGAAGCTCGCCAGAGACCGAAGGTGTCGTTGGTATGCCACCCAATCGCATAGGCCCAGCCGTTGCTCGCGCTTACCGTGAGCACGTCGTACCTCAGTGCCAAACCGGACGTGGTTATGTGGCTCCAGGTCCGGCCACCATTATGAGTGGCCCACAACTCAGCGACGGCGGGATAACTACTTCCGGGTACGCTGTTCGTCCCGTAGATCCACCCGTCCGCGCTGTTTGCAAAATAGACATCGGGCTGGTTCAGAGGGAACTCAGAAAGTGAACTGTAGACATCCACCCACCTTTGCAACGGTGCGGGAAGGGCCAAGTCAGACCACGACTTGCCGTCATTTTCGGTTCGCTCCAAACGAACGCAGAATCCGGTATCGCACTTAGAGGTTGTGAGCGACCAACCTTCTCCCGACGAAACGAACGACACCGAGAGAGGCGATGGCGACGAAGACACCGTCGCTGCTCCTGCGGTTGGAACCGGGGATGAAAGCCAGACTCCGCAGAGCAATGTGCTGAGTACTGCCACCATCCGACGTGGATGACGAAGCAGTCGAGCCGCCAATGACTTCATTCGTGAATTGTCTCACTCGGTTACTGTGGCCAGCCCTTACGTAACTCGATTGTCAAGTGGTCGTTTCCCTAAGCGCAGCGGAAGCCAAGACTCAACTCGCTCGTTGGATTGTTTATATCGGTGTTCCCACGTGAACTCACGAGCCCCCTTCCCGACTTCATGCTGGGCGTACTAGACGAATCCGAGGACAATAGCTTGCTCCATGAACAGAGTGGACGTGTTCGTCAGAACACTCGGGATTTAGCTGTACTCCGGCACTCGGGTACTCCAGCGAACGCCGCCATCCGTCGTGCTCCACAGCGTCGGTCGTTCATTTTCCTGATCGCCGTCGCCGAGTACGATGCCCACGGATGGAGTGAAGAAGGTCACTTGCGACGTGCCACCCGCGGTACTACCCAAGCCTGGCGGCACCGCCATCCATTTGATGCCGCCGTCGCGACTGACGTCGAGAGAGCTGCGACCGCCCACGAGATAGACCGTGCTCCCAGATACCGCGTCGATCTCGCCGAGGTAGCCGCCGGTCTGTGAGCCGGGGGTGCATTGCATGGCAGCCGGCGAGAAGTGGCACATCGACCTCACGTGCCAGGTCCTTCCCTCGTTGGTTGAACGTAGCGTCTCTTTGGGCTGTTCACCGGCGCTGGGTTCGCTAGCGCACACGTCAAAGAGCGTCCCTCCGGGTGACACTGAGAGTGCGATGTTCGTGTTGAAACTACTGCACGGGATCGTTCGACTGAACCACGTCGCACCCGAATCCGACGTGAACCACAGGGGAGTCGCATCGACCTGTCTGCCATTGCGGACTCGGGGGTTCGCCGCGAGATACGCCGACGTCGGACTTATGCGAACTAGCCAACCGCTCCCCACGGCGTTCGCGGGTTCTACGTCGGCGGGCCTGGGCGTCGGGAGGGTGGACCACGTCCTGCCTCCGTTACTGGAGTCGAAGAGAAGAAGACGATTCGTGGAGTTGTTCGACGCCGGTGATGGCACCGGACGGCTCGTTTCGAGCATCCAGATGGAGCTACCGAGGACTTCGACACTGAGGATTGATCCCGGTTGAGGACTCGAAGTCCACGTCGCACCGCTGTTGTGGGTGATGAGGAGTCGTGGCCCATAGAGAAAGCCGTCGCCGTGATCGTCGAACGCCAGTGATCTCGCGGGCGGAGTGTTCGCGCAGCGCCAAGAAGTCACGAACACAGGAAGTGAGAAGCGTGCACCACCGTTGGTGGTGGCGCCGACTCGATCGCTACACGTGACGGAACCCTCGACGACAAAGAGGCCATAACCGCGAGTGGGGCTGAGAAAGGCGACATCGGCGAGCTCAGTGTTCGATGGGATGCGTTCCCTAGCGCTCTTGGTTGATGACTGAGCGCGCCTTTCATGAAGTGACGCTGATGACGCGTCGCATACCACCACGAGCGAGAGGGCGAGAACCACCATGCTGGCGGCGAGCACGTGCAGGTGTCTCCAAGACCGCGCGGCTCGCATGGCGTCGGTTTAGCACCGCTCGCCGCGTCCGTCATTTCAACGTCGTTATGAATTCTCGCGGGGAGGACCTCACGGCCCGTTGCCTTTCCGGGGTCCCTCAGGGTTTCCCCTCATATCGAACAAGACGAGTCTTTTCTAGGCTGACGGCGAGGGCGGCGGTCGAACGAAAGGACGAAGATGAGCGTCATCGAAGAAGCTCCATCGGAGTCATTGGCGGTCGAGACCCATGGGCTCATCAAACGCTTCGGTGCGAGCGCCGCTGTCGACGGGGTGGATCTAAGGGTTCCTCGAGGCAGCGCCTTCGGCTACCTTGGCCCAAACGGCGCGGGAAAGACAACGCTCATTCGCGTTCTGCTCGGGCTCACGCACGCCGACGGCGGAACCATGTCCCTCTTGGGCTACTCGGTTCCGCGTCACCGAGACAAGGCGCTCGTAAGGGTCGGCGCCATCGTGGATGAGCCCCGATTTCATCGGCATCTCACGGGTCGACAGAATCTCCAGATCGTGGCGGCGGTGCGCGAGCCCGAAGCGCGACGCCGCATCGATGCGTCCCTCGATCGAGTCGGGCTCCACGAACGAGCGAACGACCGCGTCTCGAAGTACTCGATGGGCATGCGTCAGCGCCTCGGGGTTGCGTGCTGCCTCCTCGGAGACCCGCAGCTGCTCATACTTGACGAACCGATGAACGGACTTGACCCCGCGGGCATGCAGGACATGCGACTCATGATCCGATCGTTCGTTGACGAAGGTCGAACGGTGGTTCTCTCGTCGCACCTGCTCGATGAGATCGAGCGGACGTGTGACGCGGTCGCCATTGTCGATCACGGAAAGGTCATTCGCCAAGGTCCCATCACCGAGCTGTTGGCGGGCACGCCGCTCGATCTTCAGGTCGAATGCTCCACGCCGGCCCACGCGCTCGCACTCCTAGAAAGAGCGAACTTCGGCGGGCAGGTCGAGGCCTCTGAACAGGGACTGCACATTGTCTTTGCTGCTAACACCAACCGAGAGGTGATCGCAGAAGTCAACCGTGTGCTCGTCGAAGGGGGCGTGTCGGTCTACCGACTACAGGCCGACCAGGCTTCCCTCGAATCGTGGTTCCTCGAAGTGACGAGCCGGTTTGGATCACCCTCATGACATCTCAGTCTCCAACGACCACATCACTTCCGTCGCGCGTGAGCGACGCGAGCCCGGTGGACCACCGCGGCTCTCCCTTTCCGACCGGTGCGATGGTCATGACTAGATTCATGGAGCTGAGGAAGCGCCGCGGTCTCATGATCGCCCTCATCGCGGTCAACGTCGGGGTTCCCACGATCTTTCTCGCCGTCCGGCTCATCGCCCACGCCGTGGCGCCGCATTCCTACGGGCCCGCCGGTGGGTACTCCATCTTCGAGGCCCTCATCGCCGGCCTCATGTACCTCTTCGGCTTCATCGTTGCGGCGACGATCGGCTGTACCGCGGGCTCGGTCGACCTGACCGACGGCATGTTCCGCCAGCTCGTCATCACAGGACGTTCTCGCCTAGCCCTCTACTTCGCACGCATTCCGGCGGGACTGATGATCATCGTCCCAGTCGTAGCGGTCGGCATCATCGTTGTCTGCTCGGTGTGCGTCGCCGCGGCGCCCACGAAACTCAGCTTCGAGGGAGTCAACAACATGCCGGTCAACCTCAGCCGTCACGGTTTCATCTCGTGGGCGGAGGACCACCCGAAGACCACCATCTGCAACATGGACTACAACTACAGATTTGGGCAAACGGCTCCCCAGGTCAATTGCGGTCCGAACAACCAGATCGTGATCATCACGAGCCAGGGCGGGAAGGGTTCCATCACCTCAACGACCGCCAAGCCGGCGACCAAGCCCGAGATGCGCGCGTTCGCGATCAAGGTTGCTGAGCAGAACTACGCGAGCTACACCACCACCTTCCTCTCGCCGCCCCTCAAGCTGATGATCGAGACCGGACTGTGGGTCGAGCTGTGGGCGGTCGTCGGCTTCTTGATTGGCCTCGGACTCTCGTCGCTCATGGGACAGCGAACCGTGCCCGTCGTGCTCCTGATCGTCTACGAGATAATCTTGACGCCCCTGTTCTCGAGAACCGCGATACCGCATCTGATCAACGCCCAACGAGGCCTGGTTGGGCTGGCGATGGCGCATATCGAGCCGGCCGGTCTGCCCGCAGTGTTCGGGGTGGGGGGACTGGCGCACGGCGGTGGGAGTGCCCAACTCGTTCCCGAGTCGACCACGGTTGCGGTGGTCGTGATCGTCGTCTGGATTGTCGCCTGGACCGCGCTGGGCGCGTGGCGTATGGCCACGCGCGACGCCTAAAGGCCCTAACAGACCATTGGAGCCGCTGGCGAAGGCGCCCTAAGCCTCGTCAGTCTTCGGCTAGCGAGGCAAACTCTCGCTTGGTCCGCTTGTACCAACCCATGGCGCCCACGGGATTCTTCCACCGGCCCTTCATTTCTTTCAGGGCATCTTCATGGGCGTAGTCGCCTGCGGCGACAACTTCCTTCAAGTGACGGTCTTGCGCCTTGATAACCTCGTCAGCCGTGTCGCCACGGTGCGCAAGGTCGCACGGCCCACCCAACTGCTTGCACGTCATAGTCTTCATGCGCCCTCCACTCATTTCGAGTAATCACATCAAGCCAGTTCACTCTTCGATAACGCGCCCAGCGTCTCAAGCCTGTTGAATGCGAACGAGATTGCCCGACGGATCGCGGACTGCGCAGTCGCGCACGCCCCAAGGTTGCGCAGTTGGTTCCTCCAACACCTCGGCGCCCGATGCGCGGACCTTCTCAAAGGTGGCGTCTAGGTCATCGGAACGAAAGATCGCGGCTTGCAACGCCCCCTTGGTCACGAGTGCCAAAAGGGCGTCGCCCTCGGTTTGAGAACGACCGCCATGCGGTTGAGATAACACGATGCCGACGTCTTGACCGGGAGCGCCCACGGTGATCCAGCGAAAGCCTTCGTTCGCGACATCAAGTCGTACTTCGAGGCCAAGCGCATCGCGATAGAACCTGAGCGCAGCCTCGGGGTCCTGAACGGATATGAAAGTGGAGGCAAGGGTAACGGTC
This sequence comes from uncultured Acidimicrobiaceae bacterium, assembly GCA_963724865.1. Taxonomy (GTDB): domain Bacteria; phylum Actinomycetota; class Acidimicrobiia; order Acidimicrobiales; family RAAP-2; genus RAAP-2. Next base: position 235,230 of record CAVRWO010000031.1, on the reverse strand, counting down.
ATGCGAGAAACTTAGCGGCATGTCCCGTTCCTAGGCTTCTTCGATCCTGCTCAATCGGCCGGGAGCGCGTGCCGATCGCGCACCGTACGTAGAAAAGGTCGTGGAAACTCAGACCTTGGCCGGAATGCGACGAGGCCGGGTGGCGTACATGGTCACGCACGAGGGAAGGGCCTCAAGGTCACGGTGATCTTCCTCGCGATACTGCATCGGCGTCACGCCCACGACGTCGCTGAACCGTGAGCTGAAGGAGCCGAGTGAGGTGCAACCAACAGCGATACAGGCGTCAGTGACCGATGCGCCTTCTCGTAGGAGCGCTTTGGCGCGCTCGATTCGTCGCGTCATCAGATAGGAGTAGGGGGTCTCGCCGTACGCCGCACGAAACTTGCGCGAGAAGTGCGAGGGCGACATGAAAGCAATGCTCGCCATGGCCGGGACGTCCAGGGGCTCGGCGTAGTGACGGTCGACGAAGTCTCGAGACCGGCGCAGGTGCGCGAGTTCGGCTATCTCTTGTGGTCTCATTTCGATGACGATACCTGTCTCTCGCGTCCTCAGGTCACGACGGACTGACTCTTCGTTCCCGTCTCGGCCGGTGCTGGCCAGACCGACACCGCCTCCGCGCTGGTCTCTACCGAGCAGGTCGCACCAACGGCGAGGTCCGGCACCTCCACCGATCGGACCCGAAGCTCGATGCCCGAGGCGAGGTCGACCACTACTTCGACGGAACGTCCGAGGTCGACGATGTCGCTCACGCGTCCAGGTCCGAGGTCAACGGTTGACCCGTTGAAGTGTGGCGGCGATGAACCTGAGCGGATCCGCAGGGCTTCGGGTGGCACGTGCCACAGCAGGCGAGCGCCGAAGGACAGGTCCGTCGTGAAGGTCACGCGGGCTTCACCCGTGACGCCCGTGACGCGGTCGCGAACGTCGAGTCGCACGTCGGCGCCGAAGCCCGCGCCCTCGAAGAGGTTATCCATGCCGAGCAGGCGACCGATGTGCGCCGACGCGGGACGCTGGTAGACGTCGCGACACCTTCCCGACTGGAGCACCCGACCGTCGCTCACGACCATGATCTCGTCGGCCAGCATCGCTGCTTCTTCGGGGTCGTGCGTGACGATGACGGTGGAGAGATTGAGCTCACGTTGAAGACGACGCAACTCGCGGCGAAGCTCGGCTCGCACCGGTGCGTCAAGCGCGGAGAACGGTTCGTCGAGCAACACGACGTGCGGGTCGACCGCGAGGGCGCGGGCGAGACTCACACGCTGGCGCTGCCCACCCGAGAGCTGCTCGGGACGACGATGGTGCAGACCATCGAGATGGAGGGTCTCCAACCACCAGGCCGCTCGCGCCGGGTCGGCGTTCACGCCAAAGACGGTCTGCTGCCAGACGGTGCGTCCTGGAAGCAGGCCGTAGCCCTGAGGGACATAGCCAAGCCGACGCTGCTCCGTTCGAATGCGACTGACGTCAAGATCTCCGTAGGTGACAGTCCCGACGTCGGGCCCGAGCAGCCCAGCAAGAGCACGCAGCGTGACGGTCTTACCCGAGCCCGACGGTCCGACAATGGCGAGGCGATAGGCGTCCTCTGGGTGCGCCACCTTCAGATGGAACGATCCGACCGTCGCGTCGAGATCGAAGCCAACGGGCGTCGCCGGAGCGGGCACCGGGGCGAGCGCAGCGGGGAGCTGATGATGGCGAGCGCGCTGTGGTTGGCGGAGGTGTCCGACGACCACCACCAGGAGTGCCGCGGCAAAGGCGAGGATCGTCGGCGCTTCTGCCTGGGAGAGCGGCGCGGAGGAAAAGAGATTGTCGACGTAGACGGGGATGCTGTAGGGGTGATAGGCGAGGACGACGGTCGTGCCGTACTCGCCGAACGCCCGTAACCACATAAGGATCATCCCGGTACGAAGCCCGTCTGAGGCGGCGGGCGCTTCGACGCGGAGAAATCTCGCGAGCGGTCCGTGGCCGAGCGTTGCGGCGACGTCGTTCAACGAGGGGTCGACGGCCCGGAAGGCGCTGCGAGCGATGACGACGAGGAACGGAGCGGACACGAACGACTGTGCGATGACCAGTCCGATCATGGTCTCGGTGAGCCGCTCTCCTGATAGTTGTCCGAGGAACGTATAAGGACCGACGATGTAGATGAGCAGGATGCCGCAGATGAGCGGCGGCAGGGCGAGCGGCAGTTGGACGATGACGCCGACCGCGTTGGACAGCCACCCGCGACGGTGGGCGAGCACGTAGGCGAGCGGGATGCCGAGGACGACCCCGATCGCGAGTGAGATGGTCGCGCCTTCGATCGACACGACCAAGGCGGGCCAGAGTCCCGGCACGTTCCAACCTTCGTTGTGTCCGCTCAGGACGCGGACGACGAAGGCCCCCATGGGGTACGCCAAGTACAGGATCAACAGGGCGCCGAGCCAACGGAGCGGGCTCGGCGAACTGCCGCGCGTCACGACTTCAGGAGACTCGCGAGTCCGCGAGGGACACCGGACCCCGACACCGTCGCCGGCGACACCACGCCAAAGTGATCAGCCTTCATCTCGGCCTGACCGGCAGGACCCAGGAGGAACTTGATGAAGGCCTCGGCCGCCGCCAGGTGGGGTGCGCCCTTTACGACTGCGATCGTGTAGTCGCCCGCGAAGTTCACGCCGGTGAGCGTGACGAACGGGCTCCCCTGAGAGTTGGCGTCGGCCTCGTACATGAACGACGCGTCGAGTTGACCGGTTTGAATGTCAGCTTGTTCGCTGTCTTCGGGATACTCGTCTTTCGACTCGGTTGCGAGCGTCTTGAGCGCCGGGAGGTGCTGTGCCTTCGACGTCGCTTCGAGCGCCTTGACGGCGAGGACGCCGCCTGGGTCCTCCGCCGGATTCGTTCGGCCAAGGAGGAATCCCGGCATGGTGATCACCTTGTACCACGGCATTGTCTTGAGGTCTGTCGCGAACCTGCTCTTCGGGTAGTAGGCGAGAACCTCCGGCGATGACGCGAAGTCCGCGTACCAGGAGATCCAGCCACCGTTGGCACTTCCCTCGAGTGTGGTATCGACGGTCGGCGACGCACTGACGAAGACGTCGGCAACATCGATCTTGTTCTTGATATCGGAGGCGAGCGTCGACGACCCGCCCGACGTGTCGACGAGTGTGTAGCCGGTTGCCTTGTGAAACGCCGGTCCCACCGTCTTGGTCATCAATGTGTCGAGCGAGCCGGCAGAGAGCACGTCGACGTCGCCGCTGTGCATGGTTGTCGCGGACGCGGGCGACAACGAACTGCCGCCCCAGACCGCCATCATCGCAACGCTGGTGAGGCTTGCGATGCACGTTATCGAGACGTTTCGACCGGTCACGCGCTCACGAGCACGACCAGTGCGAGAGCGTCTCATGGTCGCGATGATAGTGGCGTACGCGCTGATGTGTCAACGCATGTAACAACTTTTTCGCTATCTAAGTGGGTAAATATGGCCCGTTTTCATCAACTACTTAGTAAATCGTGAATATCTATCGACGCTGGTTCTCACGCTGCGTGGACGCGGAGTGTCGAGAATCTGCGGTTTAGCCCCCGCGACGGGGAAGCATAAACTCAAGCTCACATGAGTGACTACAGCGTGGGCGAAGCGGCGGGGGTGTTGGGCGTGAGCTCCGATACCGTGCGGCGGTGGATCGATAACGGGAGCCTTGACGCCACGCGCAGCTCGAACGGAAGGCGCCGAATCGACGGGGCGACGCTGGCTGGATTCGCCAAGTCTCTTCACGACGGCTCCGAATCGCCCAGCGCATTGACCGAGTCCATCCGCAACCACTTCACTGGGATCGTCACCAAGGTGGTGAAGGACAAGGTAATGGCGCAGGTTGAGCTGCAGGCGGGGCCATATCGTGTCGTGGCCCTCGTCAGCCGCGAAGCCGTTGACGAGATGGGGCTCGTTCCGGGCGTCATGGCCGCGGCCGTCGTCAAGGCGACGAACGTCTCGATCGAACTGTAAGCGTTGAGGCCCCGGACGGTGATCGCGGGGAGTCCTGTCATAATGGAGGAAATGCGTGCGACGAGGGAGAACGACGGAATGTTGACGCGTCGGCCCGTTGTCGCCGAGTATCCACTCAAGTAGCGCCAGATGACTGATGCTTCTAGCAGTGCCAACGCCGTCGTCCGTGCAGCCTTGCTCAAAATCAGCGCTGACGTCGTGCTGTCGACGGTCGACTCCCTCGACTTGCGAGCCCATTCGAAGGTAAGCGCCGTCGTGGGCGTTCCCCTGCGACAGCTCCAACAGCGCCGCGCCGTTGAGATCTTTGCCACGACCGCGCCCATCGCTGCTGTAAAGGCCCTGCTCGAAGTACTCGCGATGGCTCCGATCGAAAAGATCATTGGACTGCTCGGCGAGCACGCCGACTCGCCGAGCTATGAACAGCTCTCAGGTGCCGTTGACGAGATGCTCGCGACCGACTCGAGCGTCGACGAGGTCGTCGCCGTGCTTGCCTTCGCGATCAGCGAGTCCTTTCCCGCGGCGCCGCACTGTCGCCGCTTGCTGAGCGAACGTGAGGAGTTCGCGCTGCCCGAGTTGCCTGATGTCGTTGCACCGAGCGTGCTCGCTCCTCCGCGCGAAGTGAGTGCAGAGATCCGCGAGCAACGCAAGAGTCGTCGAGAAGAGGACAAACGCCGCAAGAAGTCTGCGTCGGCGGCCCGCCCGTCGCGCACGACTCGACCGAAGAGCGTGGCGCCACCGCGCACCGAGACGAATGCCGCGCCACCGTCGGTGCCAATGGTGCTCGAGGATCGGCGTCGCGCGCTGCTCACGCCGCTTGAGAGCGCTCGATTCGACGCCGACCACCCGTTCGCGGGAACCGTTGTCGTGGTCGAGGTGACCTTTGACGCGGAAGACCCCGAGCAGCCCGAGGTCACCTCAAAGGAGCGTCCCGCGCTCGTCGTCGCTGGGTCGGGCGATGCCCTTCTCGTTCGCGCGATCTACTCGAATCCCTCGCCAACACGTTCTCTCTTTGGCGCGTGGCGTCGAATCGGCCTTGACCATGTTTCCTACATCGACGATGCGCGCGTCGTGGTGGCAATCGATCACCCCGAAACGCTGCTCCGCCTCGGTGCCGTGACGACGGGCGAGTGGAACGCGCTCTTCTAATTCCTCAGCTCGAGTCGGCCGGCTGATTCGGGAGCGACTGAACGTCCGGCGTTGTGGCGGACGTGCCCCTATTAGGCCAGTGCATGATCAGCGTGACAACCCCTGCTGCGGCAAGGACGAGGCCCGCGACCTGCACGCCGACGGAGCCACTGTGGGACTCTTGGCCGAGTAGAAAGTGCTCGTCGGTCGTGCGGACGACGCCCCAGATGATCATGCCGATCGAACAGATGACCCCCGTGGCATTTTTGAGACGGGTCTTTTCGAGTGCCACGAGAATGAGCCACAGCGTGCCGTCCTCCAGTCCTTGGATGATCGGCACAGGAACGCGCTTTCCGACCTGGCCGGCGTAGCGTATGCCGAACCACTGGTGAGTAAGGTGCCCGCCGCCGTCGACCATGAACTGGGGTCCGAGAAAGCGTCCGATGGCCCAGCCCGCGATGAGCGCCGGGACGAGCGCGTCAGAGAACTTTGCCAGCGACGTCTCAGGCCACCAGCGTCGTTGCAGGAAGAGGCCAACCACCAGGGCGAAGCCAATGCCCCCAAAGCTCGCGAGGCCCCCTTGCCACACGGCGATCCATCGCGCGGGATGTCCCGAGTAGTAGCTCCAGTTGGTCGCGATGTTCGCAGCCCGCGCCCCGATGAGCGCGCCGACGAGGATCCAAAAGGTGAACCACCCAAATGGGTCGAGCCGGATGTCCTTAGCGCTGAGGCGGTGTCGCGCGTAGACGTAGGCGACGTACGCCGCGATCGCGAGCCCGAAGCCGTAGGTGTGAAAGACCAGCGGCCCCAGATGGAACGAAGTGGGAAACCCTCTCACCTAGGCCCGGGGCCGCCCGAGCCCGACGAATCCTCCGTACAGTCGGATCGGCGTGATGTGCACGACCTCACCGGTCTCGGGCGCCTCGATCATCATTCCGTGGCCAACATACATGGCGACGTGCTGGTCGCCGTCATAACCGTAGAACAAGAGGTCGCCGGGCTGGATATCCCAGAGCGGCACTCGCTCGGTCATCTCGTACATCGCGCCCGAGTAGTGGGGGAAGTAGATGCCCGCCGCGTCGTACGCGAGCATGATAAGCCCCGAGCAGTCGACGCCCGCGCGACTTGCCCCACCCCAGACGTAGGGAACCCCGAGGTAAGTCTCCGCGGTGCGGATGGCGATGTTGGCGACCGAGTCCGGCGGGGGCGCGGGGAATCCGGCAACGGGCTGGGCGCTGTTGAGCGTGCTCGACGAGGCGGCAGCGGCGGCGGCTTCGGCCTGGTCAACGTAGGTGGCGATCTGCCCCTTCACCTGGGCAAGGCTGTGTTTGAGGTCGGCTTGAATGACGTTGCCGGTGTTGAGGGATTTGGCGGCGTCGCGCGCGACATTGCGAGCGTGGGCGTCCTCGGCCTTCAAGATGCCCTTTTCTTCGGTGAGCTCGACGCGATCGCTCTTGAGGCTGGCGATCGTCGCGTTGATGTTGCCCTCGGCGAGCTGAGAGTAGATGTTCGTCGCGCCCAGCTTGTCGGCGTTCTTCGAGAAGAGGGGATTGTTGCCGACGTTTGCTCCGTTCGTGACGTAGGCGAAGACGACGTCGGCGCGAAGTTGCTTGTTCCCCTTCTTCTCGTTCGCTTCAATGTCGGCGACGATGGTCTTCGTGTCGGCGATCTCGTTGTTGAACTTGTGGAGCTTGATAAGCGCATCGTCGTACTTCTGCCCAAGGAGTGAGACCTCGCCGTTCATCCGATTGATCTGATTGAGCAGCACCTTCGCCTTCGCGCGGTCATTCGAGAGGTTCGACGCACTCGCCGGTCGTGCCGCCATGGCGATGCCACTTCCGCAGATGCTGACAACCGCAAAGAGAGAAAGAAGTCGATGAAGAAGCGTGCATTCCCTCACGGGCCGAAGCGGCAACAGCACGCTGTGCTCGACGTCAGTCACCGGACCAGGCTAGTTCGCGTGCTCTGCGCGCCGCCAAGGATTGAACGGCCCTTTGAACAATGTCCCTGATCATTAGGGCCATGCTGGGGACGAGTAGCGTCATCGTTCGGAGCGCTTTTCTCTCGAAATGTTGCTCGCGCGTAGGCTTTCGCCAATGTCGAAGCGCTCACGCAACCTGCCTCGCCGCTCATGTCTTTCGACGCCCGGCTCGTCCGATCGATTCCTTGCGAAGGCACCGACAGCGATGGCGGATTTCTCCTTTCTTGACCTGGAGGATTCGGTCGCACCGAAAGAGAAGGAAGCGGCACGCGCAAAAGTGGTGCACGCGATTCGCACGCTTGACTGGGACGAGCGGGTGCTCTGCGTACGTGTCAACGCGTGGGACACGAGGTGGACCTACGGCGACGTCATTGAGGTAGTCGGCAACGCGGGTGAGCGGCTCGACGAGGTCATGCTGCCCAAGGTTCGTCGCGCGTCAGACGTGGTCGCCCTCGACCTTCTTCTCAGCCAGGTCGAAGCGAACGTCGGGTTGCCCGCCGGTCACGTGGGCATCGAGGCTCAGATCGAGACGGCAGAAGGCCTGATCAACGTGGAAGAAATCTGTGCCGCGTCAGCGAGGCTCGAGTCCATCGTCTTTGGCCCGGCTGATTTTGCCGCATCGATCGGCTTGCCCGTGACGACGATCGACGAGACCATCTTCGAGGCACCGTCGACGCCTTTCAGCTATGTGTTCTCGAAGATCCTGATGGCTGGCCGCGCGAACGGACTTCACGTCATCGACGGGCCATTCCTCAAAGTGCGCGACCTCGAGGCGCTGCGCTTTGCTGCCTCGATCACCGCGTCCTACGGCTTTGACGGCAAGTGGGCGCTCACCCCGGATCAGGCGCTCGTGCTCAACGAGGTCTATTCGCCGAGTCAGGAGCTCTTCGACAAGTCCTTTGACATCCTCGACGCCTACCGCGTCGCAACCGAAGAGCACCTCACGGGAGCGGTCATGTTCGGCGACGAGATGATCGACGAGGCGTCGGCCAAGATCGCGAACTCCTTTGTCGCGCGCGGCGTGCGCGCGGGCATGAAACGCTCGACGTCAGGCTGAGCGCGCGTCGTCGAGCAGTCTTCGCGCGATGACCTTGAGGCACAGCGTTTCGTCCGCGCCCTCGAAGATCGAGAGCACCCGTGCGTCAAGGAAGTAGCGACTGACCGCGTACTCCTCCGCGTACCCCATGCCGCCGTGGATCTGCATGGCTTCTCTCGTGACCCACTCCGCGGCTCGACAGACGTAGGCCTTGGCCATGGACGCCTCAAGTGAGCCATCGCCTCGGCCCATGAGTCTCGCGACGTCGAGCGCGAACTGGCGCGCGCACTGGATGATCGCCGCCATCGTGGCGAGCTTCACGCGGGTGAGCTCGAAGTTGATGATCGCTTCGCCAAAGACGACGCGCGTTCGCGCGTAGTCGAGGGCGGCGTCGTAGGCGGCCTGCATCACGCCGACGGCGCGCGCGGCGGTCTGGATCCGTCCGTTCTCAAAGCCTGCCATCTGGAAGTAGAAGCCTTTACCCAGTGCCGACTCGCCGCCGATGAGATTGTCGTCCGGCACGAACCAGTTGTCGAAGCTGAGCTCGTAGGAGTGCATACCGCGATAGCCAATGGTGTCGATCGGGCGACCTTCGAGCCGCCCGCTCGTGTCTCGTCGTCCCTCGCCTTCAGCGTCCTGGGTGAAGAGGAAGCCGCGGCTCTCTCCGCGCGGCTTCTCGACGAGAAAGAGGCTGAGCCCCCGGTGAGCGAGGGACCGGTCCGGGTTGGTGCGGGCGAGGAGCACCAGCACCTCGGCGCGCGCGGCAAAGGTGCACCACGTCTTGGCGCCATTTATTAACCAACCACCCTCGGCCTTGGTCGCACTCGTGGTGATGGAAGCAACGTCCGAGCCGAAGTCGGGCTCGGTCACGGCGATGGCACACAGTGTCTCGGCGCTCGCAAGACGCGGCAGCCAGTGTGCGCGCTGCGCGTCGGTCCCGCCCTTTAAGAGCGCGCGGGTCATGATCTCGGGACGAGTGATGAGCGAACCGCCGATGCCAAGCGATCCCCACGACAGCTCTTCGGTCGCCACGACCATGCCGAGGTACTCCGATTCACCACCGGTAGAAAAACCGCCGAACTTTTCGGGAATCGAAAGGCCAAAGCCGCCAAGCTCGCTCAGTCCAGCGACGATGGACTCAGGAATATCCCCGTTCGTGCGATGCACCTCTTCGGCGTGGGGTCGCACCTGTTCTTCGGCGAAGCGATGGAACATCGAGCCCACCATCTCGAAGTCATCGCCGAGGTGGCGCGCTCCGGGCGTCTCGGCGATGGTCGAGAGGAAGGAGGGATCGCGGTAGGTCGCCACAAAGCTGCGAAACGGCGCGAACCACTCCTCATCCACGCCCCAGTCGGATTCGCGGCCCAGCACGCGCCCCGCGAGGTCGGCGAGCGCGATCGCGAGGAACGCCACGACGAGGCGCGCTTCGACGTCGCCGCGAGCGGCGTAGCGAAGACACGACCGCGCGCCGGCGAGTGCGCTCGCGGCGTGGGCGAGGTCGTAGGCGAGGGTCTCATTCGCGTCGACGCCGCCGCGCTCGTCGAGGACGACGAGTCCAGAGTTGATGACCTCTTGGCCGCGATCGATGAGCGCGGCGGCCTCGTCAAGGTCGATGGCGGATGTTGGCATAGGAAAAACCTACAGTTCCTGCGTGGTCGCCTCGGCCTAGGCTGGGCCGCGTGAATGTCACCATGCTTCTTGCCGACTCCGCTCAAGTGGCCGACGGCAAACTCTTCATCCTCGGCGGGGGATGGTCCGTCATCGGACCGGAGCCCACGCCGAGCGCGGTCGCGATCAAAGTCGGCATCGATTCGCACGAGTTCAACACGGCCCACCACTGGGAACTGTTCTTAGAGGACGCCGACGGTCAGCCGGTGCGCTTCGAGACACCTGAAGGGTCTCAGACCATCGAGGTCCGCGGAGACTTCTCGGCGTCGGCACCGCCCGACGCGCCCGAGGGCACGCCCGTCGACGTGCCGATCGCCGTTAACTTCGGACCGATTCCCCTGACCGAAGGCTCCCGCTACACCTGGCGCATGGTGATCGACGGCGAAACGCTGCCCGGGGGGACGGTATCGTTCACGACCCGTCCCGCGCGCCAACCCGCCGAAGAAGAAGCGTAACGAGACCACTCGTGGCTACCTACGATCGGCCGTTCGGGCGTCACTTCGAGGACTTCACCGTCGGCGACATCTATCGGCACTGGCCCGGCAAAACCATCACCGAAGCCGACGACCATCTGTTCTGCATGATCACGATGAACCACCATCCGCTGCACACGGACGCTTGGTTCGCCGAACACGAGACGGTCCACGGGAAGAACGTCGTCGTGGGCAACCTCGTGTACTCACTCGTGCTCGGCATGAGCGTGCCGGACGTGTCCGGGTCGGCTATTGCCAACTTGGAGGTTGAGTCGCTCATCCATCGTCACCCGACGTTTCACGGCGACACTGTCTACGCAGAGTCTCGGGTCCTCGGCGTGACGCCGTCGTCGTCCAAGCCGGACCGGGGCATCGTCACGGTTGAGACCAAAGGTTTCAACCAGGACGGGCTCGAAGTCTGCTACTTCCGTCGAAAGGTCATGGTCTGGAAGCGTGAGTACGCCCCCGCGCGTCTTCGCCCCTACGACGACGACGCCTGGCAGTAGCGACCACGCCGCCGTTCGCCGCGCGCTTCGCCGCGCTGCGCCGGCGCTGCGTCGCGATCTGCCCTGGATCAACGACCCGAGGCCCTGGGCGGTGCTCGTGAGCGAAGTCATGCTCCAACAGACCCAGACCTCTCGAGTGGTCGAGCCGTGGCGTCGCTTCTTGGAGCGCTTTCCGACGCCCACGAGCTGCGCCGACGCGCCGCTCTCGACGGTGCTCACCGTCTGGGCAGGGCTCGGGTACCCGCGGCGTGCGAAGGCCATCCACGATGCCGCTCGCGTCATGCGCGACGACCACGACGGCGCAGTGCCACGCGAGGTCGCCCAGCTCCTTCAACTGCCGGGCGTCGGCGAGTACACTGCCCACGCCGTTGCGTCGTTCGCCTTCGCGAAGCCCGTCGCGGTGCTCGACACGAACGTCGGCCGGGTGCTCGCGCGGGCGATCGAGAATCGAACCCTGCGCCACCGCGAAGCTCGAGTGCTCGCCGCGTCGCTCCTACCACGTCGCGACTCGGCTCGCTTCAATCAGGGCATGCTCGACCTCGGGGCGCAGTTTTGTCGAGCCACACCGCGTTGCCATGACTGTCCGATACGCACGCACTGCGCGTGGCGGCGCGACGGCGGGCCAGACCCCGCGCCTCAGAGTGCGGCCGTCTCGCGACGGCAGGCGGCGTACGCGGGTTCCAATCGCCAGCTACGGGGCCGCGTACTTCGCGCACTCGCGGAAGGCCCGCGCTCGGCTCGACAGCTCGCTAGAACGCTGGGCGAGGTCGAAGCAGGTCGTCGTCGCGAGGTGCTCGACGGTCTCGTGCACGACGGACTCGTTGCGAGCAATGGAGGGACCTACACTCTTGCCGAGGGCTGAGCCTTGCGGACGTCGAACGGTAGGGTGGCCGTCGTGATCGCCTTTGACAGTGCGCACTGCAGAGAAGTGATGGGCCACTACGCGACCGGCATCGTGGTCGTAACCGCCCTCGCGCCGGAGGGGCCTGCCGGCTTTACATGCCAGACATTTGGCTCGCTCTCGATCGATTCGAGGCTGGTGTTCTTTGCGGCAACGACCACGTCGCCGTCGTGGCAACGGGTTCGTGACGTCGGTGTGATCGGCATCAACATCCTTCGCAGCGAACAAGAGCCCGTGGCCCGAGCGTTCGCGCGCAGCGGCACCGACAAGTTCGAAGGCGTGCCCTGGAGGAGCGCGCCCAATGGCTCACCATTCCTTGACGGATGTCTCGCCTACCTTGAGGGCGCGATTCGCGAAGTGGCGACGCACGGCGACCACGACGTCGTCGTCGCGGAGCTCGACTTCGCCTCGACCGAGCCGGGCGAACCTCTCGTGTACTACCGGGGCCAGTATCGACTGCTCGCCGACTGACCCCGCGTTCACTACGCTCGACATGGTGACCTGGGCGAGCGAGGCGATCGGCGCGGCGGGGCGGCGCGCGTGACCATTGCTCTCGAGGCAGTAGGTGGAGTCATACTTCTTCTCGTGCTAACGGGGGCGGGTCTTCGGCTGCGCAAGGTTCGTCGCGACAGTCGCCGCGGGGTGATTTCGATGGACGATCGGCGTCTCGTGGCGCCCCCGCCATCGCCCTACGAGCCATCTCGAGGTTTTCGCCTTATCGACGAGTCGGGTGAGCCGATCGTTCGCCCACCGGTCCAGCGCCCGCGACTCGACCCCGAACGACCGTACGTCTTCAGCGACTCGGCAGCGCACCATGAAGACACCCTGCCGACCCACCTTCGCCATAACGACGACTGGTTTCTCTCGCGCTCGGCCCACCGATCGACCTCCTCGATCGTCGCGCGCGCCGTTGGTGTGTTCTTACTGATCGTGATCGTCGTGGCGACGATCACCGCGTACTACCTCCATCAAAAGCCCGGCAAGGGAACGCCCGCGACCACCACCACGACCACGACAAAGCCGCCGAAGACGACAACGACGACGTTGCCGCTGACGTTTCGGCCCACGTCGACGAGCGGAGACGACGCGGACTACTCAGTTCCCGGCACTCGCTACCGCGTGACCGTGAGCGGCGCGCGAGGAGAGACGTGGACGGAGTACAACATGGGGTCTTCAAACACGCTCGAGTGGCAGGGTGCCGTCGACCAGGGCAAGCAAGAGTCACTGGTCATGATCGGTAACTCGCAGATCACGCTTGGTTCGCCCTCGAGCGCTGCAGTGACGGTTGATGGTCACCCGGTGGTGTTCCCTTCGCCGCTCCCGGTCACGCTGGTGCTCGTGTTCGACGCTACGCCGACGAGCTCGACGAATCCGGCGTGATCTCGTTGAGGACCCACGCGAGCACCTGGGCCTCGTCGCGCCACGCGTCGTAGCGACCCGAAGGCCCCCCGTGTCCGGCACCCATCTCGGTCTTTAGGACCGCGCGGTTCTCGGGGTTGGCGTCGCGAAGGCGTAGCACCCACTTGGCCGGCTCCCAGAAGCCCACGCGCGAGTCGTTGAGCCCACCCGAAGCGTAGAGGTGGGGGTAGAGAACGAGCGAATCGCCCTCGAGCGAACGCACGTTGTCGTAGGGCGAGTAGCTCTTCATTGTGCGGTAGCTCGTCGCGCTGGCGTCAGGGTTGCCCCACTCTTCCCACTCACCGGCGGTAAGGGGCAGCGACTCGTCGAGCATGGTGGTGACGACGTCCACGAACGGCACCTCGGCGACAATCGCGTGAAAGAGTTCGGGCGCGAGGTTCATGACGGCCCCCATCAACAGGCCGCCGGCCGATCCGCCGCGAGCGGCGAACTGCGAAGGTGTTGTCCAGCCCTCGTCGACGAGAGAGCGCGCGACGGCGACAAAGTCGCTGAACGTCGTCGGCTTTTGAGCGAGCCGACCCATCTCGTACCAGGAGCGGCCCATCTCTCCACCACCGCGGATGTGCGCGATCGCGAAGATGACCCCGCGGTCGAGGAGCGACAACCGCAGCGACGAAAACGTCGGATCGATCGATATCTCGTAGCTCCCGTATCCGTAGAGAAGGAACGGCGCGGGCGAGTTCGCCTCGAGCGTGCTGTCGTCGCGCACGTGGACGAGGTCACGTCGCGCGACGACCGAGACCGGAATCTGGACGTGATCGCTCGCTTCGACCCAGAGTCGACCCGTGATGTACTGCGTCTCGTCGTAGCCGCCGAGCACCTGCTGCTGCTTGCGCACGATGACTTCGCCGGTGTCGACGACGACATCGGCGACCAGTCGTGGCGTCGTGAGCGAGGTGATCATCACGCGCAGCTGGCTTGTCTCGAAGTTGGGATTCGCCGAGATCGCGACGGTATTGGGAAAGACACCGCCGTCGACGAGTTGCGATCGTTCGATGAGGTCGAAGCCAAAGGGATCGTCGCCTTCGAGGAGCGGTGCGATGCGCAGCGCGGCGCTTCCGTTCTCGCGCGCGCTGACGGCGAGAAACGACCGGAACGCGTCGACACCGTCGAGGCGACTTCCCGCGCGCTCGGGGATGATCTCTCGCCACTCGCCGCCGTCGACGAGGCGAGCGAGCAGGCGAAAGTCCGTCGCGTCTTCGTTCGTGACCTTGAGCCACCAACCGCGACCTAACGCGTCAATGAAATGCTCGACGCCGTATTCGATGCCTTGGCGACGCTCTTCGAGAAGTTGCAGCTCGCCCGTAGGGTCGTCGGCTCTCACGTAGCGGACCTCGCTCGTCATCGACGAGTTCATCATCACGACGATCATCTCGTCGTCGCGGCTACGCCCGACCGACACGTTGTATTGAGGGTCAAGCTCCTCGTAGACGAGCACGTCGCTCGAGGCGGGCGTCCCGAGCTCATGGCGCCACAGCTGCCACGGTCGCATCGCGTCATCAACGCGGGTGTAGAAGAAGTGCCGGCTGTCGGTCGACCAGGCAAAGCCGTAGTAGACGTCGTCGAGCTCATCGTCGATGGGCGACTGTCCAGCGAGCGGTCGAACGGTCACGTGGTGGCGCTCGTCGCCGTCAAAGTCCGTACCGACCGCAACCCACGACTCGTCGGGACTGAGGGCGAGTACTCCGACAGAGAGGAAGTCGTGGTCGCCGGCCTCGACGTTCTCATCCAAGATGACCTGCTCGCCGGGCAGTGTCGTCATCGGATCGATGGTGGGAGGAGTCAGGTCGTCGCTCTCAGTCGGCACACGCGAGCTGATCGGGTAGTTGAGGCCTTCGCGCGTGCGCTCGAAGTACCACCAGTTGCCCTTTCGCACCGGAACCGAGATGTCCGTCTCTTCGACTCGACTCTTGATCTCGGTAAAGAGCTCGTCTTCGAGGGCTTTGAGGGGAGCCAGTTCGTTCGCGAGGTAGTCGTTCTCCGCTCGTAGATGACTCAGGACGTCATCATTCGTGCGATCCATGAGCCAGTAATAGGGGTCAATTCTCGTATCGCCATGACGGGTGATGGGAAAGGGGCGCTGGTCAGCGTGAGGGGGGTTGGGCATTCTCTTACTCTGTCATTAATAGGTCAAATGGATTCGTGGATTTAGTACTATATACGTAGGGATTATCCCAAAGGAGCGCAATGGCGATTGACAACTTGGACTTCAGCCGATATCAGTTGGGCTGGTCGGACGACCAACTGCCGGTGTTCAAGCCGAAGAAGGGCTTGAACGAAGAGATTGTCCGTGAGATGTCCGCCATGAAGGGCGAGGAGCCCTGGATGCTGAAGTTCCGCCTCGACGCCTTGAAGCGCTTCGAGAAGAAGCCCATGCTGCCGTGGTTCGCCACTCGCATGCCCGATCTCGACTTCAACGACATCTACTACTACATCAAGCCGACCGACCACCAGGTCAACAGCTGGGACGATCTGCCCGACGAGATCAAGAACACCTACGAGAAGCTGGGTATTCCCGAGGCCGAGCGAAAGTACCTCGCCGGCGTGACGGCCCAGTACGAGTCTGAGGTCGTCTTTCACCGCAATCGCGAAGACTTGGAGCGCTTGGGCGTCCTGTTCTGTGATATGGACACCGCCGTACGCGAGTACCCCGACATCGTACGCAAGTACTTCGGCACGATCATCCCCCCCAATGACAACAAGTTCGCGGCCCTCAACTCAGCCGTATGGAGCGGCGGATCGTTCATCTACGTGCCGCCGGGGGTCAAGGTTGACCAGCCCCTGCAGGCTTACTTCCGGATCAACACCGAGAACATGGGCCAGTTCGAGCGCACGCTCATCATCGCCGACGAGGGTTCCCAGGTCCACTACGTCGAGGGCTGTTCGGCGCCGGTCTATTCGACCGACTCGCTGCATTCGGCCGTCGTTGAGCTCGTCGCACTTCCGGGTTCGCGCATCACCTATACGACGATCCAGAACTGGTCGAACAACGTCTACAACCTCGTGACCAAGCGCGCCCGCGCCGAAGCCGAGGCGCACGTCGAATGGATCGACGGCAATATCGGTTCACGCCTGACGATGAAGTACCCGTCGGTCTACCTCATGGGTCCCAAGGCCTCGGGTGAGGTGCTCTCGGTCGCCTACGCCGGCCCCGGACAGGTGCAAGACGCCGGAGCGAAGATGGTCCACCACGCGCCCGAGACCACGTCGACGATCATCTCGAAGTCCATCTCAAAGGATGGTGGCTTGACCGCGTACCGCGGTCTCGTCAAGGTCGAAGAAGGCGCCAAGGGTGCGAAGGCCTTCGTTCGCTGTGACGCACTGATTCTCGACGAGCTTTCGACTTCGGAAACTCGTCCCTACATGGAGGTCGGTGAGCAGGACGCCTCGATCGGACACGAAGCGACGGTGTCCAAGATCGGCGACGACCAGCTCTTCTATCTGATGAGCCGTGGGCTCACCGAGAGCCAGGCCATGGGCATGATCGTGAACGGCTTCATCGAGCCCGTGACGCGCACCCTGCCAATGGAGTACGCCGTCGAGTGGTCTCGGCTCATCGAGCTGCAGATGGAAGGCTCGATCGGCTAAAGAGCGGGCCGCCACATCGTGTAGTAGGGCGGTCCACCGGGCATCGGGTGCAGCGTCTCTCGAAGCTCGAAACCGAATCTCCGGTAGTACGCGTGGTTGTCCTCTTTCTGCGTCTCCAGATACGCGCCGACGTGCTCCGCGTCGATGCGAGCGAGCGCGTCGTTCATGAGCATCGTGCCGACGCCCCGGCGCTGCATCGGGGGATCGACCGCGAGCAGCATCAGGTACCAGTGAGGCTCTTTCGGGTGGACGTTCAGCAGCTCGCGCAAGTACACCCCACCCACCTTCAGCGAGTGCGGGCGGGGATAGAGCGCGCGCAGGGAACTCGGCATCTGGGCGATCTGGACGCCAATTGACAGCGGGAAGCCACCAGTCGTGAGCCACAGCGCCACGCCAACAATTCGATCGTCGTCGTTGCGTGCGACGACGACGCGCGCAAAGCTTCCCAAATGTCCGATCTGCCCCCCGAAGAGGATGGGCAGCGCGTGCGCTCGGAATCGCTCGCCCGGCAGCAGGTAGGCGAAGTAGGCGTCGTCGAGAAACGCACGGGTTGCGACGTCGGCCGCTCGTCGGCGATCGCGGCGCGAAAGAGGTCGATCGTCTAGTCGCAGCGCGGAGGTCACGGGGCGAAAGCCTAGAACCCGCGAAAGCATGGAACAATGTATCGATGGGTATGCGAGAAGAGTGCAAGCACTTCCAGAGCCGCACGTACAAGTCCGGGGAGGTGGCGCGTTTCTGCGTGCTCGGTAACGCGCCCGATCAACCGTGGGCGTGCCCCGAGAACTGTCTCACTTACGAACGACGCTTCGTTGACGTGGGGTGGTCTCACGGCACGCTCGTCGATCGCCCGGTCGAGCGGCCACCGAGCGACAGCATTCCGGTCGAAGAGCGTCGAGAGCTCCTGGACTCGGCCGAAGAGATCATTAACGCCATCGCGCCGGCGGCGTTTGAAGAGCGTGCACGTCAGCTCGCCAAGGACAAGAAGACGAAGAAGAAGTTCCGGCGTCGTTAGTTTCCACGAAACGTTGGCGGGCGGCGTTCGGCAAACGCGGTCATCGCTTCAACGAGATCGTTGCTCGCGAGGTACATGACGTTCCAGTGTGCGACGAACTCGAGTCCCTCGTCGACGCTGCGCCCCTCGTTGGCGGCGAGTACGGCCTTGGTTCCGCGCACGGCGAGCGGGGAGTTCGCCGCGATCTCTCTGGCGAGCTCGTAGGCGGCCTCGAGCACGTCATCGGCGCTCTCGCCGCAGACCGAGTTCACGAGGCCGATCTGTGCCGCGCGTTCGGCGTCGATGTCCTTGCCGGTAAAAGCGAGCTCGGCGACGTGGCCCGCGCTTACGATACGCGGAAGGCGCTGGAGCGTCCCGAGGTCGGCCACGATGGCGACCTTCGTCTCGCGGACCGAGAAGACGGCGTCGGCTGAGGCGAGGCGAATGTCGCACGCGCTGATGAGATCGATGCCCCCACCGATGCAGTAGCCGTGCACCGCGGCGATGACAGGTATCTCGAGTTGCGCGAGCGACGTAATCGAATCCTGCAACGCGCGAATCCTCGCGTAGGCCTTGGCGTTCGCGGCGGCTTTGGAGTTCGTGCTTTCTTCGGAGAGCAACGAACCGCCAAACTCCTTGAGGTCGAGCCCGACGGTGAAGTGGGGGCCCCTCGCCGCTATAACGAGGACCCTCGCCTCGGTGCTCGCGACCGCGTGGGCGGCAAGGGGTAGATCTCGCCAGAAGGCGCTGCCGAGTGCGTTTCGAGCCTCGGCGCGATCGAGCCAGAGGGTCGCGACGTGACCTTCTGCTTCGAGGCTGATGACGTCAGAGGAAAACTCCACGAGATCCTTTCGAACGCCCTGGAGCCTACGTCGCTCGGCGGGGGAGAGTCGCCACGGGCCGGTACACTGCCTGAGTTCATTGCTTATGAGTTCCTTCGCTGATTCAGCCTCTTCCTTCATCGACGCCCGTCCCGACGCGAGCGAGCGCCGTCGTGCGTGGTCGCTCTTCGAAGCGCAGGGTCTTCCGACCACGAGTGACGAAGTCTGGCGATACGCCCCCTTGGGCGACCTCCATCTTGATCGCTTCGACGTCGCAGTTGCGCCCCAGCGCGTCGCCGATTCGCCCTTTGCGGCACAGCTCATCGAGCGTGCCGGTCTCATCATTCGAGTCACCGACGGTTTTGGCAGTGCTCCGAGTGACGAGATCGCTGGCGTCAGGGTCGACTTCGAAGTGACCTCGACGTCGCTCACCGGTGAGCCCCTTACCGGCCGCTACGAGGGCGACACGTTCGCCTTGCTCAACGCCGCTCTCGCCCCCTCGACGACCGTCATTCATGTCGCCGCCGGCGTCAACGTCGTCGAGCCGATCGTCGTGCTCAACCAGTCTTCGGCGAGCGCCTCATTCTCTAGGACGCAGATCCACGTCGGCCGCGGCGCGAGCGTGACGATGGTCGAGTATTTCGAAGGCGGCAAGAACGCGCTGGTCGTGCCGGTGAGTGAGTACCGCGTCGAAGACAACGCCGCCTTGCAGCTGATCACGTACCAGCGCCTCGACGCGAGCGCCTGGCACGTCGCACGAACCACGGGTCACCTGGACCGCGACGCCCGCCTGCATCAGGCCGTCGTCGGGTTCGGTGCGCACTACGACCGCTCGCGCAACGACGCCGAGCTCCTCGGGGCAGGTGCTGCCAACGAACTGCGCACGACGTTCCTCGGTTCGGGTGATCAGGTGCACGACTTTCGCACTCGTCAGTACCACGCGGCGCCGCGCACGACCTCGACGCTGCTGTCTAAGGGTGCGGTCGCCGACTCGTCTCGCTCGGTCTACACCGGGCTCATCGAGATTGAAAAGGGCGCGAAGCGCACCGACGCTCGCCAGACCAATCACAACCTTCTTCTCTCGCGCGATGCCCACGCCGACAGCGTGCCCAATCTCGACATTCGCGAGAACGACGTCATGTGCGCGCACGCGTCGAGCGTGGGTCCCCTCGACGACCTCCAGCTGTGGTACCTCGAGTCGCGCGGGGTGACGCCCGAGGACGCGCAGCGCCTGCTCATTCAGGGTTTCTTCTACGAGATGCTCTCGGCTTTGCCGGACCAGCTCGCCGAGCTGGTTGAGCGCGACGTGGCGACGGTGCTCGCGAGCGTCGCGGAGGTCGTCGCGGCGTGACGTCGGTCGATATTGGAACACTTGACGACTTCGAGCAGGGCGTGCCGCGTCAGCTGCACGTAGGAGGCCGCGTCCTCGTTGCCGTGCGCATCGACGACGAGCTCTACGTGCTCGACGACCGCTGCAGCCACGAGGAGTTCAGCCTGTCCGACGGTGAGGTCGACCTCGACACCGCCGAGATCGAGTGCGCGCGCCACGGCGCGATGTTTCGCTTGAGCGACGGCGCGGCGGTCACGCTGCCCGCAACCCGTCCGGTCGCACACTACGACGTCCGCAGCAACGATGGACGACTCGAAGTGGAGATACCGTGAGCTCGACCTTCAAGATCGACGGGCTGCGCGTTGAGGTGGCGGGCAAGGAAGTCGTCAAGGGCTTTGACCTCACGATGCACTCTGGCGAGGTCCACGCCATCATGGGGCCGAACGGATCGGGGAAGTCCTCCCTCGCGCACGCGCTGACCGGACACCCTGGATACCGCGTGGTCGACGGCTCGGCGACCATCGACGGCATTGAGCTCCTCACACAGTCACCGACCGATCGCGCTCGCGCCGGCCTCATGCTCGCACTCCAACAGCCCTTCGAACTTCCCGGCGTACGGCCCTTCGACCTGTTGGAAGCGGCCGGTGCCAACCCCGTGACGTTGCGCTCGCGGCTCCTCGAAGAAGCCGGTCGTGTCGACCTGCGTCCTGAGCTTCTCGATCGCTTCGTGAACGTCGATCTGTCCGGAGGCGAGCGCAAGCGAGCAGAGATGGTCCAGCTCGGCATCTTGCAACCGAAGTTTGCGCTGCTCGACGAGATCGACTCAGGGCTCGACGTTGATGCGCTCGACGCAGTGGCGAAGCGCCTTGAGGCCGCCACCACCGAATGGAACTGCGGCGTGCTCGTGATCACCCACTTCCGTCGTCTTCTTGTCGAGCTCTCGCCGGACGTGATTCACGTCATGAGCGACGGCCGCGTCGTCGCCACGGGCGGGCCCGAACTCGCTGAAACGCTGGAGCGCGACGGATACGAAGGATTCCGGCGCGCTGCGGCGACTGAATAATCCGCGTCGCCAGGGGTAAGGTCTTCGAATGGCTAACGGACGTGATGACACGTCGGGCAGTCGCCATCGACACTCTAAACATTCGGTTCCCAACGAGGATCGTTTGGCGGCGCTGGGAGAGGTCGTCGACGAACAGAATGGTCAGAAGGTTCGCCACCGACGCCGCCGCGGCATCGGCAAGAAATTCGCAGTTAGCGGCCTCATCCTCATCCTCTTGATCGCCGGCGTGGTGGGCGGCAGCTACGCCTACGCGAGGTGGCGATTTGGTCAGGTCCCGAGAATTCACGTGGCAGGAGAGGTGAAGCCGATCTCCGGTCAACCCTTCAACATCCTCATGATCGGGTCGGACTCGCGTGCGGGACTGACGGGTCTCGCCGCTCGCCAGACTGGTGCGTCGACGGGTTCAGTGTCGGGCCAGCGAAGCGACTCGGTAAAGATCGTCCACATCGACCCTGATGCGGGGACGATCTCGATCATCTCGATTCCTCGGGACACGATGGTGACGTTGCTCGCCAACCAGTCGCTCTACGGCACGTTCAACCGTATCAACGTCAACTTCGGCAGTGGGCCGTCGCTTCTTGCCCGGACCATCACGGCGAACTTCGGCATCACGATCAACCAGACAGTCGTCGTCAGCTTTGATGGTCTTATCAACGCCGCCGATGCCATCGGCGGCGTGTACCTTGACTTCCGGTATCCGTCGTGGGATCCCTACTCGGGACTGCGTGTCCTGCACCCGGGCTGTCAACTGATCACGGGCTTCCAGGCGCTCGCCCTCTCGCGCAGTCGTCACTTCTACTACAACATCGATCACGCGCATGTCTTCCCGACCGTGAACGCCTCACCCTCGGAGCTCTACGACACCGGTTGGATGTACGACCCGACGAGCGACTTCGGCCGGATCGACCGCCAAGACGCATTCCTTCGCGCGATCGTCGACTCGGCCAAGAAGCTCTACAACCCCCTCACGATCAACACGTTCCTTTCCAAACTGCCGCAAGGAATCACGCTGGACCAGAACTTCTCGCTGAACGAACTGATCGGGCTCGCTGTGCGCTTTCACGGCATCAACGCAAGCTTGATTCCCACCTGGACACTGCCGACGACGGCGGCGAACAACACTGCGCTCGGCGACGTGCTCTACGTTGAGCAACCTGAGGCCCAGCAGATGCTCGTTGGCATCTTCGGCAGCCAACTGAAGAAGCCGTCCGACCCGCCGCCCAACACCTCGAACGTGGAGCAGCCGCCGCCGACGGTGACGGTCGCGGCGCCGTCGTCGTCGAGCGCCGTGACCCCGAACGGCTCGGCATCGACCACGACCACCACGAATCCCACGCTCGCCGTACCGAGCTATGACCCGGTGCCCTGCAATCCCAGTTAGACACCCGAAGCGAACCCCTGCAGTTCTATGAAAGGCGCGCGCTTGTGGGATGCTGCGACAACGAAGGAGGTGCGCGCTTGGAAGAACCGATCAATGACGATGTCGTACGCGCCCCGTTGCAAAGTTTCGTAGGGGGTCAACGATCTGGCCTTCGAAACGTGGGGTGGCCTCTTGTGCGGATGGAACTCTTCGGCGACAGGATTCGCTTACGACCGGTCGTCCGCCTTCTACGTGTCCTCGTGCCAACGTGGGAAGCGCGCCTCGAAGAGATCACCGATGTTCGAGCGATCGGGAAGGTCGACTTCTTCACAACGGGCGTTCGACTCCGAACGAATCGGCCGGGGGACTTTGCGGTGTTCTGGACCTTCCAGCGTCCGGCCGTCCTCAACTCGTTGGAGGCCGTTGGCCTAACGGTGAACAGGGAGCCGGCGCGTTTCCACTATCTCAACCCGGACCTCGACCGTTTCTAGGGTCGAGTAGCGCTAGGCGATCTCTTTGAGACCTTGGGCCAGCGTGTTCCAGGCGAGTGTCGCGCACTTGATCCGTACGGGAAACCTTGCCACGCCCGCGAGGGCGGCGAGTTCGCCGAGGGTCCGCAAGTCGTCGGAGCTCGCCTCTTCGTCAGTTGAGGTCTCTGGCGTCGCCGTCATCAAACTTTTGAAGGTTGCGATCGTAGACTGCACCTCTTCGAGGGGCTTGCCTTTCACTGCAGCGCTCATGAGCGACGACGATGACTGGGAGATCGAACAGCCGTGTCCGGTCAGCTTGATGTCGTTGAGCACACCGTCGCGCACGTCCAGGTAGACAACGACCTCATCACCGCAGAGCGGGTTAAAGCCCTCGACGCGGTGGGCGGGCGGAGAAGCCAACTCGCCGCGATTGCGTGGTGATCGGTAGTGGTCGAGGATGATTTCGCGGTAGAGGTCGTCAAGGTTGGACATGGTCAGCCAAACATTTTAAGGGCGTGTTCGAGCGCCTCCAAAAGCACGCTCGTGTCGCCGGTGTTCGAGTAGGGACCAAATGACGCGCGGGCCGTTGCCGTGAGTCCGAAGCGACGCATGAGGGGCTTCGCGCAGTGGTGCCCCGGCCGCACGCAGACGCCGAACTGGTCGAGCACCTGGGCGACGTCGTGGGCGTGCACACCTTCCACGTCGAGGCTGATCACGCCGCCGCGGTCGATGGTGTCGAGCGGACCGATCACCCGGACGCGTCCATCGAAGGTCAGGTCGAGACGTCGAAGCGCGTCGTCGGTGAGGGAGTGCTCGTAGGCGGCGACGTTCTCCATCCCGAGTCCCTCGAGGTAGCGCACGGCGGCGTGCAGTCCGACGGCTTCGGCGATGGGGGGTGTCCCCGCTTCGAAGCGCGCGACGCCCTTGGCGGGTGTCCACCCGTCAAGACGGACATCAGAGATCATGCCCCCGCCGCCGAGGAAGGGCTTCATGGTGTCAAGGACGCTCTCACGCGTCCAGAGGACGCCGATGCCAGTCGGGCCGAGCATCTTGTGGCCCGAGAACGCGAGGAAGTCGATGTCCAGTGCTTCGACGTCGACGGGACCGTGGGGGACGAGCTGCGCGCCGTCAACGGCGACGAGCGCTCCCACCGTGTGCGCGGCGTCGGTGAGTGGGCGCAGCGGCGGTATGGTGCCGAGCACGTTCGACATGCCCGTCACCGAGAGCAGCTTTACCCCACGCAGGAGCTCGTCGAGGTTCGTGAGATCGAGGCGGTAGTCGTCGCCGACGGGGATGAATCGCACGTCGACCCCGGTCGCCTCGCGCAGCTGGAACCACGGGACGATGTTGGCGTGGTGCTCCATCTCGGTGACGAGAACGGCGTCGCCCTCTTTCAGATTCGCCGCGCCCCACGTGCGCGCGATGAGGTTCATCGACTCGGTCGTGTTCTTCGTGAAGACGATCTCGTTGGCCCCACCGGGCGCGCCGATGAACTCACCGACTGCGGCGCGCGATCCCTCGTAGGCTTCAGTCGCTTCGTTCGCCGTCTGGTAGACCCCGCGATGGACGTTCGAGTGACGCAGCTCGTAGTAGCGGCTCATCGCCGAGATCACGGCGTTCGGCTGAAGCGAGCTCGCGCCGGAGTCGAGGAACGTAATCGTTCGGCCGTTGACGACTCGTGTCAGCTGGGGGATGTCCGCACGGACGCGGCGAGCGTCGAAGCTCGTCACGCGTTCACCGGACGCCAGGCGTCGTATCCATCGCGATCGATCGCTTCGGCGAGCTCCGCGCCGCCGGTGTGGACGATGCGCCCGTCCACCAAGATGTGCACGAAGTCGGGGCGGATCTCGTCGAGCAGCTTGACGTAGTGCGTGACCACCACGGCGCCCATCGTCGGGTGCTCCTCGCGCACGGTGCGCACGCCCTTTGCAACGACTTTTAGGGCGTCGATGTCGAGGCCCGAGTCGGTCTCGTCGAGCAGCGCGACGACTGGCTCGAGGAGGGCCATCTGGAGGACTTCGTTGCGCTTGCGCTCGCCGCCCGAAAAGCCGTCGTTCAAGTGTCGCTCGGCGAAGGCGCTGTCGATGCCGAGCCGGTCCATCCACTCAGCGAGGTCGAGGCGCACTTCGAGCACGCTCAGTTCGTCCAGACCCTTGCGCGCCGCGATCGCTTGGCGCAGGAACTGAATGACGGAGACACCGCTGATCGCTTCTGGGTACTGGAAGGCGAGAAAGATTCCCGCGCGGGCCCGTGTGTCAGCCGTCCAACTGGAAATGTCCTCTCCTCGTAGGAGAATTTCTCCGCTCGTAACGCGATAGCCCGGGTGTCCCATCACGACGCTCGCGAGCGTCGACTTGCCCGCGCCGTTGGGGCCCATGAGTGCGTGGACTTCGCCGTCATTGACTACGAGGTCGACGCCGCGAAGGATGGACGATCCCTCGGCCTCCGCGTGAACATTACGCAGTTCGAGCAACGGTTTTGGCATAGAGAAAGCCTACTGGTCGCCTTTCCCTCGCTGACCGATCTACCAGCCGCGTTCAACCCATTCGTCCAGGTGTGGGCGCTCTGCGCCCAGGGTCGAGGGCGCCCCGTGGCCGGGCCAGATCGTGGTCTCATCACCGAAGACGCGAAAGAGTCGCTCCTCGATCGAGGCGATAATTGTCGCGAAGTTCCCGCCCTCGAAGCCCGTGTTGCCGGGACCGCCCGGAAAGAGGGTGTCACCCGTGAAGAGCATCGGGGTGTTCTCGAGTGAAAAGCAGATGCTGCCCGGCGTGTGACCGGGCGTATGGATCGTGCGAAGCCGCAACTGTCCCACCTGGTGCACGGCGTCATCGTCCAAGAGATGGTCGTAGCTCGGGAGCAGGTGGGCGTCTTCGGTGCGGACCCAGACGTCGATACCAGCCTGCTGCACCGCCTCGACGGCCCCGATGTGATCCCAGTGGCCGTGGGTCTCGAGCACGGAGGCGACGCCGAGGCGGAGGGCCACGCGCAGCAGTCGGTCGTGCTCGTTGGCGGCGTCGATGAGCGTCGCCTCGCCGCTCCGTCGACAGCGCACCACGTACACGTTGTTATCCATTGGACCCACCACGAAGCGGTGAACCTCGCTCACGGCGTCGGACCAGACGAGTTCTACATCATCCATCCCCTTACTTTGACACGATTATTTGCTCATCTGGGAGTCGCTATTCTCGAAGTGGAGCGAGAGGGGCGCGAGATGAACTTTGGATTCAGCGAAGAGCAAGAAGAGCTTCGCAAGATGGTGCGCCGCTTTCTCGAAGAGAAGTCGCCCGAGAGCGAAGTGCGCCGACTGATGGCGACAAACGAGGGGTACGACCCCGCTGTGTGGACCCAGATGGCCAACGAGCTTGCCCTCCAGGGCCTCGGCATTCCCGAAGAGTACGGCGGACAGGGATACGGCCCGGTCGAGCTCTACGTGGTCTTTGAGGAGATGGGTGCGGCGTTGCTCTGCTCTCCCTACTTCTCGACCGTGGCGCTCGCGGTGAACGCGCTGCTCCTCGTCGGCGACGACCAGTCAAAGAGTGACTTCCTTCCTGGTCTTGCGTCGGGAGAGACCATCGCCACCGTTGCGCTCACCGACGACGACGGCCGCTGGGACCTCACCTCGACCTCGACGACGGCCGCGCGAAAGGGAGGTGGTTTCGTGCTCTCGGGCGTGCGTAACTACGTCACCGATGGATCGACGGCGTCGCTTCTCCTCGTGCCCGCCATGACCGACGTCGGTCTGTCGCTCTTCGCCGTTGAGAGCGACGCCAGCGGCGTGTCGCGCGAGTTGCTCTCGACGATGGACCAGACGCGCAAGCAGAGCCGCATCGTCTTTGACAACGCACCCGCTCGACTCGTCGGTGAAGAGGGCGCGGCACTCAAGGGGCTCGAGGCGACGATGCAGATCGCCGCCGCGGCGCTCGCGGCCGAACAGGTTGGCGGCGCCCAGCGCGTGCTCGACTCGTCGGTGGAGTACGCGAAGAATCGTGTCCAGTTCGGACGGCCCATCGGATCGTTCCAGGCCATCAAGCACAAGTGCGCGGACATGCTGCTCGACGTCGAATCGGCGAAGTCCGCCGCGTACTACGCGGCCTGGGCCGCCCAGGAGCGCAACGACGAACTGCCCATCGCGGCGAGCCTCGCGAAGTCGTTCTGCTCGGAGGCGTACTTCCACTGCGCGGCGGAGAACATTCAGATCCACGGCGGCATCGGCTTCACCTGGGAGCACCCCGCACACCTCTACTTCAAGCGTGCAAAGAGCTCTGAGCTGTTCCTCGGAGACCCGGCCTACCACCGCGAGCTGCTGGCCCAACGCCTGGGCATCTAACGCGGTGCTCGCCCACGAGCAACTCGAGAGCGGCGGCTCGACGCTCGACTTGCGAATCTCAGACTCGAACGGCCGGCCGGTCGTTGGCCACGTGCTCGTCATCGTCCACGGACTGCCTCGTCTCATCGGCATGGGTCGTCAGGCCGCGGGTCTGTTGCCCGAACTCGCCGAGCACGTAGCCAACGAATCCGGCTGGCTCGTCGCGACGGGAACACTCTCGGGCGTCGGCGGCAGCACTGGCACCTTCTCAGCGAGCAAGTGGCGAGAGGATCTTGCGACGATAATCGATCGCGTCGCCGAAGGCGACCGGCGTGTCTCGCTCGCGGGCTTTGGCTTCGGCGGTTCGCTCGCGCTACGCCACGCCGCGCACGACGACCGGGTGCGCGGGGTGGCGACCTTCGCGTCGCCCGCCCATCTCCAGGCGTGGGGCGGCTCGCCCGAAGAGATACATCGCGCCGTCCAGGTGGCAGGCGTCGTAGGTGACCCGAAGGATCTGCTCGATCCCCAAGCGCTCTATGACGATCTACTCGCGATCGATCCGATGGGCGCGATTGCCGAGATCCCCCCGAGGCGACTCCTCATTGGACACGGCACCGACGACATCGAGGTGCCGGCATCGGACGCGAGAGATCTTGTGGCGGCGGCCGATGGGCGAGCCGAGTTACGTCTCATCCAGGGAGCGGGTCACCAGCTGCGCGCCGATCCGCGCATGGTCGCGACGCTTCTAGGTTGGCTTGATCGTCACCGCTAGCGCGTCGTCCAGGGCCTTTCTCAATCGGCGGGCGGCCGCTTCAGGTTCGGGTGCTTCGCTGAGCGCGCGCACGACCACAAAGTGGCGGAGCCCCGCGACGATGAGCGTGGCGACGTTGAACTCATTCACCCCTCCGGTGACGAAGACCGGCCTGAGGGTGCGCGCCTGTGACTCGACGGCGTAGCCAAGACCCGTTCCTGCGCGACCGAGTTTGGTGGGTGTTGGTTCGATGGGCCCGGCACTGAAGTAGGACGCTCGCTGGGGGAGCGCGGCGCTGAACTCCTCGGTCGAATGAGTGGAAAGCCCCACGATGGCTTCGTCGCCGAGGACCTCGCGACAGTGGGCGACGCTCACGTCGTCTTGTCCGACGTGGACGCCATCAGCGCCGGCGTCTGCCGCCAGCTCGGGCGAGTCGTTCATGACGAAGGGCACACCAAAGTCGCGGCAGATCGGCAGCATGGTCCGAGCCATGGCCAGCTGCTCGGAAGGGCCCAGGTCCTTCTCGCGTAGTTGGACGACGTCGACGCCCCCTTGAAGCACGGCCGGCAGAAAAACGCCCATGTCGGCTCGTGCGCCCACGCAGAGATACAGCCGGCGCGTGGCGAGGTCGAACACGCGGGCCATCCTAGAAGTTCGCCGCGTAGCGGTCCCAAGGGGCCACCTTGTGCGGCAGAATGGGAGAATGCAGATCCCCGCGAAAGCCGATTACGCCATACGGGCGCTCTTGACGTTGGCGGCGAGTGACGTCTCGGTGAGCGCGGATCACCTGGCGCACGAGCAGGATCTTCCGGCGAAGTTCCTTGGCGCGATCCTGAGCGACCTGCGGCGCGGCGGACTCGTCACGAGCCAGCGCGGGCCCGAGGGGGGGTTCAAGCTCGCCCGGGATCCCGACCAGATCATGATCGCGGACATTCTTCGCGTCGTCAGCGGCCCCATGGCGGGCGTGCGGGGAATGCGGCCCGAGACCCTCGTCTATGAGGGCGAGGCGAAGCATCTGCGCGACGTCTGGGTCGCCGTGCGAGGGACGCTTCGCGAAGTGCTCGAGCATGTCACCTTGGGTCAGGTGCTCCGAGGGGACCTCCCACCGGCGGTGACCCGATTTACTGACGATCCGGACGCCTGGATTACCCGAGTCATATGAATCGCATCTATACCGACGGCGCTTGCCGCGGTAACCCGGGACGGGGCGGCTGGGCGTGGGCGGGTGGCGAGGACGACTTCGGCAGTGGCGCAGAGCCTCACACCACGAATCAGCGCATGGAAGTGATCGCCGTCATCGAGGCGCTACGCGAGCATCCTGAGGGCGACCTCGAGATCGTGAGCGACTCCACCTACGTGGTGAAGTGCTTTCACGACCGCTGGTACGAAGGTTGGCAGCGCCGCAATTGGAGGAACTCGAAAGGCCAGCCGGTGGCGAACCGGGACCTCTGGGAGACGCTGATTCCTCTCGCGCTCAACAGTGGCCGAAAGGTCACCTTCTCGTGGGTCAAGGGCCATTCAGGCGACCGGATGAACGACTTTGTCGACGAGCTCGCCACGTCAGCTGCCGACTCGCAGCGGGGCCGTCACTCGTAGTCGAAGCGACCGGCAATACCCAAGAGAACATTAGGATTTCCCGGCGGGGGATGTCGCTGTACTACTGAAGGGAATGTCCGTGGCAAACGAGGTCCAACAGTTCGATGTCGTCATTATCGGCGGAGGGCCGGGTGGCTACGCCGCCGCCCTCTACGGCGCGGCCGCCGGCCTCAACTGCGCCATCGTCGAGCGCGACAAGGTGGGCGGCACCTGCCTGCACCGCGGCTGCGTTCCCGCCAAGGAGTTTCTCGAGACGGCGCACGTGCGTCGCACGGTCGAGCACTCCTCGCAGTTTGGCATCGACACAAAGGACGTCACCGTCGACTTCTCCGTGAGCCAAACACGCAAGAACGAAGTCGTCGACCGACTCTTCAAGGGACTGTCGGGACTGTTGAAGGGTCGCAAGGTCACGATCTTTGATGGCACCGGTCAGCTCGGCAAGGATCTCACGGTCAGCGTCCTTGACGGCGCTGACGCCGGCGTCGTCGCGAAGGGAAAGAACGTCATCCTGGCGGCCGGCTCCGTGCCGCGGACGATCCCCGGTTTTGACATCGACGGCAAGATCGTCGTCACGTCCGACGAGTTCTTGGACCTGAAGGTCCTACCCGAACGCGCCGCTGTCATCGGTGGCGGCGCTATCGGCTGCGAATTCGCCTCGCTGCTCTCGGACATGGGCTCGAGCGTCACCATCCTCGAAGCGCTGCCCTCGATTCTCGTTGGCTGCGACGCCGAAGTCGCAAGCGTGGTTGGCCGTTCGTTCAAAAAGCGCGGGATCGACATTCGCACCGGGGTGGAGATCGCTGGGCACAAGCCCAACAAGGGTGCGACGACCATTGAGATCGCTGGCGCCGACAGCGTTGAAGCCGACATGGTCATCATGTCGGTCGGCCGTCGCCCTCGTACCGAGGGGTTGCTCGCCGAGGGAACGGGCGTCGTGGTGGACGATCGCGGCTTCGTCGTCGCAGACGGCTACATGCGCACGGCTGCTCCCAACGTCTTTGCCGTGGGCGACGTCGTCGCGGGCACTCCCCAGCTCGCCCACGTGGGATTTGCCGAAGCGATCGTCACGATCAAGACCATCCTGGGCGAACCCGCGGTGCCGGTCGACTACGACCGCGTGCCGTGGGCCATCTACTCGAACCCGGAGGTCGCGTTCGTCGGACTCACCGAAGCCGCAGCGAAGGAGAAGGGCTACGACGTCGTGGTGAAGAAGGATCCGTTCGGCGGCAACTCGCGCGCTCAGATCATTGGCGACACCGAGGGGATCGTGAAGATCATCGCGGAGAAGCGTGCCGATGGTTCGGGCGGACAGATCCTCGGTGTGCACATGGCGGGCCCGTGGGTCACTGAGCAGCTCGGCGCTGGCTACTACGCCGTCAACTGGGAAGCGACGGCCGAAGAGGCGGGCGCCTTGATCCAGCCGCACCCGTCGCTGTCCGAGACCTTCGGCGAGACGCTCCTGGCGCTCGCCGGGCGTGGGTTGCACCTTGCCTGACGTCACGCTTCCCTCGTTGGGTGAGTCGGTCACCGAAGGAATCATCACCCAGTGGTTTAAGAAGGTGGGTGACGTCGTCGCTCGCGACGAACCGCTCTTTGAAGTGTCGACCGACAAGGTCGACTCGGAGATGCCCTCACCAGCCTCGGGAGTACTCGTCGAGATTCTCGCGGGCGAAGGAGACACCGTCCAGACAGGATCTCGCGTCGCCGTGATCGATGACACGGCGAGCGCCAGGTCGAGTGCGAGCACGCCACCGGCTCCCACGGCAGCAATCGTGGCGCCGCCTCCACCTCCAACACCGCCCGCGCCAGCCCCGGCGCCGGTACCCTCAGCTCCTCCTCCCGACGCAGCGACGCCGAGGACGATGGCGAGTCCTGCGCCACACGTTGACGAGAACGGCGCGACCGGTCTCGTGGTTTCACCCGTCGTCCGCCGCATTTTGAATGATGGCGGTGTCGAACCCTCAATGGTGCAGGGCACCGGTCCGGGCGGTGCCATCACGCGTCGAGACGCCGAGCGCGCGGTCACTCAGGGGCCAGCGGAAGAGGTCGTGTTGCCGCTCAGCAGCGGTCGACGCCGCATGGGTCTCCACATGTCCGTCTCTAGTCAAAGCACGCCGCATGGCTTCGTCGCCGTCGAAGTGGACGGCTCGATCTTCGGAAGGCTCGAAGCCCTCGGTCGCGTGACTCGCGATGGCGAGCCGATCAGCGACGAGATGGTCGTGAGCCTCGCCGCCGTGCGCGCGCTCGGCGAGTTCGAGTTCTTGAACGCCACCTATTCTGACGACGAACTGGTGCTGCACCGTACGGTCAATCTCGGCGTGATTCGCGCGATCGCCGACGACGGCATGCTCGTGCCGGTCGTGCACGCGGCGGCCGGTCTCACCCTTCGCGCGTTGGCGCGCCGAATCAACGAGCTCGACGCGCGACTCGCCACTCGTCAATTGACGACCGACGACCTGATGGGTGGCACGTTCACGATTGCGGGCGCGCCGACCCCACACACGCTGTGGGCGAAGCCCATCATCATTCAGCCGGAGGTCGCGATCCTGTCGATGGGCGCCGTACGCCTCCTGCCGGTCGTCGCAAAGGACGGTTCGACCATCGAAGTCGGACGTCGCTTGGTGCTGGGACTCTCGTTCGATCACCGCATCTGTGAACCCACGGGTGCCGCGAGCTATCTGGAGCGAGTGGGAGAGCTGCTCGCGGGGATGGATCTCGAGAGCGAGCGCTAGGTGCTGCGTCGACGTCACCTCGGGAGGGTTTCCTTCGCCGAAGCCAACGACCTCCAGCGTGCGCTCATGCAGGCGAGCGACGACTACGTGCTGTTGTTCGAGCATCCGCCGACCTACACCCGTGGTGTTCGGACGCTCGAAGAGCATTTCCTGGTACCCCCGTCGCAGTTGAACGCCGTCGTCGTCGACGCCGACCGCGGCGGTGACGTGACCTATCATGCGCCCGGCCAAGTGGTGGCGTGGGCGATCGTCAGCGTCGACGACGATCCGGCCGCGGGTAAGGCGCACGTCGCTCGACTCGAGGACTCCGTCATCGCCGCAGTGCGCCGAAGTGACGTAGAAGGACGCCTCGGCGACGTTGGCCGACTCGACGGCTATCCGGGTGTATGGGCACATCTCGAGTCGGCGCCGTCCAAGATTGCGGCGGTCGGCGTGCGCACCGAGCGAAACGACCACGGAGTCCGTCGCACCCTCCACGGGGTGGCGCTCAACGTTGAGATCGACCTCGAAGGATTCAAGGCCATCGTCCCGTGTGGCATTCCCGATAAGCCCGTCGCCTCGCTCAACTCACTTGGCGTCGCCGTGTCGGCACTGGAGGTGGAAGAGCTGCTCGGTGAAGAGCTCGAGCGTCGCCTGGGCGGCGAGTCGAGCGTGGCGCGTGTTGATCGGAGCGCCGCCACGACGTCGAGCGAGCGTCCGCTCATCCGTCGTCTGCGCAAAGCGGGCGTGGACCCCGACGCGGGACTTGCCCTCAACGTGCGAAAGCCGTCGTGGCTGCGCATCGAGGCGCACATGGGCGATGAGTATCGCTCGCTGCGCAAGCTGACTGAGGACTTGCGCCTCGTCACGGTGTGCGAAGAGGCGGGATGCCCGAACATCTTCGAATGCTGGGCTGCCGGCACCGCGACGTTCATGGTGAACGGGGAGCGCTGCACGAGGGCGTGCGGCTTCTGTCTCGTCGATACGCGCAAGCCCCTTCCGCTCGATCCGACCGAGCCCGAGCGCGTCGCCGAAGCAGTGGTACGCCTCAAGCTGGCGCACGCGGTCATTACGTGCGTGGCGCGCGATGATCTCGACGACGGGGGAGCTGGCGCGATCGCGCGCAGCATCCTCGCCATCCGAGAGCGCTCACCGCACACGAACGTGGAAGTCCTCACGAGCGACATGAAGGGTGACGCCGACTCGTTGCAGCTCATCATCGATGCTCGCCCCGACGTGCTCAGCCACAACGTGGAGACGGTCGCTCGTCTGCAGCGAGCCGTTCGACCGAGCGCTGGATACCTGCGATCGCTCACCGTGCTCGCGAGAAGCGCGCGGGCTGGACTCACGACAAAGTCTGGGCTTATGGTCGGTCTCGGTGAGACGGCCGACGAGGTCGAAGAGTCGCTCGCGGACATGGCGGCCGTGGGCGTGCAGATCGCCACGATCGGCCAGTACCTGCGCCCGACGGAGCGACACTTGCCGGTGGCACGTTTCTGGGACCCCGCCGAGTTTGACGATCTCGCAGCACGAGGGCGTCGCGTCGGGCTTCGATACGTGCAGTCTTCGCCGCTCACTCGCTCGAGCTACCACGCGCGCGAGGCGTTGCACGAGGCAACGCCGGTGGCCGTGCCCGCTCTTCGTTCCTGATTCAACGGCGCCGTCGTCGGCCGTCGAGGACGAAGCGCTTAGGTTCTCTTTGACAACGGCACAGGAGCAGCTATGGACGTTCTCTTCATCGGAGGCACTGGCATCATCAGCACCGCGTGTGTCACTGCGGCCTTGGAGGCAGGACACGACGTGTCGATGCTCAACCGCGGTCGATCCGCGCTTCCGAACCAGGTAGGGGAGTCGCGCACCTTCATCGCCGACGCCTCCGATGAGACACAGGTGCGAGAGGTGCTCGGCAATCGACGCTTCGACGCGGTCTTACAGTGGACCGCGTACGTGCCGAGCCAGATCGAGCTCGACCTGCGCCTCTACGCCGACTCGGGTCAGTACGTGTTCATCTCATCGGCCTCCGCGTACGAGAAGCCGCCGGTACATTGGCTGATCACTGAGTCGACGCCGCTTCGCAACGCGTTCTGGCAGTACTCGCGCGACAAGATCGCCTGCGAAGAGGTGCTGCGCGAGGCGTACCAGGCGACGGGCTTTCCGATGACGATCATCCGTCCGTCGTTGACCTACGGCTACTCCCAGATTCCCCTCGCGATCGGCAGTTGGGCAAAGCCCTACACCGTCGTCGACCGCATGCGTCGCGGGGCCAAGGTGCTCGTGCCGGGCGACGGGACGAGCATCTGGACGATCACGCACAGCTCGGACCTCGCGCGCGGCCTGATTCCACTGCTCGGTCGCGCTGAAGCCATCGGCGAGGACTTTCACATCACCTCCGACGAGGCCCTCACCTGGAACCAGATTTACGCGCTGGTGGGCGAAGCGGCAGGCGTCGAGCCCGATTTTCTCCATGTCCCTTCCGATGGCATGGTCGCTGCCGACCCTTCACTGCTCGGCACGCTGTGGGGGGACAAGATCAACTCCTCCGTCTTCGACAACTCCAAGGTTCGCAGCGTGGTGCCCGGGTTTCGGGCCGAGGTGCCATTTGCCCAAGGGATCGCCGAGACGCTCGCGTGGTTCGACGCTGATCCGAGCCGACAGGAGATCGACGATGACGCCAATCGCCTTTGGGATCGGGTGGCCAGCGTCTACGTCGATGCGCTGCACCACCTCGCGCAGTAGCTCGTCAGTCCGCGCTACGCAGCGCGCTCGCTGGTTGAAGTATTACAGGCGTACTCTACGCTTGGCCCCATCGGAGCCAAAGAGAGGCCATGACAACGTTGAAGAACCGACCAAACACCGCGCTGATCGTGATCGATGTGCAGAACGGCGTGGTGGCCAATGCCCACGATCGCGACGCCGTCGTGGCGAACGTGGCGGGCCTCGTCGATCGTGCGAGAGACGAACAG
Source organism: uncultured Acidimicrobiaceae bacterium (assembly GCA_963724865.1). Classification (GTDB taxonomy): domain Bacteria; phylum Actinomycetota; class Acidimicrobiia; order Acidimicrobiales; family RAAP-2; genus RAAP-2. The sequence continues at coordinate 200,201 of CAVRWO010000031.1, read as the reverse complement.
ATCCCCGTCGTGTGGGTGCAACACTCCGACGAGGGCCTCGAGCGGGGAACCGACGACTGGGAGATCGTCCCCGAGCTCGGCGTTGAAGGGGCCGAACCACTCGTCGAAAAGAACTACGGAGACTCGTTCGAGGACACCACTCTCGAAGGGGTACTCTCGGGTCTCGGCGTGGGCCGACTCTTTGTCACCGGCGCTCAAACGGACGCGTGCATTCGTTCGACGCTGCACGGTGCGCTCGTGCGGGGTTACGACACGATCCTCGTGAGCGATGCGCACACGACCGACGACAGCACCGAATGGGGAGCGCCGCCACCGGACCAGGTCATCGCACACACCAACCTGTACTGGAAGTACCAGAGGGCGCCCGGACGCACCGCGGGGACCGTCGAGTCAACGGATGTCGATTTCCGCGCGGCGCCGTAGCCGCACGGTTAGGCGATGAAGTACTTCGCCTTGGGGTGGTGACAGATGATCGCGTCGGTCGTCTGCTCTGGGTGCAACTGAAATCCCTCGGACACTGAGACGCCAATGCGCTCAGACTCGAGCAGGGCGGCCACCTTCGCGTTGTCGGTGAGGTCGGGGCAGGCGGGGTACCCCCAGGAGTACCGCCCACCGCGGTACTGCTGACGGAAGAGTCCCGTCAGTGTCGGGCCGTCCTCTTGTGCGTAGCCCAGCTCCTCGCGGATGCGCTTGTGCCACATCTCGGCGAGGGCCTCGGCCATCTCAACGCCGAGCCCGTGCAACATGAGGTAGTCCGTGTAGCGGTTCTCGCTGAAGAGCTGATGGGTGCGCTGGGAGATGCGGTCGCCCATGGTGACCAGCATGAAGCTCGCGTAGTCGTGATCTGGACTCTCGATCGGCCGGAAGAAGTCTGCGATGCACAGGTACGGCGACTCGTTCTGGCGGGGAAAGTGAAAGCGCGTGACCTCTTCGTCGCGCGAGTCGTCAGCGAAGATCACGAGGTCGTCGCCGTCAGCGGCCGCGGGGAAGTGTCCCCATACCACTTGGGGCACGAGGAGATCGTCGGCCTTGGCGAGGCTCAGCTGCTCGCGGAGTGTCGCGCTGACCCGTTCCTTGAACGACGTGTCATCCTCGCCGTTCTCGGGTCGAAAGCCCCACTGGTTGCGAAAGAGCGCGGTCAGGTTCAAGAACTCGGCGATCTCGTCGAGTGACATGCCCTTGGCGACCCGGCTCCCGATGAACGGGGACGGAAAGAGGGGGCTGTTGGTCTCGACCTCGGGACTACGGCGAGGCAGCTCCGTGGTGGGCGCAGGGCGGTCCTCGCGGAAGCGGCGCTGGACGTTCTTGGTCGAGATCTGTCGACCGAAGTCGGCGTCGTCTGCGCCGCCACGGCGCATCTCACCGAGCTGATCGAGCACGCGCAGGCCTTCGAAGGCGTCCTTTCCGTAGAAGAGGCGACCCTGGTAGATCTCACGAAGGTCGCGCTCGACGTAGGTGCGCGTGAGTGCGGCACCGCCCAGCAGGACCGGTACGTTCGCCATCTGCCGTTCGTTCATGATCTCGAGGTTTTCGCGCATGATGAGCGTGGACTTCACGAGCAGGCCGCTCATGCCCAGGGCGTCCGCCTCGTGCTCTTCGACGGCGCTCAACATCTCGTTGACGCCGACCTTGATGCCAAGGTTGATCACCTCGTAGCCGTTGTTGGTCAAGATGATGTCGACGAGGTTCTTGCCGATGTCGTGCACGTCGCCCTTGACCGTGGCGAGCACGACGCGCCCGCGCCCGCCCTGGTCGGACTTTTCCATCAGCGGTTCGAGATACGACACGGCGGACTTCATGGTTTCGGCGCTTTGGAGCACGAAGGGCAGCTGCATCTCGCCGCTCGCAAAGAGATCGCCGACGACGCGCATCCCGTCGAGCAGGATGTCGTTCACGATGTCGAGGGGCCGTGCGCCGCCGTCCAAGGCCTCATCCAGGTCGGCTTCCAGACCGACGCGCGCCCCGTCGATGATGCGACGCTTCAAACGCTCATTGAGCGGGAGGTCATCGAGTGACGGTCCTTGGTTCGACGAGATCGACTTGCCTTCAAAGAGACGTAGCAGTTCGCTCAGCGGGTCGTAGTCCTCGCGACGGCGATCGTAGATGAGGTCGAGGCAGACCTGGCGGGCTTCTTCGTCAATGCGGTGCAGGGGGAGGATCTTTGAGGCGTGCACGATGGCCGCGTCGAGACCAGCCTCGGCGGCCTCGTGGAGAAAGACGCTGTTGAGGACCTGACGTGCGGCGGGATTGAGTCCGAAAGAGATGTTGGACAGTCCAAGAATCGTGCGCACGCCCGGAAGCTCGGCCTTCACCCGGCGGATCGCCTCCAAGGTCTCTATCCCGTCGCGGCGCGACTCAACCATCCCCGTTGACAGCGGCAGCGCCAGCGTGTCAATAAATATGTCCTGCGCATCGAGCCCGTAGCGCGTGACGGCGAGTTCGGTGATTGCCCGCGCAGCGCGGACCTTCCAGTCGGCCGTGCGGGCTTGGCCCTCTTCGTCGATGCAGGTGGCGACGACGGCAGCCCCGAATTCGGCGGCGAGGGTGAGAAAGCTGTCGAGGCGAGTGCCGACGGCGTCGCCCTCTTCGAGGTTGACCGAGTTCAGCATCGCTTTGCCACCGAGCCACGTGAGGGCCTGGCGCGCGACGGGCGCTTCGGTCGTGTCGATCATGATGGGCACCGACGACTGGGTTGCGAGGCGGCTTATCACTTCGTTCATGTCGCTCACACCGTCGGCGCCCGTGTAGTCGACACAGACGTCGATCACGTGTGCGCCCTCTTTGATCTGCTCGCGGCCGATATCTACGCAAGTGTCCCAGTCACCCTCGAGCATGGCCTCGCGAAACTTCTTTGAGCCGTTCGCGTTGGTGCGCTCGCCAACGAGCAGGACGGAGCGGTCCTGCTGGTAGTTGACCGCCGAATAGATCGATGTGACCGCGGGCTCTGGCACCGGCGAGCGCTTGGCCGCGTTGAGCGGTCGAACCACTTCGATGACGCGACGCAAGTGCTCGGGCGTCGTGCCGCAACATCCACCGACGACTTGGACGCCGTACTCGGTCACGAATTTGGACAGATGTTCGGCCAGCGCCTCGGGCGTGAGGTCGTAGTGCATGTGGCCGTCGATGACGCTGGGCAAGCCAGCGTTGGGCATGCACGAGACGGGCATGAGCGCATTGTCAGACAGTGTGCGCAGCGGCTCGTACATCTCGACGGGGCCGGTCGCGCAGTTGAGTCCAAGGACGTCGACTCCGAGCGGGGAGAGGGCGGCGATCGCGGCGCCGATTTCGGTACCGGGCAACATCCGGCCGGTGAGCTCGATCGTGACCTGGGCCTGAATGGGAACGACGCGGCCGTGGCGCGCCATCGCGCGATGGCACGCGGCGATGGCCGCCTTACCCGAGAGAAGGTCGAACATCGTCTCGACGAGAAGGAGGTCGACGCCGCCCTCGAGGAGGCCGAGGGCGAGCTCTTCGTAGCTCGCTGAGAGATCGTCGTAGGAGATCTGACCGAGGGTGGGGAACTTCGTGCCCGGACCCATCGAGCCCGCGACGAACTTTGGCTCGTGTGCGCTCGCGTAGCTGTCGGCAACGCGCCGGGCGATCCTCGCCGACTCGAAGGCGAGCTCGCGGGCCCGTTCGGCGATGCCGTACTCGGCGAGAACGACGGAGAACGAACCGAAGGAGTCGGTCTCTACGACATCGACGCCCACGTCAAAGAACGATCGATGCAGCGTCTCGATCACGTCGGGACGAGTCGCGACGAGCAGCTCATTGCAGCCCTCGAGGTTCGCACCCCCGAAGTCGTCGGCGGACAGCTGGAGGAGCTGCAGGTTCGTGCCGGTCGCTCCGTCATAAATGAGCACCCGTTCGGAGAGCGCCTTCAGATACGGATCGTCGACGTGGGGTCGAGCGAACGGCGGACGCGGTGCTAACTCCATTAAATGACCAGGTTACTTGCGTCCACTCGTTTCACTACGCTGACTACGTGAAGGTTTACACCCGCGCGGGTGATGACGGTACGACAGGTCTCTACTTCGGTGGACGAATTGCGAAGAGCGCAGAGCCCATTGAAGTGAACGGCGCCGTCGACGAGGCGCAAGCCGCGCTCGGGTGGGCGCGCTCGCTCTGCGAACGCGGATCGCGCATGGACGACCTGTTGATCACGCTGGAGCGAGACCTTTGGATACTCATGGCCGAGGTCGCGACGCTCCCAGAGAACCGTCACAAGCTGGTCGCAGGCAAGTCGCTCGTCACGACCGCGATGGTCGATCGACTCGAACAAGAGATTGACGAGCTCGCCGCGAACATCGAGGTGCCCAACGACTTTCTCGTCCCCGGTGAGACGCAGCTGTCTGCGGCCTTGGACGTCGCGCGCACCGTCGTTCGTCGCGCCGAGCGCGTGGCCGTTCGCTACCCGCTACCCGGCTCGTTCGTCAATCCCTACCTCAATCGGCTGAGCGACCTCGTGTGGACGATGGCGCGCTGGGCCGAAGGACCACAACACCGAACCGCACGGGTTCGTAACTAGAAAAAGGCAGCAATGGCACGTACGGCGCGAATCTCGTCGATCAATGAAGCACTGTCCCACGCGTTGATCGCGGCGCCGGTCGTCATGCGAGACGGCGCAGGAACCGTGAGCGCGTCGCTCGCGGCGAGCCTCGATGGTGTTGAATTGCCGACCACGTTGAGCGAAGAGTGGTTGCGTCGTCAGGGTCTCAAGGCCGAGCCGGGCAGCGTCGTTGTCCTGCGCTCGTTGCACGGGACAAACGTCGCGCTCGTCTCTGTGGGTGACGACGAGCGCACCGACAGCTACCGTCTCGCGGGGGCCGGGGTGGTTCGTGCCGCCGGTGATGGATCGGTTGCGTTCCTGTTGCCGACAGAAGGCGTCCAGGCGCCCGGCGATCTCGCCCAGGCGTTCGTCGAGGGAGCGCTGCTCGCCGCGTATTCGTACAAGCCAAGCTCCACCTCAGAGAGTGTTGATGTCGTTCCGATCGGTTCACCGTTGCCGACAATCGAAGTGCACGACGCGGTGACGCTCGGTGTCGAGCGCGGCGTCGTCATTGCTGATGCCGTCAACTGGGCCAAGTTCCTTGTTGACTCACCGGCTGGCGACATGTCGCCAAAGGCTCTCGCGAACGAGATCGACATGCACGTGAACAACGACCCGCACGTGCGGGTTGAGGTCTGGACGGAGTCGAAAATCAAAGAGGAGCGCCTCGGCGGGTTGCTCGGCGTCGGAATGGGTTCGGCCCAGCCCACGCGCGTCGTCTATGTGACCTATGACCCCGAACCCGGCGCGGATCTGCCCCACGTCGCTCTCGTCGGCAAGGGCATCACGTTTGACTCGGGTGGTCTTTCGATGAAGAGCCCCGAGCAGATGATGGCAATGAAGACCGATATGAGCGGGGCCGCGATCGTCAATGCGGTCACGTCGGTCGCGAGTCGGCTCGGCCTGCGCGTTCGCATCGACACGTTTTCGATGCTCACTGAGAACCTCGTGGGTGACAAGGCGACCAAGCCCGGTGACGTGCTCACGATCCGAAACGGAATGACGATCGAAGTCCTCAACACTGACGCCGAGGGGCGCCTTGTGCTCGCCGACGGGCTCAGCCTTGCGGCGGAGACCGACGCCGACGCGATCATCGACGTCGCCACCTTGACCGGCGCGCAGAACGTCGCCCTGGGCGACGAGGTCGGCGCGCTGTTCAGCTCGAGCGACGACCTGGCGGCAGCGCTCGTCGAGGCGAGCGAGCGTTCAGGCGAGCAGCTCTGGCGCATGCCACTCATCGACAGCTACGAATCGCACATCGAGTCCGACATCGCCGACATGAAGAACATGGGTAAGCCGCCAAAGGCGGGCTCGATTGTCGCCGCACTGCTGCTACGTCGGTTCACCGACGGTCGTGTGTGGGCGCACCTCGATATCGCGGGCCCCTCGCGCGCCGAGGCGCCTCGCGGCTACCTCAACCGCGGTGCCACCGCGTTCTCAACACGCACCCTCATCGAATATCTCCAGGCGCTCTCGGCGCGGGGCAAGGCTCAGGGCTCGACGTGACGCACGCGTGCGCGTCTCGAGGGAACGGGACGCTCGAGCGAGCGTGACGGGACGTCGTTCCCGTCGCTTCGTCCGATGAGGACGCTCGCAAAGAGCTGCTCATCCGTCAATCCCGCCCAGGACAGAACCTCCTCGTCGTGATGAAAGCTCCCCCAGAGCGTTGCCTGCCACTCGCTCTCTTCGAGAAGCAGCAGTAGCGCCATCGTTGCCATGGCGGCGTCTGTGTGCCAGTAGGGGAGCGGCCACGCGTCAGCGTCGCCCAGTCCTGAGGCGGCCTTGTCGGGTTCGCTGTATCGCTCGAGGTAGTCCTGGGGCCGCGTCGTCACGAGCACCACCGCGCCCGCGCGGCGTAGTCCCTCGTAGCGTCGCGAGCGCGCACGCCACGGCGCGTCGGTTGCTACCTTGAAGAACGCGTCCACGTCCTTGGCGTCGATGACGTTGAAGCGCACGCCCGCCGCGTTGCCAGCCGTCGGCGCCCAGAGCGCGCTCGCACAAAGATCCCCAAGCCACGCCGCATCAACCGGCGTTCCGTCAAACGACCGCGTCATTCGCCGACGAGCGAGGAGGTCGCGTAGGTCCACGCGACGGGTTTAGCACGGCGTCGACGATTGTTGACTGGGCAAGTAAGATTTCTCCACCGAAACGAGGAGCGAGTTGTGCCATCACCGCGAGACCTGCTGAACGCCGCCAAGGCTGAGATCCGTGAGGTCGATCCCCACGAGGTGGCAGACCACCTCGATCAGTACAGCGTCCTCGACGTGCGCGAACCCGACGAGTACGAGCAGGGAGCGCTGCCCAACGCGATTCACGTCCCGCGTGGCCAGCTCGAGTTCTCCATCGAGGGGCGTCTCGCCAACAAGAACGCGCCGATTGCGGTCTACTGCGCGGGAGGTACCCGCAGCGCCTTTGCCGCAAAGACCCTCCAGGACCTCGGCTACACCGACGTCGTGTCGGTCGCCGGGGGATTCAACAAGTGGAAGGACGAGGGACTCGTCTGGGCGACGCCTCAGACGATGACCCAGGACCAGCGCATCCGCTACCACCGCCATCTGCTCCTTCCCGAAGTCGGTGAGAAGGGCCAGTTGCAGCTGCTCGACGCCAAAGTGCTGCTGCTGGGTGCGGGTGGCCTCGGTTCGCCTGCGGCCATCTACCTCGCGGCGGCGGGCGTGGGGACGATCGGCATCATCGACATGGATGTCGTCGACTCCTCGAACCTTCAGCGTCAGATCCTTCACACGGTCGACCGCATCGGCATGCGCAAGGTCGACAGCGCGAAGGTTGCCCTCACGTCGTTGAACCCTGACGTGAACGTCATCACGTACGACACGCGCCTCGGCGCCGACAACATACTCGACATCATCGACGGCTACGACGTCATCGTGGACGGCACCGACAACTTCCCGACGCGCTACCTCGTGAACGACGCGGCGCTCGTAAAGCGCATTCCCGTCGTGCACGGCTCGATCTTTCGCTTCGAGGGCCAGGTCACGGTCTTTGATCCTTACGTCGGGCCTTGCTATCGCTGCATGATCCCCGAGCCCCCGCCCGCCGAGCTCGCGCCGAGTTGCGCCGAAGCGGGTGTCCTTGGCGTCCTGCCCGGCATCGTTGGCTCGCTGCAGGCGATCGAGGCGATAAAGATGATCCTGTCGCTCGGTGACCCTCTCGTCGGACGTCTGCTCACCTACGACGCGCTCGAACAGAGCTTTCGCACGTTCAAGGTTCGCCGCGACCCGGCGTGCCCAGCGTGCGGGGAGAACGCTGGCGAGATCGTGATCGCGGAGTACGACGACCTCTGCATGCCGCACGCCGTCGGGGTCTAGGCGATCACTATGATCGTGCCGGCGAACTTGTCGTGCAAGGTCTGGTTGCGCTTGTCGTAGAGCGGGTAGAGGCAGTCGATGAGCGCTGCAAGGTAGAAGAGGATGGGCACGAAGGGGCTCGGTCCGAATCGAAACGCCACGTAGACCGAGACGAACGCCCAGCGCTTGAACGCTTGCAGGAAGCTGATGCGCTGGCCGGTCGCTGCATCGCGCACCCGTGTCACCGTCACGCGATTGCCGAGCGATTGACCGCGCGTGCTTGTCCACATCGGCACGAAGTACGCACCGATGGCCACGAGCGTCATCGAGACGCCGATCGCCGTCCCATCGAGCTCGTAAAAGAGCGAGAAGATGAAGTAGCAGGGAATGATGAGCACGAGCCAGTCGGCAAAGACCTCACCGGCACGACGTCCCCAGCCGGCGAGCATCAGTCCCGTCGTCGAGTCGATGACGCCCTTCGCGTTATCGGGCAGCCTTCGTTTGCACGTTGGACAGATCCTTTCGGTCATCGTGGCGCCGCAGTTCGAACATTGCATCGTTCCATCTTGACCGCTCAAAAAACGCGCCCCCTACTTTTGGGTAACGGCAGTGTTAACACGTTCTGCGAAGACGCGAGGTGCAGCGCCTAACGTAGGCGCGTGGATTCGAACGATCGCTTCACCGACTCCGGTATTGAGGTTAAAGCGGTTTATCGTGGCGCCGACCTGAAGGATTTCGACGAAGCGGCACAACTCGGGGAACCAGGTCACTACCCCTACACGCGAGGCGTCCAAGAGACGATGTATCGCGGTCGGCTCTGGACGATGCGCCAGTACGCGGGGTTTGGCACGGCCGAAGCGACGAACGAACGCTTCAAATTCCTCCTCGCCGCCGGCCAGACCGGACTGTCGTGCGCGTTCGATCTGCCAACGCAGATGGGGTACGACGCCGACCACGCCCGCGCAGAAGGCGAGGTCGGCAAAGTCGGCGTCGCCATCTCATCGCTCGAGGACATGCGGCTCCTGCTCGCGGGGCTGCCGCTCGGCGATGTCACGACCTCGATGACGATCAACGCGACCGCGGCGACCCTGCTGCTCTTCTATCAGCTCGTCGGCGAAGAGCAGGGCGTCTCGGGCGAGCAGTTACGCGGAACGATCCAGAACGACATCTTGAAGGAGTACGTTGCGCGCGGCACCTACATCTACCCGCCGCGGCCATCGATGCGCCTCGTCGTGGACACCTTTGCCTACTGCGCGAAGGAGATGCCGAACTGGAACACCATCTCGATCTCGGGCTACCACATTCGCGAAGCCGGCTCCACCGCCGTGCAAGAGATCGCCTTCACGCTCGCGAACGGCATCGCCTATGTGGAGGCGGCGCTCGCTGCCGGGCTCGAGCTCGAGGACTTCGCTCCGCGGCTCAGCTTCTTTTTCAACGCGCACAACAATCTCTTTGAAGAGGTGGCCAAGTATCGCGCGGCGCGGCGCCTGTGGGCGACGATCATGCGCGACCGCTTCCACGCGAGCGATCCCAAGTCGATGATGATGCGCTTTCATACCCAAACGGGCGGCTCGACGTTGACGGCCCAACAGCCCGAGAACAACATCGTCCGCGTCACGCTGCAAGCGCTCGCCGCGGCGCTCGGCGGCACCCAGAGCCTGCACACGAACGGCTTTGATGAGGCCCTCGGTCTGCCGACGGAGCGCGCGGCAAAGCTGGCGCTGCGCACCCAACAGATCGTGGGCTACGAATCGGGCATTGCCGACACGGTCGACCCACTCGCTGGCTCGTACTTCATCGAAACCCTCACCGACGAGGTTGAAGAGCGCGCACGCGAGTACATCAGGGCGATCGACGAACTCGGCGGATCGGTCGCCGCCATCGAGGCGCACTACTTGCAAGACGAGATCGAGTCCGCCGCTTACGAGTTCGCTCGCCGCGTGGAGCGCGGTGACGAGGTGGTCGTGGGCGTCAATCGTTTCGTCGATAACGAGACGATCAAAGCAGACGTGTTTCCGATCGACGAGGCCCAGCAGCGCGCCCAGATCGACCGGGTGCGCGCGCTGAAGAAACGCCGCGACCAAGAGGGCGTGCGCGCGGCGCTCGACGACGTCGCGTCGGCAGCTCGCGGTTCGCAGAACCTGCTCTATCCGATGAAGACCGCGCTGTCACGTCTCGCGACGCTCGGTGAGGTCGCCGATGTTCTGCGCGAGGAGTTCGGCGTCTACCGAGCTACCTAGCGCTCGAGGGGCTCGTAGAAGTGCGTGACGCTGATGGCCTCGCGGTAGAAGTGGTGGGTGAGGGAGCGCCACGAGTCGTAGAGCTCGGTGTCGCGAAACGCCATGTGAGCCTCGATCGATCCCCAGCGCACGAGCAGGAGGTACACCGAGTTGTCTTCGGCTTGACGACGCACCTCCGCGCCATAGCACTCGCCGGCCGATTCGATGATCGGCAGCGCCTCGCGCATCGAGACCTCGAAGGCTGCCTCTTCTCCTTCTTTCACGTGCAGCAGTGCGTGTTCGAGCACCATCAGCGGTTCACCAGCCTTTCGCGAAGTGCTTCGTCGTTCGCGACGCGAACGGCGGTCTCGGCGAGGGCCAGTGCTCCGTCGATCACTGCCTGGTCGGCGGCGGCCGTAATACACGCCGCTGTGAACTCGGGCTGGTGGTTGATCGCCCCGTGGGTGGGAATCATGAGGAGCGGGTGGATGGACGGCACGGCGAGCGACACGTTCGCCATGTCCGTCGAGAGCGTCGGCTTTGGCGCCTCCTCGTCGTCGAGTCGAAACTCACGTCCGAGCGACTCAGCTGCTCTGCGGTAGTGGAGGAGGATCTCGGGATCGGCTGCCATCTGAGAGAACTGGTGGCCGATCTCTTCAAACTCGAGCAGCGTCCCCGTAGCGAGGGCGCCTGCTTCGAAGCACGCGTTGACGCGCGAGCGCAGAGCGGCGAGGCTGTCGGTGGTCAGTGAGCGCGCCATATACCGAGCGACGGTTCGGCTCGGGATGATATTGGCGGCTGAACCGCCCTCGGTGACGATGCCGTGGAACTGATCGCCGGGATGCAACTGCTGGCGGAGCAGAGCGAGAGCGACCTGGGCGACCGTGAGCGCATCGAGGGCGTTGAGCCCCTGCCACGGAGCGGCCGAGGCGTGCGCCTCTTTGCCGCTGTAGATCACGTCGAACTGGTCGACGGCAAGGCACGTCGCGTCGAGCCGTTCGGTCGGAAACGGGTGGATCATGAGCGCCATGTGCTCGTCGTCGAAGTAGCCCGCGTTCAAGAGATCGATCTTCCCGCCGCCGCCCTCTTCGGAGGGCGTGCCGAGCAGCGTGACGCGCAAGTCGAGGTCGCTCGCGACCTCGGCGAGTCCGAGGGCGGCGCCGAGCGAGGAGGCCGCGATGATGTTGTGTCCGCACGCGTGCCCAACGTCGGGCAGCGCGTCGTACTCGGCGCAGTAGACGACGTGAAAGCTGCCCGTTCCCTTCGTCGCACGAAATGCCGTCGCCAGTCCGGCCGACCCGCGCTCAACGTCGAAGCCCGCGCGTTCGGCGGCATTCGCTACGGCCGAGGACGATGCATGCTCCTCATAGCCGAGCTCGGGGTGGGCGTGGATGAAGTGGCTGAGCCCGACGAGTTCGCCGCGCGAGCCTTCGATCGCCTTCACCACGCGCTGATTGGTGCTCACTCGATCTCCACGACGACGTCGCCCGCACTCACTGAGGCGCCGGTCGCGACGTGGATGCTTTTGACGACGCCGGTTTTCTCTGCGTTGACGCTGTTCTCCATCTTCATGGCTTCGAGGATGACGACCGTGTCACCTGCCTCGACCAATTGACCCACCGTGACGTTCACCTTCACGATCGTGCCCTGCATTGGGACCGTGACCTTGCCCGAACCACTTCCGAGGACGCCCGAGTGGTGTTGTCGACGGGGCTTCAAGGCCGTGCTCTGGGGCCGTGTGGGCAGGTCCTCGTCTTCGGGCACCCACAGCGCAACGGTCACACGTCGGCCGTTGACTTCGGCGGTGACGTCTTTTCGCACGCGGCCCTCGCCGATGGAGACAACGGACGCGGCGTTGTTGGGAATGGAAGAGAAGTCGAGGTCGGTCTCAACCCACTTGGTCGAGTGGGTGCCGCGGACGAACGCCTCGTCAGAGAGAATGATGACGTCAGCGCCCAGCGTGGTGGAGACGCCCTCGATGGTGGTCTCTTCGATCGCGCGCAGCATGCGCCGTCGCGCGCGTTCGCGATCGGGCGCCCAGACGATGAGCTTCGCGATGAGGTTGTCGTAGTACTGGGAGACCGCGTCGCCCGCGACGTACCCGGCGTCGAGGCGCACGCCGGGACCCGACAGCTGATCAAAGCGCGTGATGGTGCCGGGCGTCGGAGTGAATTTGCCGTTGGCGGGATCTTCGGCGTTGATGCGCACTTCGATCGCGTGACCGTTGTGGGCGACGTCGTCTTGGGAGAACGTGAGGGGCTCACCGGCGGCGATGCGCAGCTGCCACTCGACCAGGTCGAGCCCGGTGACAAGCTCGGTGACAGGGTGCTCGACTTGGAGCCGCGTGTTCATCTCGAGGAAGAAGAACTCGCCATCTTGATAGAGGAACTCGACGGTGCCAGCGTTCACGTAGCCGCACGCCTCTGAGACCTTGACCGCCGCTTCGCCCATGGCGCGACGAATCTCGTCGGGAAAGTTCGGAGCCGGGGACTCTTCGATCAGCTTCTGGTGTCGACGCTGGGCCGAGCAGTCGCGCTCGCCGAGCCAGAGCGTCGTGCCGACGCTGTCGGCGAGCACCTGCATCTCGATGTGGCGTGGCCAGCTGAGGTAGCGCTCGACGTAGCACTCACTGCGCCCGAAGTAGCTGAGCGCCTCGCGCTGGGCGCTCTCCAAGGCGGCCACGGCCTCGCCGGGGGCGTTGACGACCTTCATGCCGCGTCCGCCGCCACCGTAGGCGGCCTTGATGGCGACCGGCCAGCCGAACTCGTCGCCGAAGTCGATGACTTCCTTCGCGCTCTTGAGCGTCTGGCTACGCCCGGGCACCCCAACGACGCCCGCGGCTTCAGCGGCGAGGCGCGAGGAGATCTTGTCGCCCATGATTTCGATTGCTTCGGGTGGGGGACCGATGAAGGTCACCCCGCGTGACGTGATGGCCCGCGCGAAATCGGTGTTCTCTGAGAAGAAGCCGTAGCCGGGATGTACGGCGTCCGCCCCCGAGCGCGCGATCACGTCGAGGATGACGTCGGTGTTGAGGTAGCTTTCGGCCGCCGTCTGGCCACCGAGCGCGTACGCCTCGTCGGCCAAGCGCACGTGTAGTGCGTTTCGGTCGAGCTCGGAGTAGACGGCAACGGTCGCAATGCCCATCTCCCGGCAGGTCCTGATCACGCGAACGGCGATCTCACCCCGATTGGCGATGAGGACTTTCTGCAACACGCGTCCCTCCGTTGTTGGCCTGTTATTTTCTAGCACCCAGTCAACAAACCCTAATGTTTGAGCGTGAGTTCCATTGTGTGGCGCGTCGAGCATTTGGAAGAGATCGATTCGACGAATACCTATCTCAAACGGCGCGTACTGGACGGTAGCCCCGAGGGTCTCGTCGCGCTCGCGGATTTTCAAACTGCCGGTCGCGGTCGCCTCGGTCGCTCGTGGGTCGCTCCGCCAAGGTCGTCACTGCTGTTTTCGGTCGTGCTTCGTCCCGCGCTCGACGCGAACGATCTGCAGCTCGTCGTCGCGGCGGTCGCGCTCAGCACGCGCAGCGCGCTCGAACGTTTGAGCGGTCTTCGCGCCCAGCTGAAGTGGCCCAATGACCTCATCGCTGGCGACCGCAAGCTGGGCGGCGTGCTGGCCGAAGTCGTGGTCACGCCCGCAGGCTTCGACGTCGTTGTCGGTCTCGGCCTCAACCTCACCTTTGAGGGCCCTGACCACGTGGACGCCACCTCGGTGAAAGCCGAGACCGGACTCACCCTTGAGCCACGAGGTGTGCTCGACATCGTGCTCGAAGAGCTTGAAGTGCGTCGCGAGGAGCTCGACAGCGAGGAAGGTCGTGCGGGGCTGCGCGCCGACTACGAACGAGCGCTCGCAACGATCGGTGCCTGGGTACGGGTCGAACATCACGGCGGCACGAGTGAGGGCCACGCTCGGGGCATCGATGACGCAGGGCGGCTCGTCGTCGAGATTGATGGTGAGCGCGAGATTTTTGGCGTCGGCGACGTCGTCCATCTTCGCGCGAGCGAGGCACACCAATGAGTCCGACGACCAGAGTGCTCATAACCGGTGCCGGTGGGCAGGTTGGCCTGGATTTGATGGACGTCCTTCACGGGACAACACCGCTCGGTGGGGACTCGGGTTTCCAACCCGATGGTCGTGTCGTCGAGGCGGGCGAGTTCCGAGCGCTTGGACTCACGCATCACGAGCTCGACGTGACCGATCGCGACGCCGTGACGCGGGCCCTCGTGGCGGCGCGACCCGACGTGATCGTCCACCTCGCCGCGTACACCGCGGTCGATCGTGCTGAAGAAGACGCCGATCGGTGCTTCGAGGTGAACGAACAGGGGACGCTGATCATGTCCCACGCAGCGCGCGACGTCGGCGCGCGCCTCATCACCATCTCGACGGACTACGTCTTTGACGGCACGAAGGGGAGCGCCTACGTCGAATACGACGAGACGAATCCGCTCAACGTCTATGGCGCATCCAAGCGCGAGGGGGAGCTGCACTGCTCCTCGTTCGATACGGTCGTTCGCACCTCATGGGTCATGGGCGTTCGCGGCAAGAGCGTCGCCCACGTCGTCGCAGATCGCGCGCTGAGCGGTGCGACCGTGCGATTCGTCAACGACCAGATGGGTACGGTCACGGCCGCGAGTGATCTCGCGCGAGCCCTCGTGACGTTCGTGCGCGAGTGCCCGGGTGGCGTTTGGAACGTTGCAAACTCCGAGGCGACGACCTGGTTCGACGTCGCGAAGTACATCGGCACTCTGCTCAATCGCGGCGAAGACTTTGCAGAGCCCATCTCGACGAGCGAGCTCAGCCCCCCGCCGCTCGCGACTCGTCCGGCGCGCAGCGACCTCGACATCGAGAAGTTCACGTCCACGTGGTCGGCTCTGCCCGACTGGCGCGACGCCCTCGAACGGCTCGTCGTCGACCGAGAGCGTCTCAAGGGCCTTCAGTGAGTGATGTAGAGAACGACGTTGTCGCGGTCGTCGTCGACTACCACGCCGACGAATTTCTCATCGAATGCGTTGACTCCCTCTTCGACAACGGTGTCTCCCAGGTCGTCGTCGTAGAAAACGGTGAGGTCGGTTCGGTGCCCGCGGCGCTGCTCGATCACGATGTCGTGCTGGTCTCGCCGGGGGTCAACCTCGGCTACGGCCGAGGGGTGAATCGGGGCGTTGCGGCCGCGCGGGCGACGCCCTATGTTCTCGTGTCCAACCCCGACGTGGTGGTGCACGACGGTGCCCTCGAGGCGCTCGTCACGTATCTCGATCATCACCGCGACGTCGCGCTCGTCGGCCCGAAGATTCTGCGGCCCGACGGTACCGTCTATCCGTCGATGAGGGTCTTTCCGAACGTCTGGCTCGCCGGCCTGCACGCCATCCTCGCCCCAGTGTGGCCGGACAATCCCGCCACCAAGCGGTACCGATCGGCGCGACCTGACGGCACGGTCGACTGGGTCTCGGGTGCCTGCTTTCTCGTTCGCCGGAGCGCTTTTGAGCTGGTGGGGGGCTTTGATGAGCGCTACTTCATGTTCGCTGAGGATATGGCGCTTTGCTTTACGCTCCGAGAGCATGGCTTTCGCGTTGACGCGATCTCCGAGGCGGTCGTCACGCACGTCGAAGGGGTGTCACGAGCGAGGCTCTCGCGAGAGATGCTCATCGCCCACCATCGAAGCGCCCTGCGCTTCGAGATTCAAACCGCCAAAGGCTGGCGAAAGGCGCTCGTTCCCTTTGCCGGGCTGGTGCTCAGCCTGCGCCTCGTGCTCGTTCTGCTTGCTGAATCGAAGAAACAGCCCAGTGAGGTCTGAGAGCGGCGCGTAGACTTGACGAGGGCTGCGAGTGGTCTGTGGTTGAAAGTCGATGCCAGTCGCGGGCGAAACGACCCACGTAAGGCGTCTTGTCGACGCTGAGCATGGCGCGGTTTAGAAGTAAGTCCTGCCCCACGGTGATCACCCTGATCAACGCGGGAGCCGGTGAAGTGTGCGCGGATGCCGAAGGAGAGCGCGAGCTGCCTTCGGTGCGCACGGACACCGCCGCAGGCAAGTGTGGGGTCAAAGACCAGGTCAGCACTCGTAGCCCTAATAGAGAACCTGTGGGACCGGTAGGGTAAAACACGACATGAGCGTATTTCAGAAGATTTTGAAGGCCGGCGAGGGCAAGCGTGTACGCCAGCTCGCCGAGCTGGTGGGGCCGATCAACGACCTCGCCGACGAGATGGCGGCCAAGAGCGACGCGGAACTCCAGGCCTACACCGACATTTTCAGGGCGCGACTCGCCGACGGTGAGGAGCTCGACGACATCCTGATCGAGGCCTTTGCCGTCGTGCGCGAAGCCGCGACGCGCGTCCTTGGCCAGCGCCCCTACGACGTCCAGCTGATGGGCGCCATGGCGCTGCACTTCGGGTGGATCGCCGAAATGAAGACCGGTGAAGGAAAGACTCTCGTCTCGACCCTGCCGGTCTACTTGAACGCCCTCGCGGGCCACGGCGTCCACGTCGTGACGGTGAATGACTACCTCGCCTCCCGTGACGCCAAGTGGATGGGCGAGCTGCACCGCTGGCTCGGTCTCACCGTTGGACGGGTTGGGCCGGACCTGCAAGAGTTCGAAGAGAAGCGCGCCGCCTACGCGGCCGACGTCACATACGGCACGAACACGGAGTTCGGCTTTGACTACCTGCGCGACAATATGGCTCGTCGCAGCGAGCACATGGTCCAGCGCGGACACCACTACGCGATCGTCGACGAGGTTGACTCCATCCTCATTGACGAGGCTCGCACCCCGCTGATCATCTCGGGTCCCGCGGCCGATGTGACGAAGCTCTACTACCAGTTTGCATCCATCGCGCGTTCGCTCACCCGCGACGTCGACTACGAGGTCGACGAAGAGAAGAAGACGGTCATGCCCACCGAGTCGGGCATCGAGAAGGTAGAGCGCCAACTCGGCGTAACGAATCTCTATGACGCCGTCGCGACCAACTACGTTCATCAGCTCGGCCAAGCGCTTCGCGCCAAGGAGCTCTTCCATCGCGACAAGGACTACCTCGTTGACGGCGGGGAAGTGAAGATCGTCGACGAGTTCACCGGTCGCACCCTTGAGGGGCGCCGTTGGAGCGACGGTCTGCACCAGGCCGTCGAAGCAAAAGAGCGCGTGCGGATCCAAGAAGAGAACCACACGTGGGCGACCGTCACGCTGCAGAACTACTTCCGCCTCTACGAGAAGCTGGCCGGCATGACCGGAACCGCCGAGACCGAGGCCGCCGAGTTCGGCAACACCTACGGGCTCTCGGTCGTACCGATCCCGACGAACCAGCCGGCGATCCGCCAGGACCAGCCTGACCTCATCTACAAGACCGAACAGGCGAAGTTCGGAGCGATCGTCGACGACGTGCGTGAGCGCAACGACCTCGGCCAGCCCATCCTCCTCGGCACCGCCTCGGTGGAGAAGTCCGAGCTGCTCTCTCGTGAGCTCTCCAAAGCCGGCATTCCGCACGAGGTCTTGAACGCAAAGCAGCACTTCCGCGAAGCCGAGATCGTCGCCCAGGCAGGCCGCAAGGGTGCGGTGACGGTCGCTACCAACATGGCCGGTCGAGGCGTCGACGTCATCCTCGGGGGAAACTACGAGGGACTCGCCGCGCGTGAAGCGATCGGCCAGGGGTTTGCGCCGGGGACCGAAGAGTACGAAGCCGCCTACGCGATCGCGGCGAAGAAGTGGAAGCCGATCACCGACAAAGAGGGCGACGAGGTTCGCCAGCTCGGCGGCCTCTACGTGCTCGGTACTGAACGACACGACTCGCGACGGATCGACAATCAGCTGCGTGGTCGATCGGGCCGCCAAGGCGACCCGGGCGAGAGCCGTTTCTATCTCTCCTTGGAAGACGAACTGCTGCGCCTATTTGCGACGGGGGCCGTCTCGTGGGTCATGGATCGGGCCATGCCCGAAGAAGAGGCGATCGAAGCCAAGATGGTCTCAAAGGCCATCGAGCGCGCGCAGAACACCGTCGAAGCGCGCAATGCCGAGATCCGCAAGGACGTCCTCAAGTACGACGAGGTGATGAACGAGCAGCGCAAGGTCATCTACAAGCGGCGCCAACAGGTGATCGATGGCGAGGACATCCACGATGCGACGATCGAGCTGATCGAAGAGCGCTTGACCCAGGTCGTCGAGGACCACATCGGCGCGGGCTTTGCCGAAGAGTGGGACTACAACGCACTCCTGCTTGACCTGCAGTCCTACTACCCGACGGAGCTGACCCTCGAGAGCGTGAGCGCCTATGACGACGCGGACGAGATCATTGGCCTCGTCGTTGACGAAGCGATCGGCCAGTACGAGAAGAAGTCCGAGAACTATCCCGGCGGACTCGACACCGCTAAGGACATCGAGCGTGACGTCATGCTCCAGATCCTCGACCAGCGCTGGCGCGAGCACCTCTCGGACATGGACTACCTGCGCGACGGCATCCACCTGCGCCAAGTCGCACAGCAAGATCCCCTCACGGCGTGGCAGAAGGAGGGGTACTTGATGTTCGAGCACCTGCTCGAAGCGGTTGACGTCGACTACGTGCGCTACATCACCCACGTCGAGGCCACGGCTGCAGTCGAGGCTGAGGCTGATGCCGAAGCCGACATCAACGACGAGGGGCTTGAGGGCGCACTGACGAACGTCAACCAAGTGGCGCCCGGCGCGACAGAGCTGCCCGCCACCAAGACCTCGACGTCAACCACCACGGCGCCCAAGCAGCACGACAAGATCGGGCGAAACGACCCGTGCTGGTGCGGCTCCAAGCGTAAGTTCAAGCAGTGCCATGGCCGACCCTAAGGCGGAGAATGCGCTGCGCAACGCCCTTCTCTCGCTCGAAGAGCTAGAGACGAGGTGGGAGGCGGCTCGCGACTACTTGAAGATCGACGCGAGCCGGACGCGTCACGCCCTCTTGAGCGAACTCGCGGCCGACCCCAATCTCTGGGATGACCAGGACCACGCTCGCGAGGTGACCACCGAGCTCGGTCGGCTCACCAACGACCTCGAGACCTTTGACGCGCTTCGGCGCGAACTCGACGACGCGACGGTGCTGACCGAGTTTGCTCGCGACTCACTGGACGCGGGCGATGCCGACTGGTCGGTCTTCAACGAGCTCGCAGACGCGGTCGAGGCGCTCGAGCGCGACGTCGCCGATCTCGAGACCCTGAGTCTGTTCAGCGGCCCCTATGACGAAAACGACGCCATCGTCGAACTGCACGCCGGCGCCGGTGGCACGGACGCCCAGGACTGGACCGAGATGCTGCTGCGCATGTATTCGCGCTGGGCCGAGCGCCGCGGCTTTGGGGTTGAGATCGACGAAGCAACCGAGGGTCAAGAAGCCGGATTGCTGTCGGCGACGTTCATTGTGAAGGGTCGCTTCGCCTACGGGTGGCTGTCCGCAGAGCGCGGGGTCCACCGACTCGTGCGCATCAGTCCCTTCGATTCGCAGTCGCGTCGACAGACGAGCTTCGCGAGCCTCGACGTGACGCCGCTACTCAGCGACAATGCGGCCGAGGTGGAGATCGACGAGAAGGAACTGCGCGTGGACACCTATCGCTCCTCGGGCGCGGGCGGCCAACACGTGAACAAGACCGATTCGGCGATTCGCATCACCCACCTGCCGACGGGCATCGTCGTGAGCGTCCAGAACGAGCGCTCCCAGCACCAGAACCGCGCGCGCGCCATGCAGATCCTCGAGGCGAAGCTCGCCGAACGGGCCCGCGCGCAGCGTCAAGCCGAGATGGATGCGTTGAGCGGCAATCGGGCCGACAACGCGTGGGGTTCACAGATTCGCTCCTACGTGCAGGCGCCCTACCAGTTGGTGAAAGATCACCGCAGCGACTACGAGACCGGCAACGTCGAGGCGGTGCTCGACGGCGACCTCGACGGTTTCATCGAAGCCGAGCTACGTCGTCAGCGTTCCGCTTCATAAATCTTCTTCAATGCAACAAATGCCTGATCGTTTTGTCCTAGGAGCTTGCGGGGACCTCAGTAGAATGGCTTTGCCGCTGCGCCCGAACGACGCACCACTATCCAAGAAACCCGAGGCGGTGAAGCCGTGATCCGATTCGAAAACGTGTCCAAGACCTACAAGAACGGCACGTCTGCGCTGAGGGACCTTACCCTGGACATCGAAAAGGGCGAGTTCGTCTTCCTGGTCGGCGCATCGGGCTCGGGCAAGACGACATTCTTGCGACTTCTCCTTCGCGAAGAGCACCCTGACTCGGGTCGGATCCTCGAAGCGGGACGTGACATCGGCGAACTGCCGAAGTGGCGCGTGCCCTACCTTCGTCGCAACATCGGTTGCATCTTCCAGGACTTTCGACTGCTGCCGAACAAGTCGGTCTTCGAGAACGTCGCGTTCGCGCTTGAGGTGATCGGACGACCGCGCTCGACCGTCGAGTCGCAGGTTCCCCAGATCTTGGAACTCGTCGGACTCACTGACAAGTCGAAGAACTTGCCGCACGAGCTGTCTGGTGGCGAGCAGCAACGTGTTGCGATCGCGCGCGCCTTCGTGAACCGTCCGCTGATCCTTCTTGCCGACGAGCCGACCGGCAACCTCGACCCGTCGAACTCCGAGTCGATCATGGCGCTGCTCGAGCGCATCAACCGCACGGGGACGACCGTGGTCATGGCGACCCACGACAAGTCCCTCGTCGACCGGATGCGTCGGCGCGTGATCGAGCTCGACCGCGGCGAGATGATTCGCGACCAAGTCCGGGGCGTCTACGGCATCGACGAGGGAGTGGCCAGCTGATGCGCGTGTATTTCCGCTACGCATTCAAAGAGACCTTCAGCAACCTGTGGCGCAACCGCATGATGACGATCGCAGCGATCCTCACCGTGGCGGTCTCGCTGGCGCTGGTGGGATCGGCGCTGCTGCTCAAGCAGAGCGCCGCCCAGGCCTCGGTTGACTGGCAGCAGGCGACGCGGGTGACCGTGTGGATGGACGCGACGGCCTCCCCGGGCGAGATCTCGAGCGTGGGCAGCCAGCTGCACTCCATGCCCATCGTGAAGGACTGCATCTACTACACCCAGGCTCAGGACTATCAGCAGGCCAAGACGCTCCTTCCGCAGTCTGAGTGGTCAGTGCTCACCGTCGCGTCGGTGCCCTCCTCCTACCAGTGCATCCCGGTGGTGCCCTCGGACACGTTTGCCGTGGAGAACACCTTCAGTCACGCGCCGGGCATCTACTCGGTGACGGGTCCCAACCAGCAGATCCGCACGATGAACAAGGTCATTCGGATCCTCCAGATCGTCTTCTTGGTGCTCGCGGCGGTGCTACTGCTCTCGGCGCTCGTGCTCATCTTGAACACGATTCGAATGGCCATCTTCTCGAGACGGCGAGAGGTCTCGGTGATGAAGCTCGTCGGCGCGACGAACTGGTTCATCCGCATCCCGTACATCACCGAGGGCTTCATTCAGGGGTTGCTCGGTTCGGTGATCGCCATCTTGGTGGTGACGGCGCTGCACACGTGGTATCCGCTGCCGCGTGAGTTCAAGCTCGATATGTCGGCGTTGATCGGCACCAACGCCGTTGTGCTCATTGTGGGCGTGGTGATCGGCTCGGTGGGTTCAGCGATCGCGATACGCCGCTTCCTCGACGTCTAGCTGTTTCGATCGTCGAAGTCGATGGCGAGTGAGTTCACGCAGTAGCGAAGCCCGGTCGCCGTTGGACCGTCGTCAAAGACGTGCCCCAGGTGACCGCCGCACTTTGCGCAAAGTATCTCGGTGCGCTTGCGAAAGAGCGATCGGTCGGTTCGCTCGATGATGGTGCCCGGCTCGCACGCGTCAAAGCTCGGCCAACCGCAGCCAGAGTCGAACTTCTGGCTGCTCGTAAAGAGTGTCTGGCCACACCCCGCACAGCTAAAGACGCCCTCCGCGTCGACGTGCAGCAATGAACCGGTGAAGGGTGCTTCCGTCTTGGCCCTGCGCAGCACCGCATAGCGGTCAGCTGAGAGCTGCTCACGCCACTCGTCGTCGCTCTTTTCGACCTCGAACGTCACCGATGCACGCTATCGGACGTTGGTCGGGATGCCGACGATCAATAGAAGTTCGGTCGCGGTGCTTCGGGGACGACTCGGGGGAACTCAGGCTTGCCGTCGAGCAGGCGCGCAAAGGCGCCCGCCAACCCTTCTGGATCGAGACCGATCTCGGCCAAGAGCTCGTCGGGCTTGTGGTGCTCGAGGTAGGCGCGCGGCACGCCGAGGATTCGTGTGAGGGGGAAAGGACGATTGAGGTCTTGGGCGCGCGAACGGACCGCCGAGACCATCAAGGTGCCGGCGCCGCCGTGGCGCGTCCCGTCCTCGACGGTGATGATGCGCTCGTGGTTGAGGGCATCATCGATCATGTTCGGGTCCGGTGGCAGCACGCGCACGTCATAGAGCGTGATCTGCTTTCCTTCTTCGCCGAGGCGTTTGATGGCTTCGAGGGAGCTCGGCGCCATTTTGCCCACTGCCAGCACGCAGAGCGATCCGTCGCCCCGCACCACCTCGCGGGCCTTCAGCCCCTCGCCGACCTTGCCGTCGTAGGGCTGGGGGTCCGTCTTCGGGTAGCGAATCGCGGTTGGGCTGGTCATCGAGAACGCTGTTTCGAGCATGACCGGCATCTCTTCGGCACTCGAGGGCGCAAAAACCGTCATGTTCGGGATGGCGAGGCAGAGCGCGATGTCGAGGATGCCGTGGTGGCTTGGTCCGTCGTCGCCGGTGATCCCCGCGCTCTTGAAGACGAAGACGACGGGCAGGTTGAGCAGCCCGACGTCGAGGTTCGCCTGATCGAAGGCGCGTGAGAAGAACGTCGAGTAGATGGCAACGACCGGCTTGAGGCCGCCCATCGCCATGCCCGCCGCCGCCGTGACGGCGTGCTGCTCGGCGATGCCGACATCGAAGAACCGGTCGGGGAATCGTGACTGGAACTCGAGCAGACCCGTGGGTCCCGCCATGGCGGCAGTGATGGCAACGATGCGCTCATCTTCGCTCGCCATCTCCGCGAGCGAGCGAGAGAAGACCTCGGTGTAGGTGATCGCGGCCATGTTCTTCGAGTGCGCGGCGGGCAACTTGTAGTCGTGCATCTTCAGATCGTCGGTCATGGCCGGCTCGTAGCCGCGTCCCTTCTGGGTGAGCGTGTGCACGACGATAGGGCCGTCCCACTCGGCCGCCGCCTTCAGTGCCTTCTCCAGCGCTTCGATGTTGTGACCGTCGATCGGACCGACGTACCGCACGCCCAAGTTCTCAAAGAACGTATGCGGCGTCACCATCTCGCGCACCACGGCGGTAAAGCCGTCAAAGCCCGTGTAGGCGGCCTTGCCGAGGGGGAGTCGCGGCACGAACCGGCGCACACGCTCGCGAGCGGTGAGGTAGGTGCGGTTCAGGCGCAGCGAGGTCAGTGACTCGGAGAGCTTGGAGATGGTCGGCGCGTAGCTGCGCCCGTTGTCGTTGAGGACGATCACGACACGCGTGTTGGAGTGGCCCAGGTTGTTGAGTGCCTCGTACGCCATGCCGCCGGTGAGCGAGCCGTCGCCGACGACGGCGACGACATGTCGCTTGCCACCGCGGCCGATGAGCTCCTTGCGCTGTTCGAGCGCCACGGCGAGGCCGTGCGCGTAGGAGAGCGCGGTAGAGGCGTGGCTCGATTCGATCCAGTCGTGCTGGCTCTCTGAGCGATTCGGATAGCCCGACAGTCCGCCGCGCTGGCGCAAGTTCTTGAAGCCGTAGCGGCGACCGGTGAGCAGTTTGTGTACGTAGGCCTGATGCCCGGTGTCCCAGAGCAGGATGTCCTTGGGCGACTCGAAGACGCGGTGGAGGGCGATGGTCAACTCGACGACGCCGAGGTTGCTGCCGAGATGCCCGCCCGTCTTGGTGACCGTCGAGATGACGAACTCGCGAATCTCCTCACTCAGTTTGTCGAGTTGGCGATAGGAGAGTGGTTGGAGATCGGCGGGCGTTTCAATCGACGGCAGAATCATTGTGGCCAGCCTACTGTGGGTCGCTGCACCGGCATCGGGCCATAGAGGCGACCGATACGCTGATCACAATGAGCACCCCCCTGGTCGACCGAGATGTCCTGCAACGCACTATCGATGAGGCGCTCAGCCGCGGGGGCGCTTTTGCCGAGGTCTTCGTCGAAGATCGAGCAACGTCGTCGGCCCTGCTCGACCAGCGACGTGTCGAGCAACTGAGCTCTGGGCGCGATCGCGGAGCGGGCATCCGCGTGGTGGTTGGTGAGACGACCGGGTTTGCCCACACCGCTGATCTCAGTGAATCGGGGCTGCGCGCCGCCGCGCGGGCGGCAGCTGCGGTCGCGCGCGACGGTGGGACCGTGCGTGCGGCCGACCTTGGAGACCTTCGCCGCTACGAGTCACCCGCCGAGATCGAGCCCAGCAGTGTGGAGAAGTCGAGAAAGATCGATTTGTTGCGCCAGGCCGACGACGCGGCACGTTCGGAGGGTTCTTCGATCACGCAGGTGCAAGTGGCCCTCGGCGACTCGACGAGGCGTTTCGTCGTCGCGAACTCTGATGGCGTCTTCGCCTCCGACCACCAGGTGCGCACGCGCTTTAACGTGTCGTGCGTCGCGACGGGTGACACCGGTATGCAGACGGGGTACCGTCCAGTCGCGGCGACTCGAGGCTTTGAGCTCCTGAGCGCTGACGCGATCGACGAGGCTGCTCGGGGAGCCGCTCGTCAAGCCATCACGAAGCTCGCCGCCCGTCCTGCTCCTTCGGGGGATCTTCCCGTCGTTCTCGCAAGTGGATCGGGCGGCATCCTCTTTCATGAGGCTTGCGGTCACGGACTCGAGGCTGACGCCATCATGAAGCAGGCCTCCGTCTACGCGGGCAAGGTCGGCCAACTGGTGGCGAGTCCGCTCGTCACCCTCGTCGACGACGGCACGGTGGCGGGAGAGTGGGGATACCTCGCGATCGACGACGAAGGACATGAGAGCTCGCGCAACGTCCTTATTGAGAACGGCGTGCTGACCGACTACATGTGGGACTATCTGCGCGCTCGCAAGCAAGGAGGCCGGGCCTCGGCAAACGGACGACGTCAGAGCTACCAGCACCTGCCGATGGTGCGCATGACCAACACTTACCTCCTCGAGGGTGACGCCGACGCCGACGAGATCGTTGCTCAGACGCCCTACGGGGTCTACGTGGCGCAACTGGGCGGTGGTCAGGTCAACACCGCGACCGGTGACTTCGTCTTTGGCATGACGTCAGCCTTCTTGATCGAGGACGGCAAGATTACGGCGCCGCTGCGAGATTGCAACCTCATCGGGAACGGACCCGAGATCCTTCGTCGTGTCGACGCGGTCGCTTCGGACTTCTCGATGACCCCGGGGACGTGTGGCAAGGACGGCCAGCAGGTGCCGGTCGGCTGCGGTCAAGCGACCATGCGTCTCAGCTCGATCACCGTCGGTGGGGCCGCGGGATGACGCTCCTCGAACAAGCAGAACAGCTGCTCAACGAAGCGCGCGCCGATGAGCAGATCGAGATTTATCTCTCGACCGGCACCGAGACCGACGTGCGCGCCTACCAAGGAGAGATCGAAGACCTGACGAGCGCGAGTTCGTCGGGAATTGGTGTGCGGGTCTTGTTGGACGGGCCGAGCGGAGCCCGTGTCGGCGTCGCGTGGGCCGGTTCATTGGACGATGACGCCCTTCGGGGCGCGCTTGACAACGCGCGCGACAACGTGCAGTTTGCGACCGAAGACGAGTTCGTCGCCTTCGCTCGACCCGACGGCGTGACCGCGCCCACGCTCACGCTCACCGACGACGGGGTGAACACGACATCGATCGAAGAGAAGATCGCCCTCGCTCTTGAACTAGAGCGTCGGGTGCGCGGTGGTGACGCGCGCATTCGTCAGGTTGATTCTGCGAACTACTCGGACTATGTCGCTGAAGCCGCCGTCGCGTCATCCACCGGGATCCGCGCGAGTTACGCGAGAACGGGCGCCTATCTCTCGGTCGAGGCGATCGCGAGCGACGGCACGGACGATCAGACCGGTTGGGGGCTGAGCGCGGGACGCGCTCCGCACGAGCTGAGCATCGACGAAGCGGCCCACGACGCCATCGATCGCGCGACACGCATGCTGGGCGCGGTGAAACCGCGGTCGTGCAAGTGCACGGCGGTGTTTGACCCGCGCACCGCCGCCACGCTCCTGTCGATCATCGGCAGCGCGCTGAGCGGCGACGCGGTGGTGAGAGGGCGATCGTTCTTCGCAGGTCGCATCGGCGAAGGCGTGGCATCTCCACTTTTTACGCTCATCGACGACCCCACGGACGCGCGACACTTCTCTGCGAGCGTGTACGACGGAGAAGGTCTCGCCTGTCGAAAGAACGTCCTCGTTGACGGAGGCGAACTAAAAGGGTTCGTCTATGACACGACGTCCGCGCGTCGCGCGGGTACCGCATCGACCGGGAGCGCACTGCGTGGCGGCATCGCGGGCTCGCCGTCGGCGGGGTGCCGCGCGCTGCAACTCGTCCCGGGTGGAGAGGATCAAGACGCGATCCTAAAGAACGTCGGCTTCGGGGTCTTCATCCAGTCGATCATGGGTGTGCACTCGGGAGTGAACCCGATCTCCGGCGACTTCTCCGTGGGCGTGACCGGACTCATGATTCGCGACGGTGTGCTCGCAGAGCCCGTTCGCGAGCTGACCGTCGCCTCGACCTTGCAACGGATGCTGCTCGATCTCTCCCACGTAGGGAGCGACGTTGAATGGCTGCCGGGAACGGCGGCGGCACCGACTCTTGCGATCGACGGGATTGCCGTTTCGGGTGCTTAGTCGTTGCTGGCGGCAGGCGTCTTGGAGCTCGCCGCTGGCGCCGGCGTCGCCGCCGGCGCCGAGGACGTGGTGGAATCCGACGTGGAGCTAGAGCTGGAGCTGGAACTGGGCACCGCGTCCGAGCTCGACTTGCGGCTGTCGTTCTTGTAGAACCCGCTGCCCTTGAAGACGATGCCGACGGCCGAGAAGACCTTGCGCAACTCTCCCTTGCAGAGGGGGCACACGGTGAGTGAGGCGTCCGAGAACTTCTGGACGGCCTCTATACGTTCGTGGCACTGCTGGCACTCGTACTCATAGGTGGGCATGCGTGACTCCAAAGACAAACTTGCTCGTTCAGTCTACCGGTCAGGGCATTTTGCTCTGCCCCGTGGCGTAGCATTGCGCGGTGGACGATTTCCACCAACTCCGACGTGGCGGGCCTGCGGGCACCGCGTTTCCTCGCGAAGTAGGTCCGAGCGAAGTTAGCGCGCGACGCGCGCTCGCGCGCGGTCGAGTGACGATGGCCGCTTCGACGACCGCCGCCGTCGCTGCGAACACCCTGAACAAGGGGGACGTGCTCGCAACGGCCCGTGTAGCGGGAATCCAGGCCGCCAAACGGGCCTCGTCGCTACTGCCGATGGCGCACCCGGTGCTCGTCGGCAACGTCTACGTCAATTTCACCATTGGCGACACGTACATCGACATTGAGGCGGGCGTTGACACGATCGACCGCACTGGTGTCGAGATGGAGGCGCTGACGGCCGTGACGGTGGCCGCCCTCACCGTCTATGACATGTGCAAGTCGAGCGATCGCGCAATGACCATCGAGCAGATCGCGCTCTGGGAGAAGTCGGGCGGCCGTTCTGGCACCTGGCGACGCGAAGAGCCACCGACCGACGGCGCTTGACGTCACCAGGTCGCTACGTCCGCCGCTACCCTCGTGGCAGATGAAAACGGGAGTTTGATGAGTACGATTCGCGGCGGCGTCGAGCAGAGTCGAGAACGACTAGTGGCGCTCGTTCTGCTCCTGCAGCGCGCCTGGGGCTACGGGGCGCTCACCCAAGAAGAGATCTTGCGAGAGCTCATGATCGATGAGTATCCCGTGGCGGCAAAAGGTCCGCGCAAGATCCCCGCCTACGAGGGATCCGAGAGCACGGTGCGCCAGAAGTTCGAGCGCGACAAGGCCAGAATCCGCGATCTGGGCTTTGAGATCGAGACGGTTGCGAACGATGACGGATCCGTGGGCTACAAGATCGACCCGTCGAGCGGCTATGCGCCGCCCATCTACTTCTCTCGCGACGAAGAACGCGTCGTGAAGCTGGCCCTGGGATTCTGCGGATTTGGCAAATCGGGAGCGTTCAGTGTCTTTAATGAGGTACCCGCCAGTGACGGAGGGCTCGCGGCCTCCAACTACTACACGCCGGTTCTGCGCGCGCTCAACCTGCGCCGGACCCTCGCCTTTGACTACCTGTCGGGCGCCAACAAGCCGCGCGTCGTCGAGCCGCTCGTCATTGACGTCTTCAACGGGACGAGCTACCTCGTCGCTCGCGTGAAGGACACCCGCGAAATCAAGGGCTATCGCTTCTCGCGCATGACCTCCATGCCCGTCGTCCTGCCCGACCCGTTCGAGATCGAGGGGAAGGATCTCGCCATCGCGCGTGCCTGGCGTCCCGAGTTCGCGAAGTCGCCGCGTCCCTTTGACCTGGTCGTCTCGACCAACGAGGACTACGCCGATCTTCTCCTGCGACAGTATCCGGGATCGCTGGCGGCGAAGAAGGCGAACGGCAGGGTGGAAGTGGGACTCGAGTTCGAGAGCCCACGAGCGGCGCTGCGCTTTGTGCTCGACGGCGCAGACCGAGTGCGCCTGCAATCACCCAAGTCGCTCAAGACAGAACTCGCCGCGTGGCTTCGCGACGTGAACCGCGGCGCAGTCCCCGATATCACCACACTCACGTTTGACTCGGCGCCCGCGAATGACGTGCTCGGCCAGACCCTCCAACTCCTGCACGCGATCTACGCGAGCGAGGAAGGGCTGCGCATCAGCGAGCTCTCACGGCGCTTTTCGCTGAGCCACGAGCACGTGCGTCTGATCATGGACCGCCTCGTGTCGCTCGAACCGATGGCGGAGTCCTCCGACGGAACGAACAGGTTTCCTGCTCACATTTTGAAGGAGTGCGAGGACTGGGAGAACGAGGCAAAGGACGACTCGACCTACCGCGCCGACTTCTCCGATCTGCCCGAGGGGGCGGATGACCCGTCCGCCTTCATGTGGCGCGATCTCTTCGAGCTCAATATCGCCCTTCGCGAGGCGTCGCGCGTCTACACGGATCCGGCAATCTTCTCGGCCATCGAGAAAATCGAGCGCGCGACGAGTGCGCCCGTTCAGATTGAGATGCCAAACGAAGCGCTCATCGCACAGGTGGAGCGGGCCATCGAATCGCACTCTCAGATCAAGATCGACTACACCTCGGCGACGAGCGCCGAGACCCACGCTCGGGCTATCGAGCCTCGCGAGATGAAGGTCCTCAACGGCCACACGTACGTGCGCGCCTACTGCACGACGCGCGAGGCGTGGCGGACGTTTCGTCTCGACCGGATGAGTGCGGTGCTCGCGACGTCGCCTGCGAGCCAAGACCGGCCCGCGGACACTGTCGCGAACTGGCTCACCCAGATCGGCGAGGAGGGTGATGAGGTCATCGTCGTGCTCGAATCCGCCCAGCGCTGGCTGTTCGAGCCGCTGCCGGGCGCGCAGTGGCGGACCCTCGACGACGGTCGCCACGCGGTCAAGATCCGCGTGTCCGAAGAGCGCTTCCTCGACTCGCTGATGCTCCAAGCCGGGCCCGGCGCGGTGGTTGTGACCGAAAAGTACGCGCTGGCTGGCCACGAACTCGCGAAGAGGATCGCCGCGCAGCTCTAGACGACCGTTGGGCCCCAAAAAAGGGGTGCCCGTGCTTCGTCTACTTCCACGTCGCTCGAACGACGTCACCTACTTCACGAACGATGCCGCCCACGAACTTGACGGTCTACGAGACGGGGGTCCAGGATGGTGGCTTCGGGGCAACGGTGACACTCGCGATCCCTCTCATATCGCGCGGGTTCTCTCCGCCAGCGAACGTGCGACGGTGGTCGGCTACGACCTGGTGATCGCCGCCCCTCGACCGATCTCGGCGCTGCTCGCGGTTGATCCCGAACACGCGCGTGGGATTGTTGACGCGCACCGATCGTCCGTTCGTTCGACAGTCGAATACCTCGAAGAGCGCGCCCTTGTGGTGCGAGACCGACGTGGTGGGCAGGTGCGCGACCATCCCGCGACGTGGGAGCGCATCGTGAGCTACACGCACGGGCTCAATCGCCATGGCGAACCGCACCTGCACGACCACGTGCTCGTGGGCGCGCGACCGTACGATGAGCGCAACGTCCTCGACGCTCGAGCGCTCTACGCCCACGCGCAGGCGGCAGACGCGCTCTATCGTTCGTCGCTTCGACACGAGGTGGCCGAACGCTCGCCGTGGTCGGCGTGGCGGTCGTTCGAGGGGGTCGAACACGTGATCGGGCTCGACGAGGGATACAGGGCGATCTGGTCTGGACACCACAAAGACCGCGGAGAGAAGTTGGCGTGGAGTCGCGAGGAGACGCTCGCGGCGTGGGACCGCGATCGGTCGCGTTTTGAGTCTCTGGGCGTCGTGCAAGCCCCGGAAAGAGGTGACGTACTCGACGAGCACCGATTCGCAGGTGCCCTCGAAGGCCGCTACGACGTCGCGCGACGTCACGTCGTCGAAGCGTGGGCGAACGCAGCGAGCTTCGGACAACAGCCTAAAGAACTCACCCGAGCGGTCGATGATCTCTATCCCGCACTTCGCGGTCGCGGCGGTGTCTACGAGACGACGATGCCGGTACGAGACGCGCGCATGATCCCAACGGTACGCACGCTCGGTCCGCGTCCACTCGATCGCGATCAGTTCGACAGGTGGCGCGAACGTTCGCTCGAAAACGAACGCTCGCGAGGGGACCGTTCCAGGTAGGGGCGGAACCGAGGGTCTCGGTACGCAGGCGTGAGCTCTACCCACTTGAGGTGGTTCTGCGCGTCAAGACCCAGCGCGAAGCCGTCTCGTCCTTGAGCGAGCTGACTCACGGTCATTCGGTCGCGCTCGATCCACGAGGTGTTGTGGCCAACTGCTCGGCCTCGCTTGTCGCGCTGGACGCTGGGTGATGCCACGAGCTCTTTTCCCGCGAGCGCTCGCAAAGTTTCGAGCGTGGTGCGATCGGCGATACCCGAGAGGACGAGCGTCGTCGGGAAGAGCGAGAGGAAACCTTCGGCCGACGTGCCCCATCGAGCACGGGCCTGGCTGAGGTCTTGCAAGCACGCGAGTGTCAAGACACCTTGGCCACCGCCCTCTGACACGATGCCCGCGAGCCGAGGCAGGGGAGCGACGTTCGCGAGTTCGTCCAGGGCGAGGAGGAGCCGGGCGCCCTCGTGGTGGCGGTCGTAGGTCGCGTGGACGAGCTCTTCGACGAGCCCGACGACCAGGGGAATGGAGACGGCCTGGTGCCGACTGGGGGCGACGATGTGCAGCTGGTGGGGACCCGCCAGGAACTCCTCGACGTCCAGAGGCGCCTCCCGAGCGGACGCTCGCGCGGCCTCTGTCCGGATACCGGCGAAGAGC
This sequence comes from uncultured Acidimicrobiaceae bacterium, assembly GCA_963724865.1. Taxonomy (GTDB): domain Bacteria; phylum Actinomycetota; class Acidimicrobiia; order Acidimicrobiales; family RAAP-2; genus RAAP-2. The sequence goes on along the minus strand of CAVRWO010000031.1, from coordinate 168,702 downwards.
CCGGCGGTCGTCGACCAGATGCTCGAACGCTCACGCTCCTCGGTGGCGAGCACCCCGTGCAACAGTGAGACTGCTGGATGATGCTCGCCATGTCGCTCAGTGAGTTCGTGGAGTAGATCGTCGCCGCGTCGCTCATCGATGCGCGATGCGAGATGTCCAATCGAATCGCCACGCAGCGCACTCGCGTGCATCAAGGGAGCAACGAGAGCTCCTGCTCGTTCGGTCCAGTGATCGTCACTTCGGTCGCCTCGACCTCGTCGAGCAACGTCAAGAATGCTTCGAGAGGCGAGAACGGCGCCGTCCCAAGTTAAAGATTGCCTTAGAGGTGAGTAGCCAATTCGATGCGCACCGTGTGGTGTTTGCACCGTTCCCGAAGGATCGAACAACAGTGTTGCCCCGTCGCGTCGTGCATTCGTCATCAATGAAACGACGTCGTTCTTCGTTGAAGTGACGACGCAACTGTCGCGTGTCATCAGGAGATTCGGCACGATGATTGAAGATGTCTTACCACTACGAGTCGGACCTAACACGAGTGTCGAACGTTCGTGTCCACTCATCGCATCACCGCACGCACCACGTCCTAAGTAGATTCCGAATTCGGAGAGCACGCACACATCGGTTGTAAAAAATCTCGAAATGCTTGACATTGGTGTGAATAACGACTGAACTTTTAGATGTCCTTCTGCGGAGGAGGTACACGTTGTTCATCGCGTTGCGATTAACGCTGTGAAGAACGCTCTTTCGCGAGGGGACCGTGCACTGCGTTCAGTCGTCGCACAGCCGTGAGGTTGGGTGGCACATGGCCGAGTTCACGAGATATCAATGCGGTACCTATCGTCCACGTATGTGGCGCCTTGGGTCCCAAATTGATTCAACGTTGAGTCCCAAGGAGGGAAAGTGGCACCAGCCGCGAAGAAGAAGGCTGTAGCCAAGAAGGCTCCAGCAAAGAAGGCCCCTGCAAAGAAGGCCGCTAAGAAGCGCGCCCCTGCAAAGAAGGCCGCTGTCAAGAAGGTAGCGAAGAAGCGCGCTCCGGCGAAGAAGGCCGCGAAGAAGCGCGCCCCGGCGAAGAAGGCCGCGAAGAAGCGCGCTCCGGCGAAGAAGGCCGCGAAGAAGGCGCCGGCTCGCAAGGCCGCGAAGCGTCCTGCAAAGCGCGCCGTCAAGAAGGCGTAGCGACAGTAGTCATCTCTCGCTACTGAGAGTTGTACCTCGAGGGGGCCGCAGGGCCCCCTCGAGTTGCGTCTGAGGACAGAAATCGAGGGGACGATCTACTCGAACAGATCACTCGGCTCGTCGACGTCGTAGCGCCACGGACTGTCGGTGATGAGTTGACAGGCGAGGCCGAGACGCAAGGCTTCGGCTTCGTGAAGCTGCGCCGAGTGCGGACCGTAGCGAAAGGTGAATTCGACACCGGTCGGGACAACGAGGACATTGGTGCCTTGACCTAGATGATCGGTGACGACGGTGACGCCCTCTGCCGGCGCAAACGCTCCGAGCCCCTCGGGATGCTGGAGGTCGCCGTGGACGATGACGAGGCGCCGGTAGGTGCGGCCAAGCTCGACGTAGGCAGACTGCACCGCCTCGTTCAGCCCTCCCGCGGCCGATTCCAGGACGTCCGCGCCAAGGTCACGGGCGAAGGTCGAGACCTCGGGCGATTCGGAGAGTACGACGACGTGTCGAGGAGCGCAGTGCAGGAGGACTCCTTCAGCAAGGCTGCGGGCGAGAACTTCGACGCCGGTGATGCCTCCACGGCGCAGACGCTCCTTAGCCACATCAAAGCGCTTGATCGGCACCACGAAGATCTCGTCGATCATGAGGATGAATGTTAGGCGGACCCTCTCTCGGTACCATTTGGGGGTGAACGAGGCGGCGCCGGACCTGCTCAGCTACGAGCGCTTGCTCGTGGCCGAAGGCCAAGTCGTCGTCGGCGTTGACGAGGTTGGCCGTGGTGCGCTGGCCGGTCCGCTCACCGTCGGCGCGGTCGTGGTGACCGACGATTCGCCCGCGCCCGAAGGGCTCACGGACTCCAAGCAGCTCACCCCCGAAGAGCGCGAAGCGCTCGTCGAACCCCTTCAACACTGGGCGGCAGACTGGTCGCTCGGCTCGGTTAGCGCCGCCGAGATCGACCGTTGGGGGCTGCGCCTTGCTCTCGCCGTCGCTGCCACGCGCGCGATTGAGGGCCTCACCTTGTCTCCGACGCACGCGCTCCTCGACGGCCCCTTCAACCTGCTCGACGCACCGTTGACAATATTTAACGAGGCCCCCGACTGGCCGGCGCTGCGCTTTGCCGGCATGGCGCACACGCCCCTGATCAAGGGCGACTGCATAAGCGCCACGATCGCCGCGGCGTCGGTGCTGGCAAAAGTTCACCGGGACCGAACGATGACCGGCCTGGCCATCGAGTTTCCGACGTATGGCTGGCACGCCAACAAGGGCTACGCCGTCCCCGCGCACCTGGCCGCCCTGGACGAAGAGGGTCCTTGCCGGTATCATCGCTTGACCTGGCGTCTTTCCTCGTGAGGCTCGGTGGTCCCGGCCTGGTAAGGCTCCACGAATTCCGCAAAAACACCCAAAAAGAGTAAGATTGCAGTTCTATGTGCCCGCTGTTATCCGTGACCAACCTCAAGGTCCAGTTTGCAACTCGTAATACTTTCGCCACTGCGGTTGACGATTTTTCACTGACCATCGATGCCGGCGAGTGCGTGGGGCTGGTGGGGGAGTCGGGGTGCGGTAAGACGACGACGGGACTCGCAGTTATGCGACTGCTCCCCGGAAATGGCCACATCGCCGGCGGCACGGTCGAGCTCGACGGTGTCAATCTCGCGTCGCTCTCCGAGAAAGAGATGCAGACCAAGCGCGGCAACGACGTCGCCCTCATTCCCCAGGACCCCATGAGTTCGCTCAACCCCACGACGAAGATTGGGCGTCAGATTGGCGAAGGACTCAGGATCCATCGGGGCGTGAGCCACGAGGATGCCCGCAAGCGCGCCCTTGAGGTCTTGGAGATGGTCGATATGCCTCGACCAGCCGAGCGACTCGATCAGTATCCCTTCGAGCTCTCCGGCGGGCTTCGCCAACGCGTCATTATTGCGATGGGGCTGGTCTGCTCGCCGAAGCTGCTGATCGCAGACGAACCCACGACCGCTCTCGATGTCACGATCCAGGCTCAGATCCTCGACATCATCGACAAGTTGCGCAAGGAGCTGCGTATGGCGGTTCTCCTCATCACGCACGACATGGGCGTGATCGCCGGGCGAACCGATCGCGTCGTTGTCATGTATGGCGGAAAGAAGGCAGAGGAGTCGCCCACCGACGAACTCTTCAAGTCGATGAGACACCCCTACACCCAGGCGCTGCTCGCCTCCATGCCGAGCCTGGAAACGGCCTCAAAACAGCAGTTGGTATCGATCGCGGGCATGCCACCGGACCTTACGAAGGTGATCACGGCGTGTCGCTTTGCGCCACGGTGCGCTTACGCCACTGACGAGTGTCGCGAAGAAGATCCGGCACTCGTAGGGAACGCGCATCACCAGTACGCCTGCTTTCATCCCGTTGGGGGACCGCTCGCCACGGTGGTTACGGCGCCCGTCGCAGCGGCAGCGACTGTGGCCGCCCCTCGCAAGGAACTGACGCGCGTCGAGAACCTGGTGAAGGAGTTCCCCATCAAGGCGGGAGTGATCCGACACACGGTCGGTGCGGTGCATGCAGTGTCTGACGTGAGCTTTTCGGTGAACGAAGGCGAGACCCTCGGTCTCGTGGGGGAGTCGGGTTGCGGCAAGACCACCATCGGACGAATGTTGGTGGGCCTCGAAACGCTGACGTCCGGTCAGATCTACTTCGATGATGAGTTGGTGTCTGCGAAGAATCACAAGATGACTCGCGAGGATCATATGCAACGCCAGATGATGTTCCAAGACCCCTACTCGTCGCTCAACCCTCGCATGAGTGTCAACGACATCATCGGTGAGCCCCTACACGTGCAAAAAGAGGGGACGAAAGCTGAACGGCAACGCCGGATCTATGAACTGCTCGACATTGTGGGTCTCAATCATCAAGCGGCCGATCGCTATCCCCATGAGTTCTCCGGCGGCCAGCGTCAGCGCATCGGTCTGGCAAGAGCGCTGGCGCTGAATCCCCGTCTCATCGTTGCTGATGAACCGGTGTCGGCACTCGACGTCTCAGTGCAAGCCCAGATCCTCAACCTGATGAAGAATCTGCAGCGGGAACAGAACCTCTCCTACGTCTTCGTGAGCCACGACCTCGCGGTCGTGTACTACATGGCGGACTCGATCGCGGTCATGTATTTGGGCAAGATCGTGGAGCTTGGTGACGCCGAATCAGTGTTCCGCCAGCCCGTGCACCCTTACACGCAGGGACTTCTCGATGCGGTGCCCGTGCCTGACCCCGCCGAAGCACGAAAGAAGCGGGGAATTCAGGTGCGCGGTGAGTTGCCGTCGCCGGTCAACCCGCCGTCGGGCTGCCGTTTTCGAACTCGTTGTCCGCGTGCTGAAGCGCTCTGTGCCGAGGTCGAGCCGCCGATGGAGAGTTATGGCGACCGGCACCAGGCCGCGTGTCACTTTCCCTTGCGAACGGCCGTCCAGTTGTCTGCGCGAGCACTTCCCGGTGCGTGACGCCTACTCCCTACTGACCGACCGTTAACGCTCGAGCAGACGGACCTCGAACGCGTCGCGCAATGCGTCGCCGATGTAGTTGATTGCCACCACCACCAAGATAAAGACGGCGGCAAGGGGCCACACTTCCCACCAGAAGCCGTTTTGCATCTGCGCTGCTCCCGCCTGCAGCATCGTGCCCCAGTCAGTTTGGGGCGGTTGAATGCCGAGACCGAGAAATCCGAGGGCTGAGAGAAAGAGGATGGCGTCGGCCACGGAAAATGTCGCCACGGTGACAATGTTGCTAATCGAATTGGGGAACACGTGGCTTTTGATCACGTGCATCTTGGAGGCACCCATAGATGTCGAGGCCTTCGCGTAGTCCAGGTTGCGAATGAGGAGTGCGTCACCTCGGATGATGCGCGCATTTCCCCACCAACCGGTGAAACCAATGATGCATATCAAAAACACGGTCGATCGTCCGAAGACGGTGATGAGCGTGATGAGGAGAAAGATATACGGAATCGAGAGGAACGCATCGAGCAGTCGCATCATCACCGAGTCGACGACGCCGCCAAAGAATCCGGCGATCATTCCATAGACTGTCCCCACGACGATGGTGATAAACCCGGCGAGGAAGCCCAGCGTGAGCGAGTACTCACCACCGAAGAAGATACGACCGAGCTCGTCAAAGCCGTTGCTGTCCGTCCCCAGCCAGTGAGCAGACGAGGGGGGCAAGTTCTGCGGGGTGTTGAAGGCGATTGCCTGATTGGTCTGATTTGTCGGGTGCAGATGCGGTACGAGAAAGCACGCGGCGGCGATGATGAAGATGTACACGCACGACGCAATTGCAAGCTTGTTGGCCATGAAGACTTTGAGGCGCTGTCGCCATAAGGGGACGGGGGCGCTCTGATCGCTGAGTGCCGCGACCGCGTCGGAAATAACGTCGTGTTTTGTTGGAGGGGCCGCCTCGGAAATCGTCACTTGCTCGCCCCCTGGATGCGAAGCCGCGGATCGATGATGCCGAGCGCCACGTCCGCTGCGAGATTTCCGAGCAAGGTGAAGATCGACACGAGGATCGTAATGCCGAGCACGGTGGGAACGTCGAAGTCGAGCGCCGCGTTGAGCGTCTGGAGACCGAGGCCCGCGTAGTTAAAGACGTACTCGACGATGAGCGCTCCGCCGAAGAGTGCCGGAATGGAGAGTCCAAGAATCGTCACGATTGGTCCAAGGGCATTCCTGAAAGAGTGATGCCACAAGACCCGAAACGGACTGCATCCTTTGGCTCGGGCGGTTCGAACGTAGTCCTGGACGAGCACTTCAAGGACGGTGCCACGCATGAACCGACTGATGCTCGCCACGGACAGGAGCGTCAAGCAGCCGACCGGCAGAATGAACGACTTCGGATCGGTGAAGATGGCCCATGGCGCGACGCCTTCGGGCGGCGATATCGGAAGATGGAGAGTGTTAAAACCCGCGACCTCGATGACGAGGAGGCACAGCAGGAAGGCGGGGATTGCGTAGAGCACGAAGGCGGTGCCTGTTGCGGCGTAGTCGACCGCAGTGTTGCGGCGTGAGGCTTGGAAGATTCCCAACGGCACGGCAATGACGACGGTAAAGATGAGGGCGCTCAGGGCGAGCCAGACGGTGCGTGGCACGTACAGAGCGATGATGGTGCGAACCGACAAGTTCTGTTTGAAGGAGTAGCCAAGATTGAAATGGACTACCAATTGGAAGATGTATTGATATAACCGAGTCCAGTACGGCTGCAAAAGGCCGTGTTGGGACGCCCAGACGTGGACGTTATATGGCGTGCTGCGAGCTCCCAGTACCGCGTATGCCGGAGCGAAAATCCCGTGCGGTTGGAAGTAAGGAAGCGAAAACGTAAGAACAATGACGATCAAAAGGACGATTACCGACTGCCCTAATCGTCGCAAAATGTACGAAAACACGGAGTAACGTTACCATCCAGTCAAGTTGCTACCGAAAAGAGGGGTCCTTGCGGACCCCTCCTTTCGGTAAATTCTCATCGTGCAGTTATTCAGCTGCGACGACTATTTGAAGCTCCAATACTCAGGCGTCCAGGTCTCCAACGGGCCCTCGAACACCCCACCGCTGCTGCTCTTCAGCGACTTGGAAGACTCAGTCGTGAGGGTGGCAACCGGGTCCCACAGCACCGGCAGGTTGTCCGCCGTGAACTGCGCAAACGCAGTCAGCTTGACGTTCGTTGAGAGCGTCGCCTTGATGAGTGAGTCCATCGTCGGGTTCGAGTACTGGCCACTGTTCGATCCGGCGCCGGTCAGGTAGAGAGGCTCGCCCGACGGGTAGTAGTCAGGCGCGTAGAGCCAGCCACCACCCCAGTTGCAGATGTCGAAGGTCGTCGAGGCGTTGTACGCGGACGGGCAGGTACCAGCAGTGTCGTCAAACGTCCCCGTGGTCTGCGTGATCACCATTCCGAGGCTCGTCCAGTTGGCGATGACGGCATTCATTTCTGTCGTCAACGACGGTACGCCGCTGTAGTACTCAACGCTCAGCGTCAGATTCTCGCCTTGCGTGATTCCCGCGCCACATTCTCCCGCACCTGTTCCGGGGCTCGTGCAAGCGAGTTTTCCACCAGAAAGCGTCCAGCCGTTCTTCGAGAAGTCGGCCGCCGCGGCCGTCATGTCGTACGGGTACGGCTGGGTCACGTGGCCAATCTCCGTTGACGGCGTGTTTACAGGCACCGCAGCGTACGTCGGGAATCCGTAGTTCTTGAACGCATTCTTGACAATAGCCGCCTGGTCGATCGACGACTCCATCGCTTGACGCACATACAACTGGTTGAGGAACACCGCACCGGGGTTCTTACCGAAGTTGAGGTTCATGTAGTTGTTGGAGAACGGGATGCCGGTGTCCAGGTTGAACTTTGACGCCAGAGGAGCAAAGTTTGCCCCAACTTTTCCAGGCGCCGGAGCGGGCGACGTTAACACCGAAGGGTCAACGTAGCCGAAGTCGATGTTGCCTGCTTCCAACTGGTTTTGCTCGGCGGTCGTGGACGTGAACGCAACGAGCTTCACGTACTTAACTTGTGCCTTCTGGGGACCGGAGTATTTGGAGTTCGCCTGGAACTCCGCATTGCCCAAGTTGTCCATCTTGATCAAGGTCCAAGGCCCGTCCGCGCCGCTCTGCCAAAACTTGTCGGCGAACGTCGACGTGTTAGCACCGATCTTGTTCAGGTAGGCCTGGACTTCCTTGCAGGCACTGATCGTCGAACCGGCGCCGTACTTGCCCGAAGCGCAGCTGCTCTTGTGCGTCGCACTGGTCATGTCCCAGGAGTTGGCCATCGGCGTGATAGTTGCCAGTTCGTTGCTGGTGAACCACAGAGGGCTCACCGCCGACTTGAGGTGGATGACGACGGTATTGCCGGAACCACTGGCACTTGCTATCTGGTCGGGTATTCCGAGGCCCTTGGTGTAGGTGCAGAAGCCCGACGGCACGGCGTCGTACATGTTCAAGAAGAACATGACCGACTCAGCGTTAATGGTTTGGCCGTCGGCGAACTTCCAGCCTTTCGTGGTGATGGTCACCGTCTTGTCGCCGTTCGAGTACACCGGAGCATTTCCCAGTGACACGGAGGGCGCCTGAGCGGCACTACCGCCGACGCCATAGAAATACAGGGGCCGGTACATCAATTCCTGGAATTGCGAGGTATTGGCGACCGTACACATCGCCGGAGGGTAGAACGGGAAAATGTAGTTTGGCGTCCCATTCGCAGGCTCAGCGATCGTTATCACGTTTGGGGTTGACGACGCACTGCTGAGCGCCGGTGTAATAAGCCCGACGGACGCAGCCGCCAGAGCCACCCCCACTGCTAACGCTGCACGAATCTTAAATTTATGAAACATATCGCCTCCCGTACCACCTAAATGGTCACGTCCAATTTTCACATCCTTCAAGGATGACTGGAGGCAACTGTATCGGGGGTACCGAGAGGAAACAAGTAAGCCCACCAAGCGATTAGCCGGTGCCATCGTATATGTACGACGTGGTCAACGCGCCAAAAACCGCTCAATTACCAGTTGTTTGGTTACAAATGGTCTGATCGGTCGCGACAGAACCTCGATTCGGTAGTTCGAACAATTTCACGAAGGTAACGATCACGATCACAGGACCGTCACTTCACGCGCACTAAGGAGTCGAGCCCATTTCGTTCGGGGAAATCCCTGACGGCGAACCTTGAAGTTTAGTAGTAGAGGTATTCGGGCAGGAAGCTGCCGAGCGCGTTGGGTGTCCATCCGGTCGTACTGTTAAGACTTCGTGACGTCTCGACGATGCTCTCCTGGTTGGGCAAATAGAGCACGGGGAGCTGATCCGCCGCGTACTGCTCGAAGGCGCTGAGTGTGCTCTTGCCTCGAGTGTCGGCCGCAACGAGCGCGTTCATCTGCGGGTCGTTGTAGCCGCCCGCGTTAGCGCTCGAACCCGAAACGAACATCTGCTCACCTGAGGGGTAGTAGTTCGGTTCGTACGTCCAACTGTCCCCGGACCAGCAGATGGACCACGGTGTGGTGCTGGTGGACGTGCACTGGGCGGCGAGATTGTTCAGCGTGTTTGCCGTTGTTGTCACGTCAATGCCGATCGCGTTCCAGTCGGTCGAGATCGTATTGACGGTCGAATCAACCGCTGGAACGCCGGTCACGTACATCAGAGTGAACTTCAGTTGTGCTCCCGCGGCGATGTTGGCGCCGCAGTGCGTTGCCGTCGTCCCCGGGCTCGTGCAGGTCATCACCCCCGCCTCGTCGGTCCAGCCGTGCGAGGTGAGCAGCGTCTTTGCGGTGGTCAAGTTGAACGTGTAGGGATTGGTTGGCTGACGGCCAAAAGACGACGGTGTGTTGAGGGGCATCGGACTGTCCTCGGTGACGCCATAGTTGTCGTCAACGCTACGCACGATGCTCGATTGATCAATCGATTCTTGAAGGGCCTGGCGAATGTAGAGCTGCTGAAACTCGGGTTGCACTGGATTGGACGAGGTGAAGTTCATCTGGGCGAAATTGAACGCGTACGGGGCCCCGACCGAGAGGCGATAGTTCGCGTTCAGCGATCCCAGGTTCGGACCCGGGGTATCGGGCTTGGGGGCCGGCTGGGTGAGATCGGTGGGCTCGAGATAGCCGATGTCGATCTTGTCGCTCTCGAGGTCGCTCTTTTCCTGGGACTCCGAGGTGTAGGCAATCTCCTTGACGAAGCGCACTTGGGCTGACTGGGGACCGGAGTATGAGGGGTTGGCCTCAAAGGTTGCGTCGCCCGCAGCGTCAAAGCGAAGGAGCTTCCACGGGCCGTCGTCACCGCCCTGCCAGAACGCCGACGTGTAGGTGCTCGTCGCAATGGCCAGTTTGTCGAGGTAGGCCTCTACCGCCTTGCACGCCGCTTGCGTTGATGCGGCGCCGAACGTCCCTTGGGCACAACGTCCCGCTGCGTGCGCCGAGGTCATGTCCCAACGATCCGGGAGCGGCGTGATCTCTGACAGATAGTTATAGAGAAACCACTGCGGATTGACCATCGTCTTCATATGAATAACGACGGTGAGACCCGAGCCACTCGCGCTCGCGACCTCGTCGGGAATGCCCGCTCCGGGGGTGTAGTCGCCGTAGCTCGTCGGGTCGGCGTCATAGAGGTTCAAGAAGAACATCACCGACTGAGCGTCAACTACTTGGCCGTCGCCAAACCTCCAGCCCTTGAGCTGGATGGTGATCGTTCGATTTCCGCCGGAGACCACCGGAGTATCGGCGAGCGAGAGCGAGGGCACGTAGGCCGACGTTCCTCCGAGACCGAAAAAGTAGAGGGGCCGGTACATGAGTTGTTGAAAGTCGTTGATGTTGGACGCCGAGAAGTTGAGATAGCCGGTGTAGGGAAAGATCCAGTTGGGCGCGGCGCCGGGGGCCTCGGCGTAGGTGATCGTGCCGCTTGACGTTGCGCCGCCCGACGAGCCGACGAGCGAGAACACCGTAGCCCCGACGACCGCGGCGACGGCAACGGCAAATCTCAACTTACGATCGAACGTCATACGCCTTGCCTGCCAGTAGCTGCCCAAATTGCATAGGGGATGTGCGAGATCACATCAAGTTGTCAGAGGTCACTGTACTTGAGAGGTTCGAGACGAACCCGTCATGGGAAGCGAGTGACGAACAACTTCACACGCGATCCACAGTCTTTGGCGAGATTCGGATACGTCAGTCTCCCAAAAGGGCAGCGCGAATCGCTGACACGGCATCGTGATGAGTGAAGTCGAATCCTGAGTCCGCGAGGCGCGCTGGCACGACGCGTTGACTGGTGAGCAGCAACTCGTCAGCCATCTCCGCGCCAAGCACGTTGGACAGGACGATGCGCGGCACGCGCAACTTCACCGGCCGACGCATGGCTGCACCGACCGCATCGCCAAAGGCGCGGTTGGTGGTTGGTTCGGGCGCGACCAGATTGAAGGGACCCTCGAGGCGGCGGTCGACGATCCATTGGATCGCGCGGACCTCATCGTCAAGTGATATAGGACTCATCCACTGTTGTCCCGATGCGATGTACGCGCCGAGTCCTATGCGAAACAGTGGCAGCTGTCGTTTGAACGCACCGCCGCGCGAACTGATGACGATCCCGGTTCGAAAGTGAGCAACAGTTGTCGACGCCGCGGCGGACGTCGCGCGCTCCCACTCGACGCACACGTCAGAGAGGAAGCCTTCACCACGCGGGCTGGACTCGTCGAGCACCTCGTCGCCGCGATTGCCGTACCAACCGATTGCCGACGCGCTCGCAAAGATGCCAACGCCGCTCGAAAGGCTGGCGATGGTGCGCGCGAGCAGTGACGTTCCTTCGACGCGAGATCGTACGATCTCCGCCTTTCTCGTCGAATTCCACCGTCGATCACCGATGCCCGCGCCCGCGAGGTGCACGATGGCATCGAAACCACCGACGAGTCGGAGGTCCTCAGTGTCGATCAGGTCGCGCGCAGGGTCCCAGCGCACCGAGAGCGGGGGGCGTTCTTTCGTGTTGGGGCGAACAAAGGCGACGACGGTGTCGCCGCGCGCCGTGAGCGACGCGACGAGCGCCCGGCCGATGAGGCCGCTCGATCCTGTTACCCCAACGCGCACGAATCCCAGCGCTCTTCGAGGAATTCGGCGAGCAGGCGAGGGTGATCGAGGTGCGCCGAATGGCGGGCGCCAGGAATCTCGCCAGCCGTCACGAGCGGATTAAGAGCGTGCATGGCCTCGGCCAGTTCGCGGAAATACGACGTGGCCTCGTCGTTGCCGGTGCCGTAGGCGTAGGTCGCCGGTACGCGCAGGTCGGTGAGGTTGAACGGCGCTCGCTCACTGCGTACGGTCGCCAGGTCACTGACCAGCGCGGGACCGTCGTGACGGCGAGAAGTCCGCTGCGCTTCGCTCAAGTGGTCCCACGCCGCGTCAGAAACGACGCGACGAAAGAAACGCTCCACCTCGACCGGGCTGTCGTCGGAGAGTGGTTGGCGGGCAACGCGTCGAGGCAAGATCCACGGAGCAGGCGATTCGTAGTTGACCACGAGGTTGATCCGCGAGGGACTCTCGATCGCCGTGCGAAATGTCACGATACCCCCGAAGCTGTGCCCGAAGAGGATGAGATGTCTCCCCGGCGCTTCCCGGTTGATCACCGCGAGGAGGTCTTCGACGTGGTGGTCGAGATCGACCGGGCCAAGATCGCGCGAGCCCTGGTACCCGCGGCGGGCGTAAGCGACCACGTCGAAGTCGTTGAGGCGCCGAGCGAGCCGTGAGAACGATCCCGCCCGATCAAGCGCTCCGTGCACGCAGATCAAGGTCGCTCGCGGGCTTTCGACGCGCCGTTCGGCGAGCGCGAGGCCCGCCACGGGCGAGCTTGCGATGAAGTGCAGCCGCAGCGGCGCGGTCGAGGATGGCACACCCAAAACCTACCGGCCCCGCCCGCCCCGCCAACCCATCTATATATGGGCTTTGCGCCCTAGGCTGGCTAGGTGACTACACCCCCCGATGCTTCAACTGACCGCCCCGCGCGGGGCTCGTTCGGGCCTAACGCGTGGCTCGTTGACGACATGTACGACCGATTCCTCGCCGACCCAACGTCGGTTGCCGAAAGCTGGCGCGAGTTCTTTGCCGACTATCAGCGCTCCACGTTGCCGGCGGTCGCGAATGCGGCGCCCGTCGCCTCGACAGTTGAGGCAAAGTCGGTAGCAATCGACGCCGAGGCGTCACCGCTGCGTGGCGCCGCCGCGCGCATCGTGACGAACATGAACGCGAGTCTCGCCGTTCCAACTGCAACGAGTGTTCGCACCGTCCCCGCTCGTCTGCTCGAGATCAACCGCACTGCGCTCAACGAAGCGCTTGCTCGCTCGAGCGGAGCGAAGGTCTCCTTTACGCACCTCATCGCGTACGCCATCGTGATGGGACTGCGCGAGGTGCCCGCGCTCAATTCGACCTTCGTCGAGGCCGTCGACGAAAAGGGGACGCCCGGCGTTCGTCATCACGAACACGTGGGACTCGGACTCGCCGTTGACGTTCAGAAGAAGGATGGGTCGCGCAACCTGCTCGTGCCGGTCATCAAAGACGCCGACACCATGGACTTTCGTGCGTTCTTACTTGCGTACGAAGATCTCGTAAGAAAGATCCACAGCGGTGCGTACGGCGCGGACGATCTCGCGGGGGCGACGGTTTCGATCACGAATCCGGGCACGCTCGGCACCGTGCAGTCGGTGCCGCGACTGATGCCCGGACAGGGCGCAATCTTCGGTGTCGGCGCGTTGAACTGGCCCGCCGGTTTTGAGGCGGCGGACCCGCGCGCGCTCGCCGAACTCGGTGTGGGCAAGATCATGACGCTTACCTCCACCTACGACCACCGTATTATCCAGGGCGCCGAATCGGGCTTGTTCCTCAAGTACGTCGCAGAGTGTCTCGCTGGCTCTCACGACTTCTACGACCAGGTCTTCGCGTCGCTCGGCATTCCCTACGAGCCCGCGCGTTGGGCAAAAGACGCCAACCCGTCGCCGGCGGAGGGCGAAGCGGAACGAATCTTGAAGCAGATCCGAGTGCAGGCCCTTATCAACATGTATCGAGTCCGTGGCCATCTGATGGCGCACCTCGATCCCTTGAGCAGTGGGCCTCCCGCGCCGCACGCCGAGCTCGAACTCTCGACGTACGGACTGACGATCTGGGACCTCCAGCGATCGTTTGTCGTCGACGGCTTGGCGGGCCTATACGAGGCGACGCTCGAGAGGATTCTGGCGATCCTGCGCGACGCGTACTGTCGCACGACCGGTATCGAGTACGGACACATGATGGACCCCGTCCAAAAGCGCTGGATCCAAGAGCGCGTGGAAGGCGTCACGACGACGACGAGTTCGGACGAACAGCGTCGAATCCTGAGTGCACTCAGCGAAGCCGAAGTGTTCGAGAAGTTTCTTCACACTCGCTATGTGGGCCAGAAGCGCTTTGGCCTCGAGGGCGCCGAATCAACGATCGTGGCCTTACAGACCGTGCTCGACGAGGCCGCCGACCGCGGTCTCAAAGAAGCGGTTATCGGCATGGCCCACCGCGGACGGCTCAACGTGCTCGCGAACATCGTCGGCAAGTCCTACAGCGACATCTTCTCCGAGTTCGAGGGCAACCTTGACCCCGAGAGCGTTCAAGGCAGCGGTGACGTTAAGTACCACAAGGGGGCACGGGGCGTCTTCAAGAGTTCACGCGGCGCCACCATCGACGTCTCAATGGCGTCGAATCCCTCGCACCTCGAAGCGGTCAGCCCCGTGGTCGAAGGAATCGTGCGGGCGAAGCAGGATCTCGTGATCCGTCCGAGCGACGGCACCGAGCAGGACGCCCCCGTCGTCGATCACCCCTACCTCGCGGTTCTCATTCACGGCGACGCGGCCTTCGCAGGCCAAGGTGTCGTCGCTGAGACGCTCAACCTCTCTCAGCTTTCGGGGTACCACATCGGCGGCACCATTCACATCGTGATCAACAACCAGGTGGGCTTCACCACCGCGCCGCAATCGGCGAGGTCGAGCTTCTATCCGACCGACGTCGCCAAGATGATCCAGGCGCCGATCTTCCACGTGAACGGCGACGATCCCGAAGCGTGTGCGCGCGTTGCTCGTCTCGCCTTTGACTATCGCGAGACCTTCCAGCGCGACGTCGTCGTCGACATCGTCTGCTATCGACGCTACGGACATAACGAGGGCGACGACCCGAGCTACACCCAGCCCCAGATGTACAAGATCATCGATCAGATGCGCTCGGTGCGAAAGATCTACACGGAGACGCTCGTTCGCCGTGGCGACATCTCAATCGACGAAGCTGAAGCCGCACTCAACGAGTTCAACGCCCGGCTTCAGAGCGTGCTCGACGAGGTGAGAACGGTGCCGGTGCCCGAGCTTGACGGGGTGCCCGCCGCCGAGGCGCCCGAGGATCCGCCCGCCCCAGAGACCGGGGTCGATCGCACGACGCTGCTCGAGCTCGCGAGGGTGACGGTCACGGCGCCCGACGGCTTCACCGTGCACCCGAAGCTCGAGCGCCAGTTCGCCCAGCGCATGGCGCTGCTCGAGTCGGGCGAAGTCGACTGGGCCTTCGGTGAGGCGCTCGCCATCGGCTCACTCGTGCTTGGTGGTTCGAACGTTCGACTCACGGGACAAGACACGCGACGCGGCACGTTCTCTCACCGCCACGCCGCACTGATCGATTACGAGAACGGCCGTCAGTTCGTGCCGCTCGCGAGCATGGATGCGCCCGGTTTCTTCACCGTGCGCGACTCATTCCTCTCGGAGTACGCGGCGCTTGGATTTGAATACGGCTACTCCGTCGAAGCGCAGAACACCCTCGTGGCGTGGGAGGCACAGTTCGGTGACTTCGCCAACGGTGCCGAGATCATCATCGACAACTTCCTCGTCGCGGCCGAGGACAAGTGGGGCCAACACGCGACCCTCACGATGTTGCTGCCCCACGGCTATGAGGGTCAGGGTCCAGAGCATTCCAGTGGTCGCATCGAGCGTTACCTGTCACTCAGTGCGCGCAACAACATTCGCGTGGCCCAGCCCACGTCGGCGGCGCAGTACTTCCACCTTTTGCGCAGTCAGGTGCTACGCGAGCGACCGACGCCCCTCGTCGTCTTCACCCCGAAGTCGATGTTGCGCGCCACCCAGACGCGTTCTCAGCTCACTGAGTTCGAGCACGGATGTTTCCAAACCGTGCTCGATGATCACGTCAGCGATCGCGGGCCAGTGACACGGGTCGTTCTCGCCTCGGGCAAG
Organism: uncultured Acidimicrobiaceae bacterium; assembly: GCA_963724865.1. GTDB lineage: Bacteria > Actinomycetota > Acidimicrobiia > Acidimicrobiales > RAAP-2 > RAAP-2. The sequence goes on along the minus strand of CAVRWO010000031.1, from coordinate 152,832 downwards.
ATCGCGCTCGAAGCGATCGCGAAGCGCGACGCGACGTCGGCGAACCACGTCGCCGTCGTGCGCGTTGAGCAGCTCTACCCGTGGCCAACACCAGAGATCGAGCGCATCCTCTCGCTGTACCCGAACCTCGCCGAGGTCGTCTGGCTCCAAGAGGAGCCAGAGAACATGGGCTCGTGGCCCTTTGTGCACCTACGCATGCACCACGAGTTCAAAGGTCTCAAGGTGTCGCACGTCGCGCGCGCCGAGTCAGCGAGTCCGGCGACCGGCAGCGGCCTCGTGCACAACGCCGAGCAGGCGGACCTCTTGGCGCGAGCGCTTCGGTGAGTCCCGCAAAGAGCCCGCGGCTGCGCGTCGTGGTCGACGGATCAAACCTCGCGACCGAAGGACGCGTCACGCCAAGCTTCACCCAACTCGACGAGGCGGTGAACGCGTTTCGCGAGGAGAACCCTGGTGCCGACATCATCGTCGTGGCGGATGCGACCTTCGAACACCGGATGGCGACGAACGAGCGAAGCCGCTTCACCGACGCCTCGCTCGCCGGCGACATCGTCACGCCGCCCGCGGGGGCCGTGGGTCGTGGTGACGCATTCATCTTGAAGATCGCCGACCGCATCGGTGGAGTCGTCTTGAGCAACGACTCCTTTCAGGAGTTCCAAGACGAGTATCCCTGGCTGTTCGACGTCGGTCGCCTGATCGGGGGTAAGCCTGTAAGGGGCGTCGGCTGGGTCTTTACGCCTCGCATCCCGGTGCGCAACGTCAAAGTCACGCGCACGGCGAAGAAGCTCGCCGTCACGCTGGCCAACGGCGAGAAACCAACCATCGGTACGACGCTCACACCGGTGAAGGCAAAGAAGGCTCCTTCGAAAAAGGTCGCCAAGGAAGAAAAGCCCGTGGACAAGATCTCAGAAAAGGCGGCCGACAAGCACAAGGCCGCCGAAAAGCCGATCGAGCACCACGTGACGAAAGCTGCGGCGAAAGGGGCGAAGAAGCTCGCCAAGGCAACCGACGTCGTCAAGAAGACGCGGGTGAAGAAGGCGGCGAAGGCCGTGAGAGCACCGAAGAAGGCAGCGCCACCCGTTCCGGTGCTGGAGACGCCGCCGCCCGCGGTCGCGTTGAAGCGAGGACGTCAGCCGGTCAACCCCGAGGCCGCGTTCGCGCAGTTCCAAAGCACCTTTCGGGTCGGTTCGAAGGTGCCCGGCGAGGTCACCGCCTTCACGTCGCACGGCGCGGTGATCAAGGTCGAACTCAAGAACGATCAGCAGGTCGAGTGCTACGCCCCGACGACGCTACTTGGGACGCCCCCACCGGCGCGCGCACGCGACGTCTTAAAGCGTGGTGACAAGCGGGTCTTTCGCTTGGTCAACGTCGACAGCGATCGGCGCATCGCTGAGCTGGCGCTTTTATGAGCGAGCTCTCGCTTGATCCCACGGACTGGCTGCCGCACCGACCGCCGTTCTTGTTTCTTGACATCCTTCTCAGCCTCGAGCCGGGCGTCCGCGCGAGCGCGCAGTGGACGCTGGTGGGCGATGAGTGGTTCTTCCCCGGGCACTTTCCCGGTCGTCCAACGACGCCCGGTGTCCTCCTGATCGAATCGATCGCCCAGTGTGGCGCGGTCGTGGTGCTCGCGGACGAGCGCTACACCGGTCGCCTGCCCCTCTTCGGCGGTGTCGAGCGCGCCCGCTTCCGTCGTCAAGTCGCGCCGGGCGACACGGTTCGAATCGAGTGCGAGATGACCAAGCTTTCGGCGAGAGGCGGCAAGGGCTTCGGCACGGCCACCGTCGACGGTGACCTCGCGGCGTCGACGGAGCTGTTTTTCGTGCTGGCGGACCTGTCGTGAAGATCGCCGCCTGGAACGTCAATTCGCTGACGGCGCGCTTGCCCCGCGTTGAAGAGTGGCTCGTTGCTCAGCGTCCCGACGTGCTCTTGATCCAAGAGACCAAGCAGACCGACGAGAAGTTCCCGTTCGAAGCACTCGCGGCACTCGGATACGAGTCCGCGCACTACGGCGAGGGCCGGTGGAACGGCGTCGCTATCCTCTCGTCGATTGGCCTCAAAGACGTCGTAAAGGGATTCGACGACGACGATCCAGAAGCGCGCTTCATCGGCGCGACGTGCGGCGGCCTGCGCGTCTACTCGTGCTACGTGCCGAACGGTCGCGCGCTCGATCACGCCCACTACCAGTACAAGCTGCGCTGGCTTGCGTCACTCGCGGCGCATCTGGGGTCTCCAGACTCGGATAGTCACGTCGTCGCAGGCGGTGACTTTAACGTTGCCCCGAGCGATCTCGACGTGTACGACCCGAGTGCTTTTGTCGGGATGACGCACGTGAGTGAGCCCGAGCGCGAGGCGATCCGCACCATCGAAGCGTTAGGTTTCGTCGACCTCACTCGAAGGATGCACCCCGACGTCCCGAGCTACTCATGGTGGGACTACCGAAACGGCGCGTTCCACCGTGGGTGGGGTCTGCGCATCGATCTGCTCTTGGTCGACGAGGGGCTCTTCGAACTCGCCACAGCGAGCTACGTCGATCGCGACGCCCGTAAGGGTGTGAAGCCCTCGGATCACGCGCCCGTCGTCGGTGAGTTCTCCCTTTAAGAGAGGCGCTTGGGCAACACGGCTTCGATGAACGTCGGACCGGGGGTCGCGTACGAGCGCTCCAGGGCAACGACGAGCTCGTCGGCAGTCGTGGCTCGTTCGCTCGCTACACCGAGCGAACGAGCGAGGTCGGCGAGTTGCAGCGTGGGATCATCGATGTCAAGCATGCGCGCACTCGCGGCGCCTTCGGAGGTCGCGCCGACTCTTGAGAGCTCGTACGTGAGGACTGCGTAACTGCGATTGGCGAGCCCCACGACGGTAACGTCGAGTCCTTCGCGCGCCATTGTCCACAGGGCCTGGGCCGTGTACATCATCGATCCGTCGGACTCGAGAGCGAGCACGCGACGATTCGATGCGACGGCGGCGCCGACGGCGACGGGCAGACCGAAGCCAATGGCGCCCCCAGTAAGCGTCATCCACTGATGCTCGGGTGCGAATCGCGTGGCGCCGAATAGGTGTACGCCACTGGTATTGGACTCGTCGGCCACCACCGTGCCTTCGGGCAATGTCGCCCCGATTGCCGCCCCGAACGACTGGCTCGTGAGCTCACCTCGGGGGGCGGCTGGACGCTCGCCGCGCTCAAGTTCGAGTGGGGGTGCGTGCAGGGCGTCTGCGAGCGCCGCGAGTGCCGCGTACGGGTCCTCGCCTGGCGCGACCAGGTCGATGATCTCGGCGGCGTCGGGGGCAAGGCGACTTGCAAGACCTGGGTAGGCGAAGAAGCTCACCGGTTCTCGCGCGCCCAGAAGGATTAGCGCTTCGCAGTCCTTCAGCTGGTCGATGGCGAACTCGGGAACGTAGATGAGACGCTCGGCGTCGGCGATGTTCGCACCGCGGTCGATGATCGTGGGGAACGTCTCGGTCAACAGCCGAGATGATGTAACCGACGCGACGCGACGCGCAAGGGCGAGGTGCTCTTTCGTGAGCGAACCACCAAGGACGAGTGCCGTGCGCCGCGTCGTGAGCACCTTTACCGAAAGCGCGAGGTCGTCGTCGTCGAATGACGACGCGACGGGCCGGCTCACGCTGGACCGCGCGGTTGGCGTCGCGACTTCGCCCCACGAAGCATCCGCTGGCAGCACCAGTGTGGCGATAACGCCCGGTGGACCGAAGCACGCTGTGATGGCATCCGCGGCGTCGCGCGCAACGTCGTTCGCCGATAACGTTCGCCGATACCATCCCTCAAGCGGGGCGGCGAGCGATTCGATGTTGCTCTGCAGCGGCGCGTCGTAGATAGCGTGATTGGTCGCATGGTCGCCGACGATGTTCACGATCGGGACGTGTGCGCGACGGGCGTTGTGCAGGTTCGCCCAGCCGTTCGCCAGACCAGGCCCCAGGTGAAGCAGGGTCGCAGCGGGGGAGCGATTGACGCGCGCATAGCCGTCCGCGGCCCCCGTGGCGACGCCTTCAAAGAGGCAGAGAACCCCGCGCATCTGTGGCGCATCGTCGAGTGCAGCGACGAAGTGCATCTCCGAAGTACCAGGATTGGCGAAGCACACGGTGACGTCGTTGTCGGTGAGCGTCGCGAGCAACGCGTGAGCCCCGTTCACCCTTGGCCCTTTTCGTTCATATCGCTCGTCATTCGCTGCGAACTATACCTGGCCGGGTCATCACCTTTGAGAGCGACTGTCCTGTTCGATCTGCTCGATGCTCTCGGCAAGCGACGCTTTGATGGCGGCGAGCCGCTCCCTGCGCGCCTCACCGCGAAGGGGCGCGTTGCGTGCTTCAATCTCGGCGACGACCGTTTGCACGAGTGCGAGAAAGCGCGAGGGCAAGCGATCCGGGTAGCGCGGGTCGTTGCGCCCTCGACTCCAGGTGATGAGCAGCGAATCCTCGGCCCGGCTCAGGGCAACGTAGGCGAGGCGCTGTTCTTCGGCCAGCTGGTCGACGCTCGTTGCGTTGTAGTTCGGCAGCTGACCTTCTGCCCATCCGATGGCTGCGACGTGTTGAAACTCGAGTCCCTTTGCGCGGTGGATCGTCGACAGCGCCACGGCGTCTCGGTCGTTATCCTCGAGGCGACGCGCGGGCAGTTCGGGCGCCATGAGATCAGAGGCCGGCGAGTGCTCCGGTCCCCGACGTTCGTTGGGGATGCCGGCAGCGTCGAGGTAGCTCGACACGAGTTCGAGCTGTGCGTTCGTGCGCGCGAGCACGGCCATTGACTTCCACGGGGATCCGGGCTGGTGTTTCGCCGCGAGCCACGTCGCCACGTGACGGGCCTCTTCGTCGTCGGTGTCGTAGCCACGCACGAGTGGCACATCGCCGTCGTCCTTTGCTGGCTCGATGCCACGCGCGCCTTCTTCGAGCAGCGTGTTCGCGACCGCGATGATGTTGGCCGTCGAGCGGTGGTTACGCGTGAGGTCGAGGATGACCGTGTCCGGCCAGGTCATTATGAGGTCGTTGATCAACGAGGGGTTGGCCCCGTTGAAGCCGTAGATGGACTGGTTGGGGTCGCCCACACAGAACAGGTCGGGATCGTCGCCCGCCATCTGACGCAGCAGCATGAACTGCAGCGGGTTCATGTCCTGGGTCTCATCAACGTAGAGCGACCGGTTGCGATAGCGAAACGACGCCAGGACGTCAGGCTCGTCACGAAGCAGCGCGATGGCTTCGCTCAGAAGCAGATCGAAGTCGAGCACCCCACGACTGCGGCAGAGACCGATGTAGCGATCGAGGACCTCGGCGAACTGTGCGGGCGGCAGCGGCGCATCGCGCTTCAACCGTCGGGCGTTCTTCGCATACTGCGGCCCTTGAAATCCCTGACTGAGCGCCCAGCCGATCTCCTGCTCGAGGCGGGGGAGTTGCCAGTCTTCGAGCTTGAGCTCTCCGCTCTCGCGAAGTTGCGCGGCGAGGGCGCTCACGAGCTTTCGGCGATTGGGTTCGAGGGTGAGGGGTCGAAGGTGATGGTCCTCTCGGTACTGTGTGACGAGCGTCAGCGCCGCTTTGTGGAAGGTGCCCGCGCGTACGTCGCGCACCCCGGCGCGAAAGAGTCGCTTGCGCAGCTCGTCGCCAGACTTTCGCGTGAAGGTCATGGCGAGAATCTGGTCGGGTGCAACTTCGTTGTCCGCGACGCGACGCTGGATGCGCAAGGTCAGCACGTGGGTCTTTCCCGAGCCGGCGGTGGCGCGCACCAGGAGTCGCCGCGCGGGCGACATCACGGCTTCGCGCTGCTCGGGGGTGAGTCCGACGAGCAGTTCGGGAGAAAATGTTGCCTCATCCATAGTCTCTAGAACGCTACTGGGGCCCCGTCACGCAGGTCCGAGCGCAGAGAGCATCGTCGATAACCTCTTAGTCGTGCTTCGAAGCTACGGCGACACGCGACTTTTTGGGGAAGCCTACGGATCGAGCGAGGTCCGCGTCGTGTGGCTCCACGGCTGGGGCCGGAGCGCCCAGGACTTCACGCTCGCGGCGAATGCCCTGGCTGAGCGCGGGATCGGCTCAGTCGCCCTCGACCTACCGGGCTTTGGGGCGTCCCCGGTGCCCGACGCAGCGGGAGGGGCTCGCCACTACGCCCAACTCATACTTCCTGCCCTTCACGAGATCGCCGACGAGCCGCTCGTGCTGGTCGGCCACTCCTTCGGTGGTCGGATCGCGGTCGTGCTCGCAGCAGAGCACCACGAACTCGTTCGATCGGTGGTGCTCACCGGCGTCCCGCTCCTGCGCACGCAACCCTCGGCCCTTCCTCCATTCGCCTACCGCTCTGTTCGCTGGTTGGCGAAGCATCACCTCGTCAGCGAAACCCGACTGGAGCGCGCGCGCCAGAAACATGGCTCCAGCGACTACCGGCGTGCGCACGGCGTAATGCGCGAGGTATTGGTCGCGAATGTGAACGAGACCTACGAACAAGAGCTCGAGCAGCTGACGATGCCGGTCGCCTTCATTTGGGGTGAGGGCGACCGCGATGCGCCCTACGAGATCGCCACGACGGCGGCCGCCCTCGTGAAGGGTCCGACGACGCTGGTGAAGATCGCGGGCGTCGGTCACTTCGTTCCCCTCGAGGCGCCCGGTGCGCTCGTTGACGTCGCGATGAAAGCCCTGTCCCAGTGAGCATCGCCCTCGCGGCGGTTCTCGCCGTACTCCTCATCCTGGCGTACTGCGCCCAAATGGCTCGCTGGCTGCGCGTCCTCCAGCGAGAGCACTACGACCCGACGTCGCTCGTGCGATTTCTCGGTCGCTGGTCCGCGCCGCAGGTCCCGAGCGCGAAGCTTCGCCCACACGGCAGACCGCGCCGACCCGTGACGCTGAGTCACGTGCTCATTCTCGCGATGTTCGTCACGCTCGCCTTTCGCCAGTGGGACCTCTTTGTCGTCGCGGTCGTCGTCTACGGGCTGTTCAGTCCCTGGGGACTCGCCCTGCGCGGGCGCACGAGCGCGCTCGACTGGACGAGACGTCTGCGCACGACCGCGATCGTGGCGGGAGCGTTCTCTGTCGTCGTTGCGGGCCTTGGGGCGCTCGCGCCCCACCCGCTGTTGGCGGGCGCCGCGATGGTGCTCGCCGTGCCGCCCGTGCTCGATCTCACGACGCGCGCCCTTCGCCCGCACGAGGAGCGTGGCGCAAAGCGCTTCGTCGACCAGGCGGTCGCTCGTCTCGAACGAATTCACCCGCGCATCGTGGCGATCACCGGTTCCTACGGCAAGACCTCGACGAAGAGCTACCTGAGCGCACTGCTCGCCGACGAATATGGCGTCGTGGCTTCGCCGCGCAGCTACAACAACCGCGCCGGTCTTTCGCGGGCGATCAACGAGAACCTCGACGAGAGCACGCGCATCTTCATCGCCGAGATGGGTACCTATGGACGAGGCGAGATTCGAGAGCTCACGTCCTGGTGCGTGCCCGAGATTGCCGTCGTCACCGCGATTGGGCCGGTGCACCTCGAGCGGATGGGCTCGCTCGAGGTCGTCGAGGCGGCCAAACGAGAGATCACGGAGCGCGCGGCGACCGTGGTGCTCAATGTCGATGACGCTCGTCTTGCCAAGTGGCCCTCGTCGCTGCGCGACGAGGGCAAGCGGGTTATCACGGCGGGCTCGAAGAACCCCGACGCCGACGTGCGCGTCGTTGCCGAGTCGGGTCGATGGCGCGTTGTCGGCGAGGGAGCGACGTTCGCCACCGTCGACGAGATCCTTGGGGTGCAGACGACCAATCTCGCGTGCGCGCTCGGTGCTGCCCTCGAACTCGGGGTGAGCACGGAACACCTCATCGCCGGGCTCTCGAGGGTGACGCCCGTCGCGAACCGGCTCAACGTCGCAACTGCTTCTTCGGGGGTCGTCATTGTCGATGACACGTTCAACGCGAATCCTGCGAGCGCCGTAGCGGCGCTCAAGGTGCTGTCGTCACTCGAGCTCCTCGGTCGTCGCGTCGTCGTGACCCCTGGCCTCGTCGAGCTCGGCCGCGACCAGTACGGGGAGAACCTGCGACTCGGACAACTCGTTGAAGCGATCCCCGGCGAGCTCGTCGTGGTGGGTCGCACGAACGCCGTGGCACTTGCTGCGGGACTGTCAACCGCGCCGAAGCGTTTTGACACCCGAGACGAGGCGGTGGCGTGGGTGCGCACGACGCTGCGCCCGGGTGACGCGGTGTTGTTCTTGAACGATCTTCCCGACCACTACCCTTGATGTCTTAATGACGTTGCGAGGTGTTCGGTGACCAGTGGTGTGCTCTTCGGGGGTCCAACGCCCGAACACGACATTTCCATCTTGACGGGGTTGCAGGCGCTGCGCGAACTCGCGGGCGCGAGCGACACGCTCGGCATCTACTGGACGAAGTCAGGATCGTTCTTCTCAGTGGCGAGCGACGTGGAAGCTGAAGCCTTTCTCGACGGCGTGCCGAAGGGCTCGAGCGAGATGACGCTTCGCGTCGGGGACGGGGGCGGGTTCTTTGCGTCCGGAGGCCGACTCGCAAAGGAGCGCAAGATCGAGCTCGACGCGTTGATACTCGCGACCCACGGCGGCCCGGGTGAAGACGGGACGCTCCAGGGCGTTCTTGACCTCGCCGGCATCAACTACTCGGGCCCGTCGCTCGCGGGGGCGGCGATCGGCATGGACAAGTGGACCTTCTCCTCGCTCGTGGCACAGGCCGGTCTGCCCACGCTGCCGCGCGTCCTTTTCGACTCGGACACTCCCTGGCTCCCGTTTGATGGTCCCTTCATCTTGAAGCCGCGCTTTGGCGGCTCGTCGATCGGGATCGACGTGGTGGCCGATCTGCAGACCGCCCGCGCGCGTCTCTCGACGAATCCGCACTTCGCCAACGGCTGTGTCGTGGAGCCCTATCGTGAAGACCTCACCGATGTGCAGATTGGACTTCGCACGTACCCCACGCTTGATCTCTCGGCGATCGAACGACCGCTGCGCCGTACGAGCAATGAGATCCTCAACTACCGCGACAAGTACGTGGCGGGCGAGGGGATGGTCGCGGCGCCACGGGAGCTCCCCGCCGTGCTCGCGGACGGCCAGGAGGAGGAAGTCACCCGTCTCACGAAGGCGATCGCTGAGATCTGTCTCGTGCGAGGGGTCGCGCGCCTCGACTTTCTGGCGAGCGAGACCGAGCTCTACGTGAACGAGCTCAACACCATTCCGGGGTCGCTCGCGAAGTACCTCTTCGTGGACCCGCCACTGCCCTTTGGCGCGTTACTTCGAGACCTGTTGGCTGAAGCGCGAGAACGACCAACTCATCGCTACAGCGCCACGGGCGCCGACGGGCTCGTGCTGCGCTCGGCCACTTCCATCGCCGCCAAACTCGCGTAAGCGTGGCACGCGCGTCAACGCCTCGCTGAGGGCGTCACTGTAGGGGTCGATGAGGCGTCCTTGCTGGATCGCCCAGAACGCGAGCTCGTAGTTGCCCTTCTCGAGCGCGGTGTGATGCACGGCGAGCGCGGCCCACTCGCCGTCGCGCGCGAGCCGCGCGCCATGGCCTTCGGCAAGAAACCACTCGAAGCCACGCAGCGCACTCGCGAGCGGTTCGCCCTTTATGAGACAGCAGCGCCCGGTGACAGAGAGAAGCGGCGTCGCTGACGGGGAGCTGACGAGCTCGCGCCACGAGCGAGAAGAAGGTCTCTACGTCACTCGAGACCCCGTGGGTGACGTACAGCCCAGACGACGTGACCGGATGGAGCCGCGGTCCCTCAGCGTCGACGCCGAGAGACCGTCGCACGGCGCTCGCCGTATTGGCGAGTGTTCGCTGGGAGGCATCAACGTCGGCGTGGGCGAGGACTCGTGTGCGCAGTCGCTCGCCCGTCACGGGTTCGTGGCGGTGCAGCGCGAGATAGGCGACCATCTCGACGCAGCGCCGTCGAAGCGTGGGCGCAAACGGCTCTGCGAGTCCCTCAACCATCGGATCGGCTCGCAACAGTTCGACACGAAGGTCACTCGCCCGCGGAGACGCCACGGGGAGCGAGGGCGTTGTGTCGGAGCCGCTCGCCCGGGGCTTCACCGTAATCGCACAGGCCGCGAGTTCGTCGTCAAGCTGGTTGGGCGCGCCGAGGAAGACGACGACGTTCTGTCGGAGCGTTCGAGTCGCGAGCGCTCGCAGCAACTCCGATTCGCTCTTGGCGAAGATGACCTTGCCGTCGTGCAGCGCAACGACGTTCTTGGCGATGTCGTCGCTGTTCCACGAGGGGGCAACGGGGAGTCGGCCACCTTCGTGCGCGAAACCGATCAACGTGCCGGCTGCGCCGGGGCCGAGCACGCAGGCGACGAGTGGCGAGGTTGGCGCTGTGGACGCGGTGGCCGGAAGCGCTTCGTTGACGTCGAGCACGCCGTCGAGACCATCGCCAATCAGCGACGCGAGGTGACCAATCAGTTCAGGGTTCCGCGCGCGCAGCAGTTCGATCGACTCGTCGACGTCGAAGTCGCTCGCTTCGTCGGACTGCTGACGCAGCAGGTCGCCTCGCCGCTTGGCCATGAGCGCGAGGGGCAGGCTTCCCATGCCGCTGATCGAGGTCGTTCGATGGGGAGTGGCGGGGGCGCGATGCGCGTCGTGAAAAGGGACCGCGATGGGAGTCGCTTCTTTCAGGGTTGCGTGTGACGCCGGAGCGAGCAGCGCGAGCACGGCGACGACGAGCCCGGCGAGCCATGCGCTGCCGCCCGCTTTTACCCTCGCGCCTCGGCGAAGCTGGGTGACGTTGCGCACGACCTGGCAGAAAAAGCCGATCCAAAAGATGGCGAGCACGACGAGGAGGGCACGAACGAGTGTCGCGTGACCCTCTCCGGCCGTGTGACGCCATTTGGACAGGACGACGTAGGGCAGGAGGAGAAAGTAGAGCACGAGGGCCGTGCCATGCACCCGCGCGCTGAGGGGTCGCTTTAGGGAGCTGGCGTCAGCTGCCACGTCAGCGAAGTCTTGGGAGTCGTCGAGGTGATCGAGACCTGGCACTGCTCGTTCGCGGCGATCTCGAACTGCGACTCGACCGGAATCGTCGCTCCCGAGCACGTGAGGGTGACGGTTACTGGCGCGCTCGAGGCGACGTCCCAGGTCCCCGGACCGGCGAGCGGAAGGTCGGCGACGGCGAAGGAGGGACTGAGTTGTCCGCTGAGCACGCCGTTCGAGGCGCTCACGTCGGGCGCGTTCGCGACTGGCTCGACGTTCGACGCGGTCGCGCTCGAGGAGCTGGCGCTTTTCGAGACGCTCGCCGCTGCGGGCGGCGGCTCGGTCATGGCGGGCGACACGATCTTCATTGACGAAGCTTTGACAGTCCTCGAACGGCGCGGCGGTTCGGTCGAGGTGGTCGTCGCGGCGACGGTACTCGTCGTCGGCGTGTTCACGCTCGTGGTCGTGCTCGGGGCGGAAGAGTGGCGCAGCGGCGTCGAACTTGATGACGCGGTCAGCGTAAAGACGAGGACGAGGAGCAGTATGGGGCTCGACCACATCACCCAATGCGCGCTCTTGAGTGAGTGGAGGCTTCTCATATTGGTCCTTGCAGGGTACTGGCGCGCCCGGCGAATTTTCGAGTGACATTCACAACCTTTGATAATCGCTACAGCAAAAATCGGACGGCGAAGTGTTGCAGCTCTGACTGCAGTGACACGGGTGCGCTGTGATCGTGCGCAGCCAGCTCGCGCAGCGACCTGCCCTCGAAGACGCGCGCGTAGGTGAGTCTCACGAGACGGTCGTGCTCGCCTCCGCGCAGGCTCTGGAGTCGACTGAGCAGCGGCGACGATTCGTCGGCCGGACGTTCGACGGCGTCGAACGCGCTGAGGCGCCTGGCCGCTTCCTTCTCCTTGAGGAGCCACCGACGAAGTCGACCGCGCAACGCCGAGAGCAGATCTGGCGCCGCGTACTGACGCGACTGTCCGGCCCAGTCCACGAGCAGCTCGCTGAGCAGCGACACGGCCATGGCGAGCGTCTCGCTCGGTTCGTCGATGATGCCGTCGCCAAAGCGCAGCTGTCGACAGACGCTCACCACACCCGGAAGGAGCGTTTGAAGGAGTGCTCGGTGCACGTCAGGGTCGCATGCCTCTTCGAGGAGCGCACGAACGATGCGAGCCCGTTCAAGTACGGGACGTCCGCCTCTCGATTCGAGGAGCGCCACGACGTCACAGAGATCTTCTTGGTGGCTCAGGTTGAGATCGGGGTGGCGTTCGTCAAGGCGCCGGGCCGCCTCGCGGGCGCTCGATCGGCGTCCGACGCGCAGCCATTCGGATCGCAGTTGGGCAAGGATGTCGGTAGTAGTCATGGCGCCCAGTTGAGGGCGGGGGGCGCACCGCACCATGACCAGTGTCACGACCCGTCGAGCGACATTCTTCACGCCTCAAGGGTGGCGTGGGACGTTCACAGCGCAACGCACATAGCGAGGACGTAGTCTTGGGCGATGGACATCGAATCCTTCTACGAACAAAACGAAGCGCGGCGCGAGAGCGCCGAGTTTGAGTTCGGCAGTGAGTGGACCGACTCGGCCGACAATGAGTACGAGCTGTCGTGGGTCGAAGCAACCGGCGAGCTTTACCTGATGGTGGAGCCCGACGCAGTGGTGACTGAAGACATCTTCGGAGATTTCCTGGTGTCGGACGAGCCCGTCAATGATCTCACGGTCGTGGTGATCGGGAAGGTTCCGTCGCTCGCGGCGCTCGAAGACCTCCTCGAAGGCTGGGAGGACGCCATGCTCGAAGTGAACTCGCTCGCGTGGCTGCGCGAACGACTGCCCGAAGGAACCTAAAGATAGGGATTCGGTGAGTCGGCCACCTGGCACAGTCGGGTGAGTGAGTCGACGAGATGGGGAATTGGCACACGCTCGGCCTCGTTGATCGTTGTCATGAGCGGATTCCAGCTGCCGTCGATGGAGGTCGCCGCCGCGGCCGACGGCGTCGCCTTTAGCAACTCACTCAACGCGTTCGCCTGAAGTGTGCGCCGCCTCGCCGTGCTGTTGGTGGACTGTTCGCTCTGCACCTCAATGGCGAGCGCGCGCTTTACGTAGATGCAGCTCTGACGAACGTCGGCAATTGCGCCCGAGTTACCACACGACGCAAGCAGTACGCTCGCTACCGTCAGGGCCGCCAGAACACTCGCGAGTCGAGCTAGCCGAGCCACGAGTCAGCGGACTGGAGCAGAAAGTCGCTCACACTCCGTCCGCGCTCAAAGATGTCGCAGAGGGGATCTTCGCCCTTGGCAACTTGGCTCAATGAAATCGCTCGTCGGGCCACAATAGAGATTCGTCGTTCGCTGCTCTCGGTCGGCGACGCGAAGACGTCGGTCGCCGTCACCTCAAGGGGCATTTCGAGCCCGCCGATGGGCGCGAGGTCAATCGCGAGCCGCAACAGATCCGGCCCGTGGGGCATGGGCGGCAGGCTCCAGGTCAGGACGAGCGGGAAGTGGAACTCGTCGGGAGGGTCTACTTCATCAGGAAGGCCAAGCACCGCGTCTTCGAAGGCGAGAAGCGTGCGTGGATCGACGTCGAGCTCGATATGCAAGTCGACCGGTCCGCCGCATCCGTCTTCGGGATGCAGGTCGACTTCCCACGCTTGGCGAAGCGAGTAGGTTTCGACGAAGTGCCGCTCGTCGTGCACGTGAAAACCGTGGGTCACCGCGTGGTCTTTGAGGTCGGCAACGAAACCGGCAACGTCTATAGCGGCCATCACCTCTCAGGTTAGCCGTGAACCCCACTACCGTAACTACGTGAACGAAGAACTACTGCGGCCCCTTCGTGAGTGCGCGCACGAGATCGGTGCCGTCGTTGCTGCGGGTCAACACGAGGGTTACTCCGGTGTGCGCGGCACTCAGTACTACCTTGACATCGCCGCCGACGAAGTGGCACTTCGCGTATTGCGCGGAGCGGGCTTTCGCGTCGTGAGCGAGGAGTCGGGTGTGACCGGCGACGGTGACCTCACCGTGGTCGTTGACCCCATCGACGGGTCGACGAACTGCGATCACGGCGTTCCGTTTTACGCGACGAGCCTCGCGGTCGTGAAAGATGAGGAGCTCGTTGCGGCGCTCGTCATGAATCAGGCGACAGGAACGACCTACGAGGCTGAACGCGGCGCGGGCGCCTATCGAGATGGCGTCGCCATTGCTCCAAGCGGCCAACGAGATTTCGCTCAAGCCATCGTGAGCTTCTCGGGTCTGCCCACGAAGCATCTCGGTTGGGCACAGTATCGCTCACTCGGGGCGGCGAGTCTCGAGATCTGTCTGGTTGCCGACGGTTCGCTCGACGTCTTTAGCGTCGCTCGCCGCTCGGGCCTGCATCTTTGGGACTACCTCGGAGGGCTCTTGGTGATCAACGAAGCGGGCGCGTTCGCGAGCGACTACGACGGCAATGAGTTGGTCGCGAGCGAACGCGTGCGCCGACGTCCGGTGTTCGCAGCCACGAAGGAGCTGCTCGACTTCATGTGCACGGTGGACGACATTTAGACGATGCCAAAGGCTCCCAGTAGGCTTGACTACTCCGGGCGCTTAGCTCAGTTGGTTAGAGCAGCTGATTTACACTCAGCAGGTCGGGGGTTCGAGTCCCTCAGCGCCCACGAAGTGTTGACCAACTTACAACGTCCGTGATGAGGGGAATGCCGTCGAGCAGAACTAAATCACTTCCCAGCACTATCGGGATGTGGGATTGATCTGAGGTCAAGATCATCGATGTTCTCGAAGTCTGACGGATTGCAAGTAAACAGTGGTAGATCGTTGGCAATTGCCGTCGCTGCGATCATCGCATCAAACGCACGCGCACTCGATTTTCGTCCTGCACGACGAAGGGATGCGGCGACGCGACCGAAGGACCGTGCTGCTGCCGCATCGAATGGGAGTGGCTGGAAGTCGGCCTCGGCCTGCTGGAGACGTAGTTGTCGTATTGCCTGCTCCCGTGGATCGGACGCGACGAGCGGACCGACGGAAAGTTCGGCGAGTGTTACGGCTGTGATCATCGGTTCTTCCGGGAGCGTCGAGACGTCGGCAATCCTTTCGAAGAGGACAAGGGTGCTGGTGTCAAGAACGCCGCGAACAGTGGGATCTGACGCCATCACAAAGTCTGGTCAAGTATTGAGTCCACGTCACGACGAAGGGATTCAGGATCCATCGGCGGCAACGATGCCCACCGATCCGCCAGTGCCAGTGATGACAACGGAGGCGGCTCCAGTGGCAGAAGCAGCGCGACTGGCTTGCCGTCTCGCGTCACTGTTAGGTGCTCACCCAAGGCAACACGATCGACGACCTTGCCACCATGGTTTCGTAGTTCGCGGATAGTTATTTCGGTCATGGAGCAAGTGTATCACGCGTGATACAGGATGTTACGACCCTCGTAACCCCCTTCGCTTAACACCAAGCGCCACAACGACCCGTTGGACCTCGGACCGCTCGTCGGGGTTCGAAGAGGTGACCAAGAGGGCGGCTCTACACTTGTCTCGCACCAATTCTCGTCATCGTGGTTGCAATGTATTAGCTGATGACCAGGGATGCAAGGGGGTTCGAACATAGTCGCGTTACCTCCACTCGTTGTACGAATTGCAACAACTTGCCTCTGAGCCGCCACGTTCTTAAGTTCGATAGCTTTATGGCGGCAATTTCGCAATGAGGGGCTGAGCACGACGAGGTCAAGTCTCACGATCGACGCGGAGTATGACGACGCACTCGCACGAGCACGCGTACGAGCTCCTCGCCAAGTTCGGAGGGTTCAGACCGCGGATTGTTGAAGACAACGTATTCCTTAGCGACGAGCATCGTCAGGTAGTCGAGCAGCGTCGCCTCCGACTCCTTGACCATCAAGTAATCAGAGTGTGACTCATTGAAATAAACAATGCCATCAATGGGGTCGAACCTGCTGCGAGCCTCGCTTGGGGAGGGGTCCGGGGCGACCGTCGGTAGGCGACTGGAGTGCGAGCCTTCTGGACGGGCCGAGTCAAGTTTCGGTTCCTCCATGATGGGATCCCCCGGTCGGTCGAGGAGTTGTCCGACGTCTGTCTCGGGTCGATCGTTCTGTTGCTCGATTACCCCCCTTGCCTTGGAGGCCTCGAATAGGGCACCGTCACCGTATTCGGAGCCGGTGGCCGATCGCATTGGGTTGTCCAGGTCGGCCAACTCCTTGAGGACTCGATTGAAGATCTTGCGGACCGCATCCGAGAGCCGGTCCGCGGTCTGCGCGTCAACCTCACGGCTCACCCGCTCGAGAGTTTGGGCGACAACGGTCTCGACCATTTTCACTGCGTCGACGAACACGGGGAAGGCCTCTCGGTCGCGAACGAGCGCCCGTCGCCCCGCCGTTTGTTGGAGTGCTTCGAAGATGATCTGTCCGGAAACCTGGTCGCTGTTCCAAGGGAGGGCCGCGAACTCGTCGAGATCGGAAATGTCCTCGATAACGCTCGTACCCGCGCGTCCCACAACAGCGACCCTTCTGCGACGACTGTCGGCAGGTGCGACGTAGAGGGCGAATTCGATGCGTCCCCACAGGGTTGACCGCGGTGGGATCGTGAGGCGGATGCCGTCGGGCTTCTCCGCAAGCACCAGTTCGGACGAGCGACCCTCCACCACTTCGATCTCGTAGTCGCCGCGGGCGAGCGCGGAGCTTCGCCGCAGGCGAAGGTAGTCCACAACCTTTCGTTGCGTGAGAATTCGAATGACGTCAGGGTCTAAGTCACTCAGCGTCACGGTCGTCCCGGGGTTGGATCTGGCGCGGCGCCGTTCGTGCTCGAGGAGCGCCGTCGCCTTCCCGCGCTCGAGGCGCAGAACCCAGGTCTCCGAACTCCCTTCAGAGCGTGACACGATCTCGCATCGACCTCCCAGCTGTTGGAAGGCGAGAACACCGATGGCCTTCTCTCCAAGCGTTCTCGTATCTCCGGCCTTCGACGACTCGAAGAGGTTGCGCGCAACCTCTCGCAGGCGATCCGGACTCATGCCTCGCCCGTTGTCGTCGATCGCAATGATCGGGTAGCGCCCCTTACGTCTAAGGAGGACTCGGATCCGCTCACCGCGACGTTCAGCCTCCACGTATTCGTCGGCGCAATTGGAGACAAACTCGTTCAGAGCATCCTTCGGGTCCTGGTACGCCTGGCCGCTGACGAGGACTGCCTTGGCCAGATTGCCAATGCGTAGGCGAACCTTCTCTGGCGTCACGGCTTGCGATTTCACGCTCTCACTCCCTTGAATTTTCCCGGCCTCGATGCCGGAGGGTCACCTTCACGTGTGCCCCAAGTGACCGGCACAGGGGGCCCTACGTGGTCTTCATCGTGCGCGAAGCGACGCGGACCACAATCGTCATCTCAGCAACCCAGCGAATAACTCAGTGCGGTGCACATCTTTGCCAATACGTCGTCATCGACCTGTCCAATCGGCCCAGTCATCGACGTCTGAGCAATCGTGTGAATCCCATCACAGTTGATCACTGACTCACGGTGCACGCCGACGCTTTCGCAGTCAAATTCAACCTCGGCCGCCAGGCCCCGAATTGAAGTGGTGATCTCTGCGACTGTAACCAGACCACGAACGTCGAGTACTTCGGTTCGAGTAAGCAAAAGAACTGGACGCTCCTTTCGGCCAACGTGGGCGAGCCAAATCTCACCGCGTCTCACGATTCGCCCCATTCCTCTGCGTCCACCCAGAAATCATCGACATGTTCGGGGTGCTTTACGTACGCATCGCGATCCGCTCGAAGTAGCGCGGCGCGTACCGCATCGGCAACACCCTGGCGAGCCGCTGCAGAGACATTGATGCCCAGCTCGTGAGCCCGCGATGCCAACCTATCGTCTAAGGTGAAGGTGCTACGAGATGAAGCCATAAGATAATGCTAGCACTAATTGATGGTATGAGGTGCTGGTTACCGCTATGGACCTTGAAGTGGTGTCGGGCTCCGATGGCCAGGACGGGGTTCGAGTGAGCGGCTCAGGAAATCCAGGCAGTGTGGTTAGCGAGTTAACCCATGCGATTTTGGCCCACGTCTCACCTGATGAACAGGGACGAAAGGGGGTTCGAACATAGTCCCGTTACCTCCACAGACCTCAGCGCCCACAGACCTCAGCGCCCACTGCTGTCGCAAAACAACGACGTGCTCTTGTTCGAACCCGATCAGTGGCCGATCGTTGTCACAACAGAATGTGAACCCCCCGGACGCGTCGGCATCGCTCACAAACGGTTCACGGCGCCGTGGTTCGACCTTGCGCGACGGGCGCCAATATCGGGTCTGGCAGCGGCTGACGGAGGGGGAAGTGACAAGCGGCGAGGTGGCCCCCCGGGCCAAAGGGACGCAACGGCGGCACCTCGGTGGCACAGATCTCTTGCACCGCGGGGCAGCGGGTTCGAAACCGGCAACCGCTCGGAGGGTTGACAGCGCTCGGCAGTTCCCCTTTTATTGGCACGATCGCCTTGGATCGCTCCCGGTCGGGGTCGGGTTCGGGAATGGTGGCGATCAGGCCCGCCGTGTAGTGGTGCACGGCCCTTTCGTAGATGTCCTCGGCGGACCCCGTCTCGACGAGCTTGCCCAGGTACATCACACCGATTCGATCCGAGAGGTACTTGACGACGGCCAGGTCGTGGGAGATCACCAGATACGTCATCTCGTGCGTCTCTTGTAGTCGCTTCATCAAGTTAAGAACTTGACTGCGAATCGAGACGTCGAGGGCAGAGACAGGCTCGTCAGCGACAATCAACTTAGGGCTGAGCGTGAGGACCCGAGCCAACCCGATGCGTTGGCGCTGGCCCCCCGAGAACTCGTGAGGGAATCGCTCGACGGCGTTGGCCGGGAGCCCCACTTCGCCGAGAAGCTCGCGCACGACGGCGTCTTGGCTTCGTCGAGTGCCGATGCCCTGGATCTCCATGGGCTCGCGCAGAACCGCGCCCACGCGCATGCGCGGATCGAGCGAGCCGATGGGGTCTTGAAACATCATCTGGATGTCGCGTCGAAAGTGCCGCAGGTTCCTCTTACTGAGACTCGCTACGTCTGTTCCGTCAAACACCACGCGGCCGCTGTCGGGAGTTTCGAGATCCACCACGAGTTTGCCCAGCGTGGTCTTGCCACAGCCCGACTCACCAACCAGTCCAAACGTCTCGCCGCGGCTGATGGAGAATGACACCTCGCTGACCGCCTTGACCGAGGCGGTCTGGCGTCGAAGGATCAGCCCCGAGGTGATCGGGTACTCGCGAACCAAGTTCTCAAGGGCTAGGACCGGAGCGGGATCGTCGGTCCCCGCTCTCGGGTTCGGGCCGAGCGCGACGAGAGTGCGTCGAATCCCGACCGCGACAGCGGCGGGGCCGTCGACGGGGTGCCAACAGGCGAACGCGTGATCGCCGTCGCTGGCCGCGAGCGGCGGTTCATTGACCACGCACGTATCGGTGAGGTATAGGCACCGGGGGGCGAATCGGCATCCCGGCGGCGGTGCGGTGAGATCTGGCGGGATGCCCGGGATGGAGAACAGCTCAACATCGGGGTCTTGGGAGAGCTTTGGAATCGACCCCAGCAGGGCCTGCGTGTAGGGATGACGCATGCGCTTGAAGATCGGCGACGTCGGCGCCGTCTCGACGATTCGCCCGGCGTACATGACATTCACGCGGTCAGCTCGGCCGGCCACCACACCCATGTCGTGAGTGATGAGCAAGATGGCCATGCCGAGGCGAGCCTTGAGATCGTCGAGCAGGGCCAAGATCTGCGCCTGAATGGTGACGTCGAGGGCCGTTGTTGGCTCGTCGGCAATGAGAACCTTAGGGTCGCAGGAAAGTGCGATGGCGATCATCACTCGCTGTCGTTGTCCGCCTGAGAGCTGGTGAGGGTAGGTGCCCAGCTGTTCTTTCGGCCGGGGAAAGCCCACCATCGAGAGCATCTCGGCGGCCCGATCCTGAGCCTCGACCTTCGAAGCGGACCGGTGAAGCTGGAACGGCTCGGCGATCTGGTCGCCGATTGTCATCGTGGGATTGAGCGACGTCAAGGAGTCCTGGAAGATCATGCCGATATCGTTACCGCGCACCTTGCGGATCTCGTTGCTGCTGAGCGTCACCAAGTTCTCGCCGTCGAGGGTGACCGAGCCCGAGACAACGTGCCCTCCGTTGGGCAAGAGTCGCATGATGGACAGTCCGGTTATCGACTTGCCGCAGCCGGACTCGCCGACCAGACCGAGCGTCTCTCCCGCCTCGATGGAGAAACTGACGTTGCCCACGGGGTGCACCACCGAGCGCGAGAGCGTGATATCGACAGAGAGATCGTCCACCTGAAGAATTGGTGTGCCCACGATGCCCCGAGACCTCAGCGCCGCCGCATGCGCACGTCGACGGTGTCGCGTAAGGCGTCACCGATGAAGTTGAAAGCCATTACGACCAGCACGAGGCAGATGCCGACCGGGTACACCAGCCACCAATACCCGTCTTGGAGGTAGGTGAGACCGCCAGAGAGCATGTCGCCCCAGTCCACTTGGGGATAGTTGAGCCCAAAGCCGAGAAACCCGAGGATGGCCAAGAAGTTGATCGAGTCGGCGACTTGGAAGGTGATATTGACGATCACGACGCCAAGCGCGTTGGGGATGAGGTGCTTGTAGATGAGGCGACGCTGTGAGGCGCCCATCGTGCGCGACGCCAGCACGAAGTCGCGCACCCGCAAGGTGAGCACCTCTCCTCGTACGAGTCGGGCCGAAACGAGCCACGAGAAGGCGCCGATGATCAGTGAGAGCTTGACAATCGACGCTCCGTAATGGGCCGAGATGATCAGGATGACAAAGAGGACCGGGAGCGACAAGAGGACATCGACGATGCGCATGAGGAGACCGTCGACAAAGCCCCCCACGAGACCGGCCACGGCGCCCACCAGCGTCCCAATCACCGTGGCAATGAGGGACGCGAAGAGCCCGATCTCCAAGGCGGCCTGTCCGCCCTTCATTATTCGCCCGAGTTCGTCAAACCCGTTGCCGTCGGTGCCAAGAGGGTGACCACTGCCCGGCGAGTCGAATGCGTTGAGCACGTTCGTGTCGACCTGGTTGGTGTGGTAGAAGAACGGACCGAGGAAGCAGAACAGCAAGAAAAATACGATGATGGCAGCTCCGGCGACGGCCAGTTTGTTCTCCAGGAACGTCGACAGGGCGAGGCGCCACCCCGCCCGGGGCCCCTGGATCTGACCCCCTTCTGGGGGCGGTGCGAGCAGGCCCTCGGAGGCGTCGCCGATGATCACGATCAGGCGATCCTGATCCGCGGGTCGGCGATACTCAAGGCGATATCGGCAACGAAGTTACCGACGACGGTGAGCACTCCTCCGATGAGGACGAGGGCGATGACCGTCGGGAAATCCTCGTTGTTGAGCTCGTTGATAAACAGCAAACCCAGCCCGTGGGAGTTGAAAAGGTTCTCGACAATGAGGTTGCCCCCGAGCAACGCCGGGATGGACAGTCCGATCAAGGTGATCATGGACAGGCTCGAGTTGCGCACCAGATGTCGACGCAGTACCCGGTACTCGGGGAGACCCTTGGCACGGGCCAGCCGGATGTAGTCCTGCGCATAGGCGTCCAGGGCCGACGAGCGCATATAGCGCGAGTAACCCGCGACCGAGCTCAAGGTGAGCACCAATATGGGCAGGAACATGGCGTGGACGTCAGTGATGTAGGTCACCATGGATTCGGACTGTGGTGCCTCGGCCGGGAACCAGCCCAAACTGACGGCAAACGCGCCGATGACGAGGAGGCCCAGAAAATTCTGGGGCATCGAATAGGTCGTGAAAGCAGCAGCGGTGAGCGTTTGGTCCGCTATCGAGTTTCGCTTGACGGCTTGGAAGATCCCGAGCGGAAAGGCGATGAAGATACTAAGGAACAGCGACACGCCCGAAAGCCACATGCTGCGCAGCACGTTCTCGGCCAAGAGGGAGTCGACCGACTGGTTCAACTTGTAGGAGTACCCCAGATTTCCGTGGAGGAGCTGGTTCATGTAGCTGAAGAACTGGATGAGGACTGGTCGGTCGTACCCGTGAGCCCGGTTAAACGCGTTGACCGCGGCCGGGGTGGCCCGGTCCCCGAGCAGAGCGCGCCCGGGCGTGGGTGCGAGGGCGTGGAGCATGACGAACGTGAGCAACGCGATGCCCACGATCACTACCAGCGACGCCGCGCCGCGACGGACGAGATAGGCGGTCACTGCGTACGCACGCCCCGGTACCTGGTCCTAGTGCCGCGTGATGCCTCCATGACTCTGACGGCGTGCTCTAACTCTTCTTGAAGTACCAGTAGTTTGGCTCCGGTTGGTACTGCGACATTGACGCGAAGCTTGCCGGTGGCCCCGACAGTGTGTTCTTGATCGCGAAGACCAGGTCTGGCTCGGCTTGGAAGAGTCCGGGCAGTTCTTTGGCCACTTCTCTCAGCTCGATCTTTACTGCGTTGTTGTTAGGGGAGCTGGCCGAATTAAGAATGTCCTGGTTGACCGTGGCGTTGGAGAATCCACCTTCGTTGAACGACCCAGTGGTGTTGAACAGTTCGTTCGTGGTCGGGTAGATGTCATCGGTGAACCCGCCGAAGTCATCCATGGCCCAAATCTTGTCATTGTCGGGGTTGGACACGTCCGAGAGGTTCGAGATGAGATAGTCGAAGGTCTTGCCGGTCAGACTGATCGTGATCCCGATCTGCTTGGCGGCCGAGGCAAACTGTTCGTCTTGTGTCGCGATCACCGGCACTCCGCTGTCATAGAGCAGGTTCCAACTCAGCGGCGTCCCCTTCGGAATCCCGGCTCCGCACTCATCACTGGCCGTGCCCGGCTTGGCGCACGTGGTAGTTCCCCCCGACTTCACGTTCCAACCGTGGCTCTTTAAGAGTTTGGCTGCTTTTTTAATGCTGTAAGGGTAGGGATTGTTCGTCGCGTTAGAGGGCGTGAACGGCGTTGACGGTATTGCGGGCACCGAGGCAAACGCCGCGCCCGCTGCACCGTCGAATCCCCCCTTTGACTTGATGAGCGCCGGCTCGTCCTGCAAGTGAGCAAGGGCCTGGCGGATGTAGAGCTGGCTGATGATCTTGTCGAAGTCCCCCGTCGGGTCCTTGAAGTTGTAGACGATGTACTCGAACCCCAGGTCCGGGTAGCCCCAAACGGAGTAACCGTCCTTCTTGAGGGTCGGTACCTGGGCCAGGTCGCTGAAGTCGACGTAGCCCACATCAAGCTTGCCCGTGAGAAGTTGGTTGAACTCTGAGGACGTTGAGGTGAACGCCAGTTCGTCAATGCCCGCGAGATGCGACTTCCCGGGCCCCGTGTACGCCTTGTTGGCCACGAGGTCAGTGGCGTCGGTTGACGGATCGAACGACTGGATCTTGTAGGGTCCGTCGACCACTTGCCATAACGGATTGGACCCGTAGGTGGCAAGCGAGTCGGATTGGGCGTTCAAGAACTTGTAAATCGCCTTGGCGTTGGCCGGGTTCTTAAAGCTGACGATAGACCCATTGATGCTCGTCTTTGACCACGCTTGTGCTGGCAGCGGCTCCACGGCCCCAAGTTGATCCAACTGAATGAAGGGTTGGTTGTAGGCCTTTGTGAACTTCAATACCAGCGTCGTGGCGTTGGGGGTTGTCACTGAGGCGAGATTGTCGGGAAACAGACCCGGGGTGTAGTCACCGTCATTGGCCGGACTGATGGCGACGGCGGCCTTCAGCAAGTCGATCATGAACTCCACGTCGGTCGATGTCACTGGTGTGCCGTCGGACCACTTCCAGCCAGACTTGAGCGTGATCGTGACGGTCTTGTTGTGATCGCTGTACTTGGGCGGGAGGCCAATGCTCTCGCCATAGTCGATGGTGGGCTCGGCGCCCTTGGGAGCCCACCACAACGCGGGCCAGAAGAACTGCTGGAATTGACTGACGTCGTAGGCGCTGAGATCGGCGGCCGGGGTGATGGGGAAGATGTAGGTAGGCCCGCCGCTCGGCTGCTCGGCAAAGGTGACGATGCCACCTTTCGCCGGTTTCCCAGACTGAGCAGGCAGGCTGCCGTATTGGCCAGGCAGTTTGGAGGCTCCGGCGGGAGACGATCCAAGACTGGTCGCTATGCCCAGCGCCACCATGCTCGCCGCTGCGGCGAGCGTCCCCCATTTACGAGTTAATCCCATCGTTCCCATGGCGGCACCCCCTTTAGATATGGGCCGCCTTAGCGACGTCCCTCGCCAATAGCCATCAATATAGGACGCGCGAGCAACCAAAAACATCACACGCCCGTTTCGCAACGGCCACTGTCGGCGTGAGAGTGAATGAGGGATCGCAACAAACTTTGACGACTGAATAGACATGTCTCCTGTTGGCTCATCGCATTGGATTTCGGGCTCTTCGAGGTCACCGGGTGCGCAGATGAGTCTCGTCGCGCCTCGAAGTTCGAGAAGAAATCAATAGCAAAAATTACGATGATTCCAAAGGTTGACGACACGACGTCGTCCAGTCTGCCCTCGAGGAGCCTTCGCGCTGGCCGCGAGATAGGGTTCGAGAAAAGCAATCAAAGGAGTGCACCGTGCTAGGTGACAAGGAAGAACACTTCGAGGGCAAGGGTACCGACCTCGGCGCGCTACAGACTCACCTCGAGGAGTACCTCAAGGCGAACGGCTTCACGGTCCAGAGTTCAGCGCCGAGCGAGAAGGGGAATGTCATTCAGGCGAAGAAGGGTGGCTTCTTGCGCGAGGTCGTCGACGCTGAACGCGCCTTCACCATCACGATCACGGGTTCGCCCGCGGACTTCACCGTTCGCTTCGGCATCGGCAAGTGGCTCGAGAACCTCGGCGTCGCCGCTATTGAGACGCTGCTGGTCTCGGAACTGTTCTTGGTCGTCGACGTCGCCGACTCCCTCTGGAGCCTCGAGGTTGAAAACAAGATCATCGCCGACATGAGGGCCTTCATCGGCTGACGAGCCGCACTTAGCGAAAGCCGACGACCCCGTGAGGCCGGTAACTCGCTTCGAGCTCAGCGACGTCATCGCTGTCGAGTTCTAGGTCGAGCGCCGCGACGGCGTCTGAAAGATGCTCAGGCTTCGTCGCCCCCACGATCGGACTCGAGACCACCGGATTTCTCAACACCCACGCGAGGGCGATCTGCGCGGGGGCGACGCCGCGCTTCGAGGCGACGTTAAGGACGGCGTCAACGACGGCGCGATCGTCGTCGGAGTACAAGCTGCGCCCAAACTCGTCGTTCTCTGAACGATTGGTCTGCTCGTCCCACGGCCGAGTGAGACGGCCGCGCGCGAGCGGGCTCCAGGGAATCGATCCGACGCCCTGGTCGGCGAGGAGTGGGAACATCTCGCGCTCTTCTTCCCGGTAGAGCAGGTTGTAGTAGTTCTGCATGCTCACGAACCGTGTCCAGCCGTTGAGGTCGGCGACGTAGAGCGCCTGGGCGAACTGCCAGGCGTACATCGATGACGCGCCGATGTAGCGGGCCTTGCCGGCCTTAACGACGTCGTGGAGTGCCTCGAGCGTCTCTTCGATGGGCGTGTCGTAGTCCCAACGGTGGATCTGGTACAGATCGACGTAGTCGGTGCCGAGTCGACGGAGGCTGTGGTCGATCTCGGTCATGATCGCCCTGCGTGAGAGTCCGTGTCCGTTCGGGTCGGGGCGCATCTGACCGTGCACCTTGGTCGCGATGACGACCTCGTCGCGTGAAGCCATTGAGAGCAACGTCTGACCGGTAATCTCCTCGCTGCTGCCCAACGAGTACACGTTCGCCGTGTCGAAGAAGTTGATGCCGAGGTCGAGCGCCTGGCGGTAGAAGGGCGTCGCCGCCTCGCGATCGAGTGACCACGGCTGGTTGCCACGGTTGGGCTCGCCGTAGCTCATGCAGCCGAGGCAAATCCGCGACACTTGCAGTCCGGTCGTTCCCAGCGCTACGTATTTCATCACTTCTCCTCCAAAGGTGTCACAACATGACGGGTGTCGTCGTCGGAATCAGTTCCCTCGTCCGTTTTAGCGTGCCGACGTTGGTTTGGCGCGTGGTGCTCGAAACGCAGCAGAAACAGCGAAGTGATATGAACGTGAAATCAGTTCGCCATTCGTTGATATCGAGCCCGCGCAGGCGTGGGACGAGGTGTTCACCTCGCCTGGGGTGCCGCGTCCGGTATATCGAGAAATCGTCGGCGTATTGAACGAGTTGAAAGCCGCGGACCTTCGCACTCGTTTCGATCAGCTCGGGCGGACCTTCACTGATCGAGGGGTCACCTTCGCCCTGGGCGGCGAGGAGCGACCGTTCCCCCTTGATCTGATTCCGCGAATCATCGCGGCCCAGGAGTGGGAGGAGCTTTCGGCGGGCATCCGGCAGCGAGTGCGCGCCCTCGAAGCGTTTCTCGATGACGTCTACGGCAAAGGTGACTGCTTTGACGATGGCGTCGTACCCCGCTCTCTCGTCGTGACGAGTCCCCACTTCCGACGTGAGGCCGTGGGCATCGTCGCCCGCAACGGCGTGCGAGTAACGGTGTCGGGAATCGACATCATCCGCGACGAGTCCGGTCGACTCTGCGTCCTCGAAGACAACGTGCGCATACCTTCTGGCGTCTCCTACGTCATCGAGAATCGCCGCGCGATGACCCAGAGCTTCGGTTCGCTCTTCGCTCAGTACCGCGTCCATCCCGTCGACGAGTACCCCGCTCGGCTGCTGCACGCGCTGCGCCATTCGGCACCCGAAGGCGTGCGCGATCCGACGGTCGTCGTTCTCACCCCAGGGGTGCACAACGCGGCCTACTTCGAGCACGTCCTGCTCGCTCGGCTCATGGGCGTCGAGCTTGTGGAGGGAAGTGACCTCGTCGTCATTGGCAACAACCTCTTCATGCGCACGACCCACGGCGAGCGACCGGTGCACGTGATCTATCGCCGGGTCGATGACGAGTGGATCGACCCCTTGCAGTTTCGGCCCGACTCGATCGTCGGCGTCGCGGGGCTTGTGAACGCGGTGCGCGCGAAGACGGTCGCCCTCGCGAACGCCATCGGCAACGGTGTCGCCGACGACAAGCTGCTCTACACCTACGTGCCGGAGCTCATTGGCTACTACCTGGGCGAGGAGGCGCTGCTCGAGAACGTGGAGTCGTATCGCCTCGACGATCCCGAGACGCTGCACGAGGTCATCGATCACTTGGACCGCTACGTGGTAAAGCCCGTCGACGGGTCGGGCGGCAAGGGAATCGTCATTGGGCCCCACAGTGATGAATCGACGCTGACGGCGGTTCGCGCCCAAGTCGTGGCGAACCCTCGCGGCTTCATTGCCCAACGGACCGTGGCGCTCTCGACGGTGTCGACCTTCGTCGACGACGAACTCGCGCCCCGTCACGTCGACCTTCGGCCCTTCGCCATCAACGACGGCGACGAGATCTGGGTCTTGCCGGGTGGTTTGACACGTGTTGCCCTGCCCGAGGGCACGCTCGTTGTCAACTCCTCGCAGGGCGGGGGCTCGAAGGACACCTGGGTGCTCGCACATGATCAGCGTCCGGCGCCCATCGCCGCGGTGACCGAGGTCGACCCCGTGTCGCTTGACGCGGTGGAGCGCCGACACGGTCCCACGCCGTCGCTCGGTCCGGACCAGTAGCGATGCTCTCGCGACTCGCTGAGCTGCTCTACTGGACCGGCCGCTACGTCGAGCGTGCGGACGACGCGTCGCGCATCGTCGACGCCTACATACACCGCATCTCCGAGGATCCTTTCGGTGACCCCGAACTGGCGTGCCGCTCGCTCTTTGCCATCATGGGCGTCGCGCTCGACGCCCCGCACGCTACCGAGTCGCTCGTGATCCAGCGCCTGGTCTACGACCCCGACAATCCGACGGCGATTACGGGAGGTGTCCTCGCGGCCCACGAAAACGCCCGGCGGGCGCGCGAGGTCATCTCCTCGGAGATGTGGGTCTGCCTCAACGCGACGCGAAACGAGCTCGGGGCCCAACGACTGCGCGCGCAGCGAGTGGGCGTGGCGAGCTATCTCCAGTTCGTGCGCGAGCGCTCGGCACTCTTTGCCGGCCTGACCGACGCGACGATCAGTCACGACGAGACGTGGTGGTATCTCGTACTCGGGCGAAGCCTCGAACGGATCGATATGACTGCTCGACTCCTCGAGGGCCGATTGCTCGCGGCGGACAACTCTCCCGACTGGCTCACGTTGCTGCGAGCGGCAGGCGCCATGGAGTCCTATCTGCGCGCCACGGCTCGCGCGACCAATCCCGAAGCCATCGCCGCCTTCCTCCTTCTTGACCGCGCCTTTCCACGTTCGGCGTACCACTCGCTGGGCGTGGCCGATCTCTGTCTCGAAGAGCTCTCACGAGACGACGCGAACGTGCACGAAATCAATCTTGCTCGTCGCACGATTCGCCTCACCCAGACGCGACTCGAGTACCTCGACCCCCGCTCCCTGCTAGAAGAGCTCGCCGAGCTGCTCGACCTGCTCGAACAGACGAGCGCCACGGCGAACGACCAGATCTCCGCGCACTACTTCCGCCACGTTGTCGCCGTCTCCTGGGCGCCGGAGGAAGGCACGTGAGCGAGACCTCTCGGCTGATACACATACGACACGTGACGGGCTTTCGCTACGAGGGCTTTGCCGAGTCCTCCTACAACGAAGCTCGAATGACGCCGCTCACGCTTTCGAACCAGCGCGTCGTGAGCTCCTCGTTGAGTGTCGAGCCCTTTGCGGTGCAGTCGACCTATCGCGACTACTTCGACACGATCGTGACGACCTTCGACTTGCACGAGCCGCACCGTCGCTTGGAGGTGGTGGCCGAGGCGACGGTTGAGACGTTTGCGGATGACGCGAAGTGCGAAGCGAGGACACTCAGTGAGCTGCACGAGTCGGACGCCATGGATCGGTACGTCGAGTTTCTGACGCCGACGGCGAGAACGAGAATGTCGCGCGACGTGCTCACCGACCTTCGCGCTGCGACGTCGGGTCGCCACGACGTCAGCGACGTCGTCGCTTCGATCATGAATCTCGTAGTGAACCACGTCGACTACGTCAAGGGCGTGACCCAGGTGTCCTCGACCGCTGAAGAGGTGTGGGACGAGGGGAGGGGAGTGTGTCAAGACCTGAGCCACGTCATGATTTCGATGATGCGCGCCGTCGGGATACCGGCTCGGTACGTGTCCGGCTACCTCCACTCGCAAGACGGCGCCGCACTCGGCGAGACGATCCTCGGCGAAAGCCACGCATGGGTCGAGTACTACTGCGGGCAGTGGCGGGGCGTCGACCCGACGAATCGAGGTGCCGTCGGTCTCGGCCACGTGGCGGTGGCGAAGGGTCGCGAGTACGGCGACGTCCCACCGCTCAAAGGCATCTACCACGGCGGCACCTCGAGCGCATCGGGAGTGGTGGTCGAGATGACGCGGATGTCTTAACTCCGAGGTCTTTAGGGTAGAAGGGCGAAGAGGAGACCCATGAACTCAACGTCCACCATCGTCGTCTGCGACGGCGACCAGACCGGTCAAGAACTGTTGGGTGAGTCGCTGCGGGCACTCGACCCCTCGGTGCTCGGGTTCGACCTCGAGCTCGTGCACTTCGATCTCTCCCTCGCCAGACGTGAGGCGACGCGCAACGGCGTGGTGCACGACGCGGCGGCCGCGATGCGCGACACCGGTCTTGGCTTGAAGGCGGCCACCGTCACGCCGACCGCGATGGGCGGCGTGGGCTCGCCAAATCGGATTCTGCGCGAGGGCATTGACGGCAAGGTCATCGTTCGCACCGGACGGCGGATCCCCGGCGTCTCGCCAATCGTGGCACTTAGCTACCCCGTGGTCGTCGTGCGCATGGCCGTCGGCGACGCGTACGGCGCGCCCGAAGGGCGAGATGGCGAACCGGGCTCCTCTGACGAGACGGCATGGCGCACCGAGCGCATTGACCGCTCGACGTGTCGATCCGTCGCGGAGTTCTCGTTCCTCACGGCGCGGACCCTTCATGGGCTCGTCTACGGCGGCCCGAAGTGGACCGTGTCACCAACCTACGAAGGCATGTTGAAAGAGGAGATGGACGCGGCGGCCGCCCGTCACACCGACATCACTTACCGTCCGATGCTGATCGACGCTGCCTATGCGGGGATCATGACCGAGGACTGGCACTCACCCGTCATCATTCCCGCGCTCAATCGCGACGGCGACTGTTTGAGCGACATGGTGCTCGCGATGTTCGGTTCCATCGCCGGTGCGGAGTCGGTGGTGCTCTCACTCGACGAGTCGTTGCAGCCAACGGTCGCCATGGCCGAGGCCCCTCACGGGACCGCACCGTCGCTCGAGGGAAAGAACGTCGCCAATCCCATGGCGATGCTGCTCGCGTGCGCTGCGGTGCTTGAGCACGCCGGGTATCGCGGCGATGAGCAGAGCGCTGCAGCGTCGCTGACACTTCGTGAGGCCACGATCTCGACTGCCGAAGACGGGATCCGAACGTTCGACCTCGCCGGTGAAGCATCAACGAGTGAAGTGGTCGACGAAGTCATTCGACGGGTTCGCGCGGCTCGCGGTTGACCGCAACGGGTCTTTGGCGTTCGTCGTGGCGCCGCTCGCCCTTTCGTCGTGGACTCGGTGAGAGTATCTAGGTGTCGCCACCGAAGAGGAGCCTCGTGGACAATCGTCAGATCGTGCTAGTTAACCGTCCTCGCGGACCGGTCGATGAGTTGACGACCAAGCTCGTCTCGGTACCTCGGCCCGTGTGCAACGACGGCGAGGCGCTCATCAAGGTCGCGATGCTGAGCATCGATCCGACCATTCGTACGTGGATGGACGACGCCCCGGGGTATCTGGCGCCCATTGAGCTGGGCGCCGTCGTGCGCGGTGGCGGCGCCGGCGTCATCGTCGATTCAAAGAGCGAGCACTACGCCGTGGGCGACATCGTGTTCGGGATGACGAACTGGCAGGAGTGGGCGCTCGCGACGCCTGAGGACCGATTTTCCGTGATCCCCACGGGTCTCGGTCTCGATCTCGCGACCGTGATGAACGTGCTCGGCGTCACCGGCATGACGGCCTACTTCGGTCTTGTGGACGTCGGTCGCATGGTGCCCGGTGACGTGGTCGTGGTCTCGGGCGCCGGGGGGGCGACCGGTTCGGTCGTGGGGCAGATCGCTCGCGCCCGCGGGGCGGGAAAGGTCGTTGGCATCGCCGGGGGAGCGGAGAAGTGCGCCGAGGTCGTCGAGCGCTACGGCTTTGACGTGTGCCTCGACTATCGCGAAGAGCACCTGCGCGGGCGCCTTCGTGATGCGTGCCCGACGGGCGTCGATCTCTACTTCGACAACGTGGGCGGAGAGATTCTCGACACGGTCCTCACGGTCCTTGCCCTCAAGGCTCGCGTTGTGCTGTGCGGTGCGATCTCTCAGTACAACGCGACGGGTCCGCGTCGGGGAATTGAGAACACGAGCTCACTGATCACGCGACGCGCTCGCATGGAGGGATTTCTCATCCTCGACTACGCCGGTCGCTTCGCCGAAGCACAAGGCGCGCTCGCGACGCTCGTGCTGTCGGGATCACTCAAGCATCAAGAGGACGTGCTCGTGGGCTTGGAGCGCGCCCCCGAAGCGCTCAATCGTCTCTTTAGCGGTGGGAACCACGGGAAGATGCTCGTGGCGGTCGACGAAAGCGTGCGCCTTGGCTGACACGTCGCTTGTCACGATGGTGCGTCGCAACTGGGGGCGTGTCACCATCGGGCTGTTTCTCATTGCGCTGGTGGCGGGATTTGCCCCCTTTGGTGCTGTCGCGTCGCTCGACAAGGTCGCGAGCTACTTCGGTCACCACACATCGAGCAAGTCGCTCCAGAGTGTGGTGGGCCTCTCGGGATCCGAGCTCGGCATCGGACTCGCCATACTGCGGCTGGCCTCGCTCGGAGCCCTTCCGCTTGCGTCGCTCGCCGACCGCTGGGGGCGGGTGAGCACGATGCGCCGAACGCTCTTCGTCGGACTTTTGATCACCGCCTGCGCGTCACTGAGTCCCTCCTACTGGTTCTTCGTTGGCTGCTTCGCACTCGCTCGACCGCTGCTGACGTCGACTGCGACACTTGTGCAGGTCGTCACGGTCGAGCTCTCGAGCACCCAGACGCGCATCGACCGTCTCGTCATCGTGTCGGCCGGCGCGGGTGTTGGCGCGGGACTTGCCGCCATCTTCGCGGGCCTCCTGCGCGGGCCCGAATCGTTTCGCTGGCTGTTCGCTCTGGCGCTCATTCCCGTGATCTTTCTGCGCCCTTTGATTCGTTCGGTGCCCGAACCGACCTTTCGCGGTGCGGGTGGGCCGCTCGCTCGCCTGGGTGCCGTCCCGCGCGGTCTTCGAGCACGCGTGCTCATGGTCGGCGTCATCATCTTTGTGATCGGCGTCGTCTCTGGACCCGCGAGTGGATTCACGTTCGTTTATGGCGAGGGCATCCTCAAGATCAGCTCGGAGGTCGTCGCGCTCGTGGTCGCGCTGAGTGCGCTGACCGGACTGGTGGGGCTTCTGCTCAGTCGATACCTCTCGCGCACGCTCGGCCGACGCGGCACGATCGTGATCGGCACCGTCTTGACGGCGGTGACCGCGACCGTCGCGTATGGCGGGGGGAAGACCGCGTTCATTGTGGGCTACATGAGTGGGGTCTTGGCAGGCGGTCTGCTCGCGCCCGCGATCGCTGCGTTGAGCACCGAGTTGTTTCCGCACTCGTCGCGGGCGACGTCGGCGGGCTGGATCGTGGTCGCGGGGGTGCTCGGCGCCATGGCGGGGCTGCTTGTCTTCGGGCTCATTGGCGACACCGTGCACGTGACCGGCCCGGGTTCGCTACGTCTCGCCGCGATCGTGACGTTCCTGCCGCTGTTGCCGTGTCTCGGTCTGCTCTACCGTCTGCCCGAGAGCTCGCAGATGGAGCTGACTTAGCGAAGCTCAACGTCGGCGACCAGAGCCAGGTGATCGCTGCCCCCGTCGCGGGTGAAACTTCGCACTGACACCCAGGGACCTCGACCCAAGATGTGGTCGATCTGGGAGTGCGGACGCTGTGCCGGCCAGGTGCGACCTCGCGCAAGGGTGCGCCAACCCGGAAAGAGCACGCGTAGGAGCGGGCGCCAGCAGTTGAAATCGCCCGCTACCAGCACCGGCACGCCGGGCTCTAAGGACGCGACGATCGCGTTGATGCGCCGGTACTGACGAAATGAGCCGTGGCTGATGTGCGCGCCGTGGACGGCCAGTGCATAGAAGGGGCGCGTGCCGTCGTGCAATCGAACGACGATGAGCGCGCGTGTGACTTTTTCTCGCGGCAGGCGACCGAGGGGGATGACGCTGACGTCGTCCACTGGCAGGCGAGTGAGGAATCCAAGCCCCCAGGTTCCTCGTTCGACGTGCTGAAGGAGTGCGCGGTTCGCGAGTTGGTCTTTGGTGAGCTTGCGGTGCTCTCCAAAGAAGAGGCCTCGTTCGCCGACGAAGTGGGCGAACAGAGGCTGCCACGATGACGAACCGTCGCCCGACGTCACCCGTTCGCCCGTCGCGAGTGGCGCAAAACTTCCCGACATGCCAAGCGACGAGGAGAGGTCCTCGTAGAAGTCGGGTCCCTCGTCGGCGCGCCACATCTCGGGCAGGATCAACACGTCCGCGTCGAGCTCTTTGACGACCTCGAGGACTCGTGTCGGTCGGCCCCAGCCGTCGACACCGGCGTGAAGGTTAAACGTCGCTACACGCACCGCTCAACACTACCGGGGGGTCCATGGCGGGTGTGGCAGTCTCTAGTGGTGGAATCCGTGGACGTCACCTTCGGCCATCGACTGTGGTGGGTTGACGCGTTCACCGGAGAGAGCGAGCGAGGCAATCCCGCGGTCGTCGTCTTGCTCGAGCGGGCCCTCCCCGACGACGAGCTCCAGCAGATCGCCTTCGAGCTCGGCGTGTCCGAGACGGCCTTCGTGCGCCGCGTCGGCGATCAGTGGTCGCTTCGCTGGTTTACTCCGACCGTGGAGGTCGAACTCTGTGGTCACGCCACCCTTGCGACGGTGCACGTGCTGCTCAACGAGCTTGGTGCACCCGGCAATGAGTTCTTCTTTGCAACGCGCGCGGGCGTGCTTTCCGGTCGCCAGCTTCCCGACGGCCTGGTCGGGATTGACCTTCCGAGGGCGTATCTCGAGCCGCTCAATCCAGCCGTGCTCGGCGACGCGCTCGGACACGTGGACGAGGCGTTCCAGGCGGGTCCCTCGGCCGTGCTCGCCATTATCGACGACTACGAAACCCTTTGTGCATTGAGCGTCGACCCGATCAACCTGTTCTTGGTGCCAAGCTCGCTTGTCATCGCCGCCTGCTACGGCGGCCCGGACGTGGACGTCTCCATTCGCGTGTTCGCCCCGCGCCTCGGGGTCGCCGAAGACCCCGTCACCGGGAGTGCACTCTGTGCGGTCGCCCCGTGGTGGGTCGAAAAGGTCGGCTCACCGACGGTGACGGTACGTCAGGCGAGCACTCGTGGGGGCATCATGTACGCGCGTCTGTTCGAGCACAACGTTGAGGTTGCTGGCATGGCGAGGACCTTCTTCTCGGGAGAGATCTATCCGTGACGGACGAACCGCTTGGCCCGGGTCCAAGAACGCGGGTGCGTCGACTCGCGAAGAAGGCGTCGTACGACGCCACGGCGATCCACGAGATCTTGGACGAGGCCTGGGTCGCCCACGTCGCCGCGACGGTCCACGGCAAGCCCGCAGCGCTGCCCACGTTGCACCTGAGAGAGGGTGACATGCTCTTTCTTCACGGCAGCCCCTCGAACGAGGTCTTGAAGTCGATCGTGCGATCGGGCGAGGCCTTCGTCACGGTCACGATCTTTGACGGCATTCGCGTGGCGCGTAGTGGCTTTGAGTCGTCGATCGCCTACCGGTCCGTGGTTGTGGTGGGCGAAGCCCGCGAGGTCCTCGACGCCAGCGAAAAACGTCGCCTGCTCGACCGCTTCGTCGATCGCGTGCTGCCCGGCCGGGCGAGCGAAGCTCGTCCCATCACCGAGACGGAGCAGCGACTGACGATGCTCGTTGCCGTGCACATCGACGAGGCGTCCGCGAAGATCTCCCACGGGGAGACCGATGACGATCTCGACGATCAGTCGCTTGCGGTCTGGGCGGGCACAATTCCCGCCCGCGTCGTCTTTGACGAACCGGTGCCAGACACGCGTGGCGCGATGGCGAGCGGCAAGGTGGAGGTTCCACCGTCGGTGCGCACCTTCCTGGAAGATCAGTGATCGAAGCGCTGCGCAGACAGATCAAGCGCATCAGTCCGGTGGACGAACGCGAAGCCGCGTCGATCGCCCTGACCCTCGATCGACTCGGCTGGCCGGGTGACCCATTTTCCGAGACCGAAAACGACCATCACGTGACAGCGTCGGCATTCGTCGTGTCCTCGCGCGGCGTGATCTTGCACCGCCACCGTCGCCTCGGCATCTGGGTCCAGCCGGGCGGCCACGTCGACACGGGAGAGAGACCCGAGGTCGCGTGCGTGCGCGAGACGAAGGAAGAGACAGGACTCGACGTGCGCCAGCTTGATCCCGCCATGCTCTTTCACGTCGACGTGCACCCCGGTCCGCGAGGGCATACTCACTACGACCTGCGCTACGTGCTGCTTGCAGATCCCGTTGAACCTGAGCCCCCCGAAGGTGAGAGCCAGGAGGTCTACTGGTTCGACTTCGCGTCGGCGATCACGCGCGCCGAACCGGCGCTTGCGCCAGCGCTCGCGAAGCTCGCCGAGTCGCGCGTCGCTATCGGCGTGACAGACTGACCGCGTGAGTTCGACCGACTCGTTACGAGCCCTCATGGAGGCCGACCGCTGGATCGACCGTGTTCGCGCGCAAAAGTCGCACTTGCCAGAGCTCAGCGAGCTTGCCTCGCTCGAAGCGGAGCTGCGCACACTCCTCGTCGAGCTTCGTGCCGCGGAAGCCGAGGTCGCGCCGCTCAAGAGCGAATACGACGTGGTCGCCGCGGAGTCGCTTCGCCTGAAAAAGCGCGTCGGCGATCTTGACGGCGCGCTTTCGCTGTCGACGGCGAACGCTCGGGAGCTGAACGCGATGCAGAGCGAACTCACGCACGTGCGCTCACTGCTCGCTGCGAGCGAAGACCGCGAACTTGAGCTGCTCGTGGAGCTCGAACCAAAAGAAGCGGTCGTTGACGCGATCAAGCGGCGCGCGCAGCCGGGTGTGAGCCGACGAGCGGAGCTGCAGACGCTCATCAAGGACCTTGAAGGCACGCTCGACGAGGAGCTGGCGGCGCTCGTGCGCACGCGCGCAGAGACCGCTCGTGCCGTGCCGGACGAGCTGCGCGCGCGCTACGACGCGGCGATGAACCGCGCCGGGGGATCGGGTGCGGCGCAAGTCGTCGACGGGCGCTGCGACGGGTGCCGCATCGCACTCGCGCCGCTTGACTACGACCGCTTCAAGTCGTTGACGGCGGACACCGTCATGGACTGTCCCGAGTGCGGGCGACTCTTGCTGCCGTGATCACGCTGATCCGTCACGGTCAGTCGACGACCAACGAACAAGGTCTGCTCGTCGGACGAAGCGACGCGCATCTCACCGAGCTCGGCGAGCGCCAAGCCCGAGCGCTGGCGCCTTATCTCACTGATGTGGACGAGGTGTGGGTGTCGCCGCTCGTTCGCGCGAGAGAGACGGCGGCCCTCGCGCTGCCCGGCCGCGAGCCAGTCGTCAAAGAGTCCTTCATCGAAGTCGACTACGGCGACCTTGACGGTACGGCACTTTCGTTGATTACGACTGAGCACTGGCGAGCCTTCGAGTTCGATCACGACATCGCCTTCGGCGGCGGGGAGTCGCTCGCGGATGTGGACAAGCGAGTGCACGCGGCGCTCGACGGATTGTTAGAGGACGAATCGAGTGCGTTGCACTCTTCTACTCATCACCTCGCCATCGTGAGCCACGTGTCGCCGATCAAGTCAGCGATCGTCTGGGCGCTCGGCGTGTCGGGTGCGACGGCGTGGCGGATGCGACTCGAGAACGGCTCGATGAGCGTGATCGGGGTGCGCGCCCACGGACCGCAGCTCATTCGCTACAACGCGGTGCCTCTGCTCTAGCGAAGGGCGATCGCGATCGCCGCGAAGTTGAGTCCAGCTCCGACGAGCGTCGCCGCGTGGAACAACTCGTGGTAGCCAAAGACACGGGGAATGAGCTTCGGACGTTGCAGCCCGTAGGCGACTGCGCCGAGGGTGTAGGCGAGCCCACCGGCAATTACCAGCGAGAAGCAGAGCGGCCCGCCGCCTCGATAGATCTGGGGCAGGACGGCCACCGCCGCCCAGCTCATGCAGAGGTAGGGGAGCGTGTTGGCCCATTTGGGCGTGTCGAGGGCGAGCTGGCGGATCGCGATACCAACGAGGGCTCCCGCCCCGACGATGATGAGGAGCACCAAGCGAATCGTCCCGTGCATCGTGAGACCAGCGATGGCGAGGTAGCTGCCCACGATGGCAAGAAAGATCGCAGAATGGTCCGCCCGCTTCATTGCCCGGCGATGCTTCGCCGACCAGTGCACGCGGTGAAAGAGCGAGCTCGTCACGAGCATCGCCTCGACACCGAGCACGAAGCAGAGCGTCCAGCCGACTTGGGCCCAGCTGTGCGCGCGAACAAACAGAATTGGCGAGCATCCCGCGAGGATGACCGCTCCGACAGTGTGCAGCCAGCCGCGAAGCAGCGGTCGAGTGGTCGCTGGCGCCACCTTGGAAGAACGCGTCGGGGACACGCCCTCACCCTAAGGTGCGTCGAGGGTGCGTTTGTAAACAACGGAGCCCGCCTGTTCTGTTGCCAGAACAGGCGGGCGCTCGATGTTTGGCCCCCCCAGCCAATGCCAAGAAATTAGTTCGTCTACAACCACTACTGTGCTAGCCAAAGCCAATAATCACTGCGTTGTGAGCAATTTCACATAGGAGGCTCGCCTCATCGCGTGACGCGAAGAAGTTCGCCCGCGCGCAGCTCGACCACGATGTCGCACCACTCGATGACGTCGCGGTCGTGGGTGGCGACGATGACCGTCGCGCCCGTCGTGCCAAGAAGGTCGAGCACGCGTGCGGTTTCGTTGCGTCCGAGCCCCGCGGTGGGTTCGTCGAGAACGTAGATAGAGGGACTTGTTACGAGTGCGCGCGCGAGCGCGACGCGTACCCGTTCGCCGCGCGAGAGCTCTTCAAAGCGGGTCGTGCGGTCACTTTCGACGCCGAGCGTCGCGAGGTCACGATGCGGGTCTCGTTCCGTGCGGCGCCCGAGAGCGACGACGTCAACGGCGTAGCCACGGGTGAGCCCCGGTTCACTCGCGACGTAGGTGAGGTGTCGGCGAAACTCGTCTTCGGCGATGTCCGATATCGGAACGCCGCCTACTGAGACGGTGCCCGACGTTGCGGGATCGAGTCGCGAGAGTGCGCGCAAGAATGTTGACTTCCCGACCCCGGATTCGCCGACGAGCGCCATGCGCAGACCGGGTTCAACCGTAAGGTCAGCGTCGCGCACGAGCGTTCGGCCGTCCTCATCGAGGGTGAGGTGCTCGACTTGCAACGTCGTGTCGTCGGGCCAGGCGAGCGTGCCGGCGTGCGTCGTCGCGGCGAGCGCTTCGAGACGCTCGCCGCCACCACTCACTTCGACTGCTGCCTGTAGTGACGAGCGGATGCTCGAGAGCAACTCAAAATTCGTGAGTCCGATCATCGTCGCGACGACCAGCCACACACTCGAGGTCGCGGGATGGCTGACGACGCCGACGAGCGCGAGCAACGACACGACGGCGACGATGACGTTCGACGATCGACGATAGCGATGCAGGCTGCGCTCGGCTGAGGTCACTGCCGTAGTGGCCATTTCCGAGCGAGTTTCGACGAGCGTCGCTCGGCCGAGCAGGGTGATCTCAGGGGTTGCGGCACTCAACTCCACGAGCGCGGCGCGATACAGCCCGCGAGTGCGGCGCAGCTCGCGATCGCGCACAAGCTCACCTCGAGCGAGAAAGCAGAGACCGCCGACCCCGATCACTTGGAGGACTGCGAGGTTCACGGCGTAGGTCCACCAGTGGCCGTGGGGGGGAAGTGACGCCACGACAACGTCGCTCGCGATCATGACGGCGAGGACGTCGACAAACGGGATAGCGAAGCGCAACCAGAGGTCTTGGAGCTCGTCGGTGTCGCTCAGCGCTCGCTCCAACAGATCGCCCGAGGCGTACGTGCGCCACTGGGAGTAGTTGAGTTGACCAACCACGAGGACGAGCCATCGCCGCCACCGTGTGACGGCGGCATAGCCCAGTTTGTGGGCGGCGAGGCGCTCACTGAATCGAAGCGGTGAGCGCAAGAAGGCGAACAGTTCGATTACCACGAGCACGATCGCGACGGCGCGCAACCCTGGCCGTGTCGAGCTCTCGACGAGTAGCGCGATGGCACCAACGAGGAGTGCCACGTTGGTCGCGGACGCGATGAAACCCGTGACCAGCGCCCGCGTCAACTGTTGACGTGGCGGCTGGGCTCGGCGCAACCAGCGGCGAAGGCGCGCCAGGTCTTCGTTCATGGCCGGATCTCGATGTGGCGGGTCGTCGTCGTGACCAGCGGCGTGTCGACCGTCGCTTCAATCACGGCGACGTCGTGCAGCCCGCCCAAAACGGTGCGAACGTCCTCACGCGACTCGGCGTCGAGGACGCCCGCGACGTCGTCGAGCACGAGCAGCGTTGCGCGGTGCAGCAAGGCTCGCGCGAGCACGAGACGAACCCGTTCACCTGAGCTGAGACCGCGCCCGTCGCTCAGGAGTTCGGCGTCGAGATCGCGAAAGCGCTCGCCGACGAGACCGAGCGAACGGATGCATGCAATGAGCTCCTCGTCAGAGATCGCTGATCCAAGGGCGAGATTGTCACGAAGCGATCCGGACAGCAGCGCGCTCTCGACGCTCACGTAACCGACCGGCTCGTCGGTGTGACGCGAGGTGCCCGACTTCGCCGGGCGCCACTCGACCAGCGTGTGCAGCAGGGTCGTCTTGCCGACGCCCGACGGTCCGGTGATGACGACACGGTCGCCGCGGTGCACAGTCAGAGAGACGCTCTCGGGGTGGGCGACGGTGACGAGTGCTTCGGCGACCAGGAGTTCATTGCCCGAGGCAGGTCCGCGCGCGGTCGTCAAGGCGTCGAGTGTGTCAAGCGCACGCTGGGCGTCGTCTCGACGATGAAACTCGACGCCGTAGCGTCGTACTTGGGTGAACAGCTCGCTCGTGACGAGGACGGCGACCAACGCGCGCACGAGGCTGAGGCGACCGCCGAGCAGGCCGAAACCGACGACCATCGCGACGAGACCGATGCTGACCCCGCTCAAGAACTCGGTGACCAGTGAGGACTCGAGCGCGACGCGAATGGCGCGCAGCGCGAGTGAGTGCTCGTTGTCGGAGATCGCGGCGATCTCGTTGGCCCCGTACGTCACTGCACCGAGCGCGCGCAGTTCGGGCGCGTGCTGGAGGACTTCCAATTGGCGTGTCTCGAGTGTCGCGCGTCGACTCTGATACTCCGTGGCGAGCTTCTCGCTGCGCCGGCCCGCGCGCTGATAGAGGGGTGCGGCGACACCGAGCAGCGCCACGGTGATGACCAACGGCAACCAACCAGCCGCCCAGAAGATCACGATGACGCCTAGCAACGAGCTTACGGCGCTCGCTGCGAGACGTTCGAGTGACGGCGCTTGCGCGGCGTGGTCGATCGCGAGCGCGAGATCCCCACGGGCTCGTTCGCCCTCGGGGTGCGGCTGGGCGAAGTGGGCAACGAGCCGATTCCGCCAGAGAGCGCGGATCCGAGCCGCCGCTGTCTCGCCCCACTCGTCGATCGAGGTGGCGAGCAGCCAGCGAAGCGCCACGACGGCGACAAGGAGCCCGAGTCCGGCGCCGAAGTGCCGTCGTGCCAGGTCGGAGACCCCGAGTGCAGTAAACCCGGCGAGTGTCAGGAAGAGCACGGTTGACGCGACCCCCAAGAGCCGCGCTTTCGTTGCGTAGGCGGCGCTCGACGACGATTCAGACGATGCGGCGGCCACCGCTCAATGCTAATGACCGAGCACTGGACCTACAGAGGGTCGTCGCGATGTGCGAGCAGACGAGCCGGACCGTTTAACCAGTCACGCAGGGCCTTTGTCGCTCGGCAGTCGTCTTCGTTGTACTCCATGATGCGCTCGCGCGAGGCGACGGCGCCGGGGGAGTCGCCACCGCGCGCCACTTCGTACCAGAGCATCGACGCTTCGCCACTCGGATTCGGATCGCGCCAGTGAAAGCCGGCCGCGACGGCCAGCTGTTTCAGACCGAACGGACCCTCGGTCTGAATCTGGCGCTTCACCTGTTCGTGCATATCGATCCAAACGGCCGGTGTCGCGCTGCGGAATGCAAAGAGGTCTGCGGCGGTTGGTCCGTCAAGGCGTGGCGGGTCGACCGCTCGACTCATGGCGCCGTCTTCGGCTTGCGCCCAGAAACAGTAGGCGGCAAAGGTGCGGCCCTGCTGCGCGCAGCGCTCTCGAGTGGCGCTCAGCCACGACCAGAATTCTTGAAAGATCCGCGCCTCGGCGTCGCGAGTGAGCTCGCCCCACTCGACGAAGGCGTAGTAGCCCTCGTCCACACCGAGGGTCGGCCGATTCACGCTGACGCTGGCGCCCCAGAGATACGTCGCGTCCTCGTAGCTCTCCATGTCGACGTCGACTTCGATGTCTGCCGTGGGACATCCCACGCTGGTCGACTCGACAACGCGCAGCGAGGTTCCGCGCTCGAAGGCCCGCGCTCGATAGATCAGATCGTCGAGTTTGTCGATCGAGCGACCGAGGATCTCTTCGGGTCGGTGCGGTTCAAGGGGGTTGAGCACGGTGCTGCGAGCACGTCGCGCTCGGACGGGGTCGAGGCGCGCGAGCCGTGCTCGTGTCTCGACGCCGTGTTCGCGCATTAACAGTTGCTGCGAGAACGACGTGAATCGAACGAGCGAGACGTCGTCGAGTTTCTCCAGCTGCTCTTCGCAGTACTCGCGAAAGGGGCACTCGGGACATTCGCGATGCCAGTAGGGCGCGGTCGGAAAGGCGCCACCGTGCTTGGACCACTCCTCGTGCGCGAAGAGGACGTCGAGGCGCTCACCGTACAGTCGGTCGTAGGTCGCAAGATTAAACCGGGGGTAGCTGCTGGTCGCGAGGTCGAACCACCAGAGCCGTCCCTGACGGTCGATGACGCCGACTCGTGAGGCGGGGTCGCCGTGGCCGAGCGCCTCGAGGACGCGCGTGGCTTGGGCAAGGGCGAGGCCGCTTCGGGTCATTGGCAGCGCCGAGCGCGTGCCGAAGCCGTCGACGTACTCGGCCTCGCTCGGTCGCAGCTGCTCGAGTGAGCCCTCCAAGGTGCGTCGAGTACTTGCGACTTCAACGACCTCGTGATTCTTGATGAGTATCGGCGCGTAGACGAAACGCTCCTCATCGCGCCCGACGCGCACGAGCAGATGCACCGAGGCACTACGGTGCGCCCCATCGTCACGAGCGATGCGCGGACGGACGATGAGCTCGCACCCATCGTGCATGAGGCGGCTCGTCTCCTCCACGCTCACCGGTGCCACCGCTTCAGGGTGCAGCAGTGTGAGGCGGTCAATCACACGCTGGCGATGTTCGGCCGCTGCGCGTCGGCGTCGTTCGAACTCGGGCGAGAGCGGCGGCAGGGCGTAGGTAAACGGCGCGCCGCGACTGAGGGCGACTCGGTGCACGCAGGCGAGCACCTCGTCACTGCGGAGATACTCGGCCACGACGAAAGCCTACGATGCTGCGGGCTTCTCGTTCCGCCAGCTGTTCCACAGGGCTGCGTATTCGCCGTTCAACGCAACGAGCTCGTCGTGTGTGCCGAGCTCGGCGACGACCCCGTCGACGACGACGCAGACGCGGTCAGCATCGTGGGCGGTGTGAAGGCGGTGCGCGATGGCAATCACCGTGCGACCCTCCAAGACTGCACTGAGGGAGCGCTCGAGATGGCGCGCCGCGCGCGGATCGAGCAGGGCCGTTGCCTCGTCGAGGACGAGCGTGTGCGGGTCGCTCAGGACGAGACGCGCGAGCGCGAGCTGCTGGGCCTGTGCCGGCGTGATCGGGTAGCCCGTCGTGCCGAGCTCGGTGCTCATGTCGTCGGGGAGGAGACGTACCCAGTCAAGGGCGTCGACAGCGGCAAGCGCCGCTTCGATCTCGGCGTCGCTTGATTCGGGCCGCGCGAGCGCCAAGTTATCGCGCACGGTGCCAATGAAGATGTGGTGCTCTTGGGTGACGAGCGCGACGTGACGTCGTAGGTCGACAAGTGGCATCTCGGCGAGTTCGACGTCACCCACGCGCACCGAACCGGTGCGGGGCGCGTCGATGCCCGCGATCAGTCGTCCGATCGTTGACTTACCGGCGCCCGAGGGTCCGACAATGGCCAGTCGCTCGCCCGGGCGGACCACGATGTTCACGCCGTTGAGGACGTCATGGCCTTGACGGTATGCGTAGCGCACGTTCTCCAAGGTGATCGTTTCGTTGGAAGGCTCGGGTCCGCTCGTAGGTCGGTCGTCGTGGACGACCGACACGCCCACCAGACGAGCGAGCGAGGTCTGGCCGATCTGAATCTCGTCGAGCCAGGACACGATGCGGTCGAGCGGATCGTTGATCTGGACGACGTAGAGGGTGACCGTCGTGGCGGCGCCGATCGAGACGTGCCCGTTGATCGCGAGCCACCCGCTCCAGGCGAGCGTCACGGCGACTGCCAGGGCGAACGCGCCCTCGACGGTTGGAAACCAGATCATGCGCATCAACAGCGTGTACATCTCTGAGTAGAACGATTCGCGGACGTTGTCCTCGATGCGGGTCACCTGGCGCGGCCCGAGACGGTGTGCGTCAATCGTGCGCGCGCCTTCGGCGGTCTCGGCGACCGAGCCCGACATCGTTGCATAACTCATGCGCTCACGGCGATAGCCGGGGGTGGCGTAGCGCAGGTAGTAGCGCGTGGAGAAGAAGAGCACCGGCAGCGACACAAGGCTCGCTACGCTCGCGAGCGGGCTCACGAGCAGCATCGCGCCCATGGTTAAGACGGCCTGGAGGATCGCCACAAGCCACTCGGGTACGGCGAAGCGCACGGTGCGCGAGAGCGACTCCATGTCGTTGGTCGTGCGACTGAGTAGGTCGCCCGTGCCGGCGCGCTCGACGTCGCTGAGCGGAAGGGCGAGCACGCTCTGGAGAAACTCTTCGCGCAGCTGGGCAAAGACGGTCTCTCCCAGCACGTAGCTGCGACGACGAGCGAAGTAGGTGAGCAGGGCGTAGGCGAGCGACGCAACGACCAGGAGCCCGACGTAGTCCGTGATCTTGCGCTCACTGAGCTGGTGATATGAGGCGAAGTTGGTGATCTCGCCGATCACCCACGCCGGCACGAGCGCCATGACGGCAGCGAACGCGTAGAGCGAAAGCATGCGCGCAAGGGCGGCGCGGTGCTCGCGGATGAGGACCTTCGCGTAGGCGAGGACTGTCTTGGAGTTCGCTACAGGGAGCTGCACTACGCGTCCTCTCGTAAGACGATCTGGCGGTACTTGGACGAACGCGCGACGAGCTCGTCGTGCGTGCCGCGGTCGATGACGCGTCCGTTGATGACGAGAAAGACCTCGCTCATCCTTTCGAGCAGCAGCGGACTCGTCGAGGCAACCAGCGTCGTGTGGTTACCACGAACGTCGTTCAAGCGTGACGCGATGCGTCCTTCGGTGTGCGTATCGACCGCAGAGGTCGGCTCGACGAGGATCAAGACGTCGGCGTTCGTAAGAATCGCTCGCGCCAGGCTGAGTCGCTGACGCTGTCCGCCCGAGAACCCGCGTCCTCGTTCTTCGACGATCGTAGAGAGTCCGTCGTCGAGCGCGTCGAGTACGTCGAGCGCGCTCGTCGCTTGCAGGACCTGGTAGATCCGTTCGTCGTCGATGAGTCCATGGGGCATCAACTCGTAACGAAGCTCGCCGGAGAAGAGTCGCGGCTCGATCTCACTCACCACGATGTGCGAACGAACGTCGTCGAGACGATACGCGCCGATCGTGACGCCGTTCACGAAGACGTCGTCGCTGTCAGCGACAAAGCGGCCGAGACGATCACACAGCAGCACCGCATCGTCGGGAGAGTCGACGACGAGTCCCGCGAGCTGTCCGCGA
Organism: uncultured Acidimicrobiaceae bacterium; assembly: GCA_963724865.1. Taxonomy (GTDB): domain Bacteria; phylum Actinomycetota; class Acidimicrobiia; order Acidimicrobiales; family RAAP-2; genus RAAP-2. Next base: position 107,863 of record CAVRWO010000031.1, on the reverse strand, counting down.
TCGAGGGTAAGACCGCTGCGGCGGTCTTCAAGACGCGTTACGCGAACGGGCCACGCGACGGGGTGCTCGGGGTCTTTGACGACAGGTTCGATCGCGAGCACGCGCAGCACTTTGCTCGCGCCCACGTACGCGCGCGTCGACATGATGACGTAGTCGATCGCCGTGCGTAGCGGCGTCGTGAGGAACATCGAGTAACCGAAGAAGGCGACGAGCTCACCTGGTTGCAGCGTCCCGTTCATGACGTCGCGAGCACCGAGGAAGGTCACGATGCCCGTCAAGATGGCGGGGAGCAGCACTTGACCCGACTCGAGACCGGCCTGAGGAGCGGCGATCCGGTTACCCGCAGCCCGCACTCGCTGACTTTGGCGCCGATAGTTCTCAAAGAACACGTCTTCGCCGCCCACGCCGCGCAGGATTCGAAGGCCGGCCACCGTGTCCGAACCGAGGGCGGCGAGCCGTCCGGCCGCTTCGCGTTGAGCGGCCTGGGTTCGGTGCAGCGGCTTCATCAATGGCACGGTGAGCGAGCCCAGGATGGGCACGCCGAGCAAGACCACGAGCCCGAGTTCGACCGAGGTCGATAGCAAGATGAATGACACGACGATCCAGGCGACGATGGCGCCCGAGAACCGCGCGAAGCTGTCATAGGAGCTGCCGATACGCATCGCGTCGGACGCGACGGTGTTGACGACGTCACCTGCTGGAATCTCGTCGGTGAGGGCAGGACCTGTTGTCGAGATGTGTCGGCCGATGACTTGGATGGTCCGATAGGCAGCGTTCATCCAGTTCGTGACCGCGAGCTGGTGGCGCAGTGAACCGCAGACCGCCTGGATCAGTCCAAGGACGACGACGACGGCGACCCACTTCAGTAGTTCGAGCGTGTCGTGGCGCTCGACGCCGTGGTCGATGGCAGCACCGACCGCGGCCCAGACGAGTGCCTGGGCGACCATCCAGCCAATGCCGAACAGCGCGTTCAGCGAGAGCAGCCACTTTTGATGTCGAGCGAGCCAACCGAGGTATCGCAGGGGCGAACCAGTGTCGGGCGTGCCGGGGTCGTCCACGGGTAGCTCGCGGTACGGCAGATGCAGCACGGTTCGTCCTTTCGAGTAGTCGGTAGTGAGGTCGAGGGATGGTGAGTCGACCTGTAAGCGGGGTTCTGTCCGCCTTCGAAAACGAAGGCTGGGTAGCCATCCATCTCAGCGATCTACCTCGGGAGTGCCTCTTTACGAGGCTTGCGGGCCGCCTCCCATGTTTGATCTTGCTCCGGGTGGGGTTTACCAAGCCACCTTGATTGCCCAAGGTGCTGGTGCGCTCTTACCGCACCGTTTCACCCTTACCTGTGCTCGGTTGCCCAAGCCATCGGCGGTCTGTTCTCTGTGGCACTGTCCTGCACGTCACCGCGACTCACGTTTCGTGAGCACCCTGCCCTGTGGAGCCCCGACTTTCCTCACCGCCCGTTTCCGGTCGGCGCGGCCACCCAGTCGACTCACCATCCGGACCAAGTTTGACACACCGATCACATGTGGACAAGCAACAATCTGGTTACGGACCTCCGGTAGCCTTCGCCTCGTGGTACTTGACGCCGAGATCGATCATCCTGTCTTAGAGGTGGGGGAGTTTTACCAGCTGCTCACCGCACACCTCGAATCGGCCTTCGGGCGACGGCGCCCCCACTGGGTTCGCGGCGAGATCGCGAAGGTCTACGAGAAGGGTCACGTGTACGTCGATCTCGTTGACGCGGGCTCGGCGTCCAGCGACACCAAGCGACCGGTGCTGAACGCCCACTGCTGGGCGACGCCCTGGGCACCACTGAAGCGGCGCCTTGCCACCGAAGGCGTTTCGCTCAAGGTCGGGATGGTCGTGAGCTTCTATGGCTACGTCGACGTCTTCGCGCCACAGGGCAAGATCGGTTTTTCCATCACCGAGATCGACGTCGAGGGACTGCTCGGCGACGTGGCGCGTCGACGTCAGGAGCTCATCGCCCGCCTCGCCGCCGAAGGGCTGTTGGACGTCAATAAGCGCACCTCGCTCTCGCCGGTGCCGCTGCGTGTGGGACTCGTCGCGAGTCCCGGAACTGAGGGATACAACGACTTCACCGGCCAGCTCGTGAACTCGGGGTTCAGCTTCCACGTCATGCTCGTCAAAACCGTTGTCCAAGGCGACGCCGCGCCACGCCAGATCGCGGCGGCGATCGCTTCGCTCGATGAGTACGGCGTCGACGTGATCTGCGTCGTGCGAGGCGGTGGCTCGAAGGGCGACCTCGTGTGTTTTGATGACGAGCGAGTCGCGCGGGCCATCGCTCGCTCCTCGACGCCTGTCTTTACCGGCATTGGCCACACCGGCGACGAGTCGATCGCAGACCTCGTGGCGCACACTCGCTCGATCACGCCCACCAAACTCGGAGAGGAGGTCGCCGCGCTCGTCGCCCGCTGGTACGAGACGAACGTTCAGGTTCCCGCGCAACGGCTGCTCGAGGCAAGCAACGACGTGCTGGAGGAGGCCTCCGTCTATCTTGCCGAGCGCCGACGGACCATGATCTTCGCCGTGCGCGATCGCCTGCGCAGCGAAGAGCGTCACCTCTCAAACACGCGCCAACACCTCGTCATGCAAAGTGGGCATCTGCTTTCTGCAGCGACGCAGATGCTCGCGAGCAATCGCCAACTTCTCGCCGCGTACGACCCCGCGCGACGCCTCGCCCAGGGTTGGTCAGTCATCACGGACGCGAACGGGGCTGTCGTAAAGTCTCTGGCGGACATTGCTCCGGGAGACGACGTGCGCGCACTCGTGAGCGACGGAGCATTTAGAGCCAAGGTGGTCGACTCGAAAGGATCTCTATGAGCAACGCCAGTGACTGGAACGAGGCGGCTGACGAGCTGAACGCGATTGTTGCGTCCTTTGATGAGGGCGAAGTGTCAGTCGACGATCTGTTCGCCAAACTCGAACGCGCGACTGCGATCATCGAATCGCTCGAAGCCCGCCTCGCGCTCACCCGGGCCAAGGTTGACGAGTTGACGCCGCGCATCGCACGCGTGATCGACGACGAATGAACGACGACGTCTATTTTCGCCAGCTGCTCGCCGGTCGAGACTTCGCCGTCGGTGACGCGGTGGCACTCTCGATGCGAAACTTCGCCTACGCGATCGGTGACTCGCACAGCGGCGAGGCGCTGCTCGTCGACCCGGCGTACCGCCCCCAGGAGCTGCTGGACACGCTCGAGGCCGACGGTATGAGGCTCGTGGGCGCAGTCGCGACCCACTATCACCCCGATCACATCGGTGGTTCGCTGATCGGCCGCCAGCACGTCGCCGGTATCGTCGAGCTGCGCGAGCTCGCGGGCGTTCCGATCCACGTCAACGAGCATGAGGTGAGTTGGATCGTGGAGCGCACCGGCATCGACGAAGCGGCGCTCGTCACGCACGAAGATCGCGACCGGCTCAACGTCGGCGAGGTCCAAGTCACGCTGCTGCACACGCCGGGCCATACACCGGGCAGCCAGTGCCTGCTGGTCGGAGGTGGCCTGTTGAGCGGTGACACGCTGTTCATCGACGGGTGTGGACGCACGGACTTTCCCGGCGGGGACACTCGCGAGCTCTTTATCTCACTGAGTGAGCGACTCGCGACAGTGAGCGACGACACGGTGCTGTACCCCGGCCACCTCTACTCGCCCGAAGGCTCGCTGCCGATGGGCGTCGTGCGCGAGCGCAACCCGGTGCTGTCCGTGGCGAGCCTCGAGCAGTGGCTCGCCATGTTTTCCTCGTGAGCTTGCAGGCGAGCGACCACGTCATCGTGGTGGGTGCGGGTCTCGCGGGGTGGCGCCTCGTCGAATTTCTCCGCCGGGAGGGGTTCGAGGGCGAGATCACCCTCATCGGGGACGAGTCGCACGCTCCCTACGACCGACCGCCCCTCTCTAAGCAGGTCCTGTCAGGGCGCTGGGACGTGAGCAAGTCGATCCTCGCCACGCCAGAGAAGCTTGTCGACGCGCGCGCAAAGGTGATGCTCGGCGATCCGGCGATCGCGCTGGACGTAGAATCCACGACCGTCGAACTCGCCAGCGGCCAAAAGGTCGCGGGCACGCACGTGGTGATCGCAACCGGCGCGCGGGCCCGTCCACTTTCGTACCCGTCATCGGGCGAGCTCATGACGCTGCGCACTTTCGACGATTCGGCGCGACTGAGCGAAGCGCTCGACCGGCTCGCGCCCGAGAGCGTGGTCGTGATCATCGGCGGTGGCTTCATCGGCGGCGAAGCGGCCACGTCGATCAAGGCGCGTGGGCTCGCACCGATTGTGCTCGAGGCTGCCGAGCGCCCGCTCATCACTGTTCTTGGCGACGAGGTGTCGGCGTGGTTGCTACTGATGGCCGAACCCGCCGGCATCGACCTTCGCACGCGCCAGAAGATTCGTGATGTCGTGATCACCGAGAAGGGCGCGACGATACTTCTTGAAGACGGCGAAGCGATCGAGGCGAGTGCCGTGCTCGCGGCGGTCGGCTCGGCGTTCGACATGGAGTGGCTCGCTTCGTCGGGTCTCACGCTGGACGGTGGCGTCGTCGTCGATAGCAACTTTGAAGCGGCGCCGCACGTCGCTGCCATCGGTGACGTGGCAAAGTTCCCTCTGCGCGGCGTCGACGGCGACGAGTTCGTACGTATCGAGCACTGGCAGCTCGCCGTCGAACACGCGATGGAGCTCGCACGCTTCTGGATGTCCGACGAGCGAGCCCTCGTTCCCATGGTTCCGTATTTCTGGTCCGATCAAATGGGACGGAAGATCCAGCTACTTGGCCATCCGCACCCGAGCGACGACGTGACCCTGGTCGAAGGAAGCCCCGAAGCGTTGAAGTGGCTGGCGCTCTACTCGCGCCGCGGGCTCGTCACCGGTGTCGTCGCCCTCAGCAATCCTCGCGGGTTGACGAAGTCTCGAGTCGTGCTCAACGAGGTCACCACACTGGAGGACGCGCTCGCCCTCGCGCCGTGGTCGAGTTAGAAAGAGACCTCGGACAACTCGGGAATGGTGCGCGCCGCGCGCTCGAGCGTCGCTGCCCACTGCTCTCGCGTGAGCAACCGCTCGTCGTCACCGATCGACGGATGCGCGACGAAGCCCGGCGACCACAGCCCCTCTACGTCGTTGAGCGTCAGGTGACCGGCGCTCACAAGGGCCATGAGTCCGGCGCCGCGCGTCGTCGCCTCGCGCTCAGATGAGACCGCGACCTCCCGCCCCGAAAAGTCGGCGAGCCGCTGGATGAAGTAGCGATTGACGCTCATTCCGCCGTCGACGCGCAGCTGACCGAGCTCGACGCCGACTTCGGCCTCCGCCGCGTCGAGGAGATCGGCGCCCCGCTGAGCGATGCCGTCGAGCACTGCGCGCACGAGGTGCGCGCGCGACGAGCCGCGGGTGAGGCCGAAGAAGGCGCCGCGCGCGCCAAAGTCCCAACGTGGAGTGCCGAGCCCAGAAAAGGCAGGCACGAAGGAGACGCCGTCGGTCGTTGTCACGCTCGCGGCCAGCTCCTCGCACTCACCGACCGTTCCCACGAGGCCGAGCTCTCTCAGCCACTCGACGCACGACCCCGCGCTCAGAACGATGCCCTCGACGCCCCAGGTGACGCTTTCGGCGTCGCTGCGCACGACCGTCGGGTAGCAGCCCGACGCGTAACGGGACATTGTCGTTGGTGCAACCGTCCCGTGCACCATGTCGAGCATCGCGCCGGTGCCAAAGGTGATCTTTGCGCCCGATCGAACGCAGGACTGCCCGAAGAGCGACGCCGGTTGATCGCCGATCAAGGCAGTAAGGGTCGGCGCGCCCGCAAGTGCGCTTGCGATGCCAAACGTGTCCATGGTGTTCACGAGCTCAGGAAGGGCAATCCCGTCGACGCCGAGCGCGTGCAACACCGAGTCGTCCCATCGATCGAGACGGACGTCGACGAGCCCGCTCACGCTCGCGTTCGAGTGGTCCGAGACGTAGGTCGATCCCTCGCACAGGTGCCACGCGACCCACGTTTCGATCGTGGCGACGGCGAGCTCGTTCGCTGGTCGGCCGGACTGCTCGACGAGCCACTTCACCTTGGTTGCTGACTGGTTCGGCGCGAGTCGAATGCCGCGTTCTTGAAGGACGAGGCAGTCGATCACGGTGCGAAGGTCCTGCCAACTCAGCGCCGGACCAACGGACGTGCCGGTGCGTGGGTCAAATACGATCGTCGTCGCGCGCTGATTCGTGACGCCGACGACGTCGCAGTTGCCGGCGTCGCGAAGCGTCGCTCTTGCAAGCTCGAGCGCGACCGTCGCAATCTCTATGGGGTCGAGCTCCACCTCTCCCGGCTCCGGTGAACGCACGGTGAGCGCTTGTTGACGTACGTCGGTAACCGTGCCGGTTTCGTCGACAATCCCGGTTCTCACTGACGAGGAGCCGACGTCGATCGCGAGCGCCCTCACCACGGCTCACCCCCAAGCCCGAGCACGCCGGGGTTGAGCGTTCCTTCGGGGTCGAGCATCGCCTTGATCTCTTCGAGAATGGGAAAAGACGCACCGAGCGCTCGCGCGACGTGGCGAGCGCGGTTTCTTCCGACGCCGTGATGGTGGCTGATCGCCGCCCCGAGGGCGATGACCTCGTCCATCGCCGCGTCCCAGGCCGAGCGGTAAAAAACGTCGGCGTCACCGTTGGGCTGACCGGCGAAGGTGAAGTAGAGGCACGCGCCATCGACGTAGGCGTGGGATTGGTGAACCGAGACGACGAGCATGCCGTCACAGGCGCGCAACGCGGCGCCAACACGTTCGGTGATCGCTGCAAGCGCGCGCCAGTTTCCCGCCACTTCGATGGTGTCAACGACGAAGCCGCGTTCCCACAGTGGCGCCAAGGCGCTGACGTCGTTTCGGTGTTCGAGCCACCGCTCGACCAGCGTCTCGTCAAGCGCGCTTGCGCTCGCACACTCGTCGGTGACAACGCCCAGCGTCGCGTCGACGAAGGCCGGCTCGCCTTCGTCAAGGACGATCAGCGCACATCCCTCAACATCAAGGTTCCGCTTCGACTCGACGCCGTCGTAGAGGCGAAGGATGGCGGGGTGGGCCCCGCGCTGGACGATGCGCCGACACGCGTCGAGACCTTCGAGAAAAGTCGCGAACCCGTACGCGAGGCGTGCTTCGTGCGGTGCGCGCCGTTGCAGCACCAGCGTCGCGTCGGTGATGACGCCGAGCGTGCCCTCAGAGCCCACGAACAGCTGGACGAGATCGGGACCGACCGCCTGACGCGGCGCGCGACCGCCGACCTCGACGACGTCACCGTTCGCAAGGACCACCGTGAGTGCGCGCACGATGTCTTCGATCTTGCCGTAGCGGTTCGAGTACTGACCCGCGCCGCGGCACGCGATCCATCCGCCGACGGTGGCGAGATCAAAGGACTGCGGAAGGTGGCCAACCGTGAGGCCGAGCGGGCGCAACACGGCGTCGAGGTCAGGGCCGAAGACGCCCGCTTCCACCCGAACGGTGCTCGAAATCTCATCGACGTCAATGACGCGGCTGAGTCCGGTGAGGTCGAGCGCGATCGCCCCAGCTTCGGGCACGGCTCCGCCGACGACGCCGGAACGACCGCCTTGAGCGGTCACGGCCACGCGGAACTGAGATGCCAGGCGTAAGGTGTCGCTGACTTGCGCGGCTGAGGTGGGTCGAACAACGGTTCCCGGCCACCGCTCCACTTCGCCTCGACTCGACGGGCCGATGAGGCGCGGCCACCAGTCGCGCGAGTGCTCGGCACGCTCGCGTGGCGTGACGTCAAGTGCGACGCCGGCACTCGTCAGCGCATCGATGAGCTCTTGCGCGAGGGGAGCGGGAGCGTCGAATACGGTCGAGGGAAACTCATTGGGCGCGGTGGGACGTGTCACCGACCTAGACGTCGAGGCCGGCGGCGGAGAATTCGTAGTTGACCAACCCTCGGTACGCCTCGGTCTCACGGTCCACATCCTCGTCGCTCCACCCGAGGTCGGGCGCGACGAGGCGGGCAATCGCTGGCGCGGCGTGCAGTGTGGCGCGCGCGTCTTGAAGGTGGGCCCTCGTCCGTCGAGTGAGCAGATCGATGAGAGAGGTCGCCATCTCCTCGCGGGCGCTGAAGACGAACTCTGCGCCGAGGTAGGGAAGGCCCGAAATGACGGGGTCGCCCAGTGAGGAGTTCGACGTGATCAGTGCTAGCACCTTGAGGGCGTCCTCACCGAATCGATGGTAGAGGTGTTCTTCGACCGCTCCACTAGGTCGCCACGGGCCCGTGCCGTAGAGTCGCAGCGACTTCGTGCGCACTCGGCCAAGGCTGCTGAAGTAGGGCTTCAAAGCGTCGACAGCGTCTTCGGCCATCTTTCGGTACGTCGTCCATTTGCCCCCCGTCACGTGCACGACGCCATCGCCTGAGTCGATGACCCGATGGCGCCGCGAGAGGTCGGCGGTGCGCTCTTTGATCTTCCTGCCCTTTTCCGGGGCGAGCAGCGGACGTAGTCCCGCCCAGACGCCGGTTACGTCCTTCGTCGTGAGATTGGACGACGTCGACGCGTTCACGGTCGCGAGCAAGTACCCGACGTCCTCGGGGTTACAGGTGGGCAAGTCGATCGCGCCGTCGTAGGCGGTGTCGGTTGTTCCGATGTACGTGAAGGGAGCATCTTCGAACGGAACGACGAAGATGCTTCGGCGGTCGTTCGGTACGTTGAGCACCGCCGCGACATCGGCTGGAAGGCGAGACTGGGGGACACTCACGTGCACACCCTTCGCGGGAGTGATGCGGTGTGAGGGCCGGTGTTCGGTGAGCGTGAAGATACTGTCCGCCCAGACGCCCGTCGCGTTCACGACTGCCCTGGTCGAGACTGTGAAGTCAGTGTGGGTGAGCTCATCGCGACAGACGACGCCGGTCACTCGTCCATTGATGTCGGTGACGTCGATGGCGCGCACGTAGTTGGCGACGGTCACGTCGAACATCACCGCCCCTGACTTGGCGAGCGTAAGCGCGACGCGTGCGTCATCACCGCGGGCGTCGTAATAGAGAAAGCCCGCGACCAGGCGATCGGTCCTCAGGGTCGGCAGGTGCGAGAGCGCCTCTTCGCGGGTGATCCGACGATATCGGCGGCCGATCCGCCATCCCCCACTCACGTCATAGATACGAAGTGCGGTCGCGTAACCACGCACGATCGCCTTGGAGGCGACGCCGTTCGACCCAAAAAGGGGGATGAGAAACGGGAGTGGCTGCACGAGATAAGGAGCGTTTCGCAGCATGCGTTGGCGCTCGCGCAGGTTCTCGTACACCAGGCGGAACTCCCTCTGCTGCAGATAGCGAAGGCCTCCGTGAGCCATCTTTGACGACTTCGAGCTCGTACCAGACGCAATGTCGCCGCCGTCAACGAGCGCAACTCGAAGGCCGCGCGACGCGGCGTCAAACGCCACCCCGGCGCCAGTAATGCCCGCGCCAATGACGACAACGTCGAAGTTCCTCGTCGAGAGCGCTCCTAACGCGTCCTCTCGACGGAACATTGCCATGGCGCAATGTTGTCACAACACTTGGGAGGGAAGAATCGGTCGCGGCGCGAAGATTTCACTATTCCGACATGTGGAACTCACGAGGGTGCGTTGCTCGAACCGCGTGGCTCGGTTAGTGTTTCGCCGAACGCCACTAAGGGCGATTACTTGACCCCGTGGGAGGGTATGCGTTATGGCACCAAGAACAATAAGGAGGGTCCTGCTCGCCGGAGCGACCTTGGCCAGTGTTGCGGCCGTGGGAATAACGGCGGGATCAGGAGCCGCGAGTGGAGCGTCGAGCGTGAACTGGGCGAAGGTCACCCACCTCACGAAATCCGGCGACACGTCGTTCACGGCGCTGGTTAAGGCCGCCAAGAAAGAGGGGACGCTCAACGTCGTAGCGCTTCCCAACAACTGGGCAAACTACGGCAACATCATCAAGGACTTTTCCGCAAAGTACGGGATCAAGATCAACTCGGAGAACCCGGAAGGCTCCAGCGCCGAAGAGATCCAGGCGATTCAGTCGGACAAGGGCCGTTCGAGCGACCCCGACGTGATCGACGTGGGTACCAGCTACGCGGTCACCGCGCGGTCAGAGGGTCTCCTCGCCCCCTACAAGGTCCAGACCTGGAGTGAGATCCCCGCGGGTCTCAAGAGCTCGAGCGGTTACTGGTTCGACGACTACGGCGGGTACGTGGCAATTGGCTGCAACACCTCGACCGTGACGAACTGCCCGACGTCGTTTAAGCAGATGAGCACCGAGACCGGAGCTGAAGGCTACAAGATCGGACTTAACAACAGTCCGTTGACGTCGAACTCGGCGCTCGCGGCGGTGCAAGCCGCGGCCATTGCGAGCGGCGGTTCGCTGAGCAACGTGGCGCCCGGGGTGACCTTCTTCGCCAATCTCAACAAGAACGGTGCGTTCGTGAACACCATTGCGAACTCAACGACGGCCGAAGACGGTACCACCAACGTCATCATCTGGTGGGACTACCTCATGGCGAATGGCGGTATTGACGTCCCGGGCTGGAAAGTGGTCGTTCCAAGTGACGTGTTGCTGGGTGAGTACTACTCCCAGGGCATCAACGCCGATGCCCCGGACCCCGCTGCCGCTCGTCTGTGGGAGGAGTTTCTCTACTCGACCCAGGGTCAGAACCTCTGGCTCGCTGGTGGCGCCCGTCCCGCAGAGCTCGCCTTCATGTCGGCTCACAACACGGTCAACCAGGGACTGCTAGCGAAGTTGCCGGCGCTCCCTAAGGGGATCACGCCACAATACCCGTCCACCGCGCAGATCACTGCTGCGGCAACGGCGGTCCAGGCCACGTGGGCAACGCAAGTTGGTGCCAGCTCTTAGCTAGCTCGGATAGTCTCCGCCCATGGCATTAGATGAGGCAGTTGTTTCGGGGCCAGGTGCATTAGCACCTGGCCCCGAAACAATGCCTTCGAACAACAAGAAGTTCCGGCGGCTCTTGCGACGTTTGGAGTCGACGTTCGCCGTCACGCCATTTGTCATCTACGCATTTCTCGGCCTCGGGGTCCCCGCGCTCGCCGTAATCTACGAGGCGTTTCACGGGAACACTGGTGGGTGGACGCTCAGCAACATGCGCCTCGTTTTGAGTGGCACGTCAAATAAAACCACGCACGGCATCTTTCTCATTGGCTTTGAGAACAGCATCAAGTTGGGGCTGCTCTCCTCCCTCATTCCCGGTGTTATTGGTGTTTTCGTTGCCTACGCCATTCAGACGTCAAAGAGCCCTTTGCTTCGCCGCTTGACCTCGACTGCCTCAGGCGTGCTCGCCAACTTTGGCGGCATCAACTTGACGTTCATGTTCGTCGCCACGCTTGGATCGACGGGCATTCTCACCGCCTGGTTGCACGCCATCGGCGTCAACCTCGCGAGTATTGGCTTTAACCTCTACACCTTCTCGGGCGTCGTCGTTGTCTACATGTATTTTCAGCTCCCGTTGATGGTGCTCGTTATTACGCCCGCTCTGGGTGGACTCCGTCAGTCGTGGCGCGAAGCAGCGGAGAACATGGGCGCATCGAGTTGGCGCTACTGGATCCACGTCGGTATTCCGGTACTACTTCCATCGATTCTTGGTGGGATGCTGCTGCTCTTTGGCAGCGCATTCGCCGCCTACGCGACAGCCGCGACACTCACCCTCGGGCTGATCGCGCTCGCGCCGATTCAAATCGGCAACTTCTTGAATGGAAACGTGATTGCGGGGGAGACCCACGTCGGCTATGCCATTGCCTTCGGCATGCTCGTAATCCTCGCGGTGATTATGGCCGTGTACAGCCTGGTTCGAAAGAGGGCGTCGAAATGGCTTCGATAGGCGCCGCCGGATCTGTCTTCGAAGTAGCCCAAGTCGAAAACGAGACGGTACCGCTCATTCTCCACCGGCAAGCCCAAGCGCAGATTTCACTTCCGTTGGTGGCGTTTCTTCGTCCTCTTGATCGCCGGGGCGTACATCTTGATCCCGCTCTACGCGGGCATCAAGTTCTCGCTGCAAGGTAACACCGGTGGGTTTTCGCTGCTCGCCTACAAGAGCCTTCCTTCGGCGCCCGGCTTCACCTCCGCCCTCTCGCTTTCCTTCAAGTTGGCAGTCGTCACGATGATCGTATCGACGCTTCTGATGGTACCGACGACGATCTATGTGCACCTGCGCATGCCCCGATTTCGCCGGGTGATGGACGTCGTCTCGGTGCTTCCTATCGTGATCCCACCGATCGTGCTGATCGTCGGTGTCATCGGCGAGTACCCACTGTGGGCGAGGTCCTCGCCGTACCTTCTCAGCTTCATGTACGTGATCCTGGCGATGCCCTTTGTCTATCGTTCGCTCGACGCGGGACTCAGTGCAATCGACTTGAAGACCCTGACCGAGGCGTCGCGCTCGCTGGGCGGAAACTCATTCAAGACTATGTGGAACGTTATTCTGCCGAATATACGTCCGGCGTTGCTCTCAGCGACGGTCCTCACCCTTGCCCTCGTCTTTGGTGAGTACACGATGGCGAGCCTCGACCTTTGGACGACCATCCCTGTTTGGATTGCCCAGTTCCAAGTGTCAAGTGACGGCCACGTTCAAGTCGCGGCGTCCATGATGGGACTCGTGGGCACTTGGATTCTGCTGATTTTGGTAGTGTCCTTCGATCGATCGCAGTCTCGCCGATCCAGGAGGCGGAACGCCTGATGACCCAGATGAAAGAGAGTCCGATGCCCGGATCGATACCCGAGACCAGCACCGGTGCCGCCGTGAGTCTCGAGAGTCTCGTACGGACGTTCGCCAAGGTCCGCGCCCTCGACGGCCTCACACTTTCCATCGAACCTGGCGAGTTCATGGCGCTGCTCGGGCCCTCGGGGTGCGGCAAGACGACGGCGCTGCGCGTGCTTGCTGGCTTCGAAACGCTCGACAGCGGCCGAGTCGTCGTCGACGGCGTTGACCTCTCTGGCGTCACGGCACGTAAGCGTGACATGGGCATGGTGTTTCAGAGCTATTCGCTCTTTCCGAACATGAACGCGCTCGACAACGTGGCCTTTGGCTTGCGTATGAGAAAGCAGTCCGGACGAGATCGCCGAGCGAAGGCGCTGGAACTCTTGGACATGGTCGGACTCGCGGACCAGCGAGCGAAGTACCCTCACCAGATGTCGGGTGGTCAACAGCAGCGCGTTGCACTGGCACGCGCGCTCGCCATCGAGCCACGCGTGCTGTTGCTCGACGAGCCATTGTCGGCGCTCGACGCCATGGTTCGTGCTGAGCTGCGCGATCAGATTCGCTCGCTGCAGCAGCGCCTCGCCATCACGACGGTCTTTGTCACCCACGACCAAGAAGAGGTGCTTTCGATGGCCGACCGAGTCTGCGTGATGTCGAAGGGTCACATCGAGCAAGTCGCGACGCCCGCCGAGCTCTACTCGCGTCCGAAGACGGCCTTCGTAGCGCAGTTCGTCGGCATCTCGAGCCGATACCCGGTGGACGCGGTGAACCAGCGGGTGGAGCTCTTCGGTGGGCGCAGTCCCGTGCGCAGTGGCGAGGGATCGACACTCTCGGGGCCGGTCGACGCGCTGCTCCGCCCTGAAGACGTCACAATCGACGTCGACGCATCCGGTCAGGGATTTGTCACTCGAAAGAGCTTCCTTGGGGCAATGACTCGCCTCGTCGTGCAAGTCGGCGAGATCCCGATTCGCGTGGACCTACGCAGTGACCGCGCGAGCGAGATCGATCTGGGTACTCGCGTGCGCGTGAGCGTTGTCGCTCGTGACGTGTTGATCGCCTCCCGTCAGCCGCTCGTCGAGGAGTCGACGAACTAGTGCCTATTCGCCAAAAAAATCGGCGTCGTCGGCGAGAACCGCGTCGACGCCGGGAAGCTCACTGAGTGCTGCCACGAGGTCGTTGACGAGAGCTTGACCGCGCACGCGCAAGGTGACGCCCACCATTGGCGTCCCTTCACCGTCTCGCCTCGAATCCGATCTTGAACCGTGTTGATAGCCAATGGCCTCGGTAGAGATCTCCGACAACGCGAATCCGCGGGCAGTCGCGAGCGCGAGTATTTCGCGCAGTACCCCGCGCCCGTCGGGATAGCGCACGCGCAGCACGGACATAGTCGAAGAGGCGCGAGGCAAGCGTCGCGAAAGGTGGGGGAAAATCGTCGCGACGACGAAGTAGATAAACGTCGTGGCAACTGCGAGCACGATGAGCCCCGCTCCACACGCGGCGCCGACTGCGGCCGTCACCCACACAGCGGCGGCGGTCGTGAGGCCGCGCACCGAATCGCGTCGCACGAAGATCAAGCCGGCGCCGAGAAAGCCGACGCCCGAGACAATCTGCGCGGCGACTCGCGAGGGATCAAGGACGATGCGTCCGGGAACGAGCACGTCGTTGAACCCGTACTTACTGATCAACATGAAGAGCGCGGCACCGACGCCGACGAGCGTGTGCGTGCGCAGTCCCGCACTCTTTTGGTGAATCTCACGCTCGACACCGATGATCATCGAAAGGGCGAAGGCGGCCATGAGCTCAGCAATTTCGGGCCAGCCTTGGATGTTGGGAGATCCAGTGGAGAGCAGTGGAGCGGTCGCGAGGGTCGCCAGAGCCATCTGCCTAGGGTAGTCGTAAAGTGAACGCAAAGTGAACGTTACGTGACGATTGAGTGAACGAAACGTTCAGGGGCCGGCGAGTCAACGGGCTAACTTTCGTGTCATGGACTTTCAACTCAGCCCGGAACTCACCGACCTGCAGCAGAGCGTGCGACGGCTCGCGCAGGAAAAGATCAAGCCCCGTGCCCGTGAAATCGACCAGTCAGGCGATTATCCCCAAGACATCTTTGACGAGTTCAAAAGGGCCGACCTCCTCGGCCTGTGCATCCCCGAGGAGTACGGCGGCTCGGGTGCAGGAATCTTGGGTCTCACCCTCGCGATCGAAGAGGTCACGAAGTACTCCAACGTGCTGGGACTGATGCTGCTGCTCACGCGACTGCCTACGGGGCCGATCATGATCGCGGGTAACGAGGAGCAGAAGCAGAAGTATTTACCGGGCATCGCGCGAGGAGAGACTCGTGCGGCCTTCTGTCTCTCCGAACCCGGGGCGGGGTCGGATGTCGCGGGGATGCGCACGCACGCCAGCGAAGACCCCGACGTAGAAGACGGATTCGAGATCACGGGCACGAAGTGCTGGATCTCGGGCGGCATGCAAGCTGACTGGTTCGTCGTGTTCGCCAAGGTCGGCGATCCGAAATTGCGTCTGCACCGCAACATCTGGGGCTTCATCGTTGAGGCGGACGCTCCGGGAGTCACTCGACCGAGAGTCGACAAGAAGATGGGCGTGAAGGGCATCGATACCACCGAGATCGTGTTCGACCACGTGAAAGTGGGCCCGCGCCAGGTGATCGGAGGAGGTTTTCTTCTCGCGATGGAGTCGCTGAACGCCATGCGCCCGATCGTCGCGGCCCGCGGCATCGGCCTCGCGGAGGGCGCGCTGATGTACGCCGTCGAGTACGTGAAACAGCGCGACGCCTTCGGCCAGAAGATCGCCGACTTCCAGGGGATCCGCTGGGAGATCGCGAAGCTCGCCACGGAGATCGAAGCGGCGCGCCTGCTCACCTATCGCGGCGCGTGGCTGGCGGACCAGGGCAAGTTCGAAAAAGAGTATGTGCCTCTGCTCTCGATGGCGAAGTACTACGCTACCGAAGTCGCGGTGAAGGCTTCGGGACTCGCGGTGCAGCTCCTTGGTGCGGCGGGCTACATGGAAGACCATCCCGTCGAGCAGTACTACCGTGACGCCAAGCAGCTCACCATCGTCGAAGGAACGAGTCAGATCCAGCTCAACCTCATCGGACGAGGCGTCCTGCACCACGACCTCTGGTGGGATTAACCAGGACGGCCTCGGCCACCCACCTACACTGACGCTGTGAGCGGACCTCTTTCGGGCGTGAAGGTGCTCGAACTCGCCGGCATTGGCCCGAGTCCCTTCGCCTGCATGCTGCTCGCCGACATGGGCGCCGACGTGCTTCGCCTCGAACGTGGCGACCCCGACGCAGCCCCGGGGGCGTCCTGGGATCTCCTCAACCGTTCTCGCCCGTCGGTTGCCATCGACCTCAAATCCGTCGCTGGTCGTGACCTCGTCTTGGAGCTGTGCGAGCAAGCGGACGTCCTCATCGAGGGGTTTCGCCCCGGCGTCGCCGAGCGTCTCGGGATAGGGCCAGAGGACGTCCGGCGACGCAATCGTCGCCTCGTCTACGGGCGAATGACGGGTTACGGCCAGGACGGACCGCTCAGTGGTCGAGCGGGACACGACATCAACTACATCGCGATCTCGGGGGCCCTCTGGCCGCTCGGTCGCGCTGGCGAGGCCCCGTGCCAGCGCTCAACTTGGTCGGCGACTTCGGCGGGGGAGCGCTGTACTTGGTCGCGGGAGTGCTCGCTGCGGTGATCTCGGCACGCGAAAGCGGCGAGGGCCAAGTCGTCGACGCGGCCATGGTCGACGGCTACGCCTCGATGATGGCGATGACGCACTCGTTGATGGCAGCGGGCTTTTGGACCGAAGAACGCGGGGCGAACATCCTTGACACCGGTGCGCACTTCTACGAGGTCTACGAGACCAAGGACGCGCGCTTCGTCGCCGTTGGCGCGATCGAAGCGAAGTTCTACGCCGAGCTGCTCGCGGGTCTGGGGCTGAACCCCGAGGAGCTCCCCGCCCAAATGGACCGCGCCCAGTGGCCGGCGATGAAGGAACGTTTTGCGCGCATCTTTCGCGGGAAGACGCGCGACGAGTGGGCCGAGATCTTCTTCGACCGGGACGCCTGCGTCACGCCGGTGCTCTCTCCGCGCGAAGCGGCGGCTCATCCGTTCAACACCGCAAGAGGCGTCTATTCGGTCGACGAACCGCTGCAGCCTGAGCCGGCGCCGCGCTTCTCAGGGACCCCGGCTCGACGAGGCGCACCCCCGGCGCACGCGGGCTCGGGCACGCGCGAAGGCCTCGCCCAGTGGGGGATCAACGACGAACGCCTCGCGGCGCTGCGCGCGGCGGGCGCGTTCGGCTAGATGTTGACGACGGGGCAGGTGAGCGTGCGCGTGATGCCGGGCACCTTTTGGATGGCGCCGACGATGAACTTGCCGAGGTCGTCGACGCTTCCGGCTTCGCACCGCACGATGACGTCGTAGGGTCCGGTGACCTCGAAGGACTCGAGGACGCCCGGTACGGCGCGAGTGGCGAGCACGACCTTTTCGCTCGAGCCAATTTCCGACTGAATCAGGATGTACGCCTGTACCGACATGAGGGACCTTTCTCTTCGAGTCCCTCCATATTGCCCGCTTTTGAGGCGAGGCGCTAATCGTCGCGAAAGCGCTTGCCAATGTGCCACTGGTGGCAGAAGTCGCAGCGGTAAGCGTTCAATTCGGCCCGATCGAGCGTCCACGCGAGTTGCGCGGCGCTCTTCGCCTCCTGCTCGGTGCGATAGGCGATTCTTCGGCGTGCCCTCACGGGTGAAGTGCGACGAGACGGGGCTGGAGGTTCGCGTGGGCGACAGTGGGCGGCGGCGACGCTTCATGGTCTCCAAGCTAATGGCGGCGCTCGTACAATTGAGATGGTGAGCGTGCAGCTAGAGACCTCGATCGTCGTCACGACCAACACCGTCCTCGACGAAGAGGACCACGAGCGCTTCACGCACATCGTGCTCGAGGGATACACGCCCAAGGACGGAGAGTTCGTGCCGCTCGAGAACTCGGTCGTCGACGGGATGGTCAACGCGACGCCGGTACGCGCGCTCTGCGGCAAGGTCTGGGTCCCAGGCCGCGACCCGTCAAAGTACCCCGTCTGTCCAACCTGCAAGGAGATCGCCGAGTCGCTCGGCTGGTCGCTGCCAGAGGGCTAGATCCACGAAGCTTCATTAGAGTCGTGGTCACCATGGCACGCGCACTCTTCTTACGCCACCACCTCGAAGACATCCCGGACTCATCGGTGAGGCGTTTGAAGCGCGGGGCTACGAGATCGACCTCGTCATGATGAACGAGCACAGCGAATCGCCGTCGCTCGAGGGCTACGACGCCCTCGTCATCCTCGGCTCCAAGTCCGCCGTCTACGACCGTGAGGTCGAAGCCGCCTGGTTCCACCGCGAGCTCGCCCTGATCGGCGACGCCGACGGGCGGGCCCTCCCGATCCTGGGCATCTGTTTTGGCGCTCAGGCGCTGTGTCGCTACTTCGGAGGCGTGGTGAGCCGCGCGCCCGAGGCGAGGTCGGCTGGTTCGAGATCGACGTGCCCGAAGGCGTCGAGCTCTCGCGTGGACCGTGGTTCGAGTTTCACTTCGACGCCTGCAGTCTGCCCGAACGCGCCGAGCTGTGGGCGACGTCGCCCCACGCGGTACAGGCGTTCGGGCTCGGTCCCCACGTGGGCGTTCAGTTCCACCCCGAGGTCGACGACGCCCAACTCAAGGAGTGGCTGGCGACTGACGTAGAAGGAACGCGCGAGTTGGGCTTCGACGTCGCGGCGCTGCTCGACCAGACCGCACGTGAGACGCCCGCTGCGCGGGTTCGCGCGCAAGGGCTCGTCGACCTCTTCTTGCGACGAGTCAGTGAGTCCGTGGGCAGCGAGCGGTCCGAGACCACCTTTGACGTCCGCGTCGAGCGACCCGCGAGTGGCGGGGGAGTCGGCCGCGCTCCCGACGGCCGGGTCATCTTCGTTCGCTACGCGCTGCCCGGTGAACTCGTTCGCGTCGACGTGAACGAGGCGACGTCGAGCTTCTATCGGGGCGACGCCGTCGATGTTCTCGAGGCGAGCCCCGAGCGCGTGACGCCGCCGTGCCCGTACTTCATCTGGTGGGTGTGGAGGCTGCGACCTCCAACACGCGTCGAAGCCAGCGCAGCTCGAGTGGAAGTCTGCGCTCGTGCGAGAGCACCTCCGTCGCATCGCGGGTCTTGAGCGCGACGTCGAGGTGACATCGCTCTCGGGGACCGGTGAGGGCTCGCGCACGAGGCTTCGCTGCGGCGTGGATGAGGATGGAATGCTCGGGCTGCGTCGAGCACGATCTCACGAGCTGATCGCGATCGACGAGTGCTGGATCAGCGACCCGCTCTTCTTGCCGGCCTTCGCGCATGCCTGGCCCGGCGTCGACGAAGTCGAGCTTCGAGCGATCGGTGGCGGCGCGCCCTTTGCCGTCGCTCGTCGAAGCGCCGAACGAGGAGCGCAGTCGATCTCCGCTCGCTGGACGGCGCAGCGCTCGACCCTTCGACGCACTCGCGCGTCGAGGTGCGCGAGCACGTGTACACCGTTGGTCCGCGGTCGTTCTGGCAGTCGCACCGCGACGCGCCCGAGACGCTCATCGATTCCGTGGTGGCCCTCGCTGACGTGTCAGCCGGCGACGATGTGGTCGATCTGTTCAGCGGCGTCGGACTCTTCTCGGTGCCGCTGGCGCAGCGCGTGGGACCGAGCGGGCGCGTCATTGCGGTCGAGTCGTCACCGCATGCGGTGCGCGACGCTCGCGAGAACGCGACGGGTCTCCGTCAGTTGAAAGTTCGTGAGTGGTCAGTCTCGCCGCGCTCGGTGAATGATACGGTGCGTGGAGGGTCGGTCGTCGTGCTCGACCCGCCGCGTCACGGGCTTGCGAAGGGCGTCGTCGACGCGCTCGCGCGACGTGCCCCGCGTCGAGTGGTGTACGTGTCGTGTGACGCCGCCACGTTCGCGCGCGACCTTAAGAATTTCTTACGCAACGGGTTTGTCCTGAGTGACCTGCGAGTATTTGACCTTTTTCCGATGACCGAACACGTAGAGCTCGTTTCGCTCCTTGACAGCCCCGCCTAAATGGTGGATAGTGCTGATGAGGAACGAGAATTTCGATCCCACTGAGGGGGTTGTCAATGTCGATCAAGTTAGATCATCACCACCGCGTCACCGCTCAGAAACTCTTTTGTCACCCGCTGAACCACAACATTCAGTGGCACGACGTGTGCTCGCTGCTTGCTCGCTTCGGTGAGGTGCACGAGACGCACCGGGGGAATTGGGCGGTAACGGTCGAGGGTGAGACTGTGTCGTTCGGCTCTACCCGCACGCGCGAACTCACCGAAGACCAGGTAGTGAGGGTTCGAAACTTTCTTCGATCCTTTGGACTCACCAAGGACACCCTCGCGGCTTAGACAATCCTCTAGCGTTATGAGCCGTGACAGAGCGGCTCTACGTGTTGGTGCCGCCCTCATTGGGTAAGTCGCTCGGCGGTCGGCGTAGGGGGTCTCGGGGCATCTTTGACGACGACCTTGCGGTTCCTCGGCGCGAAGTCCTGAGGGCGCTGCGTGGCGTGCTCGACCGTGGCGTGCCGCGTGAGTTGGAGTCGACGTTCGCGGCGAAGGGAGAGCTGCTCGATCGGGCAATAGAGGCGACAACGGCGCTCGAACGCGGCACGGCGCCTTTGCTGCCGGCGTGGCGACGCTACGAGGGGGTCGTGTGGACCCATCTAGAACCTCAGTCGTTGACGTCGCCGCTTCGACGACGGATTCTCGTACCCTCGGGCCTGTACGGACTGCTCTCGGGTGAGGATCCGATCGCGGACTACCGACTGAAGATGAATGCACCTCTGGCCCCGTTCGCGTCACTCGCGCGATTTTGGCGACCGGTGATCACCGACGCAATCGAGCGTAAGACCCGTCGCAGCACGATCGTGAATCTTCTGCCGAATGAGCACGCAGCGAGCATCGACGAGGCGAGTCTTGGTGCATCGCGCGAGATCATCAACGTGCGCTTTGTGACGAGCGACGAGCGCAATGCCGTCAGCCATGACGCGAAGGCGGTGAAGGGCGTCCTCGCTCGACAGATTCTTCTTGAGGGAACGGGCGCGCTCGAACGACTCTCGTGGCAAGGCTGGAGTTCCCGCCGAGACGGCGCGGTCGTCGTCGTCATCGCGCCCGACGTTCGTTGGCCCGTGGCCTAGGCTTTATTGGTGATTGAACGCGTGATCGTCATCGAAGAACGTCTCGCGTCGATGGGCGTCGCGCTCGCGATCGGGGGGATTCTGGTCGTCTTCGTCTTTGTGTCGACCCTGTTCTTTTCGACGAGCTCGACGACGCCCGCGTTCGCGGTCGTGATCGAGACGGTCGTCGTTCTCGCCATGGCCTTCATCATGTTCTTGTTCTGGAAGGTCATCGTGCGCGTCGTGGAGACACCTGAAGGTCGCGCCCTCGAGATCCTGTACGGGCCCGGTGGATTCGTTCGCCAGACGTTCGGTCCCGATGAGCTGGAAGAGGCGTACGCCCGAGACCTCTCCTTCGCCCAGATGGGCGGTTGGGGATATCGGGGAAGCCTTCGACTCCTTCGACAGGCGGCACTCGTGACTCGCCGCGGAGAGGCGCTCGAACTCATCTTGCGCGGAAAGCGTCGCTTCATCGTCACCGTGAACGAGCCCGAGGAGTTTGTCGCCGCTCTGCAACTCTCCAGTTAACTCCGCGGAGGTTCAAGTGGCAGGTGGCTTCAGCGCGTCGCGCCCGCTAAGGTCCACTTCGTTTAATCGGCAGCGGGCGAGTTCGCCTCGCTCGGACCCCTCGAATCAGTACAGGTGAGAAATCGCATGACGACACGACAGCGCACCCTGATTGGCGGAGGCGTTGGTCTGCGGGTTCCTCCTCGGGGTGCGCGTGACTGAGCTGACGTCGCGCGGTCGAGGTGTCGCGTTACTAGTGTGCTGTGTCGCCGTGCTGCTCATCGGTATCGACCTCACTGCGGTCAACGTGGCGTTGCCCACTATCGGACGCGAGTTTCATGCGAACGTCTCCGCCCTCTCATGGACTATTGACGCGTACGCGCTGACGCTTGCGTCACTCTTGATGCTCTCTGCATCGACGGCTGATCGGGTGGGGCGCAAGAGGGTGTTTCGCATTGGACTGGTCATGTTCATGCTGGGCTCTTTGCTGTGCGCACTTTCGCCGAACCTCGGTTGGCTCGTCGTCTTTCGTGTGATTCAGGGCATTGGCGGCTCGATGCTCACCCCCGTCGCTATCTCCCTTATCGCCAATATCTTCACCGACTCGGCCGCGCGTGGTCGCGCACTGGGTGTCTGGTCGGGCGTCGCGGGGCTCGCGCTGGCGCTCGGGCCAGTCGTCGGTGGCGCGCTCGTCGGTTCGAGCCTTGGATGGCGCTGGATCTTCGTCATCAACATCCCTATTGGTGTGGTGACGCTCTACATGGCGCAACGCTTCATTCCCGAGTCGCGTTCGGAGCGTCCGCGTCGGCTCGATGCAGTCGGCCAACTCTTGGTCATCATCACGCTGGCGTCGCTCGTCTTTGGCATCATTGAAGGTCCGCGATTCGGTTGGACGTCCCCTCTGATCATCGCGTGCTTCGTCCTGACGGCCTGTGGCGTCGCGAGCATCATCTACTACGAGCCGCGCCGATTTCAACCGCTCCTCGAGCTGCGATTTTTTAAGGGCGCTCCGTTTACCGGCGCCAACGTGATCGCCATTGCCTCCTTTGCGGCGCTCGCTTCGTTCCTGCTCGTTAACAGCCTCTACCTGCAAGAGGGGCGCCACTTCGGACCGCTGCATGCGGGACTGTTGATTTTGCCCTTGGCTGCGGCGAGCATCATCTTTGGACCAATCAACGGACGAATACTGGCCAGGTATGGCGCTCGCACCTCCTTCGTCATTGCGGGACTGGCGCTCACGCTGGCCGGACTGATGCTCACACGAGAAGGTCCGACGACGCCGATCTGGTGGCTTCTCCTTGCGTATGCCGTCATGGGTGTTGGGAACTCTGCGGTGGGCGCGCCGATCACTCACACCGCGGTCGCCGGCATGCCTATCTCCCAGTCTGGCGTTGCGTCGGGCATCAACTCGACGACTCGCCAGGTTGGTTCCGCGCTGGGTGTGGCAATCGCCGGTGCCACCCTTGCTTCAGCCACGCATCGCGATTTCGCCTCTTCGACCCACATGGCGTGGTGGATCAGCACGGGATACGGCGTCATCGTCTTGGTGCTCGGGATCGTGTCGACTTCCACATGGGCGCAGTCGACGGCGAGGCGAATTGATTTTGACGAGCAAGCGATGCGAAAGCGGGTTGCCTCGACGTCCGACTAAGGGACGCAACTGGTATCGTCCACCGCAGTAGGAGGGCGGGCGTGAGAAGGCAACACCTGGCGCTTGGAGCGATGATGGTGTTGGCCGTGTCGACGGTCTCGTCGCCCGCGTTCGCTGGCACCTCGATGCCAAGGGTGGTGCACGGACATCTGCTGACGTACGCGGCCTCGGTGCACGAAGGCTACGGCGGGGTCGTCGCCTACGACAGCGTCGTCAGTCGAACGGCGCTCGCACAGTTCGGAACTCCCAATCCGGCGTCATCGTCGTGCGTGGGCGAGAGGTGCTTCGGACTCGGGACGGTCAACGGATTTCAATATCCGCTTATCTCGAGTAACGGCGGGAGGACGTGGCGCAATGGGGGGCACTGGTTCGCGGGCGCGTGGGCCGACGGTGCGGCCTTCGCCTCGACGATGACGACCTTTAGCGCAACGACGGCCGTCGCATGGTTTCCGGGCCAAAACACCTTCTACGTGACGAGTGACGCAGGACATCGTTGGTACTCGGCGTGGCCTGACGGCGCGATTGTCGCGGTCACGAGTCCCAACGACGGCGCGACCCTCGTAATGCGCTTGGGTCCCTCTTCAATGACCCCAACGGAAGTCGTGATGCAGTACCGATCCACCGACGGTGGTCGCCAGTGGATCCGTACTTCTTAGCCGCCTGATTGGTGGAGGTGCGGGGGAACGATCCCCGGTCCAGTAGCTTCCAAGTGAACATTCTCCGAGCGCAGCTGGCAGTTGATTGTCGGGATCGTCGCCAATGTCAGCGTCGGCGGTGATCCTTAGATGGCTGAGGTGTCCCCGGAAGATCACCAACGAACCTTCCGAGTAAGCCTTGCTCTATGACACCCGTTATCTAGACCGCAAGGCTGGGTCTAGGCGGATGTTGCTACCTAAGCAGCAAACGCAAGCTGAGGCTTGGCGTTTATTTATTGTTTCCGGCTCTTTTACGTGGCTCCGGAGACCACGGCTCGCTTCTTTCACCAAGACGACTGCTGTCGAATCCAATCACCCCCTTGTACGACCGCATTGGCCGTTGAGAGATTCTACCTGGATTCGTCCGCGCTTCAACGGTCGGCCCGAGGTTCGCGGATGCGCCGGGCCTAGCATTGCGAATACTCGAATCGGTCCCACCTAACTCACACTCATTCTCACCTTTCGTCTCACCCTCACCTTCTTACTTATTGTTTCACTACTTTCTTTTATCTCGCTCACCACTGGCGTCGCCGCACAAGCGTCGAGCTCGAGCAAGCTCGCCGTGTGCAAGACCACGATTCTGTCCCAAGAGATCACCAAGGGAGTGCTCACGGTCGCAACTGACAGTCCCGCCTACACGCCCTGGTTCGTGAACAACTCACCGTCCAACGGCAAGGGGTTCGAATCGGCCGTGGCCTACGCAATCGCGGCCGAACTCGGCGTCCAGCGCAAGGATGTGAAGTGGGTCGTCGAGCCCTTTGACTCGAGCTACCTGGGCGGACCTAAGACCTTCGACTTTGACATCAACGAGATCTCCTACACGCCAGCGAGGGCGAATGCCGTCACGTTCTCGGTGAGCTACTACAACGTGAACCAGTCCATCGTCGCGCTGAAGACCGACGCGATCGTAAAAAAGCACAAGCCCAAGGAGCTGAAGAGCTACCTCTACGGCGACCAGATCGGCACGACCGGACTCGCGTACATCTACAACTACATCAAGCCCACCAAGACGCCGCGCGTGTACTCGACGCTCGACCAAGCCGTCTTCGCGTTGCAGACCGGTCAGATCGACGCGATTATCATCGACACGCCCACGGGCCAGTACATGGCCTCGGCGCAGATCGTCAACATGCACAAGAAGCTGGTCGCCACCCAAGTGGGTCAGTTTCCAAGCACGGGCGAGCACTATGGCCTGCTCTTTGCCAAGGGCAACCCGCTCGTCGGATGCGTGAACGTCGCGCTCAACGCGATGAAATCGAACGGCACGCTCGCCGCGTTGCAGCAGAAGTGGTTGGGTATCTACACCAGCGTGCCCGTCTATCCAGCCGTAGAGATATTTCGGTTGATCCTGGCGTAAACAACCCCGCGTTCGATGCGGCGACGACGGATCGGACGCAGCGCCCAATCTCTTTTCTTCTCGCAGAAGTCGACTTCTCGTCGGTCGTCGCGGTGTCGTCGCCAGCACGGTGTCTAGCTGGTCATCGTCGGCCTCATCGTGCGTTGCTCTACTCCCCAAGGGCGCGCGACCCTTCGCTACACCTTCTTCTATCCCCACTACCTCTGGCTCGCATGGGTGGGAGATCCGCGTCTCGGTCTAGATGCCATTCGCGACGGCTTGGTGACGAACATCTGAGATGTTCTCGCTCAGCGAGCGCTGGTGCTGATCCTCGCGGCTGCTCATCGCGTGGTGTCGTATTAGTCAGTCGCCTGTGCTCTTCCCTATTAGAGCAATGGTGACGGTGTACACGCGACGTCGCCCGCGGCGTGCCCATACTTCTCGTCGATCCTCATCGTTGGTTATGGGCTACCTCAGTTGGGCTTCGGATACGTCTCTGACCAGCCCCCAATCGTCTACGGCATCATCGCTCTCGTCTTCTGTTACACGGCCTACGTTTCCGAGGTCATTCGTGCGGGCATCTTCTCTATCCCGAACGGTCAGCATCACGCCGCTCGTTCGCTGGGCTCTCGCACGCTTCTATGATGCGCCACGTCATCTTGCCCCAGGCGATCGCAACGTGATCCCGCCGCTGCTCAACGACTTCATCTCGCTTCAAAAAGACACCGCCCTCGTGTCCATCCTCGGGGTCATCGAAGTTACTCGAGCTGCCCAGATTTCTCGGCGACCGAGTTCAACGAGAGCGGCCTCACCTTCGGCGGCGATCTTCTTTCTCGTGCTGACTATTCCCATGACTCGCTTCACCGATCGGCTCATCGCGAGAGGATCGCGCGCGCCGTTTCACGAGTACCACTGAACCACGTCGATCTCGGAGATAGATCAGTGGTAAAGCGATTCGGGGAAAATGAAGTGCTGCGCGGCATCTCGCTCGAGCTGCAACGCCACGAGGTCGTCTGTCTCATCGGTGCGTCGGGCTCTGGCAAGTCCACGTTGCTTCGTTGCGTGAACATGTTCGAACGTATCGACGGCGGGGACATCAAGCTCTTTGGTCAAGCCTCACCGATCCCCGGATCGATCAAAGCTGGTGCGACGTCACGTCGGTATCGTCTTTCAGCCTACAACCTCTTTCCTCATATGACGGTCCTCGAGAACGTCGTCCTCGGTCCCGTGCGCGCGCACAAGCGCTCGCGCGACGAAGTCCGCGAAGAGGCGATGTCTCTGCTCGAGCGCATCGGTCTGAAAGAGCGCGCTCAGACTATCCCGAACGCCTCTCGGGCGGTCAGCAGCAGCGCGTCGCCATGTCCGCTCGCTCGCCATGCATCCCTCGCTGCTGCTCTTGACGAGGTGACCAGCGCGCTCGATCCTACGCTCGTGGCGAAGTACTCGACCTCCTACGACCTCGCCCACCAGGGATGACCATGTTGATCGCCACGCACAGATGAACTTCGCCGCACGTGGCGCACATCCCTCACACGCGTCTCGTAAGCTCCCCGAAGTGATCTTCTCCGCATCCGGAGGAGGCGACGAGGAGCCTTCTCAGTCGCGTTCGATAGAACGGTGCCTGCATGCCTAGGAAAACTTCTCGGCGTGGCGGGCGACTCTCGCCATCTCTCGCTCGGCGTCGCGCTTGGCGAGCGCCTGGCGACGGTCCTGCTGCTTGCGGCCCTTGGCAAGGGCGAGCTCTACCTTCGCTCGACCGTCCTTGAAGTAGAGCTTCAGCGGAACGATGGTGAGTGACTGAGTCTCGGATTCTCTTTTCCACTTATTGAGCTCTTGTCGGTGGACGAGCAGCTTGCGCTTGCGATCGGGATCGTGGCTCCCAAAGCCCACGGCGTACGTCCACGGCGGCACGTGCATCTGAAAGAGCCAGAGTTCTCCGTCATCGACGCGGGCGTAGCTGTCGGCGATCTGGGCGTGGCCCTCGCGCAGCGACTTCACCTCGGAGCCCTGCAGGACGATGCCGCACTCGAGGGTTTCGAGGATCTCGTAGTCGTGGCGAGCGCGTCGGTTGGTGGCGACCACTCGATCGCCCTTTAGGGCTTCGTCGCGCTTTTGCGCGCGGCGTTCTTGTATCTGCTTGGCTCGTGCCACCCGTCAAGCGTAGTGACGGGGGAGCAGAGATCGCCTGGTCGCTAGGGTGGCGCCGTGCTCACTCTTAGCTCGGTCCAACGCGAGGCCATTGTCGCGACGTGCATTCGCGCGCTGCCGAACGAGGGGTGCGGCTTGCTGCTGGGCACCTCCGAGGGGATCGTTCACGACGTGGTGGCGAGCGTCAACGTCGCCGACTCGGCTCGGATCTACGAGATTGATCCGAAGGTACTGCTGCGTGCTACCCGGCGCGCCGACGACGAAGGCCTCGAAGTGATCGGTGTCTTTCACTCCCACACCCACAGCGCGGCGTATCCGAGCCCGACCGATGTGCGCCAGGCGCCTGACCCGTCGTGGCACTACCTGCTCGTCTCGCTGCTCGACTCACCGCCTGATCTGAGGAGTTTTCGGGTCGTAGGCGACGCGGTCGACGAGGAACCGCTCGCCGTCGCCGATTGATGACTGAATCGATCATTTTTCTGTCACGGCACCCTCCGGAGCCGATAATGTTGACTCAGCAGGTCATGTATCAACCAAGAGTCGAAAGTGGGCGCTATGTCGGCTGTTCTTAGAATTCCTACCGTTCTTCGTCCCGTCATGGGCGGCGAGAGCGTGATCGCGGTGGAGGGTGCGACCGTGGGCGAAGTCCTCTTGCACCTCACGCGGACTTACCCCGCCATCAAGGGCCAACTCCTCAACGAAGATGGCACGCTTCACCGTTTCCTCAACGTCTATGTCAACGACGATGACGTCCGCTACTTGGGTGGCGTCAGCGCCGCTGTGACCAACAACGATGAGATCACCTTGCTGCCCGCCGTCGCGGGCGGCGCTTGGTAGTGGCGCGATACGCCTCCGTACTTGAACTGATCGGCCAGACGCCGATCGTCGACGTCAGTGCGCTTTCGCCAAAGCCCAACGTCACCATCCTCGCTAAGCTCGAGGGCCGCAACCCCGCCGGTTCGGTAAAGGACCGCGTCGCGCTCTCGCTCATCGAAGCCGCCGAACGCGACGGCCGTCTCATCCCCGGCCAACCCGACCAGACCCTCATCGAACCGTCCTCAGGCAATACCGGTATCGCCCTCGCGCTCGTCTGTCGTCTGCGCGGCTATCGGTTGAAGGTGGTGCTGCCCACCAACGTGTCGCCGGAACGCCGCCAGCTTCTCCAAGTCTTCGGCGCGCAGATCATCGATTCACCGGGAGCAGAGGGATCGAACGGAGCCGTGCGACTCGCTCAGGTTCTGAGCAAGGAGCACCCCGAGTGGGTCTTCCTGTATCAGTACGCGAACCCGGCCAACCCCGCTGCGCACTACGCGACAACCGGTCCGGAGATCATCGACGACGTGCCCGAGATCACGCACTTCGTTGCCGGCCTTGGCACGTCTGGCACTCTTATGGGCGTGGGTCGATTTCTTAAGGAGAAGAAGCCCGACGTCCAGGTGTGGGCCATCGAGCCGCCGAGCGGCGAGATGGTCGACGGTCTGCGCAGCTTGGACGACGGCTACGTGCCGCCTATCTTTATCGACAATAACGGTGAAGCGCTGCTCGACCGCAAGGTGATAGTGCGACCGCGCGAGTCCATCGAGTGGACGCGACGGCTCAGTGACGTGGGGCTCTTCGCGGGCATCTCGTCGGGCGCTGCAATGGCGGGCGCCGTGAAGTGCGCGGCGACGATTCCCGATGGCGAGGTGGCGACGATCGTCGTCATCATCGCCGACGACGGTTGGAAGTACCTGTCGACTGGTGCGTGGAACGATGATCTCGACGACGTCGTCGAGCGCGCTCGCCACACGATCTACTTCTAAACTTCTCCCTCGATTGTCCAGTACCGTGGTCACGCACTCTTACGTGCAAAAGGAGAACCATGACTTCACGAAGTGACGGGCGAGCGCTCGACCAAGGACGACCCCTGTCGTTCCAGCGCGACTTCACCGAATTCGCGGCGGGATCGGTGCTCGTGACGGTCGGGCGCACTCGCGTACTCTGCACCGCGTCCGTTGACGAGGACGTTCCGCGCTGGCTGCGTGGCACGGGACGAGGCTGGGTGACCGCGGAGTACTCCATGCTGCCGGGCTCGACCGCCGAACGTGCCAGTCGCGAAGCGGCACGGGGCAAGCAGTCAGGACGCACCCAGGAGATTCAGCGGCTGATCGGTCGCTCGCTGCGCAGCGTCACGCGCCTCGAACTCCTCGCCGATCTGCAGATCATCGTGGACTGTGACGTTCTTCAAGCCGACGGCGGCACGCGCACGGCGTCGATCTGTGGGGGCTACGTCGCGTTGCATGACGCGATTACTCGACTGGTGCAGTCGGGTCGGATCAAAGAGCACGCGCTTACGGACCTCGTGGCGGCGGTGTCGGTCGGCGTCGTAGGTGGCGTCGCAATGCTCGACCTGCCCTACGAAGAGGACGTGCGCGCCGACACCGACATGAACGTCGTGATGACCGGGGCGGGCCGATTCGTCGAAGTCCAAGGAACGGCCGAGGGCGACGCCTTCAGCCGCGACGAACTGAACCGGTTGCTCGACCTCGCCGCCGTCGGCATACAGCGCATCAACGAAGCCCAGCGCGACCTGCTTGCGACTCCTCCGGAGCAGCGTACGTAGTGACGAGCTTTGTTCTCGCCACCGCCAATCCTCACAAGGTCAAAGAGATGCGCGAAGTGCTCGCTTCGCTGGGGGTGGGTCTTATCGAGCGTCCCGCTGACGTCCCAAACGTCGACGAAACGGAGTCAACCCTCGAAGGCAACGCGCTGATAAAGGCACGCGCGCTCGTCGCGGCGACCGGTAACGCCGCGATCGCCGACGACACGGGCCTTTTCATCGATGCCCTCGGCGGGCAACCGGGGGTGTGGAGCGCTCGATACGCGGGCGAGGACGCGACCTACGGCGACAACGTGGACAGAGCACTGCTCGAACTTCGTGACGTGCCCGATGGTCGGCGTCACGCCCGGTTTCGCACGGTGATCGCGGTCGCGTTCCCCGACGGCGCCTCGTGGTGTGTGGAGGGCGCACTCGACGGAGTGATGGCGCGCGCCCCGCGTGGCGGGCATGGCTTTGGCTACGATCCGATCTTTGTGCCCGACGGGTCGGGCGGGCGCACACTCGCCGAACTCAGCGCGACCGAGAAGAACTCGATATCCCATCGCGGACGAGCGCTGCGCGCCTTCGCCGAGAAGCTTCGCAGTTCATCGGACGTTTAGCTATTCTTCACCCTTAGGGTGGGGGTGTGATGAACCGCGAGCTCGCGATGTTCCCGTTAGGGATGGTGGTGTTTCCACATCAGACCGTGGGACTGTGCATCTTTGAACCGCGCTACCACCGTCTTCTCGCTGACGTCGAGACGGAACGTCGCTTCGGCACCTGTCTCATCGAACGTGGATCTGACGTGGGCGGGGGGGACGAGCGCTCGTTCGTCGGCACCGTGCTCGAACTCTTAGGCTCCCACCGACTTTCGAACGGCCAAACGCTCGTCGTGGTCGAGGGTGTCGAGTGTTTCGAGGTCGAGCGTTGGCTGCACGATGACCCCTATCCGCGGGCGGTCGTGGAACAGCGTTGCTGTGACGACGTGCCGATCGAAACGGCGCTCTTGAAGTCGACCGAGTCAGCGGTGCGGGCCCTACGGACGCTCCAGAGTGAGGTCTTTGCCGACGAGTGTCTCCAGCGCGACTGCCCGATGGACGACGATCCCCGTGTGCGCAGCTGGCAGCTCTGTGCGTTGACGCCGATGTCGCTGCTCGATCAGTTCAAGGTGCTGAGCCTGAGCAATCCCAATGACCGATTGCGCCTGCTGGCAGAGATCTGCTGCGAGCGCTACGGCGACTACCAGCGTATGTTGGCGGTCGACGACCTGCGCGCGCCGCTGAACTAACGAAGCTCGAGCAGGTCGACGACGAAGATCAGCGTCTCGTTCGGCGCGATGACGCCACCGGCGCCACGTTCGCCGTAGGCGAGATGCGAGGGAATGACGAGACGGCGACGGCCGCCCACTCGCATCCCGACGACACCTTCATCCCAGCCCCTGATGACTTGTCCAGCGCCGAGCTTGAACTCGAAGGATTCGTCGCGATTCCACGACGCATCGAACTCCTCGCCGCTGCTTGCACCCACGCCGACGTAGTGCACGACGGCGCTCTGACCGACCGTAGCTTCAGGGCCGTCGCCGACGATGATCTCTTCGATGAGGAGTCCGTCGGGCGCCGGTCCGAGGTGGGGTTCAACGAGTGGTTTCTCTGCCATGGTCGGACCCTAGCGGCGACGTGGGCGTTGGGCGCCAACGACGCGAACGTTCTTGGCTTCGCGACCCTTGGGTCCCTGCGCCTCTTCGAACGTGATCTTCTGGCCTTGGCTGAGCGACTTGAAGCCGTCGCCCACGATGCTCGAGAAGTGAATGAACAGGTCGTCGCCCTTGTCGTCGCTCGCAAAGCCGAAGCCCTTTGAGTCGTTAAAGAAGCTCACGACGGCCTCCTTGCCCCGACCTCGTGCGTTCTCAGCTCGAGGTGCCGTCTCACGACGTTCGAAACCGCGCGAGGGACGCTGTGGCGTGTCGCTCGATGGGTGTTCGCGCCGTGCGCTCGCGGGACGCTCCCGCGCTTCGCGCCGCTCAAAGCCGCGCGGCGCACGATCGCGGGTTGCGTCGCGCTTCGGCGTTTCGCGGGACTTCGTGGTGCGCTCGTCGAGTCGTTCAGAAGCGATGGCGTCGTCAACGGCACCGAGACGAATCGCCGGTGCGTCTTCACGAGGTTCGATCGACGGTGCGATACCGAGCGCGCGCTGGAGCCGCTTCACCTGGCCGATGACGTCTTCGCCGACAAGCGATATGACGGCGCCGGTCGCACCGGCGCGACCCGTTCGACCCGAACGGTGCAGATAGTCCGTTGCCTGCGCCGGCGGGTCGTAGTGCACGACAACCGGCAAGAGGTCGATGTGAATACCACGGGCAGCGACGTCAGTGGCGACGAGCACCTGGACTTGTCCGCTCTTGACGCTACGCAGTGCTCGCTCACGTTGGGCCTGGGAGCGATCGCCGTGCAGCGGCACGGCGGAGATCCCGCGCTCACCGAGCTGGCGAGCGAGCCGGTCCGCACCGTGCTTGGTGCGCGTGAAGACGATGGCGCGTTCGTAGGTGTCGACGATGTCGGCCGTGATCTCAGGTCGACGGTCACGCGGGACGCGCCAGAAGAAGTGGTCGACGTCGCTCGGTGCTTCATCTCCGACGACGTCGTGGATGGCAGCGTCACGGGTGAATTCACGCACCAGCGACGAGACGTCCGGACCCATCGTGGCCGAGAACAGCATGACGTGACGATCGCGCGACGTTGCCGCCACGATGCGACGCACCGCGGGAAAGAATCCCATGTCGGCCATGCGGTCGGCCTCGTCGACGACGACGGTCGTCACCGAACCGAGGTCGAGGCCGCGCTGTTCGAGCATGTCTTCGAGTCGTCCGGGGCACGCGACGACGACGTCGACGCCGTAGTTGAGCGCCTTGCGCGCGACCTGGTATGAGGTGCCGCCGTAGATGCAGATCACGCGACGACCACGGTCGTCGGTGAGCTGGGCGATCTCTTTTTGAACTTGGGCCGCGAGCTCGCGGGTCGGCACGAGCACCAGGGCCGTGGGCTTTCGAGGTTGGGCCTTGGCGAGCCGGGCCAACAGGGGCAGGGCGAAGGCGAGGGTCTTGCCGGAGCCGGTGACAGCCTTTCCGACGACGTCGCGGCCGTTTAAGGCGTCGGGGATCGCGGCCTCTTGAATGGGGAAGGCCTCGAAGATCCCACGGGCGTTGAGACGCTCGACGAGACGTGAGGGGACGCCGAGATCGGCAAAAGACACAGACATGGAACTCCTACGAGTTGAGATGAGCCCAACTCGCAAGAAAATTGTCGAATCGGTCTCTATCGCGAGATGCGATGAAACAGCGTTTGCCATCCTAGCAGGTGCGTCAACGTGGTCGAGACAGTCGTTTCGTGCGGGCGGAGGGACTCGAACCCACACTCCGAAGAACTGGTACCTAAAACCAGCGCGTCTGCCAATTCCGCCACGCCCGCGACGCAACAACTCTACCGAGGAGGGTGAAGAGAGGGACGAACAGGTCGATCACGGTAGATTGGATCGCATGATTACATCCTCTATGGCTGAAGGCATGGACCCGAGCGGTCTCAATCAGCGCCTCTTACGCGAGCGAATCGTCTTTTTGGGCTCTCAGGTCGACCAGAACACGGCTAACCGCATCTGCGCAGAACTCCTGCTGCTCGAGGCCGAGGATCGCGACAAGGACATCAGCCTCTACATCAACTCGCCCGGCGGCTCGGTCTATGACGGACTCGCCATCTATGACACCATGCAGTACGTCAACTGCGACATCCGCACGATCTGCATCGGCATGGCGGCGTCAATGGGCCAGTTCCTCCTCTGCTCCGGCGCGCCGGGCAAGCGCTTCTCCCTGCCGCACAGCCGCATCTTGATGCACCAGCCTTCCATTGGCGGCATGCAGGGCCAGGCCTCGGACATAGCGATTCAGGCCGAACAGATTATCTATACGAAAAAGACGCTCGCAGAGCGCATCGCCTTTCACACCGGCCAGTCCATAGAGCGCATCGAGATCGACTCGGATCGCGATCGCTGGTTCACGGCCCAAGAGGCGTTGGAGTACGGCTTCATCGACGCCGTGATCGAGCGTTCGGCCCTTCGCCAAGGGGTCTAGTGAACGACGCCCCGTTAGTGGGCCAACGAAGTCGTTCCTTGGAGGACACCCCGGTACGGGTGGTGAGCGCTCGCGCGCCGCTCTCGACGCGCCTCGTGAACCTCTGGTCGCGCCGAGAGCTGTTGCTCGGTCTCATCGTCTCTGACATTCGCATCAAGTACAAAAACTCGACGCTCGGCATCTTCTGGTCGATGGTGGCGCCCGCCTTTACGCTCGGGGTCTTCTATCTCGTCTTCAACGTGTTCCTCAAAAACGGCTATCCCAACTTCGTCATCTACCTCTTCTCCGGACTCATCGTCTGGAATATGTTTCAAAGCTCGATCATCACTGCGACCGGCGTCATCGTCGATCGCGCGGCGCTGGTGAAGAAGGTCTCATTTCCACGAGAGATCTTGGCGCTTTCGAATGTGGGCGCGTCGGTCGTCTACTTCTTCGCCCAACTCTTTGTGCTCGCCATCGTCTTGGCAGCGCTGCGGCACGAGCCCGCCTGGAAGTTTGCACTCATCTTGCCGATCTCGTTCCTCTCGCTCTTTCTGCTCACCTCGGCGCTCGCGCTCGTGATGTCGGCGATCAACGTCTACCTGCGCGACATGAAGCACTTGATCGAAGTGCTCTTGCAGCTCTGGTTCTACCTGACGCCTATCGTCTACTCCTACGAGCACGCGATCGCCCCGCACCTCCAACCTCGCGGTCTCACCTGGGTCTACTTCTTGAACCCGATCACGCTCATCGTGGTGACGTTCCAGCGGGTGTTTTACGTGGGCACCATCGTGAAGTCGACGGTTGCTCCGTACTCCAGAATCGATGTCTTGCCGACGTGGTCCTTTGACAAGTTTCTGATTCTGAACGTGCTCCTCCTCGGGGTCGCCCTCGTCGCCTTCTTCGTCGCTGAGGTGATCTTCGGTCGCCTCGAGGGCGAATTCGAGTCGGAGCTGTAATGACCACCGTGATCGACGTCGAGGGCGTCTCCAAGAAGTTCAAGATTCACCACGAACGCCACCAGTCCTTGAAGGAGCGCCTGCTGCACCCCAAATCGGGGTCGACTGAGGTCTTTGACGCGCTCTCGGACATCAGCTTCACGGTGGGTGAGGGCGAGACGCTCGGGATCGTCGGACACAACGGCTCGGGCAAGTCGACGCTGCTCAAGTGCATCTGCGGTGTGTTGAAGCCGACGACGGGGGAGATCCGCCTACGCGGCAGCCTCGCCGCGCTGCTGGAGCTCGGTGCCGGCTTTCAGACGGAGCTGTCGGGCCGCGACAATATATATCTCTACGGAGCCATGCTCGGTTTCTCACGGCGCATGGTGGATGCGATCTTCGACGATGTCGTTGACTTCAGCGAGATCGAGCAGTTCATCGACACGCAGGTCAAGTTCTACTCGAGCGGCATGTACGTGCGTCTCGCCTTTGCGGTCGCCGTGAACGTCGATCCTGACATCCTCGTCGTGGACGAAGTCCTCGCGGTAGGTGACGAGCGCTTCCAGGCAAAGTGCGTCGACCGCATCAAGCGGTTCCAGCAGGAAGGTCGGACGATCCTCCTCGTTACCCACAACGCCGATCAGGTGCGTGCGCTCTGTGATCGAGCAATCGTGCTCGACAGCGGCGAGATGATCGCCGACGGCCCCACGCGAGACTCGTTGCGCATCTTCCGTGAACACCTCTTGAGCGACGCCGTCGAGCACGATAAGTCACACCTGCTCGGAACGGTCCACATCGAATCGGTGTCGACGCCGTCCGGTTCCTTTGAAGTGAAGAGCGGGGCGGGGCTGCACTTTGACGTCGCGGTGACCTCCCAGACCGCCTACAGCGGCAACTTCGTGATGGAGCTCTTCACCAAGTCGGGACTGCTCGTCAGCCGGAGCGACGCCCAGGCGTCACCGGTCAATCTGCTACCGGGTCGAAATGTCGTGGGCGTTGATCTCGGCCAGATTCCCTTGCTCGACGGGAACTACGACCTCAACGTTGGCATCGTCGACCCGAGAGGTGTGACCGTTGTCGCCTGGAGCGAGCGGGCCGCGTCCATTCAGGTCACGTACGACGGCCGCGAGGGCGGACTCGTCGAGCTCGACGCCTCTATTCGTCAGCAGTAGCGGCCGCTTCCACGACGGCGCGCTTCAGTCGAGGGAAGTTTCGCAGCGCCCCGAAGGGACCGAGTCGCCCGACGTCGTAGGGGTAGGTGGCCCCGCGCAGCATTCGTCGGTCGCCTCGTGAGTTCCCGTACGCGTACAAGGTGGGCCCCGCGTCGGGGTAGCGAAGGGCGAGCCACTCGCTGAGGCGGCGCAGCTTTTCTCGACCCCGGCAGTTCTTACCGAGGTAGCTACCCGAGAGCTTGCCCCGGGCGTCGACGGCAAGGCGGGTACCGAGGGCGCCATCGGCATTCAACATCTCTGCGACCACGCCGACGTAGAGCTCGGGCGACGCGGAGACGATCACCACGTCATGGCCGTGGCGAAGGTGCCAGTTCAAACGGTCGATGACCCAGTCGCGGCCGTGCTCTTCGAAGTGGACGATCGCAAAAGCGCGCGACGCTTCGCGGACCTCGTCAGCGTCGCGACCGATCAAGAGACGGCGGAAGAGTCGTTCCTTTGCGCGGTCGGCCCATGGGCCACTGCGCGCCGCTGCTACCAGCAAGGGACCGGCGAGCGAGACCGCGGCGAGATAGGTGGCACGACGCCCGCACAGATAGCGCAGCCAGCGAAAGACACTGCCCCCGTCACTCAGCGTGCCATCGAGGTCGAAGGCGGCGACGATCGGTCCCGGGGTGGTCACGTCACCAGTCTCACAGGAGCCGCGGGGAACGGAAAACGATATCTCTACTAACTTAATGGAAATTTAGGTGAATCGATCTTTCCCCGCTATGGTGTACTCGTGCAGTCGAGTGACTGGCACCTCACAGGCAAGGAGTAATGATGGCAATTCGTTTAGGGGATGTGGCTCCCGACTTCTCCGCGGAGACCACCGAAGGACCCGTGAACTTTTACGAATACCTGGGCGACAGCTGGGGCATCCTCTTTTCTCACCCCAAGGACTTCACGCCCGTGTGCACCACCGAGCTCGGCGCGTTCGCTGCACGCAGGGGCGACTTTGACAAGCGCAACACCAAGTTGATCGCGGTGTCGGTCGACCCGGTCGAGTCGCACAACCGCTGGAAGGCTGACATCGACGAAGTGACGGGCGCCACGCTCAACTTCCCGATCATTGGCGACGAGGACCGCAAGGTTGCTGACCTCTACGACATGATCCACCCCAACGCGAACGACACGTTGACGGTGCGCAGCGTCTTCATCATCGCGCCCGACAAGAAGGTGAAGCTCACCCTCACCTATCCGGCGTCGACCGGTCGCAACGTCGACGAGATCGTCCGCGTGCTCGACTCCCTGCAGCTCTCGGCCGCCTATCCGGTGTCGACGCCGATCGACTGGAAGGACGGCGAAGAGGTCATCATCGCCCCCGCGGTGAGCGACGAAGACGCGAAGGAGAAGTTCCCAAAGGGCTTTAGGAAGGTGAAGGACTACCTGCGCTGGACGCCACAGCCCAACAAATAGTTCTGAACAGCCGAGTGAGTGGCCCCGGCGCGCGAGAGCGCGTCGGGGCTTCTTACTGCAACGAGTCGCGCAGCTCGCGCTTGAGGACCTTGCCCTGGGGATTGCGCGGCAGAGCGATGGCGCGAAAGAACACCCTTGTCGGCACTTCGAACTTCGCGAGCCGTGCAGCGACGTGCCGAGTGATCTCTTCGGCCTCTACGACCCGTCCGGGCCGCAGCACGATGACGGCCGCCACCTCTTCACCGAGCGTCGGATGGGGCACGCCCACGACGGCGCAGTCCGCGACGTCGGGGTGCTCGAAGATGGCGGCTTCGACTATCACTGAGTAGATGTTCTCACCGCCTCGAATGATGACGTCCTTCTTGCGATCGACGATGTAGATGAAACCGTCGTCGTCGATCCTTGCGATGTCGCCGGTGCGCAGCCATCCCTTGGAGAAGGCCCGCGCCGTCTCTTCGGGCTTGTTCCAGTACCCACGGATCACGTTCGGCCCCTTGATCCAGAGCTCGCCGACCACGTCGGGACCCTTGGGAAGGTCGTCGCTCGGCTCGTCGCCCGTAAAGTCCTCGGGCACGACAGCGACCTCGTTGACGGGATAAGCCGGGCCGCAGCTGTCAGGTTTGGCGACGTAGTCCGGTCCCGCGTTGCCGCAGATCCCCGCCGAGGTCTCGGTCAAGCCGTAACCGTTGCTCGGCTGTCCGCCGGGAAACTTTGCGCGCAGGCGCGCGACGAGATCGGGGGGAGCGGGAGCGCCGCCGTAGGCGATGTTCTTCACGCTCGACGTATCGAACTGGTCGAAGTCGGGGTGATCGATGATCTGCATCGCGATAGTCGGCACGCCTCCGATGCTGGTGATGTGCTCGGCCTCGATGACCTTCAGCGCGCGACGTGCGTCGAAGTGGTGCATCATGACGATCTTCACCCCGGCGGCCGTGCTCGGCACCAAGAACGCGTGCGAGCCCGTCGCGTGGAAGAACGGGATGTTGATGAGACCTGAGCTCTGCGGCTCGGCGGGCGTCGATTCGTCGGTGCCGCGAAAACGAAGGGCCGAACGCTGCGCCGAGAAGGCGAGGTTCATGAAGTTCGTCACGATGTTGCGATGGGTGCCCACGGCACCTTTCGGGTGACCCGTCGTGCCCGAGGTGTAAAGCATCGTCGCGTCGTCATCGGGCGCCATGTCCACGGGGGGCGGCGTTGCTGCCGGGTCGACCTCGCCGAGAAAGTCATGGAAGTCGACGACGCGTACTCGGTGGAGCGCGAGACCGAGACGTGCGCGACGCGTGGGCTCTTCGCTCATGACGA
Source organism: uncultured Acidimicrobiaceae bacterium (assembly GCA_963724865.1). Lineage (GTDB taxonomy): Bacteria > Actinomycetota > Acidimicrobiia > Acidimicrobiales > RAAP-2 > RAAP-2. Next base: position 69,126 of record CAVRWO010000031.1, on the reverse strand, counting down.
CCACCGTCATCAGCTGCTCGAGCTCGTCGAGGTGCTCGCGAACGCGCTCGAGGCGCTCTTCATCGACGAACAGGACGGACGCCCCCGAGTCCGCAAGACCATAGATGAGCTCGTCGGTTGTCCACCATGCGTTGAGCGGCGTCACGACCGCACCGGCGATGCTCGCCGCCCAAAAGGCCATGACCCACTCGGGAAGGTTTCGCGCGGCGATCGCGACCCGATCGCCCCTCTCGGCGCCGGCGTCGAGGATGCGCTGTGCGAGTGTCGAGGCGATCCGGTAGTGCTGTTCGAAGGTGTAGCGAGTGTCTTCGTAGACGAGAAAGTCCAGGTTGGCGTGGCGCAGCGAGAGGTCGAGCACCTGGCGGAGATTTGTCGGCGCGTACTTCCAGACGGTCATCTCGACGCCGTTCACGACCGTTTGCTCGGTTTCAAAGAGCTGACCCGCTGCGGTGAGCTGGGCCGTCGCCTCATCGATCGTCAGTGCACTGGCCATCGCAGCTCGATGACTACGGATTCGATTCGACGGGCTGAAAGAGCGTCGTGCGGTAGTGGACGAGTTCGGCGATCGACTCGCGGATGTCGTCAAGGGCGCGGTGTGTGGACTCTTTTTCAGGCATGGCGTCGAGCACCGCGGGATTCCAGCGGCGTGCTAGCTCCTTGATTGTCGACACGTCGACGTTGCGGTAGTGGAAGAAGGCCTCGAGTTCGGGCATGTACTCCTGCAGGAACCGGCGGTCCGTGCCGATCGAGTTACCACAGAGCGGCACCGACCCGGGCTCAGCGATGTGCTGCTTCAAGAACGCGAGCGTCTGGGTCTGCGCCTCATCGGTCGTGATCGTAGAGGCGATGATCACGGGCAGCAGTCCGGACTTCGTGTGCATCTCGGTGACGAAGGGGCCCATCTCGGCGAGCTGTTCTGGGCTCGCGTGGATCACGAGGTCAGGCCCCTCGGCGATGATGTTGAGGTGGTCGTCGGTGATGAGTGTTGCGATTTCGACGATGACGTGGCGCTGAGGTTCGAGGCCAGTCATCTCCAAATCCATCCAGGCGAGCACAGTGCGACATTACTTAATGATTGACCACACGAGGCGTGACTAGCCTTCCCGCTATGGAAATCCTCGCGAAACGACTCCACCCTGATGCCGTGGTACCGGCCTACGCGAAGGAAGGTGACGCCGGCTGTGATCTTGTCGCGGTCGAGCCGTGCACGCTTCGCGCGGGCGGTGGACGAGCGCTCGTCGCAACGGGCATCGCCGTCGCGATTCCCGAGGGGCACGGGGGATTCGTGCTGCCGCGCAGCGGTCTCGCCTCTCGCCACGGCGTCACCCTCGCAAACGCGCCCGGTCTGATCGATGCGGGATATCGCGGTGAGGTGAAGGTTGCGCTCGTCAATCTCGACCCCGTGCACGACTACGAGGTCCAAAAGGGCGATCGCATCGCACAGCTGGTGGTGCTGGCTGTCACGTCGTCTCCGATTCTGGTGGTCGACGAGCTTCCCGAGTCGTCACGAGGTGAAGGCGGCTTTGGGAGCTCGGGGCGATGACCAAGTTTCTTGACCCGCTCGACAGCGCCTTCATTCTGCTCGAAAACCCCGGCACGTCGATGAACATCGGCGCGATCGTCGAGCTCGGCGAGGGTGAGCCCACGGACCCTGCAGCGCGCTTCTCGCTGCTGAAGGCCAACATTGCCTCGCGCATTCACGAGATCCCCGTCCTCACCCAGCGGGTGGTGCGGGCGCCCTTTGACATGACCTGGCCGATTCTGATCGACGACCGTGCGTTCGACCTCGACCGTCACGTGGTGCGGGTGGCGCTGCCGACGCCCGGCTCGCGAGAACAGCTCGACGAGTTCATCTCGGACTTCCTCTCGCGCCCGCTATCCCCGCAGCGCCCCCTCTGGCAGATGCTCGTGATCGAAGGGCGCGAGGACGGTCGGGCCGTACTCGTCATGAAGACCCACCACGCGCTCGCCGATGGGGTGTCATTCGCCGAAACGTTCGCCAATTTCTTTGACATTTCTCCCGAGGTGCGGTCGCCGAGCGAGTGCGTCGACGACGAGGCAGAAGAGCCCACCGTCACGACGTCGCTCGGCCTGCTCTTCGAGGGGGTCGGTCGTCTTCGTCAGCGCCCCCAACTCATCTTCGAAGATCTCGCGTCGTGGGGGAGTCGTTTCTACGAAATCGTTCGCGCCTTCGCAGCGGTCGTGGTCGTGCGCGGGCGCCGTCACGCGACACCCGACCAGCCCTCCATCTTCGAAGCTCGACGTACCTCGCTCAACGGTTCAGCAGGGATCGAAAAGACATTCCTTCGCACGCGGGTTCCGCTCGCTGACGCGAAACGTGCGGCCAAAGCTCACGGCGCGACGGTCACCGACTTCGTCATGGCGACGACCAGCGGGGCGCTGAAGCGCCTGCTCGACGACCGAGGTGAGGAGCTGAAGAAGGATCTCATCGCGTTCGTACCTATCAATGTGCGAGGGGAAGGCGACACGTCCGAGCTCGGCAACCAGATCTCGGGCATGCTGCTTGCTCTGCACACTGACGTGGTCGATCCACTCGAGCGTCTGCGCTTAATCTCATGCGACGCGGGAAAGACGGTCGGCGAACAACGCGCACACCGAGCGAAGATCTTTCAAGATGTCCCTCGCGTGCTCGGTCCGACGCTCCTCTCGCTCGGCGGCAAAGTTGTGTCGGCCTTCGGACTATTTGAACGAATACCGATGGCGAACCTCATGATCTCCTCGGTCCCGGGGCCGCCGATACCGCTCTGGCTGAGCGGTTACCCCGTCGAGTCCGCCGCACCGTACGGGCCGCTCGTGGGAGCCATCTCGCTCAACATCACCGTGCTCGGCTTTGGTGAGTATCTCGAGTTTGGCCTGCTTGGCTGCGCCGATCGAATGAAGGATCTTGCGTTGCTGCGGGACTACATCGTTGACGAAGCCGCCTCCTTGATCGCGTTAACACCCTCGTAGACGGGGTTGGTACGCTCGCGCGAGTCGGCTACAATCGATGTACCACGCGGACGTAGCTCAGTTGGTAGAGCGCGACCTTGCCAAGGTCGAGGTCGCCGGTTCGAGCCCGGTCGTCCGCTCCAACAGGCATGGATCTACGTCGGCCAGCGCGCGTCGCACTACGAAGGGTCATCGGATTCTGACGGGGTGAGTCTCATCGCACGACGATCGAGCCGAGCACCCGCCAGTTCGGTTTGCCGGCGTAGAGCAGGGCTCGTATTCGGTAGTTCTGGAAGTTGCGGAACCCGAAGCCGACCCGTTTGATGCGCTTGATCAAGTTGTTGATCGCTTCGGTGGGCCCGTTGCTGATGCGAGCGACGTGGAAGTTGCGGATCTTGTCGAACCACTGACGCATTGTGCGCCCGAGCTTTTGGATCTCAGGCGGCATGGCCTCTTAGGCAGTGGGTCCATAAGTCTTCGAGCATGGCCCGGGCTTCGGTCGCGTCGAGCGCCGATAGAAGTCGCGCACTCGCTCCTTCACCCGATAGGCGATGGCCACCTCGGCCTCGGGGTCACCGAGTTCGAGCAACGACGCTAAGCGCGCAGCGGCCTTTCTCGTCGAGCTTCTCCTCGCCGGTTAAGAGCGCGTCGCCGAGCCCGATAGAGCGGGTCGTCTTTTCGGCCTCGATGACCCGTCTGTTCGTTCTGGACTCGGCGGCGCACTTGTCGAGACTGCGGTTGGCGAGCGAGACCACGTGATAGGGATCGACCACCTGGGCAGCCTTGGGCAGGATCACCGAGTAGACGGCCGCGTAGGTGGGCGACATGTCAAGGGCCCCGTAAGCGATGCGCTCCTTCCAGGCCGTGGGCTGGTGCTTGAAACCGGCCACGTCCAGGTAGCTCCGGGTGGGCAGGATGTCGATGATCTGGTGGTTGCCCGACGTCGGTGACCGTCGTCGCGTAGGCGGTGTGGTGACCGCCGAGTTGACGAAGCTCGTCTCGTCGAGGCCGAGGCGCCGTGCGATTGAGCCGCTTGCGGTCGGCCTCGAGCAGGGCCTCGCCGTAGGTGGTGACGGCGTCGTTGACGGTGTGCCAGTCGCAACTGAGTTCCTTCGCGACCTCTAAGACGGTGCGGCCGGTGCCGACTTGGACCGTCGCCCACTTGGCCGCCCGCGTCGTGAGCAGGCAGTTCTTCGCGGCGATGCGGTGGTCGGTGAGCACCCAGCTCTTGGCCGCGCAGTCCTCGTGCACGCAGCGCATCCGGTGCTTCTTCCACGACAGACGCATGGGCGCGCCGAAGACGGGGAGGTCGACGTAGGTGACGATCGGGCGTTCTTTCACCTGGGCTGTTCGCTGACCAGCTTGGACAGCGAGCGTCCTCGACGACCTGCTCGATCACCAGGGCGACCTCGGGGCCGCGGCGCTGGTAGTGCAGCACCCGCACGTCCTTTAAGCCCACGAGGGCTTGGAGAATCTCGCTAGGGTCGGACAGGACGAAGGTGTTTTCTGGTTTGTTGTCTCACAACTCCAACTGAAGCACCTTCGTCTTTCAGTTGGTGAAGCCTCTAGAAACCGGAACTCCCCGCTACATTCCGATGAGCCTCTTTAGGCCCATGCGATGGCACGCCCCAACCCCGTCGTCGAGTGCGCGAATCATCGCGTCGCTGTTCTGAGCGATCGCGGCCTTATCAAAGGCGCGAGCAACGGATTCGAGGGACTCGTTTCCGGACTTTGAGAGAGCAGACAACGTGGACTTCTGAATGGCGATTGATTCGAACGCGCCAGAGCCCGGTTCTGGGATGAAACTAAGGAGTTTGCACGCCGCTCTTTCGCGTGCGGCCCGGTTCTGTTGCATTGATGGCGACCACACAGCGAAACTGCCGATTACCAGCAAGACTCCACATACAACGGTGCGCACAAGTCCTCGTTGAACACGCTTGCCAAAGGGCTTCATCGTGGTAGCCGCCTCCCAGTGCGAGGCTAAAACTCATGGAACGGTGCCACAGGATACCTCGTTACAAACTTTCGTGACCAGGCGACTCTGGCTTAGAGACGACCCGCGCGAGTTAGAAAGAGTCCGACGTGTTGCCAGAAATCGAACTCCCTACGTTCGGGTGCTCATTGCTGCACTGACCTTCGAACTTCGGTACATGCCCCCCCAAGGACTCCTCCGCTGATCGTGTTGCTACGCCTCAACCCTTCAGGTTTGTGAAGACGTCGGCGCCGAACGTGCTCGAGACCGTGGCAGCATCGCCGAGGCGAGTGAGACCAAAGACCTCTTCGTCCGTCGCGAGCGTCGAATAGTGGTTGTACGGCGTCGTCGATACGGTGCCGGGCTTGATGTAGGGCGAAAGGAGCACGGCGCCGACACGACCACCGCCTGGTCCAGTGATCCCCGGCTCCGGTGACGCCGGACCAGGCGTCTCGCTACAGCACGCGCTTGAGTCCGATTGGGCCCCGTCAGACTCGTCGAAGGTGACCTCGATGAGTCCGCCTTGCTTGTAGGCGGGAGACGCGGTGATGATCGGCACCCAGGTCTGGAGAAATGTGTCAATGTCCGCGAGGGCGGAAGCGCCGTCGGTCTGGTTCTTGCACGGATAGTCGTGGCCATCGTTGCAGAGGTTCGGCGTGATGAACGAGTACGCGGGCGTGGTGGAGGCGGACTTGAGGTCCGTGGCAAGCCCGGTTTCGCCGGACACCACCGTCGACGGCATGACACCTGTGGTCGATCCCATTGCCACGACGTGGTCGTCGCAGTAGGTCTGATCGTTGATGACTGATTCGAAGTACACGAAGGGATCGTGGCGAGTCGCGTAGCCGTCGCCCTCCACCGCGTCTTGCGTGTTGTCAACCGAGTTCAGGGCCGGGTGTCCGCACGCCGCGGACTCCCGGGTGGAGACATTGCCCATGTCCTGCTCGTAGGCCTTCCACGAGAGTCCCTTGGCCGTCAGTTGGTTGCCGATGGTCTCAATCGACGTGGGATAGACGCAGCCGACGCCGTCTTCGATGCCGTTCGTCACCGTCGGTGGCACGAACGCGCTGAAGACCTGGCAGTCAGCTTGGTTGTCGGGGTTGGGAGGCTGTCCCGAAACGAGTGAGATGTAGTTGTCGTTGCTCTCGTGACCGACGCCGTAGTAGTCCTCGAGCAGAGCCCCTTCTGACGAGAGCGTGGTGGCGAGATACGGGTCCGAGGATGGCGTGCCAAAGGTGGTTGCGTAGTCTTCGTTCTCCAACACGATGTTCCACACGTGCTTGATGCGCGGTAGCTTGAACGACGCGGAGCCGGATATCGCGATGGCGCCTGGCGCGACCGCCAGCGGGACCAGAACCGCCGTACCCAACAGAGCGATCGCGCCGATCACCTTCGCGCTTCGCGCGATGCGTGCTCTCATGATGCTCCTTCCAGGTCGCTCAGCAGTTCGGGCAAGAAGTCGAGGGGCTGACTGATGGCAGGCGGCGTCAACAGGGCGGGCGTGGAGAGATCGAGGAAGTCGAGGACCGTCGTGGCGTTGGCGTCGCGATAGGTGAGCGCTGGCAGGTTCCATTTCGCCTCGATCGTGGCGAGTACCGACGTGTGGTCGTGAAGGACATTGGTAACGCCGTGGGCTCTTGAGTAGGGCGACGCGACGATCGCCGGCACGCGGGGACCATAGATCGTGTAGCCCCCCGGCACATCCGTCGAGGTGAGGTCGGGAGGGATGGAATCGGGGGCGATCGCCGCGGGCGGTGCGATGTGATCGTAGTAGCCGCCGTGCTCGTCGAAGGTGTAGATAAGCAATGTCCTCGCCCACGCGGGCGAATGCAATACCGCTTGGATCACCTGGTACGCCCAGTTCTCGCCGTAGGTGAGGTCCTGCGGGGGCTCCTCGTCGCCGCCCAGCTCCGTGAACTCGACGCCGACATTGTTCACTCCGACGACTCCCACCAGCGGCGAGCCAATGTCACTGAGGACGCCAAACTCCGGGTCGACGAAACTAACTGAGGGCAAGGTCCCCGCCGCACAGTCGGCGAAGAACTCGGCGATGGGCGCGATGTTCGCTGGATAGCTCTTGATAATCGAAGGAATGATCGCCGTCTGGGGAAGGTCGGTGAAATAGTTCTTCCACGAAACGTCATACGTGCTCAATCGATCGAACATGGTGCCGTTAGGCGGTGGCGTCAGCGAGATCGTCGAGGTGTCGGTAATGATGTCGCCGTACGCCGTGCCCGCCATGAGAAAGCGGCGATTCGGATACGTCTGACATGGAGCTGAGCAGAACCAACGGTTGGCGACGGTAAAGGCCCTTGCGAACGAATAGGCGAACGGCAACACCTCGGGTCCGAAGTAACCCATCGCTTGAGTGTCATTCGAGTTGCCGGTGACGAAGCCGTCCATTCTGCCGCCGTTGATCTGAGCGTGCGTGGCGTTCCAAGTCTGGGTCACGTCGGCTCCTTGCGCCGTCGTGGGAAAGGGAAAGGATTGCACCGCGCCGTTCGGCCCGGGATTCGAGTTCGTCGCGACGCCCTTCGCGCTGAAGGTGAGGCCTTGTGCCTCTCGCGTGCCGTAGGTGGCTAGCGCGCCAAGATAGTTGTCGAACGAGTGATTCTCCATCATCACGACCACGAGGTGATCGAAGGGCATGGCCTCGTTAAGGGTGCCCGCGGCGACGTTCGGCTGCGGAAGGCTGTTGGGCGAGCGAACGTGCGTTGCGAAGGCGCGTTCAAAGAGTGGATCCCACAGCGGGTTGATCGCGGTCGCTACGCCGAGCGCCCCACCGATCTGGAGTAGTTGCCGACGGGACAATGACGCCATAACGACCTCCTAGGGGAAAGGAACCTCGTTCGTGGCGATCGTAGTTCCAGGAGGTAAATCTTCAGCAACGAAGTACTGAACGTTGTGCGTCGTTACTGCGACAATGCAATGTCAATGATGAGTGCACCGTATCGTCTGGAGACTCTTCGCTAACGCCACCACCGAGCTCAACGAGTCGAACGGTGCGCTGGTACGTGCGATCATGTAGCGCGGTCAAAGTACTCGGCGCTGGCCGTGAGCAGCGCAAGCGTGAGTTCATAGATGCCCGGTGATTCACTCTCGCGAGGTCCTGCGACGTTCAGAACGACTCGGGGTCCGCAAGCGACGAGGAAGGCGCGCAGTCGACCGGTCGTGATCGGCTCGAGGGCGTCGACGTCTAGGACTGGGCGTGCATAGCGCGCGACCGCCCGCTCGGTCGTATCGACGCCACGCGATGAGGCCTTGCCCCGACGAACGATCAACGTTGCTGAGGAATCACGAACGTTCCACACGGTGCGCACGTCGGGATCGTCGGACTCGGTTGGCTGGAAGTCCCGATAGAGAGCCAGCACGCCCGGCGGATCGGGATAGTCCTCGGCCCAGCCACCTCGAGGCACCCAGCCGCCGTAGGGCACACCGTACGAGCACGCGAAGTCCACGGCCGCCCGGTCGGCGCCGCTCTGACCTCCGCACACGATTCGAACGACCCCTTGAGACAACGGTTCCTGTTCACGCCTGAGATTCTCGTGGGAATTCAGGCGGTTGTTCACAACCGTAATATTGCGGCAAGGAGCGCCGCATTTCCACTGTCGAGCACGTTTGGCGACTCCGTGAACAGCGCCTAGCGGGCGTAAGTTCGCTGTAAGGAGCGTGCGTCGCGCGACAGTACCTAAGCGAGGGGAGGTGCCATGAAGAAGACGGTGTCAGCAGGTCTAATCAGCGCCATTCTCACCACAGGCATGATGAGCGGGCTGGGCGTGGCGGGCGCACAGGTGGCCAATGGTGTCATCACCGGACGCGTCATGGAGTGCGCCCCCGGACCCATAATTGCTTCGCCGCCCGCGCCCGAACCGAAGGCGCACCGTGATATCGTCTCGCTCTACCGCAGCGGAACGCTCTACCAGAGAGCGAGCGTTGCCTTTCCCGCACGACTTCCATGGACGGGTACGTTTACGTTCAGCGTGCCGCCCGCGCGCTACGAAGTCGTCTCGTCCTATCAGGACAGAACGAGTTGGGTCAACCTCGCAGCCGGCGCTCGCGACGTCGTGATCTTCAGGACCTTCGCCTGCCCAATGTAGCGAGGCTCGAAGTGGTCAAACGAAGGTCGGAGTTTCGAGGTGGCGTCGTTGCCTAGTGTTGGACCGGGAGGTAGCCGTGGTCCATCCAGCATTCGAGCCATTCCTGCGCCAAGCGAGGGAGAACCCTCTGCCCGCACCGCCCGCGGCGAGCAACGACGAGCGCCGAAGGGCTTTTCGCACAGAAGCGGCCACGCTCCGTGGCGAGGACCCACCAGGGGTGACCTCGAGCGACTTCGCACTTGGCCTGGACGGACGGACGATCAACGCCCGCCTCTACGAGCCTGAGGTAGCGAACACCAAGGCTCTCGTGATCTTCCTGCACGGGGGCAGCTTTGTCATGGGCGACCTCGAGACGCACGACTGGCTCTGTCGGCGACTTACGTTCGATATCCAAACACCGATTCTCTCGCTCGACTATCGCCTCGCTCCCGAACATCCCTTTCCGGCGTCCTTGGACGACGCGGTCGACGCCGTGCGCTACGTCGCTGCCCATCGAGGCGACTTCGTGAGCGAACGAGCGCGCCTCATTTTGATGGGGGACTCTGCAGGCGCCAACCTCGCGACGGTCACAGCAGCGCTCGTGCGCGACGAGGGGCTCGGACTTGCCGCCCAGGTGCTCATCTACCCGACGCTCGGACCAGAGCTCGTGACCGACTCCGCCCATCGCTTCGGTACGGGTTATCTGTTAGATATCGAGTCGTTGCGCTACGACTATGGCCAATACCTCGGTACGTTCGTCGATCACACGGACCCTCGGGTGACACCATTGATGTCGAACGATCTCGCTCGGGTTGCACCGACCATCATGGTCATCGCCGAGTGTGATCCCTTGCGTGACGAGGGCGTTGCCTACGCCGGACTGCTGGAGCACTTCGACGTGCCCGTCGAGCTGCTGGAAGCACACGGCATGATCCACGGCTTCTTGGAGATGGGAGGCGTCGTGCCCGAAGCCCTCGCGATCTTGGACGACCTCGCTGAGCATCTGCAGCGACTCGTGGAGGCGGCGGCCCCGTGAACGTGCTCTTTATCACGCTCGACCAGTTTCGCGGCGACTCCTACGGCGCTGCCGGTCATCCGCTCGTGTCGACGCCGACGCTCGATCGCGTTGCGAACGAAGGGGTCCGCCTCGAGCGCCACTTCTCCCAAGCCGCCCCGTGCGCACCCGGACGGGCGGCACTCTATACCGGGATGTACCAGATGAACAATCGGGTCGTCGCGAACGGGACACCTCTCACGCGCGGCTTTGACAACCTCGCGCTCGTGGGCCGCCGCGCCGGCTATGACCCGACGCTCTTCGGCTACACCGATCAGGGGCTCGACCCCGCCTCGGCGAACGGTCCCGACGATCCGCGCCTCAGCTACTACGACGGCATCCTGCCGGGGTTTTCGGTTGGGCTCTATCTTCCCGAGAGTCAGGCCGGTTGGGTTCAGTACCTGCGAGAGCAGGGTTACGACGTTGAGGCTGGGTGGCGCCCGCTGCTGCGCGGCGAACCGGACCGCCCCGCCGAGCATTCTCTGAGCGGGTTTCTTACGGGGCGGTTTCTCGAGTGGCTCGATCATCAAGAGTCGGGATGGTTCGCGCATCTGAGCTACCTGCGTCCGCACCCGCCGTACGCCGCCGCCGGTCGCTTTGCGACGATGTACGATCCCGCCGACGTGGAGCTGCCCATCGCGCCCGTCGATGCCTCAAAGCGCCACTCGCTCCATTCGGCGGCGCTCACGTGGGAAGCGTCGTCGGCACCGACCGACGAAGCAGCGATGCGTCACTTGAGAGCGCAGTATTACGGCATGATCAGCGAGGTCGACTCCCAGCTCGGGCGCGTGGTCGCGGCGATCGAAGCGCGAGGGGAGTGGGAGGACACCCTCGTCGTCGTGACAGCCGACCACGGCGATCAACTGGGCGATCACGGACTGATTGAGAAGCTTGGCTTCTTTCCGCAGAGTTACCACATCATCGGGATCTGGCGCGATCCTCGAGCGAAAGGACCATCGTCGATATCGCGATTCACAGAGAACGTCGATCTGCTGCCCACCCTTGCCGACGTGCTCGCCGTGGAACAGCCCGTTCAAGGTGACGGCGAGTCGCTCGCGCCCCTGCTCTCGGGCGACACCACGCCATGGCGCGAGTGGGCGCACTACGAGTGGGACAGCCGCTACATGCTGCTCGGCCCGCGTGGTTCGGCGCCGGCCAAAGAGACCCTCGCTCGACGCAATCTCGCGGTGTCGGTGAGCGACGATCTCGCCTTCGTCCAGTTCGGTGACGGATCGACGAGGTGCTTCGATCTCGCTCTAGATCCGACGTGGCACACCGAATGCGCTGACCTCGAGCGCGTCTTGCTCGCGACCAAAGAGCAGCTCCTCTGGCGCCAGTCGCACCTGCGCCACGATCTCACCGATATGTTGCTCACGCCCGATCGCCGCGGCCGCTGGCCGAGCGGCGAGCGCATCGAAGGCTCAGTGGATACCGTCCTGTAGCGTCTCGATCAAAATGCTGTAGACCTCGTCGCGCGAAGTGGCGAAGTTGATGCCGATGAGTTCGAGCGAGACGAATCCATGGCAGGCCGACCAGATCACCTGGGCGGCGTCACTCGCCTTCGCGCGTGGGAACAGGCCGACCTCTTGGCATCGCTCAACCTGTAGCACGAGCTCTTGGTGGGCGCGCGCCGCAACGTGCACCATCTCGACAGACGGCTCGAAGTTGGGAAAGCGGTGCAAGAACATGATCGTGTAGAGCCCGGGATTGTCGAGCGCGAACGCGCGATAGCCGTAGCCGGCGCTGATGAGATCAGCCGCCGGGTCCTCGGTGCGCATGCCCACCGCGTCGTGCAGGGTTTCGAATCCTTGGATCCAGAGCGAGTCAATGACCCCGTTGATGCCGTTGAAGTGGTTGTAGATCGCCATGGGAGCGACCCCCGCACGCTCGGCGAGCGCGCGCACGGTAAAGCCGTCGGGACCCTCGGCGTCGAGGATCTCGATCGCGGCACGAAGTACACCTGGACCGATCTGGGTAGAGGGAGTTCTCGTCGTTTTCGCCATCGCTTGACAAGTATAGAACATTGTTCTACAGTTGTGGAACATCGTTCTATAGGAGGTCGAAATGCCCGCAACCACGCACGATCGGCGCTGGTGGATTTTGGCCGTGCTCTGCATGGTGGTCATCATCGTCGCGATCGACAACACCATCGTCAATGTCGCCCTGCCCGTGCTCTCGCGTCAACTTCACGCGTCGAACTCCTCGCTCCAGTGGATTGTCGACGCCTACTCGCTGCCCTTTGCCGGACTCCTTCTTGCCGGGGGAGGCATGTCTGATCGACTCGGGCGCAAGCGTGTGATGCAGATAGGACTCGCGGCGTTCGGCACGTTCTCGCTTCTCGCCGCGTTCTCCCACGATGTCTCTACACTCCTCGTCGCACGCGCGCTGATGGGTGCCGCCGCGGCGTTCGTCTTTCCCGCCACCCTGTCGACGCTCACCATTGTCTTCGACGACACCCGAGAGCGGGCAAAGGCCTTCGGGCTGTGGGGCGCGGCGAGCGGAATCGCCATTGCAGTCGGCCCGGTCGTCGGGGGCTTGCTCCTCGTGCATTTTTGGTACGGATCGATCTTTCTCATCAACGCGCCGCTCGTTGTGGCGGCCCTTGTCGCATCGAACTACGTGGTACCCGAGTCAAAGAGTCCACTGCAGCGTCGTACCGACACTGGGGGACTGCTGCTCGGCACGACGGGCGTGTCGCTGCTCACACTCGCGACGATCCAGGGGCCCTCGTGGGGCTGGCTCAGCGCTTCGATCCTGGCGCTGTATGGCGCGGGTTTCGTCGCCGTGATCTGCTTTGTGCGCTATGAGCTTCACCGTGATGGCCCACTGGTCGACATGCGCATCTTTGCCAACCGGGCGTTCTCTGCGGGAACGGGTGCAATTGCCGTCAACTACTTGTCGCTCTTTGGCTTCATCTTTCTCATCACCCAGTACTTCCAGCTGGTGCGCGGCTACTCACCGCTGTCGGCGGGCGTGCACACCCTGCCCTTCGCGGCGGTCGTGATGGTGACGACACCACTCGGCGCGGTGATGGCTCTGCGATGGGGTGCGCGCTCGGTGGTAGCGGTCGGCCTCGCCATCGTGGGACTTGCGCTCGCGTGGGGCGGCGTCGTGAGCGCCGACGCCGCGTACGTGGGACCGATCGTCGCCATCATGATCCTGCTCGCCTTTGGATTCTCACTCGTGAACGCACCCTCGACGGCGTCGCTCATGGGAACCCTTCGCCCTGAGCAGGTGGGCGCCGGCGCGGCGGTCAACGAGACGACGCGTGAGCTCGCGGGCGCCCTCGGTGTGGCGGTGGTGGGTTCGGTCTTCTCATCCTTCTTCGGGCCCGGCGTACGCGCCGCTCTCGGCCGCTACGTCGGACACGGTCTTACTGCTTCACAGTTGCGCGTCGCGACGAGCTCGACACCGGCCGCGCAGGCGACCGTTGCCCATTTTCCCTCGATCTTTCGCCCGGCGCTCACCGCTGACGTGACGAACGCCTTCATGAGCGGACTGCACCATGGGTGCCTCGTTGCGAGCGGAGTTGCTCTGGTTGGGGCGATCCTCGTGTTCTCGAAGATGCCGAGCCCTCGCCTGACGGAAGAAGGGGAACTGGTCCTCGCCTACGACGGCTGACAACGAGGGCGGAGCGAAGCGACTTAGGCGTCGCGTCGAAGAAACATCGTCGCGCCGACTGAAAAGAGCACGACGACGTACGTGGCGAGTATCACGAAGGCGGTCCACGGGCCGAAATCGTGGGGGACGAGTGTCGTTGAGGTCATCGCGTGCCCGAGTTCGGCCGGCAGGAATCGTCGGGTGTCGTTTTGCCAGCTCGCAGGAAGGGAGAAGAGGATCAAGGGCACCACGAGCAGCAGCGAGACGAAGACGCTGATGGTCGCGACGCTGTGGCGAAGGATCAGGCCGAGCGAATAGACAAACGCCGCGAGCAAGGTCAGGTAGACACCGGCGAGAACGACCGCTCGGAGGGCGTGAGCGTTAGAGAGTGACGCCGTTGGCACGACGCCCGAGAAGATGGCCTGGCCCATCACGAAGGCGGCGAAGGCGGCGACCTCACTGACGATGAGCATCGAGACGAGAAGGACGATCAGCTTGCCAAAGGCCAGTTCCACGCGCCGCGGCACCGCGGCGAGGGTGGTGCGGATCGATCCCGCCGAATACTCACTGGTGACAAAGAGCGCGCCGATGATGCCCACGGCGAACTGGGCGAAAACGATGCCGATGAGGCTGGTGCTCACGGGGTCAAAGGTGATCCTCGTCGCAAAGTTCGTGGAGCTCCAGTGCGTTCGCACGAGGGTCGTCACCAGCGCCCCGATGCCGAGGGTCAAGACGAACGTCACCACGACGCCCACGATGGATGCGCGGACGCTTCTGAACTTGAGCCACTCCGAGCGCAAGATGGAGCCGAGAGTTACGTCATGACTCACGGCGAACTCCCGATGATCCGTACTCGACAGCGTCGGACGTGAGGTCCATGAACACGTCTTCCAGCGAGGCTCGCTGGGGCGTGAGCTCATAGACCACGATGCCCACGTCAAAGGCGATCTTGCCGATCTCTTCGGCACTCAGGTCGCTCACGGTGAGTCCCTCGTCGCTCCCGTTGGTCACTTTGCCGTCGTGCTGAGCGAGAACGGCCCGCAGGTGGGCGTGGTCGGACGCGCGCACAAAGACCGTGCCCTGTGCGGTCGCGGTCAGCGAATCGACCGAACCTTGCGTGATGAACTTTCCTCGACCGATCACGATGATCTGATCCGCACTAACTGCCATCTCGCTCATGAGGTGTGATGACACGAAGACGGTGCGTCCTTCGTTGGCGAGTGAGCGGAAGAAGTCGCGGATCCACCGAATGCCCTCGGGATCGAGTCCATTGACCGGTTCATCGAACATCAACACCTCGGGATCTCCGAGAAGTGCTGCGGCGATGCCGAGGCGCTGGCTCATGCCCAGCGAGAAGTTGCCCACTTTCTTGTTCGCGACCGACGCAATCCCCGCGAATTCGAGCACCTCGTTGACGCGCGCGTACGGGATTCGGTTGGAGGCGGCGAGCGCCCGCAAGTGGTTACGGGCGGTGCGACCCGGGTGCACGGATTTCGCGTCGAGCAGCGCGCCCACTTCGTGCAAGGGATCTCGCAGTTCGACGTACGGCTTTCCCTTCACCAGTGCGCGACCCTTCGTCGGGTGGTCGAGTCCGAGGATGACCCGCATTGTCGTCGACTTGCCCGACCCGTTGGGACCGAGGAATCCAGTGACAACGCCGGGGCGGACCTCGAAGGAGAGGTCGTCGACCGCGGTCGTGTCGTGGTACCGCTTCGTAAGATGGTCGACTTTGATCATGAGGTACCTACGGAGAATCTATCGATCGCAGTACCACCTCTGAAGAGCCGGTTCGTCGAACCACCCGTGCGCCCGGAAAGCCCCTCGGCGTCTAGTGAGTCGTCGACGACAGCCGCGAGAGGATCGACTCCGCTTGTTCAACGATGAATGTCACCAGTTCGCCGGCCGGCACCAACTCCTCGATGGCTCCGACCGCCTGGCCTGCGGGGTAACCCTCGCGACGCGGATCGACGCCCGGCGTCGTTTCATCGCCGCCCAGATGAAACGTGCCGTCGCCGATCGAAACGGCGAGCTGCTCGGGGAACTTCTTCAGCAGCGTCGGGTCGAGCTCGTATCGCTCGGTCGTGTCGTTCTTGATCACCCTCATGGTCTTGCCGCTGTACGCGCGCGAGATGACGGTGTCGTCTTCGTGGGCAGCGAGTATGCGTTCGCGAAACCCCGGGAGCGCTCGCGCCTCGGGGGTCGCGATGAACCGCGTGCCGATCCAGACGCCGTCGGCACCAAGCGCGAGCGCGGCCGCGAGTCCTCGACCGTCGAAGACACCGCCCGCGGCGACGACCGGAATCGCGCCGTCGACCGCATCGACGATGAGCGGTACGAGGGGAAACGTGGCAACGGTACCGGTGTGGCCGCCCGCCTCTGTGCCTTGAGCGACCACCACGTCACAGCCCGCATCGAGCGCGCGGCGAGCGTGCTCGACCTTTCCGCACATCGAAATGACGAGCACACCGTTTCGGTGACAGAGATCGATGACGTGGCGCGGGACGCCGAGCCCCGCAACAAAGGTGCTCGCGCCGCCCTCAATCAACAGCTCCACGTTCGACGTCAGCGTCTCGGGAAAGGCCGTGAGCAGGTCGACGCCGAAGGGCTTTAACGTCAACGTCTTCGTCGCGGCGATCTCGTGGGCCAGTTGACTGCTCGACATAGTCGACGCGCCAAGACAGCCGTAGCCACCGGCGTTGGAGACAGCGGCGACGAGCGCACTGTAGGAGACACCACCCATGCCGGCGAGCATGACCGGATGCTCGATGTCGAGCAGGTCTGTCAACCTCGTTCGCATGTAACTCCCACGGCACCAACCTATCCAGCACCGCGATGCCCGAAGGATCTTCACTCGGCGTTCCGCCTATTGGAGATCAAGCATCACTCGAGCGTTCGTCCAATCGAGTACGCAGGACTGACGTCAGTCGCTCGCTCCCAGACCTGAGGATCGCGAGGCACTCGTCGAACTCGTGGTCGTCGCCGTAGTACGGATCGGCGACGTCCAGGTCGCGCTGCGGATCGAGGAGGTGGCGCCAGAGCACGACGTCCGTCGTCGGATTCGTGAGTCGGCTCCTCACTTCGTGAAGGTGCTCACGTGTCATGACGGTGACAACGTCTTGAGCATTGAGGTACGCCGGGCTCGCGTAGGCGCCCAGAGAGCCCGCCAAGAAGTAACCGGCGCGGTCGAGGGCGCGTCGTGCGCGGGGGTCCATATCGTCCCCGACGTGCCAGTTCGCGACGCCAGCGCTCGTGACCTCGACCCGACCTTGGAGCAAGGGGTCCTTGGCGATGAGGTCTTTTAGCACGACCTCGGCCATGGGCGAGCGGCAGATGTTGCCGGTGCAAATGGTCGCGACTCTCAGCGCGGGTTCGCTCACGTGTCTCCTCACGAAGTATTTGGGCCCTGGCCGGGATTGGTCGGTCGCGACGTGCGAATATTACGCGGAGAAAGATAAAGTACGGGTTGGGAGTAACGGAAGGAGTCGTGATGCCCCTGTCAGACCACGAGCAGCGAATCCTGGCCGAGCTTGAAGAGTCCCTGTCGAAGCAGGACCCCCGTTTCGCCAAGAACGTTCGCGAGACCAATATTTACTCTCACAGTGGCCGACGTGTGCGCTGGGGAGTCGCTGGTTTCATCGCTGGTCTCGCAGTCCTCGTACTCTTCTTTTCCCATTCGGTCCTTCTTGGACTTGTAGGTGTTGCATTGATGTTTGTTTCCGCAGTGGTAGTTGAGCGCAACGCTCGACTATTGGGGCGGGCGTCCTGGCAGGACATCACCCGAGGCCAGGGCGACGACGCCCACGCGAACTTTGGTCCCCGTACCAGTTCGCTTCGCGACTGGTTGTCGCGTCACCGTCATAAGAGCGAATGACCGTCGTCGGAGACGCGCCCAGCGCGCCTCCGTGTCTGGCGATTGATATAGGGGCTTCAAAGGTCGACGTCGCCGTCGTGCTACCCGACGGGTCAATCTTCGCGCGTGCTCGTCTCGAGGTTGTCGATCACGAGGAGACACTCTTTGACGGAATCGTTCAACTCGTACGCGACGTTCGAGCGGACGTGCCCGTCGACCTCGTCGGTGTGGGGTGTGCCGGGCCGATGACGCGCGGCGGCGAAACCGTGTCCCCGCTCAACATCACGTCGTGGCGAGACTTTCCCCTTCGCGTTGCGCTTCGAGACGCGCTCGACCTTCCGGTCTTCGTGGACGGGGACGCGCGCGCCTTGGCACTCGCCGAAGGCGTCTTTGGCGCAGCGCGTGAGCAAAGTTCGTATCTCTCGATGGTCGTCTCGACTGGTGTGGGCGGCGGCGTCGTCCTTAATGGGCGATTGCTCGACGGTGACACTGGCAATGCTGGACACATCGGCCATCTCAACGTCGTGCCGAATGGTGCGCTGTGTTCGTGCGGTGCGTACGGCTGCCTTGAAGCAGAAGCCTCAGGACACGCCATTGAGGAGCGAACGGGACGTCCGGCGAGCGAAGCCGATCAGGCGACGCGCCAACGAACAGGACAACTCGTTGGGCGCGCTGTCGGTACGCTTGCCTCGGTTCTCGATTATCACCACTGCTACGTCGCAGGCTCGGTCGCGCTTGGTTACGGCGATGAGTTCTTCGACGAAGCGACGAAGGCCGCGCGCAGCGTCGCAATGCTCTCGTACTCCCACGACATTGACATACGTCGTTCCGGACTCGGCAGTGACGGGCCGATTCTCGGCGCTGCACTGGTCGCGTGGCGAGGCGAGTCGTGATCGGTATCGACATGAAGGGCGTCGCGCGACACCTGCTGAGGCACCCCGCGGACGTGGTTCTGCTGAGTGGCGCATTGTGGCGACTTCGCGCCAACGATTGGTGGCGTCGCGTGCCGTTTCTCCCATTGCCAGATCGTGCGTACTGGCGCTTTCGCCTCGCTACAGCGACGGGTTCACCGACTGGCTCGGCTGACGTAGAAGAGATTGTCAACTTCGCCAAATGGTCCGCTCGACAACGAGTGGGACGGTAGGTTTTTTCTGATGAGTCGCGTCCTCCTCCTCAACGCCACCTTCGAACCCTTACAACTCGTGTCAGAACGTCGTGCCGTCGTGTTGATGCTCGCAGGCAGAGCCGAGGCGATCGCGATGCCCGATGAACCTGAAGTGTGTCGCTCGGCGAGCATTGCCGTGGAGATTCCTGCGATAGTTCGGCTGCACGACATGGTGAAGTTGCCAAGCAAGATACGCACGCCGCCGCTGACGCGCCGGTCGTTGCTGCTGCGCGACAGCTATCGATGCGCCTACTGTCTCGAGCACGCCGACACCATCGACCACGTGGTGCCGCGTTCACGCGGTGGACGGCATGAGTGGACGAATGTCGTCGCGGCGTGTCGGCGCCACAACATGTTGAAGGGCGATCGTCTCCTTGAAGAGATCGGTTGGCGAATGCACTTTGAACCACGGGTACCCGACGGACCGTGGTGGCGCTGGCGACACGTACCCGACCCCGATCCGCTGTGGGCCCCGTACCTGCCGCGGGCGTCGTGATCGTAAACGATCTCTACGATTACAGCTCTATCCGTCGCCTCGAGAGTCCGACAATGTTTACGGTGCGCACGGAACGAGCGACTCTCGTGCTCGGGGGGAGCCAATCGACCGACGTGCTCAACACTCGACGGATCACTGGTACGCCGCTTCGTCGACGCCGCGGCGGTGGGGGTCTCGTGCTCGTTCGGCCCGACGACCTCTGGGTCGACTGGTGGATCCCTCGCGATGATGAGCGCTGGAGCCACGACGTGCACGTGAGTTCAGTCCTCGTCGGGCAGTGGTGGGCGGCGGCACTTCGTGCCTACGTGAATGGCGTCGAGGTACACGAAGGTCGACTCGAGGGTGACACCGCCCATCGAGTCGTCTGTTTTGCGGGCCGCGGTCCGGGCGAGGTGTTTATCAACGGTCGAAAGGCCGTCGGTGTCACGCAGTGGCGCGTACGAGAAGGCGTCTTCGCTTCGACGGTCCTTCACGCTAGGCCAACGACGGACGTGCTGGAGTATCTCGCGACGGTTCCCACAGGACTCGCCGGCGTCCTTGATCACGAGGCGTTGTCGACACTGCGATCCGTCGATCCGATAAAGGTGATGTCCCAACTGCGAACGTTGAGTGCACCGTCTGACCACGAAGACGTGGTCATCGACACAACGATTAACTCCTTCTAGCGCTCGCCTACGCGCGGCGCGGCAGTCACGTTCACCCGAGTTCGCTCGACCCGATACGAACGTGTGATCGCTCCTTTGAGATCGGCGGGGGAGGGCACGCTCATTTCGATCAAAACGGTCACGATTTTGGAGAGGAATGGCGAGAAGTGGTGTAATGTGTCACGAAGTGGGGGTGAGTGGTGAGCCCACGGGAGGACGGAAATGCTCGGTTTTGTCGGTCAGTTTCAGCACATGCTGGACGCGAAAGGTCGACTCATCCTGCCCTCGAAGTTCCGTCCCGAGTTCGAGCGGGGCGGCCACTTGAGCCCTGCGACCGAAGGGTGTGTCGCCCTCTGGACGCCCGGCGAATTCTCACGACAGACTGAAGAGTGGCTGCAGCTCAGTCGGCTGGGCGGCGCGCCCGCGCGCCAACAGATGCGCTACTGGGCTTCCAACTCGTCAAGCGTGGACTTCGACAAGCAGGGACGTTTCGCACTTCCTACCTCGATCCGTGACTACGGCCAACTCTCGGGCGATGTGCTCGTCGTCGGCGCTATTGACCATGTCGAACTGTGGAACCCCGAGACGTACGCGGAGAAGGTGAACGCCGCCGAGGAGATGTTTAAGCAGGGCAGTGACTAGTGACAGGAGCAGCAGAGCGTTATCGGCCGCGGACCACGCGCAGCCTGGCAATCGCGACAGCGAGACGGGAAACCTCCTCCGCCCTCTCGTTCGTTGTCGCGATTGAAAGGCTGCGGATGGCCCAGGAGCACTTTCACGAACCGGTACTTGCGACAGAGATCGTCGAGTTGTTCGCCGGCCAACCGGCTGGCGTGGTGGTCGACGCTACCTTGGGCGGCGCCGGACACGCCGAAGCGCTGCTTCGCGCAGCCCCCCAACTTCGAATCCTCGGGATCGATCGCGATCCGGCGGCGTTGAGAGAAGCGCGAGCGAAGCTTGCGCCCTTCGGCGACCGGGCCCTGGTCGTGAAGGCGACCTTCGCCGAACTTGGCAGCGTGATAGGAAGCCACGCGGACTTCGTCGGCGACAGTGACATCGTCGGGGTTTTGATGGACCTCGGCGTCTCCTCGCACCAGCTTGATGAGACTGGCCGGGGCTTTTCGTTTCGCGCCGACGCGCCACTCGACATGCGAATGGACCCGACATCGGGCGAGACCGCAACTGAGCTCCTTGCGCGCACGGATCAGCACGAACTCGCTCGGTTGCTTCGAGCGCACGGTGAAGGTCGGTTCGCCGGTGCCATCGCGAAATCGATCAACGAACGCCAGCCTCGCACGACCAACGAGTTGAGCGAGGCGGTCGAGCGCGCTGTGCCCAAAGCCGCCCGCCGTCGCGGTCACGTTGCGACGCGGGTTTTTCAAGCGCTTCGCGTCGCCGTGAACGGTGAAGAAGGTCAGCTCGACGAAGGGCTCGTCGCGGCGCTCGCCGCGCTCAGTGTCGGCGGGGTGCTCGCCGTCATCTCCTACCACTCGGGAGAGGACCGCACGGTGAAGGCGTTTCTCGCCGAAGAGCAGAGCGGAGGCTGTCACTGCGCTCCGGAGCTCGGTTGCGTCTGTGGAGCAGTACCGCGTGTCCACGTCTTCAAAGCCAGTGCTCAGCTAGCCAGCGCTCAAGAGATCTCGAATAATCCTCGAGCTCGATCGGCGCGGCTTCGTATCGCTCGAAAGATATCGCCGTGAGCGTTATCAGTTTTCCTCGCCGTATCGACGACACGCGCCGGGTCCCGGCGCGCCCTTCGGCGACGCCGCGGCCAGCGCTTCCCGCTCGTCCGAAGACGCACCACGCCGAAGCACCTCGTCGAGTCGAAGCCACTCGTCAGTGGCGCGGAACGTCGTCGTCACGCAAGGCAGCGATCGTGGTCGTACTCGCTCTCGCGGTGGCCCTCGGTGGCTCGATGTTCGAGGCCAACCGCCAGATAGAGATCCACACACTTCAAAGCCAGTTGCTCCAAGATCAGTCGACGTACGCCGTAAACGTCGGTTCGCTTTCTGATCTCTCCGCGCCAAGTTTGATCGCGACGAAGGCGGGGGCCTTTCACTTGGTGGACCCCACGTCGGTCACGCAGATACCGTCCACGTCACTTGATGCGCCACTGCCGCTTCCGAAGTTCTCGGGTTACGCACCGGCTACATCAAGGACGATACGGTGAGCGTCCACCAGACCTCTACCCACACCCGCACGCGAGTTCAACGAGACGTGGTCCGTGTGAAGTCGCCGGGCCCCCGTCGGCTGCTTCTCCTGCGCGCCGTCTTGGCCGCCGCCTTCGTGGCGCTCGGTGCTCGACTCGTCTTCTTGCAGGTCGTCGACCACGCGCACTACACCAGACTCTCTGTAGAACAGGTCCGAGAAGATCTCACGACGACCGCGCTGCGCGGTGGTGTTTACGACCGCTACGGCCAAACCCTCGCTGTGTCGCGGCCGACGTCACTCGTGGTCGCCGACGACTTCCAGATCAAGCACCCGAGCACGGAAGCAGCCGCGATGTCGCCGCTCGTGGACGTGCCGGTCGCCAAGCTCACCGCGATGCTCTCACGCCGCAGCGGCTACGTCGTGGTGAACAACGCGCTCAATCTGAACAGCGGGCGACGGGTGTCGTCCCTCGGGTTCCCCGGAATTGTCGTGCAGAACTCCTCGGTACGCACCTACCCTGACGGTACGCTCGCGACGTCGCTGCTGGGTGGGGTAAACGCGAGCGGCTCGGGCTCGGCGGGTCTCGAGTACGAGTACCAGAAGCTACTTGCCGGACAGACCGGGATCACGCGCGAGTATGTCTCGGCGGCTGGCGTCGCGTTGCCCGCATCGACCGCGACGGTCTTAAAGAAGGCGAAAGCTGGCGTCGGACTCGAGCTGACGGTCGACTCGTCGCTGCAGTACGTCGCCGAACGGGATCTCGCACGCCAGATGAAAGCCGAAGATGCCCTCACAGGACTTGCCGTGGTCATGGACGTCAAGACCGGCCAGATTCTCGCTGACGCGTCCCTCGTCAATACCAAGACCAAGGCCGGCGCGTTAGGACCAATTCCGGCGTGGGGTAAGAATGTTGGCTACGCCGGCATTCAACAGACCATTAACAACCTGCCGTTCTCTCAGGCGTACGAACCGGGGTCGGTCTTCAAGGTCGTCACGTTCTCTGCAGCCCTTCAGGCTGGACTCATCACCCCGAACACGGTCTTTTCCGTGCCGTACTCCACCACTGTCGACGGACGAATGTTCCACGACGCCGAGTACCACGGTGTTGAAAAACTTACGGCGACCCAGATTCTCGCGCAATCGTCGAACATTGGCACCTACGAAATCGGAAAGCGCGTCGGCGAGGCTGGCATCTTGGCGCAGGTGCAGCGACTCGGTTTCGGACAGCCCACCTCACTCAACTATCCCGATGAGACCAATGGCTTGCTCGTGAACGCGTCGGACTGGTACGGGAGCGACCAAGCCGCCCTGCCCATTGGCCAGGTTGACGCGGTACCGGCGATTCAGGTCCTTGACGCGTACAACGCAGTAGCAAACCACGGCATCTTCATCGAGCCCAAGTTGGTTCGCGGCTACGTAGAGGCAAACGGCTCGCTCAAGGCGACCCCACCGAGCGCCACGCACGAAGTTCTCTCGCCGAGCGTCGACTCGACGATGGTGAAGCTGCTCGAGCAGGTCGTCCTCGATGGCACCGGGACCGAAGCCATCATCCCCGGCTACGCGGTCGCGGGTAAGACCGGTACAGCGACGATCCCCTTTCCCGGAAAGGACGAGCTCACCGACTACTACAACGCGAGCTTCGTGGGCTTCGCTCCGGCGAACAACCCCACATTTTCCATGATCGTCGTGATCGAGCGGCCGCTCAACGATATCTACGGAGCGAGCGTGTCGGCGCCTGTCTTCCAAGAGGTCATGTCGTACGCCTTGCACCACTATGGGATTCCATCGAACGGTGCGGTGCAAAAGCCACTGACTGGTGCCGCCGCCAAGATCTCGTCGGACGTGACCTGATGCAGCTCGGTGACATTCTTGACGATGTCTCGCTCGACGTCGCCACGAGCAGTCTCGAGATCTCGCGCGTCGAGATCGACTCTCGACGCTGCGGACCGGGAGTGCTGTTCTTCGCGATGCCGGGCACCCATCAGCACGGGGTTGTGTTCGCCCGCGAGGCGGTCGCCCTCGGCGCCGAATGCGTGGTGGCCGATGTCAAGATCGATCTCGACGCACCCGTCGTCGTGGTACCGGCGTCCCAGCTGCCGGCGCTACTCGCGCACGCGAGTGCGACGATCGTGGACCACCCCGAAACGAAGGCGACGCTCGTGGGGGTCACCGGCACGGACGGCAAGACGAGCGTAACGACGATCCTCGCGTCGCTCGCAGAGGTCATGAGCTGGAACGCAGCAAGCATCGGCACGCTCACCAATGAGCGAACGACACCTGCGAGTCCCGAGCTGTACCGAGCCCTGGCAGAACTCGTGGCGAACTTTGATCCCGTGCGCCGCCACTCGGTCATCGCTCTTGAGGTCTCGAGCCACGCGATCGACCAGCGCCGCATCGAGGGGCTTCGCTTCTGTGTGGCTGCGTTCACGAACCTGAGCCACGACCACCTCGACTATCACGGCACGATGGAAGAGTACTTCTTGACGAAGGCGCGCCTCTTTCGTACGGAGTACGCCAAACGTGCCGTGATCTGGGTCGACGATCCCTACGGTGAGCGCCTGGCTGGACTGACCGAGCTGCCCACGACGCGCGTGTCGCGCAGCGACGCGAGTGAGGTGGTGAGCTCGCTGCGTGGCTCGACGTTCTTCTGGCGCGGGCATCTCGTGAACTCGCCGCTGGTGGGCGGCTACAACGTCGATAACGCGCTTATGGCGATGGCGATCATGAGTGCCCTTGGCGCGGACGACGCGCACATCGCCGCCTCGATGGCGGACGTCCGCTCAGTGCCCGGACGTTTCGATGTTCTCTACGGACGGGGTATCACCGTCATCGTCGACTACGCCCACACCCCTGAGGGGCTCGAGCGACTGCTCGGCGACGTACGCGTCTTGCAGCCCGAGGGTCGACTCATCACCGTCTTTGGCGCGGGTGGCGACCGAGATCGATCGAAACGTCCCGAGATGGGCCGCGCCGCCGTACGAGGGTCCGACCTTACCGTTGTGACCTCGGATAACCCCCGATCCGAGGCGCCAGATGCCATCATTGATGCGGTGATGTCGGGTGTCGGGTCGGATTCGCAGGTTCTTCGCGAGAGCGACCGACGAGCGGCGATTGCCCTGGCCATCGCGAGTGCTCGAGCAGGCGACGTGGTGGTGCTCGCGGGTAAAGGGCACGAGTCGACCCAAACGGTGGGTGAGCTCGTGATTCCCCTGGACGACCGCGAGATCGCGAGAGAGCAGTTGAGGAGTACGTCGTGCTGAGCTTGATGGAGTCGGGAGGTGTCGGGTTTCTCTGCGCGCTCTTGTTGACACCGCTATGGATTCGCTACCAGCGCGCTCGCTCGCTTGGCCAACAGATCCGTGAAGACGGACCGGCCACTCATCAGCACAAGGCCGGCACGCCAACCATGGGCGGGGTGGTGATCGTCTTTGCCGCGGTGCTCGGCTACGTGATGGGCCACGTCGGCACGTCGATCACGTTCACACGCGCAGGAGTGTTGGCGGTGCTCGTGATCGTGGCGTCGGGCCTTCTCGGATTCATCGACGACTACCTCGCCATTCGCAATGCGCGCAACCTCGGCCTCAACAAGCGAGGCAAGCTGGCGGGCCAACTCGTCATCGCCGGTGCGTTTGCGCTCCTCGCGCTCACGTGGGTGCACACGTCGACCGACCTGTCCTTTACGCGCTTCTCGCTGCCCGGATGGAGTCTGACGTCGGCGGGCTGGTTCTTTCTTGCCGCGATCGTCATCGTCGCGACGTCGAACGCGGTCAACCTGACCGACGGTCTTGATGGGCTAGCGGCGGGGTCGGCCACCTTTTGCTTCGGAGTGCTCTCCATCATTGGCTACTGGCAGTTCCGCCACTTCGGGATCTATCACCTTCACGCCGCGCTCGACCTCGGCCTCGTCGCCGTCGGGCTGGTGGGCGCGTGTCTCGGCTTTCTCTGGTGGAACGCTCCGCCCGCGCGCATCATCATGGGCGACACCGGTTCGCTCGCGGTGGGAACCGGTCTCGGCGCGGTCTGTCTGTTGATGAACCTCGACCTTCTGCTACCGATCATCGGCGGTCTGTTCGTCGCTGAGACGCTGTCGGTGATCTTGCAGGTGTTCAGCTTTCGCCTCTTCGGGCGCCGCATCTTTCGCATGGCGCCCTTTCACCACCACTTCGAGCTGCGCGGTTGGCCAGAGACGACCGTGCTCATCCGCTTCTGGATTCTCTCGGGACTCCTCGCCATGTTGGGTCTCGGGATCTTCTATGGGGACTTTCTCAAGATCGCGAAGGTGGTCTGATGTCGACGCGCGAAGAGAGTCGGACAGCAACAACTCCGCAGCGGGGCCTCTGGCACCCACTGCCGCGCGGCAGCGCGCTGGGGCGGATGTTGCTCGCCGTGACGACCGCGCTCGTCGTCTTCGGCACGATTTTCGTCGCGTCGGCGAGCGAAGGTCAGTCGGCGGCAGATGGGGGCACGACGTTCTCCATCATGATTCACGACATCGCCTACCTGTGTCTCGGCGTGTTCGCGCTCTACCTCGGCGCTCGGGTCCGCCTTGAGCGTCTCGTCAAGAGCGCGCCGCTCATCATCGGTAGCGGTCTGGTCCTGCTCCTCGCCGTAAAGGCCGTGGGCATCACGGCGAACGGCGGCAAGCGCTGGCTCAACCTGCGCGCCATCGACCTGCAACCCTCCGAGCTCTTCAAACTCTGCGTGGTGTTGTTCATCGCGTGGCTCGTCGCGCACCACCACGACGAGCTGAACAACTGGAAGCAGCTGCTCATCTGGACGATGCCGGTGTGGATCGGCTGTGGTTTCATCGTCCTCGAGCCCGACATCGGTACCGCGTCCGTCGTGCTCATCATCGCCGTGTCGATGTTCGCCGTCGCGGGACTCTCGCGCCACCTCATCGGGTGGGTGCTCGGCCTTACTGGCGCGTCCGTTGGTGCGTACCTCTTGTTCGAGCCGTATTCGGCGAAACGGTTCTTTTCTTTTCTCCACCCGAACACGAACCTGCTCAGCAGTGGCTACCAGCTCTTGCAGTCGAGAATCGGGTTGGGCGCTGGCGGGATCACCGGTCTTGGGCTTGGCCACAGCCGTGAGAAGTGGGGACTGTTGCCTAATCCTCACACCGACTTCATCTTCACGATCGTGGGGGAAGAGCTCGGACTTGTCGGCACGCTGGCAGTTATCGCGCTGTTTATCGGGTTCCTCATGGTCTCTGTGCGCATTGCCCAGCGCTGTTCGAATCAGGTATACCGCTTGGTGGCCGTCGGCATCACGACGTGGATCGTGGTCGAAGCGCTCATCAACATCGCTTCGGTCGTGGGCTGGTGGGCAGTGACGGGCGTGCCGTTACCGTTCTTCTCGTATGGAGGAACCGCACTCATCACCGAGCTCGCGGCCGTCGGCATCTTGTACAACATTGCGCACGACCGCTCTCGAACTGGAGACCTCACGATTCGCGAGCACCGAGTGACCAACTTCCGTGCGACGCTCGAGCGACCGCGAGCCAGTGCGAGACCCGTGCGCCCCGATAACCCGCGTCGAGTTGATCCCCGCCGGGTCGATCCGCGTCGCGCAGATCAACGCGGCTCGGGTCGCCATCCTCAGGAGCTCTAGTGGCGGGGCCTGTCGTAATCACCGGCGGCGGAACGGGCGGCCACGTATTCCCGATGCAGGCCGTCGCCGAAGCGCTGCGCGAACGCGGTCTGCGCCCGAACGAACTGCGCTACGTCGGAAGCCGGCGAGGTCAAGAAGCCCAGCTACTTCGCGGCGATATCGCGCTCACACTCTTGCCGGGGCGAGGTATCCGCCGATCACTTCTACCGCGCGACGTGGTGATCAACTTCGGCGCGGTCATCGGCCTCGTCGCAGCCGTTGCAATGGCGCTCGTGCTCGTGCGGCGCTGGCGCCCGTCGGTGGTCGTCTCGGTCGGCGGTTACGCCTCCTTTGCCGTCTCCTTTGCGGCGGTCGTGTGGCATTCGCCGCTCGTGCTTGTTGAATTCGACGCGACTCCCGGTGCCGCCCATCGGCTGTTCCAGCGTTATGCGAGCAAGCGCTGTTGCGCGTTCTTCGAAGAGGGCGACAACGTCGTCGTGACAGGAGCACCCCTGCGTCACGCCATCGAGGACATCGATCGTTCTCGGGCGGCGCGGGAGAGGGCGAAGTCGTCCTTTGTGCCGCCGATCGAGTCTGATCGCGAGGTTGTCGTGGTCATGACGGGCTCCCTCGGATCGACGAGGGTCAATCGTGCGGTTCGAGATCTGGTGCGAGAGTGGGCGGATCGCAGCGACCGGACGATCTTGCACGTCACCGGCCGACGTGACTACGACGAGTTCCTCGGGACGAGTCCGATGACAAGCGGGCTCGACTATCGTGTCAGCGCCTTTGGTGACATGACCGAACTGTGGGGCGTCGGTGATGTCGCCGTATGCCGTGCTGGTGCGATCACCGTCGCGGAGCTCGCAGCGCTTGCCATCCCCTCGGTCCTCGTGCCCCTGCCAGCCGCGCCGAACGATCATCAGATGAAGAACGCACTCGCCGTCGCGGCGGCGGGTGGCGCCCGAGTGCTGCGCGACGAGGAGTGCACCGGCGACGCACTCGCACGCCTGCTCAATGAGATCACGGCTCCTGCCACATGGCTCGCTATGGCGCAGGGCGCCTACTCGCTTGCGCATCCTCATTCCGCCGAGGCGATCGCCGAAGTTGTCATGGCTGTACGGAGTTCGCCGTGACATCGCTCGCTTCGGGGAAACGAGTGCACGTGGTCGGTGTCGCGGGCGCTGGCATGAGCGGGCTTGCCATGCTGCTCGCCGAGATGGGTGCGATCGTGAGCGGCAGCGACTCTCGGGACGCCCCTATTCTTGAAGAGCTTCGCGGACGTCGGGTAAAGACCTTCATCGGGCACGACGCCGGAAACGTCGTGGGTGCCGAGATCGTTCTGTGGTCACCGGCGGTTCGCTTCGACAATGTAGAACTCGAAGCGGCGCGCGAGTCGGGCGCCGAGCTCATGCCGCGCGCCCGAGCCTTTCGTGAACTCGCCGAGATGAAACGAGTGATAGGCCTCACCGGCACGCACGGCAAGACGACTGCGACGTCGATGATGGTCCAGGTCTCGCTCGCGGCGGGCCGCGACGACGGTTGGCTCGTCGGCGCACCCGTCCTTGGTGTCGGCGCGCAGGGTCATTGGGGGGAGGATGACCTCATCGTCGAAGTGGACGAGAGCTTTGGCACGTTTTCCGAGATCAGTCCCTATGCGCTCGGGATTCTCGCCGTCGAAGCTGACCATCTCGACTACTACGGAACGGTGGAAGCGCTGGAGGCCGGATTCGCCGACCTGATCGCGCGCACGAGTGGTCCGGTTGCCGTGTGGGGAGACGATCCCGGAGCACGTCGGGTGGCGTCGCATCATCGCGACGTGGTCTACGTAGGGACGAGTGCCGTCGATGCGTGGCGAGTGTCTTCGGTCGAGCTCGAGCGGCGTGGGGCGTCGTTCCATTTGGAGGGGCCACGGGACTCGTTTGACGTCACGCTTCGTGTCTCTGGCGCGCACAACGTCGCGAACGCCGCGGTCGTCGCCGCGCTCGCGAGCTCGATTGGCATTAGTGCCGACGCCATCGCTCGGGGACTGTCGAACTTCGTCGGGGCGCCGCGGCGATACCAGTATCGAGGATCGTGGCGCGGCATCGACGTCTACGACGACTACGCGCACCTGCCCGGTGAGGTGGCGGCGATGCTCGCGGCGACTCGCGCGGCCGGTTACGAGCGAGTCACGGTCGTCTTTCAGCCGCACCGCGTGACGCGCACGCTCGCGCTCGCCACGCAGTTTGCGAGCGCCTTCGAAGGCGCTCGACACGTCATCGTCACCGACATCTACACGGCGGGCGAAGAAAATCCGTCGGGCGTGACGGGTGAGCTCATTGCGAACGCGCTCCAGCGATTCGATTCGGCGCTCGACACGCTCTACTGCCACGATCTTGGCATCGTGGCCGAGCTGCTCGAACACCTGAGTGACGACAGCGACGCGATTCTCGTCCTGGGCGCCGGCGACGTCGGCTCGATCATTGACACGTTGCTCGGGGGGACCACGTGACGGCGATCGAAGAGCTCGTGGCGCTCGGCGGTGCTCGCGTGCGCGAGCACGAGCCGCTCGGTCCGCGAACGACCTATCGCGTGGGTGGCAGCGCGCGACTGTTCGTGAGCGTCGCGACCGCGTCGGATCTAGAAGAGCTTGGTCCACTGATGCGCGCGACGGGTCTCGCGCTCCTGACGCTCGGCAATGGCTCGAATCTGCTGATCGACGATGGCGAACACGAGATCCTGGCGCTGCACCTCGAAGGCGCACTCGCCGAACTCGCGTGGCGCGATGACGATGATCGGGTCATCGTCGAAGCAGGCGCTGGTCTCGACCTTCCCATTGCCGCCCGCCGGCTCGCGAAGGAAGGTGTGGTCGGCTTCGAATGGGCGGTCGGTGTGCCCGGCACCTTCGGTGGCGCGGTGGCGATGAACGCGGGGGGCCACGGCGACGACCTCGCAGGATCGATCGAGAGTGCCGACGTGTGGCGCGACGGTCGCACGAGCACGTGGCCAAAGGAACGGCTCGCGCTCGGCTATCGCACGAGCGCGATCGAAGCGAGAGACGTCGTGGTGTCAGTGCGCCTGGTCCTCAAGCGGGGTGACGCAAGCGACGCCGACGAACACGTTCGTGAGATCGTGCGCTGGCGGCGCGAGCATCAGCCCGGCGGCGCGAATGCGGGCAGCGTTTTTCGGAATCCACCCGGCGACTTCGCGGCTCGACTGATCGAAGCGGCGGGTTGCAAGGGAATGAAGTTAGGGAGCGCCTACGTCAGCGACAAGCACGCAAACTTCATCCAAGCCGAGTCACGCGGACTCGCCCGTGATGTGTTTAACCTGATAAACACGGTAAAGAAACGGGTGGTGGACTCTTCCGGTATCGAGCTTGTCCTAGAGAATCGCTTGATCGGATTCGACGAGTCATGAGCCGCGTCGTCACTGCTCGCCACGAACGTCGTGTTGCTCCGGCTCCTGCTGAGCGGCATGACGCGCAGGCACCACGACGAGGGCTCCGTCGAATGACGAAGTGGTTGCTCGTCATCGGTGTCGTCGCAACGGTGCTCGTGGTGGCGGGCCAGTGGACGTTTCGCCAGAGCTACTTTCGCGTGGATCACATCACGTTGGTGGGCGTGCATCACGAATCGAGAACGGCCGTGCTCGAGGCGTCGGGACTGCTCGCGCATCCCTCGATGGTCGGACTGAGCGACGCGTCGATCGAGCGACGCCTGTCGAGCTTTGCGTGGATTCACTCCGTGTCATTGCAGAAGCATTGGCCCAACACTGTTGTCGTGACGGTGCGCGAGAACGTCGCCGTCGCGGTCGCCTTCAATGCCGCGCACGTCCTCGACTACGTCGACCTGTACGGGGTCCCGCTCGGACCGGCGCCACCGCACGAGAATCTGCCGACACTCGAGTACCTGCATCCCGAGGCGTCGAGTTGGCCCTTTGCCGTGGCCGGCCGAGGCGCTGCCTACGTGGCCAGTCAGCTGCCACCGGCATTTTCGAGTCAGGTGTCGGTGATCACTGACGACGCGCAAGGTTCGGTGACACTGCAGATGACGACGCCACTGACGTTCATTCTCGGCCCGGCAACCGACCTGCACGCGAAGTTCGTGGCGGTCGCCTCGGTCATCGCACATAGCACGCTGCAACCCGGCGACGTTGTCGACGTAACGGTGCCCGATGAGATTGCGGTGACGCCACTATCGAGCTCGTGAAAACCCTGGCATTTGACCAAAAACTAGGCACTGACTAGCCTTCAATGACTGTTCGCCGCGCCGCCCCCGCGAAGGCGGTAACAATAGAAGAGATAACGAAGGGGAGCCTATGAGTCTCAGTCAGAGCAATTACCACGCCGTTATCAAGGTAATCGGCGTTGGTGGTGGCGGCGCGAACGCTGTTAACCGGATGATCACCTCCGGTTTGAAAAACATCGAGTTCATCGCGGCCAACACGGATGCTCAGGCGCTGCTCCTTTCCGAGGCTGACCTCAAGATCGACATCGGGCGTCAGCTCACGCGCGGGCTCGGCGCGGGCAGCGATCCCGAAGTGGGCCGCCAAGCGGCCGAAGACCACCGCGGCGAAATCGAAGAGGCCTTAAAGGACACGGACATGGTGTTCATTACGGCCGGTGAAGGCGGGGGGACTGGTACCGGCGCCGCCCCGGTTGTCGCCGAGATCGCCCGGTCACTCGGGATCTTGACCATCGGTGTCGTCACGCGTCCGTTCGGCTTTGAGGGCAAGCGGCGAGCCACCCAGGCGGAAAAGGGCATTCAGAGTCTGCGTGAGAAGGTCGACACCCTGATCGTGATTCCGAACGACCGGTTGCTGTCGGTGACCGCGCCCGACACGTCCATGCTCGACGCGTTCAAGATCGCTGACGACGTGCTGCTGTCTGCGGTGCGCGGCGTGACCGACCTCATCACCGTGCCCGGTCTCATCAACACCGACTTCGCGGACGTCAACACCGTCATGCGCAACGCCGGCACCGCGATCATGGGCGTGGGCAGCTCGACGGGTGAGGGTCGCGCTGTCAACGCCGCGCGCGCGGCAATCACCTCGCCACTCCTCGAAGCGTCCATCGACGGCGCGCGGGGCATCTTGATGAACATCGTGGGCGGCCCGAACGTGACCT
Organism: uncultured Acidimicrobiaceae bacterium; assembly: GCA_963724865.1. GTDB lineage: Bacteria > Actinomycetota > Acidimicrobiia > Acidimicrobiales > RAAP-2 > RAAP-2. Next base: position 36,470 of record CAVRWO010000031.1, on the reverse strand, counting down.
TGAGCGAGGTGACCCAGGCGGCGGAGATCATCCACTCAGTTGCGCACCCTGACGCCAACATCATCTTTGGCAGCGTGATCGACGACTCGGTGGGTGAGGCGGTCCGCGTGACGGTCATCGCGGCCGGCTTCGACGCGAACAGTCCGAAGACATCGTCAGAACCCTCGATGACCGAAGGTCCGCGCAGCGATATCTTCACCACCACAGGCGACGACTTCTTTGACGTCGGTGGCGATGACGACCTTCCCAGCTTCCTCCGCTAACGAGGCCCTCATCGAGCGCGTGCGCGCGAACCTCACCGAGGTGTGTCGGCGCATCGCTTCGTGCGGCAGAGATCCCGCGAGCGTGCGAGTCGTGGCGGTCACAAAGACCTTCGGCGCTGACGAAGTGCGCGCCGCGTACTCGCTCGGGCTGCGACACTTCGGCGAAAACTATGTCGACGAGCTCTGTGAGAAGCGATCGAGCCTTGTCGCCAGCGACGTCGCCTGGCACTTTCTCGGGGCGCTCCAGACCAACAAGATCCCTCGAGCGGTCCGCTGTGCGGACGTATTGAGCGGCGCCTCACGAGCAAGGGAGCTCGACAAGATCTCGGCCGCCAAATCTGGTGCGACGATCGACATTCAGGTCGATTTCACTGGTGCCGCGCAGCGAAATGGAGCCCCGCCTGATGAGGTTGAGGGTTTGGTCGTGCGCGCTCGAGAGTTGAACTTGAACGTTCGCGGCCTCATGGTCGTGGCCCCGCCGGGCGAGGCGCGAACGAGAGCCGCCTTCGCCGAGACGGCCGCGCTGGCCGATCGGTTCGGGCTGAAGGAGCGCTCCATGGGCATGAGCGATGACCTAGAAATTGCTCTGGAACAGGGCACAACCGAGCTGCGCCTCGGCCGCGCGCTCTTTGGCCCCCGGCAGTCGCTCGGCGCGCTGGCCTAACATGGTGCCGGGCGTATTGCCAAGGAGACGTGGATGAAAGAAAAGTTACGAGGGTTTCTCGGATTCCTCGGACTCGTAGAAGACGACTACGGCGACTACGGCCCGAGCAACGCCCCGCGGCCCTTCTCTGAGCAGGCTGAGGAGTTTGAGCCCGAGTGGGCGCCCACTCCGACGCCCGCGGCGCGCACCTTCAATACCCAGCCCGCGAACCCGTCACCCTTCCGCCACCAGGGAGGTCAGACTGGACCTTCGAGAGGGGCTCCGATCTCGGTACTCGAAGGTTCCAACGGCGTCAGCCGAGTGCGCCCGATCGCGAACCCGAATGCTCCGCGCCGACTTCAGACGGCGGGACCGGAGCGCGAGCGCGACGTGGCCATCGTCGCGCCCGAGAGCTACGACGATTCTCGGCGCATCACCGACCTCCTGCGCGCAAACCGTGCCGTCGTCCTCGCGACCCTCGACGTCGATCAGGGCCTCGCTCGGCGCCTCGTCGACTTCACTGCCGGTACGGCGTACGCCATGAACGCGAAGATTGAGATGTTAATTCGCGGTGTCTACCTAATCAGCCCCCAGGGCATGCACGTGGGGCCCGAAATGAAAGAGCGACTTCGCGCAGCGAACTATCACGCGTATGACCAAGCATGATCCTCGTCCACGATCTCATCACGCTCTACATCTGGATACTTATCATTGCGGCACTGCTGAGCTGGTTTCCCACCCAAAACTCTCAAGGTGGTCTCGCGGCAACCAAGCGCTTTCTGGCGCGACTCACTGAACCAGTTCTGCGTCCCCTGCGCGCGATCCTGCCGCGACCGAGCTTCGGTGGCGTTGGCATCGACCTGTCGGTGCTCGTGGCGGTCATCTTGCTCGAGGTGATCAACGTCGTAATTTGAGGTGACGATTCCGTTCGACCGCTCGAGAATCCAGCGGTAGGGTGGCTGAATGGACAGCACGGACAACTCAACATCGGCCCTCGACAGCATCGATACGGTCGCTTTCAAAGTCGGGCTGAAGGGGTACAACGTCGATGAAGTCGACGAGTTCCTTGAACGACTTTCGGTCGAAGTTCGCCAGCTCAAAGATCTCGCCCAGCAGCAGCGTCAGCAATTGCGCCAAGCGGCCGAGCGCATCAACCAGCTCGACACGCGTGGTGCTACCGGTCCCGTACCGGTGGCCGCCGCACCCGTAGCTCCCGCACCGGCACCGGTCATTCGTACCGGCGGCGCCGCGGGCGCCGAGCAGGTGACGTCGATGATCGCACTCGCCCAGAAGTTCATTGAAGACGCGCAAGCCGAAGCCGAATCCAAGGCGCGCGAGTTCACGGCCGCCGCCCAAGAGCGAGCCCGCGAGATCGTCAACGAAGCACGCAGCCGCGCCGAAGACGAAGTAAATCGACTCAACGGCCTGAAGCAGCGGCTCAGCGAAGACGTCGACACCTTGGCTCGTCAACTGAAGGCCGAACGCTCGCGCATCGCCCAGGTGTTAGCCGAGTTCACCCACTGGGTGGAGCACTCGCTCCAAAGTGACACCAACGCCCCCGCTGCTGGCCCCGCTCCGGCGGCGAGTCCTGCACCACCCGCTCCTACACGTAGCGCGCCGCCGCGCCCGGCCGTGTCGCCGCGACCTTCTGACGTGCCACCCCCGGCACCGGCGCCGGCTGACGAAGATCCCGCGACTGGGGTGCCCACCATCGCTCAAGTTCTCAAGTTCGACCAATCTTCGAGGGACGATCGCTAGTAACTGCGCGTCAAACTGCTAGCCTCGGCGGGCACTGTTCCCAGGAACGCGAGGAGTAAAGCATGTCGCCGAGCGCGAAGCCCGTTAAGAAAGCCCCAGTCAAGAAGGCGGTCGCGAAGAAGACCGTCGCGAAGGCCCCCACGAAGAAAGTAGTGAAGAACGTGCCGACGAAGAAGACGGTCGCGAAGAAGCCCGTCGCTGCGAAGAGCGCGGCCAAAAAAGCGGTAGCGAAGAGGCCTGCGGTGCCCACCGCCGCCCAGAAGGCCGCGGCCGCGAAGAAGTTGAAGGCTGCAGCGGCCGAGAAGGCCCAAAAGGAACGAGCGGCCAAGGCGAAGGCTGGCGCCCAGAAGGCGCTCGCACGCCAAAAGGCCATCGAAGCCGCGAAAGTGAAGAAGGAACGAGAGGCCAAGGCTCGCGCGCTCGCGAAGGAGAAGGCCGCCGAGCACAAGGCTCGCGCTTCGGCCGCCGCGAAGGCGAAGAAAGAGCGAGAGGCCAAGGCGAAGATCGCCGCACGAGAGCGCGAGATTGCGCGCAAGGCCAAAGAGAAAGCAGCCATCGAAGCAAAGAAGCAGCGTGAAATCGACGCGAAGCGCAAGGCGATCGAAGCAGAACGCCAACGCAAGCTTCGTGAGATCGAACGTCGTGACACCGAAGAGCGCAAGCGTCAAGAGCGTCGCGAGGCAGAAGAGCGCAAGCGTCAAGAGGCGCTTGAGCGCAAGATGCACTCGAAGCCGTACGCGGAGGATCACGAGTTCCTCGACGAGCTGCGGGGCCTGTTGCTCGAGGCTCGCGCCGCCACGAACGCCCAGATCGCGGTGAGCGAGTCAGAGGCGAACGAGATGTTGGTCGACCGTGAGCGTCTTGAGTACGACGACGAGGACGGTTCGAGTGTTGCGTCGGACATCCAGCGAGACCAACTAAAAGAGTTCGCCACGGCGCTGCGCCAGAAGGTCGACGAAATCGACGTCGCGCTCGCACGTATTGACGATGGCAGCTATGGGCGTTGCGACGAGTGCTTCGAGCCCATCTCGCAACCGAGGCTGCGCGCGCAGTTGCCGGTGTTTACCTGCGTGTCGTGCCGCGCCAGCGTCTAAGGTTTCGACTCAATCTCGCCGTCATCGCGGTGGCGCTGGTGGTAACGGCCATCGACGCTGCGACCAAAGCGTGGGCGCGTCACGACCTCGCGCACCACAGTGTGCACGTGATCGGGTTCATCTGGCTGCGTTTGCGGTACAACTCAGGCATCTCGTTCTCGATTAACAGCTCGGGACCGATCGTCACGACCGTCGCCACGCTCGTGATCGCGGTGATCGTCGTGCTGGTCGGCATCAACGCGAACCGCGGTCTCGCGACGATTGGCTTTGGGCTCCTGATCGGCGGGGGAGTCGCCAACGTTTTCGACCGCCTCGCCGCGACGCCCCACGAGGTCACCGACTTCATCGCCGTGTCCTCATTCCCTGTATTCAATCTCGCCGACGCGGCGATCACGATCGGCTTTGTCATCTTGATGATTGCCGCGGTGCGCGGCGACCGACTGGTCGCACGATGAGCGACGACGAACGCGACGCCTTTGACGGCGAACTGCTCGATCTCATCGTGCCGGGATCGCTCGATGCCATTCGGGTCGACCGAGTGCTCTCGATGCTCACCGGTCTCTCTCGCTCGGAGGCGCATCAGGTATTGACGAGTGGCGCCGTGAGTGTAAATCAGAGGGTCATCGTGAAGCCCTCGACGCCACTCGAGGAAGGTCAGCACTTGGTGGCGGTGCTCCCGCCGCCGGTGAGCGACGAGGTCGCACCCGATGAGACGGTGATCGTCGATGTCGTGCTGGACGATGCAGATTTCGTGGTGGTAAATAAGGAACCTGGCCAGGTTGTTCATCCTGGCGCTGGACAGCGCGAGGGCACGCTCGTAGCGGGGCTGCTTGCTCGGTACCCCCAGATATCGCTGCTGAGCGCCGAAGGGCTGTGCGAGCCGTCGCGGCCCGGCATCGTGCACCGGCTCGACAAGGGTACGTCGGGACTGCTCGTCGTCGCGAAGACTCCAGAGGGATTCGTGAGCTTGAGCGAACAGCTCGCCGAGCGGGCCATGGAGCGCTCCTACCTCGGTTTGGTGCACGGTCACGTCACCGAAGATCGGGGCGTGGTCGACGCGCCGATCGGTCGTTCGACTCGAACGCCCACGCTCATGGCCGTGCGCTCCGACGGTCGCCCCGCGCGCACGGGCTACGAGGTGATCACGCGTCTCGATCAGCCGTTCAAGGCAACGCTGCTACGACTTCGGCTCGAAACCGGACGTACGCACCAGATTCGCGTGCATCTGGCCACGATCGGACACCCGGTCGTGAATGACCTGCGCTACGGGCAGCGTCGCGACGCCCGCCTTGGCGACGAGCGGTTCTTCTTGCATTCGACGACACTCGCGTTTCGCCATCCGCGGACCGACGAACACGTCGCTACGCGAGCGCCTCTGCCACCAGATCTCGCGGCACTGGTACCGAGCGAACTCGAGCTCTAGGCGACGTCGTGAGCGGCGAGGACGCTGGCGTCGTCGCGCAGAATCGCAAGCGCCTCATCTTCGGCGCGGCGCACGCGGCGCACGCCGATATCCATCTTGGTCGCGGTGGCCTGCAACGAGAGGGGAGTGGCGCCGTTGAGACCGAAGCGCAGTGTCAAGACCTCGCGCTGTAGATCCGTCAACTTCGACAGAGCGTCGTGCAGCTCATCGTTCATCATCGACTGCTCGATGTCGTTCACCCAGTCGTGCTGGCTCGGCGCGACAAGGTCGCCCAACGTCGTTGCCGAGTCCGAGCTTGCGGGCTGGTCGAGGCTCGCCGTGACGCCAGCGAGACCGCGCAGGTTTTCGCGCTCGGCCTTGGACATGCCGGTCGCCTCGGTCAGCTCCTCATCGGTGGGCTTGCGAGCAAGGATCGAGGTCAGTTCGGCCGTCGTCGCTTCGAGCCGCTGGAGCTGCTCACCCACTTCGAGCGGGATGCGGATTGTGCGGCCGTGCTGTTGGACCGCGCGCTGGAGCGCCTGACGAATCCACCAGGTGGCGTAGGTCGAGAACTTAAAGCCGCGCTCCCAGTCGAACTTCTCGACGGCGCGAAGGAGCCCGAAGGTCCCTTCCTGAACGAGGTCGACCATCTCGACGCCGCGGTCCTGGTAGCGGCGGGCCCAGTGCAGCACGAGGCGCAGGTTGGCCGCAACCATCTGCTTCTTGGCTTCTTCGTCACCGGCCGTGACTCGCTTGGCCAACTCGACTTGCTCGTCGTAGTTGGGCATGGGGTAACGGTCCAGGTCGCGCATCAAAAGCCCCAACATGTCGTTGGTGTTCACGGCTGAGCGGCGGGGGGTCGTATTCACTGGCATCTCCTTGTCTATGGGGGGTACAAAGTCGATGCGTCCTAAGACTGGGTATTTCTCCTATGGGCGCCTTACTAATTTACCACGACGTAAAGCCGTTTTCAAGCCCCCACAAAATGGCTAACGAAGCAACTTTAGCCCATCTGGCCGCGGTCCCCGGGTTGAGCGTTGCCTACCCGCTGTGCGTCTTTGCCACGGGCTTGCCACCGCGGGCCTGGACGACCATGTCAGCCAGGGTGAAGCTCGCCAGGTGTTCTCGCATGTGATTTCCCACGTCAGCCCACACGCCAAGCAGGACGCACTGACCCTCGTGATCGCACGCGCCGTCCTGGTGGGGCTCGCCGAAATCTCCCGCGGCAATTGGTCCATCGACCGCCGCAACAATCTCAGCCAATGTTATGGATTCGGCCGGTCGGGCGAGAACGTAGCCGCCCCCGACGCCGCGCTTGGAACGCACGAGCCCGACGCCCTTCAAGCTGAGCAGGATCTGCTCGAGGTAGGGCTGGGGAAGTCCGGTACGCTCAGCGAGGTCGCGCACGGAGGTCGGCGACTGATAGTTGTCACGAAGGGCCAAACTCAACAGCGCGCGGCTGGCGTAGTCCCCCCGAGTTGATACTCTCACGCCGTCAGCCTATCGACAGTTTGGATGGTTTTCCGAGGTCGTCTGGCGCGCGAGACCGATTACCTACACTAGGCGCGTGAGCGATTCTTCGACGAGTGATGTGAACGTGAATCCCGACCAGGTGTTCGCCCCCGGCGAAGACGGCAAGAACGCCGGGGACGAAAACAGTGACTACATCAGTCAGCCTGCGAAGGTGATGCGGATCGGCTCAATGGTCAAACAGTTGCTTGATGAAGCGCGCAGCGCCCCGCTGGACGAGGCGGGGCGCACCCGTCTGCGCGAGATCTATGACATTTCGATCCGAGAGCTCTCGGGCGCGTTGTCGCCTGACCTTGGCGAAGAGCTCGGACGTATGGCGATGCCCTTCAGTTCAGACGTGCCGTCGGAGTCAGAGCTGCGCATCGCGCAGGCCCAGCTCGTCGGTTGGCTCGAGGGGCTCTTTCATGGCATCCAGGCCTCGCTGTTTGCCCAGCAGGCTGCCGCCGCGGCCCAGCTCCAGAAGATGCGCGACCGCTCGTTGCCGCCCGGATCCAACGAGCCGCGCGCAGGAACCTACCTCTGACCTCCGACGCTGGCGAAGGACGCTGGCAGGTACTAGCCTGCGAATCCCATCCGTGTAGTTTGGGCACGAGTAAGAGAAAGAGTTCGGCCCATGGCTGAGGGCTTCGTCCACCTGCACAACCACACCGAGTACTCGATGCTCGACGGGGCGGCGCGCGTTGAGGACATGGTGCTCGCGGCAAAGGCCGACGGGCAGCGCGCGATCGGCATCACCGACCACGGCAATCTGTACGGGGTCATCGAGTTCTACGAAGCCTGTCGACGTCACGGCGTCACGCCGATCATCGGTCTCGAGGCCTACATGGCAGCGAACTCGAGATTCGATCGTCCAACTCGTCGCGGCAAGATCGACGACACGGGCGGCGACACCGAGGGTGGCCAGAAGCTCTACCACCATCTCACGTTGCTCGCCGTTTCAAACGAGGGCTATCGCAACCTGCGTGAGCTGTCCTCGCTCGCCTACTTGGAGGGTTACTACTACAAGCCTCGTCTCGACTGGGAGCTCCTCGAGCGATTCAACGGTGGCCTCGTCGCGACGTCGGGCTGCCTCGGGGGCGTCGTGCTCCAGGCGCTCTTGCAAGACGACTACCAGAAGGCGCTGGAACTGGCGGGCCGTCTCCAGACGATCTTTGGCCAGGAGAACTTCTTCGTCGAGCTCCAGGACCACGGGCTCGCGGCACAACAGCGAACGAACCCCCAGCTGCTGCGCATCGCCCAGGACCTGAACGCTCCGCTGCTCGCGACGAACGACCTGCACTACGTGCGTCACGACGACGCAGAGATGCACGACGCGCTGCTCTGCATCGGCACGGGCTCACGCGTCGCCGACCCCGAGCGGTTTCGTTTCGAGAGCGACCAGCACTACTTGAAGTCCGCAGCTGAGATGCGCTATCTCTTTCGCGAAGTGCCCACGGCCTGCGACAACACGCTCCTCATCGCAGAGCGTGCTGACGTGACCATCGAGTTCGATAATGACGCGCTGCCCGAGTTTCCGCTCCCCGACGAGTTCGTCTCGGCGACGCACATTGGAGGTGCGACGAAGTACCTGCGCGAGTTGACGTACTGGGGAGCGCATGAGCGGTATGGCGAGACGCTCAGCGACGAGGTGAGAGAACGACTTGACTACGAACTGCGAGTGATCGGTGAGATGGGCTTCCCCGACTACTTCCTCGTGGTCTGGGACCTCATTCGGCACGCCCGTGAACAGGGAATACGCGTCGGACCAGGGCGAGGGTCGGCGGCCGGTTGCTGTGTCGCGTACTGCTTGCGGATCGTCGATCTCGACCCGCTTCGCTACGGCCTGTTCTTCGAACGATTTCTCAATCCCGGTCGTCGCTCGATGCCTGACATCGACATGGACTTCGACGAGCGCTATCGCGGCGACATGATCCGCTACGCGGCCGAGCGCTACGGCGCTGATCACGTCGCTCAGATCGTGACCTTCTCGACGATCAAGGCTCGCGCTGCCGTGCGTGACGCGGCGAGGGTGCTCGGCTACCCGCCCCAGCTCGGTGACAAGATCGCCAAAGCCATGCCGCCGCTCGTCATGGGCCAGGACCTGCCACTCGCCGCGTGTTTTACCCCGATGCCGGGTTACGAGGGCCGCTACGGTGAAGCCGTCGAACTGCGCGCGCTCTACAGTAGTGACAGCGAGGTCCAGCACGTTATCGACGTCGCCAAGGGCTTTGTCGACAAGCGCCGCCAGGACGGCATCCACGCAGCAGCCGTCGTGATCACGAAGGAACCGGTCCTCGAGTACGTGCCCGTCCAGCGCAAGTCGGGGCCAAACGGCTCGCTCGACAACGCGCCGATCGTGACCCAGTACGAGGCGACGGCCATCGAGAAGCTCGGTCTGTTGAAGATGGACTTTCTCGGTCTGCGCAACCTCGCGATCATTGAACGGGCCCTCGAGCACATCGAACGTCGACACGGCATCAAGGTCGACATCGATCACGTACCGCTCGACGATCCCAAGGTCTATGAGATGCTGCGACTCGGCAACTCAATTGGCATCTTTCAGCTCGAAGGCGACAAGATGCGCCAGCTGATGCGTCGCCTCGCCCCGACGAGCTTCGACGACATTGCGGCCCTCAACGCGCTCTATCGACCGGGACCGCTCAGCGAGAACGTGCACAACGACTACGCCGACCGCAAGAACCATCGCCAGGTCGTCAGCTACGACCACGAGGTGTTAGAAGAGATCCTGTCCGAGACGTACGGGCTGATGATCTATCAAGAGGACATCATGCGCGTCGCCACGACCGTCGCGGGGTTTTCGCTGAGCGAGGCCGACGATCTGCGCAAGGCCTGCTCGAAGAAGATTCGCGACATGATTCAAGCCCAGCGAATCAAGTTCGTCGAGGGAACCGAGCGCCAGGGATATGGTCGAGCGCTGGGGGAGGCGATCTTCGACAAGATCGAGCCGTTCGCCGACTACGCGTTCAACAAGAGTCACGCCTTCGGCTACGCCCTCGTGGGCTACCAGAACGCGTGGCTGAAGGCGAACTACCCCGTTGAGTACATGGCGGCGCTGCTCACCTCCTTTAGGGACGACAAGGACAAGGCGGCCGTCTACTTGAACGAGGCGCGCCAGATGGGCATCACTATCGGCGTGCCCGATGTCAATGAATCATTCGCGGAGTACGCGCCGTCGCTCTCGGCGGAGAAGACGATCCTCTTCGGGCTCGCGGCGGTGCGCAACGTGGGTGAAGCCCTCGTGGAAAAGATCGTCACCGAACGAGAAGCGAATGGGCCCTTTGCGAGCGTCTACGACTTTGCGCGACGGGTGGACCCCGTAGTCCTCAACCGCCGGTCTATGGAGTCGCTCATCAAGGCGGGCGCTTTCGACTCGCTGGGCGTGGCCCGTCAGGGCTTTTTGATGAAGGTCGACGAGATCATCGACGTCACACTCAGTCGCAGGAAGGATCTGTCACTCGGCATCACCACGCTGTTCGCGGCCTTCGGCGGAGAGAGCGCCGACGGCGACTGGGAAGGCACCGAGATTGCGATCTCGGACATGGAGTTCGAGCAGTCGGTGAAGCTCGACTTCGAGCGCGAAATGCTCGGGACGTATATCTCCGACCATCCGCTCTACGAGATCAGTGAAGCCCTCAGCGCGAAGACCGATGGTGCCATCGTCACCGTTCGCGAGCGCGCCGAGGAGCTCGCGCGCACGAACAAGGCGGCCGTCGTCGGGGGCATACTCGCCGAGGTCCAGATTCGTCAGACCAAAGCCAACAAGCCCTACGCGCGGGTCATCTTGGAGGACCTCGGTGGTTCGCTCGAGGTCAATTTCTCCGTGTCGGCCTTCGAGCGCTTTAGCGGCTTTCTCGCAAAGGACGCGATCGTCGTGATGAAGGTGCGCGTCTCTGACAATGACGAAGAGCTTCGATTCAGTGCCGTTGACGTCGAGCGTTTTCACGCAGAGCGTGGAAAAAGCGAGCTGCGTCTGCTCTTGCGTCCCGAAGACCTCACCCAGCACGCGATTTCCACGTTGCGTGAGATTTTAACCCGCTATCCAGGCCCTTCGCCGGTGATCGTTGACACCGGTGACCAGGGCAAGATCTTTCGTTTGGGGCCTGAATACAACGTCAATATTCCAAGCGTCGTCGCGGATCTGCGCTCAGAATTTGGCCGAAATGTCATCATGGCGTGATCCTGGCGAGCACCATGCAGAAGTCCCGTAGAATGGTTGCCTATGGCAATGACGGTCACGACAAAAGACACGACTGCCCTCAGTGACGCAGAGCTCGCCGAAATGGCTGACCTGTGCGTTGACCGGGAGCCCAACTTCGACATCGGATTCCTCTCGAAGCAACGAGAAGAGTGGGTGCTCGTCACGCACGCGCGTGAGGGGAACAAACTTCGCGGCTACTCGTTCTGCACGCTCGAGCGAATCGGTGGCACGCCATCTCTGTTGGTAGGGCTGCTGCTGGTCGATCGAAACGCGAAGTCGGATCAGACTCTCAAGACGATCTTGCACGATCAGTTCCGACGGGCCCTGCTCGCCTTCCCTGATGAGGATGTGCTGCTCGGTGCACGCCTGACGGCGCCCGACGGGTATCGCGCCTTTACGGGGCTCGATGACGTTGTGCCACGCCTCGGGTACCGTCCGACGGGCGAAGATCGCGCGTGGGGCCGTCGTCTCGCCAAGCGCTTCGGCTCGGAGAAGTCGATCGACGACAAGACCTTCGTCATGACAGTGTCACCCGGTCCGGTAGGCGGACTGGACTACGTCGCCTCGAAGGGCGTCATCCCCGAGGGCGTCGACACCTTCTTCAACGGGCTGAAGCCCGAAAAGGGCGAGCGGCTAGTGGTCTTTGGCTGGGCCATGGCTGAGTCTCTCGCGACGGGAAAGCTTCCGAAGTAGCTCAACCGCGGGGTAGCAGCCCTGTGCAGCTCTTGTAGCAGTGCCCGTCGAGGGGCTGGGACAGCGTGGTCAAGACGTACATGGGCCGGAACCCGAGCGCCGTCGCGAGGTCCTTGCCGGCGAGTGACGTTCGGCGCGTCGCCTCAATGGTGCGTATCGCGTGCTGGTCCTCGCACAGCAGCCAGACGTCGTCGCCGAACCAGCCAAAGCGGACCCACGTCGATCCGTCGTCGGGACGACGAAGCAGCTGAGGACCGCGATCAGCCGCGATGAGCGCGACGCTCGGTCGCTCGCCGCGAAACTCCCAGTACGGCGCGCTGGGCCCGCGAAAGCCAAAGAGAGGCCCGTCTGCGGGACTCGCCAGCTGCTCGAGCCATCCGCGAACTCGTCGTCCCCGGTAGGTACCGAGTCGTCGCGGGAGATCCATGAGGGTCACTGCTTCGGGCTGGGCGAGGTCGTCGCGCTCGATGTTGTCGGCGAGCTGACCCTCAACGACGTCGAACGCAGCGAGGTCGGTTTCGATGTCGAGGGTCCAGGGGATGCGCCAGCGCACGATCGCCTGGCTTGCGAGATCGATGACCGTGGTCGACTCGTTCGTCGAACCGAGCACGAGGCCGTACACCGTCGCGCCGGCGCGAAGGTCGACGGAGTCACGATGCGGTGTCCTCGTGATCAGGCGCTTTGTCGCGCGAATGGCGGGATCCCGGGTCAAGAGGGCCACGCGAGACTCCGTCTCAGATCGCGATCCAGATCCGTCAGCGACGCGACCGGCATTGCGCAGACCCCACCTCGACAGACATAGGCCAGTCCTTGCTTGCGGCCCTCAAGCAGGGGAGTGCGGCCGGTTCCGGTGATGACGACGGTGCGCGGCATGGACATCGATCGTACGTGATGAACCAGTTCACCCTGCGTGCCGGGTACGACGACCTCGACGCCCTGGAGCGCGTAGCCGGCGGACGCAACGAGATCAACCACCGCCTCGGGGTGGTTGACGATGAGAGTGCCTGCGAGGTCGACCAGGCGTTGAGCGACCGCGAGCTCATCGGCGTCGCCTCGACAGAGTGCCAGTCGTGCCAGCGCGCGTGTCGCGGTCGCGTGCGCCGATGGCGTGGCGCCGTCGAAGATGTCCTTAGGACGCGTGGAGAGGTCGGTGACAAGGTCGCTCTGGGTAAAGACGCCTCGACCGACGTTCGGTGACGCCGAGTTGGGCAGCTCGCCGTCCCAGTAATGAGCGAGGAGGAACCGCGTGACGTTCTCTGCCCCATCGAGCCACTCGTCATCACCGGTGTGTTCAAAGGCGTCGATCTGGGCGTTGGCGAGCCACGCGAGGTCTGAGGCCGTTGCGTGCGCCCGCTGGTGGGCGGTACGCCACCAGCTACCTCGTGCGAAGTGCGTCGAGCTCAGTGAGCGCAATAACTCTTCAGCTCGGACTCCAAAACGATCGTCCCCGCTCTTAAAGAACGCGGAGGCGAGCATTGCGTTCCACTCGAGAATGATCTTCTCGTCGCGTCCCGGCTGCACCCGCAACGCGCGCGCCACTCGTAGCGCGTCGAGCACCCCTCGAAAATGGGCTGGGGTGGCGAAAGGAGCGTCGTGTGCGAGTCGCGGGATGCTTCGACCTTCAAACGTGCCATGTTCTTCGATGCGCCAGCGTTTCACGGTGGCTGCGAGGTGGTCCTCGAGCCCGCGCTCGCGCAGTGCTGCTGCGACTTCCTCGCGCGTCCAGGTGATATGTGAGCCTTCGACGCCGCCCGCGTCGGCGTCAAGCGAGGCGGCGTAGCCGTGCTCGAGGCGCAACGACCGTTCGACGAATTCAAGTGTGTCAAGGCCGACCTCGCGCCATTCGGGCCGCGCGAGCGAGCGAGCGGCGTCGAAGTAGCAAGCAGCAAGCAGCGCTTGATCGCTGAGCATCTTTTCGAAGTGGGGCACGTGCCATTCGCCGTCAACGCTGTAGCGCGCGAATCCTCCATCAATGTGGTCATAGAGCCCGCGTCGGGCCATCGCGTCAAGAGTCACCGTGACCGCTTCGTGAGCCGGGTCGTCATCGGACTCGAGCAGGGCCTCAACGAAGCTTGGACGGGGAAACTTGGGCGCCCCGCCAAATCCGCCGTTCGCGTCGAGCTCGGACACCAGGTCGTCTCGAAGTCGTTGGCGAACGCTAGCGAGGTCGATCGACGCGTGCAGCGGAGCGAGATGATCGACGAAGCGAACCTCGCGGACAAGCGCCTCGCTGAGTTCGTTCGCTTGGCGCTCCAGCAGCTCGCGCTGGTTAGCCCACGCATCGGCGAGCGCGTCGAGTAGACGGCCAAATCCCACCTGACCGCCCCGATCGACCGGCGGGTAGTAGGTGCCCGCCATGAACGGCCGTCCGTCGGGCAGCAAGAAGACCGACATCGGCCAACCGCCGTGTCCCGACACCAGTTGGGTCGCCGCCATGTAGAGGTCGTCGACGTCGGGTCGCTCCTCGCGGTCGACTTTGACGGGGACGAACGCCGTGTTGAGTCGTTCGGCGATCGACGCGTCCTCGAAGGACTCGTGAGCCATGACGTGGCACCAGTGACAGGCGGCGTAGCCGATCGAAAGGAAGATCGGTCGATCGCTTCGACGCGCCTCTTCGAGTGTGTCGTCGCTCCATGTGCGCCAGGCAACGGGATTGTCAACGTGGTCGAGCAGGTACGCCGAGCCGAGTTGATCGCGAACGTCTTTGAGCAGTGCCATGGATACCTCGAAGAGACCCTAATGGGCGTGTTCGCCTCGACCCGGCCGGCGTCAGTAATTGCCGTGCCACTCGCTTGCTCGAATTGCGAGGACGACCTCGTCAGTCCACTCGCCCTTGACAAACTCGTTCTCGACGAAGTGCGCCTCGCGGTGAAGTCCCGTCTTCTCGAGCGAACGGATAGAGGCGAAATTGTGCGCGTCGCAGCGTCCGACCACGCGGTGAAGCCCGTAAGTCCTAAAGGCGAGCTCGAGGAGGGCGCCGTAGATCTCGCTTGCGTAGCCGCACCCGTGAAAGTCGGGGTGGAGAGAACCGCCCATCTCACCTTGGCGGTGCTCCTCGTTGTGCCAGCGCAGCATGAACTCGCCAATGAGTCGTGACGTCTCGCGCAACTCGACGGCGACCTGCAGCAAGTTATCGTCGCTCACGTCCTCGGGCCGTTCGAGCCGACGCTCCAGAAGGGCAAGCGCCTCGCTACGATCGCGCGGTTCCGAGTAGAGGTAGCGGTTCACCGACTCATCGCCGACGATGAGCGCTAACTCATCGACGTCGTCACGTTGGAATCGCCGAATCGTAAGTCGCGCCGTGGCGACGGGACGAGCCAGCTGGACCAGCCGTAAGTTTTACCGCTCGCCAGTAACGAGGGGCGCAGTCTTGCTCGCTACGGTGAAGGCTTCACCCCCCAGGCACTGGAGAGCAGATGACCGAACCGATTCGATGGGGCATCATTGGCTCCGGGCTCATCGCCCATACCTTCGCGAGAGACCTCGCGTTCATCGACGACGGCGTGGTCGCGGCGGTCGGCTCTCGTTCGGCCGAGTCGGCTGATGCGTTCGGCGACGAGTTCGACGTGCCACGTCGATACGACTCCTATGAGGCGCTGGTGTCCGACGACGGCGTCGACGCGGTCTACGTCGCGACGCCCCACCCCATGCACTTCGCGCACGCTTCGCTAGCCCTCGAACACGGTAAGCCGGTGCTCGTCGAAAAGGCCTTCACGATGAACGGCCGAGAAGCGAGAGATCTTGTGGCCCTCGCTCGATCGAAGAAGCTCTTCATGATGGAGGCCATGTGGACGAGATTCCTGCCACACGTCGTTGCTCTGCGTGAGATCGTTGCCCGCGGCGTCCTTGGCGAGCTGGTGTCCTTCGAAGCCGATCACGGCAAGTGGTTCGAGCCTGACCCCGGCTTTCGGCTTTTCGCCCGCGAACTTGGTGGCGGAGCCGTCCTCGATCTCGGCGTGTATCCCATCTCGTTCGCTTCGATGTTGTTAGGCACACCCGAACGGATCGCCGCGTTGATCGGGCCTGCCTTTACCGGTGTCGACGGGCAGGTGTCAATGGTCTTTAGTTACCCGAGTGGCGCACAGTCCATTCTCAGCTACACGTCGCTCGCGCGCACCGCGACACGGGCGTGCGTATCGGGCACGCTCGCTCGCGTCGAGATCGAGGGCGATTTTTACGCGCCGACTTCTTTCACGCTGATTGCCAAAGGAGGCGAGCGCGAGCGATTCAGCTTCGAGACTCGCGGGCGCGGTCTGCACTATCAAGCCCAAGAGGTTGCGCGCTGTCTACGCGAGGGCTGTCTGGAAAGCGACGCGATGCCGCTCGACGAATCGGTCACCGTCATGGAGACGATCGACGCCGTCTTGAGCAATCGTGTGCTCCCGTAGTGCAGGGCGGCTCAGCACCCGCCCTGCAGCGGACATCAACGAGGGGTTTGGGACGAAAGCCTCTAGTCGACCGCGGAGACCCGTTCATAACATAAAAACGACAATGTAGTGACCATCGGATTACGTCGCCGCGAACGTTTTTGTGCGCTTCGACGTGCTACGTTCTCCTGCGGACGTTGCATGTCACAGGACGTTCATGTTGTAATCACAAATATGGCATCGTTGGGGTGCCACTGAAGGGTTGGGGAAATTTATGAAATTTGGAAAAGGAAGAGCCATTGCTGCTATCGCTCTGGTTGGCTCGTTTGTCGCCGTAGCGATTCCCAGTGTCAGTTCCGCGGGTGGAACGGTCTCTGCTACGACGTTCAACGCTAACTACACGACGATGGCGGACCTGACGTCAATTACCGCCGCCGGTACTGGTGGAATCGGCGTCATCTTGCCAGACGAAGTCTCGTCGAACCGCTACGTCGACTTTGACGCGCCGAACCTGACGACGGCACTTAGCGACGCTGGCCTGCCGGCTACTGACCTCAACGTCCAAAACGCCCTTGGCGTGGACGCGAACGAGATCAGCATTGCCCAGGGCGACATCGCTGCGGGCGACAAGGTCCTCATCATGGACCCGCTCGACGCGACGACCGGTATCACGATTGAGTCGGATGCCGCGAAGGCCGGAGTCAAGGTCATCGACTACGACCGTCTCACCGTTGGTGGTTCGGCTCAGTTCTACGTGAGCTTCAACAACGTGGCGGTCGGAACACTTATCGGACAGGGCGAACTCGCCTGTCTCAAGACCGAAAAGGTGAAGAAGACGTTGATGTACGTCATGAACGGCAGCACCACGACAGACAACAACGCCGTGCTGTTTGCACAGGGTTACGACGCCGTCTTGAACAAGGCCGGCTTCAAGGCCAGCGTTGGTGGAGGAGCTAGCGCCAACACCATCAACGAGACCGGCACGGGCACGTGGACGCCGTCGCAGGCTCTGACGGACTTCCAGGGTGCGTATGCGTCGAACTCGAAGATCAACGCTGTCGTCACGCCGAACGACGAGAACGCGGCACCGATCATCTCGTACCTGCAGAAGAAGGGTCTAAAGCCCAGCAAGATTCCGTTCACCGGTCAAGATGCAACCCTCACCGGCTTCCAGAACATCATCTCTGGTTACCAGTGCGGTACCGTGTACAAGCCAATTTGGCAAGAAGCTCAGGCTGCTGCCGCGCTCGCGGTCTACCTGCGCGCAGGCCAGACGCCGCCTACGGCGCTCGTGAATGGGTCGACAACCGACCCTTCGACCAGCCGTGCGGTTCCGTCTGTCCTCTTGAAGGCCACGTGGGTGACTCCGAAGTTGATCCAGTCAACAGTCATTGCCAACGGCGTGATCAACCCAGTAGCCTTGTGCACCAACGTGCGCCCGGCGGTTGCGGGTGACAGCAAGATCCCGACGTTCAAGCAAGACTGCAAGACGTACAAGATCAGCTAGTACGCGAGTACCAGTAACTAAGGAAGGAACATCCCTCATGGCCGAGTCCGACTTGACGAATGGCGCTGGTGCGTCAGAGGTCCAAAAGGATTCGTCCATGGGGGATGACCCCTCCATGCTCTTGAGCATGAGAGGGATCTCAAAGAATTTTGGCGCAGTCCAAGCGTTGCGCCACGTGGATCTTGACGTGCCCGCGGGCCAGGTCACCGCGTTAATCGGCGACAACGGCGCTGGCAAGACCACCCTAATCAAGTCCATTGCGGGCATCTGGGAGCCATCGAGCGGCCAGATCTTTTGGCAGGGCAAGCAGATCCATACGCACACTCCGCGCGAAGCGGCGGCCCTTGGAATAGCCACGGTGTATCAGGATCTGGCACTGTGCGACAATCTGGACATCGTTGCCAACATGTATCTCGGCTATGAAAAGACGAAGCACGGGGTTTTAGACGAAGTGGCGATGGAGTTAAACACTCGATCGACGCTCAGCGACCTCTCGGTCACCACCATCCAATCGGTCCGTCAGCTCGTCGGATCCCTTTCGGGTGGCCAACGCCAATCGATCGCCGTTGCGCGCGCAGTCATGCGCGACGCCAAACTCGTCATCATGGACGAGCCGACCGCAGCGCTCGGGGTGACCCAAACGGCGCAGGTCCTCTCACTCATCAGGACTTTGGCTTCACGCGGCATTGCGGTGCTCGTTATCTCGCACAACTTGACCGACGTCTTCGAAGTAGCCGACCGCATCGCCATCATGTACTTGGGAACGCTCGTGAGCAGTGGTCCGAGATCGAACTACGACACGGCGAGCGCGGTTGAACTCTTGACCACCGGTACGCAGTCCCGCGCGGCCTAGGCTGCTGCACGCTCCTCGACTGATATTCGAAAGGTCTTCTCTTGACAACGACATCTGACTCCAAAAAAGAGAGTCATACGCCGGTCCTTACGCCGTCGAAGCCCGGAGATGGTCTCCGAAGGCTGATCGGCCCTGACGTAGGCATCGTGCCCGTCCTGATTGCCCTCGTGGTGCTCGTGATCTACTTCCAGATCCGCAGTTCCGTGTTTCTGTCCGCCGACAACGTCACGAACCTGTTTATTCAAGCGGTGACCTATGTGCTGCTCGGTATGGCCGAGGTCTGGTTGCTCATGCTCGGCGAGATCGACCTCTCGCTCGGCTGGGTTGCCGGCATGGGCGGTACCATCGCCGCGGTCTTTACGAATCACCAGTACGGCTGGCCGTGGTGGGCCGCCATGGCGGCCGCGTTGGCCGCCTGCACCGTCATCGGGCTTATCTGGGGTCTACTGGTTGTGCGCCTGAAGCTGGCGTCGTTCATCGTGACCCTGGCGGGGAGTTTCATCGTCGAGGGAGTTCTGTTGTATCTGCTCGACCACGTGTTCGACGGAGGCGGAGCTCCCGTTCAGAGCAATGTGCTCTCTAATCTCACCAACGGTGCGTTGACGCCCACTTGGACTTGGATCTTCGTAGTCGCCGTCGTGGCGGTCGCGGCGAGCGTTCTGGTGTTGCGCGAGCGAGCACGACGTGCGGCCAAGCTGGTCGTGGGTCCGCTCTATCGGATTGTTGTGAAACTCGCCGCGCTCGCCATCGTTGGCGTCGCATTGGCCCTCATCTTCAATTCCAACCGTGGGACGTTCATTCCGATCGAAGGAATGCCCTTTGCGGTGCCGCTGGTGGTTGGTCTCGTCGTTCTCTATTCGTTCCTGCTCAGCCGCACGAAGTTCGGTCGCTACATGTACGCGATCGGTGGAAACTCCGAGGCGGCGCGCCGCGCGGGTATCCCCGTCAGCCGCTACCGGATCTACGCATTCATGCTCGGTGGTCTGACGGCCGGCGTTGGCGGACTGTTCTACGTTTCGCGTCTTGGGGGGTACTCCTCGAGTTCGACCGACTCCACCCTGGTGCTGTACGCCGTCGCGGCGGCGGTGATCGGAGGGACGAGCCTGTTTGGCGGTCGAGGCAAGATGATGTATCCCGTTATTGGTGGCGTGATTCTTGCCGTGATCTATAACGGGCTGGTGCTGACGCAGGTGTCGGCGCCGATGGAGTTCGTCGTGATCGGTGTGGTGCTCTTGGGCGCGGTCACTGTTGACTCGCTGGCCCGTCGAAGCCAAACGCTGCTCGACTAGAGGTGTCCAGGTAGAGCACTAATGCAGATAGCCGAGTTCGCTCCGGCGAATCTTGCCGCTGCCCGTGCGCGGAATGGCGACCACGTATCGGATCTCTTTGGGTTTTGCCCACGGACCGAGCCGTTCGCTGGCGGTCGCGCGGATCTGTTCGTCGAGATCAGTAACGTCGGCGACGACGAGCGCGATCACGCGCTCACCCCATTCGGGGTCGTCAGCAGCAGTGACCGCGACGTCGACGATACCTTCAACGGACGACAGGACCGATTCGAGATCTTCGGGCCACAGTTTCTCGCCGCCCGTATTGATAACAAAATCGATCCGCCCGCGCACGCGCACGCGACCATCGACGACGTCGCCGGCGTCGCCCGTCGGGAACCAGTCATCACGCCCATCGGGTCCTACGATCGCGGGTCGCGGCGCGTCACGATACGAGCGAAATAACGTCGGCGTGCGCACGCACAGCTCGCCGTCGACTGCGACGAGTTCGACTCTGTCGAGGGGATAGCCGTCGTAGACGACGCCCGAGCCGGTCTCGGTCATGCCCCAGGTAGTCACCACATTGTCCGGCAGTTCGAAGGGTGGTCGGGCGCCGCCGAGCAGGACACGGTAAAAACCGCTGACGTCATGGCGCGCGAGTTGAGTGCGCACGAGCGAGACGTGAGTGGCGCCCAGTGACGCTGCCCGTTCAAGATCACCGTCCTCGGTCCAAAGGAGCGAGGCGTCACTCAGGATCGCTCGCAACAGCACCGCGAGTCCTCCGATGTGATTGGCGGGTATGCACGGATGCCAGACGGGAGGGGTGTCCGCGCGAAGGGACGCTTGAGTGAGTATGGCGCTCGCGCGAAGAGCTGACCACGTGAGTTCAGCCGCCTTCGGGGTGCCGCTCGATCCCGAGGTGAGCATGACGAGGCCGACTTCGTCATCAACGTCGCGCCCTCCGATGACGGAGCGCTCACCCGACCCGTCGAGGACCGCGGTCGCGCCAAGCAGCTCCAGCTCTTCTACTTTTCGCCGTGACGAGAGTCGCTGATCGAGGATGCAGAATGCCTGCTCATCTTCGACACACTGGTTAAGCGTCTCTTCGAGTGCGCGACCGAGCGGGAGGTCAATCGCGAGTAAATCTTGCACCCCGCGATCCTAGGACGACGACGGGTCGACGGGAGCGTGCTAGAAGTGTTCGCTATGGCTTCTCTTCGTCACGAGCGCCGTATCAACGCGCCCGCTGACGTGGTGTGGAGCGTGGTTGCGCGCCCCGAATCGATCGTCGAGTGGTTTCCCGGCGTCGTGGCAGCCACCATGGAGGGTTCGATCCGCACGATCACCCTCGCGTCGGGCATCGAGATGCCCGAAGAGATTCTGACGATCGATGACTCACAACGGCGTTTCGTCTACCGCATCACGGCGCCGCTCTATCGGTTCCACCTCGGTGTCATTGACGTCATTGAGCTCGCAGAGTGTGATTCGCTCTGCGTCTATTCGACTACTGCCGAACCCGACACGCTTGCGCTCATCATCGCTGGCGGAACCATTGGAGCGCTCGAGGAGATACAGCGAGTTGCTGAAGCGTTGGCGAAGGGGGACTAGTGGGTCGCAAGATTCTCTTCATCACGACAGACCAGCAGCGTTACGACACCCTTGGCGTGAACGGGGGAGTGATCTCACGAACGCCGGTGCTCGATGGCCTCGCCAACGACGGCATCCGCTACGAACGATGTCAACCGACGTCGGTCGTCTGCATGCCCTCTCGGGCATCGATGTTGACCGGGCAGTATCCCTCCACGCATGGCGCGTGGATGAACGGCGTCGCACTGGCGATTGATGCGCCGTCGGTCGCGGAGAGTTTGCACGATGTGGGTTACGCGACCGCACTCATCGGCAAGGCGCACTTCGAGCCCTTCATGGATCCCTTCGGGCGATTTGCCGAAAACTCGCTCGCGAGCCTTGGCATACCCACCATCGAACAGCCCTGGTTCGACGGACGTCGCGGCGTGCACCGAGGATTTGACTATCTCGAATTTGCGACCCACGGCGTGATGGGTCCGCTGCACTACGCGAAGTGGATGCAGCGCGAGCACCCCGAAGCGCTCGCGGGCTTCTATTCCGTCGTCGACGGGGATCTCAACGTCAATGCAGTGGGAGGCGGCGACACGGACGCCGTGCAGGTGAAGCTCAACGACGTGCCGCGCGAGTGGTACCACACCGACTGGGTCGCCGATCGGACCATTGAATGGCTGAACGCCCAGCCCGAGGACGCGGACTGGTTCTGTTGGATGAGCTTTCCCGATCCGCACCATCCCTGGGACCCGCCTTCTTCCGAGCGTCATCGCGTGAACTGGCGCGACGTCGCGCTCCCCGCGAACTATCCCGAGACCGCTTCACTGCGGGAGTCACTCCTCGATCAAAAGGCTCGCCACTGGCGCCTGTGGTACGACGGCCGTGTCGTGTCGAACTACGAGGCCCCCGCCAAGTGGGTGCCCGCCACGATGACCGCCGATCAAGTGCGCGAGGTGAACGCCCTGAACGCTATTGAGGTCGAGCTCATCGACGATGCAATCGGACGCGTGCTTGACATCCTCGTCGAGAAGGATTGGGACCAAGACGTCGACATCATCTTCACGAGTGACCACGGGGAACTCCAGGGCGACTTCGGCCTCTTGTTCAAGGGCCCATACCACGTCGACGCTCTTGTGCGTCTGCCGCTCATTTGGCGCCCGGCGCCGTCGCGCGGTGTCGACTCGGCGGTCGTGCGTGCGCCGGTGAGCCTCGTCTCGCTCGCGGCGACGTTCCTTGACGTCGCCGGTCAGCCCGCACCCCCGTGGGTGGAAGGTTCGCCGTTGCCCACGAGTGACGAGGAGGCACACGCTCGTTCGTTCGAAGCGACGGTCACTGAGTGGGACTCGGTGCTCTTTGGGGTAAGTGTGCACGTGCGGTCGGTGGTGACGAGCGACTACCTCTATACCGAGTACGGCGCCGGCACCATGCACGACGGCACCGAGGGCGAGCTCTACGACTTGGCAGACGACCCGCTGCAGCGTGTGAATCGCTTCGACGATCCTTCGTGCGCGTCGGTGCGCGAGACACTTGCGCAACGACTGAGAGATCACGATGCACGTCCCGGCGAGCGGGCGACACCGGGTCAGCTGGTCGCTCCCGTGTGAGCGAAAGGTAACGTGGTCGCCATGGCGACCACCGTGATCTCTGGCCCTCCGAACGATCCGTTGGACGAGTTTCGCACCCAACCTCAGCCGGCGTGGGAGCGAAGCGGCGACTTCCGCGACATCATCTACGAAGTCGCCGACGGTATCGCCCGCATCACGATCAATCGACCCGAGGTGCGAAACGCGTTTCGCCCCCAGACGCTCTTTGAGTTGACTCGGGCCTTTGAAGAGGCGCGCGACGACCTAACGGTCGGCGTCATCGTCCTGACGGGCGCCGGGTATGACGCCTTCTGCTCAGGGGGCGACCAGAGCATCCGAGGTGACGACGGTTACATTGGCGACGACGACGTGGCCCAACACGGCGTCGGCCGCCTCAACGTCCTCGACCTGCAGATTCAGATGCGTCGACTGCCGAAGCCCATCATCGCCCAGGTTGCGGGGTACGCCATCGGTGGAGGGCACATCTTGCACCTCGTGTGCGATCTCTCGATCGCGGCCGACAACGCTCGTTTCGGCCAGACCGGACCGCGGGTTGGCTCCTTTGACGGCGGGTACGGCTCGTCATTGCTCGCGCGCACCATCGGACTCAAGCGCGCGAAGGAAGTGTGGTTTCTCTGTCGTCAGTACGACGCGGCGACGGCGCTCGACTGGGGTCTCGTCAACACCGTGGTCGCGCTTGATGATCTCGAGCGCGAGACGGTTGCGTGGTGCCGCCAGATCCTCACGCTCTCGCCGATCGCGCTTCGCATGCTGAAGGCCGGTTTCAACGCGGCCGACGACGGTCTCGCTGGTGTCCAGCAGCTCGCCGGTGACGCAACGATGTTGTTCTACATGTCCGAAGAGGGCCAGGAGGGTCGCAACGCCTACGTCGAGCGCCGAAAGCCCGACTTTTCGAAGTTCCCGAAGCGTCCATGACCGATCAGCCTGGGCAGTACCGGCGTTGGGTGCTCGCGGCGCGTCCGAGGACACTGCCCGCGGCGACCGTACCGGTCGTGATCGGCACGCTGCTCGTGCGACCGGCAACGATCGACTGGCTGAATGCCGTGCTCTGTCTTGTCATCGCGCTCTCGCTGCAGGTCGCGACGAACTACGCCAACGACTACTCCGACGGCGTGCGCGGCACTGACGAGGTGCGAGTTGGTCCCTTTCGGTTAACGGCATCCAAGTTGGTCGCCGCGACGAGCGTGCGCCACGCCGCCTACGCGGGTTTTGCGATCTCGTGCGCTTCTGGTCTCTGGCTCGCGTCGCGCACCTCGTGGTGGCTCGTCGCGATTGGCGCGACCGCTGTGCTCGCGGGATGGTTATACACCGGAGGACCGAGACCGTACGGCTACTACGGCTTTGGTGAGCTGTTCGTCTTTGTCTACTTTGGGATCGTCGCGACGGTGGGGAGCGCCTACGTCCAGCATCTGGCCATCCCGACGCGCGCGTGGTGGCTCGGGGTTGCCGCAGGCTTCATGGCGTGCGCGTTGCTCGAGGCGAACAACTTGCGCGACGTCGACGGCGACCGGGCCGCGGGAAAAAAGACGCTCGCTGCCCGGCTCGGTCGAGAACGGGGCTCGTGGCTCTATGCAATCTGCGTGCTCGGCGTCGCCGCCGGGGCGATCTTGGCGCACCAAGTTGCCGTCGCGATCGTGGCGGTCATTTTCTACGTGCCGGCTCTTCGCTATGGGTTCTCGAGTCGACGTGGACGCGAGCTGCTGCCCATGCTGAAGTACTCGTCGCGCGCCCAGCTCGGCCTCGGCGCGCTGCTCGCGGTCTTGCTCGCGAGCAGCGCTTACTGGGGATAGATACCAAAGAGCGCGCTCGCGCTCGCTCCAGGTTTCTCGAGGTGCGCCGCGTGTCCCGCGTCGAGCACGACACTTATCGATGCCTGGGGAATGTACTCAGCGAACCGCTGGGCTTCAGCCGTGAACTTCGCATCGTTCGCGCCCGCAACGACGGTCGTTGGCATCGCGAGCTCACCGAGCTTCGGCCCGAGCCAGGCTTGCGTACCCGTGCCCGCATGACGCAGGGACGCGGCAAGACCCTGCGCGTTCGAACTCCGCGCTGCGCGCTCGCGCGGGTCGCGTGGCAGCGACACGAACATGGGCTGGGCGAGCCATTCGTCGAGAAAGGCATCGGTCCCAACGGCTTCGATTCTCCTCGCGAGCAGTTCGTCGCGAGCTCGGCGCGCCTGTCGCTCATCGTCGTCGACGATTCCCGACGTCGCGCTGAGGAGTGCGAGGTGGCTGACGCGCTTTGGGTGACGAAGTGCTACGTGCAGGGCGACACGTCCACCAAGTGAGTAGCCCCCGAGGATGAAGGGATCAGTGGGCAGCGCGTCAGCGAGAAGATCGGCCGTGTCGTCGAGGGATGCGGTGACACTCGCGTTCTCACCGTGTCCGGGCAGGTCGATGGTCAAGAGTTCGTACGCACCTGCCAGAATGGAACGGAACTGATGGCCTGTCGCCTTTGTTTGGGTGAAACCGTGTAGCCACACGAGGAGCGGGCCCGAGCCATCATGTTGTACACCGAGGAGCGACATTGTCACGTAGCGTACCGAGCGCCAGCGAGGTGCAGGCCACGTATGCGGCGACGCTCTTTGATGAGTGGATCGCCCGCGGGCTCCGCGATGTCGTGCTCGCTCCCGGATCACGTTCCACGCCCCTCGTCTTGGCTGCGGCCTCACGGAGCGAACTGACGGTGCACGTTCGCCTCGACGAGCGGAGTGCGGGCTTCTTCGCGCTCGGCCGAGCGCTCGCCACGACTCGTCCCGTTGTCATGGTGACCACGAGTGGCACCGCCGCCGCCGAGCTGCACGCCTGCGTCGCAGAGTCTGACCTCGCGTTCGTTCCTCTCGTCGTCGTGACGGCCGATCGCCCCCCTGAACTTCACGGCGTCGGTGCGCCGCAAACCATGGAGCAAGCGCATCTCTTCGGTGACATGGTCCGACGCTTCGACGACGCGTACTACGTCTCGTTCGACTCGGCGTCTCAGTGGCGAGGTGAAGCAAGCGGGCTCTGGGACGCTGCGGTCGGTGAGGTAACTTCGCCGGGTCCGGTGCACTTGAACGCCGCGTTCATCGAACCACTCATGGCTGACCCACTAGAACTCCCCGAACGGCGCGAGCTTCCCGCGCGCGCTGCGCGTCACCGGGGTGGCAGTGCGCTCACTGCGCTTGATCTCTCGGGACTGTCGGTGCTGTGCATCGTCGGGCGAGGGGCGACGCCCGAGATGATCGACGCGGCGACGTCACTCGATTGGGTCGTCCTCGGCGACGCGACCGCTCGCAACGCCGTTGCGTATTTTGACCCGCTGCTTCGCTCTGATGAGTTCGCGAGTCGCGCGCGCCCCGATGTAGTTGTTCGGCTCGGGGGAGTGCCCGCGTCAAAGGTCCTTGGCGAGCGACTGCGTGAGTGGAAGGTTCGCACGATCGCGCTGAGCGGCGCCGGTTTCGTCGCCGATCCCGATCGACTCGTGAGTGAGACCTTCATCGGCGAACCGAGCGGCGACCTCGCGTCATTGAGGGCGAACGGCGACTACGTCGCGTTGTGGCGAAGCGCCTCCTCGAAGGTTGAGCGTTGGCTCGAGGGGCTCGACGCACACGACGGCGAGTTCACTGAGCCTCTTGTTGCACGGACCGTTGTCGCGACCGCCAACGACGCGGGGGTGTCGCTCGTCGTGGGATCGTCAATGCCGGTGCGCGACGTCGAATGGTGGGCGCCTGCGCGGCGCACCCGCGTCGTGGCGAATCGCGGCGTCAACGGCATCGACGGCGTCGTCTCCACGGCGCTCGGTGTGTCTTCGGGAGAACGAGGCGTGGCACTCGTCGGCGACCTCACGATGCTGCACGACGTGTCGGGACTCGTCGACGGACTGGGCGACGCCGGCGGCACGTGTGTGCTCGTGGTTGCAGATAACGAGGGAGGAGGAATCTTCTCGTTCCTACCCCAAGCGAGCGCGCTGGACGAAGATCGGTTCGAGCTCCTCTTTGGCACCCCGCGTCGCCACGAGTTGGATGTCATCGCTGAGGCCTTCGGCCACAGTGCGACGAGCGTCTCGAGCGCTGGTGAGCTTCGTCGAGCCATCGACAAGGGTCTCGCCAGTGAGGGACTCACGGTCGTGATCGCTCGAGTGCCTTCTCGACGCGAGAACGTTGCGGTCCACGAGCGTTGGAACGATCACGTGCGCGCGCTCATAGAGGAGGCAACGTGATCGGGTCGATTCCCGCCTCATTGTTCGCCGCTATCCCGCTCGCGATCGCGGCGGGGCTCGTGTCGTTCGTCTCACCGTGCGTGTTGCCGCTGTTGCCGGGCTACGTCGCCTTGCTCACCGGATCGACCGGGCGCATCGAGGGTCCGGCAGGACGCGGACGCGCCCTCATCGGATCGATCGCGTTCATCTTGGGCTTCGCGATCGTCTTCGTCAGCTTCGGCGCGCTGTTCGGCGATTTTGGTGCGCACCTCAAGGCCCACGAGCGCGTCCTCGAGATCGTCTTCGGGGTCGTGACCATTGGGCTGGGGCTGTTCTTTTCCGGGCTGTGGCCCTCGTCGTGGCTGAGTCGCGAACGCCGCATTCATCACGTGCCACGCGCCTCGGTACTGGGCGCAGGGGCGCTCGGCTTTACGTTTGGTCTCGGCTGGACGCCGTGCATTGGCCCCACTCTTGCGTCGATCCTCTTTCTCGAGACGTCCTCGGCAGGAGCGACCGCGCTTCGCGGATCGATCCTCGCGTTCTTCTACTGCGCGGGTCTAGGCCTCCCGTTTATCGCGGCGGCCCTCGCGACCGAGTGGATGGCGACCGCGTCCAAGTGGCTACGCCGACACGCGAGGGTGATCGGTCTCATCGGCGGACTCTTGCTCGTGGGAATCGGGGTGTGCGAGATCACGGGGTGGTGGCACACGTTCGTTATCTGGCTCCAGGTCCACTTGCCGGCTACGAGCAGCTTCTAGCAGCCCCGTAGACTTGACCTATGAAACTCCACGAGGACTGGCTCTTTCGCGGTCTGATACACCAAACGACCGACGACGGAGTGTTTGAGCGTCTCGACACCGGTGGCGTCGTCGCCTACATCGGCTTTGATCCGACCGCCCCGTCGCTCCACTTGGGACACCTTCTACCCCTCTGCAACCTGCGCCGACTTCAACTGGGGGGCAACACGCCAATCGCGCTCGCGGGGGGCGGCACCGGGCTCGTCGGCGATCCGAGCTTCAAAGACACGGAGCGCCCGCTCCTGACGCTCGAGCAGCTCCAAGTGAACCTCGCGGGAATTCGCGAGCAGATGGGCCGTCTCCTCGACTTCTCGCCGAGCGCCGGCGCCTCGCAGGCGAAACTCCTCAACAACGCGGACTGGCTCACGACCATCACGCTCACCGACTTTCTGCGCGACGTCGGAAAGCACTTCACCGTCAATCAGATGATCGCAAAGGAGGCGGTCAGGAGCCGGCTCGACCGAGACGACGTCGGGATCTCCTTTACCGAGTTCTCCTACATGCTGCTTCAGGCATACGACTTCTTGCGCCTGCACCTCGATCAGGGCTGCACGCTGCAGCTTGGCGGATCCGACCAGTGGGGGAACATCACCGCGGGCTGCGAGCTCGTGCACAAGGTCACCGGCGGTGTCGCGAGCGCGTTGACCTCGCCGCTGCTCTTGCGCTCGAACGGCCAGAAGTTCGGAAAGTCCGAAGGCGGTGAGCAGGTGTGGCTCGATCCCACGCTCACCTCGCCGTTCAAGATGCACCAGTTTCTCTTGAACAGCGACGACGATCTCACGCCGTCGCTGCTGCGCTTTTTCACGTTTCTCGATCACGCGACGATTCTCGAGCTCGACGAGTCCATCGAGACGGCGCCGCAGGAACGACGCGCCCAGCGCGCGCTCGCGAACGCGGTCGTCGCGATGGTCCACGGCGAAGACGCCGCCCTAAAGGCTGACCGCGCAGGTGAGGCGCTCTTTGCCGAGTCGATTGCGAGTCTCGACGAGGCGACGCTGCTCGAAGTGGTAGCTGACGCCCCGTCGTCGACCTGGTCACGTGAGGCACTCGCCCGAGGCGTCGACCCCGTGGATCTGCTCGTCGGCACAAAGCTTGCGTCATCGAAGACAGAAGCCCGTCGATTCGTCGAGCAGGGCGGTGTCTACCTCAACAACCTTCGCCTAGAACCCACGGCCACCATCGGACTGTCCGACGCGCTGCACGGGCGCTACCTCGTCCTTCGGCGAGGGCGCCGGCAGCTGCACCTCGTGGTTGCGACGTGATCCGATGGTTGGCGGCGATATTCGCCGCCGGGTTACTACTCAGTGCGTGCGGCTCTCAGTCGATGGCGGCCGCGATGAAAGCGTGGGCGTCTCAGGGCAGCACGTACTCCTATGTCGCGACGAACCGTCAGCTCATCACCGACGCCCAGCACGCGGCGAAGGCGCTTCGCACCAAGGACGAGACGAACGACGAGCTACACCTGGCCTGCGGGGTGATGGACTACGACACCGACGCCGCGAACGCGTTCCTGCCGACGCCCGACAAGTCGGCATCCGAGCTGCTGAGCGCTGCCTACGGCGACCTGGGCGCGGGCGCCACGATCTGCTACAGCGCGAGCACGAGTGCGAGCAAGCGCGCGCGAGCCGTCTCCTACCTGTCAAAGGGCGTGGGGCAGCTGAATGAGGCCTACGCGGTCATCGAGAGCGACCTGTCGACGACGCCCAGTTAAGACTTGCCTAAGAGTTCGGCGGACGAAGGTCGATCTCAAGGCGCAAGATTCCGTCTTCGAGCGTGGCGGTGGCGTCACCGAGCATCGCGAAGTCTTGAAAATCAATCTTGGCGGCCTCGATGAAGCGCAGACGCTCAGGCCCCTCGACGGGCGGGAGTCCGCGACGCCGCACGGCGTCGGCTCGCTCACGAAATCTAAGAATCATTTCGTTGGGATCAAAGGCTTGGCTCACATGGGCGATGCTAGAGGCTGTAGCGCAAGGTCTACTTGGTAGTATGAATACTCAGCTCAGGTGATAGTGAGTTGTGGCCGCCGCCAGGTCGTGGCCCGCGGCCAGTGAGGAGTTGACGTGAAAAAGGGTCGCCACCGCCGATTTGTAGAAGCCCGGGAGCTAAAGCGGTCAACGGGCCCGCGCGCGACCACCTGCGCGGAGTGCGGCGCCGCCCCCGACGACGTGCACGCTGAATGGTGCCTCGCCGAAGAGGACCGCTACGACGAGATTCTTGGATCCTTGCCGCGCACCTCGTTCAACGAGGAAGATCCGCTCGCCGCCGAGGGCTAGCCCTTCTTGCGCACCACCGGGTGCGCGAGACGCGTCGCTTTGGGTTGCGTTGCCCGCTGCTCCATGTACGCGGACAGCCGGTCGTAGACGACCTGTCCGATCATCGCCACCAGTTCGTCGTGCATCGAATCGACGACACGCGTCTTGCCAACGAACGCTGACGCCGACTCGGTGCACCACCAGTGGAACTCTGCACCACCCGGACCCCAGTCCCGGCGGTTCCACTGACCGATTCGTGTGATGACATGGCCATCGTCTTGGACCTCTTCGTCGCGACGCAGTGGGAGCTGCCAACACACCTCGGGCTTGAGTGGGATGTAGCTCTCGTCGTTATCGATCGCCATCACGTGGAGCGCACAGCCCGCCCCGCGGTGGAAGTCGGGACGGTTGAGAAAGATGCAGGCGTCTTGAACGATTCGCGTCGTGATCTCGCCGTTCTTCTTCACTCGCGTCGTGCCGGTTTTTCCCTTTGACTTGAACTGCCACTGATCGTCCGTCAAGCGCTTCGCCGCCTTTTCGACCCGACGCTGATCCTTTTCGTCAGTGAAGTGCGCGCCGTAGCTGCAGCAGCCCTGGACGAGCTCTGGCGTCGGCCCGGTGAGGACGCCCTGGCAGCCGTTTCCAAAGATGCAGGTCCAGTTGCTCTCGAGGAATGTCACGTCGAACATCCAGGTTCGCTCACGCTTTAGGTCTTCGAAGCTGATCCACTCGTGGGCGTCTGGGGGGATTGTGGTCACGTTCAAAAGATACTTGTGCAGCGCCTCCGCTCGGGCCACGGGGTCCGGTGCGCTCGCCATTTCGCACCTCTAGACTTTCACCATGACTTCGATCGACACCTTTGACGTGCTCACGCTCACCGACGAGGCGCGCAATGTCGTGCTCGACGCACTCGCAAACGAGACCCCGAACGATGCGTTGGCGCTCTGGGTGGAAGTCACCGGCACGCGAGGGGCGGGCTACACCTACGATCTCTACTTCTCGGAGCTCAACCTGGCCCCCGAGGACGCGGCGATCGGCAAGGACGGCGAGATCACGATCGTCGTGCCAAAGGCGAGCGTCGATCGTTTGCGCGGGAGCCGCCTCGAGTTCGCCAACGAGGGCGGTGGCGGTCTCGTGCTCGTCAACCCCAACAACCCGACGCCTGAGGAGATCAACCCCGGCGTACCGGCCGAGATCTTGGCGCTCGGTGTTGAAGGACCCCTCGGCACGGTCGCGGTCGCCGTCCTTGAAGATCAGGTCAATCCGTCGATCGCCCAGCATGGCGGACGCGCTGACCTGGTCGCGATGGACGAAGAGAGCCACACCGCCTACATCAAGCTGTCGGGCGGTTGCCAGGGCTGCTCGATGAGCCGGATGACGCTCTCCCAGGGGATTGAGACGATGTTGCGTGAGGCCATTCCCGAATTGGAAAAGGTCCTCGACGTCACCGACCACGCGTCGGGCGACAACCCGTTCTATACGAACTAAAAGTCGTCGTCGCTCGCAACGTAGAATTAAGCGATGTTGCGCTTCCTCACGGCCGGTGAGAGTCACGGTCCTTCCCTGAGTGTCATCGTTGAAGGGCTCCCCGCGGGCCTGGCCGTCAGCGACGAAGAGATATCAGAAGAGCTCGCTCGTCGCCGTCTTGGATTTGGACGTGGCCCGCGCATGCGGTTTGAGCGCGACGTCGTGCGCCTCATTGGCGGGGTTCGTCACGGACGAACCCTCGGATCACCGGTCGCGGTGGAGATCTTGAACTCCGAGTGGCCCAAATGGGAGCAAGAGATGTCGGCCGCGTCGGGCACTCCGTCAAAGAAGTTGACGGCTCCGCGCCCCGGCCACGCCGACCTCGCGGGCATGTTGAAGTACGGCTTCGACGACGCCCGCGATGTGCTCGAACGTGCCAGCGCGCGCGAAACGGCAGCTCGGGTGGTCGCCGGACACTTCGCCAAGGCGCTCCTCGCCACCATCGGCGTCGACATCGTGAGCCACGTGATCCGTATCGGCGACGTTGAGACACCGACGGGGCTGCGTCCGTTGCCGGACGACCTCGTTCGCGTCGACCTGAGCGAGGTTCGCTGCTTTGACCCCGACAGCGAAGCTGCCATGATCACCGGGATCAAGGCCGCGGCGAAAGATGGCGACTCACTCGGCGGAATCATCGAGGTGATCGCCTATGGCGTGCCGGTCGGTCTCGGCAGTTACGTGCACTGGGATCGCAAGCTCGACGGCCTGCTCGCGGGAGCCCTGATGAGCATTCAAGCCGTAAAGGCTGTCGAGATCGGTGACGGCATGATCCAGGCGAGCCAGCGCGGCAGCGTTGCGCACGACGCCATCGCGCGGGACGAGGAGTTCGAGCTCGGCGGCGGATACCGACGCCGAAGCGACCACGCGGGGGGCCTCGAGGGCGGCGTGTCCTCGGGTGCGCCGATCATCGCCAAGGTCGCCATGAAGCCGCTCGCCACGCTGAATCGTCCCGTGCTCGAAACCGTCGACGTCGCTACGGGGGAGTCGACCATCTCGTTCAAAGAGCGCACCGACGTGACCGCGGTGCCCGCGATGGGCGTGGTGAGCGAGGCGATGATGGCCCTCGTGCTCGCGGGCGAGGCGCTCAGAAAGTTTGGCGGCGATTCCGTCGAGGAGTTCGTGCGCAACTACGACGGCTACGTGGCGAACCTCGGTGCGACGATCTCGGCCGCACGTCCGAACTGACGTGGCCCGGCTCGTGCTCGTTGGACTCTCCGGCGCGGGAAAGACCACGC
Organism: uncultured Acidimicrobiaceae bacterium; assembly: GCA_963724865.1. Lineage (GTDB taxonomy): Bacteria > Actinomycetota > Acidimicrobiia > Acidimicrobiales > RAAP-2 > RAAP-2. Next base: position 3,728 of record CAVRWO010000031.1, on the reverse strand, counting down.
TCGCGGCGTTGCTGGCACAACAGTGGCACTGCAGCGCCGTCGATACCGACGACCTGCTCGCCCTCCAGACGGGCGAGCCCGCCGACGCCTACCTGCGTGAACACGGTGAGGAGGAGTTTCGCCGCCGGGAGCTCGTCGCGTTGGAAAGTGCCCTGGCGAGCGATGCGGTCGTGGCGACCGGCGCGGGGGTGGTGACGACCGAAGCAGCGCGGGAGCTGATGGCCAATGAGACCGTCGTGTGGCTCGACTGCGCCGACGAGACGCTGACCCTACGGGTGGGGCAGGGCCCCGGACAGCGCCCGCTGCTGGGAGACGACCACGCCCGCGCGATCGCGAGACAGCGCAAGGAGCGCACCTCGTACTACGAAAGTGTCGCGGGATTTCGCGTCGAGGCCTCGGGCACTCCCGACGAGGTGGCAAGCCGCGTGCTGGACGCTCTGGCGAGCGAGGCGCCGTGAACATCGGCGTCGAGCTCGGTGAGCGACGTTACGACGTGGTGGTGCGTGATGGTGCACGGAACGACCTGAAGACCTTGCTCGACGATCGCGCACCCGCAGCGCGCAGCGTGGCGATCGTGACGTCGGGTTCGCTCGAGACCGCGCCGTGGTTCGATCTCAAGAGCGGCCGTGAGCAGTTCATCGTTCGGGTACCTGAGGGCGAGGCGGCCAAGTCACTGGAGGTCTTCGGAGCCCTGCTCGAAGAGCTCGCTGCGTTGCGCCTCTCGCGTGACGACGTCGTCGTCGGGGTGGGCGGGGGAGCGATCACGGACGTTGCCGGATTTGCTGCCGCGACGTATCTGCGCGGCGTCGCGCTCGTGCAGATCCCGACATCGCTCGTCGGCCAGGTCGACGCGGCGATCGGCGGGAAAACCGGCGTCAACCTGCGCGCGGGAAAGAATCTTGCGGGTGCGTTTTACCAGCCGCTCGGTGTCCTGTGCGATACGGGCACGCTCGCGACGCTGCCTGAGCGAGAACGCCTGAGCGGGTTGGGCGAGGTCGCAAAGTGCTGGCTCCTTGAAGAGCGCGGCGTCGAGGATCTGCGTGACGCGTCGCTCACCTCATTGATCGAGATGTCGGCGGCGCTGAAGGCGCGACTGGTCTCGAGTGACGAGCGCGAAGGTTCATCGCGGGTTCTGCTCAACTACGGCCACACCCTCGCGCACGCGCTCGAGAAGATCGCCCTGCAGCGCGACCCTGATGAGCTCCGCCACGGCGAAGCGGTCGCCATCGGCCTCGCATTCGCGGCGAGACTGGCGCGCGCCCTCGAACGAGTGAGCGACGACGAGGTCGCCTACCACGATGGGGTGCTCGACGTGCTCGGACTTGATGGTTCCCTTCCCGAGGCGTTTGGCGTCGACGAGCTGGTCGAGGCGATGACATTTGATAAGAAGGGCCGTCACGACCTGCGCTTTGTGCTCGCCGGTCCGGGTGGCTACGAACTGGTTGCTGGCGTCGAGCCGTCGATGGTGGGTACCGTGCTACGACAGTTCAAGGGAGAGATATGAGCGGTCAGATCTTGCTGGTGTCGGGGCCGAATCTCGATCTGCTCGGTACGCGCAGTCCGGAGATCTACGGGACGACGACGCTGGAGGAGCACGTGCGCAGGTTCCGCGAGGCGGCGCTTGACGCTGGGTACGGCGTGAATGACATCCAGTCGAACTACGAAGGCGATCTCATCGAGGCTATCCACGCCGCGCGAGTGACAGCCGATGCGATCGTCATCAACCTCGGAGCGCTGACCCACACGTCCTGGGCGCTTGCCGATGCGCTGGCGACGTTTGAGGGTGTCAAGGTCGAGGTGCATCTGTCCAACCCAGCCGCGCGCGAGCCCTTTCGCCACATGAGTACCATCGCGGGGGTTGTCAACGGGACGATCGCCGGCTTCGGGGGACTCAGCTACGACCTCGCCCTCGTGGCCGTTCGTCGCCTGCTCGAGGGTTAGATCGAACCCTGCTCGCCATTACATAGAATTGACTCCGCACCAATCGCGAAAGGCATAAGGGCCCATGGCCGCAATTTCCACCTCAGACCTGAAAAACGGCATCACCTTGAAGATCGACGAAGGGCTCTTCACCGTGATCGAGTTCCAGCACGTCAAGCCCGGCAAGGGTGGGGCGTTCGTGCGCACCAAGCTGCGCAACGCCCGCACGGGCGCCGTGATCGAGCGCACCTACCGCTCTGACGAGCGCCTCGAGCAGGCCATCATCGACAAGCGCGACACGCAGTATCTCTACCGAGACGGCGACGACTACATCTTCATGGACCAGACCAACTTCGACCAGGTCCCGGTGTCGTCGAAGAATCTGGGCGATGCGACCAACTTCTTGAAGGAGACGGGCAAGGCAATGCTCATCTCGTTCAACGACGAGATCATCGGCGTGGAGTTGCCCGCGTCGGTCGAGCTCACGATCACCGACACCGAGCCGGGGCTTCAAGGTGACCGCGTGTCGGGCGCTCGCAAGTCCGCCACGCTTGAGACGGGGTACGTCGTCCAGGTGCCGTTGTTCGTCGGTCCTGGCGAAGCGATCAAGGTCGACACGCGCACCGGCGAGTACATGACCCGGGCGTGAGGTGAGCGAACTCGGCAGAAGCCGCCATCAGGCGCGCGAGCGAGCGCTCGAGATCTTTTACGAATCGTCGATCAAAGGCCGACCGGCTTCGGTCATCGTGTCGGATCTCAATGTTCGCCCCGACAACTACGTGCTCGCGCTGTTGAACTCAGCCGAACAGCATCAAGCGCGCGCCGACGAGCTGATCGGCGAGTTCTCCATCGACTGGCCCCTCGGCCGCATCGCCCTTATTGATCGACTCATCATGACGCTCGCCATTGGCGAGATGCTGATGGAAAACGCGCCACCTCTCGCGGTTATTCTGGACGAAGCCGTCGAGATGGCGAAGGTTTTTTCCACCGACGGCTCTTCGTCATTCGTGAACGGTGTGTTATCGGCGATCGCTCCGCGAGTTTCCGAGTAGAAGAGGAGCGCTGAATGGGCGGGATGTTCCGCAACTACGTCTCGTTGACGAACCCGACGATCGTCGCGCTGTTCCATCATCACCTGTACGAGACAGCCATCTACTGGATCGTTGGCATCGGAATTGCCCTGCTCCTGGCCGCCACCCTCTCGCGCCGACTGAACGGATTCAACCTGTCGCGAGAGGGCCTCGGCGAGCCGCGCGCTCGGACGCTTCTGCGAATCGCCTTCGGGTGCATTTGGCTCTTCGACGGAATCCTGCAGTTCCAGCCAGCCATGCCGCTTGGGCTCGCCAACGAAGTGGTCCAACCCACGGTCTCGGGCGCGCCCAGTTGGCTGCAACCCCTGCAGATGCACGCGATCCATCTGTGGAACGCGCATCCGATCGCGCTCGCAACGGGCACGGCGTGGATTCAGATCGGCATTGGCCTCGCCCTTATCGTCTCGAACGCCGGCGTGGGCCGTCTCGCCGGTGTCGCGGCGGCTGGTTGGGCCGCATTGATTTGGCTTATCGGCAACGGTGCGGGCGGCGCGTTCGCGCCGGCGGCGTCGATCCTGTTTGGATGGCCCGGGGCGACGCTCTTCTACTTCATCGCCGCGCTCTGGATCGCGCTGCCGCCGGGCTACTTCGCGAAACACTTCTCGGGCTTCACCCTACGCTTCATCGCGCTCATTCTCGCGATCGCGATCGTTCTCCAAGCTCTTCCCTCGGCGGGGTTTTGGCACGGCGGCAACAAAAATGCGTTAACGGCAATGA
>CAVRWO010000030.1:0-19661 GCA_963724865.1 uncultured Acidimicrobiaceae bacterium | reverse complement strand
GCGTAATTTTTGCAAAAGTCCTAGTCACAGGCAATGTCCCAGCGAGGCGGCGGCTAACGATACCAGTAGCCGACCAAGCGAGTGACTTGCCGGTGAGAGAGGACACCATGACCCTCCAGGCCTGTGGAGAAGCAAAATACGAGGTGTACATCGGGGAAGAAAGGGCGGTTGAATCCGTACACGTTCGGGGAACTTGTGACGAAGGCCGAGTTTGAGGCCGGGTTCGCCGAGGCCGGAGATGGGGGTTGTGACTTTGCGTGGACCAGCGAAACGACAGCCGAGTGGTACTCGAGAAAATTGATGCCCAAGAGATGGCAGCGAGGCCAAAGAGTGGATTCACAAAGTCGCCAAACTCGTGGAGCCCAACACCGTATTAGACGACGTGGTGAAGGTCATTGCAGACGTTGCGGAGCAGTTCCCTTACAGGGCACCATACCCCGACGGCACAAGCGTCTTGGTCGTTGCTGCGAATGGCACCTCCCTCGAAATTTTTCTCTAAATCACTGGGCATGATGTGCGTCGCTCCAAAGGCAAAGAGTGTCCAGTAAGCGAGTGTCTTACTGGTGAAAGGACAAAGATCATGAGCACTACTTCTACCGAACTCCAAAAGAAAGTGAATGACGTTGCCAGGCGATCGGCGCGATCGACAGCGCACAGTTGATCATCGACGCCGTCATCGAAGATGGGGAGACCCTCTTGGAAGGGGCGACCCCAGGCCACAACCGCCTCGAAGTGTTTGCCTCAGAAGTTGTGGATCCGAAGGTCTCTTATGGAGCTCGCTTGGCGGCGGTAAATCTCATCGAGGCGCTTGGCTTTTGGACGACTTCAGTGCCGCCGCTTCCGCGCGCTCTTCGGAACTGATTGGCTATCTGGATAGGGTCGATACACGCCACCGCCTACAGCGAGTAGTGAGCATAAAAATTCTCTAACTTTTGCAAAAGTCCTAGTCACAGGCAATGTCCCAGCGAGGCGGCGGCTAACGATACCAGTAGCGACACCGACTGCCTTGCCGGTGAGAGAGGACAACCATGCAAGGAAAAGACGTAACCGAAGACATGATCCGCTACAAGAACCTACAAGACGCCAAGGACACCTGGGCTGAGTACCAGGCCAAGATCAACACCGGAGAACTCGTAGGAGCCTCTGCCTGGTCTCCGAGCGTGCGCGGTCCACTGCTCGAGGCCATCGCAACTGCTGAGGCCGCCTACATGGACTACGACGCAGGCGTGTTGTACTTCTTGGTCGAAGAAGGCCGCGGATACCGCGAGACGTTCATACCCCCCATGACCAAGACCCAGGCCAAAGGACTCATCGCGTCCATGACCGAGAGCTACCGCGCCGTGAGGTGGACAAGCAACACCAACGCCGAGGCCTTCGACGCCGACACCAAGACCAAGGTGCCCAACGTGTTCTTTCGGCTCGAAGAACTGGACGCCAACTAAGCCCAAAGGCCTGGCACGCGTGCCCCGTGAGCGTTCGCAACCTCACCGGCTGGCCACGACCTCACGAGCCCCGTGTCTCACTAAGTACCAGCAGCAGTCCCCCGGTCCGCTACGCGCGACCTCATCACCTCGGGCCCCTAAAGTTTATGGGGTTTCTGGTCCCAGTTATTGTCCCACGAAGCGGCCGCCAACGGTACTAAGTAGCCGAGCTGGGCCGAGTGAGCGAGCCGGTGAAAGAGGACACCATGAGCATTGCAATGATTGAGCCCATTACCGAGGAAGGGGAGCCCCTTACAGAGCCCCGGGTCGCGGCAGGCACTACCGCCACCACTATCGAGGAGCTTTTGGAGCACTTCACAGAGATGTATGTGGACGACAGATGTAAAGCTGGGGGAAGACTGGGCCACGGGGCAACTAAGTGTGTTTATCGCGGAGGAAGGTCACACTGGCTACCGCGTCTGGATTGAGGAGTGAGCAGGCCCCACTGCTTGAGTTCATCAAAAAGAGAAGGGCCGCCGGATTGCTCGGCGGCCCTTCTTCTATCTCCGACCGACTAACACTGCTTCCAGCCCACAGGTCCTGACGTGGGGCCTGGTCTTGCCCTATCACTGCGGGGCTCCCAACTGGTGGCGTTTGTTGTTCGGCCCTATTGACAGTGTGGCGCTTAACACTTCGCGCAACGGTGCGCCGAGGTTTTTGTCTCGCTAAGTGGTTCGGGGCTTTGCGCGGGGCTAAAGAGACCTAAGGCTCTACACCCCGCCATTACTACTACCCCACCTACTACCTCTCTACCCTTTTCCCTACCACTCCTCTTTTCACTTTCTTAACCATGTCTGAGACCATTTATTTACATCAGTTCGAAGATGCAATTTTGTCTGAACCGGTTTTCATTCTTTTTGGACTACAACAGGTACGTCTGCACCGTTGCCAGGGTGCCAAAAGTCGCTCTCGCGCGAGCTTTCAATGAAGAACGAAAACATCGTGGCGCGAACGCGCAACACCAAGACGATTTACCCGGCACCCCGCCGTGCCCCGTTAGGAGATCACCGACATGCCTAAACCCACCTCCGTAGCCACCATCGCACGAATAGGCACGGACGGCAAAAAGGGTGCCGGGCGCTACGCCATTTATTACGCCGGCGGCGCCAAAGTCCAAGAAGTTGGCATGAGTGAGCGAGAAATTAAGGGCACCTCGCACTACTACGCCGTGGCCGGGGCTCGTTGGTTTGGGGGCTCCTGTGCAGCGCTGGGAATCATTGAGGGCTCGGTCGTCCATGAGCGCGACCTCGAACGACTACTCCGTCAAGAGGACCCGCGAACTGGCGAACTACTGCCCAACAACGGGACTAAAAGAGCCAAAATCTCGGCCTTTGACCTTACGATCTCTGTGCCCAAAGAGCTCTCGATCTACTACCTGATGGCCGAGCTGATACCCAGACGGCCATCTACGAGATCATCGAAGAAGCGAACCGATCCGCACTGGAGTACGCACAGACCTACGCCAGCAAGGTGCGTCGAGGTAAGGATGGCATCGTTACTCTGAGTTCCGATGGGCTCATTGTCCCCGGAACCTTTCATCCTACCGCTCGTCCCGTCGATGGCATGACCGCTCCGAGTCTCCACTTCCACAACCCCATTCTGAACATGGCCGTGCGCGACGGAATCGTTACCGCCCTCGACGCCAAGGAAATCTTCGGGCTTCAGAAGACCTTTTCGGTGCACTTGCCGGGCAGATTATCTGAGTGGACGGAGGAAATCTTGGGATTTCACTGGATCTATGACGACAAGGGCATTCCCCGCGTCGAAGGATTTGATGAAGAAATTCGTCAACGTCTCTCTCTTCGCCAACATCAGACCCTGGAGCACGCCTTGGCTGCCGGCGCCGACATCACACGCCGCAAAGACATGGCCTATCACCAGAGCGCCACCAAGGAAGGCAAGAGCGCTTGCGGCAACGACCAACAGGCGCTGGTGTGGGCCAAAGAAATGCTCGAAGAGCGGGGATACACCATTGACGTAATAGATGAAAAGCTCCGGGAGGTCAATCGGGCTTACGCAGATCGTGAACAACAAGTTATGGCTGACAGAGCCGTGCTCGCCGAGAACTTCGAGCCGCGACCCACTGGCGGGTCCAAGATCGGAGCCTGGCGTTTTCGAGCAGCTTTGGCGCTCTCGGGAGCCACCCCCGATGACGCGCCTCGTCAGTTGAGTGGAGAAGATTGGAGACGCCTTGACGCGGCCCTTGAAGTGGATGAACGCACTCCGGAACAGAAGCGAGATGACATGGCCCACGAAGCGATGATGAGCGTTGGTCGCTTACAAGCCACCTGGCACGAGCACGACCTACACACTGCACTCTTGGTCGCGGGGATACCTCGAGAAGAGGTCATCGACCGAGCGAAAGCCTTCATCGCCAGCTATGACTCCATCCGACTTTTCGGCCTTGACGACGATCCCTGACGTCAACTTCGTGTCGCCTACGAACACCAGGGCGTGTTTGCCACCAGGGAGTTAATGGAGAAAGAAGACTATGTATTTGACTTCGTAGAGCGGAATCGGACAGGCTCCCCGTACCCTTAACGAAGAACAATTTGATGACATCGTCGCCCAAATGAAGCAACGGGGCCACGTCATTGAGACCGGATCTGAGCAGTACCAGATGGTCTATGCGTTGCTCTGCGGAACCAACCGAGCCACGGCGGTGGTGGGCGTGGCGGGATCTGGCAAGAGCACTGGCGCCGAGATGTACAGCCTTGCCCTTGAGGCTGGATACTTGGCCGAGCGCGATGGCTATCTTGGGCCAACCATTCCTTCTAACGATCCATCGTGGTCCGTCACCACGTTGTGGGCATGGCTCTCGCCGCCGCCGCCGCCGAAAATCTGGAAGAAGCGCGGGTATCCCCTCCTACTCCTTTGCCATGGTGTTGTCGCGATTGGAAGTGGAACACTCGTCCTTGAGCCAGGGGGCACGGTCATTATTGACGAGTCCTCCCAGGCCAGTACCGATCAACTGTAACGATTGATCCCATCACTTAGAGAGAACAAATGCCGCTTAGTGATGCTGGGTGACCCACGTCAGAAGCAAAGCATCGAGGCCGGGGGCATGTACGCCACCATTGCTCCACACTCCCTGAGACCGTCGTTCGACTCTACGAGACCCGGCGCCAAAAGAACCTTGAGGAGCGAGCCGTCCTCGCCTATCTCCACGACGCCGCGCGCGACATGTCGGATAACTATCTGCAACTGTCACAGGGCTCACGAGAGGCTCTACTTCGTCAAGGCGTCTCTACTGAGTTCTTGGACACCTTAAAGACCCCTAAAGATGCTGCCGACTGGTACTGGCGCAACAACCGCGTGAAGAGTTTCGAGGCCGCCGAAGAACAGAATCACGCTGCTGTTTCTCGCTACTGGGACGAGGTTGAAAAGGCCCTTCGCACTGGAACTGATCCCACCAAGGCGACACTCATCATGGCGATCAGCAATGAGAAGATCCGAGAACTTGACACCGCCGCAATCGATGAGGCCGTCAAACGAGGTCACCTCGATCCCTCCCAGACGGTGGAATTTGGCAAGCGGACCTTGCTCGTGGGACAAAGAATTCTCTCTCGCAAAGTCGATCGTCGCCTCGACGTCCTCAACGGCTACGGAGCCACCGTCATCGGCGTAGAAGAGGCCATCTCTTCGTATGAGGTGGCCCTCAAAGGAGGCAGCCCGTACTCTACGACCCGCGTCATGGGTTCCTCCCCCGCACTCGGGGACCTGGTGTATGAGAAGTTCTCTGAGGAGCGTGTACGGCGCGAACAGACAAACTCAGAGATCGACCTGCGCATTTCGCTGAATCCGTGCAGTCGTTCCGGGGTATTCGTGCACTCCGTGTCGGAGGTCGCGTAGCGACCGACGACCAAGCTTTTTTAACCCCTGAACTCACCTCCTCGAGTTGTTCGTCGCGAACGTGGAGAGCCTAACGTTGACCACTGGCCGCGGGTGGTAATCGGAGAAAAAGTTGAGTTCACTTGGGGTTCTTCTTCGCGTCGCCGCGCCGCATTGACTCGCCGCCAATTTCAATGCGGTGCAGATTCTGATTGAGACGATCGAGGATCGCGTCAGCGATTGTCTCGTCGCCCAGGGCTTCGTGCCAGTTGGTCACGGGGAGTTGGCTGGTGATGATGGTAGAGCGTCGACCCGCACGGTCCTCGATCACTTCTAACGTGTCGGCCGCCTGATCAACGCTGAGCGGACGAATGAGAAAATCATCGATCAGCAGGAGGTCAACGCGGGCCCACGCCGCCATCATCTTGGCGAGGCGCCCGTCGGCCCGGGCGATGGTGAGTTCTTCGAGCATGCGAGGCGCACGTAGATAGAGTGCCGAGAAGTCGTGGCGGATGGCCGAGTGCGCGAGCGCGCAGGCCAGGTAGGTCTTGCCCACGCCGGTCGGTCCCACAATGGCGACGTTGTGGTGGTGGAGCACCCACGTCGACTCGGCGAGCCCCAGAATCTGGGAACGATCGAGGCCCCGCGGCGAGCGAAAGTCCACGTCTTCGATGACGGCGTTGTTGCGCAGTTTGGCGAGTTTGAGCAGGCGGGTGAGGCGGCGATTCTCGCGTTCGTTGAGTTCTCGTTCCACCAGCATCGCGAGTCGATCTTCGAAGCTGAGCGCTTGGTGCTCGACACTCGAACGTTGTTGCTCGAGCGCCTGGGCCATGGCCCCGAGTCGCAGCCGATGCAGGCCTTCGGTGGTTTGGGTGTGCAACATGACACTTCCTTTCATTGGTAGTAGTTCGCGCCGCGCACGAACTCGTGGTGCGGGTGCGTGCGTGGTGGCACTTGAGTCAGGGGTTTCTGATCGAGCCCGCGTTTCAGGATCGACGAGACGCTGGTGTAGGTATGGGAGTGGATGGCGAGAGCCCGGGCGCAGGCCGCCTCCAGGCGCTCTGCGCCGTAACTCTGAGCGAGGCGGATGATTCCCACGCAACTGCGAAAGCCCTGCTCGGGGTGGGGGCGTTCGGCCATCACCCGCTCCACCAACTCAGCCGTCGCGGGACCGGTCTTCGTGGCCCAGCTCACGATGCGCTCGGGGGTCCACTCGAGGTAGCGCCGGTGCGCGTTGGGCATATGCGAGGGGTCGGTGGTGTAGCCAAAACGCACGAAACTACGCGGGTGCGCGGCCACGCGTTGGCCCCGGTGAAAGAACTCGACGGTCGTTGATCCGAGGCGCACCTCCAGCACTTCACCGGCCAAGCGGTAGGGCACCGAGTAGTAGTGCCGGTCGGCCGCCTCGACGTGGTAGCCGAGTCCGACCTTGGCGCGTTTCCAGGTGGCGAAGTCGTAGGGGTGCGCGGGCAGGGGTCGTAGCGCCGGGCGCTCGAGCGCCTCAAAGACGCTGCGCCGCGAACCGTCAAGCACCTTAAAGGGTCGATCGTTCACGCGCTCGACGAGCCGCGAGATGGCGATGTTGGCTTCGCCAATCGAGGTGAAGCGCTCGTGACGTAGCGCGGCGAGAATCCACCTCGACACCACCAACACGCTCGTTTCGACCTTGGCCTTGTCGCGGGGCCGCCGGGGGCGCGTGGGCAGAATAGCGCAGCCGTAGTGCTCGGCCATCTCTAAGTACGTGGCGTTCACGCGCGGCTCGTAGCGACTGGACTTGGTGACCCCGCTCGCCAAGTTATCCGGCACCACCAGCTCGGGCACGCCCCCGTAGTAGGAAAAGGCGTGGTCGTGGGCGGCGATCCAGTAGAGGAGCTCTTGGGACTTCATCGCTTCGGCGTAGATCAGCGACGACGCGCCCAGCGCACTCACGAAGACCTCGGCCTGGGCCACGACGTGACGGCGCGCCTCGTCGTAGAGAGGGATCGTCGAGCCCGCGAAGTCGACGAACATGCGCTCGCCGGCCTTGTGGGTGAAGCGCATCACCACGTCGACACGTTTGGCGAAGCGCCGGTAGTGCTCGCAGAACTGGGTGTAACCGTAACCGTCGGGATATCGCTCTCGATACTCTTCCCAGAGCAGCATCAACGTCACGTGTTTGCGACGAAGTTCGAGGTGAACCCGAGCCCAGTCGGGCATGGGACGGGCTTCTGTGGACTTCGCGACGACTGGAAAGAGCAACGCTTCGAGAGCGTCGTCGTTCAGTCCTTCGGGTAGCGGCCAACTGAGTTGGGCAGTCTTGGCACGCATCAAATACTCGGCCACCGTCGTCGGTGGCACTCCGAGAGAGCGGCCAACTTGGCGTTGACTGAGGCCCTCGTGGAGGGAGAGACGCAGGACGTCGCGGATCTTTCGCATGGCAATACGGGGTCTGGGCACCGGTGTCTCCTCGAACGTGTAGTCCGAGGAATCTTGCTAGCCAGTGGCTCTTAGGTCAGCGTCAAAGAGTCGTCACGCCGGAGTGCACGAAAACTCCGAAATGACTGCACGGAAACCCCGAAACGCCTGCACGCTTTCGACCGAAACGGCTGCACGGATTGGTCCGAATTACGCAGATTAGGACACCCTTTCATTTCGAACAATGAGATGTCTGCGAACACCGATCCGTACCAAATCGGCGAATGCAAACAGTGCCGAATGCACCGTAACTGTGGATCCCTCGACATCTCGCCATTGATTCAAAGGAAGTTCGAGAAAGGAATCGACCGAAAGCCTTAGTGATGGATTCGAAGCATTGATAATCCGATCGAGAAGGACGACGTCAAACGACCAGCGAGATCGAAAGGGTCTTGAGATGGCCTCTCGGAAAGCTTCCGAAACTCTAAATACTTTGGCGCCGCATTGCGTATCGTAAATCTCGATTCCCAATGCCAATGCTGCGAAAGTTCCATAGATCCGTCCAACGTAGTGACGAACCGCATTTCGGTCGATCTGAGTTCCTAGACGTGCGATACGTGATCCAAAGACGCCGTTAAATGCTGAGTTTTGATCAATTTCATCGATAAGCCGGATGAGCTCACTGATGGGAGTTGCCAGGTCGGCATCGAAATAACCGACGATCTCGGCTCCTCTACTGACGGAAATGGCCAATCCGTGTCTGACCGCTTCTCCTTTTCCGACATTTGAACTTAACGTCTCGACAATTACTGTCGGGGAGGAGTCTCGAATCATTCCGAGCATGGTTGAGGTGCCGTCAGAAGAGCCATCGTCAACGAAAACCAAGTTCATCTGTTCAGTCCTTGCCAACCGAATATATGCATCAGCGTCCAAACGCTTCTCTTCGTTGAAACACGGAATCACAACAAAAGGTAGCTGTGCTGCCAATCGATCTTCAGGCATTGTTAGGCCTTCCGGCAAAGCGCCCAATAACTGAGACCTGGCAGCGCTCTTCGCGATCTCTTTGAGAACCAAGAATCAAACTGACCTTCGATCTCTAGAGCCTTGGCGAAGCTATTGGTCAACAGGTCTCCGTGCCTCCAGAAAGATGTGGGCTCTTCGATCCTTTTCGTGCGTCCTTTCCCCCAGAGGTTCCCTAACAACCGAGCTAGAAGCAAGGATGAATAGAGGCCACCTTGATTGATAATCTCCAGACCGGAATCCGCAATCAATCTTCTGCAAGCGTTGGGCGAGTAGCGCCGAAAATGTCGCAGCATGCGGTCATGTTCCGAGAACAAGAACTGGTATGCCGGAACCGTAATCAAAACCCAGCCATTGGAGTCCAGGAGGTGCGCCACCGCATCTTGGAGGAACATTGTGTCGTTCTCGACGTGCTCAATAACGTCAAGCATCAAAATCACTTCAAATTGACTGATAGGCGTCTCGGAGACTAATTCGAGAGGGGAATCCTTTCCAAGCGTCGCGATGTCGTCGTCGCTGAAATTTATGTCCCAGCCAACGAAACGAGAGAGACCGGAAACGCTTCGTGAGATCTGGGTTGCAAGCCAGGCATCTCCAGCACCAACATCAAGCCACGTTCTACAGGCAGTCAATTCATAGTCTTGAAGAAGATTTAGAATGAACTTGCTTCGGGCAATTTCCCAAGGATGACGGCGGGCTCCTTCGGGAAGTCGTTCCACAAGGTCCATTTGGGAATGGTACTTGTATAGCCGAACGGTGAACTGGGCTACTGACGTCACGAAGCTCGTGACGAGCGTCAGTTAAATTATTTACTATGAAAACCCGGCACTTTTGCGATGACGTGAGCGGCTGCGCCCAGCGTAGCGGCCCGAACGAGGTGTCCGGAGGCCCCTTGGAAAGCGTCGCGGGTGCATGGGGCCGTGGCCGCCTGCCTGAGGTGAAGCCAGCCGACTTATGAAGGTACTCCTCGTCGGGGCGGGGCCGGCGGCCGCCGGTGCCGCCATCGCACTTACCGCTTCCCCCGGGATCGAGGTGCAAGTCCTCGACGTCGGAGGACGATTAGACAAGGGTAACGACGAAGCCCGGATTCGCATGTCGCACAGCGATCCTGACGGATGGGCGGGCGCTGACTTACGGGCAGTCAGCCAGGTGGCGGTCGCCTCAAAAGGACACCGCCTCCCCGAAAAGCGAAACTTCGGATCGGACTTCCCGTTTCGCAACTTTGGCCAACTCGATGGCGTTCACGGCGAGGGGGGCGTCAACACCCATTTGATCTCTGGTGCCTACGGAGGGTTCAGCAACACCTGGGGCGCCGGCGTAATGGTGTTCAGCGAGGCAAGCTTTAACGAGTGGCCGTTCTCGCGCCGCGACCTCGAGTCTGACTACCGCGCCATTCTGGGTGCGATCCCGTACGCCGCCGAGGACGACGACCTGTCCGAGTACTTCCCGCTGTGGGGACCCGCGAAGCCGCTGCCTCCTCTCAGCGAGAACGCGAAGAGGATTCTTGACGCTTACGAACGCCACCGTGTCGAAGTTCGTCGTCGCGGCGTGCTTTTGGGACGGGCCCGTCTTGCGCTGCAATCGGATCGGTGCGTGTCGTGCGGGCTGTGCATGACCGGCTGCCCATACTCCTTCGTTTACTCCGCGTCGCAGACCTTCGACGACCTTGTACGAGACGGCCGGATCGAGTACACGAGTGGCCACGTCGCGCTGCGCGTAGGCGAAGAAGACGGTCGCCCATTCGTCAACGCCCGATCTCTCGAATCCGGACGTGTCGACACCTTCTTCGCGGACAAGGTCTTGCTCGCCTGCGGCGCACTCGGCACGACGAGGCTTGTCGCCCAGTCGCTTCGGCTGTGGTCAACACGCATTCACATTCGTGAGTCGGCGCAGTTCCTGGCGCCCTTGGTGTCGCTAAGAGGCGTCAAGCGTCTCACCCAAGACGGCACCTTCACGCTAAATCAGTTCAACATCTTGTTGCCCTTTGACGAAGTCGGCCACGACCTCGTAGAGATCCACGGTTACCCCTATAACCAGGCAATAGATGACGCACTTCCGGGCGTCTTACGGCGGCCGGAGCTGCGCTTCCTTCGATCGCAAATTCTCAAACACCTGACGGTCGGTATCGGCTACCTGCCGTCGTGGTGGTCACCGGGCTTCAACGTGATCGTCGCGCCGCCGGAGTCCGATAACGCGCTCGCCGGCTTGACCATCGCACCGTCAGGCTCATCGTCGTTGGCCGAGGCAAAGGTGCGAGAGGTCGTGCGACGCCTCGCGAGGTCTGCTCGCTATTTGGGCTGGGCCCCCGTCGGGCCCCAGTTCGTCCTGTCGGCTCCGGGCAAGAGCTACCACTTCGGGGGCAGCTTTCCCCACGCGGCTTCGCCAACAGACCTCGAGTCCGACGTGGAAGGTCGCCTCAACGCGTGGCGGCACATCCATCTGGTGGACGCGTCGGTCTTTCCGACGGTGCCAGTCACGACATTCACCCTTTCGATCATGGCTAACGCGCACCGCATTGCCCGTGGTATCGCCGAGCGCGCGTGATTGACGGCACTTCGCCGGTAGTCGGCGTCACGGGTTCAACGGGCTATCTCGGCCGAGCGCTCGTGCAAACCTTGCGGGGGCAGAACCTTGACGTCGTGGAATACCGACGGAACGCGCGCGACGCAACTGACCACGACCATGTGCGCAAACTCGCTCTCGGTGAGTTGGTGGGCGACGACACGTTTGACGGCGTTTCGACCGTGGTGCACGGAGCGTGGAACCTGCGCGAGACCGACCCGGAACTCGCCTGGCAGCGCAACGTCGATGGATCGAAACACCTGCTCGAAATGGCGCTGGCCAGCGGCGTTCGTCGCTTCATCTTCGTGTCATCGATGTCGGCCTACTTTGGGACCAAGCAGGACTACGGCCTCATGAAGTTGGCCGTTGAGCGCTCCGTGCTGGAAGCGGATCAAATCGTCGTGCGCCCAGGCCTCGTCTACGGCGGAGGGATGGGCGGAATGACGGGCACGCTGGCGAAACTCGCACGGCTTCCGATTATCCCGGTCCCCAGCGGCGCCCAGCAGTTCACGCTGCATATCGACGATTTCTTGTCAGCCATGACGACCCTAGTCACAGCAAGCGAGGTCCCCTCGTCGGTGATCGGTTTGGCGCACAAGTCGCCGGTCCCCTTCCAGAAACTCATGCGGGCCTTCGCGGCCGAGAGCGGCGATTCAGCCACAACAGTCGTCGTCCCGTGGCGCGCCGTCCTAGCGCTCATGCAAGCCCTTGAGGCTTTGAACTTCTCCTCGTCGGTTCGTTCTGACTCGTTGCTCGGGCTCGTTCGGCCCGCGCCGTTCGTCCCAGGTGGCAGGGCGGCCGCGTCGCTGGGTCTTTCGTTTCGAGCGTTCCCTGGCGTTGTTGACACATCGGCGAACACCTGGGCGCGGTAGCGGAGCCTTCGAGAATTCGACAGCCCGAGAAAGAAACTCCCGGTGTTTCGTCCCTGTCGGTCAGCGCGTCTCAAACTGGCGGTTGTGAAGTCTCTTGTCTGTGCTCAGGGCGACACATTGCCTCATTTGTACTGGTTATTCAGCGAATCTGAGCGAAGGAGGTCATTCCCGATGAGGCGAGCAAGTATCTCTCAGACTCCTTGCTCCATAGACCATTGTCGAAGGCGACAGCGTCCGAGGAGGCCGACTAGGAGAATTCGCTCATGCCAGGTTGGGGCAAAATCCTGAAGACGCGATTAAAGACGAGCAACTTGAGTAGCCAAAGTACTGCGAAGGCAACAAAAGTCACCGCAAGCAGAAGCGCCGTGGCTGTCAAATGACTGAAATGGTTGTCGACGCTGATGCGCCGGGCCACTTCGGCGCTGGCAATTGAAACAAAGATGCCAACCACGGAAATCGCCGTAAACGGCAGAACTTCCCTGCGCCAATGCGAGCGCCCAGTTTTCCCCCAGACCCAGATTCGGTTGAGGTGGTACGCGGGTATTATCGCAACAACGTTGGCAAACACCGCGCTGGGCACTTCGGTCCATAATCGAAGTACGCCAAAGACGATCCCCAATACCCCGAATGTCACAACTGTGGAAATGACCGACACCATCGTGTAGCGGAACATCTTTCGACCGCCGACCGTTCCGTAGAGGCGCTTTGCGCGCGCAAGAGTCTTGCTGCGTCGCAATCGTTGTTTATTCCGACGCCACCACATCGGACATAGCCCAATGATGACGAGCGTGATGAATCCTGTGCCGAAGAGCAGCGGATAAGACGAGAACCCGCGGAACGTAAACACGACGGTATGTTGACCGGGCGCGACCGTCACTCCGACGAGAGCGGGCGCAACCATTTCAGTACTCACTGACTCACCGTCCACGGTCACTGTCCAACCCGGATTGAACGAACTCTTCAGAAGTACGACGGCCGTTCGTCGTGCAAAGACGGTGGCGACCGCTCGTCCTCGCGTGAGATCGATGTGTTCGGATAGGACCGTGCCCGCCGGTCCTTTGGTGGTCGATCCCGCGGGCGATGTAGGAACCGCCGCGGGCTGGCCGGCGTAGGCGATAGTTGGGTAGATGCCCTTAGAGGGAAGATCGGACTCCAAGAATGACGATGTTTGGTACCCAATGTTGCTGCCGTTCGCGGCGATCGTACCTGAGGTATCGACGACTTGGATCAACTGGGTCTTCCCGACAGTCCAGAGTTGATACGGCCCGAGCTGCGTGATGAGCGTCGCGGGCACCGGAGGCGGATGTCCTTGAGGCAACAACAGGTACCGCACGCCGAATGTCGCATAGTCCCCCGGATTGGACTCGTCGAAGTACGCCTCCGGTGCGGTCATGAGCGAGGTCGTCCGCAATGTGAACCCAATGGAGTCCGCGCCGACGTCTGTTAAGTAGATGTAGACGGGCACCTCTCCGACGGTAAAGCTGTGCCCCCAATTGGTGGGAAGTCCCGCGTAAATACGTCCGCCGCCATCGTGCTGCGCGATGGTCAACAATGTGTTGACGTCCACACCTTCGGTTGCATCCTCAGACTGTTGATAGTGGATCCAAGTGGCACTGGCGGAGGCGTAGGAGGCGGTCTGCGTCCACGCGGGATAGAGCACGAGAACCAGTACGACGATCGCGGCGGGGGCGCGAAGCGCCACGAACCAGGGGTTCACGGAAAGCCGATCGGCGAATGCGTTCGCCCTCCCTCGAATTCCGGCGTCAGCCAACTGGATAAGTGTCACTACCCCGATTCCGGCAAGAAAGATACCGGCAAGCTGAACGCCAAATATGTAGCGCTGAAACAGGAGTTGGCTGTTTCCGGGCAGAAGGTTCGCGACGGGTCCGAGCGTGGGTCGCCCGAAGTACAGAAGCAGGCTCAGCACCCACAGCCCGACGATGACGCGAGCTCTTTCGTCCTTCCTAAATCGCACCAGACAGACGATGAGACCAATCCCAACAAGAATCGTTACGACGGGAAAGCGACCGTTGTCGTAAAGGCGCCCAGTAACAAGCCAATCGAGGATCTTCCGTGCGCCATACGAGTCCGTCCAGAACGTCCCCACCTGGAACGGATCAATGGCAACCCACTTTGAGTCAACTAGAAGCGGGAGCGTGACCCACAGGGTCGCGAGCAGCGCGCCAATTCCGACCAACATCGCTCTGGAAAGCCGACGGGCTATGTCGCGGGGCCGCACGAAAATCAACACAATGAGAGAGAGACCTGCGAGGTACGCAGTCAGAAAGTGAAATGTGATCGTCAGGGCCATCGTGGAAACGGCGCCCAACAGATAGCGGCGCTGGCTCACGTATCGCCAGCTAAAGCCCCACGCCAAAGGAAGTGTCCACATTGCCCAAAGTTGGGTCCACACGCCGTTTCCGATAGCAAGGTAACTCTGGTCCTCATAGCCGTAGCCTGTGATGCTGAAGAGCAGCGAGGAGATCGCTGCCGACGCTGCCGACATCCACCGTCCCCACCCGAGCAACCGCCCCGACCAGTAGATGCAGATTGGCCACAGGGACAGCAACAGATACAACGTCCACGAGAACGCCTGCTGTGCGCCGATTACCTGCCCCAGGGCTCCGGTCAGAATTGCTGGAGTGCTTTGATACTGGACGAAAAATGGTGAACCTAGGGATAGGTAGGGGTACCAGTGATCGAGCGGGAACTGTCCACTGGAAAGCAGGTGTCCAGCGAACGTCACCATCTGAAGGTGTACCGAACTGTCGTTCGGGTACGCGACCGGGAGCCTTTCGGCGCGCAAGACCCATAGGTTGAACCCCACAGCAAGGAGCGTCAGCATCTCCGGCCCGAGGCGTGTCCAACGCCGCCAACCTGGCAAGGCTTCCGCTGAGTCCGTCGCTTGATCAAACGATCCGGCTCGCGCGGGTGCATCCCTGTTTGAACCGTCGCGGAGCGAGAGAGAGTCGGTACGCCTCCAGAACCTGAAAGTCCTAGTCCGAGGCTGGGGTCCTGAATCTTGGTCCGGCGGTGCCTCTCCGGATTCGCCCGCGCTCACGTCGAGTTGCCAATCCAAGTTCCTCGGCTCACGCCGATCATGCTCAAGAAGAACGAGGAGAAGCAAACCTGTATGCCGAGCAAGAGCCACAACGTCCAAAAGATGAGGTCACGGGGATTATGCAGGATGCCGAATCCCTGCGACGCCCAAATCGCATAGCTCCACACGCTGCCCACGAGCCCGACAAGTATGAGTAGCCCGCCAACCAGGAGCCCTTGTTCCAGCTTTACGGCTTGGAGCGTTCTCTGAAGTGCACGTGCTGAGGTGCGGCGAGGTTTGGAGTAGCTGAAAACTCGGGCGAATACTCCGATGCTGGCTATCTGAAATCCGAGAACCGCAAGAATCACTCCGAACAGTTGGGCTCGAGTATTCAAAAGGACGCGGCCAATATGTTGCGGGCCAATGAAAAGCCACGTCACGTCCGCGATTCCGATCAGCAGCAGAGTAAGCCCGGGGACGATGAACAGCCAGTTCGGAGAGCACATCAGTATGAAGCTAAGGTGACGCCAACCGTCCGGAACCGTTCGCAAGTGCGGAGGTCGGTCCCTCTCATCAGGCAGGGTAGTCACCGGAAGCTCGGTCATTCGAAGACCCTGGCGAACTGCCTTGATCACCATCTCTGGGCACAACTCAAAGCCTGTCGTTCGAAGGTCCATCTCAAAGTAGGCGGTGCGAGTGAGCGCCCGAAAACCTGACTGTGCGTCGTGAACCCGAGGGTGGAACAACAGACGAAGGGTCCCCGACAAGAGCGGATTGCCGATGTATCGATGGCTCCACGTCATCGATCCTGGCTTCAAATCTCCCGCAAAACGATTACCAATGACGACGTCGAAGCCTTCTCGAAGCTTCTCAACGAATTCCGGAAACATGCTGAAGTCGTGCTGACCATCGGCGTCGCCAAGGACTATGAACTCACCTCGCGAGGCTTCGATGCCGCCACGAATTGCACTTCCGTATCCGCGCTCAGGAACGGAGACAACTCTTGCGCCCTGGCTCGTGGCTATCTCAGCGGATCTGTCGGTTGAACCGTTGTCCGCGACTACCACTTCACCAACGAGCCCAGCCGTTTTGAGCATCGCGACGGACTGTTTCACGCACGCGCCGATTGACCGCTCCTCGTTGAGGCAAGGAATCACAATAGATACCTCAACCGCTTGATGAGTCTGAGCCTCTGGGATATCCGTAGCAGACATTTCGCTCAGTTGACCGGCGGTCGCAAAGGCTCGCTGCGGGCTTTGAGGTCACCCGCCTTCTCCACAGCGAGTACGGACGGCGTGATTGGCACTAGATCGTCTCCACTAGGTCGTCTGTCACTGAGGTGAAGGATTCCGAAACTGCACCCGAGCATAGTAATTATCACGCCAATTCGAGGGAAGCGTCGTCGACTGATTGGATCGATAGTTGTTCCTGGCTGTCAGCGAGTCAGTCCCGCACAGAATAAATCGGGACTTCGCGGGCGTGGAGAATCCCACGCTGACCATAGAAGCGCTGGTGGGGATGCCTCGCATGTGGGCGATCACGGGCGTGGTGCACTTTGATCGCAAGGGACTACGGACCCAAATGCTGTCGATCTCTTCGGGCACGGCAGGAATGACCCGCGTCTATGAAAAGTGGCTCCATACTGCGGACTCGGTCCCCCCTGGCACTGAGCGCATCGAGGCCGAGTGCCGCAAGCCCTGGTTGAAGGCCTACGCCAAGATCAAGCTGCTGGATGACGTGACGCCCGAGCGAGTGTAGAAACTGGCTTCCAATCGTTGGGAGTGGAGTCAGATGGGCGTCGTGACCGTGGGAAATCCTGAGGATCTCGTCGCAGCGGTCAGGCACTTGGAGTTGAAAGGCATGGACGCCCTGGCCCTCATCGGCTGGATCACGGCCCAGAGCGCGGGAGGTGGCATTCGGCCAGCTAGTCGGACCACGGAGGCGAAACTGCGCCGACTGGCGCGGGAAGCGGGGGTGGGGCTGTCGAGGGTATCGACCGTCGCGCGGCGTCTCGACTTCGCCAGCGGACAAGAAATCGTAGATGCCGTTGGAGCGCTAGCACGAGTGTCGGCGATGGAAACAGTTGTGGAAACAAACGAGGCTCTGACAGGGGTTAAGCAGCGAAAGAGGGAGGCCCCGAAGGACCGCCCTCTTTCGCTAAAACTCTAGAGAACTACGGCTCAACCGTTCAGGATCGCCACCCAGTCGATGCTGAGCGTTTGTCCAGTTGGAACAGTAAACGCACCCCCGGCGCTGGTCCGCAGATCGATTGTGAATCCTGTCGTAGTCTTCGAGACAACCGCGATGTAACCCCAGCCTGAGCTGCTTGAAAAGTCCGGGGTTCCGTCGATCGTCAACTCCACCGCATAGCTAGTCGAACCCATAGCTGCCGACACGGCCACCGAACTAGCTCCAGTCGCGATTGAGGTCTCTCCGGCATGGTATGTCACGGACGTGCCAGTCGGACCAGTGGGACCAGTCACGCCTGTACCAGTGGGACCAGTGGGACCGGTCACGCCTGTACCAGTGGGACCAGTAGGACCAGCGGGACCAGTGTTTCCATTGGTTCCGTTGGCGCCAGAGGAACCGCTTGGTCCGGTGGCACCGGTGTCACCCTTTGCACCAGTAGCGCCCGCGGAACCAGTGGCACCCGCGGAACCAGTGGCACCCGCGGAACCAGTGGCACCCGCTGAACCGGTGGGACCTGCGGCACCCGTGGGACCAGTGCCACCCGTGGCTCCGGCAGCGCCTGTGGCGCCCGCTGAACCAGTGGGACCTGCGGCACCCGTGGGACCAGTGCCACCCGTGGCGCCGGCAGCGCCTGTGGCGCCAGTTGCTCCGGCAGCACCTGTGGCACCCGCTGAACCGGTAGGACCTGCAGCGCCCGTGGGACCAGTGCCACCCGTGGCACCGTTCGCACCCGTGGCACCGTTCGCACCCGCAGCACCTGTGGCACCGTTCGCACCCGTGGCACCGTTCGCACCCGTGGCACCGTTCGCACCCGTGGCACCGTTAGCACCAGTGGCACCCGTCGCGCCGGCGGGGCCGGTAGGACCAGTGGCGCCCGCGGCGCCGGCAGCGCCCGTTGAACCCGTGGCACCGTTAGCTCCAGTGGCGCCTGTAGCACCCGTCGCACCGGCGGGGCCGGTAGGACCGATGGGACCGGTGGCGCCCGCGGCGCCCGTGGCGCCGGCAGCACCCGTCGAACCAGTAGCACCGGTGGCGCCGGCGGCGCCCGTCGAACCAGTCGCGCCAGCAGCGCCCGTTGAACCAGTCGCGCCAGCAGCGCCCGTAGAACCAGTAGCGCCAGTAGCACCCGTCGCACCGGCAGGGCCGGTAGGACCGATCGGACCCGTGGCACCCGCGGCACCCGTCGAACCAGTAGCGCCGGTGGCGCCCGCAGCGCCCGTAGAACCAGTCGCGCCGGTGGCGCCCGCAGCGCCCGTTGAACCCGTGGCACCGTTAGCACCAGTGGCGCCAGTAGCACCCGTCGCACCGGCGGGGCCGGTAGGACCGATGGGACCAGTGGCGCCCGCGGCGCCCGTCGCACCCGTGGCGCCGGCCGCGCCCGTCGAACCAGTAGCACCGGTGGCGCCCGCAGCGCCCGTTGAACCAGTCGCGCCGGTGGCGCCAGCAGCGCCCGTAGAACCAGTCGCGCCGGCAGCGCCCGTCGAACCAGTAGCGCCAGTAGCACCCGTCGCACCGGCGGGGCCGGTAGGACCGATCGGACCCGTGGCACCCGCGGCACCCGTCGAACCAGTAGCACCGGTGGCGCCCGCAGCGCCCGTAGAACCAGTCGCGCCGGTGGCGCCCGCAGCGCCCGTTGAACCCGTGGCACCGTTACACCATGCGCCAGTAGCACCCGTCGCTCCGGCGGGGCCCGTAGGACCGATCGGGCCCGTGGCACCCGCGGCGCCCGTCGCACCCGTGGCGCCGGCCGCGCCCGTAGAACCAGTCGCGCCGGTGGCGCCGGCAGCGCCCGTTGAACCCGTGGCACCGTTAGCACCAGTGGCACCCGTCGCACCGGCGGGGCCGGTAGGACCTGTGGCGCCCGTCGCACCAGTGGCGCCGGCAGCACCCGTCGAACCAGTAGCACCGGTGGCGCCAGCAGCGCCCGTTGAACCCGTGGCACCGTTAGCACCAGTAGCACCCGTCGCACCGGCGGGGCCGGTAGGACCGATGGGACCAGTGGCACCCGCGGCGCCGGCAGCACCCGTCGAACCAGTCGCGCCAGTAGCGCCGGCAGCGCCCGTAGAACCAGTCGCGCCGGCAGCGCCCGTAGAACCCGTGGCACCGTTAGCACCAGTGGCGCCAGTAGCACCCGTCGCACCGGCGGGGCCGGTAGGACCGATGGGACCGGTGGCGCCCGCGGCGCCGGTCGCACCCGTGGCACCGTTAGCACCAGTGGCGCCAGTAGCACCCGTCGCACCGGCGGGGCCGGTGGGACCAGTGGCGCCCGCG
>CAVRWO010000029.1:0-7631 GCA_963724865.1 uncultured Acidimicrobiaceae bacterium | reverse complement strand
GCGTTGCGGATAAATGAGGCCTAAACGGAGGCCTGTTCGACGCTCCGGGACGCCCGATCTTAGCGATCAGCGGGTTTGCGGGAATCCAAGATCCACGGTGCTTGAAGAGGGATCAGGCCAACGTGAGGTGACGACTTTGGCCCGGGTGTAGTAGTTGATGCTCTCGGGGCCGTATATATGGGTGTCGCCGAATAAAGACTGCTTCCATCCGCCAAACGAGAAGTAACCGACCGGTACCGGAATGGGCACGTTGATGCCCACCATACCTGCTTCGACCTCGAACTGAAAGCGTCGGGCCACTCCACCGTCGCGCGTGAATATCGCTGCGCCGTTACCCCAGCGACTCGAGTTCACCAGGTCCATAGCACCTTCGTAGGTTTTCACGCGCACGACCGAAAGTACGGGACCGAAGATCTCGTCACGATAACAATCCATATCGGGCAATACGTGATCGATCAACGAGACACCGAGGAAGAAACCTTGTCGGCGATAGCTCGGATGCTGCCTTCCGTCAACGACCACGGTGCCACCTTGGTCGACAGCCGATTCGAGGTACGAGGCGACCTTGTCACGGTGAGCGGCGGTAACGAGGGGTCCCATCTCCGAACTCTCATCGGCCCCGTCGCCGATACGAAGTTGGGGAAGACGTTGTGCGATCGCCTCAACGAGGCGTTCGCCTACGTCGCCCACGGCAACGATCACTGAGATTGCCATGCACCGTTCGCCCGCAGATCCATACGCCGAAGAGACAGCGGCGTCGGCGGCCATGTCGAGGTCCGCGTCCGGGAGCACCACCATGTGATTCTTTGCGCCGCCGAGCGCCTGCACTCGCTTGCCATATTGAGCGGCGCTCTCATAAATGTATCGAGCGATCGGCGTCGAACCCACGAACGACACCGCCTGCACCGAGGGATGAGCGAGCAGCGCGTCCACGGCGACCTTGTCGCCGTGGACGACGTTAAAGACACCGTCGGGAACCCCCGCTTCACCGAGCAGCTCGGCCATGAGCATCGAAGCCAGCGGGTCCTTTTCTGATGGCTTGAGGACGAACGTGTTTCCACAGGCGATCGCGCTCGCGAACATCCACATCGGCACCATGGCCGGGAAATTGAAGGGCGTAATCCCCGCGACCACTCCGAGCGACTGGCGCACCGAATGCACGTCAACGCCGCTCGATGCTTGCTCGGCAAAACGACCGGAAAGCAGGCTCGATATGCCACACGCGAATTCGATGTTCTCGATCCCTCGCGCGACCTCACCGGCGGCGTCGGAGAACACCTTGCCGTGTTGGGCGGTGATCGCACGCGCCAACTCGCTGCGGTGCTCGTCGAACGTCTCGCGCACCCGGAACATGATCTCAGCTCGCTTCGACAACGACATCTCGCGCCACGCGCGGTGGGCGGCGACTGCCGTCGCGACGGCCTGGTCGACTTCGTCGGTGCTCGCAAAGTCAACCGTGTGCGTTCTCACACCCGTCGCCGGATTGAAGACGTCACCCTGTCGTCCGGACTCGCCTTCGACGACTTTCCCACCAATCCAGTGGCTGATACGCTCCACTACTCACTCCTCGGCGTACGGCTCACGTTCGCTGCGGCGACGATCTTTGCCACCTTCTCGCGGGGTAACCCAGGTGTGCGATGTTCCGCGCGCCCCACCATGTCCTCATTCGCGACCAAGGCATTCACCACTGCTTCTTCTGTCGCCTGAACCACTGCGTCGTAGAACGGATCCATGTGGCCCCACGGAATGAACTCCAAGTGGTCCAGGTGTTCTCCTCCGGGGAAGAACGTCGCGAGCGATGGCGTGAACGCGTTCACGTTGGCCGTGGAAAGGGCGAGGAACAGGTCGCCCGAAAAGTGTGAGCCGCTCGTCCCCGTCCTCGCGAGACCCAACGTCACCCGACGAGCCATCGCCCGACACTGATGCGGCAAGAGCGGTGCGTCTGTCGCTACGATCGCGATCACCGAACCGGCACCGGGGGGCGACGCGAAATAGTTGTCCATGGGATTATCGTCCGCCAGGGCGTTGCCCAGCGCGACTCCCGCAATGACCAACTCCTTTCGTGCTCCGAAGTTGGCTTGCACGAAAACTCCAACCGCGTAGCTTTGTCCGGCGTACTCGACGAGTCGTGAGGAAGTGCCCGAACCGCCTTTGAACTGATAGCAGTTCATCCCGGTCCCACCGCCAACGGATCCCTCGTCGATGGGCGAGTGACGAGCGTCATCCAACGCTTCTACGACCATGTCCTCAGTGACGTGATGGCCGTTGATGTCGTTGAGGTACCCGTCCCAAGTTTCGGCGGCGACGGGCATCAACCAGGCCTGCACGAGCTCGGGGTGGTGGCGTATTGTCCACGCGACGATGCCAGCGTGGGCGACACCTACCGCGTGGGTGTTGGTGATCGCGAGGGGGCCCGAGAACGTGCCGGACTCTTCAATCCAGGACACCCCGGTCATCTCACCATTGCCATTTTGGTTATGGAACCCCGCCGCGACCGGGTCGCCCGGACTCGTTCGACCGCGGGGATGAATGGCCGTGACGCCAGTGCGAACGTCAGAACCCTCAATTCGAGTGACGTAACCGACTTCGAGTCCGGGTACATCGGTGATCGCGTTCCAGGGCCCTGGCGTCCCCGTGAACGGCAGCCCAAGCTGTCGACCACGGGGTTTTCCTGTCGGGGTCTGCAGCAACGGGTCTCGAGGGGCTTCGGCGCTCACTCCGCCGCTCCCGTTGCGTGAGACTCGCCTTCGGTCGCTGCACTGAGCAGGTTCCAGGCCTTACCTCGCTGAGGAAGAATCACCAGCGCCCAGTACACAAGTCCGATGCCCATCGTGATCAAGGTGACGTGGAGTAAGAGGCTCGTCTGCTGCGTAAACACGTAGCCCAGCGCGGCGAGCGCCAGAATCGGCGGAAGCGGCCACCACGGCATCTTGTAGGACCCGTGGGCCGTCGCACCCGTAGGTCGGGCGACCAGAGCCGCGATCGCGATGAAGGCGTAGTCGGCAACCAGTGTCGCTCCCGTGAGGTTCGTCAGCGTGTTCAGCGATACCGTGAGGCACAGCACTGCACCGAGCACGCCGATAAACATGGTCGGCAGCCACGGCGACTGGTAGCGCGGATGGACATACGCCATCCAACGGCTCACCGGTCCAGGAAACGCCCGGTCGCGGGCAGCGCTGTAGAGGATTCGCGCGTACGAGAGCACGATCGCGATGACGGCGTTGAAGATCGCGAGCACAATGAGAATGCTCACAATGTCATAGACAGTCTTGTTGGACGTCGCTTCGATGAAGTACTGAAGGGGAACAGCGGATCGCGTCATCGTGGCGAGCGACGGCGCGCCGATGATCGTCGCCGTCAAGGGGATGAGCTCGGCTAGTACGGTAATCACGAGCGACCAAAGGATCGCCTTGGCGATGTTGCGACTCGGACCCTCGGTCTCCTCGGAGAAGTTCACCGAGTTGGCGTAGCCGTTGTACGAAAAGATCGCGACCGCCGTCAGCGCGAGCACGCCGGAGAAGGCGACCGGAGCAAGCACGCCGTGGGCGGCACCAACCACCGGATGGATCAGGGCGCTCCAGTTGTGCGTTTTCGAATGAGAAAGACCGAGAACTGTCAGAATCAGGAGCGCCGTCAACTCCAATGTCAAAAACGCGCCCGTGACGATTGCGTTAAATCGAATCTTGAGCATCGCGACGCCAGCCGCCAGAATCATGATGGCCGCACCGACATAGCGGGGATCAACATTGGCGACCACGCCAAAGTATGTACCCGCACCGAGCGCAATGACGGCGGGGATAAATGCCACAAAGTCCGCGTAGAGGGCGAACGTTACGAAACTCATGGGACCTGCGAGCGGAGACGACTTTCCTTTGAACGAGTGCCACACCAGCGCGTAGTCGCCACCGGCAATCGGGAAGGCGGCAGAGAGCTCAGCCCAGCAAAAGGCCATGAGGACTCCCACGATGGCGGCGAAGACGAACGAGAAGAAGGTTCCACTCCCCGCAGCGGCGAGCGCCACGGGCGCGATGATAAAGACCGACGCCGCCGGCGTAACGCCCGAAAGGGTGATGAAGATGTTCCCGAGCACGGTGATGGAACGGGACAACTCCTGCTTGTAGCGATTGTCGCCCGCGTGCAGAGTGACGGTGGTCTCAAGCTTTTCGACCGCAGACTCGAAGGCCTCTTCTTGCGGTCCGCTGAGACCCTGTGGCGGCTGTTCGACGCCAACGCCCTCGTGCGGATCGTGCACGTTGTCGTTTCCCTGATCCATCTGTCCCCCTTTGTTTCGTCAGCAGACGTCTGTCCGCTACCCGGTTACTGCGCGGTCAGTGATTTGGAGCGCTTGATCAAGGACCTCGAAGCCTTCAGCCAGTTCCGCTTCGCTTATGCACAACGGCGGATTGGTCATGACCTGGTTCCAATGCAGATTCAAAAAGACTCCGTGATCGCGCGCGAAGGTGAAGAGTTCGGTCATCTCTGCACTTGACGAATTGAATGGCGCCATGGGCTCACCCGTCGCCCGGTTACGCACGATCTCGAGACACCCGAAAAGCCCGATACTCCGGTGCGCTCCGACGGACGGGTGTGCGGCCGCCAACTCCTCATGATGGCGTTCCATGACCTTGCCCATTGAGGCTGCTCGCTCGATGAGCCCGTCTTCCTCGTAGACGTGAATCGTGGCGAGTGCCGCTGCCAAACCAACTGGGTGCGAGTTGTAGGTGAGTCCGCCGGCGAACACGTGGTGCTCGAAGTACTCAGCCACGTGCGGGCGTAGTCCCACGGCCCCGAGAGGAATGTAGCTTGAGGTCAATCCTTTGGCGCACGTGACGATATCCGGTACGACGCCCCAATGATCGACCGCGAACCATCTGCCCGTGCGCCCAAACCCGCTCATGACCTCGTCGGCGATGAGCAGTATCCCGTGGCGATCGCAGATGTCGCGCACGCCTTGCAGGTAGCCATCGGGTGGAATGAGGATGCCGTTGGTACCGGTCACCGGTTCGATGATGAACGCGGCAATCGTGGACGGTCCTTCGAGTTGAATTGTCTCCTCGAGAGCGGTCAGCGCATCGTTGGCGGAGTCCATTGCTCTCGTTGTCCCGTGATAGAAATCGAGCACGTGGACAACGCCGGGAATGCCCGGCTCGTTGGCCCAGCGCCGCGGATCTCCGGTGAGTGTGATCGCCCCGGACGTCGCGCCGTGGTAGGAACGGTAGCGCGCCAGAATCTTGTGGCGTCCGGTGACCGCGCGCGCTATTCGTACGGCGTTCTCATTGGCCTCCGCGCCGCCGAGGGTAAAGAAGGACTTCTCGATATCGCCGGGAAAAAGCTGGGCGAGCTTAGCGCCGAGCAGCGCGCGCACTTCGGTCGTCATCGCAGCCGAGTTCACGTACGCGACTTCTCGCATCTGACGCGCTACCGCTGCGGCCACTCGGGGGTCGCCGTGGCCAATGTTGACGCTCATGAGTTGCGAGTTGAAATCGAGGTACCGCTTTCCGTCGCAGTCGTAAAAGTACGATCCCTCCGCCCGAGCAACTGGCAAGGGCGAGATCCTTGACTGCGCTACCCAATCGAAGAGGGTGTAACGCTTGGAGAGTTCGACGATCTGCGCACTGCTCAGCACCTGCCCGTTACCGTTGTCAGTCATACGTTCCCCCCGCAGCCCCGATGGGCGAAAGTGATCGTAACCAGGCATCGACATGCTGACAATGCACAAACTGAGTAATTATGTTGCCTATTCGTGCGTACAATGAGCACTCGTGAGCCTGACGCTTCGCGACGTGGTGGACCTGGAGCTCTTCCGCAGGGGTGGAGCGCGCGTCGTCGCAGGAGAAGCGGGCCTCGACAATCGGGTTCGCTGGGTCCACGTCACCGAGCTGCCCGACATCGCGCACCTCCTCACCGGAGGCGAGCTCATTTTGACGACGGGAATGGGAATCACTAACGACGAGGAGATGCAGGCCCATTACATCGACGAATTGGCCGGCGCCGAAATCTCTGGGGTGGTTATCGAGCTCGGTCGCAACTTCGCTCAGATACCTCCCACACTCGTCCGCTCGGCAGAGAAGGCCGGTCTTCCCCTCATCACCCTGGACGAAGAGACACGCTTCGTCGACATCACCGAGACCGTGCATCGCGAGATCATCAGTCACCAGTACGAGCTGCGGAGCCGGGCAGAAGTCGTCAGTCGCGAACTCACCGAATTGATGCTGGGCGGCGCGGACGCCTCGCGGATCGTTTCGCAGATGGCCGAGATCTTTCAAAATCATGTGATACTTGAAGACGAAGCGCATCAGGTAGTCGAGATAGCGGGCCCGAATTCGGCGGCCTCCGACGTCCTTGCGTCGTGGCAGGAGCACTCGCGAACGGGGCACGAGGAGAGCGCGCGCGGCGCCGTCCATAATGAAGAGGGGTCGCCCCCTTGCATGTGGGTGGGGCTCTGGCTCCGCCACAAGCCGTGGGGACGTCTGCACGTGGTTGCCTCGACCACTCGATTTGAAGAAGGCACAGAGCTCTTGGTCGACCGCGCGAGTCTCGCGCTATCGCTCTCCCTGCTCCTCGAAAAGGACGCGGCACATATGGCTGATCGCGCGCGAGGAGCCCTCGTGGGTGAAGTGGTAGCGGGGCGCCACGGCTCTGGTCAGGAATTCTTGCGGCGCGCCCGTAGCTTGGGCGCCGATCTCAGCCACGGCCCACTCGCCGTTCTTGCCATGGAAGCGACCGAGACGCCCCAGTCTGAAGATCAAATTCAACCGACGGAAGAAGACCGACTGCACACGCGTCTCGTGCTCGCCGAAGAGCTTCGGAAGGCGGCGAGCGAACGGGGCTGCGCGGCGTTGGTGGGCTTGAGCGGCGATCGCGTTCTCGCCGTGATCTCCTACGACGCGAGGGGACCACTCGAGAGCCAAATAGAAGAAATGGCCAAACTCACCGTCGAACGCGCGTCGCACGACGCTCCGTCTACGCGGTTCTTTGTCGGCGCAAGTGGCGAGGTATCGGCGAACTCCATTGAGAAGGGAATTGAGGAGGGGGCGGCGGCGCTCGCATTCTCGCGTCGAAGCGACGGAGCGAGACTCGTGCACCACTACTCGGACCTCGGGACCTTCCAGCTCCTCATGACGCTGTCACAGGGCCCCGACCTCGCGCGGTTCGTCGAGTACGAGCTTCGAGAGATCCTGGATCACGACGCGCGCTCCAAGGCCAAGCTCTTGCCGACGCTCCGGGCGTATCTCCTGCACGCCGGTCGAAAGTCGGACGTGGTGCGCGAGCTGAACATTCAGCGACGAACCCTGTACGCGCGCCTCGATCGAATCGAGACGCTCTTGCGTCGGGACCTAGACAATCAAGACACCCGAACTCGCCTGACCCTCGCCCTTCAAGGACTGGACTTTCTCCAGAACCGAAACCCTGTTGATCCCGTACCGCGGGTTCGCTAAACATCGCCCGCTATTTCTCTCTCATCATTTCGAGCAAACTCTCGTGGCGACGGACCAAATCACCTCAAAGATTTGGTCGCCAGCGCCCTCGATAAACACTTCAGAGATCGACCGATGCAACAGTTCGCGTGGAACAAAAAATCCGAGGCCTGAAATGAGGCCTGCGGGCGGCCGTCGGGGCGTGCGAAGCCG
>CAVRWO010000028.1:0-15347 GCA_963724865.1 uncultured Acidimicrobiaceae bacterium | reverse complement strand
TCCTTACCAGCCCGCCAGACCAATTCTCACGTGCTTCGCTTTCTGCGAGAGCCAATCCGGTGTCGTGATCGATGGTCCTCGAAGTCCATCGTGTCCGGAAGGACGTCATGTTGAGCGAAGCCGTGACCACAATAAAGGTACGGCACCGACTTTCAAGAATAAAAAGGGTCCTAAACCACCGTCGTAGTTGCCTCTACATCAGTCATTGGCGCTTGGAGCGGAAAGTGGCAGGCGGCGTGGTGCCCGCTGCCGAACAGTCGCAACTCCGGCTCGTCTGTCTCGCAGATCTTCTGACTGAAAGGGCAGCGTGTTCGAAAACGACATCCCGACGGAGGGTCGATGACTGACGGCAGTTCTCCTTTAAGAAACTGTCGCCTCTTCGCCCTCGCAGCTCGAGGCTCAACTACAGGAATGGTATCGATCAGTGCCTGCGTGTAGGGATGGGCCGCCCGTTCGTAGATTGCCTGAGCCGGACCGACCTCGACGAGTTTGCCAAGGTACATAACGCCGATTCGATCCGCTAAGTACTTGACGACGGCCAGGTCGTGGGAGATCACGACATACGACAACTGATGTGACTCTTGGAGCTCCTTCATCATATTGAGCAACTGTGCCTGGATGGAGACGTCGAGCGCTGACACCGGTTCGTCGGCGATGATCAGTTTCGGATTCAGCATGAGAGCCCGAGCGAATCCGACCCGCTGACGTTGACCGCCTGAGAACTCGTGCGGATACTTATCCGCCGCTTTGGCCGGCAAGCCGACGGCGTTCAGCATCTCATCGACTTGAAGCCGTTGCTCGCGAGCAGTTCCCAGACGCTGAACCGACAGGGGCTCGCGCAAGATGGATGCGATGCGCATGCGCGGATCGAGTGAGGCGTACGGGTCTTGAAACATCAACTGCACATCTCGGCGCTGTCGACGAAGGTCTCCCCTCTTTAGCGACTTAGGACTTCGGCCGTCGATCTGATCTCACCGCTTTGTGGTCGCTCTAAACCGACGATGAGTCGGCCAATTGTCGTCTTCCCGCAGCCTGACTCGCCAACCAGGCCGAACGTCTCCCCTTCGCGAACCGAGAAGCTCACGTCAGAGACGGCCTTCACCGTTCCGGGTTTTTTGCCAATCGCGACTCTCGAGGTCAAGGCGAACTCTTTGACGACGTGCTCGAGTTCGAGCACCGCGGGGCGCTGAGCCAGAGTGTTCACTCGGCGGTCGGCTCGTTCGAGCGCCATTCTGCGCTCGTCCTCGCTCGCCACAAGGTGCACCAGCGACTTGACCCCACCGCGAGCGCCCACAGGATGATTGCAGGCAAAGACGTGTTCGGGGTCATCGAGGTCAGCTTCGAGTTCGGGCTCACGTTCGAGACAGCGATCCGAAACGTTTGGGCACCGAGTGCTTAACCGACATGCCACGATCTCCCTTGACAGATCAGGCGGCGTTCCTGTTATGCAATAAAGCTTTTGGGTGGAGTCTTGATCGAGTTTGGGGATTGCCTGCAGCAGAGCCGAAGAGTAAGGATGGCGCGTGTCGTGGTACAGGGCCTCGGTCCTCGCCCCCTCAACGATCTTCCCGCCGTACATGACGAGCACACGATCAGTTCTCCCGGCGATCACCCCCATGTCGTGAGTAATGAGAATGATTGCCATATTGAGCTTTTCTCGGAGTTCGTCGAGCAGATTGAGAATCTGGGCTTGGATCGTCACGTCAAGCGCGGTCGTAGGCTTGTCGGCGATCAGCAGCTTCGGTTCGCAGGCAAGCGCCATGGCGATCATCACGCGCTGGCGTAGTCCGCCCGACAGTTGATGCGGGTAGTACTTCAGTCGCTCGGCCGGTCGAGGCATTCCCACGGTCGTGAGCACTTCCAGAGCTCGGTTCATGGCTTCTTTCGATGATGCCCCGCGGTGAATGCGCACACCCTCGGCGATCTGATGGCCAATGGTCAAGGTGGGATTGAGCGATGTCATGGGACTTGAAAAATCATCGACACTTCGTTCCCACGGACCCGCTCCATCTCCTTTTCCTCGAGCGACGCCAGATCGCGGTCGTTCAGTCGGACGCTTCCGCCAACGATGTGACCGACATTGGGGAGGAGCCTCATAATCGAAAGTCCTGTGGTGCTCTTGCCACATCCCGACTCGCCGACAATCCCGACGCACTCGCCCTCGGCGACGGTGAACGACACGTCGTCAACGGCGCGAACGTTGCCGTGGCGTAGGTGGAACTCGGTTTGCAGATGCTCGACTTCGAGAACGTTGGTCACGACTAGGCAACCTCTAAAGGAGTTACCAACACTTTGAGTAGCGCGTCAGTTACCTCACATGTCGTGGCAGTACCTCCCAAGTCGGGCGTACCCACCGAGCCATCACGCAGTACGTCCTCGATGGCGTCGACAATTGATTCCTCCCATTCGGGGTAACCGAGATGACTCAGCATCATGCCCGCAGCCCAGATCGAGGCGAATGGATTGGCCACTCCCCGACCGACAATGTCTGGCGCAGACCCGTGGACCGGTTCGAACATCGAGGGATAGTCCCGCTCGGGGTTGAGATTCGCGCTCGGTGCAAGTCCTAGCCCGCCGACCAGCGCGGCACCGAGATCAGAGAGAATGTCCCCAAAGAGATTGGAACCAACGATTACGCCAAAGCGTCCCGGGTCAAGGACCATGTGCAGCGCGGCCGCGTCAACGAGTAGACGACGACACGTGACGTCGGGGTAGTCGCCTTCCACCTCGTCGAGCATTCGGTCCCAAAACACTCCAGAGAAGTTGAGTGCGTTGGCTTTACTCACGCTGGTGACGGTGACACCGCGTCGCCGTGCCAGCTCAAAGGCGTAACGCAGCACTCTCACCACGCCTCGGCGTGAGAAGACCGCAATCTGCAATGCCATTTCTTCGGCGGTTCCCTCTTGCAAGAATGCGCCCTTGCCCGCGTACTCCCCCTCGGAGTTCTCGCGCACGATCACCATGTTGAGATCCTTCGACGTACGCCCGGCCAACGGCGTCTCGAGGCCGGCAGCAGGCGAATGGGCCGCAGGTTGACGTATTGATGGAAAGTCTGGCGAATAGGAAGGAGCAGTCCCCAGAGCGTCATCTCGTCAGGAACTCGAGGATCGCCGACGGCGCCTAACAGGATGCTATCGAAGCGACTGAGTCGTTCAATGCCGTCGTCGGGCATCATCCGCCCTGTTCGCAGGTAGTACTCGCTCCCCCACTCGAAGTTGGACAGCTGAAACTCGAAGCGTCCGTCGAGTTCGGCCACCCGTTCGAGCACGCGGCAAGCTTCACCAATGACCTCGGGACCGATGCCGTCACCCGCTAGCACCGCGATGCGGAATCGTTCAACCATTGCCGATCACTTCTTGATGCTTGGGAGATTTCCCAGAGGCGCGAGTCTACGAAACTCCGAGTAACTGGGCATCGTGCCCCTCCCATAGCGTGATCGGAGGATAGGCATCCGCAGCCGTCATCACTTCGATCAGGGTGACCTCGTCACTCTCGAGGGCCTTCGCCAGCACGTCGCTCAATTCGCCCGGATCATCAACCCGGACGCCCTGGGCTCCGCACGCTCGAGCAATCATCGTGTGGTCAACCGGCGCAAAATTGATGGCCGTCGGCGCGCCGAACGAGTACAGTTCCGCGTGCTTTTGAAAGCCAAGAATCCCGTTGTTGAAGAGCAGCAGGGTGAGAGGGATATGGGAGCGCACCGCCGTCTCAAGCTCCGACCATACGTGGGCGAATCCACCATCGCCCACGAGACAAATAACCCGTGCATCGGGCTGAGCGAGCTTGGCGCCGAGGGCCAGGGGCAGTCCCCAACCGAGACCAGCCAGGCCCCGCGGTGAAACGAACCGTTGGCCGGCCTTCCGGCTCGTGATGTAGTTGGTCATCCACAGCGTGGAATAGCTGGCGTCCGTGACAACGATCATGTCGTCGGTGAGTAGTCGATCAAGTTCGCTCACTACGCGTTCGGGGCGAATCGGCGATTCGTGTGACGTTGTTTTGGGACCCGCTTGATCTCGATAGAGCCGATGGGCTTCGGCGATCTCGGCCACCACTTGGGCCCGCTCCATCGATCGCTTTGCCAGATCGAGGCCGCGCGTCGCTTCCAGCAGATCGATCAGGCCCAGTTTCGCATCACCCACGAGTCGCAGCGACTCGTAGTTCCGACCGATTTCGACGCTATCGACGTCAAGATGGACGAATCGTGTCTCGTCGCCAAAGACGCGCCACGCGTCGGTTCCATTCTCGTTGGTTCGGGTTCCCACGAGGAGGACCACGTCGGCCTGTTTCACGAACTCTCGCAGAAAGTGCGTCCGTGAGTTGGTACCCATAGCATTGCCGATGACGCCTAAGGACAGTTCGTGGCGCTCGTCGACTGCGCCTTTGCCCATATTGGTGGTTCCGACGGGAATGGACCACTGCTCTTGGATCGCCGCCACCTGCGCCGAGGCCCCCGATAAGTGAATACCTCCTCCGGCCACGACCAGCGGCCGCTCCGCGTTGGCCAGGAGCTCGGCAGCGTTGGCCACTCGGTCAGCGTCGGGACGAGTGCGATCGAGAGGGAAATGCCCGAGCGAGGCGGTCCGAACGTTCTCCGAAACCGAAGCCGTGGGTAAGAGGTCCTTCGGCAGGAGCAGAACGACAGGCCCGGGTCGCCCCGAACACGCCGACGTAAAGGCGGCGTCGAGCAGATCGTCGACGCGCGCTGGATCGTCCAGTCGCAAGATTGTTTTCGTGCAACCGGCGAAGAGTTGAAAGTGGTCTATCTCCTGAAAGGCGTTCCGCCCCCTTGTCGCTGCCCCAACGTCCTGAACCAACGCGATGACCGGAACCGATGCCTTCAGCGCCTCGGCGAGTGGCGCGACCAACAGGGTGGCCGCCGGTCCGTTCTGTGCGCACACGATCCCGGGTTTACCCGACAGGCGAGCGTAGCCGTCGGCCATCGCCCCGCCCGCGTTCTCTGTTCGGTAGCTGACCTGTCGAATACCGAACTTCGGCGTAGCCAACAGCAACGCCGAAGGAATGCTCTGGGCAAAGACAATCTCCACCCCGTGACGGCGGAGGCCCGCCGCCACATCCTCCGCCACCGTTTTCGTCACATCGGTCATCTCAACCCTTTCGTTGCTTGTTCTGTGCGCTGCACGCCAACCGTTTGTCACTCGGTACTCGATAATGCGCACGAATTCGCCTTCAACTCGGGATGTGTGTTGGTCCAAAGCAATCGCACCGGTGCGCTGCTGTCGTTGCACCACTCGTGGGGAATGCTCGACGAGAAGCTCAACGCTTCACCCGCACCGAGGTGGTAGGTACCGTAGCCCTCGAGGAGAACGTCAAACTCCCCTTCAAACACGAAGATGTACTCCTCGCCTTCATGTCGATACGAGCCCTGCGAACCTGCCCCGGGATCGGCTTCGTAGATGTCAGCGCAGATCGACGCGGTACGAGCCACGCTCCACACCCGTAGTGCCCCCTCATCCGACACATAAGGGGCAGCTTCAAACGCCTTTGTCTGCACGGGTCCGACATCGCTGAACGCTCCGAACACGTTGGCCACGTCGATGCCGTAGACCTCCGCCACCCGGTGCAGCAGCGACATGCTGGGCGTTGAAGCCCCGCGCTCGACGCTCGACAGGTGCGACGGTGAGCAGTCGACGCGCGCCGCGACCTCCACGAGCGTCAGGCGAGCCACCTTGCGCGCGTCGCGCAACGTCGGACCAATCTTCAAACGGACGTCGCCGCGGTCTTCTGAGGTATCGTTTGGTCCGAGCATTTCAGCGATCGCCGACGGATTGAAATTTCGACTGCGAAGGCGTTGTGCGGCCTTCACGCGCACGAGATCCTTCTCGCTATAACGTCGATGAGATCCTGTGCGCGCCGGCGTCAGATGCCGTGCAATTCCCAATCGCGAAGCACCGAGGGTCGAATACCGGTAATGCGACTGAACTCGCCGATGGTGATCGTGCCAGGCCCTAACGGCTCCTTGTTGGGTGCTGGTTCTGACTGGCGAGTGATTGCCCTAGACATCGGGTAGCTCCTTGTTCGAGCGAATTCGGTCGACTCCGACGACCATTTTGACCCACTCTTGCTTGTCGGAGAGATATGGGTACGGCGTCACTCCGTAGTACTTCTCCGAGAGCATGTTGAGAGTGGCGTACCCGCCATCGTCTTCGATCGACGTGATTCGCCCACGGAGATTCAGTTCCACGTACGGATCGTCGCGCAGGAAGACCGTCAGGGCCACGCGCGAGTCGCGCACGAGATTGCGATACTTCAACGTGTCCTTAGTCGTCGCGATGATCGGCCGGTCACCTTCTAGATGAACCCACACCGCCGTGGTCTGGGGTGACCCGTCGGGCAGCAACGACGCGAGCACGGCCACGTTCGGTCCGGAAAGAATCGAGCGCGCGGTTGCGGTCAACTCACAGGTCACGGACTAACCACCTCCGCGGAGGGAACGCTTTCCAGTATCTGACGAAGCAGGGCGAGACCTTCAAGCGCCCGATCCTGTTCCATGGTGAGTGCCGGCGCGACCCGCAAGACGTTCCCAAAGACACCGATCGGTGGAATGAGGACGAGCCCCGCCTCGCGTGCCTGTTTCACCACCGAGGAAGCCAATGACGCGCTCGCGGCAGCGCCGGTTAGTTCGATACCGATCGCGAGCCCCCACATTCTGACTCGCTCGACCACTGGAACGGCAACGAGATCGGACAACGCTGGCGACAACGCATCGCTGAGGCCACGAGCCTGTTCGAGCACCCCGTCATACTCAAACGCATCGAGCACGGCGTGCGCTGCCGCACACGCGACCACGTTCCCCCCGAACGTGCTGGAGAGGGCTCCGTAGCGGGCCTTCTGCGAGACCGAGTCGGTTGTCGCGAGTGCCCGATCGGCATGCCGTTGCCCATCGCCTTGCCGAAGACCACGATGTCGGGCACGACGGTCGTCTGATCGATGGCGAACAGCGAGCCGGTGCGCCCGAAGCCGCTCTGCACCTCGTCGACAATGAGCAATGCCCCCAGTGAGTCGGCCAATGCGCCAAGGCGTGGCAAGAACCAGGCGGGAGGAATGATGACCCCACCCGCGCCCTGATAGGGCTCAGCCAAAATCGCGGCGACATCGCCCCCCGACACCGAAGCCAGGATGTGATTCACCTCCGCCGACCATGCCGCTTCATCGACGTCGCGATCGCGGTCGGGATAGGGCAGGTGAATGACGCCCGGCACCCCATCGCCCACTCCAATGCGCAGTCCACGCTTCCCCGACACCGACATGCCATGTACGTTCGACCGTGGAAGGCTCCCCTGAATGACAGGACCTCACGCTTGCCGGTGACCTGTCGCGCCAGGCGAATAGACGCGTCGATGGCCTCGGCCCCAGCGGAGAAGAAAACGCTACGACGAAGAGCACCGGGTAGCGCGTGGGCGAGACGCTCGCAGAGCGTCGCGCGAAGTTCGGTGGGCAAGTTGTAGGAGGCTGGCGAGCGACGTGCCGCCTCGTTCATCGCCTCGGTGACTCGCGGGTGTGCGTGGCCGATGTTCGTGATGAGTACGCCGCTCGCGAAGTCGATGTATTCACGACCGTCGGCGTCCACCACGACACTCCCGCGACCGTGATCGAATGTCAGGTCGGTTTCGGTCGCGCCGTTGCACAAGTACTCACGTTCGAGTTCGAGCACCTCTTTCGATGAGAGGTGACGCGTCGGGCGGATCACGCCCTTCTCTAATTGACTGGTCATCGCTCATCCTTCACACAGGTTGTCCGTCGCCATCCATTCATCATCCGAGGTTGACCCAGACAGCCTTCTCTTCGGTGTAGAGATCGATGGCGGCGCGGCCGTGTTCGCGGCCAAAGCCGCTCGCTCCATAGCCGCCAAACGGCGCGGCGGCATCCGAAGGCCCGTAGTCGTTCACGTACACCATGCCGGCATGAATGCCCGCCGCGACACGGTGAGCGCGACGCAGGTCATTGGTCCACACTCCCGAGGCGAGGCCGTACGACGTGTCGTTGGCCAAGTTGATGGCCTCCTCTTCACTATCGAAGGGGATGACGACGACGACGGGACCGAAGACCTCCTCTTGGGCGATCGTGGCGTCGTTGCCGAGACCGGTGATCACCGTCGGCTTGTAGTAGTAGCCCGCCTCGAGCGCGCCGCCAGGAGCCCGGCCGCCAGCTTCGACGCGTCCGCCGTCACTCACGCCGCCTTGAACATACCCGTCAACGCGAGTGCGTTGCTCCGCAGAGATGAGCGGCCCGATCTTGCTCGTCGGATCGAACCCCGGACCTACCGGGATCGAGATGGCGAGCCCGGCCAGACCCTTCACGACGTCATCAAACACGGGCCGCTCGACGAAGATCCTGCTACCTGCGCAGCAGTCCTCGCCCATGTTGTAGAAGATTCCCCAACCCGCGCCACCGATCGCCTCGTCCAAATTGGCGTCGGCGAAGATGAGGTTTGGCGACTTCCCCCCGAGTTCCAATGAGACTCTGGTCAGTGACCTCGCGGCCACCGTCATGATCTCTCGACCGACCGCTGTTGATCCTGTAAACGCCACCTTGTCGATGCCGCGGTGTGCTGCTAACGCGCGACCCGTCACCTCTCCCCGACCCTGGAGCACGTTGAATACGCCGGGAGGAAAACCCGCCTCGGCGCTGAGTTGCCCGAGCCGAGCGGCGGTTAATGGCGTCTGCTCGGCGGGCTTGAGAATGATCGTGTTCCCACAGGCCAAGGCAGGGGCGATCTTCCATGACGCCATGAGAAGTGGATAGTTCCAGGGCACGATGAGCGCACACACGCCCACCGGCTCACGACGCGTGTATACGAAGTGATTGCCCTGCGAAGTAGGAATGGTCGAGCCCTCGATCTTGGTGGCCCAACCGGCGAAGTACCGCAAGTGATCGGCGCTCTGCGGTATGTCGGTCTTACGCGCGTTAGCGAGCGGCTTGCCCGAGTCCAGCGACTCCAACTGGGCTAACTCCTCAGCGTTTTCCTCGAGGAGGTCGGCAAGGCGAAAGAGCAGTTGGGCGCGATCGCGTGGCGCCATGTCGCGCCAGCTCTTATCATTTAGGGCCCGGCGCGCGGCCGCGACAGCCGCGTCGACGTCAGCCACGCCGGCCTCAGCGACCGTTGCGAGGTCCTCGCCGTTGGATGGATCGACCGACGTAAAGGTGGCTCCATCGGCGCTGGCCACGTCCTTCCCATCGATATGTAACAACACCTGGGACGCGAGGAACTGCTTGACCGCTGGTTCCAGTACCGCATACTGATCCGATGTGACAGTTTTGGTCATAACTCTTCCTTTTCTACCGATAGTGGCGAAACATTCGCGCTCAATACAGGGCCTCGAGAAGCGCGTTAATACTTCCAGGTGTCGAGATGCCCAGCGCATTGAGCTCCCGCGACGCATCGACGGGAGTGTCCGACTCTGGTGAGTCCTCATTCAGCACTCCGCCCATGTACATCTCGACGTACAGACCGTGATCATGGCTTAGCTTCGCGAGCTGCACGCCGTAGCTGCGGGCAACACCGTTGTGGCGGAGATGACTATCGGTGCGGTCGTCTCGTCTCGCCGCTTCAATGAATCTTCTGGCTCGAGTTGACGCCGCAGTCACCACTTGTGCGCCACAGTGACGCAGCGACTCCCCGATGGCACTCTTCGCCGCGACATGCACATCGGTCGAACCAAGTACTACGACACGACGAGAGAGATCATGTGGTTGATTTCTATACGGCGTCGGCTGCTTTGGCAAACAGTTCCGTCGGGTAGACGTCCTCCCCGGTGGCAGGAAAACCGTAGCGTCGCTCAATCTCCTCACCGCCAAGGCGTCGAAGTCCCACGACCAGCTGCAGCACGTCATCGACGTCAACGCCGCCATCGCTCAGTCCGTTCATCACCCGGTCGAAGTAGACCTGACCGCGCGCGGCCAACGCCGTTGCCCTGTCTTCAAGCACGTCCCAACGCAGGTGGTCAGAGATCTCGGGGACGCGGCGCTCGATCTCGCGGGCCATGATCTGCACGTGGGCAATCTCGTCGGCGGTGGGGACGCGAAGGTTCTCGGTCAGCGGGACCGGCAACGCGGAGGAGCCGGTCTTGTATCGATACTGCACCGCCAACATGAAGAGCGTGTCCTCTGAGCAGATCGCGCTATTGCGCTCGATGTCCGTGGTGTAACTGATGGTGTCGCCCTGGACGAAGGTCGGCGGAATGTTGGCCGGGTCCAGCATGTCCAAGGCAATCGTCACGACGCTTTTATTGATGGGATGACTGGTAAGACCGCCCCACGCCACCGACAGCGGCACGCCGCAGAGATCCGCAATGCGCCGCTCGATCAACGCCCAACCGACGAGCGAACCATAGTCGGCGAAAACGGCCGGATAGCCGTCCTCGATGTACGTGTCGAGCACGACGCCTTCGCCGGCCTTCGCACTCAGAATTCCGCACGCCGTGATCATCGACGAGAGCTGAGCGATGTCATCATCAAAGTAGGGCCACTTCCACGTCATCTGCGAGAGGCATCCGATGTAAGTCGACCCCGCCCTCAGAGCATCGATAGCGTTCTCGATGCTCGCCGGGCCGCCGATCATGTTGTCGCCAGCTTGAGGCTGCATGCACGGAGTGCAGTGGCCCCAATCCATCCAGTCATCCTCATCCCAAAGGACCGGACCTGTCTCTTGCATCGCGGCTCTTCGCTGCTCTTTGGGAAGCCCCATCCGACGTTCGGGAATGAACTGCCAGTGATCCGGCGGTCGGATGCCGCGATCTAAGCAGGTCCGCTCGATGCGCATAAGAGCCTCTTTGGTCGAGGCCCAGTCCTTCATCCCGATGTTGAACGCGGTGAACAGTCGACCGGCTTCACGGCCTTTTTCGCGGTACTCGCGCTCAGAACTCACACCGAAGTGGTCGAAGAACGCCGTTCGACCTACCTTGACGTTTCGGCCAATCGTCGGCCAGTCGGAGAAACTCCGAGCCCGCAGGCTGATCCTTAATCGAAGCAAACTTCTCTTCAACCACTGGGTTATACTCCGTGCTACTAGGCGGTGACGTTGCAGGTGGCCGTTTGGGCCATCAACGTATGCCAAAGTCCAATGAGATGAGCCTAACCTCCGGTAATTCCGTAAGTTAAGTGAAATTATTCTCAAGCCCATCTCTCTTGTTATTCACTCGTCCAATGGGCACGGCCAAGAACTCAACTTGACCAGTGCCAGTACTCCGGCGACATCGCCAGTTCGACGTCTTGCGGGGACACGCCCTTGAGGCCCTTGACTACCTCGGTCAACTGGTACGGCGTGACCGGCTCGGACAAGATGCATAGATCTTTCGTCGCGAGATTCTCAGCGTTCGCTTCGTCAGCACTCAGCGACACCAAGCTGACCGAATGCTCCGCGTCCTTCAATCAAGCTGTCGAGCGTCGGGTCGGAGAATCCGCCGAAGTTATACAGCGATCCGGTCTGGCACCACGTGGCCGGAGTGGGGAACGGGAACGGTGTCCAGTCAGAGAAGTCACCCGCCTGCCATGAACACAGTGCTTGGCTCGATGTGCATGGTCCGATTGAGCTGAACAATGTGCCGGCGACTTCTGGCTTCAATGTCAGTACTACGCCCGCCTTCTCGAAGTCCGTCTTCTCCACCAGATGCATCGTCTGCAACTGAACGTCGCCATTAGCGGACTGCATCGTAAGGGCCAACGGTTCGCCGGCCGTGATCCCGGCTCCGCACTCATTTGCGGCCGAGCCCGGTGAGGCGCAGGTCGTTTGGCCGCCGGTTACCACTTTCCATCCGTGACTCGTCAGCAGCGCCGCGGCCGCACTCGGGTCGTATTGATAAG
This sequence comes from uncultured Acidimicrobiaceae bacterium, assembly GCA_963724865.1. Classification (GTDB taxonomy): domain Bacteria; phylum Actinomycetota; class Acidimicrobiia; order Acidimicrobiales; family RAAP-2; genus RAAP-2. The sequence continues at coordinate 3,527 of CAVRWO010000028.1, read as the reverse complement.
GATCCGACGCGATGTAAGGGGTCAAATACTGCGTCTTTGGGGTTAACGGCACCGGACCCATTGTCTGATTCGCTATTCCGCTGTACACGGACTTCACGATCGTCTTTTGATCGATCAACTCTTGAAGGGCCTGCCGCACGTAGAGCTGCTGGAAGATCGGACCGTCCGTCGGATTATTGAAGTTGAGATACAGCACGTCGTTGCCCCAAATTGGCCAGGGCTGCAACGAGTAGTTCGACATCAGGGACTGTTGCTTAAGGTCGGCGTACGTGGTGTAGCCCACGTCGACCGACCCCGAGAGCAGCGCGGTCACTTCGCTCGACTGCGACGTGAACGGCGTGAAGGTGATTTCTTTGATTTGCGCCTGTTGGCCGCCGTACTTCAGGTTGCGCGTGAGCGTCGTCAGGCCGTTGGTCTGATAGCTCACGAGGCGATACGGTCCATCGACGATCTGCCACAGCCAGTTCGTAGCGTAGGTTGACGGCTTCGAATTCTGGGAGATCAAGAAGTTGTAGACAGCCTTCGCCCCCGAGGACGTCATATCCAGCCCGGCGCCTGTTCCTGACGGCACGGTCGAACCGGTACCTTTCGGACCCGAGAGCCTGGTGCGGTCCCACGCCATAGGTAGCACGCTCAGATCCTGCAGTTCATTCTGCGCGTAGTAGGTGGGATTGAAACTCTTCGTCAGTGTGAACTGAATCGTCTTTTCCGAGAGGATCTTCACCGACTTCACGTCGTCAGGAAGAGTGCCGGGAATGTAGTTGAACCAGTTGTCCTTCTCGACCTTCATAAGGTTGAACCAAAACAGCACGTTACGCGAGGTGATCGGTGTGCCGTCGGACCAGTTCCAATTCTTCAACGTGATGGTGATCACCGAGTCGTTGTCACTAAAGACGGGTGCGTTCGCCATCGACTTCGAGTAGTCGAGGTTCGGCGTCGACGATTGGCCCAAGTAGTAGAGAGGCCGCCACATCGACCAGTCCCACTGCCAAAGGTCGAGGACGGTGAAGTTGGCAGGATTGATAAATGGGAGATCGAGTTCGGAATCTGTCCTACGGGTTCGGCGAAGGTTACGTCGTTCGTCGAATTCGACGACGCGCTCGACGTTGACGCCCCAAAGGCGATAAGCCCGCCCGACAGCGCCGACACCGACAACGCAATTGCGAGCGACGATCGCAACCACGCCCGTCGGACCGACTTTGCCCCCGACTTCCTGTTGACATTCACCATGATGCTCCCCCAATATCTACGGTAAATCCTGAGAATTACAGTAACCCTACTGAGCGCGCCGATCGTGTCAAGCGCAAGCTTGCCGATTTCCGAGATTCAGCGACTCCTCGAACGAACCTCGAAGGCGTCACGAAGTCCTTCACCAATGAAATTGAACGCAACAACCGTCAAGATGATGGCCACGCCGGGCCGTAGATGAGCCACCACTCACCAGCAATGATGTAATCGAGCCCGCTCGAGAGCATGACCCCAGTTCGTCGCCGGCGGCGGCACGCCGAAGCCGAGGAAGCTGAGGTACGCCACCAAGACAATGGCGTCGGCGACCTGAAATGTTGCGTTCACCACGATCGTGCCCACCGTGTTCGGAATGATGTGACGAATGATGATGCGCGGCGAGCGAGAGCCGACGATGCGCGCGGCCTCTACGTACTCGCGCGAACGTAGCGACAACCCTTCGGCCCTCACCAATCGCGCTGGCACGAACCACGCCAAGGCGCTCACGATCAGTATGAGGAGAGGAACGCTGGGCGTAATGAGACTCGCAAGAACAATCAGCAGCAACAGCGAGGGAATGGCCAGCGCTCCGTCAACGACGCGCATCATCAGGCCATCCAATAGACCGCCGAAGTATCCGGAGATCGCTCCGTAGATGACACCGAAGAGCGTCCCGAGGATGGCTGCCGCGACACCGATCTCCAGTGACGCCTGGCCAGCAACCATCAGGCGTCCAAGTTGGTCGTAGCCGTTCTCATCGACCCCGAGCAGGTGTTTCAAGCTCGGCGCTTCATTGGCGATGAGGATGTTGCCCGACACTTGATTCGTCCGATAGATGAGCGGCCCGATGAAGCAAAAGAGGATGATGAAGATCAGAAGGGCAACCCCAATGATCGCCAACTTGTTCTCGAAGAAAGCCTGACGAAAGGTGCTCCTGTCAGACGACTCTCGAACTTCTTCGAGCTGGGGTGTTGGGTCACCAACGAACTCGTAAGGCAGGGCCATTACCGCACTCCCCGAGCCAATGCCGCCACGACAGCGCATTCTGTCGAAAATCCTGGTCCGACGGCATTCATCGCTGGAGCCGTATCCGAGGATCGAGGGCCACGAGGGACAGATCCGCAAGCAGCGAGCCGAGAACGGTGGCCGTGCCCACGAGGAGGAGGAATCCCATCACGACGGATAATCGCGATTCTGGGCGGAGGTCCAAAAGAGATAACCGACGCCGGGATAGTTGAACACAGTTTCCGTCACTACCGCGCCTGACACGACGCCAGGCAGCGACAATCCCACCAGCGTCACCGTTGAGAGCATGGCGTTCTTGAATACGTGCCCCCACAAGACGCGTCTATTACTCACGCCCTTTGCCTTTGCGGTCCGCACGTAGTCCTGGAGTAGGTTGTCGATCGCCGCGATTCCAGATAGCGAGTGAAAAGCGCGATCAGCAACAGCGACAACGTGGCGATCGGAGAATAAGTCCCGACGCATGCTGAAGAATCTGGCTCACACTCGATCCTTGGGGCGCCTCAGCGGGCAGCAGATGTGCATCGACGGCAACGAACATTATGAGCATGAGCGCCAACCAGAACACTGGCATCGAATAGAAGACGAGCGAAATGCCAGTCAACAGGTGATCGATGAACTTGTTACGACGCGACGCTTGAAATAAGCCCATCGGCAGGGCAATGAGCAGGGCAATGATGAGTGCCGGACCCGTGATCAACAAGCTCTTTGGCAAGTCGGTCGCAAAGAGGGTCGACCCCGCCTCGTTGTATTTTTGCGAGAAGCCCAGACGACCGCGAACGATGTGATCAATCCAGGTGAAGTACTGGATGATAACCGGCCTGTCGTATCCGTTCGCGACGTTGAAGTTGTGAACCTCTCTCGCTGTGGCGCGCGCACCGAGAATCGCCCTCGCCGGCCCCCCTGGGAAAAGGTGGAGCAGAAGAAAAACGATGAGCGCAACAACGAGCAGAACGACTATCGATTGACCGATACGGCGCGCGATGTACTTCAGCATCTCGTGCCATTCGTTTTTACGTGCTTGGAGGCGATGGTCGCGCAGATGCGGCGAACAGTCGTGCCCACAGTCCCCCTCTGCTTTCATGCATCCGAGGTAACCTGTGATTAACCTACGGAACTTTCACAATCTGGCTGCAACGCTAGTAAGGGCCTCCGCACTTGTCAAGGAGTGTTCTGCCCCGACGCTGACTTTATGGCTCGGAGCCGCACGATCCCGTCCGCATGGGCAATGAGGACACGACTCCTAGTTCACTTATGCGATGTAGAAGGTTTTCACGTTG
>CAVRWO010000027.1:0-6201 GCA_963724865.1 uncultured Acidimicrobiaceae bacterium | reverse complement strand
CGAGTAAAAGCGCTGGTCAGAAGGTTGTTTGGCGGGTTGGTCCTTTGATGCTTTGTTAGCCAACAGAACAAGTAGCGCTGGAGTCGCGAGTGCAGGTCAATCGACTCTTCAGAAATAAGGAGAGTTGGAGGCAACGAGGCCTGCGGTGCACTGGATCTTCGCGGGCTACATAGCTCGACATTCGCTTTGGTACCATAACCACTCACCCATGCACGTCATCGACTATGTCATCTACGGTTTGTGGGCCCTCTTTTGGTTGGTGTGGCTGGCGGCGGCCACGACGGCTAAACAGGTGGCTCGGTCACGAATGCGGCAGTTCGTTGGCCTGAGGATCGCCCTCATCGTAATAGTGATCCTTATCAGTCGCTCGGGAGCCTTCAAAGGTCACCACGCCATCGAGAGCAACCCCACTCTCCAGGGCATCGGTATGGGTCTGTTCTTGATCGGGTTGGGACTAGCCCTGTGGGCACGGGTCTATCTGGGGCGGAACTGGGGGACTCCTATGTCCGAGAAAGTGGACGCGGAGTTGGTCACAAACGGGCCCTATCGTTACATCCGCAATCCCATCTACTCGGGTTTGATCCTGGCCGCGATAGGGACGGCGGTGGCGGTGAGCTGGTACTGGCTCATCGCCGCCGCGTTCATGGGCGCGTACTTCATCTACAGCGCAACCGTCGAGGCGCGCACCATGGAACGCCTCTTTCCGAATGACTATCCGGCCTACAAGCGCTCGACCAAGATGCTGATCCCCTTCATATTCTGAGCCAACAGTGGTGGAGGCACGACTTCATATCCCGTTGGGACTGCACATGAGCCTCGCCCCCGCTGGCTGGTTCAGCGCAACTCGGCCAAGGCGGTGGCAAGGAAGTCGTTTCGGCGGGCTGTCACCGTCGTGATGCTCAAGTCGGCGCGCCCCTGCGCGTGGAAGTTGGGCAACCAGTAGGCGAGGTCCGCCGGACCTGCCAGGCACGACACGGCATCCCAATAAGCAAGCAGTTCGAGGGGCCGGCCCAACTCAGCTTCCCAACCTATGGCCACCTCGGCCGCCGCTTCCGGACCGAACATCACGGCGACGTCGAAGCGGAGAGACCCAAGGTCGATGCCGCCCGGCCCGACACCGGCGTAGTCCCAGTCGACCGCGCCGACGTAGCGGAGGCCTTCCCACAGTGTGTTGCCCTGCCACAGGTCGCCGTGCACGAAGCCGTCGCCCGAGGGCTCTGGGGTTGCGGCTACCCGCTCTGCAGCACGATCGAACATGTCTCGGCAGTCATCAGGTACGAGAAGTCTCTCGAACGACACACCTTCCAGTGAACGACGACGGCGGGGCAGACCAGTCGCTGACGACGGGCGGACGGCGTTGATTCGAGCCGCTTCCCGTCCCAGAGCTCTGAGTCGCTTCGCTTCCGGGGCCACGGGAATGCGACTGGTCCCAGACAACGCTGTTTCCAGCACTGCCAGCCAGCCAGTTTCCGCGCCGTCGTCGGTCGCCACCACCTCGGGAGCGATCAATCCATGGCGTGTCGCCACCGACTGGGCAAGGGCACGCAGCGCGAACTGCCGGCGCTGTTCCTCCGACTCCACCTCACCCGCGTGCAGCACCAGGCGTCGGCGCCACCTCGGAGTCTCGAATTCCAGGAGCCACGGACCAAGCCCTCCACTTTGGGCGAGGTCGGTTACCGATCGAAGGACTCGTCCATCGATAGCGGTAACTGCCCAGGACAGCAGCAGGTCGTCGGGGTGAGCCACATCACTGGACGGTAATGCGATGCTCGCCGGGTACCAAGCAATTCAGCCATTCATAGGGCCCAATCTGCGATTTTGCCTTGCTCGGATCGGATTACGCCTGCCGAGGGTTATCGCTACTCAATCGTGGCGTCGCCCTCGTCGCATTCGAAGGGGAGATCCTCGGCGAACCAGCTCATCATGCCTCCTGTGAGATTTGCGGTGTCGAACCCGCGTTCCTGGAGGAAGGTTGCCGCACGAAATGAGCGACCACCCGATCGGCACGCGCAGATGATGAGTCGGTCGCGTGGTAGTTCATCCAGGTGGTCGGGAAGCTCCGATAGGGGGATGAGCGACGCCATTGGGGCGTGGCCAGCGTCCCACTCGCCCTCTTGTCGCACGTCGAGGAGGATCGCATCGCCATCGAGCAGCTCGAACGCTTCGCTCGGACTCACTTCTCGAACCGACATCGCACAACCTCTCGTACTGTACGTGGCTGTCTGTGCCACACCCTTGAATGTACCTGGAGGGCGGCATTCAAGGCGTGGTTCCGCCAACTCCTCTGGCAGCGACGCGGAACCGCGCCAACTCCCATCACTGGCCGTAGGCTGTTCGCGATGTCAGCGGCGATATCGACCATCAGCGGCGACGAACTCGTCGAGAAGCTGGAAGAGTCAGCGCTCTACCTGCTCGACGTGCGAGAACCCGACGAGGTCGCCGAGTGGCAGATCCCCGGGGCGCACAACATTCCTCTGGCAACACTTGCGGGGCGGCTCAACGAGATTCCGCGCGATTCAACCGTGGTCGTCATCTGCGCCAAGGGGACGCGAGCCCAACAGGGCGCAGAGCTCCTTGCCGAGAACGGACGTCCCAGCAGTGTTCTCGATGGCGGAATGGGGGCGTGGGGCTCTACGTATGACCTGGTGGAGGAGGTGTTCGGGGGAGCTACGGTCATTCAACTTCGTCGACGGGGCAAGGGGTGCCTGTCGTATGTCGTGGGAGCGGGCTCCTCGGCGGTGGTCATCGATCCCTCACGCGACCTGTCTCGGTACGAAGAGGCCGCTCGATCTCACGGCTGGACGATCACCCACGTGCTTGACACTCATCTGCACGCCGATCATCTCAGCGGCGTACGCGCGCTTGCGTCGGACACTGGTGCTGCACTCTGCCTCAACCCGGCCGATCCTTTTACCTTCGAGTTCGAGCCTCTCGTCGACGGCAAGACCATCGAACTCGCCCCGGGCATCGACTTGCGGGTGGCATCGGTCAGCGTGCCGGGTCACACGGAAGGCTCGACGATGTATCAGCTCGGCGACTATGCAATCTTCACGGGTGACACATTGTTCCTCGAAAGCGTCGGGCGCCCAGACCTTGCCGATGAGGCCGAGGGTTACGCCCACCATCTCTTCCATAGCTTGCATGACCGAGTGCTGCCGCTCAGTGACGACATCCTCGTCTTTCCGGCTCATTTTGGACCGGGCGTCGAGGTGCACGCTCATAAATATGTCGCGCGAGAGCTCGGCTCACTGCGCCACACGTTGCCTGCCCTTGAGCTGAGCGAGGAGGAGTTCGTGAGATGGGCGATGGCCAATGTCAAAGATCGACCGGGTAACTACCGTCAGATCGTCGGCATCAACGCTGGTCAAGCGCAGTCTGGCCCCGACGATGAGGAACTCGAACTCGGACCGAATCGCTGCGCGATCGCTTGACTCGCGCTCCCTTGCATCGTGACATGAGCGTGTTCTGCAACTGAACGTTCGTCCACAATCCTTCCAAGTCAAAAGAAGATTCATTCGCATGGCACTTCGAGAACGAACTGCGAGTCACCCGCCACAGTGACGAATCTCCGTGTGACCGTCGCGCAATTGTTCAACGCTTCTCTCCGTGATTTGGTGCTGCTAAGTGCTGAAAGCAGGGCCTCGCAGAGCACTCGCAGGCATCCCGATTTCGTTGAAATAGCGGCTTACAATATGGTTACGATTTGACACGAAGAGAACAACGACTAAATATGCCTGCGAGAGGGCGCTGTTTTCTGGCTATTTACCAGGTAATTTAATACTCCGCGCAGCGTCACAACATTGGATGTGTATTACCAAAGAAAAGCTTCGCCTCTTCGCTTGAGCAGTGGCCTTTACCTATACTTGCTCGTAAGGAAACGGCCGTGATATGTCACGAGGCGCTACCTTGTGAGTGTTACTGCAGTGCCGCATGATCTGAAAATTAAAGGCCGGCGAGTCTGGCCCTTATGAATGGAGTGAATTGACAATGAATAATCCAAGACGGATACAACGCCACTTGGTGAAGGCCCTGGCTGCCAGCGCCTTGCTCGCGGCTGCGGCGCTGCCTATGGCTATCGCTACGTCTGCGGGTGCGACGACGCCGGCGACGATTGCGTTCACCACGACATCGCCGACCACGGCTACGAACCAGCCTGGCTTGGTTGACTACGGGGCGGCTACGTCCGGTACGTTCACCATTACGGCGGCTTCGGGCACCTTCGCGGGCACCGGGACTCCGACCTTTACGACGACTGACAGCCAGTTGACGTTCACGGGAACGACCGAGTCCAGCACAGGAAGCGTCGGTGGCACGTTCTCATCGGCCGCGGGCCTGACTCCTGGGAGTTACACGGTCACCGCGTTTGACACCACGGACACCGGTGGCACACCGGTTACCTTTAGCGTCGCTGGCGCGCAGACCATCTTGTTCGACACCTCCGCTAACGGCTGTGGTGGTAGCACCGACGGTGCCTACTTCGGATCAGGTGCCTGTGGAACCTTCGACCTGATCGACACCACCAACGCTCCATTCGCGGGCGACGGCGGCAGCACGACAGTGACGACGACTGCTCCCGGCGTGACGTTCTCAGGCTTGACGAACACCACTGGTGACACGATCACCGGCAGCTTCGCCTCGACCTCGGCGACCGTCCCTGGCACCTACAGCGTGACCGTCAAGGACAACGCGGGAACCGAGACCTACACCAACGTCTTCACCGTCTATGGCGATCCGACCGTAACGGGCGTTGAGAACACGGCGACGAGCACCAGCTCTGCGTCTGACTCCGCACCCGGCACGGTCGTTCCGATCAAGCTGACGGGTGCGGACTTCGTGTCGCCCATCTCATCGATCATCTTCACCAGCACTGTTGATGGAACGACATTGGCCGCTACGGCGATCACTGGCGGAGGTACGGAAACGGCACCCGCCACGTCGATCACCGCGAGCCTGGAGCTCGTGAACACCAACAACGGCGCTCAGGCCACGCCTGGCACCTACACGGTGACGATCGAAAACCCAGACGGCGGCAGCTCCACTTCGGGCGCGCTGTTCACAGTGATCGGCAACGAGGTCTCAACCGTCAGTCCGTCGGCGATTCCGAATGCAGCGACGACGTCGCCCATTCCGATCACCATCAACGGCAACGGCTTTGACTCGACCGCGACCGTCACATTCGATGGCGCTTGCGCGGACGCAACGCTCGGGACACCGCTGGTGACCAGCTCGTCCAGCATCTCGGACACGATCTCGCTTTCCGCGGCACCGGGTCTTGAGCAGTGCAGCATCCTCGTCACCAACGTTGACACGGGCGCGAGCTTCGAGGGCGTTGACGCGATCGGCGTCGGCGAGGCCTCGGACGTGGCTCCAGTCATCACAGCATCGAGCCTGTCGGCATCGGCGGCCATTCTGGCCGGCGCGCCGTCCACGTTGATCACCCTCACGGGCACGGGCTTCAGCTCGTTCACGACCGCTGGACCGACGCTTGTCGGCGCAACCAGCGCGATTGACCCCGACGCGGTGATCACCCAGACTGCTGGCGCGTGCATCGCGAACAGCGCGGGCACCTCGTTGACCTGTCCCATTGTGGTCAACAGTGGCGCGACTGCTGGTGCGCACACCGCGGTGCTGGTCAATGACACCGCGAAGGGCGAATTCCCTGGTGCGTTCATCGTTGATGGCCCGGCCATCACCTCGGCAGCTCCTGCGGCTCTGGCCATTGGCGCTCCGATTGGCACTGTGGTTGCGCTAACCGGCACAGGATTCAACAACACCTCCGCCTTTGTGGGTGCAGGAATCACTGGTTCGACAGGTCTTGCTGCCTCGCTTCAGTACTCGAGCGCGACGACGGAGAACCTCGTGGTGACGTCCTCGCCAACGGCGATAGGCAATGCCACGTTCGCAATTCAGACCACCGACGCCTACGGCGCGGCCGAAGTTTCGGCTCCGTTCGTGTTGCCGGTACAGGGCGCTCCATCGGTGTCGTCGATCACCTACGTGACCGGGACCACCGGCGTGGGTGTGGGTGCGACAGCGCAGCCGGTAACCATTAACGGCACTGGCTTCCTGACTGGCGCGACCGTGTCGGCGTTCACCAATGCTTCCGGCACGGCTGACTCAGCGGTGAAGTTCACGGTGACCTCGGTCAACAACCTTGGCACGCAGATTGTCGGGACCGTGGCGATCACTTCGCCCGACACC
>CAVRWO010000026.1:0-43385 GCA_963724865.1 uncultured Acidimicrobiaceae bacterium | reverse complement strand
GTGACGTGTCACTGAGTGCGGCGCCCAATAATCGCGTGGTTATTCCGAACCTGTGATCGGGCTTCGCCGGTATCGTCACACAAGATCGCGCGACGCGACCGCGACTCACTGAATTCGGGAACTGCCGTCCGGCCTCAGCGCGAGTTGAGTCAGTCCTCGGCTCTTCTTCGGAGTGTGCATCAGCTTCTTGTTAACGAACTCTTCGATGCCGTAGGGGCCGAGCTCTCGGCCCACGCCCGATCGCTTCGTTCCACCGAACGGCAACTCGGCACCCCCGCCCTCGGGCGTGTTGATCCAGACCATTCCGGTATCGATGCGATCAGCCATGTCAAGCGCCAACGCTTCGTCGGCGGTGTAGACGCTGGCACCAAGACCGTACGGCGTGTCGTTCGCCAGGGCGACTGCTTCGTCGGCGTTGGCGACGCGATACACCACGGCGACCGGCCCAAAGAGCTCCTCGCGGAACGCACGCATCCCGGGTTTGACGTCGGTGAGGACCTTGGTTCGAAGAATGCACCCGGTCCGTTCACTCGGTGTCCGCCGGTGCGCACCTTCGCGCCCTTGCTGACGGCATCATCGACCTGCTCTTGCAGGTTTCGCGCCGCTTGCTCAGACGAGAGGGGGCCGTAGGTGGTGTTGGGATCGGTGGGATCGCCAGTGGTGCACGACGCTATCACGGTGGTGAATCGATCGACGAACTCGTCGTAGATCGAGTCGGCGACGATGAATCGCTTGGATGCGTTGCAGGCTTGACCCCCGTTTTCCATACGAGCACTGACCGCTTCACCGACAACCTTGTCCAGATCGTCCGTGTCGAGCACGATGAAGGGATCGGAGCCACCGAGTTCGAGGACGACTTTCTTCAACTTCTGCCCCGCAATCGCTGCGACGGCCGTGCCCGCTCGCTCGCTGCCGGTCACCGAGACACCAGCGATTCGTGGGTCGGCGATGATGTCGGCCACCTGCTCGTTGGTCGCGAAGATATTGATGTACACATCGTGAGGTAGTCCCGCGTCGTGAAAGATCTGCTCCATCGCGGTTGCCGACTCGGGGCACTGCGGCGCGTGCTTCAACAGCATGGTGTTGCCGATCATCACGTTGGGCGCTGAGAATCGAGCAACTTGGTAGTACGGGTAGTTCCACGGCATGATGCCGAGTATCGGACCCACGGGAGCCTTGCGAACCCACGCTGCTCCCTCCGTCTTTGACGAGAGGGGCGTGTCGGCGAGCAGGGTTGGCCCCTCGTCTGCGTAGTAGCGGTAGATGTCAACCACGAAGCCGATTTCGCCCAACGCCTCCGCGGTCGTCTTGCCCATTTCGCGCGTGATCAAGGTCGCGAGTGCGTCCGCGCGCTCAGCGTAGAGGTCGGCTACTCGGTGCAAAATCGCTGTCCGCTCGGCCTTTGACGTGGTTCGCCACGAGAGGTAGGCCTCATGCACGCGAGCAATGGCGTCAGCGATCGACGCGTCCGTCGCGGTTGGGAACTCGCTTTCAGTTTCACCGGTGGCGGGATTTACGACTTGGTACAGGCTCACGTTGACGTTCCTTTCTCAATGGTGGCAGGACCCACAGTCCCTCCCCTGCCGACGCTATCGCACGTGCTTTGACGATCCACCGTCCCACCAATCTGCGTTGGCCATCGACTCCAGCCCGAATAGTGGCCATCGTTTCTGCAGTCGGCCGGCACCTGACGACCTTGCGTCCCGTGACCTTCACCGACTGAATTGGATGTCGGATGCTACCTTTTGGTGCGTGTGGGCCATTCGCTACAACGGCGCGGACTCGTCGTTTCCCGCTGCTCTTGAAGAGGTCGCCGAGCCAGCACTGCCGAACGGAGAATGGTCACGAATTGCCGTCGCTTATGGAGGCATATGTGGGAGCGACCTGCATCCGTTCTCGCCGGCTTCAGAGGGGTTACCCACCCTGTCTCTTTCGCCGCTCCACCGTTTGTACTCGGCCACGAGATCGTCGGCACAATCATCGAGGTTGGCGCCGACAGCCCCTGGTCGGTGGGAACCAGGGTCGCCGTTGACCCGACCTTGCCCTGTCTCGCCCGCGGCGTTGACCCACCCTGCGTAAATTGCGCGAGGGGGTGGACGTCGAGCTGCCTCAAGCTGGATACAGAGGTCTTGACCCCCGGCCGATCGTTGGGATTCACTGACGGACTGGGCGGAGGCTGGGCACAACAAGTGCTGGCTCACTCGTCAATGCTCCACGCGATACCTGACGAAGTGTCGGATCGCGCGTCCGTTCTTCACGAACCCATCTCGATCGCGTTGCACGGAATGGGTCGCCGTCCCCCTGACGCTGGCGCGCCCGTCCTCGTCGTTGGCGGTGGGGTCATCGGCGTCACCGTGCTGATTGCGCTTCGCGCGCTGTTTCCTGACAACGACGTCACCGTGCTCGTGCGCCATCCTCACCAAGTCACCGTCGCGCGGTTCTGTGGTGCGACGCACGTCGTCTGCGGGTCGGGGCTCGCCTCGTTCGAGCAGCTGGCGGAGCTGATCGGAACCCGAGCGGTGGGAGCGGGCGAGCACTGGATGCTGGCGGGCGGCTTTCCCTACGTGGTCGAGGCGGCCGGTAGCGCGAGTTCAGTGACGGACTCGTTTCGAGCCGTCGCCAATCGAGGAACGGTTATTGAGCTGGGTGCCACCGGCACGGGCCGGATCGACATGACCGCCCTCTGGTACAAAGAGGCTGTCTTGATTGGCTCGGTCGACCACGGCCGCGACCCGAAGGCGTCAATCGGTACGGCGCCGCGCGGCCGAGATCACTCCATTGACGTGGCTCTCGACATCTTGAAGCGAAGCACCTTCCCAGAAGATTCGGTGGTGACGCACGAATTCCCGCTCGAGGCCTACCGTGAAGCCGTGGAGGCCGGAATCGACAAGAGTGCCAGCAAGGCCGTCAAGGTTGCGTTTCGTCCGCAGGACTAGTTGACCTCAGTGGGAAGCGATAGCCGCTTTCTGACATCCGTCCGATGTCACGAACAACGCCGCCCGCCGGCGACTACCGTCCGTTGAATTCACGAGCAACGTCGACGACGTTGCGAAGCTCTCCGAGTGAGCCACGCCGGTAGCAGGAGAGGTTCCACTGAAGGAGCGAGATCGTTCGCGCTCGACTCTCGCGCGTGGCACCCGCCATGTGCGGCGTGATCCAAAGATTCCTGGCCGACCAGAGCGTGCTGTTGGAAGGCAATGGTTCAATGACCGTCGTGTCGATCAAGGCGCCCGCGATCACTCCTAACTCCAGTGCGCCCCGCAGTGCTTCCTCTTCAATGACGGCTCCCCGGGAGACGTTGATGAGGAATGCGGTCCGCTTCATCGCGGCAAACTCTCTCTCAGAGAACAGGTGGCGACTCGACGGGTTCAGGCTCGTCGCCACCACGACTGCGTCACTCACCTTGAGCATGGCGTGAAGCGACTCCAGCCCCGAGATGCGAACGGCATTCCCGTTTTCTGGCGCCGTGGTCCGCGCCGGGTCTCTGCAGATGGCCCACGCTTCGGCACCGACCGACGTCACGAGCTCTGCGACGCGACGACCGATTCCTCCGTAGCCCACGATCCCAATCCGCGATCCGGCCACCTCTCGACCTAACTGGTGCGGCATCCAGGAACCGGTGAGTTTCGCGCCCAACAGCTCCGGGATACCTCGAAACAGACTCACGATCCCGGCCAGCGCGTACTCGGCGATCGCCTCTGCGTAGCAGCCCGCCGAGTTCGTCAGGATGACGCCCCTTTGGAGGAGGCAATCTGAGATGACTTCCTCCACTCCCGCCGTCATGCTGTGTACCCATCTGAGGTTGGTCTACGTTTCGAGGAGCTTGTCAGCACCAGCATCTTCGAACTCGAGTCCCCGGACGAGGACCTCGACCTCATCGGCGACTGCCGCATCGGCGAAGATCTCGGGCGCCCGAAAGACCTCGTAACCCTCCAGCAACGCCGAGATATCGTCAGTCGACTCAGGGTCGCTTGTCACATCGCCGGTGATCGCGAGCTTTATCCCAGGTGGCACCCTTGCTCCCCCAGCCAATGACGTGGCGCGGCCGTGCGTACTACCGGACGACTAGACACAGGTCCATCCCCCGTCGACACAGATCGTCTGACCGGTGATGAAGGCGGCCGCGTCGCTCGCCAAGAAAGTCACGATCCCTACGACATCCGTTTCGCTCCCCCACCGGCCGAGCGGCGTGCGCGCGACAATGCTCTTGTTCATGTCGCTGTCTGTGTAGTCCTCCTTGGTCATTTCGGTCGGGACGTAGCCGGGCGCCACGATGTTCACCTGTATGCCGAAGGGCGCAAGGTTTGCCGCGAAGCTTTTGCTCATTCCGACGAGACCGTGCTTGGCCGCGATGTACGGCGTCGGGGCTCCCGGGTCCGCCACAAGCCCGAGAATCGATCCGATATTGATGAGCTTTCCCGAGCGTTGCCGCTTGAAGTGTTCCGCGGCCGCGTCGCAGATGACAAAGGGCGCGGTCAGATTGACGGCGATGATCTGTTGCCACTGGTCGAGGGCGTCGCCCGATGCGCCACCGACGCCCGCATTATTGACGACGACATCCAATCCGCCCAAACGAGCGATCGTCTCTTCTACGAGTGCTCGCGCCGATGTCGGGTCGCTGAGGTCGCGCGCGATCGATTGGGCCGCACCGCGCTCAGCGTTGATCTCGCTGACCGTCCGCTCCAGCGTGGCCGGGTCTCTTCCCGAGCACATGACCGTCGCGCCATGGCTCGCCATGTCGAGGGCGATGGCTTTGCCAATCCCGCGACTGGCTCCGGTCACGAGGACCTTTCGCCCGGACAAGTCGCCTCTCTGTGTCATACCTTCTCCATCCTTGTTCGAATCTGGCGGCCACTTTCCCAGCGGAACGCTCGAATTGACATGTTCGCCCGACTCCCTAACGGCGACGGGTCAGTGCGTTGACGAGCGGACGCGCGAGGCGATTGCGCGCCACTCGATAGCGGACCCGATCGAGGCGCGTGTCGTTCATCATCAGGTCCTTGAGTCTCCCCTCGGATCGGGATCTCTTTGCGACGTCGACCGGCGCGCCTGCGATGAGCGACATAGCGACGTTGTGCCCGGCCGCACCCATGACCGCGCCACCGGGATGCATCCCCGCCCCGCACAGATAGAGGCCGCGAATCGGGGTGCCGTAACCAGTCGATCCAGCTACCTGGCGCGAGGCGAAGAGCTGGTTCATCGACATGGCGCCGTGGAAGATGTTGCCCTCGGGAAGTCCGTAGGTGCGCTGCAGATCCAACGGCGTGATCGACACTGACCCGCGAATGCTGGACTCGAATCCGGGCGCGAACGACTCGATGGACCTGACAATGCTGTCGACGAACTCCTCGCGCCGGGCGTCCCAATCACCGGAGGTGAGATGGAAGGGAAGCTGCTGAGCCCCGGTGGTCACCGTGTGAAGTCCTGGAGGGGCGAGGCTGGGATCAGACACCGACGGGATCAGCAGCTCAATCGGGTAGGAGGACGCGATCCTTCCTTCGAGTTGTGCCGCTCGGGCGCGCTCAAACTCGTGACGACCGACGCCCAAGAGCGTGAATGCCGCGTGCTGGGGACCTAGTCCGAGGGGCATGCCGTCATACTCGGGCAGCCGGTCCACCAGGAAGTGGACTCTGCCCATGGAACCTCGCATGTCGATGCGGCCTACGTGCCGACGAGTTTCGCGAGGGAGTTCGGTCCGATCGACGAGCGACTGGAGAGTCGTGCGAGGATCGGCATTCGAGATCACGATCGAAGAGTGCAACACCGTGCCGTCCTCTAACTCGACGCCGAACACCTCGCCGCCGCGCGACAGGATCTTTCGCACGTCGGCATCGACCATGATCTCCGCGCCAGCCGCTCGCGCGGATGCGGCGAGCGCGGCAGCGATCGAACCCATGCCGCCGACCGCATAACCGAATCGGCCAAAGTGTCCCTCGAACTCGCCCCACGAGTGGTGGCTGAACTCATAGGCGCTGCCCGGAGAGTCAGGGCCGGCCACCGTCGACACGAGCGCCGAGAACATGAGGCAGCCCTTCAGCGTCTCCCCATCGAAGTAATGATCGAGCAGATCGCCAATGCTCAACGTCGCAAACTCATGGAACAAGTCGATCCGCCCGGCGCGCTCGAAGGTCGCCACGACCTCGCTCAAGGCCGGCGGCGACGACAGGACGAACGGTCGAATGGTGTCGCCGAACAGACGGAGGCGAGTGCCGAACTCGACGAAGTTGGCGGCGTCGCGGGTGCTCGTCGCCTCGAGCTCGCGAATGGTGCGGTCAACGTCGCGCCAGAGGAAGAGGTGATCGTGTCGAGGTCCCATGACGAAGTTCATGGCCTCGGTCGAGTACAGCTCCAGTCCGAAGCGCTTGAGCTCGAGACCATCGATGACCTCGGGGCAGAGCGAGGAGACAATGTAGGCACAGGAGGAGAATCGGGCGCCGGGCAAGAGCTCTTCGGTCACGCAGGCACCGCCGAGGACCGGCCTCCGCTCCACCACGCAGACCGAGCGCCCGGCGCGCGCCAGGTACGCGGCGGCAGTGAGGCCGTTATGACCGCCGCCCACGATCACGACGTCATAGGGCTTGTCAGTCACCGTTCGAAGCCTATGTCACGTGACCAGGAGGTTCTCTCGAGGCCGAGGCGGATGGTGTGCCCGCGCTTCACGACTTGCGATGTCATGCCGTCACCTCAGATACGCCGCGATAGCCACACCGAGCGGCGCCATAACCCATCCCCACCGAACCGCGCTACGGACCACACTCGAGCGATACCCGTAGAGAACCGCCAGCTGTATGGGACTGAAGGACGGAGCGCTGAACGCCGTGAGGACCGCCACGATCTTCAACGCCGTCGAGTGCACGAGCACCGCAATAACGACGCAGTACGCGACACGAAGACTCGTGAGCCATGTGCACCGCCACAGCGAATCGCGGGTTCTCGTAATCGCGACGTTGTGGGGATGAAGAGCCGAGCCCGACACGAGGGCAGCGCCGGAGAACGCCAGCAATGGACCGGCCCACGTCAGCACCTCGCTCGTCGAAGGTGGTGCGGGGTGCGCGAATCGAAGCATGAAGCCCACTGCAGAAGCAATCAGCGGCGAATAGTCAAACCAGCCCGTGGTTCGCTTCTGGGTGTTCGGCGCATCCCTTCGCATGAGGGCCACCCACCACATGTCGATCGCAGTATTGGGAACGTTCACCAACGCGGCAATCATGGTTCCCGCCGGCCCGGCGAGCGCCGCCGCCGCGGGGACGACCCAGTAGCTCGAGTTCGCCGACACCGACCACGACTCGAGCGCGATCTCGCCACCGTTCCTACTGCCTCCAGCCATTGCGGCGGCGGCAAAGGGAATAAGGAGACTCGCGCTCAAGAGAAGAGGGCCGTTGAGCTGGCCGAGACCGCTGATGCGCCACGCGGCGACGCCCGTCAAGGCCACGGCGGTGATAAAGATCTGTCCGCGAAGTACGACGGGCCAGACCCGTTGGACCGCCTCGCCGCTTCGCGCGACGAGCCAACCGGTCACGGCGCCGGCGCAGAAGAAGATGACGCTCAGCATCGAGCCAAGACGACCCTCGCCCGCAGCCCATCTCCACCCCGGGAGCAACCTAAGTGTCCAAGCACGTCCCTGAGCCTTCGCGCCATCTCGCGCCTGCGAACGATGTGATACGTACTCACGGTGTCGCCGGCTTCGTCGCCCCCGATGAGCCAGCGGCGACGGCCCGGTAGACGAGCGTCATTGGGTGGACCGTCTTGACGCCGGCGCCCGCCAGGTGCATGGAGCATCCGGGGTTGGCACTCGCGACCACGTCCGGTGCCACTCGGTTGATAGCTGCCAGCTTGCGCTCGCGAATCTGGTTGGCCGAGGTGGGTTCCAGCACGGAGTATGCCCCGCCCGCGCCGCAACACAGCCCCTCGTCGTCGAGTTCTACGAGTTCGCGCACGAACGGTGCGAGGACCACTCGCGTCGACTGATGCGCTCGTTGGACGTGACGCAGATGACACGGGTCCTGCACCGCGACGCGAGTGTCGAGCGGGGCCACCGCGGGCAGTCGATCGACGCGCGGGGCCAGCCACTCCCCGACGTCATGGACGCGCTTGGAGAAGGCTGCGGCCTCTTCGGTGCCGAGAAGTCGACCGTAGTCCTTCATCGCGGCGCCGCACCCGGCGGAGTCAACCAGGATCGGTTGGTTGCCCGGCATCTCGCGGATCGCGCGTTGAGCCAGGCGCCTCGTCCGATTGAGGAGTCCCGCGTGCGACTGAAGGGCTCCACAGCACGGCGCGGCGTCGCCCGTCACCTGAACCGTGAAGCCGGCCGCTTCGAGCACGCCCTGAGTGTCGCGATGTACGTCTCGCTGCCACGCATCCATCACGCAGCCGGTAAAGAGGTATACGTCGTCGCCCGACGAGCGAAGTGGTGCTGAACGAAGGGGCAAGGGTGGGAGCCCGAAGCGCTTGGGAATCGCGCCCACGCGCTGCGCGAGCGCCAGGACCCTGCTGGTCGCCCGCAGAAGTCGTGGATGGGTCAGCGGCACGAGTCCCGCGCGCTGCCACCACGGGGTCATCAGGTGAGCATCCGCCAGCGACGCTCGTGTGTCCTCGATCAGATGGCCATACTGCACGCCACTCGGACACGCGGACTCACAGCCCCGGCACTGCACGCAGGTCTCGAATGAACGACGGACGTCGAAGGTGAAGGGGGCGTCGTCGTTCTGCACGGCACGCATCAACGCGATGCGTCCTCGCGGGGACTGGCTCTCGTCGCCGGTGATGCGAAACGTGGGACAGTGCGGCAGGCAGAGCCCGCATTGCACGCAGCTGCTCAACTCACCGTCGTCGAGGTGGAGGTTCATCCTCGTGCTCCCACGGGGCTGCGTCCCGGGTTCAATCGTTCGGCCGGATCGAACTCCCGCTTCATCCGGCGAGAAAGCTCCGCGAGCGGCGAAGGGGAGTTCCGGGGCTGTGGCACGGTAGCGAACAACGTACCCACGGCCACGCTGGCGACGAAAGGCCCCATATCGTGGCGATCGAGGTGTCGAAGGTCCTCCGGGCGCAACGACCATCGATGCGCGGGCCGCTCGGGGGGCCCGTCGCACGACGCCCAGGTTCCAGCCGACCTCAGCGCCTGCTCTGACGCCGCGACGTCGGCCCGATGACCCTCGAGCTCCACCCACGTGCGCTCGCCATCCCAGAGAATTGCCGACGGCTTCAAGACCACGTTGGACACCGCGAAGGGATCAGCGTTGTTCGAGGTCATCCACGTCGATACGGCGGGAATGGGGTTGGTTCGAAGCACCACTTCGCCGATGAACCCGAGCGTGCCGAGCGCACCAACCATCAGCCTCGGTACATCAAAGCCGCTGACGTTTTTCACGGTCGCTCCCCCGCACGTGATGACTCGTCCCTGGTCCGACACGTAGCGCATCTGCAACACGCAGTCTCGAATGCGGCCGCGTCCAAGAACACACAGATCGTTTTCCCCCACCGCGAGTGCTCCGCCGACGGTTCCTGCGCGCCGGGCGAGGCCGGTTCGTTGGCCCTTGCTCGCAAGCTGGTCGTGGAGTTCATTTACACTCGTGCCGGCCAGTACGCGAACGATCATCTCTTCTGGCTGATAGTCGAGGACGCCAACCGGGGCGCGAACCGCTCGTGCACCGGGAGCGAGCTCACCACCGAGGTTCCAGCGGGTTCGCGCGCCTTCGACGGCGACGGCCCCGGTATCACCCACCTCCGCCGCAAACTCGGCGAGCCGGACGTCGGTCGCTGCCATCACCCCCACACCCCCGTCGGTAGGCTGCGCAACGCTTGAATATCGGCGCAGCTGTGCGAACTCGGGATGACCTTGCCCGGGTTCATACGACAGGTCGGGTCGAAGGACCGCCGAAGACGGTTTTGGTGATCCAAGTCGTCGGACGAAAACATGAGACTCATGTACTCCTGCTTTTCGACGCCGATACCGTGCTCGCCTGAGAGCACCCCGCCGGCCGCTATCGACGCCTCAACGATCTCGCCGCCCGCCTCGTGGACACGATCGAATACGCCCGGCTCGCGCGGATCGAACAGGAGGAGCGGGTGGAGATTGCCGTCGCCCGCGTGAAAGACGTTGACCACGATCAGTCGATGGCGCTCTGCGATCTCGTACACCGAGCGAAGTACCCTCGCCAGCGCCGCGCGCGGCACGACGGTGTCGTGCAAGTAGTACGAAGGGGCGATCTGGGCGACGGCGCCAAAGGCGGTCTTGCGGCCCTTCCACAGCTTCGACCGCTCCTCCTCATCCGCGGCGACCCGTACGCTCGTCGCGCCGTTGGCACGACCGACCCCAGCGATTCGTTCCGCGTCAATGTCGACGCCCGCCTCGAGGCCATCCACTTCGGCGAGCAACACCGCAGCCGCGTCCAGGGGATAGCCCGCGTGCACGAAGTTCTCGACCGCAACGGTGATCGCCTTGTCCATCACCTCCATCGCGGCGGGCACGATGCCCGCGGCGATGACGCCACTGACGGTGCCGGCGGCGCCCTCGATGGAATCAAACGCAAGAAGGAGGGTGCGCACGGCCGGCGGCGTCGGAGTGAGCCGCACCGCGATGCGCGTGGCGATGCCGAGAGTGCCTTCACCGCCGATGAACGCGCCACGAAGGTCATACCCTTCGGGTTCGGCGTCGAGTCCACCGAGTATGACCAACTCTCCGTCGGGCAGGACAACCTCGATCGCCAGGACGTGCTGGCTCGTCACCCCGTAGGCCAGGCAGTGCGGACCGCCCGAGTTGTTGGCGACGTTCCCGCCGATGGTGCACGCCTGCTGGCTGGAAGGATCCGGGGCGAAGTGGAATCCATGGGGACGTAGCTCTCGGGTGAGGTCGAGATTGACCACACCGGGCTCTACCCAGGCGACACGATTGTCGAAGTCGATCTCAAGGATCCTCGTCATCTTGGTCGTGACCACGACCACTGGCGCGCCGAGCGGAATGGCACCCCCGGCCAATCCGGTTCCTGCTCCTCGCGGGACGATGGATCGCCCGTGCGCCGCGCAGATTCGCGCGATTCGCTGCACCTCGTCTGCGCTGAGCGGAAAGCAGATCGGCCCCGAGAGGCCGCCAACGAACACCGATGCGTCGTGAGCGTACAAGGCGCGCTCGGCGCTATCAGCGCGGACACGGTCGGGACTGAGCGCGTTCTCGAGTTCAATGACGATGGGATCGGGATGAACGTCAGGTCGTCCGCGCAAGTGTGTCCGCACGCTCACGACTCAGCCGGTCCGTGCCACGAAGCCCGCGGCCTCGATCCCAGCTACCGCTGCTGCCTCGTCGTTGTCGGAGGTATCGCCGGTCGCCCCGACGGCCCCGACAATCTCGTGCTCCGAGTCCACGACCAAGACGCCACCGGGCACGGGAATGAGGGCGCCGCCGAACGCGGCGGTGACGGCGCTGATGAAAAAGGGCCGCTCCTCGGCGCGCGCCATGATCGTGCGCGATCCCACGCCCATACCCAGCGCTCCGTGGGCCTTGCCGTGGGCAATCTGGAATCGAAGGTTCGAGGCCCCGTCTTCGCGCTCGAACGCCTTGACGTGACCACCCGCGTCGAGCACCACGATCGACAGCGGGGCGAATCCTCGGCGGCGTCCCTCGTCCAATGCCGATCGAATGATCGTTCTTGCTTGCTCCAACGTGATGTCACTCATCTTGTGGCTCCAGTCTTGACTTTCGTTGAACTCTCCGCGCATGGAGTATGGGCTCGGTGTAGCCGGAGGGTTGACAGACCCCCTCAAAGACGAGGTCACATGCTGCGGCGAACGCCACGCCGTCAAACGTCGGTGCCATGGCGAGGTACCGAGGGTCGTCCGCATTTTGAGCGTCGACCACCTTAGCCATGCGACGCATCGCGGCAACCACCGTGTCACGGTCGACCACCCCGTGAACAAGCCAGTTGGCGATATGTTGCGACGAGATCCGACACGTCGCTCGATCTTCCATCAGCGCCACGTTGTGGATGTCGGGAACCTTCGAGCACCCCACCCCTTGGTCGATCCAGCGAACGACGTAGCCCAGGATTCCCTGCGCGTTGTTCTCGAGTTCTTCTCGTATCTCCTCGCGGCTCCAGCCGTGATCGGCGGCAACCGGAATCGCGAGGAGGTCCTCAATCGAGCCCCGGTCCCGTCCTTTGATCTCCTCCTGGCGCTCGTGAACGTCAACACGGTGATAGTGCGTGGCGTGCAGGGTCGCCGCGGTGGGCGAAGGTACCCACGCGCAGGTCGCGCCCGCAAGGGGGTGGGCAATCTTCTGCTCCAACATGCCCTGCATCAGGTCCGGAGCGGCCCACATCCCCTTGCCGATCTGGCCGCGACCCTGCAATCCGCAAAACAGTCCCACGTCGACGTTGTTGTTCTCATAGGCTGCGAGCCACCGCTGCGACTTCATGTCGCCCTTTCGCACCATCGCTCCCGCCCGCATCGAGGTATGGATCTCGTCGCCCGTTCGGTCGAGAAAGCCGGTATTGATGAAAGCGATCCTTCCCGCGGCTGCTCTGATGCACTCGGCGAGATTGAGCGTCGTTCGACGCTCCTCGTCCATGAGACCAATTTTCACGGTGAGTGGCGCAAGGCCGAGAATGCGCTCAACGGCTCCGAAGAGGTCGTTGGTGAAGATCACTTCATCAGGCCCGTGCATCTTCGGCTTGACCACGTAGATCGAACCGCTGCGCGAATTCGTGGCGTCCTTGCCCCGATTGAGATCGCGCACGGCGCCGAGTACTGTCATCAGTCCGTCGAGCACGCCCTCAGGGATCTCGTGTCCTCGAGCGTCCACGACCGCGCTCGTCGTCATGAGGTGGCCCACGTTGCGCACCATCATCAGAGCGCGTCCCGGGAGCTTCACCGGCGCACCGTCTGGACCCACGATCGTACGATCCTCGGCGAGACGGCGAACGAAGGTGCGATCACCTTTCGTGACCTCAGCGCTCAGGTCGCCCGTCATGAGTCCGAGCCAGTTCCGATACACCTGAACCTTGTCAGCAGCGTCAACCGCGGCGATCGAGTCTTCACAGTCCATGATGGTCGTCAGCGCCGACTCGATCACGACGTCGTTCACTCCCGCTTCGTCGCGCTCTCCGACGGGGTCATTCCGGTCAATGACGAGCTCGATGTGCAGACCGTGGTTGCGAAAGAACACCGAGGACGGTTCGGCGGGACCCCCCAGATAACCCGCGAACTGGGTGGGGTCGGCCAGGCGCGTCGTCCCACCCTCGAGATGAATAACGAGTTCAGCGCCGATTACTTCGTAGCGCTTTGCGCGAACGTGGGAGCCGACGTCGAGCGGAACGACATCATCGAGGAAGTGGCGGACCCACTCGATGACGTGAGCGCCACGTTCGGGGTCGTAGGGTCCGGGCATCGGAGCCGCGCCGAGCGCGTCCGTACCGTACAGCGCGTCGTACAGCGATCCCCATCGCGCGTTAGCGGCGTTGATCGCGTATCGCTCGTTCGTGATAGGAACAACGAGTTGCGGTCCCGCGAAAGTGGAGATCTCAGGATCGACGCCGCTCGTCGTGATTTCGAACGGCTCGCCCGGCGGCACGAGGTAGCCAATGTCCTCGAGATGGCGCCGATACTCTGCCATGTTGAAATAGTGATTCACGTGCCATGCGTCGATCTGTCGCTGCAACCACGCGCGCTTCTCGAGCAGGACAGCGTTTCTGAGGCCAAACTCCTCGACGAGCGACGAGAGGCCCGCCCACAGTTCATCCTCGCCAACGCCCGTCCCGGGAAGCAGTTCATCGACCACGAATCTGTACAGCGATTCGTCGACCCGAAGGTCGCCAACCTCGACGTATGACACGTCACCCCCTCTTGTATCTCTGTTGTATATCACAGGCAATACACCGTGTGTGGTGAAATCGCCGCTGGTTTATGGCCCGAGGATGGCAGCTCCGGACTCGTCGTCCCGTCGACATTTTCCACGCAGACGAAGAACGCAGAACTACGAGATCAGTCCCGGACGTCGAGCGCGTCGCGGGTGCGCCCGATGTGGATCCTGACAACTCGTGCTGCAGTTTCGCCATCTCCCCGGGCAATAGCAGCAGCGATCTGCTGATGCTCGTCGACAATCGAACCGTGTCGTTCATGGTGCTTGGCGAGGGCCGCCGCCCCCATGCGCAGCTGGCGATCGCGGAGTGACTGATAGAACACGTCCAGTATCTGATTCTCCGTAGCCGCGACGATAGCTTCGTGGAATAGCCGGTCGGCCTCCTGGTACTCGAACACTCTTCGCGGGCCGACCGCATGTCGCTGGCGATCGAGCAGCGCGCGAAGCGTTTCGACCAGTGACTCTCTCCCACCGCTGCTCGCAACCACCGAGACCGCCCAGGGCTCGACCAGGAGCCGCGCCTCTAACACGTCACGCATGTCCTTCGCGGTAATCGGGACGATGAGTGCGCCCCGCTTGGGGTAGACCTTCAGTGTCCCGTCGTGTTCTAGTCGAAGGAAGGCTTCTCGAACCGGCGTGCGTGAGATGCCGAGCGGCTCTGACACGTCGCTCTCGCTGATCATGCTGCCGCCAGAGAAACTCCCGTCGAGGATTTTTGACCTGGTCCAGTCGTACGCGCGGTCACTCGCCGATAGCGGCTCATCCGGAGCTAACGCCATCGGGGTTCCTTCATTTCCTTACTGTATTGGACTCGAGTCGGCGCGAGCATCGTAAGGCGTCAGCGGCTGGACACGGGGTGCACCCAAACTCAATGTTTTGGATCATCCTTGTAACGCCAGCACACGACACGTCGTTGCGACCGCGCGTTCCAAATTTTCGGGCCCCTCCGCAAGCGCGCGCGACAAGTCGCTGACGCCCTGGACGATGGGCACGAGTGCGCTGAGCCCGACGGAGTACAGGGCTTCCGCTCCGTCTCCGACTCGTCCAGCGAAGGCGATGACGGGCACGCCGTGTTGGGCAGCGACTTCGGCCACGCCGAGAAGCGTCTTGCCTCTCGCGGTCTGTGCGTCAACACTGCCCTCTCCAGTCAGTACGTAGTCGGCGCCGACGATCTTGTCGGCGAAGTGCGAAGCAGACATCGCCACGTCCACGCCGCGGCGCATCTCCGCACAGAAGAAAGCCAAAAACGCGGCGCCAAGTCCTCCAGCGGCACCCGCCCCAGGCACCATCGCAACGTCACGGCCCGTGGTTAACGCAACAACGTCGGCCCAGGTGCCAAGAGCGGCATCGAGTTCAGCGATCGCCGCGTCATCGGCTCCCTTCTGTGGCCCGAAGACTGCACTCGCTCCGTTCGGTCCGAGAAGCAGGTTCGTGACGTCGCACAAGATCTGAAACTTCGACTCCGAAAGCCGAGCGTCGAATCCGGAGAGGTCGATCCGACTGAGACGCGAAAGCGCGGCGCCACCCGCGGTCAGCTCCTTGTCGTGGTCGTCGAGCAGGCGCGCTCCGAGGGCTTGGAGCATTCCGGCGCCGCCATCATTTGTCACCGAACTCCCGAGCCCGACGACAAATCGGCGTGCGCCATGGTCGAGCGCGTGCACAATGAGCTGGCCTACCCCAAAAGTACTCGTGACTCGGGGGTCACGTCCGGCCTCGGCGATCAGGTCAATCCCAGCGGCCGCAGCCATCTCGATGATTGCCACGCGCTCGTTGGGCACATATCCGTAACGGGCCTGCACCGGACGCCCGAGAGCGTCGAGCACGTCTGCTGTCACGTGCTCTCCGTTCATCGCCTCGACCAACGCATCAACGGTGCCCTCCCCTCCGTCCGCCAATGGCACTGAGACGCACTCGGCGTTCGCGAAAACGGCGAGAACGCCGCGTTCCATCGCGGCCACGGCGACAGAAGCGCTCATGGACTCTTTGAAGGAATCAGGGGCCAAGACAAATCTCAGGGGACCCGGCCTCATGCGCGGACATTCAAATCTGATGACACAATCGGAGGCTCAACTCTCAGATCCGAGGAACAGTTGCCGGGACGGCGGCGAGGAAACTCCTCGATTGACGCGGATCCGCGCTACAACTGGTCAGTGCCGAAAGGCCGTTGGGAGACGGAGACCTTTCGGCACTGACCAGCGTGGGGCTACTACCTGCCTATTTAAGGGTCTCGACGCTACTCGAACCGAGCTGTTCAGAGACCAGCGACGATATCGTCGCCAACGCTGAAGACACTGTTTCGGAGTTTGGGTTCAGGGCAAAGTCACCCGTTGCCGTGTTGACAGCCCGCGCGTAGACCGTGAAGTTCGTGCTGTTCGGCAGCGAAATGCCATCGGCCGCGTACTGGCTGAACTGCAGCTGGTACAGCGACGACTTCACGAACGACGGCTGGGAACCGACGCTCGTGTCGGGCGGAACGAAGCCCGAACCGATTGCGGTGCTCAGCTGGTTGGCTGGGTCCTCGGCGAGGGTGATGAACTTAAACGCCGCAGCCTTGTTGGGGCAAGCGTTGGTAATCGCATACGCCCAGCCACCGAGGGTGGTGGCGACGCCAGGAGCCTGACCGAACTCGGTCGGGATCGGAGCGATGCCCACGTCCTCGGCCGCCGCAGGCCACGGAGCGCCCGAACCGGGCAGCCAGTCACCGGTGTACCAGTTGGATCCAAGGGTGATGGCGAGCTTGCCCTTTGCCATGAGCAGCGGCGGGTTGCCGACCGAGTCGGTCGGGAAGAGCTCGGACGTCGGCGCGCCGAGTCCGTCCTTGAACACTGTCTGGTAGAACTTCAGCGAGGCTTCCAAACCGGGGCTGTTGACGACCCATTTGCCCGTCTTGGAGTCATACATCACGGGGTTGGTGGAGCCGTAGATGAGGTTCCCGATCCCTTGCAGGATGTTGGTCGGACCGGCAGCCACGCCAGCCCCCGTCCACAGTGCGTAGACCTTCGGTTCGGCCTTGTGCACCGCCTTCGCGGCCGCAATGATGTCAGCCCAGTTCTTCGGGTCCCACGGCATCTTGATGCCGGCTTTTTCGAGCATCACCTTGTTGTAGACGAGGCCTGAGTCGTTGTTGCCGGCGTTGACCGCGTAGACCTTGCCGCCGATGGTGCTCATCGCCTTGACGCCAGCGGGAAAGCCCGTCCAAAATGCGGGGGCCGATGAACCCGAGACGTACGTGTTGAGCGACGCGAGATACCCCGAACCCGAGAACTCACCGACGTAGGTTGTGGGCAGCTGGATGACGCAGGGCGTCGTTGAAGCACTCCGAAAGAGGATGGCCGCCTTGTTCATCTCATCGATGTCGGTCCCCCCGGTGCCGAGCAACGTGAGCGGTACCGACGGATCCTCCTTCGTCCACTCTGCGGCGGTGTTCTTCCACCACGCTTTGGCCAGCGCGTCGCTGTCAAACACATAGTTGTACGAATAGAGCACCGAGATGCCCTTCGAGCTCGACGCAGACGCCGCTCCCCCTCCGGCGACGATCACCGCTGCTGCCATTACGCAGCCCGCCGCGAGCGTCACCCCTAACTTGTTAAATCGCATAACCTCTCCTCCTCATTGGAATGAATAAAACACACGCATTACAGAACTCTTTCGTGCCTCTCTGAATTGTTTGCCCTCCCCGTGTCGATTCAGTTCAAGTGATTGGTGCTCTCATTGTCGAACAGTTTCATCTGCGCGATGTCGAACTCGAGTTGAACCACGTCGCCTGACGTGAGACCGGTACGGGCGGGCAACTTGCACGTGATCACTTGATCCCCAGCGCGAGCCACCACGTTGGTCTCGGGACCGAGCGGCTCCACCAGTTCGACGGTCGCCGAGAGCACGGGAAGATCGCCCACGTCTCGCGGAGCCAACCTGATGTCCTCGGGCCGGAAACCCACAGTGACGTCTTCGACCGTAAGCGGTAAGAGCTTCGCTCCGAGAGATCCATTGATCCGCTGCGTCAAGGAGAGGAAGTTGAGCTCCACACCCGCAGTCCCTCGACTCAGCTTGCCAGTAAAGAAATTGATCTTCGGCGTACCCACGAACGACGCGGCAAAGATATTCGTCGGCTGCTCGTAGAGCGTTTCGGGCTTCGCGATCTGCTGCAGCCGACCGCCCTGCATGAGCGCCACCCGGTCGGCCATCGTCATCGCTTCGACCTGATCGTGAGTGACATAGATCGTCGTCACCGGAAACTGAGCGTGGATACGCTTGAGCTCGACGCGCATCTGCGCTCGGAGCGCGGCGTCAAGGTTGGACAGTGGCTCGTCGAGGAGAAACACCTGGGGACGGCGAAGCAGCGCGCGACCGAGTGCGACGCGCTGGCGCTCTCCACCTGACAGCTCGCCGGGCTTGCGACTGAGCAGTGGAGATATGCCCAGCATGCCAGCGATCTCCTCGACCTCCTTCTTGATTGAGTTCTTCGGGTTTCTGCGAATCTTCATCCCAAACTCGAGATTCTTCGCCACGGTCATGTGCGGGAACAGCGCGTAGTTCTGAAACACCATCGCGAGGTCGCGATTCTTCGGCGGAATTGCGTTCATCACTTTGCCGCCGATGCGAATCGTCCCCTTGGTCGGAGTCTCAAAGCCGGCAAGCATGCGAAGCGTGGTTGTCTTGCCACACCCCGATGGTCCAACCACGACCACGAACTCACCGTCTTCCACCTCGAGATCGAGATCGTAGACGGCCGGTTTGTCTCCCTTGAAGTACTTCGATACCCCTTCAAGAACAATGTTTGCCACAGTCTCCTACGCCTTCACTCTTGTGCGCACTCTGGCACCTTGGTACTTGCTCGATCATGTTCAACCTTTCACCCCGCCGGCGAACGCAAAGCCGCCATTCAGCCACCGAGAACAGATGAGGTACAGCACCACGACGGGTGCTGAGAAGACAATGCTGTAGGCCGCGAGTGGCCCGAAGTGAACGACGCCGTTCGCGCTCATGAATGTGTAGATGCCAAGGGCCCCGGTCTGATCGTTGGGGTTGGCGTCGAGCACGAGCGGGATCAAGAAAGCACCCCATGCGTTGATGAACGTGAGGATCGAGGCCACCAGGATCCCCGGCATGGCCAGCGGGATCACGATCCTCCAAAGGATGCGTAGCTCACTCGCCCCCTCGATCGCAGCTGCCTCTTGAGCTCCCGGGGCACCTGATCGATGAAGTTCTTCAGGAGCCAGATCGCAAAGGGCACCGAGGTAGCGGCGAGTACGAGCGACGTATAGAAGGGTGAGTTCAACCATCCAAAGCGCACGAATATCTCGAAGATTGGAATCAGCAAAAGCGTGACCGGCAGGCCGGTCAGAAACAGTATCAGTACGAGCAGGCTTGCCTTGAACGGCACCCGGTGACGCGAGAGCGCAAAGGCTGCGAGCGTCGATACCGTCGTGGCCACGATCGTCGAGATGACGGCCAAGTACAAGCTGTTCTTGATGGCACCGCCGGCGCCAGCGGCAAACGCAGCCCGATAGTTGGTGATGGACGACGCGGGACCGATCAACGAGGCCGACGCGTGGGGATTGAGCGACGCGTTGACCAGCCAGATCAACGGCAAGAGGAACGCGATGCCGATCACCGCGAGTAGAACATTCACACTGATTCCCTGGAAGAGCCCTCGCTTGATGCGGCGACGATCTGGGACCGTGCTCAGCCCAGCCCTTTGGTCGGTCTCGAATTGGTCTTCCAACTGTTCAATGGTCACCGAGTCCTCCCCTCAGGGCAGAAATCGCACTCGTATGGCGGCGCGGACACCAGCTACCGTGCCCTTCTGAGTTCGGGCCTCAGCTGACGGATGTAGACGACCGACAGCAATGCGCCAATGACGATAAGGGCTAACGCAATCGCGGTGCCGTAGCCCAGGTCGTTGAACTGAAAGGCCTGTATATACATGTACACCGGCAGAATGGCAGTCTCGTTGCCCGGTCCACCTTGAGTCATCGCAAAGATAAGGGTGAAGTCAGAGATCGTGCCGATCGTGATCAGCAGCATGTTCACCATGATCGTCGGGCGCATGATGGGAATGGTCACGCGCCACAAGCGCTGCCAGTAGGAGGCGCCCTCGAGTTGGGCAGCCTCGTCGACTTCGGCCGGCACGTTGCGCAGGCCCGCGCTCAGGATCAGCATGGAAAATGCGGTACCGCGCCACGCGTTCGCCACGCAAACGATCAACAGCGGCACCGTGGCGAGCAAGTCGTCGGCCGGGTGAGCGATGAGCTGGCTGAGCGTGCCTCCCGCTTGTCCGAACGCGTACCAGATAAACGCCACTGCGATCTCCGGAAGCACCCACGCAAGGATCACGATGGAGCCAACCGTTGCTCGCACCGTGAAGTGGGCGCGTTGGCCGAGTAGCGCCAGCGCGAAGCCGATTACCGTCTGGGCGATGATGCCCGATCCAATAACGAAGATGAGGGTCAGTTTCACCGACGACCAGAACACCGGGTCGTGAATCATCTGACGGAGATTCGCGAGGCCGGTGAACCAGAAGTGCTGCGCATGAGGACCGAGCAGCTGCATGTTCGTGAAGCCGATGTACAGCGCGTAGATCGTCGGAATGATGAACAACGCCATGACGAGAATCCCCGCCGGCGATAGCCACAGAAAGGTCAGCGGCCTGACTCTCTCCCGATCGTCGCGATCTTCGAGAATGCCTTCTACTTCATCTTCAGGTGCGTCGCGAAGGGTGGTCATCGATTCTCACGCCGGCCTTGTGGATCGAGCCATCTCGACGAAAGGTACATTTCGGAATCCCGACGAGAACTATGACCCGCACGGCTGCGCCCGCTATCCCCTGTCAGGTTTTGACTGTCAGTACACCCAGACCCCACGACGCCCCCCGCGCTGCCATCGCCATTCCCAAAGAGTTGTACGAGTTTGGTCGATGAACATTTGTTCACTGCTTGAACAGTTAGGACGACTATAGGTGAGTGTCAACCTCATGTCAACTAGCGCCCCGGAGTTTTTCTGTTCGTAACGTTTCGTTCACAAATGCTCTCCTACCAAGCATTTTTCTTCGAGATTCACTCGAGCTGGCTGCGTCTGACGTTCGTCGCGGGCCGAGTTCGAGTGGGAACTTCCGCCTTCAAGAGCATGAGAGTCGTCGAATGGGCGCGGCCACATCCAAAGCGGGCGCTCGCTGATTGGTCGCGCCCCTCGCTCTTGTTCACGGTGCCTCGGTCACAAACTTCGCTCACTGGTTCCTCGCCAACAGCTCGAGCGCGCACATCTCGCCCGCCCTCACAAAGTTGAAACGCAAAGTACACCTATCCGAGCGCATGAGGCACATCCTGTCACGTCGCGAGCTCGCACGTGCCGTCACCGATTCATCCGCTCGTTGCTCTGGCCGCACTTACGCCGAGGTAGCGCAAAAAGTTCACCAACGGCGTCGCTATAACATGTCGCGTATGACTTCGAACTATGCCCAGCAGTTACTGTCACTCGGTTCGGCGACACTTGGCGAAAGTGGCGCCGCATTGCTGAATCCGCGACTCCGCCCGGTGTGGCACGGAGCGGAGGTCGCCGCACCCGCCTACACGGTTGCGTGCGCCGCCGGAGATAACTTGGCGATTCACGCGGCCGTGGCGCGAGCACCGCGCGGCCACGCACTCGTCGTCGCGATCGACGACGCGACCGAGCGTGGATACTGGGGAGAGGTGCTCACGACTGGCGCCGAGGCCGCGGGGATAGCAGCACTCATCATCGACGGCACGGTTCGCGATGTGGCCGCACTCGAGCGACACCAGTTTCCCGTCTTTGCCAGGGGAATTGCGCTCCGCGGGGCCTCAAAGGGCGGCCCGGGATCGACCGGAGGGACAATCGTCATTGGTGACCGCATCGTGAACACGGGTGACTGGATCGTGGGAGACGCCGACGGCATTGTCGTGATCGCTCTCGAGTCGCTCGACGCGGTGCTGGCGTCCGGCCTCGAGCGCGCTAGCAAGGAAGAGCACTTCTTCGAAGAGCTCCGTGCCGGTAAGACAACCGTCGAGTTGTTGTCGCTCGACGTCTCTTCAATCGCGACTCACTGACACTGACGGGTCCATCCGTCGTTGC
This sequence comes from uncultured Acidimicrobiaceae bacterium, assembly GCA_963724865.1. GTDB lineage: Bacteria > Actinomycetota > Acidimicrobiia > Acidimicrobiales > RAAP-2 > RAAP-2. Next base: position 21,448 of record CAVRWO010000026.1, on the reverse strand, counting down.
GCCGGGCGACGTGGTTACGAGCGCACGGGGTTGATCGGTGACTGTCCATCTAGGACCCGGCACACGTCGTCACAGGCGAGCACCGCCATCTTGGAGCGCGTGCCCCACGTCGCGCTCCCTATATGTGGAAGCAGCACGAGGTGCGGCGCAGCGAGAAGCCGAGCGGACACCGTGGGCTCCCCGACGTACACGTCAAGGCCGGCACTTGCGAGTTCACCGTTCTCAAGCGCGCTGGCGAGCGCATCTTCATCGACGATCCCACCGCGAGCGGTATTGACCAGCGCGCCACTTCTACGCATCAATCGAAGTCGCCGGGTACCGATGAGCCCTCGGGTCTCGGGCGTCAGCGGCACGTGAACGCTGACGACGTCAGACTCAGATATGAGCTGGTCCAGGTCGGCCAGGTATCCGGGCTCGGCGCTGTCGCGCCGACTGTTATGCAGCACTCGCATGGAAAATCCCAGCGCCCGGCGCTCGACGGCGCGAGCGATGCGCCCGTATCCAACGAGCCCGAGGGTCGAGCCCTCAAGATCGCTCCCGAGAAAGTTGGTCAGCCCCCAGCCCGTCCAGGCACCGGAGCGAAGCACCTGTTCTGCGTCGCTCGCTCGTCGCGTGCACGCAAGGATGAGGAGCAACGCGACGTCCGCTGTCGCCGCGTCGAGTACGCCCGGGGTGTTGCATACGACGATGCCGAGCTCTTGGGCCCGTCGCACGTCGATGTTGTCGTAGCCCACCGCGATGTTGCCCACGACCCGCAGGGATCCGCTCGCCCCCGCCTCGAGGACAGCGGCGTCGATCGGGTCGGTGAGGACCGAAACGATCGCATCAACCTCGCGCGCCGCGTCGACCAGCCCACCGTGGTCTAACCGACCCTCTCCGAGGAGGAGATCGTGTCCCGCACGTTCGAGCGGCTCTAGCCACTCCCTTGGCATTTGGGCGGTCACGAGTACTCTCAACGCCACGCGCCGCTCCTTCTTCAGTCCTTCAAAAGACGTACGACGGCCGCGTCAGTGGGTCGTGTAGTTGATGTCGCCAGCTTCGGGCAGCGCGACCGCGAAACAGAAGCAGCGGATCGGGGCGTACTTGCTGGACGCGATCAGGCTGTGCACCAGGTTCGGCGGGATATAGACGAGATCACCTTGGGAGATCTCTTGCTCTTCGTCGCCGATGATCATCCGACCACGCCCGTAGAGCACGTAGTAGTACTCGTGGGTCGGGTGCGTATGAGGATCGACTTGGCCACCGCCGAGAATCTCAAATTCGTTGATGAGCTCGAGTGAGCCGCCCTGCGTGGCCGCGCGCAAGGACCCCGGCTTCGCCAAGTACCAGACGGGCGTCGTGCCGTTGTGCTCAGCGACCGGCTCTACGCTGCTGATGTTTCGTACGTCCATTTCTCTGTTCTCCTGTCTCAGTTATCTATCGTTCGGCACTGCGCCACCGCCTACTTCTCGAACTGCGGAAGGAAGCGACGATTCACTTCGAGCATCTCTTCGGTCAGGGCCTCGATCTCCGATGGTTCAAGCGTCGCGTCCAAGAGCGGATCGACCGTCATAGCTTGGCGCAGCAGCTCTCGGTCCCCGGTGAGCGCCGCGTCTGCCGTGAGCTCTTCGACGAGTGCGTGGTGCCCGAGCATTGCGGCGAGACCCGTCGGAATATTGCCGATGCCGATTGGATGCACCCCTTCGGCGTTCACGACGGCGGGTACCTCGACCGAAGCCTCGCGAGGCAAGTTCGGTATCAGTCCGTCGTTCATGACGTTGACGATGAATCGCTCATTGCGGTCCTCAACAACAGATTCGATGACCTCGATGACGACTATGCCCTTGTCCTCAGGGCCGTGGGGAAGATCGGCGAGTCGGTGCGGGCCGGGATCGGCCCTCCACTTTTCGGCGACCTGCTCCCACTGGCGTACGCGCTCGAGCTGCAGGTCCATGTCGTAGACGCGTCGGCCATACCGCATCGCGAGACCTTGGGCCCGTCCGACGTAGGGCTCCTCAAGACGCTGCAGCTGAGGAAAGAATTCGACCCAGTGCGTCCAGCAGTAGGGAATGACCCCGAACGTATCGATCGCCCATCGGACCACCTCGTCATTCGTGCGCTCTCGCACTATCGGCATGGCGTCTCGTCCGTCTTTGAGCCTCAACGAGAAGATGCCCGTGCAGTGATTGATCCCACCGACGAAACTCGGCCTGACGATCTGATCGGCCGGCAGGCCAACGAGGTCCTCCAGCCAGTCGGCCCGGTAGGGATAGGGCGAGCATGAGCACAGAGAGAGCGAGCGCACCGAGGACGACTTCGCCATGGCGATGACGTTGGCACTGGCAGGGTTCGTGTAGTTCAAGACCAGCGCGTCTGGCGAGAGCTCTTCGAGTTCGCGAGCCACGTCGGCAACGATGAGCGTGTTGCGCAAGGAGCGGAAGATTCCCCCCGGTCCGATGGAGTCGGCAATGTGCATGAAGACGCCGTGCTTGGCGGGAATCTCGATGTCCGTCGCCCACGCCGCCATCCCTCCGACCGATATCGCGACGATCACAAAGTCCGCCCCCCGCAGGGCCGCTGATCGATCCGTCGTCGCAGAGACGGTGAGCTTCTTTCCTTCAGCAGCGGCGAGGTCGGTGGCGAGGGTCTCCATGACGCCGACGCGCTGCGCATCGACGTCCATCAGACGAAGTTCTGCCCCCTCAAAACAAGGAATCTCCAGAAGCCGGCGAACGAGACCGGGCACGAACATGCTGCTGCCGCCCCCGATCACTGCGATTTTCACTGTCATCTCACTACCCTTTCACGACGTCTGCCTGCGTGGCGCCCGATTAACGACGATGCGAGGATCAATTCGAGTCTCGCTCAGGCTCGACCGATTCGCTTCTCCCACACCTCGCGGATATCCGCGTTACGCACCGCGATGGAACTCCAGTCGTCGTCTGCGTCATAAAGCGCCGCGACCGCGCGCACGCCAATCTCCCATTGGACGTCGGCGACCTCGTAGGCGGCGCCGGCAAGGTGCGGCGTGAGCGTAAGGCGCGGAGCGAACAGAAGGGGATCCGAGTTGGACAGCGGCTCATCGGGGAATACATCAAGCGCCGCCCCGCCGAGCCAGTTGGACGTCAATGCGTCGTTGAGCGCACCATAATCCAAGACCGTCGCGCGAGCCGTATTAATAAGGTAACTTCCCTGCTTCATCCGCTCAAGCTCAGAACGACCGATGAGCTGGGTAGCGCTGCGGGCGTGAAGCGTCACAACATCGGCGCCGCCGAGTGCCTCGTCCAACGATGAAGGGACGTAACCCAGTTCCTCGATCGACTCATTGGGGACCGCCGGATCGACGACGAGTATCTCGCCCACGAGTCCGTTGAATCGTCGTGCGACGGCCCGGCCAACCGCGCCGAAGCCGATGACCGCGACCACCAGCTTGGACAGCTGGTGGCCCTTGTAGAGCGCATAGGGAATCGGGGCGTTCGGGTCGTCTGGACGCCAGATGACGTCAACCTTCGCGCGCGGGGCGCCCACGACCCGCTTCGACGTCGTGAGCTCCCCTGAGACGACGGCATGGTGAGCCACCGCAATATTGCGCAGCATGGCCAAGCAGAGTCCGAGCGTAAAGTCGGCGACCGCCTCAGCGTTGCGACCTGGCGCGTGCGCCACGATGACGTCGTGACTGCTCGCCGCGTTGACGTCGATGTTGACGGGCTCAGAACGCAGGCAGAGGACCACTTCAAGATTGTCGAGCTGCGAAAGGATCGGCTCGCCAATCGGCTCCGTTTCCACGAAGATCGCGCGCACGAGCTCGCGTTCGCTATCGGGCATGCTTTCGAGCGCCGCACCGATACTTGGTACTGGGCGCAACTCCCACATCCGCTCTCGTTCGATCGCGAGCTTCGCCGGCGCGGGCAGATTGGTACTAACGAGCGCAAGCATCAGCGGTCACGTCCTCCTCGGTAGATCTGCGACTGGCCAAGCTGTAGAGCTCGAGGTAGGTCTCAAACTCTTCCTCGTAACAACTCGATGCCGACGTCGACGGTGAGTAGATCTGCTCTTCGATCTGGGACGTGGCGTACACGAGCTCTTCTCCGACCACGAGCGCGGCGCCCGCGAGGCCCGCAACCTCATCGAGCGGGCGAACCAAGACGTCGGTATTGGTCGCGTTGGCAATCGTCTGACACCATCGCGAACTCGTGCTCATCCCGCCCGTCATCCGAATGAACGGAGGCGACGAACGCAGCCGCGAGACGAGCGTGGAAAGGATCGATCGCACGGCGTAACCGCCTCCTTGGAGACCGGCGGCAAAGACATCGGCGCCGCTGTGCTCGGGGCGGAGGCCAAAGATCGTGGGGCGAGCGACCGCCGCCCAGCCCTCTGGACCGAAGAATGGATTCCCGCTGATCACAGTGAAGGGCGCCTCGGGGGTTCGATCGAGCACAAAGCCGCGACGAAGAAGAGCGTCTTCGAGGGACGGACCCGTCATCTCGGCGAGATCGGCGGTTCGTCCCACAATCCCCCCCGTCGCACCCGCGTTGCTCTCAAGCGTCCATCGTCCCGCCAGGGCATGTTCGCTGAGAAGCAAAGGAAAGCGATCGTCAACGGGTGGAATGAAGTCCAGCCCCACATGGACCGGTGCAGTCGTGCCGGCGACGAGGACGGGAACTTCGGGGTCCCACGCTCCCGCGGAGACCGCCGAGAGATGGGTGTCGCCACCACCCACGTGCACGGGCAGGCCCTTCGGCAGGCCCGTCTGCGCCGCGACGTCCTCGAGGAGTCCACCGATCCGGGTCCCGGCCTTGTGGAGTTCCGGGAAGTAAATCGAATCGAGTCCGAGGGCGTCGAGCATCTCCGTGGCCCATCGTCCTTCTGCCACCTCCAGCATCTGGCTCATGGCTGCTGAGGAGGGCTCACTCGCCATGACGCCAGAGAGTCGGTAGATGAACCAGTCGTGGAGTTGCAAGATCGTCTCGGCCCGACGCCACGCATCGGGCCGCGTTCGGCGAAACCACAACAGCTTGGCCAGTCCGAACTCGGGGGCACCGAAGTGTCCCGTGATCTCGTAGAGACGCGAGACCTCGACCTTCGACACCAGATCCGCGACATCGGAGAGCGCTCGTCGATCTTTGTTGAGCAGGCTCGGCCCGATCGGCATACCGTCCCGGTCGATCAGCACGAAGGGAATGCGAATCGCGCTGACCGTCACGCCGAGATAACTCGAACTTGACACGTCGAGCTGCTGCACCAAGGCCGTCAGCGCGGAGACGGCGGCGCCCCACCACTCACCGGGATCGAAGGATCCCGGGTCTGCCCCCGCACGAAGTCCGGGATACGACACGGAGACCTGACCGTACGCTCGCTGACCCGCGACGTCAAAGGCGTACGCCTTCGCCGCGCTCCCGCCGATGTCGACCGTGATGACGAGACTGGAGCTGCTCATCGTCCGCTCTTCGCGGATATCGCCAGTCGTCGCATCGACGGCGGTCGCCTCACGCAGGCTTCCTCGTATATTTCTCGAAGACTTCAGCCATCTGATCGTCACTGAGAATGTTCGGCTTGCCGATCACGAGTGAGCGATAGTAGATGCCGGCGAGCGTTTCCACGGCTTGCGCGGCGTCCGCCGCTTCTTTCAGCGTGGAGCCCACTGCGACCAGGCCGTGATTGGCAATCAGGACCCCCTTTGACGGTGCCACGAAGGCGTCTCGCACATTGCGCGCGAGCTCTTCGGTGCCGTAAGTGGCGTAGGGCGCGACCTCAATCGTCGTCGTGCGAAGCACCGCAATCATGTAGTGAACCGCGGGAATGCTCATCCCCAAGACGGCAAGGGTGGTCGCGTACGGAGAGTGGGTGTGCACGATCGCCGACACCTCGGGTCGCGTTTCGTAGACCAGACAGTGCAGCGGCGTCTCCGACGAAGGAACTCGTGATCCTTGACGGACCTTCCCGTCGAGGCCCACGACCACGATGTCCTCACCCCCGATCCGGTCGTACTCCATCGACGACGGAGTGATGTAGACGTCGCCGTTTGAAAGCTTGATGCTGAGGTTGCCCGAGGTCTGACTCAAGAGACCGAGTTCGAGGAGTTTCACACCACAGGCCACGAGCTCGGTTCGGGCGACGTCACCCCGCGTTTCGGTCGAAGATGTGGCAGTCATTGAGCCTTCCGGTGCGCCAGCAACAGTTCAACGGTGCCCTCAGTGTAGAGTTCGGAATCGTTCGAGATGGGCAGGTCGACGAAGCGATTCACGTCGGTCGACAGGTACGCAGCCTGCGCCACCTCCAACGTCCGTCGTCCGTCGCGGCCGAACGCTGGATAGGCGTTGCGCACTCCTGAGATGGTGTCGACGAGGTCGTCAAAGATCTCCGGCGTGAACTGCGTCCGGCCAGGAGGAACGTGGTACGTGGTCGTGGACCCACCGGCGGAGCCGACGCGAACCGAACGCACGGGGCCGCCGAAGTAGCCCATGTTTTCGTCGTAGACATACGCGATGTAGCCCGAGGTGCCGCTGATTTCGAACTTCGCCGTACCTTCGCCCCACGTCACGTTGATGAGAGCCGTGCTGTTATGCCCCGCCCTCATCTGACAGTAGGCGTGGTCGTCTGCCCCGGTATCCATGAAGCGCATCGACGCCGCCACGGATTCCATCGGTGCCGGGAGAAAGAGCTCAGCTAGATAGATGGCGTGGACACCAATGTCCATCATGACGCCACCGCCCGACAGCGCGGGCTCGAACCGCCAGCCCGGCCGGAAACCTTCGGTCCCGAGCCACGGCCTTGATCCCCCCGCCGTAATCTGGACCGCCACAACCTCGCCGATCGCGTCCTCAGCGATCAACTTCTGCGCCAACCGATGCTCGGCGTAGTACAGGTAGTTGTGGTACATCGCGAGGGTCACGCCGACAGCGTCGCAGGCCTGAATCATCTCATCCGCTTCGGCGAGCGTCAGCGCGAACGGCTTCTCGCAGACGACGTGCTTGCCAGCAGCCGCAGCGTCGCGAACGATCTGCAGTCGAGTGCTCGGTGGCGACGCGACGCTCACCACGTCGACATCGTCGCGCGCGAGGAGATCGCGATAGTCGACGTAACACGCGTCAGGCTTCAGGCCCGCAATGCCGCCCACGAGAAGAGCCCGCTCTTGCGAAACATCCGCCGTGGCAATGATTTCGACTTTGTCGCTCCGCAGCATCGCGGGAACGTGATCTCGCTCGACAATCCACCCACATCCAATCAATCCAAAGCGCATCCGAGAACCCCTCCGCCTCTAACACCCGCACCGTACGTGAACATTTGTTCAACTCGTGAGTCGTATGTTCCAAACTATAGCCCCTTCCATGTAAATGTCAATTTGCTACGCCGATCACGAGCACATTGTGTGACCAACTCGCACCGCGTTGCGCCCCAACAACCGACCGGACGCAGCGAACTCGTGACGACAGATGAGCTTCGCACGGCGCGGAGGTGAGACCGGGGCCCAGGAACCTCAGCGCTCAGGAGAAAGGGACGTCGGATCCTCGGAGAATTCGAGACTTGAAGTAAACGCTCACGCGGGTGCGCCCTGCAAGACCCATTCGACGCCGCCACGAAGGTGTTGGAGGTACGTCACGTCTTCGTAGGCGGAGACGAAGTGACCGGGGACCGTGTAAAAAGTGCGAAGCGGCCCTCTCTCGATACACCACGCGAACGGCAGCGTGACGACGCCGCCTTCGGCCGCGGGTGTCCCGAACTCAACACCCAGGAGTATCCGCGCGTCGGGCACCAACTCACGAAAGAGATAGAGCTCCTCCTTCCAGCGCCAGGGATTGGGCAGGTGCGCGGTCGCGGGGTGATCTCGATCCACTACTCGGATCGACAGATCCCCGGTAACCGGATGTCCATCGAACCGGGCACCCACCAGATCTCCGTACGCCGGCCAGTCGTACGCCGAGTCGGTCGCCGAGTGCACACCGACGAGACGGAGATGGCCGCTCGTGATGCGTTCTTCGACGACCAGACGCTGCTCCAAGGTCCAGGGCGTTTCACCAATGGTGAAGAGCACGAGCACTCTCGCTTGGCGAAGCAGCTCTTCGGTCGCATCACTCACCCGTGTCACGCCGAGGAATTGGAGTTCGTAGAGTTGGCTGATTTCCTCGAACGCTCGAGATGCCGAGCCCAATGACTGGTGCACACCGGCGACCGTGTAGTGGCCGCTCGGGCTGCGATAAGGGGATACGTCCGAAACAAAGAGCAACAATCCGCTCATCTGAGCGACCCCCTCTTAGCTAGGTATCAGCGCGATGACTGCGATCTCCACAAGGATATTCTTCAACGCCGCGCCGACGGCTGCTCGCGCGGGGTACGGCTCTTTGAAGAACGTGCGGTAGGTGGCGTCGAACGCCGCCCAGTCTCGGTTGAGCTCGGCCAGATACACCGCGCTGTTGACGATGTCGCTGAAATCACATCCAGCCGCGCGTAGCGTGGCCCGAATGTTCTCCATGGTCTGCACGGTTTGCTCTTCCACGTTGCTGCCAACGATGGCCCGAGTGATCGGGTCATAGGGGCCAACTCCTGCCACGAACAGAAATCCGTTCGCCACGATGCCCTGGGAGTACGCTCCCGAGGGCTCGGGACTGCCATCAACTGAGACCGCACGTGGCTTCATTCATCCTCCTTGGATGTCATAGCTTCTTCGATGTGGCGCGCTTCGCTCGACGCGGGCCGACTTCTCGCGCTTCGTAGTGGTGCGACCGCTTTAGCGACCCGCCGCCCAGATCATGCCACGCTCGACGATGGTTCGAGCCTCTGGCACATCGAAGTCGGACGCCTGATGGCCCCACGAGGTGTAAAACACGCGACCCTTGTCCCACGGCTTGCGCCAGACTGCGGGGATCACCACATGCTCGATCCACGGAGCCTCTTCGGGATGGCGGAAAGTCGTCGTGGCCAGAACTTCGACGATCGGATCGACCGCTAGGTAGTACTGCTCGGAGACGATGTCGAATGAGTCGATGCCGTCGACAATCGAAACGTCGGCCTTATCTGGCACCACGTCGATGGTGTACCGCGCGTAACTGCCGTTCGGGTGGGCCAACCATTGACCGCCGGTCATGAACTGGTACGCGGGCAGATGACGGAACGCGTCGCACAATCCGCCGTGCCAGCCCACGAGCCCCGCACCGTCGCGCACCGCCTGGGAGAGTCCGCGGAACTGCTCGACGGTGAGGTCCCCCGTCGTCCAGTTCTGCACGATCAGACGCACGGACGACATCGTGTCGGCATCCGCGTACACCGCGAGCGAGTTGACGACCTCGACGTCGAACCCCGACTCTTCCAAGAACGGAACGAACTTCTCGATTGCCTTTTGTGGTTCATGCCCTTCGTAGCCACCCCACAACACCAAAGCCTTGTCACCGGCCATTGATCACTCTCCTTTGCACCTCGAATAGACCGCGGAAGGAATCTCCGCGCACCACCACGACAACCTTCCAGCAACGTCGCCCTGGCACTACTTCGCGACGTGTATCGCCTGCACCTCGGTGAAGCTCAACAACCCCCACGTGCCGCCCTCAACGCCGATTCCGCTCCACTTCACGCCGCCAAACGGCTGGCCCGGCACCGCGGACTGGTGCGTGTTGACCCACACCGTGCCCGACTCGACGCGAGGGGCCAGTGCCGAACCACGCTCGGCGTCGCTTGTCCAGATCGAGGCACCGAGTCCAAAGTGGGTGGCGTTCGCTCGCTTGAGCACGTCATCAACGTTGTCGTAGCGAATGATGGGCAGCACCGGTCCAAACTGCTCCTCGTCGACGATGCGGATTCCATCGCTCACATCGGTCAAGATCGTCGGCTCAAAGAAGTAGCCGGGTCCGTCGATAGCGTGTCCCCCCGCAGCGACCCGCGCGCCGCGGCTCCCCGCGTCGCTCATTAGCTCGCTCACACGATCGAACTGCATCTGGTTGCAGAGTGGCCCGATCTCGGATGCCTCGAGAAGGCCGTCACCCACCTTGGCCGCCTTCGCTCGCGAAACCATCGCATCGACAAGTTCGTCGTGCAACGCGTCGGGCACGTAGACGCGCTTGATAGCGACGCATACCTGACCGCAGTTCGAGAACGCGTTGGCGAACAACGCGTCGGCGATGTCGTCTACCACGGCGTCGTCGAGGACGATCGCCGGGTCATTGCCCCCGAGCTCGAGCGTGACCCGCTTGAGGTCGGGGGCCGCCGCGGCGGCGATCCGCTTGCCGGTCGCCACGGAGCCCGTGAAGCTGATCATCCGTGGCACGGGGTGCTCGGTCATCCAGGTACCGACTTCGTTGCTCCCGCTCAAGACGCTGAGCACTCCTGCGGGCAGGACGGAGCGCGACAGTTCACCGAATCGAAGACAAGACAGCGGCGTATACGGCGATGGCTTCAAGACCACGGTGCAGCCCGCCGAGAGCGCCGGGGCAATCTTTGCCACGGCCGTACCAAGCGGAAAGTTCCACGGAGTAATCGCGGCCACGGGACCTGCCGGTCGGCGCAGCACCCGAACAGCGGTTCTCTCGTCGTCGCGAACGATTTCCGCGGGCATCTCGAGTTTCGCGAAGTACCGCAGGTCGTTGACGACGTCACCAAGTTCTGAACGCGACTCGCTGAGCGGCTTTCCCTCTTCCATGGTGATGACTTCGGCAAGCTCTTCCAGATTTGCTTCAACCGCGCTGGCCAGATCTTCGATCGCCTTTTGACGGAGGGGACGGTCGTACTGCCACGTCTCGAAAGCTTGAGCGGCGGCGTTCATAGCCAGGTCGATCTGGGCGCGAGACGGCTCAGGCGCCTCCGCAAACGTCTCGCCCGTTGCCGGGTTCGTTACCGGCAGCGTCTTCTCGGTCGCCGCCTCACGACCATCGATCGTCATCGAAAATTCAGCCATCACAGAACCTTTCACTGCCCAAGGGATCCACCCGAAAACTGCATCATTGACAAACTGCACACTAGCCTCGTACGCTGTACAGTTAACAGAGGATTTGAACAATTGTTCACGCCAGCTGTCAAGGGAGGAATCATGACTCGCCTTATCGCCGAACCCCTCACCGAAGCGGAGTGGAAGCCCTACGGTTGGGTCCCCCGCCCTGACACAGATCCCGCCGATGGCACCGATCGCTTGGACTACGAATGGTCAGACGTGCACCTCAACTTGATCCATCACCGGCGCGACGAGGTGCCCGCAACGGCCGATGGTCTGGTCTGCGAGATGCTGTTTCGACACGAGACGCATACACAAGCGCTGCTAGTACTGAACTGCGACGCGGTCGTGGTCGTTGCAGAGGCTGGTACGAAGTTCACCTCCGAGCAGGACGCTGCGCGCCTTCACGCATTTCTCCTTCGGCCACATGACTCGCTCGTGCTGCACCGCGGCACATGGCACTGGGGGCCCTTCCCGGTCAGCGAGCCGCGCGTTGATCTCTACAACGTGCAAGGACTTCGTTACGCCGAAGACAACGACGAAGTCAATCTGGCCGAACTCGGACTCGCCACGGAAGTTGTCGCCGGCGAGTGAGTCTTGCGGTCACTCCTTCTTGAGGAGGTCCTCAGCGGTCTTGTAGTCGGTGACGAGGACGGTCGCGAGATGTCCGCGCAGCACCGCCCGAACGGCCGCCCGCTTGGACGCACCTCCGGCGACGACCAGACGGGTGGGGATCTTGAGGAGTTGCTCCAGCGTCAGACCGATCACACGCGAACTCACGTCGTGTTGCACCGTTCGCCCATCCTTGTCGAAGAAGCGCGCGCACATATCGCCCACCATGCCAGCAGCCCCGAGTTCCTCCCACTCGTGGGGTTCCAGGTAGCCCTGGCCCGAGAGGTCAATCCGATCGACCCGGCCGCCGACTCCCGCCAGCAGCACGTCGGCTTTAGCAGCGCGCTCCAGCGACTGGGCGATCGCCGGATCGCGCATGAGCTCGAGGGCCACCGCCTCGCTGCGAACGATGATCGGAGCGTGGAGGTGCTCGACCGAGCCCCCAAACGCTTCGGCCAAGACGGCGGAGGCGCCGAAGGGACTATCGCCCACACCGCCTTCTCGCAGCGCCCCCACGAGCGATACGAACGCGGTGGACCGGCGCATCTGTGCGCCAGCCGCCGCGAGCCGCGCGGCTTCGCCGATCGTGCGACTGAGACCGACCGCGACCGTCATGTCATCTCGAAGAATGCGCGTGATGTACGAGACAGTGCCGAGCGCAAGCAAGGAACGCATGTTTCCCGCATCGGCGCTGGGCGAAGGAACGACGATGACCTCCGTGAGGCCAAATCGCTCCATCATCTCTTGTTCGAGTTCAGCATAGGGACTCGCGTCAGAGGCAATCGTGATCTTCACCAGGCCCGATTGGCGCGCTTGTTTGACCATTCGAGTGACCTTGACGCGCGAGAGTCCGAGGCTGTCGGCCGTTTCTTGATGGGTGAGGCCGAACTCGAAATGAAGGCGCGCAACCCGCGCAACCAGGTCAGACGCCTCTAAGTGCGGCTCTTTCACCTTGTGATCACTCACGCGCCCCTCGATCCCTTCACCATCGCGCGTCACGCAGTCGACCTGGACTTTCCTCAGAGTTTCCTGGTGTCACTCGCACCGTCTCCTCATTTGGTGGACGCATCTTATCCTCGGTCCATCCGACTGCCCCACAGGCTAGTCACAACGCGCGCTTGCGCCTGGCACTCACGTCGCCACGCAATCGGATTGACCCTCAGCGCGTCGACGACGCGCCCCTTCGCTCCGCCTTGAACGGACTCACCGCACCGATGAACCGATGACTTGTCGACGTCTCACCCCGCGGGCAACTGTTAAGTTGAACGCTCGAAGTTGTCCGCGGCTCTCTCCGCACGGCGATTTCTCCCATTGATGCAGGAGGTCCACGTCGTGCCGTCCATCCCCACTCGCCGTCTCTCCGATGGCATCTCGATACCGGTACTCGGATTTGGCACTCACCCGATGACCGACGCCGAGGCGGAGACCGCGGTCGCGTCCGCCATCGAACTCGGCTACCGACTCATCGATACCGCGTCGCTCTATCGCAACGAGGTTGGTGTGGGACGGGCCATCGCCCACTCCGGCGTTGGTCGATCCGAGATCTTCGTCACCACGAAGCTGCGCGGCGGCGATCAGGGTCTTGCCACAACGCGCGCGGGCCTCGAGGGTTCCCTCGAGCGGCTCGATCTCGACTACGTGGACCTCTTTCTCATTCACTGGCCCATGCCGCCGGTGGATAAGTACGTCGAGACGTGGCGTGCCATGATTGAACTCCGTGAAGAGGGACTCACGCGCTCCATCGGCGTCAGCAACTTCAACGAAGTACACCTCGATCGACTCCTTGCAGAAACAGGCGTGTTGCCTGTCATCAATCAAATTGAGCTCCACCCGGCCTGGGCCCAAGCTCACTTGCGCGAGGTCGACGCTAACTACGACATCGTGACAGAGAGTTGGAGCCCGATCGGGCGAGGCATTGCACTGGAGCTCTACTCTCCGATTGCCGAGGCGGCGCGCAGCCACGGCGTCACGCCCGCCCAGGTGGTGCTTCGATGGCAGTTACAGCTCGGCAACCTCCCCATTCCGAAGGCTTCGTCGCTCGAGCATCAGCGCGAGAACCTCGACGTGTTCGACTTCGAGCTCTCGCCCGCCGAGATGACGGCGATCGAGTCCATCGACCAACAGCGCATGGACGAGGACCCCGAGACCTTCGTGGAGCTCTGAGTTCGTCGACCTACTGACACAGGAACGACTATTCCTAGAGCATCATTAGTATCGGCGAGACGAGTGAAGCCAGTGGCGTCGCCAGTTGCGCAGAAGAGGACGAACATGAAGAGGCAGTTCCCCAGTGTCAAAGGTCTGACGCCCCTCGTACGTTTCCGCGCGCCCCAATTGAACACGCGGAGCCACCGACTCGACGCGGCGCTCACCGTCTGGGATCTCCGCGAGATCGCAAAGCAGCGCACGCCCAAAGGCCCCTTCGAATACACCGACGGCGCAGCCGAGGCGGAGCTGTCGCTGGCGCGCGCACGTCAAGCCTTCGAGGACATTGAGTTCAACCCAGGAATACTGCGCGATGTCTCGAAGGTTGACACCTCGTCGATTGTCCTCGGCGATCGGGTCTCGTTGCCATTCGGGATCGCGCCCACCGGCTTCACCCGGATGATGCAGACCGAAGGCGAGATCGCCGGCGCCGGCGCCGCCGGGGCTGCGGGCATTCCCTTCTCTCTTTCCACGTTGGGCACGACCACGATAGAGGCCGTCAAGTCCGCCAATCCGAATGGGCGTAACTGGTTTCAGCTGTACGTCTGGAAGGACCGTGACCGCTCGAAGGCACTCATCGAACGGGCGGCGGCGGCCGGCTACGACACATTGCTGGTGACCGTCGACACTCCGGTGGCAGGCGCACGCCTGCGCGACGTGCGAAACGGTCTGACGATCCCACCGCAGCTCAGCCTCAAGACTGTCGTCAACTCGATGTCGAAGTGGGAATGGTGCTTCAACTTCCTCACGACTGAGCCGCTCACGTTCGCGTCGTTCAAAAATTGGCCCGGCACCGTCGGCGAGTTCGTCGACGCGATGTTTGACGCTTCGGTGACCTTCGATGACCTCACATGGGTGAAGAGCCAGTGGCCGGGAAAACTTGTGGTCAAGGGCGTGCAGAATGTGGACGACGCGAAGCGGCTTGCGGAGATTGGGGTTGACGGCGTCACGCTGTCGAACCACGGCGGACGACAACTCGATCGCGCTCCCGTGCCCTTTCAGCTGCTGCCGCATGTCGTACGCGAAGTGGGCCGCGACATGGAGATTCATATCGACACCGGCATCATGAGTGGCGCTGACATCGTGGCGTCAATTGCGCTGGGCGCCAAGTTCACGCTGATCGGACGGGCGTACCTCTATGGCCTCATGGCCGGAGGGCGCGAGGGCGTGGACCGGGTCATTGCAATCCTCTCCTGACAGATAACGCGAACTATGAAGCTTCTTGGCGTGAGTGAGCTCGCGGAGTTGGCCCCAAGCCACGTCACGCAGTTGCAACGACTGACGCGCTTCGATGGAGAGTCGCTCAGAGGATCGTAGAGATCGTCGAATCGTCGCTCGACCCCAGACCGGCTGATTCGCTCAACCGATAGAGCTGTTCGGCGGCGGAGGCGACGGGCAACGCCATTCCGATGCTACGGCCTGCGTCGGCCACGATGGCCATGTCCTTCACGAAGATGTCAAGCCTCGACATCACCTCTGGCGAATCGTCGTCGAGGGCTACGACGATCCGCGGTCCGCGATTCGCGAGCATGAACGACGACGCGGCGCCCGCGTCGAGCGCCTCGAGCGCCGCGTTCGGATCGAGACCTAGGCCTTTGGCCAGTGCGAGCGCCTCCGCAGCGGCGGCGATGTGCACGCCACAGAGCAACTGGTTGACTGTCTTCATTGCCTGGCCATCGCCGGCGTTTGGACCCACTATGACCATCGTCGACGCGAGCCAGTCGAGCACGGGGCGAGCTGCGAAACGCCTCTGCCGAGCGCCCACCAACATTAACAGATCACCTAGGCCTGCTCGAATAGGGCCGCCGCTTATCGGTGCGTCAACCAGCAATATCTCGAACGTCGCCAATCGATCAGCAACCCTCTTTACGCCGGGCACCCCGATGGTGCTCGTTACCACGACGGTCGCGCCCTTCGCGAGCGTGTCGGTAACACCATTTTCGCCGAAGAGCGAGTCTTCGACTTGGGCCAGCGTTCGCACCGCGAGCATGACAACGTCGGCGTCGCTGCGGCCTCTGACGGCGTCGAGGCTCCGTGTGCCCCGATCTTCGATACACGCGCGACGTTCTCCTCGATGGGATCGAACACGGGGATCGGAAACTTCGCCGACAGGCGCGTCGCCATGGGCAGGCCCATCGCGCCGAGACCGATTACCGCGACCGTCGGCGTCGCTCCGACCCGTGGCTGCGCACTCATTCATCACTCCTCTTGTCTCGAAGGCTGGCCACTACTCAGTCCGCGCGAGCAATCGAAGCATTCGTTCAGCCACTTCGCTCACCGCACGACGCCCCGCATCGAGCACCGCGACCAGGTCGTGTGATTCAAGCACTTTCGGCAGCGCGTCGCTTACCGCGTCCAGATACGCCCAGCGCAGCTCGGCGTTGACGTTTACTTTCGCCACGCGTCTATCGAGGCACGCGAACAGCGTGTCGCGAGACAGTCCGCTCGCCCCATGCAGGACGAGCGGAATGTTGATGCGACTTCCGATCTCTTCGAGCCGATCGAGATCGAGCACCGGTGGCGTGGTCGAGAGGCCGTGCACGTTACCGATCGCAACGGCGAGTGCGTCGACTCCCGTCGTAGCGACGAACTCTTCGGCGAGTGCGGGATCGGTCATTGCATTTGAATTGGCATTGGTTGATACATCCTCGTCCCCCGAGAGTCCGACGAGTTCGGCCTCGACCCAGGCGCCCTTGTCGTGGGCACGATCAACGACGTCTCTCGTCGCTCGCATGTTATCGGCGAAGGCCAGATCCGAGCCATCGAACATCACTGAGGTATAGCCAAGTTCGAGGCAGGTGACAATCTCTTCAAGGGACCTGCTGTGGTCGAGGTGCACTCCAACCATCGTGGTACTCGACGCTGCGGCTTGAAAGGCGAGATGCGCAAGCTCGATACGACCACTGTGGCGAAACGCGGAGGATCCCGCGCTAATTATCACCGGCAATCCTGACCGTTCACCGGCTGCGACGGCCGCCTGAACGGTTTCAAGGTTGTAGACGCTGAACGCGGGCACCGCACGGCGCCCGTTCGCCGCATCGATGATCGCTGCGGTCCCCCTCGGCAACATCAGCGACCTCCCCGAAGCTTGGCGACGACTTCGAAGAGTGCATCGTCACCGCCCACGTTGCCGGCGAAGACAACAAAAGGCAGAGTCCACGGGGAGTCCGATGTTGGCTCCCAGAGCGAGACAATTCCATCGAGCAGCGGACCACGAACCCAGGCGCGTTGGATCTTCAGTGCCTCGGTCGCCGTGTCGCTTGACGTGATACCCCCCTTGGCGACGATCCAACTGGGGACCTCTCGACGCAACACGCCCCGCACGACCTCGACCAGGGCGGCCGAGACACTTCGCGCAATCGCGAGATTCTTCACCGGATCGACGCCCCGCACGACGTGTCGACTCGTCTCAGGACCACGTCGGTCGAGCTGAGAAGTGACGCCACGGCCTCCACGGCTGCGGCGATCGCCTCGTCACGGAGATCTGGATCCAGTAGCGCCTGCACGTCGAGTTGGTGTGATGCGATGTCGCCCGTCGCACGAAGTCGCTCAAGCTGACGCGTCGTCTGGGCCACGTGCGAACCGACGACCACGAGTCCGTACGCCGACGCAGTGTCGCCTTCGCGTGCGTTACGTCGAACTATCTCACGTACCTCATCGACAACGAGTGCGACACGGGCCTCAAGGCCGGCGCGGGCACGCACGAATGATGGCCCCACCCGATAGAGGAGGTTCGCGCCAGCGCGCTCGGTCCGTATCAGCGCGAGGGCGAGCACGCGCAGGTCGTCATCGGTGGCGGCGTCCACCACGACAGGACGACCATCCCTCAGCGATTCGAGTACCGTCGCTACGCGGTCGACGCCGCCCACGCGAATTCCTCCATTGTGATGCGCGCAACATCGCTCGCCTTCCAGCGACCCGCGGTCTTTTCGGTCACGTAGTCGCGCAGATCGCTCGCCTCGTAGCCGAAGGTCGCGTCGCGCGCGAACTCACTCTGCCCGGCTCGAATGAGACCCTCGGGCGAACGGACCCAGTGCACGGAATCAACGGTGAAGCGGCCGGCCTCGATATAGGCAGGCACGATGACTACGCCATCAACGTTGCGGCCAGACCTCGCCAGCGCGTCGCTGAGCACATCGGTCTCGAGGGGAAAGTGCCCTCGGAGCGTCGAGTCGCTCCTCGACGCGAGCACGAACTCGGCTCGTTCGAGACGCGCCGCGTCGATCAGGTTGTCGGCGATCTGTCGCACTCGGGCACCGGCGTCTTGGTCAGAGAGGCTCCGCGTGCTGGTCAGGACGAAGAATGCGGGGATGTCTTGGGAGAGCGCCCAGCGGAGATCTTCCACGCTCCACGTCGTGAGGACCGGTACGCCCGCGACCGTCTGGGTACCGGTCGGGTCTCGTCAAGCACCACCACGCGGCGCTCGGACGCCGCCACCGCGCTCGTGACCTCGGCCACCGACACGGTCCTTACTGGCGGAAGTGCACCGAGGAACTGGGACTCGTCGATCGGGCGAACCAGGTCATCCACGCCAATGTCCGCCATGGACTGCCTACTTCACCGAGACGACGGGCGCTCGCTCGAGCGTCGCTCCACCAGCGTCCAGCGCAGGAGACACGACCCGCCCGCCCTCAATCAACGGTGTCGTCATCTTCATCGTCGCGGCTCCTCCCCCATCATTCTGACACGCGATGTGCGCGCAGAAGCAGTGTCGGACGCTCTTCGGTCGCTACGGCTCCCACCGGTTTGCCCGCACCGCGCTCGCCAATTACCATCGAACACTGGCTCACAATGCATTTGATACGGCGTTCGCGCACTGTTCGACACCGGTTAGGGATGATCGAGGACGCATGACGCTACCCCTGTACGACGATCTCCCGCGCGGCGCGGATGGCGTGCCGACCGCGTCGGGCCTCTTTGGTGCGGATGACTCGATCGGCCGTCTCAACCTGGTCACGAGCGAGGTGGTGGTGGACGCCGCACGCCTCGTGCGGCGAGGTGCGACCTTCGCCCTCGACGTGGCGATCGACACCTTCGACCCGCCACTCGACAATGACCGAGCCGTCGCGCGTCATCGCGTACTGCCCTACCGCGACCGCAACGGCGATGTTGAAGGCTTCGATGACGCACTCGACAACTACTTCCCTCAGATTGCGAGCCAGTGGGACTCGCTTGCCCACATAGCGGCCGGTCCGAACGTGTTCTACAACGATCGAACCGTCGAGGACGTCACGACGGGGGGCTTCAACACGATCGATCACGTTGCACGACGCGGCATCGTGACTCGGGGAGTGCTCCTGACCTTCCCGTATTGTCGCCCGGCCTCGATACGTCGCGCGGTTCCGTCCCGATCACCGTCGACGACCTCGAGCGCGTCCTCGAACCTGCCGGTTTGTCGTACAGCCCGGGGTGTGCGATCGTGATTCGCACCGGCTTTCTCTCTTGGTACCGGCGACAGGACGCGATGACGCGACAGCAGCTAAGCAGGGATTTGCAGGCGCCCGGCATGGAGCACACCGTAAGAGATGGCTCGCTACCTTTGGGACAGCGGGGCGGCGGCGATCGTCTCGGACACTTCGCCACCGAGTGTGGCCTCCCGACTTTTCTGGGACGCCGAGCCGTTTGGGTTCCTGCATCGGGTTCTCATTGGGCGACTGGGTTTCTCCATCGGCGAGCTCACCTGGAAGCGATCAGTGAGGATTCCCGCATTGACGGGGTTTACGAATTTTTGCTCGCGAGCGCGCCTCTGCATGTCCCCCATGGAGTCGGATCACCGGCGAACGCCGTCGGTATCAAGTAGAAAATTTGTCTGGGGTCCTTGCGAGCGATCGGCTCCTAGAACCCCGCGCCCGAAACAGCACGCCCAGTTTTAAGCGCACCCAATTTCGCGACCTCCGGTACGGGAGACCTCACCACGTGCCACGATGATTCGGCCCGAAACCCTGGAGCAACGAGTGGCGTGTCAGCCTCTGGGGTCGTGGCCGACCCGGGCGAGACCCGAAGGTCAGCAACACCTGTTCCTTGCGGGCCGTGCACTCGACGTTGCCTCCTGCGAGTACCGGTGAACTGCCCAGGAAGATCACAGTAACTGTTGGCGCACCTTTGGAGGCTAGGTACAACGAGTGCAAGACGTCGTCGTGCGTACGCCGAGAACGGTTGATTCGATGCTCGTCGAGTTGATGAAGCGGGCGATCAATGAGACCGAGAGAGTGGAATACGCCCAGCGGCGTGCGCGAGGGGCTTGACGGGCGGGGAAGTGCGCAGCGTAGTGTGTCGTTCGTTGGCCCTGGTTGACGCCGTGAAACTAGCAGTGACGCGGCCTCGCTAGGTTAGCCTGACCTAAATAAGGACGCCCGAAGACACCGATACCCGTCACCGCCAACTACTCCTCATTGGTCTGTTCGCAGTCTGGGGTCCCGGTCTCGTTTCCATGCTTGCCGATACCGACGTTGGGAGCCTCGTCACCGCCGCCCAGTCCGGCACGCATTTCGGTTATCGGATGGTCCTGCCACAGGTCATTCTCATACCGATCCTCTACTTCGTTCAGGAAATGACGATCCGGCTCGGCATCGTCACTGGCAAGGGTCACGGTGCTGTATCCGCGAGCGTTTCGGAAGAAGATGGGCGCTCCTCTCCGCGATCACCCTTTTTGCAAGCGCGGTCGGCGCACTGCTCACCGAGTTCGCTGGCGTCGCGGGAGTGGGTGAACTTTTTGGGGTCCCTCGAAACTCTCTCCGTCCCGGTCGTCGCAGCATTTCTCATCGGAGTAGCAATGACCGGCAGCTACCGTCGAGCCGAGCGAATCGGCATTGCCCTCGGTCTGGCCGAACTCATCTTCATCCCCGCGATGATCATGGCGCACCCGAACTTGCACGCCATCGGCCACGGCCTGATTCAATTTCCGCTCCGCAACGGCCCATACGTTTTCCTTCTGGCCGCTAACGTCGGCGCGGTGATCATGCCGTGGATGATCTTTTACCAACAGGGCGCCGTGATTGACAAGGGACTCAGTCATCGCCACATCAGAGTTGAGCGGCGGGGCACCGCATACGGCTCAGTTCTCACCCAGGTGATCATGATTGTCGTGGTTATCACCTTCGCCGCCACGGTCGGCCTGACCCACCCCGGGGCCGTCCTCAATACGGTGGGGCAGATGTCGTCGGCACTACGGCCTTTTCTTGGCACAGTGGGTGCCAAGGTCCTCCTCGGCGTAGCGGTGCTGGGTGCAGCGCTCGTGGCAGCGCTCGTGGCGTCTCTCGCCGGTGCATGGGGAATCTCAGAGGTCTTCGGATGGACACACACGTTGAACGAACGGCCAGATCGACAGACGGCGAAGTTCTACACCACGTACGTGCTAGCCCACGTGCTCGGAGCGATGGTCGTGCTCCTGAGCGTTCACCTCATAAGCCTCGTCATCGATGTCGAGGTAATGAACGCATTGTTGCTGCCGATCGTTCTCGGCTTCCTGCTCGCGCTTGAAGCCAAAGCTCTTCCCGACGAATACCGGATGCACGGGCTATACAGAGTGATCGCCACGGTCCTCTGCCTCCTCGTCATCGGTTTCGGGCTCTACGTTGCCCCTGCGAGCCTCGGATGGATTTGATGTTTTGGTTCAGACAACAATCGATCAAATCGACAGCGGTCTCCGGGACGTCGATGTCGGTGTGCAAAGAAAAGGACTTCTTTCCCTATTGCTTGTCGTCTTCACGATGGAAGGATGTTTACAAATAAGTCGAGCCA
>CAVRWO010000025.1:0-14765 GCA_963724865.1 uncultured Acidimicrobiaceae bacterium | reverse complement strand
CTCCCGATTCGAGTATTCGCAATGCTAGGCCCGGCGCATCCGCGAACCTCGGGCCGACCGTTGAAGCGCGGACGAATCCAGGTAGAATCTCTCAACGGCCAATGCGGTCGTACAAGGGGGTGATTGGATTCGACAGCAGTCGTCTTGGTGAAAGAAGCGAGCCGTGGTCTCCGGAGCCACGTAAAAGAGCCGGAAACAATAAATAAACGCCAAGCCTCAGCTTGCGTTTGCTGCTTAGGTAGCAACATCCGCCTAGACCCAGCCTTGCGGTCTAGATAACGGGTGTCATAGAGCAAGGCTTACTCGGAAGGTTCGTTGGTGATCTTCCGGGGACACCTCAGCCATCTAAGGATCACCGCCGACGCTGACATTGGCGACGATCCCGACAATCAACTGCCAGCTGCGCTCGGAGAATGTTCACTTGGAAGCTACTGGACCGGGGATCGTTCCCCCGCACCTCCACCAATCAGGCGGCTAAGAAGTACGGATCCACTGGCGACCACCGTCGGTGGATCGGTACTGCATCACGACTTCCGTTGGGGTCATTGAAGAGGGACCCAAGCGCATTACGAGGGTCGCGCCGTCGTTGGGACTCGTGACCGCGACAATCGCGCCGTCAGGCCACGCCGAGTACCAACGATGTCCTGCGTCACTCGTCACGTAGAAGGTGTTTTGGCCCGGAAACCATGCGACGGCCGTCGTTGCGCTAAAGGTCGTCATCGTCGAGGCGAAGGCCGCACCGTCGGCCCACGCGCCCGCGAACCAGTGCCCCCCATTGCGCCACGTCCTCCCGCCGTTACTCGAGATAAGCGGATATTGAAATCCGTTGACCGTCCCGAGTCCGAAGCACCTCTCGCCCACGCACGACGATGACGCCGGATTGGGAGTTCCGAACTGTGCGAGCGCCGTTCGACTGACGACGCTGTCGTAGGCGACGACCCCGCCGTAGCCTTCGTGCACCGAGGCCGCGTACGTCAGCAGATGTCCGTGCACCACCCTTGGCATCGAGGTGCCAGCGAACGCGGGCGACGAGACCGTCGACACGGCCAACACCATCATCGCTCCAAGCGCCAGGTGTTGCCTTCTCACGCCCGCCCTCCTACTGCGGTGGACGATACCAGTTGCGTCCCTTAGTCGGACGTCGAGGCAACCCGCTTTCGCATCGCTTGCTCGTCAAAATCAATTCGCCTCGCCGTCGACTGCGCCCATGTGGAAGTCGACACGATCCCGAGCACCAAGACGATGACGCCGTATCCCGTGCTGATCCACCACGCCATGTGGGTCGAAGAGGCGAAATCGCGATGCGTGGCTGAAGCAAGGGTGGCACCGGCGATTGCCACACCCAGCGCGGAACCAACCTGGCGAGTCGTCGAGTTGATGCCCGACGCAACGCCAGACTGGGAGATAGGCATGCCGGCGACCGCGGTGTGAGTGATCGGCGCGCCCACCGCAGAGTTCCCAACACCCATGACGGCATACGCAAGGAGAAGCCACCAGATCGGCGTCGTCGGACCTTCTCGTGTGAGCATCAGTCCGGCCAGCGTGAGCGCCAGTCCCGCAATGACGAAGGAGGTGCGAGCGCCATACCTGGCCAGTATTCGTCCGTTGATTGGTCCAAAGATGATGCTCGCCGCAGCCAAGGGCAAAATCAACAGTCCCGCATGCAGCGGTCCGAAGTGGCGCCCCTCTTGCAGGTAGAGGCTGTTAACGAGCAGGAACGAAGCGAGCGCCGCAAAGGAGGCAATGGCGATCACGTTGGCGCCGGTAAACGGAGCGCCCTTAAAAAATCGCAGCTCGAGGAGCGGTTGAAATCGGCGCGGCTCGTAGTAGATGATGCTCGCGACGCCACAGGCCGTCAGGACGAAGCACGCGATGATCAGAGGGGACGTCCAACCGAATCGCGGACCTTCAATGATGCCAAAGACGAGCGACGCCAGCGTGATGATGACCAAGAGTTGGCCGACTGCATCGAGCCGACGCGGACGCTCCGAACGCGACTCGGGAATGAAGCGTTGCGCCATGTAGAGCGTCACCACACCAATAGGGATGTTGATGACGAAGATCCAGCGCCATCCAAGGCTCGAACCGACGAGCGCGCCACCGACGACTGGCCCGAGCGCCAGCGCGAGCCCCGCGACGCCCGACCAGACACCCAGTGCGCGACCACGCGCGGCCGAGTCGGTGAAGATATTGGCGATAAGGGAGATAGCGACGGGGGTGAGCATCGAGCCGCCAATGCCCTGAATCACACGAAAGACGACGAGCCAACCGAGGTTCGGCGAAAGTGCGCACAGCAAAGAGCCCAGCATGAACATGACCAGTCCAATGCGAAACACCCTCTTGCGCCCCACCCGATCAGCCGTCGATGCAGAGAGCATCAAGAGTGACGCAAGCGTCAGCGCGTACGCGTCAATAGTCCATGAGAGGGCGGAGACGTTCGCATGAAACTCGCGTCCGATAGTGGGCAACGCCACGTTGACCGCAGTGAGGTCGATACCGATGAGCAGCACGGCGACACAGCACACTAGTAACGCGACACCTCGACCGCGCGACGTCAGCTCAGTCACGCGCACCCCGAGGAGGAACCCGCAGACCAACGCCTCCGCCAATCAGGGTGCGCTGTCGTGTCGTCATGCGATTTCTCACCTGTACTGATTCGAGGGGTCCGAGCGAGGCGAACTCGCCCGCTGCCGATTAAACGAAGTGGACCTTAGCGGGCGCGACGCGCTGAAGCCACCTGCCACTTGAACCTCCGCGGAGTTAACTGGAGAGTTGCAGAGCGGCGACAAACTCCTCGGGCTCGTTCACGGTGACGATGAAGCGACGCTTTCCGCGCAAGATGAGTTCGAGCGCCTCTCCGCGGCGAGTCACGAGTGCCGCCTGTCGAAGGAGTCGAAGGCTTCCCCGATATCCCCAACCGCCCATCTGGGCGAAGGAGAGGTCTCGGGCGTACGCCTCTTCCAGCTCATCGGGACCGAACGTCTGGCGAACGAATCCACCGGGCCCGTACAGGATCTCGAGGGCGCGACCTTCAGGTGTCTCCACGACGCGCACGATGACCTTCCAGAACAAGAACATGACGAAGGCCATGGCGAGAACGACGACCGTCTCGATCACGACCGCGAACGCGGGCGTCGTCGAGC
The DNA here is from genome assembly GCA_963724865.1 of uncultured Acidimicrobiaceae bacterium. Taxonomy (GTDB): domain Bacteria; phylum Actinomycetota; class Acidimicrobiia; order Acidimicrobiales; family RAAP-2; genus RAAP-2. The sequence continues at coordinate 11,622 of CAVRWO010000025.1, read as the reverse complement.
TCGTCGAAAAGAACAGGGTCGACACAAAGACGAAGACGACCAGAATCCCCCCGATCGCGAGCGCGACGCCCATCGACGCGAGACGTTCTTCGATGACGATCACGCGTTCAATCACCAATAAAGCCTAGGCCACGGGCCAACGAACGTCGGGCGCGATGACGACGACGACCGCGCCGTCTCGGCGGGAACTCCAGCCTTGCCACGAGAGTCGTTCGAGCGCGCCCGTTCCCTCAAGAAGAATCTGTCGAGCGAGGACGCCCTTCACCGCCTTCGCGTCATGGCCGACGGCATTGCGCTCGTCGCTCGTCACAAAGCGCACGTTGATGATCTCGCGCGATGCACCAAGACTCGCCTCGTCGATGCTCGCTGCGTGCTCATTCGGCAGAAGATTCACGATCGTGCTGCGACGGGTCTTACGCTCGATTGCGTCGGTGATCACCGGTCGCCAAAATCGCGCGAGTGACGCGAACGGGGCCAGAGGTGCATTCATCTTCAGTCGGTAGTCCGCGATCGGATCCTCACCCGAGAGCAGTCCGTACAGGCCCGAGGGTACGAGAATCCGTCGTCGAAGCGGCGACGTCAACGACTGAGGTTCTAGATGGGTCCACACGACCCCCTCGTAGCGTCGCCACGCCGGCAGCAAAGGCGCCGTGCCGCGTTCGAGCGCCGTTGTCGCCTCTATTGCCCGATCGAGCAGCTCTCCCTTCGCCGCGAACGTCGACTCCAACTCACGCGGCACGCCACGGTCGAGCACGCCACGCAGCGCCCTCAGGACTTCGCGCCGAGGAACCGCAAGGTCGTCGTCAAAGATGCCCCGAGACCCCCTACGCCGACCGCCGAGCGACTTACCCAATGAGGGCGGCACCAACACGTAGAGCCGCTCTGTCACGGCTCATAACGCTAGAGGATTGTCTAAGCCGCGAGGGTGTCCTTGGTGAGTCCAAAGGATCGAAGAAAGTTTCGAACCCTCACTACCTGGTCTTCGGTGAGTTCGCGCGTGCGGGTAGAGCCGAACGACACAGTCTCACCCTCGACCGTTACCGCCCAATTCCCCCGGTGCGTCTCGTGCACCTCACCGAAGCGAGCAAGCAGCGAGCACACGTCGTGCCACTGAATGTTGTGGTTCAGCGGGTGACAAAAGAGTTTCTGAGCGGTGACGCGGTGGTGATGATCTAACTTGATCGACATTGACAACCCCCTCAGTGGGATCGAAATTCTCGTTCCTCATCAGCACTATCCACCATTTAGGCGGGGCTGTCAAGGAGCGAAACGAGCTCTACGTGTTCGGTCATCGGAAAAAGGTCAAATACTCGCAGGTCACTCAGGACAAACCCGTTGCGTAAGAAATCCTTAAGGTCGCGCGCGAACGTGGCGGCGTCACACGACACGTACACCACTCGACGCGGGGCACGTCGCGCGAGCGCGTTGACGACGCCCTTCGCAAGACCGTGACGCGGCGGGTCGAGCACGACGACCGACCCTCCACGCACCGTATCATTCACCGAGCGCGGCGAGACTGACCACTCACGAACTTTCAACTGACGGAGTCCCGTCGCGTTCTCGCGAGCGTCGCGCACCGCATGCGGTGACGACTCGACCGCACTCACGCGCCCGCTCGGTCCCACGCACTTCGCCAGCGGCACCGAGAAGAGCCCGACGCCGCTGAACAGATCGACCACATCGTCCCCGGCTGACACGTCAGCGAGGGCGACCACGGAATCGACGAGCGTCTCGGGCGCGAGGCGGTGCGACTGCCAGAACGACCGCGGACCAACGGTGTACACGTGGTCGCGCACTTCGACGCGCGAGTGCGTGGAAGGATCGAGCGCTGCGCCTTCGAGCGAGCGGAGATCGTACTGGGCTCCTCGTTCGGCGCTTCGACGAGCGACGGCAAAGGGCGCTCCGCTACCGATCGCTCGAAGCTCGACTTCGTCGACGCCGGGCCAGGCGTGCGCGAAGGCCGGCAAGAAGACCGAGTCGCTGATCCAACACTCGTCAATCGGGATCAGCTCGTGAGATCGTGCTCGACGAAGCCCGAGCATTCCGTCCTCATCGACGCCGCAGCGAAGCCTCGTGCGCGAACCTTCGCCGGTCTCCGATAACGACGTCACCTCAACGTCGCGCTCAAGACCCGCGATCCGACGTAAGTGCTCTCGCACCAGTGCAGACTTCCACTCGAGCTGCGCTGGCTTGGACGCGTGTTGGAGGTCGCATCCTCCGCACCCGCCAGGATGAAAATACGGGCAGGGTGGCCTCACGCGTTCGGGGCTCGCCTCGAGCAAGTCGACGGCGTCGCCCCGATAGAAGCTGGATGTCGTCTCCTTCACGTCAACGCGAACGAGTTCACCGGGCAGTGAGTAGCGAACGAAGGTGACCCGTCCGTCGGGAGCCCGGCCGACTCCCCCGCCACTCGCGGGTCGTTCGACGCGCACGTCAAAGGTGGTCTCAGACGGCTCGTCGCTCACGGACTCAGCCGGCTCGTCGTAAAAAGAGATCGACGAGCTCCTGGGCGCGGACCCGCGCGGCAGGCGTCTCACGTGCGGTTTGGTCAAGCAGAGCCGCGACATCGAGGCCCAGTTCGCGGGTCCCCTCTACGTCGCTCGCGAACCACTCTTTGAGCTGGGCCTCGTCTACCTCAGGATGGAACTGAACCCCCACGTGGGGACCGATCCCGAACGCTTGCACCGCCTGGTGCGACGTGGCCCACAGTTCTGCCGTCTCGGGCAGGCTGCAGGCGTCCCAGTGAAACTCGAACCACGGTCCACGCGAGAGATCGACGCCTTCGTTCACGTCGATCTCGAGCCAGCCAACTTCACCCTCGGGAGCGCGGCTCACCACACCTCCGAAGTAGCGGCACAGCGCTTGAGCGCCAAAACAGATGCCCAAGATCGGTAGGGCCCGCTCGTCGGCGTCGCCGATGAGAGCGAGCTCGCGGTGGAACCAGGCGGTTTCGACCTCACGGTCGTAGACGGCAGAGGTGGAGCCGAGAATGACGAGGGCGTCGTAGCCGTCGAGCGACGGCGATTCGCTGTGCTCGTTCATCATGACGAGGTCGATCTCGTAGCCGCGCGCTTCAAACGCCTCACCGATGAGTCCGGGACTGTCTTCGAGGTGGTGGCGTAAGAAGAGTGCGCGTGCCATGGTGACTACGACTCTAATGAGGTCTTCGTGGATCTAGCCCTCTGGCAGCGTCCAGCCGAGCGTCTCGGCGATCTCCTTGCAGGTTGGACAGACGGGGTACTTTGACGGGTCACGGCCCGGGACCCAGAGCTTGCCGCACAACGCGCGAACCGGCGTCGCGTTGACCATCGCGTCGACGACGGAGTTCTCGAGCGGAACGAACTCTCCGTTCTTGGGCGTGTATCCCTCGAGCACGATGTGCGTGAAGCGCTCGTGGTCCTCGTCGTCGAGGACGGTGTTGGTCGTGACGTCGATCGAGGTCTCTAGCTGCACGCTCACCATCTCAACTGTACGAGCCTCGCCATTAGTTTGGAGACCATGAAGCGTCGTCGCCGCCCACTATCGCCCGCGCGAACCTCCATTCCCATCTCATCGCACTTCACCCGTGAGGGCACCCCGAAGAATGCCTATCGCACCGAGCAGGAGGCAAAGAGCGCCGCGCAGCTCGCGTGGACGCTCGATCGAGCCGAATTGAACGCTTACCGCTGCGACGTCTGCCACCAGTGGCACATTGGCAAACGCTTTCGCGACGATTAGCGCCACGCCTGGAAAGCGGGCAATATGGAGGGACTCGAAGAGAAAGGTCCCTCATGTCGGTACAGGCGTACATCCTGATTCAGTCGGAAATTGGCTCGAGCGAAAAGGTCGTGCTCGCCACTCGCGCCGTACCGGGCGTCCTCGAATCCTTCGAGGTCACCGGACCCTACGACGTGATCGTGCGGTGCGAAGCTGGGAGTGTCGACGACCTCGGCAAGTTCATCGTCGGCGCCATCCAAAAGGTGCCCGGCATCACGAGAACGCTCACCTGCCCCGTCGTCAACATCTAACCGAACGCGCCCGCCGCGCGCAGCGCCGCGAGGCGTTCATCGTCGATCCCCCACTGGGCGAGGCCCTCCCGCGTGCCAGAGCCCGCTACCCCCGGGGCAGCACCTCGTCGAGCAGGCGTCCTTGAGAACCGCGGTGCTGGCTCTGGCTGCAGCTGTTCGTCGACCGAATAGACGCTTCTAGCGGTGTTGAACGGATGAGACGCCGCTTCGCGCGGAGAGAGCACCGGCGTGACGCAGGCGTCACGCTCGAAGAAGATCTCGGCCCACTCGTCGCGCGTCTTCTCGCGAAAGATGCGCGCAAAGCGCTCTTTCATCGCCGGCCACTGGGCGCGGTCCATTTGGCCGGGTAACTCCTCGGGGTTCAGCCCGAGACCCGCGAGCAGCTCGGCGTAGAACTTCGCTTCGATCGCGCCAACGGCGACGAAGCGCGCGTCCTTGGTCTCGTAGACCTCGTAGAAGTGCGCACCGGTGTCAAGGATGTTCGCCCCGCGTTCTTCGGTCCAAAAGCCCGCTGCCATCAACGAGTGCGTCATCGCCATCATCGAGGCGGAGCCGTCCACCATCGCCGCGTCGACGACTTGGCCCTCGCCGCTTTCGCGCGCCGAGATCACCGCAGCGAGCACTCCCGCGACCAAGTACATCGCTCCCCCGCCGAAGTCGCCGACCAAGTTGAGCGCTGGCACGGGTGCCTCGCCAGCGCGACCGAGCGGCCAGAGGGCCCCCGAGATCGCGATGTAGTTGATGTCGTGTCCCGCTCGACCACTGAGCGGTCCGTCCTGGCCGTAACCCGTCATTCGCCCGTAGACGAGGCGACGATTGCGTCGCCGGACGTCCTCTGGCCCTATCCCGAGACGCTCGGCGACGCCGGGGCGAAACCCCTCGATGAGGACGTCCGCTTGCTCGCACAGCTCCAAGACGAGGTCACGACCAGCGACGGATTTGAGGTCGATGGCAACCGACGGACGAGAACGGTTGAGGAGATCCCAGGACGTCCCCGGGGCTGCGTCGGGGTCGCCACGTTCGAGGCGAAGCACGTCGGCGCCCATGTCGGCGAGCAGCATGCAGGCGAAGGGACTCGGGCCAATGCCGGCGAGTTCGAGCACCTTCACGCCCGAAAGAGGTCCGCTCACAGCGTCAGTGTAGGTGGGCGGTCGAGGCCGTCCTGGTTAATCCCACCAGAGGTCGTGGTGCAGAACGCCTCGTCCGATGAGGTTGAGCTGAATCTGACTCGTTCCTTCGACGATGGTGAGCTGCTTGGCATCGCGATAGTACTGCTCGACGGGATGGTCTTCCATGTAGCCCGCCGCACCAAGGAGTTGCACCGCGAGTCCTGAAGCCTTCACCGCGACTTCGGTAGCGTAGTACTTCGCCATCGAGAGCAGAGGCACATACTCTTTTTCGAACTTACCCTGGTCCGCCAGCCACGCGCCGCGATAGGTGAGCAGGCGCGCCGCTTCGATCTCCGTGGCGAGCTTCGCGATCTCCCAGCGGATCCCCTGGAAGTCGGCAATCTTCTGGCCGAAGGCGTCGCGCTCTTTCACGTACTCGACGGCGTACATCAGCGCACCCTCCGCGAGGCCGATGCCGCGGGCCGCGACGATCGGGCGCATGGCGTTCAGCGACTCCATCGCGAGAAGAAAACCTCCTCCGATCACCTGGCGCGGGCCCACTTTCACGTGGTCGAACACGATCTCGGTGGTATCGATGCCCCTCACGCCCATCTTCTTATCGACTCTCGGTCGAGTGACTCCCGGAGCGTCCGCCTCAACGATGAAGCCCCAGATGTTGCGGTGCAGACGCAATTTCGGATCGCCGATCTTGGCGAACACGACGAACCAGTCAGCTTGCATGCCGCCCGAGATCCAGCACTTCGTGCCCGTGATCTCGAATCCGTCTTCTACCTCGGGGTCTTCGCTGGCGTGTGTACGCATCCCCGCGACATCCGACCCCGCCCCGGGTTCGGAGAGACAGAAGGCCGCACGAGTCTCTCCTCGCGCGATGCCCGGTAAGTACTTCTGCTTTTGCTCTTCGTTACCCGCGATCATGATGGGACCAGTAGGTAGTCGCGTGAGCAGCAGCATCAGTCCCAGCACGTTGGAGTACTTCGTGACCTCTTCGATCGCGAGGGTGAGACCCAAGATTCCTGCACCCGAGCCGCCGTACTCCTCGGGGATGCACAGGCCGAGGAGGTCGGCCCTTTTGAACTCGTCAAAGATGTCTTGGGGATAATCGCCTGACTGGTCGATTTCACGGGCACGGGGCTTGATCTTTTCCTGCGCGAGCCGTCGCACGCTCTGCTGCAGGTCGGTGAGCTCGGGGCTGAGTTGAAAGTCCATGACACGAAAGTTAGCCCGTTGACTCTCTGCCCCTTGAACGTTTCGTTCACTCAATCGTCACGTAACGTTCACTTTGCGTTCACTTTACGACTACCCTAGGCAGATGGCTCTGGCGACCCTCGCGACCGCTCCACTGCTCTCCACCGGATCTCCCAACATCCAAGGCTGGCCCGAAATTGCTGAGCTCATGGCTGCCTTCGCCCTTTCGATGATCATCGGTGTCGAGCGTGAGATTCACCAAAAGAGCGCGGGACTGCGCACGCACACGCTCGTCGGCGTCGGTGCCGCGCTCTTCATGTTGATCAGCAAGTACGGGTTCAACGACGTGCTCGTTCCCGGACGCATCGTCCTTGATCCCTCGCGAGTCGCCGCGCAGATTGTCTCTGGCGTTGGCTTTCTCGGCGCCGGCTTGATCTTCGTGCGACGCGATTCGGTGCGCGGCCTCACGACCGCCGCCGCTGTGTGGGTGACGGCCGCAGTCGGCGCCGCGTGTGGAGCGGGGCTCATCGTGCTCGCAGTTGCCACGACGTTTATCTACTTCGTCGTCGCGACGATTTTCCCCCACCTTTCGCGACGCTTGCCTCGCGCCTCTTCGACTATGTCCGTGCTGCGCGTGCGCTATCCCGACGGGCGCGGGGTACTGCGCGAAATACTCGCGCTCGCGACTGCCCGCGGATTCGCGTTGTCGGAGATCTCTACCGAGGCCATTGGCTATCAACACGGTTCAAGATCGGATTCGAGGCGAGACGGTGAAGGGACGCCAATGGTGGGCGTCACCCTGCGCGTGCGCGGTCAAGCTCTCGTCAACGACCTCGTGGCAGCACTCAGTGAGCTTCCCGGCGTCGACGCGGTTCTCGCCGACGACGCCGATTTTTTTGGCGAATAGGCACTAGTTCGTCGACTCCTCGACGAGCGGCTGACGGGAGGCAACCAAGATGTCACGAGCGACAACGCTCACGCGCACGCGAGTACCCAAATCAATCTCGCTTGCGCGGTCACTGCGTAGGTCCACGCGAATGGGGATCTCGCCGACTTGCACGACGAGGCGAGTCATTGCCCCAAGGAAGCTCTTTCGAGTCACAAATCCCTGACCGGATGCGTCAACGTCGATTGTGACGTCTTCAGGTCGGAGCAGCGCGTCGACCGGTCCCGAGAGTGTCGATCCCTCGCCACTGCGCACGGGGCTGCTCCCACCAAAGAGCTCCACCCGCTGGTTCACCGCGTCCACGGGGTATCGGCTCGAGATGCCGACGAACTGCGCTACGAAGGCCGTCTTCGGACGTGAGTAGAGCTCCGCGGGCGTCGCGACTTGCTCGATGTGACCCTTTGACATCACACAGACTCGGTCGGCCATCGAAAGCACCTCTTCTTGGTCGTGGGTGACAAACACCGTCGTGATGGCGAGGCGCTGCTGCAGCGAGCGAATCTGATCGCGCAGCTCAGCACGAACCATGGCGTCGAGCGCCGACAATGGCTCGTCGAGCAACAGCACGCGTGGCTCGATGGCGAGCGCGCGTGCCAGTGCAACGCGCTGCTGTTGACCACCCGACATTTGGTGAGGGTACTTCGCTCGCTGGTCCGCGAGTCCGACCATGTCCAAGAGTTCCATCGCCTTCGCTCGGCGATCTCGTCCGGACTGCTTTCTCATACGCAAGCCAAAGGCCACGTTGTCGAGCGCGTTCATGTTCGGAAAGAGCGAATAGCTCTGAAACACCATGCCCATGTCACGCTTACGTGCCGTGACGCCAGAGAGGTCAACGCCGTCGACGACGACTCGGCCGCTGTCGAGCGTTTCGAAGCCAGCAAGCACGCGCAGCGCCGTCGTCTTGCCGCACCCCGAGGGCCCGAGCAGCGCCATGAACTCGCCAGGTTCGATGGAAAGTGTGAGGCCGTCGAGGGCGCGGACCTTGGCGAACGTCCGTACGAGACTCTCGAGACTCACGGCGGCACCGGTGCTGGTCTCGGGTATCGATCCGGGCATCGGACTCTCTTTCATCTGGGTCATCAGGCGTTCCGCCTCCTGGATCGGCGAGACTGCGATCGATCGAAGGACACTACCAAAATCAGCAGAATCCAAGTGCCCACGAGTCCCATCATGGACGCCGCGACTTGAACGTGGCCGTCACTTGACACTTGGAACTGGGCAATCCAAACAGGGATGGTCGTCCAAAGGTCGAGGCTCGCCATCGTGTACTCACCAAAGACGAGGGCAAGGGTGAGGACCGTCGCTGAGAGCAACGCCGGACGTATATTCGGCAGAATAACGTTCCACATAGTCTTGAATGAGTTTCCGCCCAGCGAGCGCGACGCCTCGGTCAGGGTCTTCAAGTCGATTGCACTGAGTCCCGCGTCGAGCGAACGATAGACAAAGGGCATCGCCAGGATCACGTACATGAAGCTGAGAAGGTACGGCGAGGACCTCGCCCACAGTGGGTACTCGCCGATGACACCGACGATCAGCACGATCGGTGGGATCACGATAGGAAGCACCGAGACGACGTCCATCACCCGGCGAAATCGGGGCATGCGCAGGTGCACATAGATCGTCGTCGGTACCATCAGAAGCGTCGATACGATCATCGTGACGACTGCCAACTTGAAGGAAAGCGAGAGGGCGGAGGTGAAGCCGGGCGCCGAAGGAAGGCTCTTGTAGGCGAGCAGCGAAAACCCACCGGTGTTACCTTGCAGCGAGAACTTGATGCCCGCGTAGAGCGGGATCAAGATGTACGCCCCGGCGATCAAGAGGACGAAGAAACGCCACCAACGGAAGTGAAATCTGCGCTTGGGCTTGCCGGTGGAGAATGACGGTACCGTCTCGTTTTCGACTTGGGCTACTTCGAAGACAGATCCGGCGGCGCCTATCGAAGCCATTTCGACGCCCTCTTTCGAACCAGGCTGTACACGGCCATAATCACCGCGAGGATTACGAGCATGCCGAAGGCAATGGCATAGCCGACGTGGGTCTCCCCCGCAATCACGTTTCCATTCAAGAAGTTGCCGATTTGAATCGGCGCGAGCGCGATCAGCCCGAGGGTGAGTGTCGCGGCTGTCGCGTAGGCGGCGAATGCGCTGCCAAAGAGCAGCAGCATCCCACCAAGAATCGATGGAAGTAGTACCGGAATACCGACGTGGATCCAGTAGCGCCAACTCGATGCGCCCATGTTCTCCGCTGCTTCGCGCCACGACTGACGGAGTCCACCCAGAGCGGGCGTAATAACGAGCACCATCAACGGGAGCTGAAAATACATGTAGACAACGACGACGCCCGAGAAGGTATAGAGGTTAAAGCCAATACTCGCGAGGTTGACGCCGATGGCGTGCAACCAGGCGGTGAGAATGCCCGTCGATCCAAGCGTGGCGACGAACATGAACGTCAAGTTGATGCCGCCAAAGTTGGCGAGCACGCCTGAGGCAGTCGAGGTCAAGCGGCGAAGCAAAGGGCTCTTTGACGTCTGAATGGCGTAGGCAACGAAAACACCAATAACACCGGGAATGAGGGAGGAGAGCAGCCCCAACTTGATGCTGTTCTCAAAGCCAATGAGAAAGATGCCGTGCGTGGTTTTATTTGACGTGCCACTCAAAACGAGGCGCATGTTGCTGAGCGTCCACCCACCAGTGTTCCCGTGAAACGCCTCGTAGATTACGGCGAGCGCGGGGACCCCGAGGCCGAGAAATGCGTAGATGACAAATGGCGTGACGGCGAACGTCGACTCCAAACGTCGCAAGAGCCGCCGGAACTTCTTGTTGTTCGAAGGCATTGTTTCGGGGCCAGGTGCTAATGCACCTGGCCCCGAAACAACTGCCTCATCTAATGCCATGGGCGGAGACTATCCGAGCTAGCTAAGAGCTGGCACCAACTTGCGTTGCCCACGTGGCCTGGACCGCCGTTGCCGCAGCAGTGATCTGCGCGGTGGACGGGTATTGTGGCGTGATCCCCTTAGGGAGCGCCGGCAACTTCGCTAGCAGTCCCTGGTTGACCGTGTTGTGAGCCGACATGAAGGCGAGCTCTGCGGGACGGGCGCCACCAGCGAGCCAGAGGTTCTGACCCTGGGTCGAGTAGAGAAACTCCTCCCACAGACGAGCGGCAGCGGGGTCCGGGGCATCGGCGTTGATGCCCTGGGAGTAGTACTCACCCAGCAACACGTCACTTGGAACGACCACTTTCCAGCCCGGGACGTCAATACCGCCATTCGCCATGAGGTAGTCCCACCAGATGATGACGTTGGTGGTACCGTCTTCGGCCGTCGTTGAGTTCGCAATGGTGTTCACGAACGCACCGTTCTTGTTGAGATTGGCGAAGAAGGTCACCCCGGGCGCCACGTTGCTCAGCGAACCGCCGCTCGCAATGGCCGCGGCTTGCACCGCCGCGAGCGCCGAGTTCGACGTCAACGGACTGTTGTTAAGTCCGATCTTGTAGCCTTCAGCTCCGGTCTCGGTGCTCATCTGCTTAAACGACGTCGGGCAGTTCGTCACGGTCGAGGTGTTGCAGCCAATTGCCACGTACCCGCCGTAGTCGTCGAACCAGTAACCGCTCGAGCTCTTGAGACCCGCGGGGATCTCACTCCAGGTCTGGACCTTGTAGGGGGCGAGGAGACCCTCTGACCGCGCGGTGACCGCGTAGCTGGTACCCACGTCGATCACGTCGGGGTCGCTCGAACGGCCCTTGTCCGACTGAATCGCCTGGATCTCTTCGGCGCTGGAGCCTTCCGGGTTCTCCGAGTTGATCTTGATCCCGTACTTTGCGGAAAAGTCCTTGATGATGTTGCCGTAGTTTGCCCAGTTGTTGGGAAGCGCTACGACGTTGAGCGTCCCCTCTTTCTTGGCGGCCTTAACCAGCGCCGTGAACGACGTGTCGCCGGATTTCGTGAGGTGGGTGACCTTCGCCCAGTTCACGCTCGACGCTCCACTCGCGGCTCCTGATCCCGCCGTTATTCCCACGGCCGCAACACTGGCCAAGGTTGCTCCGGCGAGCAGGACCCTCCTTATTGTTCTTGGTGCCATAACGCATACCCTCCCACGGGGTCAAGTAATCGCCCTTAGTGGCGTTCGGCGAAACACTAACCGAGCCACGCGGTTCGAGCAACGCACCCTCGTGAGTTCCACATGTCGGAATAGTGAAATCTTCGCGCCGCGACCGATTCTTCCCTCCCAAGTGTTGTGACAACATTGCGCCATGGCAATGTTCCGTCGAGAGGACGCGTTAGGAGCGCTCTCGACGAGGAACTTCGACGTTGTCGTCATTGGCGCGGGCATTACTGGCGCCGGGGTGGCGTTTGACG
>CAVRWO010000024.1:0-17249 GCA_963724865.1 uncultured Acidimicrobiaceae bacterium | reverse complement strand
CTCACGCGGAGCGGAGAAGATCACTTCGGGTGAGCCCTTCTCAACGAGCACGCCGTTGTCGAGGTAGGCAACCTCGTTCGCCACGTCGCGCGCGAAGTTCATCTCGTGCGTGGCGATCAACATGGTCATTCCCTGGTGGGCCAGGTCCGTAAGGAGGTCAAGTACTTCGCCCACGAGCGTAGGATCAAGCGCGCTGGTCACCTCGTCCAAGAGCAGCAGCGAGGGACGCATGGCGAGCGAGCGGACAATGGCGACGCGCTGCTGCTGCCCACCCGAGAGGCGTTCGGGATAGTCATGCGCGCGCTCTTTCAGACCGATGCGCTCGAGCAAGACTATCGCCTCTTCGCGGACTTCTTCACGCGAGCGCTTGTGCGCGCGCACCGGACCGAGGACGACGTTCTCGAGGATAGCCAGTACGGTGGAAAGAGGTTGTAGGCCTGAAAGACGATACCGACGTGACGTCGCGCCGGCTTCTGATCGATCCGGGGATCGGTGAGGCTTCGACCGAAGAAGCTCGATGTCCCCTCCGTCAATACGTTCCAACATGTTCACGCAACGAAGCAACGTGGACTTGCCAGAGCCCGACGCACCGATGAGACAGACGACCTCGTGGCGTTGCAGCCCCAGCGAGACGCCGCGCAGCACTTCATTTTCCCCGAATCGCTTTACCACTGAATCCATCTCCAAGACCGCCTGGTTCATGTGGTACTCGTCAAACGGCGCGGATCCTTCGCGATGAGCCGATCGGTGAAGCGTGTCATGGGAATTGTCAGCACGAGAAAGAAGATCGCCGCCAAGGTGAGGCCGCTCTCGTTGAACTCGGTCGACGAGAATATCTGGGCAGCTTGAGTAACTTCAATGACCCCGAGGATCGACACCAGGGCGGAGTCTTTTTGAAGCGAGATGAAGTCGTTGAGCAGCGGCGGGATCACGTTGCGAATCGCCTGGGGCAAGATGACGTGGCGCATCATTGAAGCGTGCGAGAGCCCCAGCGAACGAGCGGCCTGATGCTGACCGTTCGGGATTGAAAAGATGCCCGCACGAATGACCTCGGAAACGTACGCCGTGTAACAAAAGACGAGAGCGATGATGCCGTAGACGATTGGGGGCTGGTCAGAGACGTATCCGAAGCCCAACTGAGGTAGCCCATAACCAACGATGAGGATCACGAGAAGTATGGGCCGCCGCGGGCGACGTCGCTGTACACCGTCACCATTGCTCTAATCGGGAAGAGCACAGGCGACTGACTAATACGACACCACGCGATGAGCACCGCGAGGATCAGCACCAGCGCCTCGCTGATCAAGAACATCTCGATGTTCGTCACCAAGCCGTCCCGAATGGCATCTAGACCGAGACGCGGATCTCCCACCCATGCGAGCCAGAGGTTGTGGGGATTGAAGAAGGTGTAGCGAAGGGTCGCGCCGCCCTTGGGGACGTAGAGCAACGCTACGATGAGGCCGACGATGACCAGCGTCGACACCGTGCTGGCGACAACACCGCGACGACCGACGAGAAGTCGACTTCTGCGAGAAGAAAAGAGATTGGGCGCTGCGTCCGATCCGTCGTCGCCCGCATCGAACGCGGGGTTGTTTACGCCAGGATCAACCGGAAACATCTCTACGGCTGGATCAACGGCACGCTGGTGTAGATACCCAACCACTTCTGATCCAACGCGGCGAGCGTGCCGTTCGATTTCATCGCGTTGAGCGCGACGTTCACGCATCCGACGAGCGGGTTGTCCTTGGCAAAGAGCAGGCCATAGTGCTCGCCCGTGCTTGGAAACTGACCCACCTGGGTCGCCACAAGCTTCTTGTGCACGTTGACGATCTGCGCCGACGCCATGTACTGGCCCGTGGGCGTGTCGATGATAATCGCGTCGATCTGACCGGTCTGCAACGCCAAGACGGCCTGGTCGAGCGTCGAGTACACCCGCGGCGTCTTGGTGGGCTTGATGTCGTTGTAGATGTACGCAAGTCCGGTCGTGCCGATCTGGTCGCCGTAGACGTAGCTCTTCAGCTCCTTGGGCTTGTGCTTTTTTACGATCGCGTCGGTCTTCAGCGCGACGATGGACTGGTTCACGTTGTAGTAGCTCACCGAGAACGTGACGGCATTCGCCCTCGCTGGCGTGTAGGAGATCTCGTTGATGTCAAAGTCGAAGGTCTTAGGTCCGCCCAGGTAGCTCGAGTCAAAGGGCTCGACGACCCACTTCACATCCTTGCGCTGGACGCCGAGTTCGGCCGCGATTGCGTAGGCCACGGCCGATTCGAACCCCTTGCCGTTGGACGGTGAGTTGTTCACGAACCAGGGCGTGTAGGCGGGACTGTCCGTTGCGACCGTGAGCACTCCCTTGGTGATCTCTTGGGACAGAATCGTCGTCTTGCACTTGGCGAGCTCGCTCGCGCTCGACGCCTGCGCGGCGACGCCCGTCGTCAGCGAGATCCCAGCAAGCAGTGAAACACCAAGTACGCCCGCGAGGGCGAGTCGAACCGTGCGCATGCGTGTCCCTTTCGTGGCCTGAACTCGAATCGAGTATCCGCAATGCTAGGCCCGCCGAGCGAGTGGAGGCAGGGACGGATCCAGGTAGAATCACTGCACGGCCATTGCGGTCGTACAAGGGGGTGATTGGATTCGACAGCAGTCGTCTTGGTGAAAGAAGCGAGCCGTGGTTTCCGGAGCCACGTAAAAGAGCCGGAAACAATAAATAAACGCCAAGCCTCAGCTTGCGTTTGCTGCTTAGGTAGCAACATCCGCCTAGACCCAGCCTTGCGGTCTAGATAACGGGTGTCATAGAGCAAGGCTTGCTCGGAAGGTTCGTTGGTGATCTTCCGGGGACACCTCAGCCATCTAAGGACCACTGCCGACGCTGACATTGGCGACGATCCCGACAATCAACTGCCAGCTGCGCTCGGAGAATGTTCACTTGGAAGCTACTGGACCGGGGATCGTTCCCCCGCACCTCCACCAATCAGGCAGTTAGGAAGTACGGATCCACTGGCGCCCGCCGTCGGTGGATCGATACCGCACCACGACCTCCGTTGGGGTCATTGAAGAGGGATTCAAGCGCATCACGACGGTCGCGCCGTCGTTGGGACTTGTCACGGCGACAATCGGGCCGTCGGGCCACGCCGAGTACCAACGACGTCCTGCGTCACTCGTCATGTAGAACGTGTTCTGGCCCGGAAACCATGCGACGGCCGTCGTCGCGCTAAAGGTCGTCATCGTCGAGGCGAAGGCCGCACCGTCGGCCCACCCGCCCGCGAACCAGTGCCCCCCATTGCGCCACGTCCTTCCGCCGTTGCTCGAGATAAGCGGATACTGAAAGCCGTCGACCGTCCCGAGTCCAAGGCACCACTCGCCCACGCACGACGATGACGCCGGATTGGGGGGTCCGAACTGCGCGAGCGACGTTCGACTGACGACGCTGTCGTAGGCGACGACCCCGGCGTAGCCTTCGTGCACCGAGGCCGAGTACGTCAGCAGATGTCCGTGCACCACCCTTGGCATCGAGGTGCCAGCGAACGCGGGCGACGAGACCGTCGACACGGACAACACCATCATCGCTCCAAGCGCCAGGTGTAGCCTTCTCACGCCCGCCCTCCTACTGCGGTGGGCGATACCAGCTGCGTCCCTTAGTCGGACGTCGAGGCAACCCGCCTTCGCATCGGTTGCTCGTCAAAATTAATCCGCTTCGCCGTCGACTGCGCCCATGTGGAAGTCGACACGATCCCGAGCACCAAAACGATTACGCCGTATCCCGTGCTGATCCACCACGCCATGTGGGTCGAAGAGGCGAAATCTCGATGCGTGGCTGAAGCAAGGGTGGCACCGGCGATTGCCACACCCAGCGCGGAACCAACCTGGCGAGTCGTCGAGTTGATGCCAGACGCAACCCCAGACTGGGAGATTGGCATGCCGGCGACCGCGGTGTGAGTGATCGGCGCGCCCACCGCAGAGTTCCCGACACCCATGACGGCGTACGCAAGCAGAAGCCACCAGATCGGTGTCGTCGGACCCTCTCTTGTGAGCATCAGTCCGGCCAGCGTGAGCGCCACTCCCGCAATGACGAAGGAGGCGCGAGCGCCATACCTGGCCAGTATTCGTCCGTTGATCGGTCCGAAGATGATGCTCGCCGCAGCCAAGGGCAAAATCAACAGCCCCGCGTGCAGCGGTCCGAAGTGGCGCCCCTCTTGAAGGTAGAGGCTGTTAACGAGAAGGAACGAAGCGAGCGCCGCAAAGGAGGCAATGGCGATCACGTTGGCGCCGGTAAACGGAGCGCCTCTAAAAAATCGCAGCTCGAGGAGCGGTTGAAATCGGCGCGGCTCGTAGTAGACGATGCTCGCGACGCCACCGGCCGTCAGGACGAAGCACGCGATGATCAGAGGGGACCTCCAACCGAATCGCGGACCTTCAATGATGCCAAAGACGAGCGACGCCAGCGTGATGATGACAAAGAGTTGGCCGAGTGTATCGAGCCGCCGCGGATGCTCCGAACGCGACTCGGGAATGAAGCGTTGCGCCATGTAGAGCGTCACCACACCAATAGGGATGTTGATGACGAAGATCCAGCGCCATCCAAGGCTCGAACCGACGAGCGCGCCACCGACGACTGGTCCGAGCGCCAGGGCGAGCCCCGCAACGCCCGACCAGACACCCAGTGCGCGACCACGCGCAGCCGAGTCGGTGAAGATGTTGGCGATAAGGGAGATAGCGACGGGGGTGAGCATCGAGCCGCCAATGCCCTGAATCACACGAAAGACGACGAGCCAGCCGAGGTTCGGCGAAAGTGCGCACAGCAAAGAGCCCAGCATGAACATGACCAGTCCAATGCGAAACACCCTCTTGCGCCCCACCCGATCAGCCGTCGATGCAGAGAGCATCAAGAGCGACGCAAGCGTCAGCGCGTACGCGTCAATGGTCCATGAGAGGGCTGAGACGTTCGCGTGAAACTCGCGTCCGATAGTGGGCAACGCCACGTTGACCGCGGTGAGGTCGATACCGATGAGGAGCACGGCGACACAGCACACCAGTAACGCGAAGCTTCGACCGCGCGACGTCAGTTCGGTCACGGAAGGATCCCGCCGACCAAGTCTTTTGGGGCACGCTGTCGTGTCTTCATGCGATTCTCACCTGCACTGGTTCGATCGGTCCGAGCGAGGGGAACGCTCGCTCCCGAATAGTCGGAGTGGACCTTAGCGGGCACGGCGCGATGGTTCCACCCGGCGCGTGAACCGACGTCTGGCTAGTCGGAGAGCTGCAGCGCGGCGACAAACTCCGAGGGATCGTTCACGGTGACGATGAAGCGACGCTTGCCACGCAAGATAAGTTCGAGGGCCTCTCCGCGGCGAGTAACCAGTGCTGCCTGTCGAAGGAGTCGCAGGCTTCCGCGATATCCCCAGCCGCCCATCTGGGCAAAGGAGAGGTCGCGGGCGTACGCCTCTTCAAGTTCATCGGGGCCGAATGTTTGGCGAACGAATCCACCGGGCCCGTACAGGATCTCGAGGGCGCGGCCTTCAGGCGTCTCGACAACGCGCACGATGACCTTCCAGAACAAGAACACGACGAAGGCCATGGCAAGAACGACCACCGCCTCGATAGCTACCGCCGCAACGGGCGTCGTCGAGCTCGCCGAATAGAACAGGCTCGACACCAAGAGGAAGACGACCAGAATCCCTCCGATCGCGAGCGCGACGCCCAGGGACGCGAGACGCTCTTCGATGACGATCACGCGTTCAATCACCGATAAAGCCTAGGTCACGGGCCATCGATTGGCAGGTGCGGTGACGACCACATCGCCGCCCTCTCGACGGGAAAGCCAACCTTGCCACGAGAGTCGTTCGAGCGCACTCGTTCCCTCAAGAAGGATCTGCCGCGTGAGAACACCCTTCACCGCCTTCGCGTCATGGCCAACCGCATTGCGCTCGTCGCTCGTCGCAAAGCGTACGTTGATGATCTCGCGCGACTTGCCAAGACTCGCCATGTCGATGCTCGCCGCATGCTCATTCGGCAGAAGATTCACGATCGTGCTGCGACGGGTCGTACGCTCGATCACCTCGGTGAGAGCCGGTCGCCAAAATCGTGCGAGTGACGCGAAGGGGGCCAGCGGTGCGTTCATCTTCAGTCGGTAGTCCGCGATCGGATCTTCACCCGAGAGCATTCCGTACAGGCCTGAGGGCACAAGAATCCGTCGCCGAAGCGACGACGTCAACGAGTGAGGTTCCAGATGGGTCCACACGACCCCCTCGTAGCGTCGCCACGCCGGCATGAGTGGCGCCGTACCGCTCTCGAGCGCTCTTGTCGCATCTATTGCGCGATCGAGCAGCTCTCCCTTCGCCGCGAACGTCGATGCCATCTCACGCGGTACGCCACGTTCGAGCACGCCACGCAGCGCCCTCAGGACTTCGCGCCGAGGAACCGCAAGGTCGTCGTCAAAGACACCGCGAGACGCTGCACGTCGACCGCCGCGCGACTTTCCGAGCGAGGGCGGCACCAACACGTAGAGCCGCTCTGTCACGGCTCATAACGCTAGAGGATTGTCTACGCCGCGAGTGTGTCTTTGCTGAGGCCAAAGGATCGAAGAAAGTTTCGAACCCTCACCACCTGGTCTTCAGTGAGTTCGCGCGTGCGGGTAGAGCCAAACGACACGGTCTCACCTTCGACCGTTACCGCCCAATTCCCTCGATGCGTCTCGTGCACCTCACCGAAGCGAGCAAGCAGCGAGCACACGTCGTGCCACTGAATGTTGTGGTTCAGCGGGTGACAGAAGAGTTTCTGAGCGGTGACGCGGTGGTGATGATCTAACTTGATCGACATTGACAACCCCCTCAGTGAGATCGAAATTCTCGTTCCTCATCAGCACTATCCACCATTTAGGCGGGGCTGTCAAGCAACGAAACGATCTCTACGTGCTCGGTCATCGGAAACAGGTCAAATACTCGCAGGTCACTCAGGACAAACCCGTTGCGTAAGAAATCCTTAAGGTCGCGCGAGAAGGTGGCCGCGTCACACGACACGTAGACCACTCGACGCGGGGCACGTCGCGCGAGCGCGTCGACGACGCCCTTGGCAAGACCGTGACGCGGCGGATCAAGTACGACGATCGACCCTTCGCGAACCGTGTCATTCACCGAACGCGGCGAGACCGACCACTCACGAATTTTCAGCTGACGAAGACCGGTCGCGTTCTCGCGCGCGTCGCGCACCGCGTGGGGCGACGACTCGACCGCGCTTACGCGCCCGCCCGGTCCGACAAGCTTCGCCAGTGGCACCGAGAAGAGTCCGACACCGCTGAAGAGATCGACGACGTCATCCCCGGCTGACACGTCAGCGAAAGCCAGCACGGAATCGACGAGCGTCTCGGGCGCGTGGCGATGCGACTGCCAGAACGACAGTGGACCAACGACGTACACGTGCTCGCGCACCTCGACGCGCGAGTGCGTGGAGGGATCGAGTGGCGCGCCCTCGAGGGAGCGGAGATCGTACCGCGCTCCTCGATCGGCACTTCGACGAGCGACGGCGAAGGGCGCACCCCTTCCGATCGCTCGAAGCTCCACTTCGTCAACGCCGGGCCACGCGTGCGCGAAGGCCGGCAAGAAGATCGGGTCGCTGATCCAGCACTCGTCGATCGCGATCAGCTCGTGAGAACGTGCTCGACGCAGCCCGAGCATTCCATCCTTGTCCACGCCGCAGCGAAGCCTCGTGCGCGAGCCCTCACCGGTCCCCGAGAGCGATGTCACCTCGACGTCGCGCTCAAGACCCGCGATCCGTCGGAGGTGCTCTCGCACGAGCGCGCCCTTCCACTCGAGCTGTGCTGACTTCGACGCGTGTTGAAGGTCACAGCCCCCACATCCACCAGCATGAAAGTACGGGCACGGAGGCGTCACGCGCTCGTCGCTCGCCTCGAGTACATCGACGGCGTCGCCCCGATAGAAGCTCGACGTCGCCTCGTTCACGTCGACGCGTACGAGTTCACCGGGCAGCGAGTAGCGAACGAAGGTGACCCGACCGTCGGGAGCCCGACCGACTCCCCCACCACTCGCGGGTCGTTCGACGCGGACGTCAAAGGTGGTCTCGGACCGCTCGCTGCCCACGGACTCAGCTGACTCGTCGCAAGAAGAGATCGACGAGCCCTTGGGCGCGGATCCGCGCAGCGGGCGTCTCACGTGCGGTCTGGTCGAGTAGGGCTGCGGGGTCGATGCCCAACTCGCGAGTTCCTTCTACGTCACTCGCGAACCACTCTTTGAGTTGAGCGTCGTCGACTTCGGGATGGAACTGAACCCCGACGTGGGGACCGATCCTGAACGCTTGTACCGCTTGGGGCGACGTGGCCCACAGCTCCGCTCGTTCGGGCAGACTGCAGGCGTCCCAGTGAAACTCGAACCACGGTCCACGCGAGAGCTCGACGCCTTCGTTCACGTCGATCTCGAGCCAGCCGACCTCCCCTTCGGGCGCGCGGCTCACGACACCTCCGAAGTAGCGACACAGCGCCTGAGCGCCAAAACAGATACCCAAGATCGGTAGGGCCCGCCCGTCAGCGTCGCCGATCAGGGCGAGCTCGCGGTGGAACCAGGCGGCTTCGACCTCACGGTCGTAGACCGCGGAGGTGGAGCCGAGGATGACGAAGGCGTCGTAGCCGTCGAGCGACGGCGATTCGCTGTGCTCGTTCATCATGACGAGGTCGATCTCGAATCCCCGCGCTTCAAACGCCTCACCGATGAGTCCGGGACTGTCTTCGAGGTGGTGGCGTAAGAAGAGTGCGCGTGCCATGGTGACTACGACTCTAATGAAGTCTTCGTGGATCTAGCCCTCTGGCAGCGTCCAGCCAAGCGTCTCGGCGATCTCCTTGCAGGTTGGACAAACGGGGTACTTTGACGGGTCACGGCCTGGGACCCAGAGCTTGCCGCACAGCGCGCGTACCGGCGTCGCGTTGACCATCGCGTCGACGACGGAGTTCTCGAGCGGCACGAACTCTCCGTTCTTGGGCGTGTATCCCTCGAGCACGATGTGCGTGAAGCGCTCGTGGTCCTCATCGTCGAGGACGGTGTTGGTCGTGACGTCGATCGAGGTCTCTAGCTGCACGCTCACCATCTCAACTGTACGAGAGCCGCCAGTAGTTTGGAGACGATGAAGCGTCGCCGCCGCCCACTGTCGCCCACGCGAACCTCCAGCCCCGTCTCCTCCCACTTCACCCGCGAGGGCACGGCGAAGAATCCCTACCGTACCGAGCAGGAGGCGAAGAGCGCTGCGCAGCTCGCGTGGACGCTGGATCGAGCCGAATTGAACGCTTACCGCTGTGACGTCTGCCACCAGTGGCACATTGGCAATCGCTTTCGCGACGATTAGCGCTACGCCCCGAAAGCGGGCAATATGGAGGGACTCGAAGAGAAAGGTCCCTCATGTCGGTACAGGCGTACATCCTGATTCAGTCAGAAATTGGCTCGAGCGAAAAGGTCGTCCTCGCCACTCGCGCTGTACCGGGCGTCCTCGAATCCTTCGAGGTCACCGGACCCTACGACGTCATCGTACGGTGCGAAGCCGGAAGCGTCGACGATCTTGGCAAGTTCATCGTCGGCGCCATCCAAAAGGTGCCTGGCATCACGCGCACCCTCACCTGCCCCGTCGTCAACATTTAGCCGAACGCTCCCGCGGCGCGCAGGGCGGCGAGCCGTTCGTCGCTGACCCCCCAGTGGGCGAGGCCTTCGCGCGTGCCTGAACCCGCTGTGGCGGGGGGTGCGCCTCTTCGAGCTGGGGTCTCTGAGAATCGCGGCGCCGGTTCAGGTTGCAGCGGTTCGTCGACCGAATAGACGCCCCGTGCAGTGTTGACCGGATGAGCCGCCGCTTCGCGCGGAGAGAGCACTGGCGAGACGCACGCGTCCCGGTCAAGGAAGATCTCAGCCCACTCGTCGCGCGTCTTCCCGCGAAAGATGCGCGCAAAACGTTCCTTCATCGTTGGCCACTGCGCGCGGTCCATTTGAGCGGGCAGCTCCTCGGGGTTCAGCCCCAGACCCGCGAGGAGATCTGCGTAGAACTTTGCTTCAATCGCGCCAACGGCGACGAAGCGCGCGTCCTTGGTCTCGTAGACCTCGTAGAAGTGCGCACCAGTGTCAAGGATGTTCGCCCCGCGTTCTTCGGTCCAAAAGCCCGCTGCCATCAACGAGTGCGTCATCGTCATCATCGAGGCAGTACCGTCGACCATGGCTGCGTCAACAACTTGGCCCTCGCCGCTTTCGCGTGCCGAGATCACCGCAGCGAGCACTCCTGCGACCAGGTACAACGCTCCCCCGCCGAAGTCGCCGACCAAGTTGAGCGCTGGCACGGGTGCCTCGCCAGCGCGACCGAGCGGCCAGAGCGCCCCCGAGATCGCGATGTAGTTGATGTCGTGTCCCGCTCGACCACTGAGCGGTCCGTTCTGTCCGTAACCCGTCATTCGCCCGTAGACGAGGCGACGATTGCGTCGCCGGACATCCTCTGGCCCTATCCCGAGACGCTCGGCGACGCCGGGGCGAAACCCCTCGATGAGGACGTCTGCTTGTTCGCACAGCTCCAAGACAAGGTCTCGACCAGCGACGGATTTGAGGTCGATGGCAACCGACGGGCGAGAACGGTTGAGGAGATCCCAGGACGCCCCCGGGGCTGCGTCGGGGTCGCCACGTTCGAGGCGAAGCACGTCGGCGCCCATGTCGGCGAGCAGCATGCAGGCGAAGGGACTCGGGCCAATGCCGGCGAGTTCGAGCACCTTGACGCCCGAAAGAGGTCCGCTCACAGCGTCAGTGTACGTGGGTGGCCGAGGCCGTCCTGGTTAATCCCACCAGAGGTCGTGGTGCAAGACGCCTCGTCCGATGAGGTTGAGCTGGATCTGACTCGTTCCTTCGACAATGGTGAGCTGCTTGGCGTCACGGTAGAACTGCTCGACGGGATGGTCTTCCATGTAGCCCGCCGCACCCAGAAGCTGCACCGCGAGTCCCGAAGCCTTCACCGCGACTTCGGTGGCGTAGTACTTCGCCATCGAGAGCAGCGGCACGTACTCTTTTTCGAACTTGCCCTGGTCCGCCAGCCACGCCCCGCGATAGGTGAGCAGGCGCGCCGCTTCGATCTCCGTGGCGAGCTTCGCGATCTCCCAGCGGATCCCCTGGAAGTCGGCAATCTTCTGGCCGAAGGCGTCGCGCTCTTTCACGTACTCGACGGCGTACATCAGGGCGCCTTCTGCGAGACCAATGCCGCGGGCAGCGACGATGGGACGCATCGCGTTGAGCGACTCCATAGCGAGAAGAAAACCTCCTCCGATCACCTGTCGCGGGCCTACCTTCACGTGGTCGAACACGATCTCGGTGGTATCGATGCCCTTCACGCCCATCTTCTTGTCAACCCTCGGGCGAGTGACTCCCGGAGCATTCGCCTCAACGATGAAGCCCCAGATGTTGCGATGCAGACGTAAATTCGGATCACCAACCTTGGCGAAGACGACGAACCAGTCGGCCTGCATGCCGCCTGAAATCCAGCACTTGGTGCCCGTGATCTCGAAGCCGTCTTCGACGTCGGGATCCACACTCGCGTGCGTGCGCATGCCCGCCACGTCAGAGCCCGCGCCGGGTTCAGAGAGACAGAATGCCGCACGAGTCTCACCGCGCGCAATGCCCGGCAGATACTTCTGCTTCTGCTCCTCGTTGCCCGCGATCATGATCGGCCCCGTGGGCAGTCGCGTGAGCAGCAGCATCAGCCCGAGGACATTGGAGTACTTCGTGACCTCTTCGATCGCGAGGGTGAGACCCAATATTCCTGCCCCCGAGCCGCCGTACTCCTCGGGGATGCAGAGGCCGAGGAGGTCAGCCTTCTTGAACTCGTCAAATATGTCCTCGGGATACTCGCCCGACTGGTCGATTTCGCGGGCGCGAGGCTTGATTCTGTCCTGGGCGAGACGTCGGACACTCTGCTGCAAGTCGGCGAGTTCCGGGCTGAGTTGAAAGTCCATCACTCGAAAGTTAGCCCGTGGATTCGCCGGCCTCAGAATGTTTCGTTCACGTAATCGTCACGTAACGTTCATCTTTCGTTCACTTTAGGGCTAACCTAGACAGATGTCTTTGACGGTCCTCGTGACGACTCCGCTCGTCGCGGCTGGCTCTCCCAACATCCAAGGGTGGCCTGAGGTAGCTGAGCTGATGGCCGCCTTTGCGCTTTCGATGATCATCGGCGTCGAGCGCGAGATTCGCCAAAAGAGTGCGGGGCTTCGTACGCACACGCTCGTCGGCGTCGGGGCCGCGCTCTTCATGCTCATCAGTAAATACGGGTTCAACGACGTGCTCGTTCCCGGGCGCATCATTCTTGATCCCTCTAGAGTCGCCGCACAGATTGTTTCGGGCGTCGGCTTTCTCGGCGCCGGACTGATCTTCGTACGCCGCGATTCGGTGCGCGGACTCACCACTGCTGCTGCGGTGTGGGTGACCGCCGCGGTGGGCGCTGCGTGCGGGGCCGGGCTGATCGTCCTTGCACTGGCCGCGACCTTCATCTACTTCATCGTCGCGACGATTTTCCCCCACCTTTCGCGACGCTTGCCTCGCGCCTCATCGACAATATCCGTGCTCCGCGTGCGCTACCCCGACGGACGAGGAGTGCTGCGCGAGATACTCGCACTCGCGACCGCCCGCGGGTTCGCACTGTCGGAGATCTCTACTGAGGCGATTGGGTACAAGCCCAGATCAGATTCCCGTCGCGGGGACGAAGGGACCCCGATGGTGGGCGTCACGTTACGCGTACGCGGCCAAGCACTCGTCAACGACCTTGTGGCGGCACTCAGCGAACTGCCCGGCGTCGATGCGGTCCTCGCTGATGACGCCGACTTCTTCGGGGAATAGCCGCTACGTCGCCGACTCCTCGACGAGTGGCTGGCGAGTGGCGATCAACACGTCACGAGCGACAACGCTCACGCGCACTCGAGTACCGAGTTCGATTTCGCTCGCACGATCGCTGCGCACGTCAACACGAATCGGAATTTCGCCGACTTGCACGACAAGGCGAGTCATCGCCCCGAGGACGCTCTTTCGCGTGACAAATCCCTGACCAGAAGGATCGACGTCGATCGATACGTCTTCAGGGCGAAGGAGCGCGTCGACCGGCCCCGAGAGGCCCGATCCCTCACCGCTTCGCACGGGACTGCGACCTCCGAAGAGTTCCACCTGCTGACTCACGGCGTCCACCGGATATCGACTCGAGATGCCGACGAACTGGGCCACGAAGGCCGTCGCTGGTCGCGAATAGAGCTCGGCGGGCGTTGCGACTTGCTCAATGTGCCCCTTCGACATCACGCAGACGCGGTCGGCCATCGAAAGAACCTCTTCTTGGTCGTGGGTGACGAAGACAGTGGTGATCGAAAGGCGCTGCTGAAGAGAGCGAATCTGATCTCGCAGCTCTGCGCGCACGATGGCGTCGAGCGCGGACAGCGGTTCGTCGAGCAGGAGAACACGCGGCTCAATGGCGAGCGCCCGCGCCAGCGCGACCCGTTGCTGTTGACCTCCCGACATCTGGTGGGGGTACTTCGCTCGCTGGTCCCCGAGGCCCACCATCTCCAACAACTCAGCTGCCTTCGCCCGTCGATCACGTCCAGACTGCTTGCGCATGCGCAGTCCAAAGGCCACGTTGTCGAGAGCGTTCATGTTGGGAAAGAGCGAGTAACTCTGAAAAACCATGCCCATGTCGCGCTTGCGCGCGGTGACGTCAGAGAGGTCGATGCCATCCACGACGACTCGCCCGCTGTCGAGCGTCTCAAAGCCGGCGAGTACTCGCAATGCCGTCGTCTTGCCGCAGCCAGAGGGACCGAGCAACGCCATGAACTCGCCGGGTTCGATGGAAAGCGTGAGCCCATCGAGCGCTCGGACCTTCGCGAACGTTCGCACCAGGTTTTCGAGGCTCACGGCCGCGCCCGAATTGCGCGTCGCGGGTATCGATCCGGTCATCGGACTCTCCTTCATCTGGGTCATCAAACAGTCGCCTTACGACGACGGCGCGACTGCGACCGATCGAGGGAGACTACCAACAACAGCAGGATCCACGTTCCGACGAGGCCCATCATGGACGCCGCGACCTGGAGGTGGCCGTCGCTCGCCGTTTCGAATTGAGCAATCCAGACCGGGATGGTCGTCCAAGAGTCGAGACTCGCCATGGTGTACTCACCAAACACGAGAGCGAGGGTGAGGACCGTCGCCGAGAGCAGCGCCGGGCGGATGTTGGGAATGATCACCTGCCACATGGTTTTGATCCAGTTACCACCAAGCGAGCGAGACGCCTCGGTAAGCGTCTTTAGGTCAATCGCGTTCAGGCCCGCATCGAGTGACCGATAAACGAAGGGCATCGCAAGAATCACGTACATGAAGCTCAGCAGATACGGAGACGATTTCGCCCACAGCGGAAAAGCTCCCAAGACTCCGATGATGAGCACGATGGGCGGGATCACGATGGGTAACACCGACACGAGATCGAGCACTCGCCGAAAGCGAGGCATTCGTAAGTGCACGTAGATCGAGGTCGGCACCATAAGCAGCGTGGATGCGACCATCGTGACGACCGCGAGTTTGAACGACAACGACAGCGCCTGCGTGAACCCGGGCGCCGAAGGAATGCTCTTGTACGCCAAGAACGAGAAACCCCCAAGGTTGCCCTCCAGGGAGAACTTGATGCCCGCGTACAGCGGGATCAAAATGTACGCACCGGCGATGAGGAGAACGAAGAACCTCCACCAACGGAAGTGTCGTCGGCGCCGAGGTTTGCCCAACGAATAGGGCGGTACGGGTTCAGCTATCGCCGATTCGACTTCAAAGGCACTGCCGCTGGCTAACGGAGCCACTTCGACGCCCGCTTTCGAATCAAGCTATACAACGTCATAATGACGGCGAGAATGACCAGCATGCCAAAGGCGATCGCGTAGCCCATATGGGTTTGGCCCGCAATGACGTTGCCGTTCAAGAAGTTGCCAATCTGAATTGGCGCGAGAGCGATGAGCCCGAGCGTCAGAGTCTCGGCCGTCGCGTAGGCCGCGAAGGCGCTCCCGAAGAGCAGGAGCATGCCACCGAGAATTGACGGCATCAAGACGGGAATGCCGACGTGGATCCAGTAGCGCCAGCTCGTTGCACCCAGGTTCTCGGCGGCTTCACGCCACGATTCGCGGAGCCCACCCAGTGCGGGCGTGATCACGAGCACCATGAGGGGAAGCTGAAAGTACATATAGACAACCACGACACCAGAAAACGTGTAGAGATTAAAGCCAACGCTCGCGAGGTTGATACCGATGGCGTGCAGCCAAGCGGTGAGAATGCCAGTCGAACCGAGAGTGGCGATGAACATGAACGTGAGATTGATGCCGCCAAAATTCGCGAGGACGCCGGAGGCAGTCGAGGTCAATCGACGAAAGAACGCGTGCTTAGACGTCTGTATGGCGTAGGCGACAAACACGCCCACGACGCCGGGAATCAGCGCGGACAGGATCCCCAACTTGAAGCTGTTCTCGAACCCAAGCAGGTAAACGCCCTTCGTCGTCGTGTTGGACGTACCGCTCAACATGAGGCGCATGTTGCTCAGTGTCCAGCCACCCACGTTGCCGTGAAACGCCTGATAAATAACGGCGAGAGCCGGAACGCCAAGGCCGAGAAACGCATAGACGACAAAGGGCGTGACTGCGAAAGTTGACTCCAAGCGGCGCAAGATCCGTCGGAGCTTCTTGCTGTTCGAGGTCACGGTTTCGGGGCCAGGTGCCAATACACCTGGCCCCGAAACAACTGCCTCATCTAGTGCCATGGGCAGAGCCCGTTCGGTCTAACTACGAACTGGCGCCGACATCCGTAGCCCACGTAGCTTGGACCGTCGTGGCCGCCGCAGTGATCTGGGCGGTCGACGGGTACTGCGGCGTGATCCCCTTAGGCAGCGCCGGCAACTTCGCTAGCAGCCCCTGGTTGACGGTGTTGTGAGCCGTCATGTAGGCGAGCTCCGCAGGGCGTGCGCCACCTGCGAGCCACAGATTCTGACCCTGGGTCGAGTACAAGAACTCCTCCCATAGACGAGCCGCAGCCGGGTCCGGAGAGTCCGCGTTGATGCCCTGGGTGTAGTACTCGCCCAGCAAAACATCACTCGGGTCTACGACCTTAAAGCCCGGCGCGCTAATACCGCCGTTCGCCATGAGGTAGTCCCACCAAATGATGACGTTGGTGGTACCGGCCTCGACGGTCTGCGCGTTCGCGACGGTGTCCACGAACGCTCCATTTTTGTTGAGTGTCGCAAAGAAACTCACGCCAGGCGCCACGTTGCTCAGTGAACCGCCATTCGCGATCGCTGCAGCCTGCACCGCCGCCAGCGCCGAGTTCGACAACAGCGGGCTGTTGTTAAGCCCGATCTTGTAGCCTTCGGCACCCGTCTCGGTGCTCATCTGCTTAAAGGACGTCGGGCAACTGGCGCCCGTGGGGAGATTCGTGGCGTCACAACCAATCGCGACGTACCCGCCGTAGTCATCGAACCAGTAGCCGCCAGGGTTTTTGAGTCCGGCGGGGATCTCACTCCAGGTCTGAACCTTGTAAGGAGCAAGGAGCCCCTCGGACTGGGCGGTTACCGCGTAGCTGGTGCCCACGTCAATCACGTCAGGGTCGCTCGAACGGCCCTTGTCCGACGTCAGGGCTTGGATCTCTTCAGCACTTGAGCCCTCAGGGTTCTCCGAGTTGATCTTGATCCCATACTTTTTGGAGAAATCCTTGATGATGTTGCCGTAGTTCGCCCAGTTATTGGGAAGCGCTACAACATTGAGCTTCCCCTCTTTTTCGGCGGCTTTGACGAGCGCCGTCAACGACGTGTTGCCGGAACTCGTGAGGTGGGTTACTTTCGCCCAGTTCACGCTCGACGCGCCACTCGCGGCTCCCGAACCCGCCGTCACGCCAATGGCCGCAACGCTGGCCAAGGTCGCTCCGGCGAGCAGGACCCTCGTAATCACTCTTGGTGCCATACTCCTACCCTCCCACGGGGTTACGTGATCGCCATTGATGGCGTTCGGCGAAACACTAACCGAGCAACAACGTCCGAGCAACGCACCCTCGTGAGTTCCACATGTCGGAATAGTGAAATCTTCGCGCAGTGAGAGACTCTACGTAAAGAGGCGGTGTGACAACATTGCGCCGTGGCAACTTTCCGGCGAGGCGACGCGGTGCGGGCCCTCTCATCGGGAACTTTCGACGTCGTCGTCATTGGCGCGGGGATGACTGGCGCCGGCGTGGCGCTCGATG
>CAVRWO010000023.1:0-181857 GCA_963724865.1 uncultured Acidimicrobiaceae bacterium | reverse complement strand
GCCGGTGATGCGGCCAACGTTGCATCCGGCGTCATCGGCAGTCCGTAGCCATCGCGCAACCCGGTGACTTGATCCACCAGCTCGTCGATCGCAGCACGCCCTTCGCCGCGTCAAGGCCCGAGTGCGCCTCACGTCCTGACACCTTCAAGAGGACGCGCGCCACACCGCGCCGACCATTCTTGAATCCTCCGTCGGGGTGCGGCGGTTCGAGTCCCAAGACAGCGAAGGCTCCTTCAGCCTGCTCCAGCACCACGCGACGTCCGTCGACGCTCGAGACCTCCTCGTCGGCGATGCAGACGAGACGATAGTCGCGGGTGGGTGTGGCGCCCGTCTCTCCGAGAATGAGCTGGGCGATCTCGAAGGCAACCAGGCTCGCCTTCATGTCGAAGACCCCGGGCCCGCTCGCGCGGTCGCCATCGATGACGAACGGCTGTCGTGCAAGCTCGCCGAACGACCACACCGTGTCGTAGTGGGCGACAAAGAGGAGGTGTCCTCCGGGCGTGCTCGACGTCAGCACGGATGAGGCGACGAGATGGTCGCCTGCGATGCCACTCTCCGTACGAACGTTGAGTCCGAGCGACTCCCACTTGTTGCCGAGATTGTCGCGAAGTGCATCGAGTTTCGCAACGTCCCCGGAAGGAGATTCCAGTTCGACGAGCTCGCCCAAGCGGGCAATCGCGTGCTCACGAAACGCGTCGGCCGATCCCTTGAACGCAGCAAGCTCGGGGATCGTGTCGAAGGCTTTAACCATACTCAGGCTCGACTGAGGAGTTCGCAAGCACGGAGACAACCTTGAAGCATCTGATTGCCTCGAACATCGTCGGCATCGTGAAGGTGACGCTCCGCTCTCCAGACTCCCTCACGCCTGGTATCGCACTGCACGCGTTCGCTGGATT
Organism: uncultured Acidimicrobiaceae bacterium; assembly: GCA_963724865.1. Lineage (GTDB taxonomy): Bacteria > Actinomycetota > Acidimicrobiia > Acidimicrobiales > RAAP-2 > RAAP-2. The sequence continues at coordinate 180,961 of CAVRWO010000023.1, read as the reverse complement.
CACAGCGTCAAAGGTGACCTCGTAGGTGAAGGGTCCGTCAGTTCGTACCACGTCGATCGCTTGACCCAACGCCCGTTCGGCGGCCTCAGTGATGAGCGGCGCCGTCGTCGCGGGCGCGAGGCAGCGTGCGGTGTAGCGATCGACGCAGGTCTTCACCGCGACGCGTTCCGCGCGGGGCGCCCACTGCTTCGAGTCGTCGCACGTCAAGTCATCGCCCGTGATGAGCACCACCGACTTTCCGAACTCGGCCGCAAGCAATGCGTTCATCCGGCCCTCGTTGACGTGCTCCCCATTGAGTTGCACGTCGAGAATGGTCTCTCCTATATAGGTGTGGGAGAGGATGCCTTGGCGGCCCGCTCCCGTGTGATAGCCGAGAAAAGCGACCACGTCGCACGTTTCGAGCCCCTGCATCATCCCGAGTGGCTTGTGTCGGCCGATGATCGCACTCGCCCGCTCGTCCAGCTGTTCCAGTATGAGGTTGCGCTTCGTCGAGTGCGCGTCGTTGATCACGACTTCGGTAGCACCCGCGCGGAAGAAGCCCTCCACAGCGGCGTTGACGTCGCTCATGAGAAGGTGCCGCGCCTCTTGCCACCGCGGTGCTCCGTACTCACAGTCTTCTGGGAAGGTCACCCCTGTGACGCCCTCCATGTCCGCTGATATCAGTACTCGCACGATTACTCCTTGTAGGGCTGCGGCGAACTCGCGTAGAGCGACTTCGCATAGAGGGACGTCTGATTCACTAGGTACTTCTCCACGTGCTCAAGATGCACCTCGTAGCCGATGCCGGGAACTTCGTGAGGAACCTGCACCTGGCCACCTTTGGCGACGATTTCGGGGACAACGACATCCTGTTCGTAGTACTTCTTCGAGCCCGAAATGTCACTTGGGTACGTGAACCCCGGCAAGCTCGCCACTGCGATGTTCGCCGCACGCCCAACTCCAAATTCGTGCATTCCGCCGCACCAGACGGGAATACCGGCGTCAAAACACAGGTCGTGCACTTCGCGGGCCTTTCCGAGTCCGCCGAGTCGCGAGACCTTGATGTTGACGATGCGGCACGCCTCAAGTTCGAGGGCGGTGCTGACCGCTGGCGCCGACGAAATGCTCTCATCCAGGCACACGGGCGTCTCAAGTCGACGTTGTAGCGCCGCGTGCGCGAGCAGTTCATCTTCTTCGAAGGGCTGCTCGATCATCAAGAGCCCGAAGCCGTCGAGCTCTTCAAAGACCTCCGAACTCGCTGCTGATGGTTCAAAGCCGCCGTTCGCGTCGACCTGCAGCGCGATGTCGGGAAAGGCATCGCGCACTTGACGAACCGGCTCGATCTCCCAGCCCGGGGCGATCTTCAGCTTCACTCGCTTGTATCCCTCGTCAACGTGACCGGCGACCGCCTTCAACAACACGTCAATCGATGGCTCGATGCCGAGGCTCACGCCCGAATCAATGGCCTCCGCCGTTCCCCCGAGTGCGTTCGCGAGTGGCAGACCGAGGTGCTGGCTGTAGAGATCCCAGCAGGCCATGTCGATGGACGCGCGCGCGAAGGGGTTGCCTTTGATCTCAGCGATGCGGTACGCCTCATCGGGTGAGTCCCACGGTTCGCCAAGCACCGAGGGCACGAGATAGCGCCGCAGAATCAGCCAGCAGGTATCGGTGCTCTCGTAGCAGAAATAGGGGTCGGCGGGACTGGCGCACTCGCCCCACCCGACGAGACCTGTCGAGTCGGTGGCGCGCACCAAGATGTGCTCAATGAAGCTCTTCTTGTGGGAACTGGTCTCGAACTCGTGCACGAGCGGCATGCGCACGCGATAGAGGTCGACCTTCTCAATGGTGATGCTCACGTCGGTATGGACCTTTCACTTTGTTCGCGCGACGATTCGAAGACGTAGGCGGCGCACTTCTCATCAACGCGGCGGCACGAGACGCCGACGAGCCCCTCAGAGAGCAGAGACTCGAACGCGTCGCCAATGACTTCTCGTAAATCGACTTGCTGCGCAGGATCGAGCTCGTTGATCGCTGTCGGTATGGACAACGTAGCGCCGCCGTTGCGGTGGCGCAGCACTTCGCCCAGTGCAGGAACGTCATCGATCTCGTGCGGGGTCGCTCGTGCACCATCTGCAAGTGTGCGCACGCGCTCGGCGTCGAGCGACCATTCGACGATCATCCGAGGGCTGGTGCTGCCGGGAACGAAGCCGTGCGCGTAGGCGCCGTAGAAGTTCCGCTCGAGGCCAATCGCCTGGGCAGCGAGGACGTCCAGGTTGAAGTGCGCGTTGCGCACCTGAAACGGGTCGTACACCCACCTGATCAGAGGAATGTTGCGCCCGAGCGCGATCGCGCGCTGGGCGAGCTTGAGTCTGCGCCCCACCCCGCGCCCCTGCCACGCGGGCAGCACGGCCGCATTCTGTGAGTACTGATATAGATCCCCGCCCGGAGCACCTTGGGCGAGGAAGCTAAAGGCGAAGCCAATGAGCTCGCCCTCGGCGAAGGCACCAACGACGATGCCCCCATTGTGCGATATTCCAACGAGCAGTCGCGGATTCAAAGAGCCGTCTTCGGGACGCAGGGTGAACGCCGAAAGGTAGAGGTTTGAACATGCCGCCAAGTCATCCGGCATCGTCAATTCGCGCACTTCGACCTCGATCGGGTAGCTGATCACAGTGAGCCCGCCTTTATCTCTGCGACGTAGTGGCACGCGGCCCGGTGCGGTTCGCCGTCGTCCTCATCGACCAATACGAGATTGGGCTCCGAACTCGCACACAGATCGGTCGCAAACGGACAGCGGGTCCGGAAGCGACAGCCCGATGGCAAGCGCGACAGGCTCGGTGGATCGCCGGCGAGTGCGGCGATGGGTTCTTGAGCGTTGGGCGTGAGACGCGGGATCGCCCGCAGCAAAGCCTGAGTGTAGGGATGGCTCGGGGATTCGAAAACTTCGACGGTCGTGCCCTCTTCGACGATACGGCCCATGTACATGACCGCGACGCGGTCGCAGATGTGACGAACCACCGCAAGGTCGTGCGCGATGAAGAGAATCGACAGGTCAAGCTCACGGCGCAACTCAGCAAAGAGATGAATGATCCCCGCTTGCACCGACACGTCGAGCGCAGAGACCGGCTCATCGGCGATGAGCAGATCGGGTTGGAGTGCGAGAGCGCGAGCAATAGCCACGCGCTGACGCTGGCCGCCGGACATCTGGCGAGGCTTGGAGCTCAAGAAAGAAGCAGGCAAATGGACCTGGGCCATGAGCTTTTGACAGGTCGCTTCGACCTCAGCACGCCCAACAGAGTGGTGCACCCGAAGGAGCTCGCCAAGCTGCTGGTAGATGGTCATTCGTGGGTCGAGCGAAGAGTAGGGATCCTGGAAGACCATCTGAATCCGCCGGCGCTGTTCGAGCGATCGGTGACGTGTCACGAGCGGCTCGCCGTCAAAACGCACCGAGCCTCCGGCGAGATCATTCAATCCAACGACGAGGCGAGCGAGCGTCGACTTGCCGGATCCCGACTCCCCAACCAGTCCGAAGATCTCACCCTTGCGCACGGACAGGGTGACACCGTCAACCGCGCGTAAAGGATCGCGGTGGCGTCCCCGGCGCGTCCGGAAGGTGACCACGGCGTCGTCGAGCTCGAGAAGGTTTTCGCTCACGGCTCGAGTTTGCCTTCCGAGTCCGCGAGGCATTCATCGACGTGTATGCACGCGCTCGCGCGTCCGCCTCCGAGATCGACGAGCGGGAACGTTCCCGACTCGCACTCGGGGGTAGCGAAATCGCAGCGCGGATGGAACGCGCAACCCTCGGGCCACTCGCCGAGCGTCGGCGCCGATCCGCGAATGGCCACGAGCTCAGAGACAATCGTGTCGACGTCGGGCGTGGCTCTCACCAGACCGCGCGTATAGGGATGGCTGGGCCTGACGAACGCTTCTTGCACCGATCCTCGCTCGACGAGCGAACCTGCGTATAAGACTTCGATGCGCTGGCAGAGTTGGGCGACGACCGCAAGGTCGTGGGTCACGTAGAGCATGCTCATACCCAGCTCGTCCTTGAGCCTCGCGAGCAGGCGAACGATCTGGGCCTGGATGGTGACGTCGAGCGCAGTCGTCGGCTCATCGCAGAGCAGGAGTCGTGGCCGACACGCCAGGGCGGCGGCGATCATCACGCGCTGGCGCAGACCACCCGAGAGCTCGTGGGGATAGAGCTGGAGGGTCATTTCGGGATCGGGAATGCCCATGTGGCGCGCCAACCGCAACGCCTCCTCTTTCGCCTCGTGCTTGCTCCAGTGCATCTGATGACGGGCCGCGTCAACGATCTGTTCGCCCACGCGCGCCACCGGGTTGAGCGAGGTCATCGGTTCTTGGAAGATCATCGTGATACCGCTGCCGCGAATCCGCTTCATCGATCGCTTGTTCGCGTGCAGTATGTCCTCCCCCTCGAAGCGAACGGACCCGCTCTTGACCGCGATGCCCGGTGGCAGGATCCCGAGGATGGCTCGTAACGTCAGGCTCTTGCCACTGCCCGATTCACCGACGAGGCCGACGGCCTCACCAGTACCAACGGAAAAGGAGATGCCGTCTACCGCAGTGACGGGATCGCGATATCCGGGTCGGTGCACGGTGATCGTCAGGTTCTCCACCTCGAGCAACGGACCGGTCGTCGTCGAGCTCAATGGGACGTCGGCGATCGTCGTCGAAGCCGTCTCCACTAGTCCCGCCTCATGAGCTCGGTGAGACCATCGCCGACGAGTGACAGTCCGAGACCGGTAATCACGACGGCAATGCCCGGAATGGTGGCGAGCTCCCAGTGGGTCGTGAGGAACTCCTGGCCACTTGCCATCATCTCGCCCCAGTCGGGGGCGGGTGGCGGGATCCCGAGACCGAGGTAGCCGAGCGTCACGATGGCAAGAATGTCGAGCACGATGTCCGACGTCGCAAAGATGATCGCCTGGGAGATCACGTTCGGCAAGATATGGCGAAGGATGATGCGCAGCGTCGAATACCCCTCGATCTGTGCAGCTAACACGTACTCTTTGTTCTTTTCTACGAGCGTCGCGCCACGGATGATTCGGGCGTACGAGATCCAGCTCACGACCGTGATCGCGATGATGATGCTGCGCACCCCGGGTCCGAGCACAAAGACGAGGAGGATCACCAGCACGTAGAACGGAAACGCCACCACCACGTCGGCAATGCGCATGATCACCATGTCCAGCCATCCCCCGAGGTACCCGGCAAATGCACCGAGCAACGTGCCGATGATGAACGGCGAGATGACGGCAAGGAACGCGACCGATAGGTCGGTGCGCGCGCCGTACACCAGTCGAGTCCAGACGTCGCGGCCCAGTTGATCGGTACCGAGCCAGTGGGCGCTGCTCGGACCCGCCAATATGTTTGTCAAGTTGAGCTGCGTGGGGTTGTACGAGGTCACGAACGGAGCGAACACCGCGAGCCCCACGATGGCCGTCAAGATGGCGCCGCCAATAATGAGCGCCGTCGGTACACGCCGGCGGCTGCGCCGTTCGGACCGCACGGTGAGAGGTTCGACAAGCGTGGTCATGACAGCTGCACCCGCGGATCGAGCAAGGCGTAGGCGACGTCGGTCAAGAGGTACACCAACACCACCACGATGGCAAAGATCAACGTGATGCCCTGCACGACGGGAAAGTCGCGCTCGAGGATCGACTGGATCATTAGCTGACCGAGTCCGGGCAAGCCAAAGACGTTCTCCACGATGACCGTGCCACCCACCAGAAAGCCAATATTGATGCCGAGCACGCTAACGGCCGCGACACCCGCGTTGCGCAATCCGTACTTGAAGAGCACCGTCTTAGAGCCGGTTCCCTTCGCTCGAGCAAACGCCACGTAGTCCGAGCCGAGCACTTCGATCAGGCTGGTACGGAGGCTTCGCAGCAGCATCGGAGCGATGGACACCGCGATCGTGATGCCGGGCAATACCAGCGACCAGAAGTGGCTCGGCCACGTCGTGCCGTACCCGCCCACGGGAAATATCTTGATGACGACACTGAAGAGCAAAATGAGCGACGTGCCGATCCAGAAGCTCGGCATACCGAGTCCCACCGTGCCGGCGATGCGCACAACATGGTCGGCGGCGCCGCCCGGGCGAATAGCCGCCAACGCAGCAAGTGGTACGGAGAAGATGACGGCGCCGACGGCGCCGTAGAGCAGCAGGAGCAACGTGACTGGCACGTGGCCGACGATCAGTGATGACACCGACGACTGATAGAAGAGCGACTGGCCGAGGTTGCCGTGCAACAAACGACCCAGGTACAGCCAGTACTGCACCGGTATCGGATGGTCGAGACCCCACGCGTGATCGAGCGCCGAGATCGCCGACGGCGTGGCGTGCTCGCCGAGGAAACTCCGAGCCGGATTGCCCGGAACCATATGAATGCTGAAGAACACCAGCAGCGTCACCCCAAAGATGATGGGAATGAGCAGTAGGAGGCGGCGCACGATGTATCGCGTCAGCATTGTGAAACAAAAACCTTTCTGAACGCACGACGATGTGCGCCGCGGCGAGGTAACGCACGTGGCCCAGTGGCGATTACTTCCTTGCGCACTGGGCCACGTCTCGCATTACTTGCTCAGCCAAACGTTCTGCAGCGGATAGTTGCCGGTCGGGTAGACCTGAAATCCGTGCACGTTGGTCGAATACGCGTAGGCGAACGGCTCGTAAAACAGATACGCCATCGGGGAGTCGGCCTGCATCTGGGCCTGGACCTTGTTGTAGAGCACCTTACGAGCGGGTTCGCTGAAATTCCGCTCGGCCTGTTCCGCCCAGAGGTCAACGTTGGTGCTGTTGTAGTTGGTGAACAGCGCGTGGGTCTTTTGACCCGTGTTGCCGCCCATCGCCGAGTAGCTCGTCATCTCGTCGGGATCGATGATGTCCGTCGTGTCGTATTGGAATCCCATCTGATAGTCGCCCTCTTCGGTTGTGGTGTACTCACTGTTGACGTCGATTTCCTTGATCGTCACCTTGATGCCAAGAGGCTTCAGCTCAGACTGGACGATCTGGCCGAGGTCCTGCTCGGTGGAGTCGCCCGAGCCCACGAGGATGCTGGTGGAAAAGCCATGCGGCACCGGAGACTCGGCCATCTGCGCCTTCGCCTCTTTCAGGTTGTACTGAATGCCGGTGAGTCCGGAGTCGTGCGCCCACAGCGCCGGGGAGAGCAGCGTGTTGGCGACAGTTCCGTGCCCGAAGAGCACCGCGTTCACCATGGCTTTACGGTCGAGCGCGTAGGCGATCGCGAGTCGAACATGCACGTTGTTAAAGGGCTTGACCGCGTTGTTCATCACCATGTACTCGGTCCAGCTCGACGGGAATAGGGTCACCTGTACGCCTGACGCGGACTCCAGGGAAGAGACCGAAGAGAACGGCGGAAACTCGTCGACCTGCGCTTGTCCCGACTGAAGCTCCAACTGGCGCGTGTTGTCGTCCGGTATCGAGACGAAGTTCACGGCCTTTAGGTACGGCTTGCCCGCTTGCCAGTAGTAAGGGTTGGCGACGAGAGAGAGCTCGCTCCCCTTGATCCAGTCCTTCACCATGAAGGGCCCCGTTCCGATCGGGTGCTGGAAGAAGGTCGCCTCGCTCTCTCCGCCGTAGTTGTCGGGAATGATGCCGTTCGCAAACAGCGCCATGTCCGAGAGCATCGGCGCCCACGGATACTTCGTGGTGATCGCCACCGTGTACTTATTGGGCGTCGCGATACTCGCGATCGCCGCATCGATGAATGCGAACGGATTGGTTGCCTTGGCCGATACTCGCTCGATCGAGAATTTGACGTCGGCAGAGGTCATGGGCTTACCATTCTGGAAGCGCACGCCGTGGCGAAGATTGAACGTCCAGGTCAATTTGTTCTTTGAGAGCGTGTAACTCGTCGCAAGCAACGGCTCCACGGAGTGACCGTTTGGCGAAGGGACGTAGAGCGTCTGATAGATGTTCTCCGAGGCCCAGATGCTCTCATTGTCGGAGATGTCGGTCGGGTCGAGCCCCAAAATATCCGCCGTTCGCGCGAATGTCAGTGTGCCACCACGCTGAATCGCGCTCGAGCCCGCCGACGCTGACGGAGATCCTGAGAGCACTCCCGCGCTCATCAGCACCCCCGCGACTAACGTTGCTGAAGCCGCCAGGCTTAATAGTCGTTTCATGACACTCCCCCTTTTCAGATGCAGAAGTTGGAAAACGGGCATTGACGCCCAATCTTTGACCAATCCCCCACATCTGCCATTTGCTTGAAATTTCACAGTTTCACGTCACGTCGATGACCGAATCTGTGGAACTTTGTGTAACCTAACAAAGCAACCTCGTCAAGTCAAGCGCGGAGGGTGCAGTCTTTGCACAACAACGAAGAGTTAAGACAGACGAATCACGTCATTTGAGTTGGGTCCGAACGCCACGGAGTGCAATTCGACGGCACGGCTCAGAAGGGGAACCCATGAATGAACAGACGAGCGCACTTGTCGATCTCGGGCAAACCCTGATCGACCATCGGTACAAGGGGATCCCACTCGGCACCACTCTTCCGCTGAGCGACGTTGGCGCTCAAGGATGGAGTGTCGCCCGCGGCGACCTGGCGCTGCCCGTCACCACCGTGCGTGCTGGTGCGCTCCAGAACAATCTCGACACGATGGCCGAATACTGTCGTCGAAACAATGTCCTTCTTGCCCCCCACGGCAAGACGACCATGTCCCCCCAACTCTTTGAACGACAGCTTCGCGCGGGAGCTTGGGGGATCACCGCCGCGACGCCCACGCAGGTCGCCGTGATGAGACAGTTCGGTGTCCCGCGAATCCTGCTCGCGAACCAGATCTCTGAACCGGCGGCCGTTCGGTGGATCGCCAGCGAACTCGAATCCGACGAGTCATTTGAGTTCATGTGTTTGGTCGACGATTCGAAAAATGTCGCTGACCTGGACGACGCACTCGACGGCGTGACGTCAAGGCGCCGCTTGAACGTGCTCGTAGAGGTGGGAATGAAGGGAGGCCGAGCCGGCGTACGAACGGCCGAGCGGGCCCTCGAAGTCGCGCGATCGGTAGCTGCGTCACGTCACCTCACACTCGCGGGTATTGAAACCTACGAGGGGCTCGTGACGAGTGGTGTCGCGCCGGAGGACCTTGCTCGAGTCGACGCCCTGTGCGACCGCGTCGGGATCATCATTCGCGAGATTGGCGCCGAGGGACTGTTTGACGTGCCAACTATCACAGTGACTGCAGGAGGAAGTTCATATTTCGATCGGGTGGTCGCAGAATTCCCGAAGTGGCGAGACAGTGGATTGCCATTGCAACTCGTACTACGAAGCGGGTGCTACCTCACCCAAGATCTAGGCAAGTACCAGCGAGTGTCGCCGCTCGATGGGAGGAGGGATCCGAGCGAAACGCTGCATCTGGACAATGCGCTTGAGGGTTGGGCACGAGTCCTTTCTCGACCCGAACCGGAGCTCGCCATACTCGGCACCGGCAAGCGTGACCTCCCCTACGACGCTGACTTGCCTGTGCCGCTCACGTCATATCGCGACGGAGTCGTGACTAGCGACCTCAGAGGCGGTTCCGCGATCTTCAAGATGATGGACCAACACGCATTTATGAGCGTGCCGGCCGAACTCGTCCTCGAGCCTGGCGACATCGTGGTGCTTGGGATGTCGCATCCCTGTACGGCGTTCGACAAGCTTCGCTTAGTTCCGCTCATAGATGACAATCACGTCGTCGTCGACGCCGTATTGACTTTCTTCTGACAGAACGCTGACTTCTCTCCCGTTTCGTGAGGGTGCGGTCGGTCGTCGCACGCTCACGAACGCTCGGCGCCTCGACGTCCCGCATTTTCCACGTTTCCGGGGGATTCGCCGATGACATTTCTGCTGACATCAGATAGAAATGTCGTGGGACTCGCGTGACAGGAGGACGATGTGACGATATTCAACCGTGGCTTTCATGGACGGCCGCGCCAACCAGAGGCGGGTCTCATCCCTCCTGGCCAATACGTGACCGACGACTTTCCAGTGTTGACGGCGGGACGGACACCGAGGGTCCCCCTCGACACCTGGGACTTCAAAATCGTCGACCAATCGGGCACGCAACTTGCGCGATGGACGTGGGACGAGTTTCGGGCGCTTCCCTCAGAGGACGTCACCGCCGACATCCACTGCGTGACCAAGTGGACGAAGCTAGGTACGACGTGGACCGGCGTGTCAGTCGACACGCTCCTCGCCGGCATCGAGACCAGTGCGGGATTCGTGCTCGCGACCGCAGAGCCTGACTACACCACGAACCTTCCCATCGCCGACGTTCGTGACGGCAAGGCGTGGGTGGCCTTCCTGTTCGATGGCAAAGAACTCGCGCCCGAACACGGTGGACCAGCCCGACTGCTCGTTCCCCACCTGTATTTCTGGAAGAGCGCCAAGTGGGTACGGGGACTCACGCTTCTCAACCACGACGAACCGGGCTTCTGGGAGTCGCTCGGCTACAACAACTACGGCGACCCGTGGCGTGAGCAGCGCTACCAAGGAGACTGAGAAGTGCTGCGCTGGCTCGTTGCTACCGTGACCAAGACGGTCACCGAGACGCCCGATGCGGTGAGCCTCGTGTTGGACATTCCCGAGTGGCCCGGTCACCGGGCAGGCCAACATGTCGACGTCCGCCTCACCGCTGAGGACGGCTACTCGGCCGAACGCAGCTACTCCGTCGCCTCGTCACCGGGGTCGAATGAGGTCGAACTGTCCATCGTGCGGCTGGACGACGGCGAGGTGTCGCCCTATCTGGCGGGTCTCGCGGTCGGCGATCAGTTCGAACTCCGCGGACCGATCGGTGGGTACTTTGTCTGGGAAAAGAATGAGATGCGTCCGGTCCTGCTCCTCGGGGGCGGCTCGGGTGTCGTGCCGCTCATGTCGATGCTCCGCTACCACGCTGAGCTCCGCGCTCCCTCGCGTATGCGTCTTGTCTACTCAGCGCGAACCGAACACGAAATTCTTTACCGCGATGAACTCGCCACGCTGTCGGGTGACGAAGGAGACGTGGTCATCACGTTGACGAGGGAGGAGTCCTCGACGTGGTCCGGGCGACGAGGCCGAGTCGATCGCGATCTTCTGTCTCAACTAACAAACCCCGTCAGCGACGATCTGCTCTGCTTCATATGCGGGCCAACCCCATTCGTCGAGGCAGTTGCCGACGAGCTTGTCGCACTTGGCTTGAAGCCAGAAAACGTGAAGACCGAACGATTCGGTCCGACGAATGGAGGTTGACATGGACACAGCGCCACTGGATGGGAACGTGGCTGCCGGGATTCTGGCGGGCATCTTCCAAGCCGAGATGACGAGCGCCGACACGAGTTGCGCGCACTGCGGTGCAGTGCGTCAACTCGGCGAACTCGTTGCCTACGTTCGCGCTCCCGGCGTCATCTTGCGATGCTCATCGTGCGAGGCGGTGCTCCTGCGCGTGATGCAGCATCACAATCGCGTGTGGCTCGACCTGCGCGGTATGTCGGTACTCCAGATGGAGCTTCCCCGCGAAGAGGTGGCGCCCTAACGTCACCGCCTTAGGCGCTCGTCCCTCTGTGGATCGCTCGACTGACACCGACTTGAGACGACTATCGGTCCTCGCGTGCTGGCAGATCGCCACAGCAGCAGTTCGGCTCGGCGCAGACGAGAACTCGAATCCCACGCTCGACCAGGCAACCGCATTCTGCGCACTTGTACTCCATCAGCTCCGATGTTAGGAGGCCAATCGCCGCCGGTCTACGAATCCTCATCGCCGCGGTCGCCATTTCATCGCGGACGCTGAGCGAAGGCGTTACTCGCGCGTGACGTTCCATATCTGACCCGTCTCGCCGGTCTTTAACTGCGACACCAGCGAACGCGCCGATTGCTCGGGCGTCAGGAGACTTCCGCTTTCGTAGTAGTCAACGAACCTTTCGTGCAGTGCCTCGCCAACCTGCTCACTGGGTTGGCGCCGTATCCAGGCCTGCATCTCCGTGTCGACGGTCCCCGGGCGATAGACGTTCACGGTAATGCCAGTGTCGACGAGCTCCGCAGCCAAGTTCACGGTGTGCGCCTCGAGCCCTGCCTTGGACGCCGCGTAGGCGTTGCCGCCGACCATGCGATCGGGCATCGCCGCGATGCCGCTCGATACGTTCACGATGCGACCCCAGTGTCGCTCGAGCATGCCGGGCAACAACGCGATCGTCAGATGAACCGGGCCGATGAGATTCACGGCGATCGCCTCGGACCATTGCGCCAGATCGATCGTCGCCGTCGGCCCGAGCGGCCACACGACCGCGGCGTTGTTGATGAGCACGTCAACCGCTCCAGCGTCTTTGATGATGTGCTGCGCGGCTCGGGCTACTGCGGTCTGGTCGCCGACATCGGTCGGAAGAACGAGGGCGTCGCCCCCACCTTCACGAATCAGCTGGGCGGTCTCGTCGAGCTCGTCTGTCGAGCGAGCGAGCACGTACACACGGGCACCGAGATCGGCGAGGGCGATTGCGGTGGCGCGACCGATACCTCTTCCCGCCCCCGTCACGACGGCCGTCTTCCCTGAGAGGTGTTGTGTCGAGGTCATCCCAGACTCTCAAGAACTGCTTGGACGTCTTCGGGTGCAACCCGAACGCGCCAGTCGGGATTGACGAACGCCGCCCTGATTACACCCGTCGAATCGATCACGAACGTGGCAGGAACTGAAAGAGACCGGGTCCCGTCCGCGTTCTGGACCGCTGGATCGTTCTGGAACACGTTGACCTGAAGATCTTCGAGCTCGCCACCGAGTGTGAAGTGAACCCGATAAGCACGCGCGACCGCCTGGTCGAGGTCGCTGAGCACCGGGAACGTCAGATCGTGCTTCTCGGCGAGCGAGAGCGAGTGATCGGGCGACTGGGGACTCACGGCGATCAACGTTGCATTCAACTTCTGAAAGCGAGGAAGCGCTTGCTCCAAGTGACGCAGTTGGATGTTGCAAAAGGGGCACCACTCACCCCGGTAGAAAGTCAAGATCACTGGACCCTTTGTCAGCAACGCGGAAAGCGCCACGGACTCGCCGAGGGCGTCGGTGAGGGTGAAGTCCGGCGCTTGATCGCCGACGGCCAAGCCCGGAGCAGTGCCAGCGGCCTTAACTTCGGCGACGCCGACCGCGATGCGGCTGGCAATTGCCTCGGGAACCATCCCCGCCATCGCGGCGAGCTCTTCCTCTTGGGTTGGTGCGGAATGAGTGGCTGTCATAGCTGTTCTCCTGTAAAGTGGACTGAACGGTCCACTATAGAAGCGCCATTATGGACTGTCAAGTCCATTCCTTGAAAGTGAGGAAACCGGTGCGAAACGATGAAACGACACTGCGAACACCGCCAACGCAGAAGGGCCGAGAGAGATACCGAGGAATTGTCGACGCCGCCGCAGATCTCATCTTCGAACGAGGCGTGGCGGAGGTGAGCTTGGACGATATTCGCGAGGCGACCGGGGTGAGCAAGTCGCAGCTCTATCACTACTTCGACGACAAGGATGATCTCGTCCACGCCGTCATTGCATGCCAGCGTGAACGGGTGCTGAGCACTCACCGTCAGGCCTTCGAGTCACTCGAAAGCTGGGACGACCTCCAGCGATGGCGTGACACGATCATCGCGCGCCAGGGGGCGCGAGGCTGCCGCGGCGGTTGCCCACTCGGCAGCCTCGCCGACGGACTCTCCGAGCTCGACGACGGGGCTCGCGATCAACTCGGCGATGCATTCTCGTACTGGGGTGACATCTTCGCTACCGGACTAGCGCGCATGGTTGACGGCGGAGTGCTTCGCGCCGACGCCAACCCAGATGAGCTCGCAATAGGGCTCTTGGCAAGTATTCAGGGAGGCGTGCTCCTAGCGAAAACGGCACGCAACACTCGCCCTCTCGAGATCGCCCTCGACTCGGCAATCGCCTACCTGAAATCCTTTGCGGCGTAAACCAAGACGCAGTTTGAGATTTGGTTCACCGTTGACGGATTTTCGAGCTGACCCATCCGGTCACCGACGAATCGGATGAACGAGCAACAATCTGACGTTGGTCGTTCGCTCTCGTCTCCTTCGCTCACGCTCGCCTAGACCATCGCCTTGAGCATCTCACCCAAGGTCGCGACCGCGACCGCGATCTGTTCCGGCAGATCGATGCGGTCAGACATCGCCCAATCAAGGGCGTTCAGTCGCTCGTCGGGCGTCGACCCGTAGAGAAGACTCGTCGCGACTCGAAAGCGGAGGCAATCTTCATCGTCGCCAAAGGCTGATCCGGGCAAGACCGCGACGCGGAACTCCTCCAACATGTGCGTTGCCATCTCGACATCGGTAGCAATGCCCTTCGAGTCGGCGTAGCCCCGGGCGATCTCAAGATCCGGGTACATATAAAAGGCACCCTGGGGTGCGCGGCAGTCAACGCCCGACGACTCGAAGACGTTATAGACAGCTCGGCTCACCTTCGCGTGCAACGTCCGAGCGCGCGTGATGTAGTCAACGATCTCCGGCGGTTCGTCGAACGCCACTTTCGCCGCTGCCGCGACGGGCGCGCTCAGGCAAGACCACACTTCACTTCCGATGGCGGCGACGGCGTTCAGAATCCTTCTTCCCACGTCGTGGTCTGGCACGCGCATGATGCCGATCCGCCAGCCGCCGAGCGCCAGCGACTTGCTCAAGCCGGAGGTAACGATCGTTTCGTCGGGCAAGAACTCGGCGACGTCCACGTAATCCGAAGGTGTAAACGTGAGGTCTCGATAGATCTCATCGGCGATCACCCAGAGTCCGTAGTCGCGCGCGATCGCAGCGACCTCTTCGAGACGCGCGCGCGATGCAACCGTGCCGGTGGGGTTGTCGGGCTGGGTGACGATCATCGCCTTTGGCGTGAGACCGTCCTCTCGGGCGGCGTCAAGTCGCTCGCGCAGGAGATCGGGATCGGGAAGGCCACCCGCTTCTGACGGAATCGGCACGGGAATTGATCGACGGCCGATCAGTGAGACCTGTGGCACGTACGACACCCAGGAGGGCTTCGGCACCACGACGTCGCCATCGAGAGCGAGGAGTACCGCGTACAGCAGCGCCTTGCTACCGGGGCCGACCATAACCTGGTGCGGTTCGGTCGCGAGCGAACGTCGCGAGAAATATCCCGCGACGCTTTCACGCAGTGCGCTCGACCCGGCGACGGGACCGTACGCGTTGTCAGCGGCCCCCGCGATGAGCGCGTCTTTCAAGATGTTGGCGACCGGCAAACCGGCCTCACCGAATCCCAAATGGACGACCCGTTCGCCTCGCGACTGAAGCGCACGAATCCGCTCGTTGATCTCGAGGGTCGGCGACAAGGGGGGAACAATGCGAGTCTCCGTATGGGCGGTCGTCACCGTGAGCAGCCTCCGCGATCGATAAGAGCCGATGAGCTCCACTTCAAGAGTACGCGCGCCCTTCAAGTAGTGGCCAACGCAGGACTCGGTACTATCACATCAGATTGGCGTTTTCCCCAACTTGGGGGACGCGCGACGACAGAGGAAGAGGACCATGAATCTAGAGCAGACCCTCGAGAAGATTGTCGAGAACGCGAGCAAAGAGTTGCATGTCGTGCGCAAGCGAGCCGAGGAGAAGACCCCCGCGCGTGACCACGGCAAGGACTACGACGAGGCGCGAGCCGCCGCCGACCGGTTGGATCGATACGCGCACGAAGTTCGAAGCCTCCACGACAACGAGTATCAGGGAGCGTGGCGCCACGAAAGCCTCGGACTCGAATCGGAGGGCTAGTTCGAATCAGGCGCAAGCTCGCTGTCGAAGCTCACCCCACGTCAGCGGAAGTGGCTGGAGCCCTCGATACCAGCAGTCGATTGCTGACATGAAAAATCTGTCGTACCTACGGAGCGTCAACCCTATCGAACCTCGGGTCCGGGTGTTCTCCTAGATATTCGATCCACGCAGTCTTGACGCACGGATAGTGTTTCGCCGCCTCAACGAGCTCCATGAACGCGTGAACCGTCGCTTCGAGGCGACTTTGTAACTGTGTGTCGATACGACGACCATCGTCGCCGAAAGCCTGAAAGGCCTGGGCCAGCGAGAACATGTCCGGATACATGCGAGCCCCCAAGTGCTCGAACGGGACGCGAAGCGCCCACAGACCGCGATTGCCCCCACCCATCGACGGAGACGCCGACATGAGAAGTCCCTGACGTTCGTTGAACGGTTGCGGTGAGAATCGTGAGACCCAATCGATCGTGTTCTTCAGAGCGCCTGGCATCGACGCGTTATATTCCGGTGAACAAATGACGAACGCATCAGTCGCCTCGAGTCGCTGACGAAATCGATCGGCGCCACCGGGTAATCCCTCGTCACGCTCGACATCGGCGTCAAACGACGGCGCCTCGAACTCTTCCATCGAGGCGAAGTCAACGACTGCACCATTGGCCCCACGGTCGCGGCCATTTCGATCCTCTTCGGTGTTGTGGTTCTCGTGCCGGCTGGGAACGAACTGCTCATTTCAATGATGACTACCTCAGGTCGAAGAGTCCTGCACTTCATCCTTGCGATTGTTTTCGTGATCATCGGGATCGTTGCACTGTTCCACCCTGGCGACACGTTTGTTGGATTAGCCGGAGTCTTCAGCTTCTACTTAATATTCCGTGGGTCGTTCGACGTCATCACGGCGATCGCCGACAACGCCACCTTGCCGAGTTGGGGTTTCCTTCTCGTCACGGGAATGTTGGAGCTACTGCTCGGATTCTGGGCTGCAGGCTCGTGGGGGCTGAGCGTCGTCGTACTGGTCGCCTGGGTTGCCGCAGCCGCGTTCCTCCTCGGCCTCACCGAGATCACCGCAGCGTTTCGGCTGCGCGATCTGCCCGCCTGAATCCCTCGGCCTGCTAAAGGCCGATGCCGCGACGTCACTCACACTCGCCCCGGTCGCATCCGGATCATGTCGGATACTTTGCAATGAGTCAGAGCAGGTGAAGTGTACACACGGAAGGTAAGACGCCACTTCATTGCACGTGTGATCACGCTGTCGCCTTCAATTCGCGAGCGCCCCTCTGTCACTCGACCGAACGAGACGGTGACGCTGATCATTCGCTTTCATATCTCGCCATGGCTATTCTCAGGGCAAACGTCGAACTGGAGGCGAGAATGCTCAAGGGATTCAAGAATTTCCTCTTACAGGGACAGTTGATAATCATCGCGGTGGGCCTGGTCGTCGCGCTCGCCTTTAGCACGCTGACCACGGCGTTCACCACCAACATCATCACGCCGTTGATCAACTCCATTGCGGGTACTTCGAACAACGGTGCCGGTCTCGGTTGGACGGTCAACCATCAGTTCATCTCGATCGGTGCCTTCATCTCAGCGATCGTCTACTTCGTCATCTTCATGGCCGTTGTCTACTTCGTGATCGTGGTGCCGTACCGCAGGTACATGAAGAAGCAAGGCGTCACCGTCTACGCGGCTCCGACACCACCGCCACCGGTCAAGACCTGCCCCGAGTGCCTGCAGGCCGACCTCCCCGCCGCCGCGAGCAAGTGCTGGCACTGCGCGAGCGACCTCGGCGAAGCAGCGCAGTCACCCGCATAAGTTGTGCGGACTCCGCGACCGTTGGATGGTCGTGAAGGTGCGAGAGATCATTCGCGAACTCAACGAGGCAGGCTGGTATCAAGTGCGCCAATCGGGCAGTCACCGAATTTTCCGACGAGCGAGAACTGAGGGTGTGGTGGTTGTACCGGGCGCGATGGGCGCGGAGGTCGCAAAGTCGACCCTTGCTAGCATTGTGCGGCAGGCTGGTCTAGAGCGGAGGTTGCGATGAGCACGTACGCCGTCGTTATCGAGAATGCGGGTCCGAACTACTCGGCCTATGTCCCGGACCTTCCCGGATGTGTCTCTGTGGGTTCGACCATCGAAGAGGTCACTGCGAACATTCACGAAGCAATAGAGCTCTACATCTCGGCATCGCTCGAATTCGGTGAGGTCGTACCGGCCCCAACGTCCCGAGTGGTCCTGGTAGACATCGCCTCGTAGCGCTCGCCGACGTCGTTTCTCCTACTGAGCGTCGAAAGTAACGCCGTGGGTGCGGTGATCGTCTCCGAGCATGGATCCGCATTCGGGGCACACTAGATGTGCCCAGCACGCCGAGTCGCCACCTTCTTCTCGATCGGCGCTTTGCGTTGAAGCGAACCTGCCAACGGGTTGTAGGGAATTTCGATCGACTGAGCGCGCTCTTTTCCGAGGCATCGGTAAAGGGTAACTCCGCTGTGACGCGCGCCGTCACATGGAACAACCTGCGACCACGCAATTTATTCTGACACCTAGAGTTCACTATCTGTACATATTCCATTACTGGACTCGGTCCGGAAAATCTTCTAGTGTGGCGATATGGCACCGAGCACGGCCGACCAATTGCGAGAGCGCGGCATCCAGGCAACCGCCCAACGCATCGCCGTGCTTCGCGCCGTGTCGCGTCACCCGCACGTGACCGCCGACGAAATCGCCGAGGTCGCCCAATCAGACATCGGCGCGATCTCGCGCCAAGCGGTGTACGACGCGCTTGGCGTGCTGGTCGAGCGCGGTCTGCTTCGGCGTATTCAGCCCATTGGTTCGGCGGCTCGATACGAAGATCGGGTGAACGACAATCACCACCACCTGGTCTGTCGATCGTGCCAACGCGTCGTCGACGTCGACTGTGCCGTCGGCTCGGCTCCTTGTCTCACCGCGTCGAACGACCACGGCTACGAGATCGACGAGGCCGAAGTCGCCTACTGGGGCGTCTGTCCGGACTGCCTGGCCGAGAGCGGAAGCCGATCGCAGTAACGAACTCGCATCGGGGCCGGTCCCCGTGCATACTTCTTAAGCAGTACCAAAGGAGAGAAATGACGGATATCGAGAGCAAGTGCCCGTTCCCGAACGGAGTGGACACCCAGAGCCAACCAAACGAACTGTGGTGGCCGAACCGTTTGAACCTGAAGGTCCTCCACCCCAACTCCGAGAGTGCGAGTCCCATGGACGAGGACTTCGACTACGCCGAGGAGTTCAAGTCGCTCGACCTCGACGCCCTGAAGAAGGACCTCACGGCGTTGATGACCGACTCCCAGGAGTGGTGGCCCGCTGACTTCGGTCACTACGGTCCGTTCTTCATTCGCATGGCGTGGCACAGCGCGGGGACCTATCGCATCCACGACGGCCGCGGCGGCGCGGGATCCGGTGCACAGCGCTTCGCGCCCCTCAACAGTTGGCCCGACAACGTCAGCCTCGACAAGGCGCGCCGTTTGCTCTGGCCGATCAAGCAGAAGTACGGACGCAAGATCTCCTGGGCGGACCTCTTCATCTTGACGGGCAACGTCGCGCTCGAGTCGATGGGCTTTGCGACCTTCGGCTTCGGCGGTGGACGCGAGGACGTCTACGAACCCGACGAGGGCATCTACTGGGGACCCGAGACGACGTGGCTCGGTGACGCGCGTTACAGCGGTGATCGCGAGCTCGCGAATCCCCTCGGTGCCGTCCAGATGGGACTCATCTACGTGAACCCCGAAGGCCCGAACGGCAACCCCGATCCCCTGCTCGCCGCGAACGACATTCGAGAGACGTTCAAGCGGATGGCGATGAACGACGAGGAGACGGTGGCGCTCATCGCGGGCGGACACTCCTTTGGCAAGACTCACGGCGCGGCGGACCCCAAGTACGTCGGCCGAGAACCCGAAGCCGCGCCCATCGAACAGCAGGGCCTCGGTTGGAAGAGCGACTACAGGACCGGCGTTGGACCCGACGCCATCGGCAGTGGTCTCGAAGGCATGTGGACCGACACGCCGGTCACGTGGGACAACAGCTTCTTTGACATCCTCTTCGGCTACGAGTGGGAACTCGTGAAGAGCCCCGCCGGTGCCTTTCAATGGAAGCCGAAGGACGGCGCGGGAGCAGACACGGTCCCTGACGCCTTCGACCCACAGAAGAAGCACGCTCCGACCATGCTCACGACGGACCTCGCTCTGCGCGTCGATCCGATCTACGAGCCGATCTCGCGACGCTTCCACGAGCATCCCGAGGAGCTCGCCGATGCCTTCGCACGCGCGTGGTTCAAGCTGACCCACCGCGACATGGGTCCCCGCACGCGCTACCTCGGCCCCTGGGTGCCCGACGAACGGCTCATCTGGCAGGACCCGGTGCCCGCGGTCACGCACGAGTTGATCAACGCCTCGGACATCGCCAACCTCAAGACGACGATTCTCGCGTCGGGTCTTACGATCCCCCAGCTGGTCTCGACGGCCTGGGCGTCGGCGTCGACCTATCGCGGGACCGACAAGCGCGGCGGCGCCAACGGCGCGCGAATTCGCTTGGCACCGCAAAGGCACTGGGAGGTCAACAGTCCGGCCGAGCTCGCTGCTGTCCTTTCGAAGCTCGAAGGCATCCAAAGCGACTTCAACGCTGGACAGACCAGCGGCAAGATGGTGTCGCTGGCTGACCTTATTGTCCTCAGCGGTGTGGCCGCGGTCGAACAGGCAGCGAAGAGCGCGGGCTTCGACGTGCGCGTACCCTTCGAGCCAGGTCGCACCGACGCCTCTCAGGAGCAGACCGACGTCGAGTCCTTCGAGGTTCTCGAACCCGTCGCCGACGGATTCCGCAACTACCTAGCGAAGGGGCGTCACCTTGCGCCGTCGGAGTACCTGCTCGTGGAGCGTGCGCGACTGCTCAACCTCAGCGCTCCCGAGATGACCGTGCTCCTCGGTGGTATGCGAGCCCTGAACGCCAACTTCAATGGCTCACAGGTCGGTGTCTTCACCACCCGGCCCGAAGCGCTGACCAACGACTTCTTCACGAACCTGCTCGACATGGGCACGGTGTGGACGTCCGTCACGCCTGACGAGGAGACGTTCGAGGGTCGCGATCGAGCGACCGGAGCAGCGAGGTGGACCGCAAGCCGAGCCGACCTCATCTTCGGATCAAACTCGGAGCTTCGCGCCCTCGCCGAGGTCTACGCGAGCGATGACGCTCGACAGAAGTTCGTCCACGACTTCGTTGCCGCATGGGACAAAGTCATGAACCTGGATCGATTCGACCTCGACTGATCCGACGCTGGCGAAGACTCGCCGCGAACGGCTCAACGCTCGGTCATCCCTGACCGAGCGTTGAGATCGTTTGCCGCTGGTCTGTCTGTCAGAGACGCGCAGTCGAGACGGTGATCTGGCTCATCGTTGACTCGCGCCCGGCGCGTCCCAGAACCAACGCACCGAACGTGGCCATGAGAAGGCCCGGACCGCTCGCGTACCCCATCCAGTACTCAAAGGTGGTGAGCGGCGACGCAGCGTGGAAATATGCGCCCACCAGCGCCGGCCACACGACTGGAACAATCGTTAGCCACGCGCCACAGAGGAACAGGATGAATCCCGATGTGGCGAGCATCCCCGCCGACTGCAGTCCCATGGGCCGCCGCGCGCACGCAAGCACGATCACGCACATGAGAACGCCAAGAGCACCAGGTCCGACCGCGCCCAGCGCGTGAACTTCGTTCCACGTCCACGACGAAGTCCCATCAGCGGAAAACCCGAACGTTGGTCCCAAGAACGGAACGATCCCCGCCCACGCCGAGATGAGGAGCGCGAGGATGCCTCCAAAGATGAGGCCCACCGACGCGCTGGGAATGTACACGTCCATGTCTTGGATTCGACGTACGGAATCCGTCCCCTGCGACGCACCTCGATGATCCATCGACGTCGGCGGCGCCTCGTTCGGTCCGACTTCGGTCACACGAGTGTCGTCAATAACTGTTGAGTGGTGTCTTAAGGCCATACATCCTCCTTTGCCAACACCAATTTTATTTTCGAGAGTCCTAACTTTTCCTGTGAAGCGACAAGTGATCCGCACACTTTGCAGCGGGAATACACGTAATCAACTTCGCTTCACGCTCGTCATCAGGTGGTCCTTGGTGGTGAGGGAACTCGACCGCAGCAACGTCAACGATGACCTCTGACTGCGCCTCTTTTCAGACTCGTCGCCTCGAACTCATCACGACGTGACCATTCGCGATCCTCACACCCTCAGCCGCAAGCCGCTTCTCGTGCTCAGCTTCGTTTCCCGGTGCCAGGCGCCCATTTGCAGTGACGACACGCCACCAAGGGAACGCGCCGATCGAATGCGCCAAGAAACTGCCGACTGCCCGCGACGCTCCCGGGTGGCCCGACTCTTCCGCAACTTCGCCGTACGTCATGACCGTGCCGCGAGGAATCCTTTTGAGAACTCGGCGGACATCTTCTTCGAAATTCTCAGCCGACACTATGGAAACACGATCGTGCGATGTCCGGCGAGGATCACTCGGTCTTCACTTTGCAACCGTACTGCTCGCGCGAGGACAGTCCGCTCAATATCCCTGCCGAGGGCCACGAGGTCTGCTGCGGACTCGGCGTGCGTAACGCGGATCACGCTCTGTTCAATGATGGGACCTTCATCGAGATCCGCCGTGACGTAGTGGGCAGTCGCGCCGATGAGCTTCACACCTCTCTCGTACGCCTGGTGATACGGCCTCGCACCCTTGAAGCCCGGCAAGAAGGAGTGGTGAATGTTGACGATGTTGCCGGGCATGGATTCAAAGAACGCGGGCGACAGCACCTGCATGTACCGCGCCAGCACAATGAAGTCGATGCGGTGTTCCTCAACGAGCTGGCCGAGCTGAGCTTCTGCGGCCTCTTTGGTGTCGGGCGCAACCGGGATGCAGCGAAACGGAATGTCGTAGCTGGCGGCGATCGGCGCGCAGTCGGGGTGGTTCGACACGATCACGGGGATGTCCACCGCGAGCTCACCGAGGTTCCGGCGATAGAGCAGATCGATCAAACAGTGGTCGAGTTTCGAGACCATGATCAGCGCTCGCCGACGCAGCGATTCGGGACGAATCACCAGTAGCGGACGAAACTCATCCAGCCCCGAGGTGAGGGCGGCGCGCACCTCGTCAAAGGACCGTGGACTGTCAAAACGTACCCTCATGCAGAACAGCCCCGTCGGTGGATCAGAAAACTGATCGCTTTCGACTATGTTGCCGCCCACTTGAACGATCGCCTGCGCCGTCGCGAGCACGATGCCGGCCCGATCGGGGCAGCGCAGTGTGACGATGAAGCGCTCCATCGATCAAATCGAATCTTGAGTGCGCGCGCCGCGCGACGCTGGGGCACCTTCAAAGGATTCCCCGCCGGTCCACAGTCTGGCGGGCTGCCAGCCGCGAAGTGAGTTGACGACGGCCAACTCGTCGGCACCTCGAAGATCCTCTGGACGCAGCACGCGCTCTATCAAGACCCCCTCTTCGACGAGCCTCGCGCGCCCGATGCCCGGCAGACATCCTGAGGAGAGCGGCGGCGTGAACCACACCGCACCACAGCGAGCCGCGACGTTGGCGATGGTTGTCTCTGTGCACTCCCCCTTCTCGTTCATCATGACGACATCGTCGACGTGAGGGAATTTGCGCTGTCGCGACGCGTACGTGTCACGCAGCGTCGTCTTGTGGTACAGCATGACTGATTCACTGGACACCGGTTCGTCGTCGATAGCCAAGCGAATCGGTGTCGAACGCAGCGGAGGTGCCGCCCCCCGTTGGACTTCGAGCTCCCCGTCTCGCGACAGCAACACCCGAATCCGTGGGAGACCTCGCGGATCCTGAAGCCGGAAGGCGACACGTTCCTCCAGGTCCGCCGGATACCGATAGCCAAAGTAGTTCGCCGAAGCTCTCAACCGATCGAGATGGCGGCGCAGCACCTCGTTCGATGAGTCCCCGAAGTAGCCGAAGGTCTCAAGGAGACGAAACGGGCGCGGGGGCGCGACGCTCAGCATCTCAGCTTTGAGGACCATTTCGCGGTACTCGTTCTCCGGATTCGAGTCGGCGACGATGCCCCCGCCACTGCCGTATCGAGACACGTCACCGATCAGGTCAACAACCGCGGTTCGGATGGCCACGTTGAAGCGGGCGTGCAGACCGCTGCTCGCAGGCTCCAACAGTCCGATGGCGCCGCAGTACACCCCGCGTTCTCTGACCTCGAGATGTTCGATAATCTCCATCGCGCTCTGCTTCGGCGCCCCGGTGACCGAACCACACGGAAACATCGCTCGAAAGATGTCAACGATACGAACGTCGTCTCTCGTACGACACTGGATCTCCGACACGAGCTGCCACACGTTCGGATACCCCTCGAGTGCGCGGAGCTCGGTGGCAGTGACCGTGCCAATCTCGGCGACCTTGCCCATGTCATTGCGAATGAGGTCGGCGATCATCACGTTCTCCGCCGACTCCTTTGCAGAGTCCAAGAGCGCCTGCGCCCTCGCGTCGTCCTCTTCGCGAAAACGCCCCCGGCGAGCAGTCCCCTTCATCGGCCGACTCCGAAGCACTGAACCGTCCCAGTCAACGAACAGCTCCGGTGAGGCGCTCACAATCGCTGAGTGCTCGAGCTCGATCAACGTTCCGTACGACGGCTGCTGGGCGAGCAGCAGCTGACGATAGAGCGCGGTTGGCTCGACGAAGCCTTTCTTCACTAACGAGTTGGTGAGATTCACCTGGTACACCGCTCCAACCTCTATCTCGTCGAGGATCGAGTGAACCTTCTTGACGTACTCCTCCTCGTCGACCGTCGACACCCACGGAGCGTTGTGGGCGGCGCGTCGATAACGGGGCAGGGAAAGTCGGGTCGTCGTTGCCGCGCGGAAGACGCCAAACCACGCGAGGGGCGGGCGATCGATCTGCTCGACGTCGTGCGGGTGCACGCAAAGCCCGGCGTCAAACGCCGGCGCCGCTTCGTAGGACACGTACCCGGCGACGAAGTAACCGGCGCGCGCCGCGTCTTCGGCTCGCTCGAGCACACGTTCGACTCCGTCCAGTTCGTTCGCGCGCAACTCCTGCTCAAACCCCGCCAGTTTCGTCGTCGTGAAGTCGCGCAGGTTGTCAAAGCGGGCCGAGGGGAGGAATGCGCGCGTCACGTGCGACTCCCGTGCCACGCACGGTGAACCGAAGAGATGACTGAGGTAGAGAGCGACACGCGGATCCTTCTTTGCTGTCATCAATGATGGCGCATCGGCGAGCCGAAGTGAAGTGACGCCCGCCATCGTGGGACAGAACCGGCGGGGCGAGCACCAACCACATTGTGGAAAGACGATCCGGTTGTCGGCAATAGTTGACGCGAATTTGAAACTCGCCTAAACCTGAGCAACGCTTCATCACGCCGTCGACGGATTCGTGATCGCTAACAGGAGGACTATGAAACGAGCGCAGTACGACTTCGTCATCGTGGGTGGAGGCTCGGCGGGCAGCGCGCTGGCCAATCGTCTGAGTAGCGACTCGTCCAACGAGGTTCTGGTTCTGGAGGCGGGACGACCCGACTACAAATGGGACGTCTTTGTGCACATGCCCGCCGCACTCACCATTCCCATTGGCAACCGCTTCTATGACTGGAAGTACGAGTCCGAGCCCGAGCCGTTCATGAACGGACGACGCATCTATCACGCTCGCGGCAAGTTGCTCGGCGGCTCGAGCAGCATTAACGGCATGATCTTCCAGCGCGGCAATCCGCTCGATTACGAACGCTGGGCCAACGATGCGGGCATGAGCGAGTGGGACTATCGTCACTGCCTTCCGTACTTCAAGCGAATGGAGAACTGCCTCGCTGGCGGTGATGATTATCGCGGCGCGACCGGCCCGCTCATTCTCGAGCGCGGGCCTGCTACGAATCCGCTCTTTGGCGCGTTCTTTGACGCAGTCCAAGAAGCCGGCTATCCCCTCACCAACGACGTCAACGGATACCGGCAAGAGGGATTCGCGGCCTTTGACCGCAACATCTTTCGCGGACGTCGCCTCGGAGCCGCGCGCGCGTACCTGCACCCGGCCATGGGTCGGGCGAACCTCGAGGTCCAATGCCACGCGTTCGTCACCAAGATCCTCTTCGAGAAGAATCGCGCCGTCGGTGTGCAGCTTTCCGAGCACGGGCAGCGCCGCGAGGTTCGAGCGGGCGAGGTGATCCTGTGCGGCGGCGCCTTCAACTCGCCCCAGGTGCTGCAGCTCTCCGGCGTCGGCAACGCCGACGAACTGTCGGCCCTCGGCGTCGACGTCGTGGCGGACCTACCGGGCGTGGGCGAAAATCTCCAAGACCACCTCGAGGTGTACATCCAGCACTCGTGCACCCAGCCCGTGTCGGTGGCGCCGGCCCTCAAGATGCGCAACCGTCCCTGGATCGGGGCCAACTGGCTGTTCTTCCGTAAGGGACCCGGCGCGACGAACCACTTTGAAGGTGGTGGCTTTGCGCGCAGCAACGACGAAGTCGCCTATCCGAACCTGATGTTCCACTTCCTGCCAATCGCCATCCGATATGACGGTTCGTCGCCCGCGGGGGGACACGGCTATCAGGTGCACATCGGTCCGATGTACTCAGACGCCCGCGGCTCGGTGAAACTGAAGTCGACGAGTGCCTTCATGCGTCCCTCGATCAGCTTCAACTACCTCTCGACCGAACAGGACCGCCGCGAGTGGGTGGAGGCGATCCGTGTCGCCCGCGATATCCTCGGCCAGCCCGCGTTCGCCCCGTACAGCGGCGGTGAGCTGTCGCCCGGACCGAGCGTGGAGAGCGACCAGGAGATTCTCGACTGGGTCGCCCGCGACGCCGAAACGGCTCTGCACCCGTCGTGCACGGCCAAGATGGGTACCGACGACATGTCGGTGGTTGATCCCTCGACGATGCGCGTCCACGGATTCGAGGGTCTGCGCGTCGTTGACGCCTCCGTCTTTCCCTACGTGACGAACGCCAACATCTTCGCGCCGGTGATGATGGTCGCAGAAAAGTCTGCCGACCTCATCCTCGGGAATACACCTCTCGCGCCATCAACCGTCGACTTCTACCGGCACGGCCACGATCCGAGTCCGCTCGAGAACAAGTCGGGCGAGTAACACGGCGAAAGCTACGGACGCGTGCGCGATCTGAGAGCGTCCACCAGCGCCGGCACAATCACATTGAGGTCGCCCACGAGGGCGTAGTCGGCGCGAGAGAGGAACGGCGCGTCGGCGTCAGTGTTGATAGTGACGACGTGCTTGGCGCTGCGACATCCCGCCAGGTGTTGCGTTGCGCCACTGATGCCGCACGCGAGATAGAGCTCGGGCGAAATCTTGGTACCCGTCTGTCCCACTTGCTGAGCGTGCGGACGCCATCCGGCACTCGTGACGGCCCTCGACACGCCGACGGCGGCGCCCAAGAGACTCGCCAACTCGTCGAGCGGGGCGAACCCCTCTTCGCTGCCGACCCCGCGTCCACCTCCCACGACGACCCGGGCGTCGGCGAGTGACACTCCCCCGCCGCGGCCGATCCATTCGCGAACGGCGACCCGGCGGTCGATGTCGCTCGCGACGGCGCGGTATTCGCGCACGGTGGTCGACGCCGCCACGTCCGCCGGTACCGCGAGCACGCCGTCCGAGGCCACCGTGAGAAGGGCCGGCACCCCCTCCAGCGTCGCGTCCTCGATCAGGCTGCCGGCCCAGCGCTGGCGACTGACGTGGATCGAACCTGCGTCCGACCACCTTGCCGTGAGGCAGTTCGCTGCCATCGCTCGACCGCTCGTAGCTCCAAGGTGAGCCGTGATTTCCTGTCCGCGATCGGTGCCCGCCGCCACAAAAGCGTCGACGCCAGATGAATCGACGAGCGCCGCCAGCGCCCGAGCCCATCCGGCGGGCGAATACGCATCGAGCCCCTCGATCAGGATCTGATACACGTCGCTCACCCCGAACCTTGCGAGCGTCTCGATCGTGGTCGCTGACACCTCACCGATCAGCGCCGCGCCGAGCACGCGGCCGGACGAACGAACGAGCGATCTCGCGAGGGTGACGGCTCGAAGCGACGCGTCGAGGACGCCCTCTTCGTCGTGCTCGACAAAGCACAACACGCCATCGCGCAGCTCGGACGAGGTTTCGATTCGCTCGGCGCTCACGACACGATCCCCCACTGCTCAAAGAGCGCCACGAGACCCGGCACGCCGTCGACGCCAACCCCCAGGATCTCGGCTTTCTCCCTCGGTTCTTCGGGGACACGAAGCCGCTCTTTATGGAGAGATCCCTCCCGCCACTCGACGGGAACCTCTTCGATGGCGATTTTCTTTGCGCGCATGCGCCCCGGCAGGGAGGGATAGCGAGGAAGGTTGATGCCCTCTTTTACCGCGAGGACGCACGGCAAGGGAATGTCGTAGACCTCGTCGCCGCCACGAAACTCCCGACGCGCCTCGACGGAGCCTTCGCCAATGTCGAGGTGCTTGATCCCACTGATCGATGGACGCCCGAGCGCTGCTGCAACGCGAATCCCCACTTGGTAGTCGCCCGTGTCCGCCGCTTCGTTGCCAAAGAGGATCAGGTCGTAGGTTCCGCTTGCCGCTTCGTGCTGATGAACGGCCGTGACGATCGCTTCGGCCGTCGCGATCGGATCGAACTCCTGCCCATCGGTGACCAGATGGACGAGTTGCGTGGCGCCAATTGAGGCAGCGTCGCGAAGCTGCTCTGACGCCTCGAGTGGCCCGAGTGTCAGCACGGTCACCGATCCTCCTCGTTGCTCGACGATTCGCACCGCCTCTTCGACGGCGCACTCCTCGTGGGGACTGATGGTGAAGCCGAGCTGGCGCACGTCCACGTCGAGCGCGTCGGGGGTGAGGATGATGCGCGCCCCCACCATCGGCACGCGCTTCACACAGACGAGGACGTTCACCCTTAGCTTCTGACGCGTGAATTCTCGGGGTCGAAGAGCGGCGTGGACCCAACGACGTCGACGGTGACCGGAAAGTTGTCGCCCATGTACTCGACCATGAGCTGACGACCGACCTCGGCGTAGCTCGCGGGCAGATAGGCAAGCAGGATGTGCTTGCCAACGGACGGTCCCGAGCCAGCGCTCGTGACGTAGGACGGACGACCCTTCTCATCGACGAGGCGCTCGCCTTCGAGGGTGACGATCGGTTCGCCGCCGAGCATGTACCTCGCGACGCCGCGTGACGAGCGGTGATCGTTCACGGTGAGCGTGCAGAGGTGGGCGACCGGCGTCTCGTCACGCTGGGCGAGGTAGGCCTCGCGACCGATGAAGTCCTGCTTCTTCACCGTCGGACGCGCCATACCCGCTTCGACGATGGTGAAGTCGCCCGTGAGCTCGTTGCCGAGCGCGCGATAGCCCTTTTCGAGTCGACCAGTTGTCGCGTAGACGCCAATGCCCACCGGTACGATCCCGTACTCTTGGCCCGCCCCGAAGAGCGTGTCCCACGCCTTGGCGCCCTCTTCGATCGGCACGTAGATCTCCCAGCCCAGCTCGCCAATGTAGGAGATGCGCGACGCCAGTACTCGAATGCCCCCGAGCTCGATGGTTCGACACGTGGCGAACGGAAAGCCTTCGTGGCTGACGTCGTCGGCCGTGCACTTGGCCAAGACGTCGCGAGCCCTCGGGCCCCAGAGCCCGAAGGTCGACCACGATGACGTGAGGTCGCTCAGCTGTGCCGAGCCGTCGCCGGGTAGATGGTCGACGAACCACTTCTTTTCGGTCATGCCCGTGTGGGCGCCGGTGACGATTCGAAAGTGATCGTGGCCGAGGCGCATGATCGTGAGGTCGGATTTGAAGCCGCCACGCTCGTCGAGCAGCGAGGTGTAGACGACGCGACCGACCGACACGTCGAGTTGGGCCACGGCCAGTCGCTGCAGGGCCGCGAGCGCGCCAGGTCCCGTGACATCCATCACCACGAACGCCGACAGATCGGTCAGACCGCACGCGTCGCGCAGTGCCAGGTGCTCGGCGTTGATGATGGGCGACCACCATCGAGACTCCCACTCAGCCTCTCGCTCCATCAGGCGACCCGCGTACTTCTCCAAGAGGACTGCGTTGCTCTCGTACCAGTAGGGCCGCTCCCAGCCCATCGTCTCGTAGAAGAAGGCGCCGAGGTCGCACTCGCGGTCGTAGACCGGGCTGAGCCTCGTCGGACGCAGCGACTCCCACTGTTCGGCGGGGTGCACGATGCCGTACATCTTGTTGAAGCCCTCGCGCGCGCGCGCCGTGACGTGGACCCGTGAGCGCTGATGGCTATAGAAGCGCGCGACGTCGGCCTCGTGGAGGTCGATCTCGGGGACGTCCCCGTTCATCCACTCGGCGACGGCACGCGCGATGCCGGGACCTTCTTTGATCCAGCTCGCCGCGACTGACCACAGGCCCCTCACCTCAGGTGTCTCGCCGAGGACCGGGTGCCCATCGGGCGTCATCGAGATCAACCCGTTGATCGCGTAGCGCACGCCGACTCGTTCGTCACCGAGCAGCTCTGGCATCAGCTCGAGCGCGTCGAGGAGCTGGGGGTCGAAGTCGTTCTGGGTGAAGGGCATCTCGGTCGGCGAGAGCGCCGACTCCTCGATGGAGGGAATCTCCTCGGGGTTCACGATGATCGGGCGATGCGCGTAGGAGCCGACCTCGATGTCGCCCCCGTGCTGGCGCTCGTACATATTGGTGTCCATGTCGCGGACGATCGGGTAGACGATCTCGCCGACGGTGTCGGCGAAGAGGGGTATCGGCCCCACGCTGATCATCTGGTGGACGATCGGTGTCAGCGGAATCGTGGCGCCCGCCATCGCCGCGATCTTTGGGCTCCACACCCCGCAACACACCGCAATCACGCTCGACTCGATGTCGCCCGACGACGTACGCACGGCGCGCACGCCCTGGCCGTCGTCGGTGAGGTCAATGCCCAAGATCTCAGTGTTCGCGCGAACCTCGAGCGCACCGAGTTCTTGTGCGCGCTCGCGCATCAAGGTGCCCGCACGTAAGGAGTCGACGACGCCGACGGTCGGAAAGTACAGCCCTTCGCGAATAACCGAAGGATCGAGATACGGCACGAGCTTGGCGACTCCGTCGGGGCTCAGCAGCTCGCAGGGAATCCCCCACGCCTTTGCGGCGGCCATCCGTCGACGAAGCTCTTGGCTTCGCGCCTCGGTGCGCGCCACTTCGATGCCACCACTCTCGATGAACACGCCGAGCTCCTTATATTGCGACGTCGAATCGGCCGTGAGCTCGGTCATCATCTTCGAGTAGTCGACGGGGAAGATGAAGTTCGACGCATGGCCCGTTGAACCGCCGGGATTTGGCATCGGGCCCTTGTCAACAAGCACCAGGTCGCGCCAGCCCAGTCGCGCCAAATGGTACGCGAGAGAGTTCCCGACAATGCCGGCGCCAATGATGACCGCGCGCGCGGTGGAAGTCGATTCGTTCGTGGTCATGTCCATCTCCTGAGGCGGCGTGGCGTGAGTAGTACGACAAGCAGATCGAAGTGTGGCACGGCGTCAGCGTGAGTGCGGGCGACGGGAAACATCGAAGGAGACATCGAAGAGGACACGGTTCAGCAGCGGGGCCGGACGTCGTCGGTCATCATCAGTCCCCCAACTCAGCGCGCCGGCGAATCACGTATTCGCCCAGCTCGTCGCGAATAGCGTCGTCGAGCGGCGGCGCTTCATATTCGGCGAGCGTCTTTTGACAGATCTCGGTCGCGCGTGCGGCGGCGTCGAGCGCGCCGTCGCGCTTCCAGCGCTCGAAGTTCTTCGACGATGAGAGCAGCGGTCGGTAGAAGCAGTCGCGAAACCGGGTCATCGTGTGCTCCGCGCCGAGGAAGTGTCCTCCGTGGCCCACCTCGAGGTGGGCGTCGAAGGCGAGGGCGGCTTCGTCGATCTCCATGGGCGTGAACTCCACGCGCAGCATACGTAAGAGCTCGATGTCGATGATGAACTTCTCGTAGCTGCTCACGAGACCGCTCTCGAGCCAACCCGCTGAGTGCATCACGAAATTCGTGCCCGTGAGAAACGTCGGCAGCATCGTCATGAGCGCCTCGTAGGCCGCCTGGGCGTCGGGCATCTGGCTAGAAGTAAGCCCTCCGCCAGTGCGAAACGGTAGGCCGTAGTAGCGCGCCAGCTGCCCGGTGCAGAGCAGTCCCATCGCCGACTCCGGCGTACCGAAGGTGGGCGAGCCTGACTGCATGTCGATGTTGGAGAGAAACGAGCCGAAGACAACAGGACAGCCCGGGCGAATGAGCTGGGAGAGCGCGATGCCCGAGAGCGCTTCGGCGAGCTGCTGGGCGAGGGCCGCCGGAATGGTGACGGGCGACATCGCCCCCATGAGCAGAAACGGCGTGAGTATCACTGGCTGGTTCGCCAGGTTGTATTCGAACTGGGCGTCGAGCATGCGATCGTCCCAGCGCAGCGGCGAGTTGCAGTTGATGAGCGAGATCATGGCCGGCGTCTTTTCGATGGCTTCGCGTCCGCCAAAGAGGATTTCGCTCATCTTGATCGTGTCGAGGGCGTTCACGCCCGAGACCACATTGCCCATGTAGAACTTGTCGCTGAGTGTTTGCAATGCGTAGATCATGTCGAGGTGGCGCGAGTCGAGCGGCGCATCGTTGGGTTCGCAGATGACGCCACCCGCCGAGTCCAACTCCGGAAAGCTCTGGGCCAGCATCGTGAACTTACGGAAGTCCTCGAGCGTGGCGTCGTGGCGGACGTCGCCCGCACGCACGAATGGCGGTCCGTAGACGCCGCTGAAGACCATCGAATCGCCACCGATGTGCACGTTGTTCTTCGGGTTTCGCGCTTGGATATCAAATTCGCGGGGGGCCTTCGCGATCTGCTCCATCACGAAGTCGGGATCGAGCCACACGGTTTGGCCCTCGACCTTTTGACCGGCCTTCGCAAAGAGTTCCGTCGCCTCGGGCTTGACGAACTGCACACCGATTTCACTGACGATGCGCCGCCATCCCCGATCGAGGATCTCAATGGCGTCAGGTGAGAGCAGTTCGTACCGAGCCATCTTGTTGGCGAACATGCCGACCTCATTTCATCGCGCACCGCAAGCACGATTCGCGCACCGCATTGTAAAACAACGTACTGTACTATGGAACCAGTGCAAGCGAGCGCCATGAACAGACCATCCGGGTCGCAAGCCATCGACCGTGCCGGCGACCTCGTCCGCCAGGTCGTCGACGCCACGAGGCCCGTCACGTTCTCCGAACTTGCCGAGGCTTCGGGTCTCGCGAAGAGCACCGCCTCTCGAATCTTGAGCGCGCTCGAGCGAAATGGACTGCTTCGCCGCGACGCGCGCGGAGGATTCCTTCCCGGTGACGCCTTCGTGCGCTACGCGCTGCGAGGCAACACCGACACCGATCTCGTGAGCGTGGCTCGCCCCTACCTCGAGCGGCTGGGTGAAGTGAGTCGCGAGACGATCAACCTCGGCGTCCAACGCCACGCCATGGTCATCCAGATCGCTCAGGTCGATAGCCACTACGTGCTCGGGGGCACCAACTGGCTCGGTCGCAGCGAGCCGCTGCACGCCACGGCCCTTGGCAAGGCGCTGCTCGCCTACGAGGCCGCCGAGCTTCCTCCCGGACGGCTCGAGCGCTTGACCGCACGCACCATCACGAACCGCGGCGACCTCGACGCCGAGCTCGCGAAGATCCGACTCCAGGGCTACGCCGTCGCCGAAGAGGAGCTCGAGGCCGGGCTCATCGCCATCGCCGCACCCGTGCGCCGCGACGACGGCACGGTGATCGCTGCGCTCTCGGTATCGGGTCCCGCGACGCGTCTCGTTGAACCGCGCATTGGCCAAGTAGGGGCACTGTGCGTTGCCGAGGCGAACGCCCTCTCGGCGGCGCTCGGCTATCAGGACAAAAGAAAGGGAGCAGCGTGAATCAAGACGAACTCTTGAAGGAGATGTACGAGGCCACGCTCTTGGGCAACGCCCCCGTCGTCCTCGAGCTGACCAACGCGGGTCTTGCCATGGGACTGACGCCCGAGACACTCCTCTTCGATTCGCTGATCCCCTCCCTCGAAGAAGTGGGGGCGCGCTTCGAGCGCGGCGACTTCTTCGTCCCCGAGATGCTGATCGCCGGACGGGCCATGGCGGGCGCGCTCGAGGTGCTGCGTCCGTTGATGGTCGAAACCGGCGTCGAGCCCGTTGGCACGTTCCTCATGGGCACCGTGAAGGGCGACGTGCACGACATTGGCAAGAACCTCGTCGACATCATGCTGGAAGGCGCGGGCTTTCATGTCATCGACCTTGGCGTCCAGGTGCCGCCGGAGAAGTTCATCGAAGCCATCCACGAGCACCAGCCCGACATCGTGGGCTTCTCCGCGTTCTTAACGACGACGATGCCGATGTTCAAGGCCAACATGAACGCACTCGAAAAGGCCGGTCTGCGCGACCAGGTCATTGTCATGGTGGGCGGCGCCCCGGTCACCCAGGAGTACGCCGACGCCGTCGGGGCTGACGGGTATGCCGCCGATGCGTCGGCGGCAGTGAAGAAGGCGAAAGATCTCCTCGCGCGCAAGCGCGCCGTGGCGACGGCCTAGCAGCATGCACACCGTTCTGCGTTCTCCCACTCGCGAGGTCGTGATCGGGAACGATCAGCCGTTTTGCATCATTGGCGAGCGGATCAATCCGACCGGACGCAAGATCTTTCAAGAGCAACTTCGCGCCGGAGACCTCTCGCGCATCAACGTCGACGTCGCCCAGCAGGTCGCGGGCGGTGCCATGATCCTTGACGTCAACATGGGCGTGCCCTTGGCCGACGAGGTCGACCTCATGGTCCAAGCGGTCAAGCTCATTCAGAGCCTGACCGACCTGCCGCTGTGCATCGACTCATCGGTCGTCGAAGCCCTCGACGCGGGACTCGCCACCTATCAGGGCAAGGCGCTCGTCAACTCGGTCACGGCCGAAGACGACCGACTCGCAGCCATCCTGCCACTCGTGAAGCGCTACGGCGCCGCCATCATCGCGCTGCCGAATGACGAGTTCGAAATCCCCTACGAGCCCGAGCGTCGGCTCGAACTGGCGAGAAAGATCGTCGACGTCGCCACGAGCCAGTACGACATTGCGATCGAAGACATTTTGATCGACCCACTCGCCATGCCCATCGGCGCCGACACCTCGCTTGTCGTAAAGACACTCGAGACCATCGCGATGATCCACGAGGAGCTCGGCGTCAACATGACCCTCGGTGCCTCAAACGTCTCGTTCGGCATGCCCGATCGCGCCACGCTCGGCGCCACGTTCCTGCCCATCGCGATGCGCGCGGGACTGACGAGCGCCATCATGGATGCCCGATCCCCACAACTGGTGCGCGCCGTCCAGGCGGGCGACCTGCTGCTCGATCGCGATAGCTGGGGATCCGCGTGGATCGCAGTGCACCGCCAGCAGAGCACGAACGAGTCATGAGCGAGCTTCGGGTGCCCGAAGGCACCCGCGCGGAGTTGACCAACGTCACGGGAGGAACGAGCGACGGACGCGGACGACTCGACTTGCTCTTCGAACCGGCCGATCGAAAGGTTCGCGTCCCACCGGGCGTGATGCTCTTTGACGCCGCGAGCTGGAACGGTGTCGCAATCGATTCGACGTGCGGGGGACACGGGACCTGTCGCAAGTGCAAAGTACAGATCCTCGAGGGCACGGCGCCGATCACCTCACTGGACACCCGCGCCTTCTCCGTTGCCGAGCTCCGCGACGGCTGGCGCCTCGCCTGTCGCGTCGAGGTGGTGAGCGACATACGCGTCAACGTGCCGGCCCTCGTGACTCGCCCGAAGGCGGCCACCGTCGGTGTCGGGCGCAAGGTGATTCTGCGCCCCGCTGTTCAGAAGCGATTCGTCGAGCTCGCCGAGCCTTCGCTGTCCGATCAGACGACCGACCTCGAGCGCCTGCTCGCCGCCATCGACGACCTCGAACTGCGCTGCGAACTGAGCGTGTTGCGCGATCTCGGTCGGACGCTGCGCTCGAGTGACTATCGCGTGACAGCGGTCATCGTTGACGATCTCCTCATCGGCGTCGAACCCGGGGACACGACCGAGCGAATCTTCGCTATCGCCTTTGACCTCGGAACGACGACCGTCGTCGCGACACTGCTCGATCTGTCGACGGGCGCCCCGGTCGCAGTCCAGTCGATGCTCAACCAGCAGCAACCCTTCGGCGCCGACGTCATCACGCGCATCAGCGCCATCATGATGAATCCGGACGCGCTCGATGAACTCACCCGACTCGCCCACCAGACACTCAACGAACTCGCCCAGGCCGTCTGTGAAGAAGGTGGCGTCGATTCGCGCGAGGTCTACGAGGTCGCGCTCGCCGGCAACGCCACCATGACCCACATCGTGCTCGGGATCGATCCCGAGTCGCTTGGTGTCGCCCCCTTCATCATGACGGCGAAGCTCTTCCCCGACGCTCTCGCGAGTGACGTCGGGGTCGTGGTGCACGATCGCGCGCGGGCGGTGATCTTTCCCTCCTTCGGCGCCTACGTCGGAGGCGACATCGTGGCGGGCATGCTGGCGTCGGGCATGGACCGGGACTCGCGATTGCGACTCTTCCTTGACATCGGCACCAACTGCGAGCTGGTGCTGGGCAACAGCGATCGTCTGTTGGCGACGGCGGCGCCCGCCGGGCCCGCCTTTGAGGGAGCGGCCATTCGCTGCGGTATGCGCGCCGCGCCCGGTGCCATCGAGGTCGTGAAGATCACGCCCGACACGATCGAGCTCGGCGTTATTGGCGACGTGGACCCGGAAGGTCTCTGCGGATCGGGACTCGTCGATGTCGTGGCCGAGCTCGTCCAGCTGAAGCTCATCGACGCAAGCGGGCGCTACGTCACCGACGACGAAGCCGCGTCCATCGCGCCCGGCGTCGCCCACCGGCTGGTCGATCTGTCCGGCCAGCGAGTCTTCGTCTTGCACTGGAAGGGAGACGAGGGTGACGTCGAACATTCAATCTTCCTCTCCCAGCGAGATGTCCGCGAACTCCAGTTCGCCAAGGCCGCGATCGCGACTGGTTGGCACCTCCTGCTCGACGAAGCCGGCGTGAAAGAAGAGGATCTTCAGCAGGTCCTGCTCGCGGGATCTTTTGGTAGCTACCTCTCGCCAGCGAGCGCCGTGCGGCTCGGTCTCGTACCAAAGTTGCCGATATTGCGCATCGTGAGTGCCGGAAATGTGGCCGGCGAGGGAGCAAAGATGGCGCTCCTCAGCCTGAGAGAGCGCTCGGGCGCCATGGCGTTGTTGGAGGAGGTGGAATATGTCGAACTCTCCGATCGAAGTGACTTCAACGACGCGTTTGTCGATCAACTCGCCTTCCCGAGCTGATTCGAATGCGCCGGTGGCGGTCGTCGCTTGCGGCGCCCTCGGACCATCGATTCACGAGATCGTGACCCGCCGGCACTGGAACATCGACCTTCATCAGCTGCCCGCTCTGTTGCACAACCGCCCAAGTCTGATCGCCCCGAAAGTCGAGCAGCTCGCACGTCAACTCCAGGCGGACGGCCAGACCGTCGCCGTCGCCTACGCCGACTGTGGCACCTACGGCGCGCTCGATGAGGTCTGTGAGCGGCTTGGTATCGGCCGGCTTCACGGGCAACACTGCTACGACGTGTTCGCCACACCCGAGGTACTCCAAGCGCTCCTCGCCGAAGAACCGGGCACCTATCTACTGACCGATTTTCTCGTGAAGAGCTTTCGCCGTACAGTCATCAGCGAACTCGGCCTCGACCGTTACCCCGAGCTCTGGGGCGACTACTTCGGCAACTATCGACGTGTCGTCTGGCTTGCCCAGCAACGCACCGCAGAAGTGGAAGCTGAAGCTCGCACCATCGCTGGGCGCTTTGGCTTGACACTGGTCATCGTTGAAGTGGGCACGGTATCCCTAGAGATAGAGCTCGACGCACTTTTGGCTACCGCCAATCTCACGTCCAAGAAACCCGAGCAACGTGAACGGCGCCGTCGTGGCGCGTAACACCCGCGCCGCCTCGGCGCTGTTGACGCACGCGCGCTACGAGATCATTCCGAGCGCTTCGATCGAAGAGAAGGTCGTCGCGTCGGTACCGCGATCGGTGACTATCACCGTCACGGCGTCGCCCACGAAAGGACTCGACGCCTCGTTGGACCTGACCGAGCGCCTCCGCGCAGAGGGCTACCGAGTGGTGCCGCACCTCTCCGCGCGACTCGTCGGCGACCGCGCGCACCTGGACGACATCGTCGCGCGTCTCGTCGGCTGCGGCGTCGACGACGTCTTCGTTCCCGCGGGTGACGCCGATCCCCCGGTTGGTCGCTACGACAGCGCGTTGCCGCTCTTGATGGAACTCGATGAGCTGGGTCGGCCGTTTTGCGACATCGGGATCACCGGATACCCCGAGAGTCATCCGAGCATTTCGGACGACCTGACCGTTCAGGCCATGTGGGATAAGCGCAAGTACGCGACGTACATCGTGAGCAATCTCTGCTTTAACGCGGCGACGGTGCGGAACTGGATCGGTCGAGTGCGCGAGCGCGGCGTCGAGCTGCCGATCTACTTCGGCCTCGCCGGACCGGTCGAGCAGGCGAAGCTGTTGCGCATGGCGACCAAGATAGGTGTCGGAGATTCGATGCGCGTCCTCACCAAGCACGGCAACTGGCTCGTGCGCATGGGCACGCCGGGCGGCTACGACCCGACTCGGCTTTTACACCGCGCCGACTCGACACTCAGCGATGGTCGAGCCAACGTCAAGGGTCTGCACGTGTTCACCTTCAACCAGCTGGCCGAAACTGAAGCGTGGCGCCAGTCCCTCCTCGAGGCGTATCCCGAAGACCAACGTCGCACTCACGAGACCGGCACGCCGCTGTAGTTTTACGACAACGGCGAAGGGGGCGGCGGTCGGATGGATAGCAATGACGCGGACATCGTCGGGACCTTCGAGGATCCCCTCACCGAAGCGCGACAACTCGCTGAGGGCGCCGCAACAAAGGGCGTCCACCTGCGCCTCCTCGGTGGTCTCGCGATACGCGTCCTCTGTCCCGACTTTCCCCCCCGTCTCCGCCGCGATCAAGACATTGACTTCGGTTGCCTCTCGAAAGGCCGAAAGGATGTGGTCGCCTACCTTGAATCGGCGGGCTGTGAGCCCGACCGTCGATTCAACTCTCTCAACGGCGATCGTCAGATGTACTTCAACGCTCCTTCGGGACGTCCGATCGATGTCATGGTCGACCAGCTCAACATGTGCCACGTGCTTGACTTTCGTCCACGCTTTCACGCCTTGCCCATCACGCTTGACGTCGCCGACCTCTTGCTCACGAAGCTTCAGATCATCGAAATGAATGAAAAAGACGCCCGAGATATCACCCATCTACTCTCCGCGTACCAGATTGTGGAACAGTCTCACACTGCAGCAGGTGTCGACGCGGTTCGTTTTACAAAAGTTCTTGCGAGCGACTGGGGCTGGTGGCGCACGGTCACCGACAACCTCGTGAAGCTCCCCAAACTGCTCGACGAACATCCACATCTCGTGCCCGTAGACGCGCCGTATGACGCTCGCGCGCACGCCGCGCGCCTGCACGAACTCGCGCACGCCGCGCCCAAGTCGATGCAGTGGAAAATGCGCGCGAAAGTCGGCGATCGAATGCGCTGGTATGAACTCCCCGAAGAGGTCGATCACTAAATGTTGGTTGACGCGTTTCATCGCCTGTGATAGGCATTGCTAGCGCTCCGAGTTCGGCGGGGGGAAGCGCCACCAGGTCGTTCACTTCCTGCCTAGGGCACAGTGTTTCGGAGGTGAGTGCGCGACTATGCGGGTCTTCTTTGCGACTGACATCCACGGATCCGAAGTGTGCTGGCGCAAGTTCCTCAACTCCGCGGCGTTCTACAAGGCCGACCTCGTCATCCTGGGCGGCGATCTCACGGGCAAGGTGATGGTGCCGATCGTGGTGAGCAATGGGCACTACGAGCTCACCTTCGCTGGCACGGCGCTCCACCTCGACACCGAAGAGGAGGTCCGCAACATCGAAGCCCAGATCAGGAACCGCGGCTTCTATCCGACGAGGATCTCAGCCGAAGAGCTCTCGGCGCTCAACGAAGAAGACGGCTCGATCGATCGCCGCTTTACGACCGAGATGGTGCACACCCTCGATCGCTGGCTCGACATGGCCGACACCAAGCTCGACGCCGGGAAGATCCCCTGCTTTTTAAATGGTGGAAACGACGACACGTTCGACATCGATCAGGTCATCGAAGACGCGCCGCACGTCAACTTCACCGAAGGCAAGGTCATGGAACTGGACGGTTTCTATCTCGCCTCGATGGGCTACACGAATCCAACGCCTTGGAACACGTTTCGAGAGGAGTCCGAAGAGGACCTGGCGGTGCGCATCGAGCATCTCGCGAGTCAGATTCCCGACATGGGTCGAGCGATCTTCAACTTTCACGCACCGCCGTATAGCTCAGGACTCGACGAGGCGCCCGCGCTCGACGAGACGTTGCGCCCCAAGCACGGCGGCGCGGTGATGGAACCGGTCGGCTCAAAGGCCGTCGCCGCGGCGATCACGAAGCACCAGCCCATGCTCTCGGTACACGGTCACATCCACGAGAGCCGGGGCATCAAGAAGATGGGTCGCACGCTCGCGATGAATCCTGGCAGTGTCTACACCGACGGCGTCTTGCAGGGCGCCGTCATCGATCTCGATGCAAAGAAGAAGAAGGTGAAACGGTACATCCTCGTGAACGGATGAACTGACCAACGCATGGCCCAAGGAGGGGAAATGGCCATTAAGGAAGAGTCGGAAGGCATGGGCGGAAGGCCGGGGGGTTCGGAGGCGCCCACGCTCTTTCTGCGCAAAGCGACCGGACTGGTGCGAGGGTGGTCGGTGCGCGACGCCATCATCTACGCGTGCCTTTCTACCAACATCATCACGCTCGGCATCTACGAGTTCTCGTTCAACTCATTCATACCGAAGGGGCAACTCCTCACGGCGGTGCTGATCTCTGGCGTGTGGGTGTCGTTCCTCGTCATCGCTTACACCGGGCTCATCGTCACCATCCCGCGCGCGGGCGGCGACTACGTCTGGCAGAGCCGAATACTCGGCGGTCCCGTCGGCTTCGTCTTCGCGACAACCGGGTGGTGGTTCATCCTGTGGCTGTGGGCACCGATCTACGGCACCGTGCTCAACGTCGAACTCTTCCAACCGGTCCTCTACACCATTGGGGCCAAGGGTCTCGCGAGTTACTTCGGTACGCACAACGGCACGATGACGATCTGCGTCATCACGATCGCGCTTGCCGGTATCTTCGTCTCGCTTGGAATGAGCGGCTACGCCAAGCTCCAGAAGTGGTGCTTCGCCGGGGGCATGGTCGGGTTCGTCGTGATCGTCGTGCTGCTCCTCGCCAACTCTCACGGGAGCTTCGTGAGCTCGCTCAACCTCGAAGCGCACAAGTACTTCGGGATCTCGAACGCCTACAGTGCGACGACCACCGCGGCCTCAAAGATCAGCTACGCCGCGCCCGCCTTCGGCCTCAACGCCTTTGGGGCGAGCATGCTGCTCGTGCCCATGTTGATGTTCTATCTCCTGTGGCCGAACTGGGGCTCGACGCTCTATGGCGAGGTACGCGGCGCGAGTGACTTCAAGCGCGTCTTCACTGGCATGTTCGCCGGCCTCTGGCTGACGGTCCTGCTCTCGGTGATCTTCCTGCTCCTGATGCTGAAGACCTTCGGCTGGGGGTTCTACAACGACGCCAACGCGGTGTTCTGGGCCGGGAAGGGAGCGATACCGATCTGGCCGTATCCGATGATGCTCGCCGGATGGCTCGTGCACAACGCCGCCTTCCAGGTGATCTTGCTCCTCGTGATGAGCCTCTGGTTCTTCGGATGGGTCGGAACGCTCTTTCTCTCCTCGACGCGCGTGATCTTCGCCGCGGCCTTTGACCGGGTGCTCCCCGACGCCGCCGCGTCGGTCTCAGAAAAGCGCAAGGTCCCGATGGCCTCTTTGTTCTTGATGC
The DNA here is from genome assembly GCA_963724865.1 of uncultured Acidimicrobiaceae bacterium. Classification (GTDB taxonomy): domain Bacteria; phylum Actinomycetota; class Acidimicrobiia; order Acidimicrobiales; family RAAP-2; genus RAAP-2. Next base: position 139,252 of record CAVRWO010000023.1, on the reverse strand, counting down.
TGTTACCCGCGGTTGCCCTCAGCGCCGTCTATTCCTATTGGGTGAAGTTCGCCACGTACACGTTGGACGCGACGCTCGTTATCGCGGTGACCTATCTCGTGAGCGCGTTCGCCGTCGTGATCCTGCCGTGGCGCAAACCTGAGCTCTGGGCGTCGTCGGCCGCAAGCAAATTCAAGGCCTTCGGCATTCCGATCGTGCCCGTGGCGGGACTCGCGACGATGGGGCTCGTGATCTACAACCTGATCGAGTGGATGTCCAACAGCGCCTACGGCGTGAACAACCGCGGCTCGCTCGTCTTCATGGCGCTCCTGTACGTCTTGGCCATCGTGCTGTACGTCGTGGCGCGCTTGGTGAGAAAGCGCCAGGGCATCGATCTCGGACTCATCAACAAGGAGATTCCCGTCGAATAAGCGACCCGCCCCTCCCTCGTGCGGACCCGGTACCTTGTTCGCAGTTCTTCAACCGCAGGAGGCTTGTCGTGGGTGATGTTGTGAGCGTCGAGAATTTCGTGGACGGGGTCGCCAGGGCGGCCTCGTCAAGCGACGTAATGAACGTCGTCAACCCATCGACGGGCGAACGCATCGCCGTCGTGAACGCGTCGAGCACCGAGGACGTGGATGACGCCGTCCGCTCCGCCGCGCGAGCCTTTCCCGCATGGAGTGCGCTCACTCCCGGCTCGCGTTCGACGTACCTCCACCGCCTGACGAGCCTCTTCGAGCGGGAACTCAGTCGGTTCGCCGACCTCGAGGTGCGTGACGCCGGTAAGCCAACTACCGCCGCACACGAGGTCGAGTTCCCCGCCATCGCTGACGCCCTTCGCCACTTCTCAGGCGCAGCCCGCACGATGACCGGACAAGGCGGCGGGGACTACGTGACAGGACACGCCTTCTTCTTGCGCCGCGAACCACTTGGCGTCGTCGGCGCTATCACCCCGTGGAACTATCCGCTCTGGCAGGCCATCTGGAAGATCGCGCCCGCGCTCGCGGCGGGGAACACCATCGTCGTGAAGCCCTCAGAGAACACTCCACTCACGGCGGCAGCCTTCGCTGAACTCGCAGCCGAGATTCTGCCGCCGGGCGTGCTCAACGTCGTGCACGGTCGCGGTCCCGTTGCCGGTGAAGCGCTCGTGAGCCATCCGCTCGTCGCTCTGGCAACCTTCACGGGATCGACTCGTGCGGGGCGTCGCATCGCGGAGCTCGCGGCGAAGACTCCTAAGCCGGTCATCCTCGAACTTGGCGGCAACGCCCCAGTCGTCGTGTTCGCCGACGCCGACCTTGACTACGCCCTGTCGATCATCGCGGCGAGCGGTCTGTATAACGCGGGGCAGGACTGCACCGCGGCGACCCGCGTCCTCGTCGAAGAGCGCGCGTTCGACGAGTTCGTCGACGGACTCGTCGAACAGTTTCGCGGCTACCGACCACAACGCGCCGACGACCCCGCAACGATCCTCGGACCCCTCATCTCTGAGGTTCAGCGCGAACGCGTGCACGGGCTCGTCGATGAAGCGAGGTCCAGCGGCCGCGTCGTCATCGGTGGCGCCTTACCCGATCTACCCGGGTTCTTCTACGAGCCGACGATCGTCACGGGACTCAACCAAGATCATCCGCTGATTCAACAAGAGTGCTTCGGTCCTGTCGTCACCGTGCAGAGGTTCGCCAGCGACGATGAGGCGCTCGCCATGGCCAACGACGTTGAATACGGGTTGGCCGGTTCGGTGTGGACTCGCGACGTCGGTCGAGCGACCCGTTTTGCGAACGCGCTGCACTTTGGCACGGTATGGATCAACGACCACCTGATTCTGGCGCCCGAGATGCCTGTTGGGGGCTTTCGCGCGTCGGGCTACGGCAAAGAAGGCGGGGTCGCGGGAATCGAAGAGTTCACGCGGCTGAAAGAAGTCATTATCAACACGCACTGATTCGCTGCGATTTCTGCGGGTTCGGAAAAATCCATCCGTGGTCGACCGAGAAGTCAGCCAGCAACACTGAGCAAGAGGTCCCTACCTAACGCCCGATCAGTCCGCGATCGCGTGACCGATGCCGAGTATGACTCGCGTTTGACGATGACGCCAACCAGCGAGCGCCGCAATCGAAAGGCTCACGAGTCCAGCCACGGCGGTGACCGACATGACTGGCCAAAGATGCGCGCCAGAATAGTAGATGACCCACAGGCCACTGGCAAAACCTGCCGTCGTCCACGAACTCACCGACACGCCTGACGCCCCTTCGTGGCGAATAAGTTGAGCAAGTTGCGGGGTCCGTGTCAGCCAACCCGCCGTGCCGGCGCCGACCGCCGCACCCGACCAGCCCCAGAGAATCGCGGGCGCGCAGCAGAACGCCGCGAAGAAGATCAGTGAATGGAGGGCCACTCGAGGACGCTCCCACGGCTTCAATCGATTCCAGATCAAAAGTTGAAAGGGCAGTGCGACAACGCTGCCCGTCACGAGCTGCCACGAATGAATTGAAACGCCGTACAAGATCCAAAAGAGCGCCATGTAGGTGAACAGGGTCCAGGTGGCGAGCGACACTCCCTCGATCCCCCGACGACTGATGCGTCGAAACTGCGACCACGCCACGACACCGGCCAGGACAACAGCCAACCAGCCAATGACGACGGTGAATGCGTAGAAGCTCACTGACGAATGTTACGACGACCAACGATGCGGTTACACCATGAACTGCTCGCTTATCGGTGTCTTTCAACCGCCACGATGATCGCCTGCACGAGGTCATCGCGTGGTCTAGTCCCGATTGCGTTGGACAGTCCCGCGCAGCTCCGAGTTGTACTGCTCGACCGAGGATCGAGCAGATTCATTCGACGTCGAGCAGGTCTTCTTCAGCCAGCGACACTGAGCAAAAGGTCGCCACCCTCGACGCGGCCCATCGGTTCGACGACGACTCGGTTGACGACCCCCGACATCGAGACGGTGATCGAAGCTTCCATCTTCATCGCCTCGATGATGGCGACGGTCTGACCGGCGGTCACGTGATCGCCGACTCGCACTTGCACGGACACCACGCCAGAGAAGGGCGCAGCCACCTGGGAGAGATCGCCGAGGGACGCCTTTTCACGATGGACTGTCTTGTCGCTCGCCGCACGGTCGCGCACGGTGACCGTGCGCTGCTGTCCGTTCAGTCGTCCGAAGACGTTCCGCAATCCCGCGTCGTCCGCCTCGCCCACCGCATCGACGCTCAAAAAGAGCGATACCCCGGGTGCGAGCACCACGTCTACTTCTTCACCCGGGTCAACTCCGTAGAAGAACGCGCGCGTCGGCACGACCGAAAGGTCACCGAAGGCGTCGACCGCTTCCTCGAACTCCTTGGTCGGTCCCGGAAAGAGCAGTCGATTGAGCGTCGAACGCACGTCGACGGGATTCTCGAGGCTGGCTTCGTCGCTCGGCGAGAGCGTGATCTCTCGTGCGGTCTGCGCGCGTCCCGCGAGCGCCTTCGTGCGAAAGGGCTCGGGCCATCCGCCCGGCGGCGTGCCGAGCTCGCCTTCGAGGAAGCCAATCACGCTGTCGGGGATGTCGTAGGCGGCGGGGTCCTTCTCGAAGGCGTCGGGGTCGGCGTCGATGCCACAGAGATAGAGGGCGAGATCGCCAACGACCTTTGACGAAGGCGTCACCTTCACGATGCGACCGAGTATCCGGTCGGCCGCCGCGTAGAGGTCCTCCACCATTTCGAAGCGATCCCCGAGCCCGAGGGCGATGGCTTGAGTGCGAAGGTTGGAGAGCTGGCCGCCGGGGATCTCGTGGCGATACACCCGCCCGGTGGGCGCCGGGAGTCCGCTCTCGAAGGGTGCGTAGAGCTCTCGCACCGCCGCCCAGTACGGCTCAAGGTCGTTGAGCACCTTGAGCGAGAGACCCGTCGAGCGCTCCGTGTGATCGGTCGCGGCGACAATCGCCGAGAGCGGTGGCTGGCTCGTCGTTCCCGACAGCGGGCCGGCGGACCCGTCGACGACATCGACACCGGCGTCGATGGCGGCCAGGTAGGTCGCGAGCTGTCCACCCGACGTGTCGTGCGTGTGAAGATGGACCGGGAAATCGAAACGTTCGCGCAGCGCGCCGATGAGTTGCTTCGCTGCTGGTACTCGCAACAGCCCCGCCATGTCCTTCACGCAGAGAATGTGACAACCGGTCTCGGCGAGCTGCTCGGCGAGGCGCAGATAGTAGTCGAGCGTGTAGAGCTGCTCCTCGGGGTTCGCGAGGTCGCCGGAGTAGCAGAGCGTGCCCTCAGCGATCTTGTCGGTCTCGAGGACTGCTTCGATCGCGGGGCGCATCTGGTCGATGTTGTTGAACGCGTCGAAGACACGAAAGATGTCGACGCCGCTCTTTGCCGCTTCGTGCACGAACGATCGCGCCACTTGATCGGGGTAGGGGGTGTAGCCCACCGTGTTGCGACCGCGCAGCAGCATCTGAAGACAGACGTTGGGTATTGCCTCGCGTAGTGCGTCGAGTCGCTCCCACGGGTCTTCCTTGAGAAAGCGCAACGCCACGTCGTAGGTCGCGCCACCCCACGCCTCGAAGGAGAATATGCCCGGAAGCCCACGCGCGAGCCAGGGAGCAACGGCCACCATGTCGTACGTGCGAAGTCGCGTCGCGAGGAGCGACTGGTGCGCGTCGCGCAGCGTCGTGTCCGTGACAAAGAGCGTCTTTTGGTCGCGCAGGGCACGGGCAAAAGCAGTTGGACCGAGTAGCTCGAGCAGCTGGCGAGTGCCTGCGGGAACGTCGCGGTCGGGGAGTGTCGGCAGCTTTCGAACCGGATCGGGTGCGACCGGTGCCGTGCCATTTGGATGGTTCACGGTCACGTCAGCCAAGTACGTGAGGATCCTCGTGCCACGGTCGAGACCGCGTCGGGTGTCAGCCAGTCCGGGATGGTCGCTCAGAAATGCGGTCGTGAGCTCTCCGCCCACGAGGTCAGATTCAGCCATGATTGCCTGAAGAAAGGCCAGGTTCGTCGCGACGCCCCGCACCCGGAATTCGGCGAGTGCCCGTCGCGAGCGGGCCACGGCGTCGGCGAAGGTACGGCCCCGACAGGTCTGCTTGACGAGCAGGGAGTCGAAGTACGGCAGGATCTCCGCACCCACGTAGGTGCTGTCGTCAAGGCGGACCCCGGCGCCACCGGGCACACGATACGTCGTGATCCGGCCGGTGTCGGGGCGAAAGTCTTCGGCGGGATTCTCGGTCGTGATGCGGCACTGCATCGCCGTGCCACTAACTCGGATACTTGCCTGGTCGATCCCGAGGTCACGAAGCGTCTCGCCGGACGCGATGCGAAGTTGGGACTGGACAAGATCGATCGACGTCACCTCTTCGGTGACCGTGTGTTCGACCTGGATGCGAGGGTTCATCTCGATGAAGACGTAGTTTCCCTCAGCGTCAACCAAGAACTCGACCGTGCCCGCGTTGCGGTAGCCGACGGACGTCGCGAACTTGACGGCACTCGCGCAGAGTTGATCGCGCAGCGTCGGGTCAAAGTGAGGCGCCGGCGCGATCTCTATGACCTTTTGGTGACGGCGTTGGATCGAACAGTCGCGCTCGTAGAGGTGGACGACGTTACCCGCGCCGTCGGCGAGCACCTGCACCTCGATGTGGCGAGGCCTCACGACGGCCTGTTCCAGGAACACCGTTGCGTCACCGAAGGACGAAGCCGCTTCGCTTGAGGCAGCGCGAATGGCGTCAGCGAGATCTGACTCGCGTTCGACGAGTCGTAGTCCCCGCCCGCCTCCGCCCGCTGTCGCCTTCACGAACAGCGGAAAGCCCACTTCGCTGGCGCGCGCGACCAGCGCATCGTGGTCGTTCGCCGAGTCAGCTGCTTCTCGCAGCGTCGGCAGGCCCGCCCGTCGGGCGGCGTCGATGGCACGGACCTTGTTGCCAACGAGCTCCAGCACGTCGGCACTCGGTCCCACAAACGTGAGGTCGTTGTCCGCACAGGACGCCGCGAGTCGCGGGTCCTCCGAAAGAAAGCCGTAGCCCGGGTAGACGGCGTCGGCGCCCGCTTGGCGAGCTACGCGAATGATCTCTTCCACCGAGAGGTAGGCGCGCACGGGGTGCCCGCGCTCGCCGATCTCATAGCTCTCGTCAGCCTTTTGACGGTGGAGCGAGTATCGGTCCTCGAAGGCGAAGACGGCGACCGATGCGATCCCGAGCTCGTTGGCGGCGCGAAAGGCTCGAATCGCTATCTCGCCGCGGTTCGCGACGAGAACCTTACGAAACATGTCGCCTGTTCATTCATCGAGATTACAACAGGCTGACCGAACGACTTTTCGACGACGCGCACCGTGACACGGTCGAATCTCGTTGCGCACGAGTCGGGAATGGAGTTGCATCCGTTGGGCATTCTCTTCAGAAGATCGCACTCATAGACTGACCCGATGAGCAACGAACAGTCCCCTGACGTGCCTTCATCGTCGCCGAAGCACGTCGTCGTGATCGGCGCGGGCATCGTCGGGCTTTCCTGCGCATGGTCCTTGCAAGATCATGGCGTCAGCGTCCAAGTTGTCGATCGTCGTCGTGAAGGCGCGGGGGCTTCGGCGCGAAACGCTGGCTACGTGAGCCCTGGGTACAGCGTCCCGTTGCCGGAACCCCGATTGCTCCGCTACGGCTTGCGCGCGGTACTCGACCCACGCTCTCCGGTCTCGGTCCCGCTTCGCGGCGACGCTGAACGGGCGAAGTTCCTCGTGGGGCTCCTTGCCCACTGCACTGGTTCGTCCTGGCGACGGGCCATGGCGGCGTACTGGCCGCTGAACGAAGGGGCGATCGCCGCCTACGACGCGCAACACGCAGGTGGCGTCGCCGCGGCGTCGGTTGCGACGGATACGCTCTCTGGGTTCCGCGACGCGAGCGAAGCGACCGGAGAGCTCGAAGAGTTCAACGGCATCGTCGGGGCGGGCCAGTCCTTGGACATGGAGCTCCTCACGGCAGCGCAAGTGCACGCGATCGAACCGCACCTCTCAGACCGCATTACCTACGGCGTGCTGATGCGCGGCCAGCGCTACATCACGCCACTCCCCTACGTCGAGTCGCTCGCGGAGAGCGTGCGTGCCCGCGGTGGCGAGATTATTGAGGACGCTCCCATCGAGAGTGTCGAGCGCAAAGGGCGCATGGTCATCGCTCGCTCCAGCCTTCGAGAGTTCTCGGGTGACGCGGTCGTCATTGCGAGCGGTGCCTGGCTCAGTCGACTGGCCTCGCCCCACGGAGTGAAGGTGCCCATCTACGCGGGGCGCGGCTACAGCTTCACGCTGCCCATCGACACTCCGCTCACCCGTCCGGTGCACTTTCCCGCGACCCGATTGGCGCTGACGCCCGCGGGTGATCGCGTGCGCGTCGTGGGCATCATGGAGTTCGCCGATCCGGACGCGCCGTTGGTCGAGGCCCGCATCAAGTCAATGGTGAGGACGCTCACGCCGCTCGTCACCGGCGTCGACTGGGACGGACGGAGCGACGACTGGGTCGGTCCGCGGCCCCTCACCACCGACGGCATGCCGGTCATCGGGCACACCGCCACCCCGGGCGTCTACGTCGCGGGAGGTCACGGCATGTGGGGAGTGACGCTCGGGCCGGTGACTGGAAAGCTCCTCGCACAGGCGATCACCACCGGCAGCACACCCGGCGACTTGCTGCCTTTCAGTCCGCGTCGACTTGCGTCATTGCGCCTGCGCTGAGTTCGCTCTCACGTTCAATCCCTCTGTACCATGAGCGCGTGAGTGCGTCTTCGCCGTCAGTCGCTGCGATACTGCTCACCGGCGGGGCGAGCCGACGCATGGGGCGTGACAAAGCGACCCTGCCGATTGACGGAACCACGCTCGCCGAGCGGACGGCCGGATTGCTCTTAGCGATCCTCGACACGGCCGTTGAAGTCGGTCCCGGGGCATCGGGACTGCCCGCGACTACCGAAGATCCCGTGGGAGAAGGGCCGCTGGCCGCCGTCGCAGAAGGCCGCCGCGCGCTTCGTGCGCGTGGGCACGCAGGAGCAGCCCTCGTCGTCGCCTGCGATCTTCCGTTGCTGAGCGAGCGCCTGCTCACGTTGCTTCGCGACTGGGAGGCGCCCGGCTCCGTCGTACCGATCGTTCGCGGCATCCCTCAACCGCTGTGCGCGAAGTGGGGCGAGAGCGACCTCGACAGTGCCGCAGAGAGGGTGCGCGCGGGCGAGCGATCGCTCCGGTTCCTCACGAGCCAACCTGACGTCGTCCTGCTCGACGAGTCGGCGTGGCGTGAGGTAGTCGACGAAGTCGAATTCAGCGACGTTGATAGTCCCGACGACCTACGCGAGCTTGGTATCGACCTGTGACCTCGGCTCCGTCAGTCGCCGGCGCTTTCGGCGAGTCCCTCGGCGAGCGCGCGGGCGTCGCTCGCTTCAAGGCCTGCGCGCGCCGCCAGCCAGCACGCGACCGGCGCGGCGGTGCGCTCTGACGAATGAGCGGCGACGCCGGCGAGTGCGAGGACCTGATTGACCTCATCTTCGGTGGGTGCGTCGATGCCGAGCGCGTCGCTGTAGGCAATGAGCCACTCCATGGCAGACATGGTCATGACGCTCATCCTACGGCGGAGCGAGCGTTCGCGAGCCCCTCGATCACGTCGTCGTTATGCTCGCTTTTGCTCGCAGGAACGAGTCGATTGAGCAGGATGTGAGGACGATGAGCCGTATTGCGCCACAGCGAGAGGTACTTCGAGTCACGGTGGGAGAACCGGCGACGCATCGACGCGACACCTTGGCGGGAGAAGAGCCACTGGAGCTTCGCGTCGGTGGCGAGTCACTCGCGGTCACGATGAGAACACCCGGCGCGGACTTCGATCTCGCCGCCGGCTTCCTTGTGAGCGAAGGAGTGGTGAGCCAGAAGGACGAGCTCGTCGCGATGCGCTACTGCGCCGGAAAGGGCGATGACGGCATCAATCAGTTCAATGTCCTTGACCTCACTCTCGCGCCCAGCGTCGCGCCACCCGACGAAAGCGTTGCGCGAGCGTTCTTCACGACAAGCTCGTGCGGACTCTGCGGGAAGGCATCGATCGACGCCGTGAGAACCCGTTCGCGATTTGACGTTCGCGACGACCCACTAAAGGTCTCTTCACAGCTGCTCGCGTCCCTTCCGACCAAGCTCCGTGAAGCACAGCAGGTATTCGACAAGACCGGCGGGCTGCATGCAGCCGGACTCTTTGATGCACGTGGCGAACTGCTCGCGTTGCGCGAGGACGTTGGTCGCCACAATGCCGTCGACAAGGTTGTTGGCTGGGCGTTTCGCGAGGACAAGTTGCCACTTCGCGAAACGATTCTCCTCGTCTCGGGTCGCGCGTCGTTCGAGCTGGTGCAAAAGGCGGCCATGGCCGGCGTGCCGATGCTCTGTGCGGTCTCGGCGCCGTCGTCGCTCGCGGCCGACCTCGCCGACGAGTCCGGCATCACGCTCGTCGGGTTCCTTCGTGATCCCTCGATGGTGGTCTACGCGGGGGCTGATCGCGTCGTTGATCGGGACTAAGGGGAAGTTCACAGCTGCTGTGTCGTGTATCGACTGTCCAGACCCGTCGTTGCCAACCTCGTTCTGCGGGGTTACTTGTTGGCGGGTCTAGGCCGTCGCCTCGGTGAACTGGCTCTCATAGAGCGAGTAGTACAGACCTCGGCGTTCCATGAGTGTCGCCTGGCTGCCCTGCTCGACGATGTGTCCGTGGTCCATGACGATGATGGTGTCGGCCTCGCGGATCGTCGAAAGGCGGTGCGCGATCACGAAGCTGGCGCGTCCTTCGCGCAAGCGCGACATGGCTTCTTGAATGAGAACCTCAGTGCGGGTATCGACGTTGCTCGTCGCTTCGTCGAGGATGAGGATGCTCTGGTTGGCAAGGAAGGCGCGCGCGATCGTGAGCAGCTGCTTTTGGCCCGAAGAGAGGTTTGACGCGTCTTCGTCGAGCACCGTCGCGTAACCCTCGGGCAAGGTACGCACGAAGCTGTCAACGTGGGCAGCCTTTGCCGCTTCGACGACCTCATCGGCGGTGGCACTCGGCCGTCCGTAGGCGATGTTGTCGTGGATGGTGCCGGCGAACATCCAGGTGTCCTGGAGCACCATGCCAAAGGCACTGCGGACCTCGTCGCGGGAGAGGTCGCGGTAGTCGACGCCGTTGAGCAGGATGTGCCCGCGATCGATCTCGTAGAAGCGCACGAGCAGGTTGACGATGGTGGTCTTGCCCGCGCCGGTCGGTCCGACGATGGCAATCGTCTGGCCGGGCGCGACGTCGAGAGTGAAGTCCTCGATGAGCGGCTCGTCGGGCTCGTAGGAGAAGTACACGTGATCGAGCGTGACGCTGCCCGGTCCCTGCGCGAAGGGGCCCGCCTCGAGTGCCGCCGGAAGATCCGGCGTCTCCTCGTCGGCGTCGAGGAACTCAAAGACCCGCTCGGCCGAGGCGAAGCCCGACTGGAGCAAGTTCATCTGGCTGGCGATCTGGGTGATCGGCATCGTGAACTGTCGTGAGTACTGGATGAACGCCGTGACGGCCCCGAGCGAGAGGAGCCCCGAGGCAACGCGGTATCCGCCGAGCACGGCGATGGTGACGTAGTTGATGTTGGCGATGAACTGCATCGAGGGCTGGATGATGCCCGAGAGGAACTGCGCCTTGAAGCTCGCCGCGTAGAGCCGCTTGTTCTGACGGCCGAATTCGTCGATGGTCGCCTTGCTTCGCCCAAAGACCTGCACTAATTCGTGTCCGGTGTGGGTCTCTTCGACAAGCCCGTTGAGCGTGCCGGTCTGGCTCCACTGGGCGGTGAACTGCACCTGGGAGCGACGAGCGATGAAGAGCGTCACGACGAGCGCCAAGGGAATGGTGACGATGCACACCGCCGCGAGCAGGGGCGAGATCCAGAACATCATTCCCATGACGCCCACAATCGTCAGCACCGAGGTGAGCAGCTGGCTGAGTCCCTGCTGGATCGTGGTGGTCAGGTTGTCGATGTCGTTGGTGACCCGGCTCAGCACATCGCCGTGGGGGTGGCTGTCGAAGTAGCGCAGCGGCAATCGGCTGAGCTTCGCCTCGACGTCGCGTCGAAGGCCGGACATCACGCGCTGGGTGAGCCCGGCCATCGTGAAACCCTGGAAGTAGCTGAAGGCTGCGCCGAAGAGGTACACCAGCGCCGCCAGACCGAGCACCAGGCCGAGGTCCTCGATGTTGACGCCAACTCCCGGCGTGAGTTTCATCCCGCCGATCATCGAAGCGATCTGGGCGTGGCCCTCGCGGCGCAGCAGGGCCACCGCCTGGGCCTTGCTCGTGCCGGGCTTTAGGCGCGCGCCGATGAGGCCGTCAAAAAGCACGTTGGTCGCGTTGCCGAGGATCTCAGGGCCTGAGACCATGAAGGCGACTGAGGTGACCCCGAGACCGAATGCCAGCATCAGCTTGGTCCGCTCGGGACGCAGCCGCTCGAGCAAGCGGCGAATGGTTGCGGGCAGGTTCTTGGTCTTCTGGGGCGGCACGCCGCCGCCGCGCATCGCGCCCATGGGCCCCATGCTCATAGCGCGGCGTCCTCACCGAGCTGGGAGACCACGATCTCGCGGTACGGTTCGCAGGTCTCGAGAAGCTCTTCGTGCGTGCCCATTCCCACGACTCGTCCGTCATCGAGCACGATGATGCGATCAGCGTGCAAGACAGTGCTGACGCGCTGGGCGACGATGACGACCGAGGCGTCTTCGGTACCGGACTTCAAGGCGGCGCGCAGGCGCGCGTCGGTGGCGGCGTCAAGAGCCGAGAAGCAGTCGTCAAAGAGGTAGACGTTCGGCTCTTTGACGAGCGCGCGCGCAATGGACAGTCGCTGGCGCTGGCCGCCCGAGACGTTGGTGCCACCCTGGTCGATGGGCGCGTTCAGCATGCCTGGCATGGCGGAGACGAAATCGCTGGCCTGGGCGATCTCAAGCGCCCGCCAAAGCTGCTGGTCGGAGGCGTCGGGGCGACCGAAGCGCAGGTTGGAAGCCACTGTGCCGCTGAAGAGGTAGGCCGCCTGAGGGACCAGCCCGATCGAGGCCCACAGGGTCTCCTGGCGCTGGTCGCGCACTTCGACGCCGTTGACGACGACGGTGCCGCTCGTGGCATCAAAGAAGCGCGGGATGAGGTTGAGCAGGGTCGTCTTCCCGCTGCCGGTTCCCCCGATGATGGCGCTCGTCTGGCCCGGCTCGAATGTGAAGCTGAGGTCCTCTAGGACGGGGCGCTCGCTGCCCGGATAGGAGAAGGTCACGTGCTCGAACCTCACAAGACCGCTCTTCGATATCGGATCGCTCGGGTGCTCGGGGTCGGCGACAACCGGCACGGTGTCGAGCACCTGCTCGACACGCTCGGCGCTCGCCGCCGCGCGCGGCAAGAAGATGGCGACCATCACCGCCATCATCACCGAAAGCAAGATCTGCAGGATGTAGGTGAGAAACGCCGTCAGGTTCCCGATCGGCATCGAGCCCTCGCTCACCAGGCGTCCGCCGAACCACAGCACCGCGACGCTCGAAAGGTTGAGGATCGCCATCATCGCTGGGAGTGCTAGGGCAAAGATGCGGTTCACTCGAAGGGCGGTATCGGTGAGGTCGGCGTTCGCGACGGCGAAGCGTTCGGCCTCGGAGCTGTTGCGCACGAAGGCGCGGATCACTCGCACGCCGGTGATCTGCTCGCGCAGCACTTCGTTGATGCGGTCGATCTTTACCTGCATAGAGCGAAACTGCGGGATCACCTTGACCATCACGGTGCCGATGAAGACGGCCATCACTGGTACCGCCACCAGCAACAGCGTCGAGAGTTGGGCGTCTTCATGAATGGCCAGGATGATCCCGCCCACGCACATGATCGGGGCGATGACCATCATGGTGAGGGCCACCTGCAAGAAGAGCTGGATCTGTTGGATGTCGTTGGTGTTGCGCGTGATGAGCGACGCCGTGCCAAAGCTGTTCATGTCGCGGGACGAAAAGGCCTGCACGCGAGTGAAGACTGCCTCGCGAATGTCAGCGCCCACGCCCATCGCCACGCGCGACGCCCAATAGACGGCTACGACTGCGCACACGCCGACGACCAGCGTGAAGGCCAGCATGACCACACCCGTGGAAAGTATGTAGTGCAAGTTCCCCGCGACGACGCCGTTGTTGATGATGTCCGCGTTGAGATTGGGCAGGTATAGATTCCCGACCGTTTGGGCCACCAACAGCACAACCAAGATGGCGATCTGGCGCCGGTAGGGGCGAAGATACTGACGCAGCAGACGAACGAGCATGCTCTAAAAGTCCTTAGTGGAGCTGGGCGGCGAGGTCCTCAGGAAAGTAGCCATGTCGTTGCGTTCGATACGAGTGAGCACCTCGGGTGCACGGTACTTGGCCATCTGAGACGACTTGATCCAGAGCCGGACGCGCCAGGTCTCGACCATCTCCGTCACCTCCGGCTTCAGTATTGGTCGACTTCGGACTTACTCGTTAGAGCCAAACGTCATGTCTTGCCGCTGTCCGCGTTTGCTGAACGGCACTAGAGACTACTACTGCCCGCCGATGTTCCCATCGGCACGCATCGGCCTTGTTTTAAAGTGCCTTGCGCGAGTTCCAATCGCCTGGTCGCAGCTTTCGCGAAATCGTCGTACACGCACACATCGTCGTCCGAATCCGCGTGGAGCGAAACGCGCGTCTAGTGCGAGGCGCCTGCCTATCGAAGGCTGACGTTCGATGGCGACCTTCGCAAGTGACCTTTGACCCTATCGGGTGAGACCTCCGCATCGATACGCTCGTTCCCGGTGACGAAGTCTTCGATGCATTGGTTGGGGCGCGCATCGAAGGTCTGAGCACGGGTAGGAGCGCACGAGAACCTCCCTCTCGTGCGCTCTTTGCTGGTGCGCGTTCACTCACATCGAAACGGTTGCGCGCCGCCGAGAATCCATGACGGTCGGCGTCCTCTCACACACACGGTGCAAGAAACCTGTTGAGCGAATCTCGTGCATCCGAGCGAGAGATTCGAGGCGCTGCACTTCCAAAAAAGGCGATGAAACCACGCCGCTGTCGGGACGTATGTCCCTACGGCGGTGAAGAGATCGCGAGGATATGCGGCTGCTGCCTCGGTCGACGGTCAATCGACATGAAGACCAAAGGACAGTGGGCTGTCACATATGTCGTGCGCGGCGAGTTTGCCTTCCTCCTCTTCACGGGCGTGTGTGTGGCGCTTCATCCAGGAATTGTGCTCAAGTGGAATGAAGGTGGGATGAGCAACTATGGATTGCACCTCAAGACCGCGGTTCCTTAAACCCTCGCGCTGGCGCTGCTCGCTCTTTACAACCAACGGGTGGCGCTGCTGTACACCCGGGGCGATGAGCGATCTCGCCGGTTACGCCTTGTGCTCTCGGTGTACAGCGCAACGTTGTTGTTAGTGATGGCAAGCTCGTACATATACTCGCTGGACACTGTTCTGAGGGACGCACATTTCGTCTTCGGAACAGTCTTGATCGTTCTCGTGGCCACGGCATCCCTGTGGATGTTTCTCCTATGGCCGCCCTCGACATTGGACGCGTTATCTCTCTTCATCCAGCTGTCCGGGGGCGCACTAGCTCTGCTGGCCGCGCTGGGACTCGTGCACTTCCTCTTTCTCGCCGAAATAATGTCGAACGTAGGTTTCACGAGCCTCGTTTTTCGAACTTGTCGAAAGTTTCCCGGAGAAGGCTATCGAGACCCGGTCTACGTGATTGGGTAGGTAGCCGAGCGACGACCGAACCGCTGCTCAGCTCGCGGGGCTCACCGAACTCATGTTGAACTCCGCTACGCGCAGGGCGGGCATGGCCGTGCGATTGAGATACTGGCCAAACTCCCGGCCGACCGTGCGCGTCGTGACGCTCGCTTCGAGCGAGTGCGCGAGCACGTCGACCGGACTCTCGTTGAAGCGGAAGTTGTTGACCGCACCGACGACGCGGCCGTCCTCGATGAGGTACACGCCGTCGCGCGTCAGCCCGGTGAGCAACAAGGTCGCCGGATCGACCTCGCGGATGTACCACAGGCTGGTCACGAGGAGCCCTCGCTCGGTGCGCGCGACGAGGTCCTCAGTTGTGCCCGCGGATCCCGGTAAGTCCAGGACGAGATTGTCGACCGGCGCAGCGAATTGGCTGCCCTCGCGCTGAGCGTCCGCACGCGGCGTCAAGAGATGCGACAGGACTCCGCCGTCGATCCAGTCGACCCGCCCGAGTGGCGCAGCGTTGTCAAAGACCGACGCGACACCGCTTGACGAGCTCACTGCAACAAAGGGCTCGCACACGAGGCCCGGTGCCGTCGGGTCCGAGTAGAGGGTGAAGGGCAGGTCACTGACGCGCTGGCCCACCTTCGTCCCGCCGCCCGGCGCAGAGAACACGGTGCGTCCGTCTCGTGCGTCGCGGTCCGACATCGTCCAATAGAGATATGTCATGAGGTCGGCGACCGCGATCGGCGGCAAGATGGTCTCGTAGCGTCCGGCCGTGAGATCGTGCGATGTGCGCGCCCATTCCAAACGCCGATGGACCTCGGCAACCCGCGCGTCGACGTCCAGTGCCGCCAGTTGCGGTCCCGCGGCGCTGGACCACGCGGAGCTCCGTCCGCCCTCGGTGCGTCCATTGAGCTGAAACTCTCCGGCGCGCTGGACGAATCTGCGGCGCGGCCCGGCTGAGGTCCCGAGGTAGGTGGTGGTGACCGTGTGCTCGGCGTACCCAGCCAGCGTGACGCCGAGCCGAGCCGCCTCGGGAAACGCTCGGGCGAGTCCCTCGACGACCGAGACAAGTTCGTCGTGGGATGTCTCGGGCGGTCCGACGGCGAAGTCGCCGTCGGCTCCGCCAGCCATCAGCGCCGCGGCATCAGGCGCGGGCGGGGCCGATCTCGCCAGTGCCTCCGAGGCGGCGACCAGTTCAACGACGTCGACCGCGCCTGAGCGCACGACCGACGCGGCGGCGACGCCGTCAGAACCGTCAACCACGCTCACCACCGTCACCTCGCGCGATCGAACGCGTCCGTTGGATGTTGCTGTATTGACCGCGAAGCGCGCGTTCACGCTCGACACCTCGCGCACGATGACGACGCATCCGTCGGCGCGGCTCGCGGACAGCGCCCGTTCGACGACGTCGGGGGCTGGCGCGAGGGTCGGCACGGAAGTCATCGCCCGGACTCCGCTCTCGCGTTAAGGACGTTGACCGATCGAAAAAGCGCCGAGGGCGCGCCGTGGCTCACCGCCGCCACCTGGCCTGGCTGGGCCTTGCCGCAGTTGAAGGCCCCGCACAGGAGGTAGGTCTCTGGGCCACCGACCGCCTCCATCGAACCCCAGAAATCGGTCGTCGTTGCCTGGTAGGCGGCGTCGCGAACCTGTCCGGTGATGCGGCCGTCTTCGATCAGCCAGAACCGCTGTCCGGTGAACTGGAAGTTGTAGCGCTGCATGTCAATCGACCAGCTGTTGTTACCCTCGACGAAGAGCCCGCGTCGCACCCCGCTCACAAGTTCTTCAGTGGATGGACCGTCGGTGGCGGGCTGCAGCGAGACGTTGGCCATGCGTTGGATCGGAACGTGAAGTGGCGAGTCAGCGAATGCACAGCCGTTGGACCGGCTCGCCCCGGCGATCGCCGCGACCGAACGGTCGAGCTGGAACCCAACCAGCACGCCGTCGCGGATGAGGTCAAAGTGCTGAGCTCCGACGCCTTCGTCGTCGATCGCGATCGTGGCCAGACCGTGCTCGACCGTGCGGTCGCCGGTGACGTGCATCACCCCGGACCCGTACTGAAGAATTCCCAGTTGGTCGGGCGTTGCAAAGGAGGTGCCGGCGTAGGCAGCCTCGTAGCCGAGCGCGCGATCGAGCTCGGTCGCGTGGCCGATCGACTCATGGATGGTCAGCCAAAGGTTGGTGGGATCGATGACGAGGTCGTAGCGGCCCGGGGCAACCGAGGGACTGGCCAGCTTTTGGGCCAGGTGCTCGGGCAGCGTCGCGAGTTCGGCCGACCAGTCCCAGCCGTCACCCTCGAGGTACTCCCAGCCCCGCCCGACCGGAGGAGCGAGGGTCCGCATGGTCTCGAAGTCGCCATCATCGGCGACCGCGACCACTTCGAAGAACGGATACATGCGAACTCGACGCTGCCGCGCCACGGTTCCTGACGAGTCCGTGTAGTGCTTGAACTCGCTCACTGCGAGCAGCTCGGCAGTCACGTGCGCTACGCCCGGTGCCGACAGCAGCTTTCGGCTCCAATCCTCAAGTAGTGCGATCTTGTCGGTCATCGCGACCGTGGTCGGGTCGGTGCGGAACGAGGAGGAGTACTCAACGTCGCCGTGTCCGGGCTCGTCGACCAGTTCAAAGCGGGCGCTGCGCGCCGGCGCCACAAGACGGGCACCATCAACCGCTTGGCGCGCGACCAGCGCGGCGCTGTCGCGGCTGAGTTCGACCGACGCCGCGAATCCGCTCGATCCGTCGGCGATCACGCGGACGCCGAGCCCGGAGTCAACCTGGTCGAGCGTCGTCTCGACGACTCCGTCGCGCAGCACCAGTGTCTGAGCGCGAATCTCCTCAATTCGCACGCTGGCCTCGCCAGCACCGGCGGCGGCCGCGGCGGCCAACGCCGCATCACTCAAGGAGGAGACGAGTTCAAACTGGTCTGCCAGAGCGCCGTTCACCCACGTGACCCTAGCCACTGGCGGAGGCTCCGTCGAACCGTGGTCGACGAATCGCGCCGATACGAGCTACGAGGCGCCGGGTACACGTTCAGGTCGACCGATCACCCTTGGTGTCAGAGACGATCGAACCGTCACGCAGACGAATACGTCGCTGGGTTCGCGACGCGATGTCCTCGTCGTGCGTGGCGATGATGATCGTGACACCGGATCGCTCGTGAAGGTCATTGAGCAACGCCATGAACTCTTTTGCGTTGCTCGAGTCGAGGTTGCCGGTGGGCTCGTCCGCGATGATCACCTCAGGAGCGTTGGCGAGGGCGCGCGCGATGGCCACACGCTGCTGCTCTCCGCCCGAGAGACGCGAAGGAAGGTGCGCGAAGCGCTGCTGCAGTCCTACCTGCGTGAGGAGTTCTCGAGCGCGGGCCGTTCGCTTTTCGTGAGATGGTTCGCGAGGAATCATTGCGATCGCCACGTTCTCCTCTGCGGTGAGCGTGGGAATCAGGTTGAACTGTTGGAACACGAATCCAATCTCGGCGGAGCGGATGTCGGTCAAGACTTTGTCGGACTCGTTTTCCAGTGAACGACCCGCGAAGTGGATCTGTCCTGTCGAAGGGGTGTCCAACGCTCCAAGAAGCTGCAGCAGGGTTGTCTTTCCCGACCCGCTCGGGCCCTCGAGCACCAACATCTCGCCTCGATCGATGGCGAGGTCGATGCCACGAAGAGCGTTCACCACGACGCTCCCTTTCGAGTAGGTACGAGTCACGCCGCGCAGCTCGTAGAGGCGCGAACCTGCCGGGCTGGCGCCGTGCTCGCTGGTCAGTACCTCGGTCATTGCTTGGTCCTTTCCGTCCGTCCGAGGCTCAGCCGAGGTCTCGAAGGGCTGAGGCGGGTGAAAGTCGAGCGGCACGCCAGCCGCCCACGGCGCCTGCGATCACGCCGCCGAGGAGTGCGCCGACAAACGCGAGCACGATGGTGAGCGGGTGGATGGGGGCGGTCAGGTGAACCGTCCTCGCTATCGAGGCGCTCGTCGTTTGGTGGAGAAGTCCGCTCACGCTCGAAGCGCCCACGGCGAGGCCAGTGCTCGTCACGCTCAACGCGGGCCCGACTGCTCCAATGATCAGACAGATGATGACCCCCAGCGCCACCCCCAGCACCCCGCCGATGATGCCGATGCCAACGGTCTCGGCCATGATCTGGCGAACGACGCGCGCACGGGACCAGCCGATGGCCCGCAGCGACCCGATCTCCCGTACTCGCTTGGACACGCTTGACAAGGTCAACAGACCAGCGATCAGGAACGCCGCCAGCAAGACCACGACGGCGAGCGCACCGCCGAGATCGTTCGCCAGCTTGCGCGCGTTGGAGAGGCTTCCCGTGACCTGATCGGCCAGCGACGCGGAGGTGAGCACCGTGGCGCCCGGCAGCTCTTTCTTGATCGCCTTGGCCACGCCGTTGACGTCCTTGGCGTTGGCGACCGACACGAGGACCTCGTTGATGCGGCCATCATTGCTCGACAGCGACTGCAGGTTCGAGATACTGAAGTAGATGTCTGACACGTCGCCGGTCAACGTGGGATTCACCAATCCCACAATCGTGTAGCCGACTTTGTTTATCGTGAGCGTCTGGCCGACCTTCAATCCCTTTTGTGAGGCGTAGGCGGTGGTCACCAGCACCTGTGTCTTCGCGGTGGCGGGGTTCGTTGAAAGCCACGAGCCCTTGGTCAACTGTGCTTTGGTGACAAGCCCCGACGTCGTGTTCGACGGATTGACACCGGCCACCGTGTACGTCGACGTCTGGGTGTTCGTCGTGGGTGGGTTGAGTACTTGTTCAACGGTTCGTTCGGGAACGACGACGTTTGCTTCGTAAGCCTTTTGCGCTGGCGTGAGGCACTTGGCAAAGGCGCTGCTCGCCCCAGCGCCGAAGCGGAAGCCTGCGCCGCCACCGCCACCGAATCCACCGCCGCCGCTCGGAATCGTCGTGGTGGTGGAACCGAGCTGCTTGTTGATGAGTCCCTCAATGCACGTGCGCTCTGCGGCCTGTTGGGCCGCGGTGAGGACGGGAGGTTTCACCGACGCCGAAATGGTCTGACCGCCGGTCTTTACCGAGGCGGTGATCGTGGGGACCGTTCCCGTTTCGTGCAGCGCGTCCAGCGAGAGCGCGCCAACGGCGCTCGTGACGCCCTTCACCTTGAGGACGTCGCTGACTGCCTGGGTCGGGAACGTGATCAGCGTTCCTGGCACAAAGAAGTCGTGCGTGAACTTCGTCCCCGCTGGTCCGAGCTTCGCTAGGTCGGTGATGACCGACGAGTTAGCCGCGGCGAGCGCAGCCGCGTCGCTGGAGTTCAACGCGGCTCCGCCACGACCGCCGAAGAATCCGCCACCGCCGGCTCCTGCTCCCGCGCCGCCACCCCCACCGCCAAAGCCGTTGAAGGGGGTGGTGGTCGTGGTGGTCGTCGTAGAGAGAGTTGGCGCCACGGTGCGGGTGACGATGATCGCAGTTCCCACCGAGTTGAGCGGTGACAGCGCCTTGTTCTGAGCGTCACTGAGCCCCTGCGAGACGCCGATGATGCCCATGACCAGGCCGACGCCAGCGGCGAGCCCAACCGCCGTCACAATGGTGCGGCCAATGCGCCGACGAAGCTCATTCCATGCGTAACCAAATGAAAACAAAAGGTGCCCTCTGCGGTCGAGTGTGGACAGTGGCCGTAACCACACCACGAAGAGTAATCATCACTCTGATCGCCAGAGGATGTTTTGGGCCGCACAGAGGCATTTTTAAGTTGGTCTTATGGGAGTCTTACCGCGCTCCCGGCAAAACCTCGACCAACCGACGCGAACGTCCTCGACCGCTCCGAGGGGGTACCTTGCGAGGGTCTCGAGAGGGCTCCTTCATTGAAGGGAGCCCTCTCGAGTTGATCCGTCGCTAGCGAACGGTGTAAGCGATCGAAGTCTCAGGAGCTCGGCTCCACTCGCACGACGATCGACTTTGAGGTCGGTGTGTTGCTGCCGATCGCCGTTGCGTCGAGTGGCACGAGGACGTTGGCCTCGGGGTAGTAAGCGGCAGCCGAGCCCTTCGTTGTTTCGTACTCGACGACGCGAAAGTGCTTCGCTCGTCGCTCGCCGTCGGACCACACACTGACGAGATCGACGAAGTCGCCATCGTGCAGGCCGCGCTCGACCATGTCCTCGTGATTGAGGAACACGACGTTGCGCCCGCCAAAGATCCCTCGGTATCGATCGTCGAGCCCGTAGATCGTCGTGTTGAACTGGTCGTGCGAGCGGAGCGTCTGGAGGAGGAGATGTCCCGGCGGCGGCTCGATGGCGTTCGGCGGATTTACGGTGAATCTTGCTTTGCCCGTCGCCGTATTGAACGTGCGCGAGTCGTGGGGGCCGCGCGGGAGCACGAACCCGCCAGGCACCGCGACCCGCTCTTCGAAGTCCTCAAATCCTGGCACGACGTTTTGTATGTGGCGGCGAATCTCCCGATAGTCGTCCGACATGGCGCCCCAACCGACATCCTCTCCGAAGAGCGCCCGGCCAAGTCCCGTCACGATCGCGACCTCGCTGCGCAGCTGCGATGATCCCGGATCGAGCCGGCCATGCGAAGCGTGGACCACGGACATCGAGTCTTCGACGGTGACGAACTGCTCGCCGCTCGCCTGGACGTCTCGCTCGGTGCGACCCAGGCACGGCAGGATGAGCGCCTCGTTGCCGTGACAGAGGTGCGAGCGGTTGAGCTTCGTCGACACGTGGACGGTGAGATCGCAGTTCCTCATCGAGGACTCCGTGACCGCGGTGTCTGACGTTGCCGAGACGAAGTTCCCGCCGAGCGCAAAGAAGACACGGATCTTGCCATCGCGAAGGGCCCGCACGGTGTTCACTGTGTCAAAGCCGTGTTCTCGCGGCGGCTCGAAGCCGAACTCGTCGCGTAGCTTGTCGAGGAAGCTGTCGGGCATCTGCTCCCAGATGCCCATGGTCCTAGCTCCCTGGACGTTGCTGTGACCACGAACCGGACACGGTCCCGCTCCCGGTCGCCCGATATTTCCCCGGAGCAAGAGGAAGTTCACGATCTCGCGAATCGTCGCCACCGCATTGCGGTGCTGGGTGATCCCCATCGCCCAGGTGACGATGATGCTCTCGGCGCGGACGACCTCATCGGCGAGGCCCTCGATCGCCTGTCGCGAGAGTCCGCTCTGTGACTCGATCGTCGACCAGTTGAGCGCGCGCCAGGCGTCACACGCCTCCTCGAAGCCGTCGCAGTAGGTGTGGATGAACTCGTCGTCGAAGATCGCGCCCGGCGCCCTCTCTTCTCGCTCGAGCAGTATCTTGTTCAGCCCCGCGAACAGCGCAAGGTCACCGTCGACACGTACCGCCAGGTGTCGGTCCGACAACTTCGTTCCGTCGCCGATGAGGCCCTTTGGCGTCTGAGGATTCTTGAAACGGATGAGCCCCGCTTCGGGAAGCGGGTTGACCGAGACGATCCTCGCGTGGCGCTTCTTTGCCTTTTCGAGGGCCGTGAGCATACGCGGATGATTCGTGCCGGGATTCTGGCCCGCGATGATGATGAGCTCCGCGTGGTCGTTGATGTCGTCGAGATCGACCGTGCCCTTGCCCACGCCGATGACCTGGTTCAGCGCGGTGCCGCTCGACTCGTGGCACATGTTCGAGCAGTCCGGCAGGTTGTTCGTTCCCAGTCGTCGCGCGAGCAGTTGGAAGACGAAAGCCGCCTCGTTGCTGGAGCGGCCGCTCGTGTAGAACGCCGCGTAGTCGGGGCTCGGGAGTGCCCTCAGCCGATCAGCGATCAGTGCGAACGCGTCGTCCCAGTCGATCGGCGTGTAGTGATCGGCGCCGGGCGCGAGGTACATCGGCTCGGTGAGCCGACCGTGGTGCTCCAGCGTGTGGGCGTCGACCTGCAAGAGATCAGTGACCGAATTGTTCGCGAAGAATTCACGAGTCACTCGATCGGTCGTTGCTTCCCATGACGTAGCCTTCGCCCCGTTCTCGCAGAACTCTGCCTTCTTTCGATCTTTCGGGTGCGGGTCGGGCCACGCGCAGCTCGGACAGTCGAATCCCTTCACCTGATTAAGCTTGAGGAGCGTCTTCACGCCGCGACGAATCCCCATCTCTTCGGCGCCGTAGATCACCGTCTCCTTGATGGCGGGCCAACCGACCGCATACGTCTCGGGCTTTTCGACGTTGATCGTCTCGTCTGGTTCGTCGGCCACGCACACCTCGACTTTCGATGTGCTCATAACGTACCGCGATACCGCCCGTCATAAGCAAGTATGGATGCGACACGGATCTATGACGAGGCGAGATGAATGAACTGAACACCTTCGAAAGCCGCATCGCGCGAACGGGCGTATCGGGCGTCCTTCCCGTCTTTCAGACGCCGTTCGATGGCGACGGCGAGGTCGACTTTGAAGCACTTCAGCACGAGATCACCTGGCTGCTCGACGAAGAGGCCGACGGCGTCGTCTTCGCCATGGTCTCAGAGATCCTGCGACTCTCATCGCGCGAGCGCGATGCCGTGGCGGCGGCCGTGTGCGAATACGTCGGCACGCGCGGGACGACCGTCATCTCCGTCGGCGCCGAATCAACGAAGGTTGCCCTCGCCCACGCCCGTCTCGCTCAGTCCGTCGGTGCGAGCGCCGTGATGGCGACACCGCCCGCGCTGTCTCCTGCTGGCGACGATGAGCTGCTCTCGTACTTCATGACCATCGCCGAGCACGTCGAAGTGCCGATCATCGCCCAAGACGCAAGCGGCTACGTCGGCGTGCCCCTCTCGATTGACCTTCAAGCGCGCCTGCACCGTGAGCTCGGGGATCGATGCATGTTCAAGCCCGAAGCGCCTCCCGTCGGGTCACGACTCGGTGAGCTCATGGACGCGACGGACGGACAGGCGCTCGTCTTCGAGGGAACCGGAGGGCTCCACCTCATCGACAGCTTTCGCCGGGGCGTCGTTGGGACTATGCCCGCCGCAGATCTCATCTGGGCGCTCGTCGCACTGTGGGACGCACTCGTTGGCGCGGACTTCGACCGTGCCTACGAGATCGCCGGCCCTCTCGCTCTTTTGATGTCGCAGCAGACGAGTCTCGAAGGATTCGTCGCGATCGAAAAGCACCTCCTGGTTGCTCAGGGCGTGCTCACATCGGCAGCGATGCGCGGGCCGGTCGGTCATGGCATCGACGATGCCACGTTCGTCGAATGCGAACGACTGATGGCGCTCTTGCGCGAGGCCGTCGACGACGACGAGGGCGACCTACTCAGCTGAGATCGCCGAATCGCTGGACGGTTCGGCCGGCTGACGATTGCGTGCCGCGACAACGGCGATCGCGGCGACGCCGACGAGCTCGCCGATCACCTGCAGGGCCGAGAGCGACTGTCCGAGGATCGGTATCGCAACCAGCGCCGCCACCAGCGGCGAGAGGCAGCTGATCGCCGACGACACTGACGCGTCGACAAAGCGGTGGGCCCAGTTCATGAGGAGATGTCCTGATCCGGGCACCAGCGCCAATAGGAGAATCCATCCGAAGTCGGTGGGGTGCACGCGACCGAGCGCCTGACCGGTAGCGAGCACGACGACAGTCGTGACCGTAGCCGCCACGATCGTCACCCCCGCCGTGTACTGCATCGCCTGAGTCTGTTCGCGAGCGCGTTTCGACAGCAGCCAGTAGATCGAAAAGCTCACCAGCGCACCGACCGAGAGCAGGTCGCCGAGCAGTCGATGGTGCGCGGCGGGACTCGGTCCGAGCACCGCAATGGTGACGCCGGCCATGGCGATGATGATCCACACGACGTCCCATCGACCGAGGCGCTCGTTGAACATCTTGCGCGCGGCAATCAAGACAAGGGCGGGTTGGAAGGCGCCGATGACCGTCACGTCGACGATGCTCGTCAGGCGCACGGCGCTGTAGAACGCCATCATGTCCCCTGCGAGAAAGAGGCCGGGGAGCAAGGTGTGGCGAAAGGTCGCCCAGCTGAGTCGCTGGCCGATCGCGTAGGTGATGATCACGAGCAGTACCGCCCCGAGCCAGAGGCGGTAGAAGGCAACCACCATCCCCGACGCGAACGTCAGCGCCGCGAAGATGCCACCGAAGCCCCAGAGCGTCGCGGCAAGCGCCGAGGCACTAAGGCCCAGCGTCGAGCGTCGGGTGGCCTCGTTAATGAGTCGTCACGAAAGTGGTGGGGGGCACAACGAGTGACACTGGGTCTACTTGCCTTCCGCCTTCGCTCGGTCCGTGGGCGTCGACGTTGGGAAGTTGAGCGACGCGTGGTGCTGGCCGATGTTCGCCCAGCGGCTCGTCACCGCCTTGCCCTTCGTGTAGAACTTGACACCGTCGGGACCGTAGATGTGCAGGTCACCAAAGAGCGAGCTGTTCCATCCCCCGAAGGAGTAGTAGGCGACAGGCACGGGGATCGCCACGTTGATGCCGACCATGCCCGCTTCGACGTCGGTCTCGAAGCGCTGGGCCGCTCCCCCGTCACTGGTGAAGATGGCCGCCCCGTTGCCGTAGCCGTTGCGGTCGATGAGTCCGATGGCGTCGTCCAGCGTGTCAACGCGCACGAGCGAGAGCACGGGACCGAAGATCTCGTCGGTATAGACCTTCATGTCCTCGGTGACGTAGTCGATGAGACAGGGCCCGAGCCAGAAGCCACCGGGGTCTCCATTGATGTCGTGGTCACGGCCGTCGATAGCGATCGACGCGCCCTCGGACTGGCCGATGCCGAGGTAGGACGCGACCTTGTCGCGGTGCTCGGAGGTGACGAGCGGACCCATCTCGGACGCTGCGTCAGTCCCCGGCCCGACCGCCAAGCGGTTCACCCGATCGCGAATTCGATCGACCAGCTCGTCGCCGCACCCGCCGACGGCGACCAAGACCGATGCAGCCATGCAGCGTTCGCCCGCCGACCCGAACCCGGCGCTGACGGCAGCTTCGGCGGCGTCGGCGAGGTCGGCGTCGGGAAGGACGACCATGTGGTTCTTCGCGCCGCCGAGTGCTTGGACGCGCTTGCCCTCGCGGGCAGCGGTCTCGTAGATGTAGCGAGCGATGGCCGTCGAGCCAACGAAGCTCACGGCCGCGACGTCGGGGTGAGTGAGAATTCTGTCGACCGCGACCTTGTCGCCTTGGACGACATTGAAGACGCCGTTGGGCACACCCGCTTCGGCGACGAGCTCAGCGAGGAGGATCGACGACGACGGGTCCTTCTCCGACGGCTTCAGTACGAACGTGTTGCCAGTCGCGATGGCGAGCGGGAACATCCACATCGGCACCATCGCGGGGAAGTTGAACGGCGTGATGCCCGCCACGACGCCCAGGGGTTGGCGCACCGAGTGCACGTTCACGCCCGTCGACGCATTCTCTGTGAACTCGCCCTTCATCAGCTGCGCGATACCGCACGCGTACTCGACGACGTCGAGCCCGCGGGCGACTTCGCCGGACGCGTCGCTCTTCACCTTGCCGTGCTCGCTCGTGATGAGGTCGGCCAGTTCGCCCGAGTGGGCGACGAGGAGCTCTCGCAGCGCGAACAACGCCGCCGTGCGCTTGGCGAGCGAGGTCGCGCGCCAGTCGGGAAAGGCCGCCTTCGCGGCCGCGACCGCAGCGTCGACTTCGCTGACCGAGGCGAAATCTACCTCGCCGCTCTGGACGCCGGTCGCTGGGTTAAAGACCTTGCCGTGGCGCTCCGCGTCGCCAACGAAGGGCTTCCCATCAATCCAGTGCGTGATTCGCTTCATGGTGCCTCCAGTGCTTACCTTCCAGTGTGCCGGATCGGAGGGCTCCGCGTCACATCGACGTATATATTCGTCATCCTGGCCCTAATGACCGAGCGACGGGGTGGATGCCCGTGCGTCACAGGTCACAGTCCAACGGGCGTTCGCTCAGGAGATGGCGCGAAAACCGTGCAATATGTCGACGGCGGCAGCGTCACCGATCAGCTCATTTTCATAGAGTCCGAAGCGGTCGATGACGCCGCCGAAACGCTGGGTGACGCGATTCGCCACCTGGTCGAGCGGCGCAACGACGCTGAAAGCGTCGACGACATCATCATCGATGAGGTCCGCCATCGCGTCCCACTCGCCCACCCGAGAGAGTTCGTTGAGCCGCGGTTGCAAATCGCCCCACCCCGACAGGTCGAGCACGCCGCGGTAGGCCGGCGTCGAACCGTAGAAGGCGATCTGCTTGCGCACCGCGGAACTCGCCGCGTGGATCTGCGCACGGGTATCCGCGGCGACCACCATGCCGGTGAAGGCGATCTGCACGTCCGAGCGCGAATGGCCGGACTTCGCCAGTCCCCGTTCGAGCGCCGGCATCGTCACCTCGCGCAGGTAGCGCTCGGTCGTAAAGGGGTGCACGAGCAGTCCGTCGGCCACCTCGCCCGCCACTTCGGTCATCAGCTCGCCAACAGCCGCGAGGAAGATCTTCGGCGGACCGTAGTCGTGCGGCGCCGGACTGAAGAACGGCGTCATCAGCGTGTGCCGGTAGAACTCGCCCCGAAAGAACAGCTTCTCGCCCTCGTTCCAGCTCGCCCAGATCGCGCGCATCGCAAGGATGTACTCACGCATGCGCGC
This sequence comes from uncultured Acidimicrobiaceae bacterium, assembly GCA_963724865.1. Classification (GTDB taxonomy): domain Bacteria; phylum Actinomycetota; class Acidimicrobiia; order Acidimicrobiales; family RAAP-2; genus RAAP-2. The sequence goes on along the minus strand of CAVRWO010000023.1, from coordinate 112,102 downwards.
GGCCGGGTGCGACCACGGCATCGAGTAGCGCTTCTCGATGTGCGGCTTTATCTGAGATCCGAGTCCAAGGAGAAGGCGCCCCTGCGAAAGTATCTGCAGGTCGTTCGCCATCGTGGCGGTGATCATGGGGCTTCGACCGAAAGCGACAACGATGCCCGTACCGAGTTGAAGACGAGTTGTCACAGGAGCGGCGGCGGCGAGAACGAGCAGCGGATCGTGTCCGATCTCTGCGGCCCACGCGCCGTCGAAACCGAGGTGTTCGAGCTCGCGGGCCCGCACCTCCATCGATGACGGGTCAAAGCCAATACCGCTGTCGATCAACATGCGCGAAGTTTACTGAGGAGCCTCAGGTCAGCGCCGAGGACGTCGTGCGTCGCCGCGCTCGATCATCTCGTCGATCTCTTCTGTCGAATAGCCGAGCTCGCTCAGGATCTCTTCAGTCTGCTCACCCACGAGCGGTGCGCTGCGCCGCAGTGACGTCGGGGTCGCTGACATCTTGATCGGCGACTCGATGTGGCGGTACGTCCCGACGATGGGATGCGTTTCGTCGCGAAGGACCCCGCGATGACGTTCGGAGTCGTTCACGATCTCGTCCATCGTGGGCACGGGTGCTGCGGGAATGCCAAGCCGTCCGCAGAGCTCGAGCCACTCGGCCGTCGTGCGCTCCGCAACGATCTCGGCGAGGTCCTGGAAGACGCGGTCAGCCTCGCGAAGGCGCGCGCCGTGCTCGGCGAACCAGGGACGCTCCATCATGTCCATCCGATCGACTTCAGAGAACAGCGCCCGCCAGTGATCGTCGGTGTAAGGCATGATCGCTACGTAGCCGTCGGCGGTCTGGTGTGGGCCGCGGTGTCGCGTCATGATGCGGCTGTAACCCGCGCGCTCTCCGGGGATCGCGGCGTCTGCCAGGTGCTCGACCAAGTTGAACGAGAGCACGGTGTCGAACATCGGGACCTCGACCTTCTGTCCCGCACCGGTGCGCTCGCGGTGCACGAGCGCGGCGAGGACGCCGGTCGTGATCATGACGCCCGTGATCTTGTCGCCAATGAGCGACGGAAAAAACGCCGTCGTGCCGAGAACCTCGTGATTAAGCGACGGCAGCCCGGTCAGCGCTTGAATGATGTCGTCGTAGACGGGCGCGTTCTCTTCGGTCGTTCCCGTCGCAAAACCGTGCGACTCGCAGTAGACAAGGCGTGGAAACTCTTCAGCGATGTCTTCATAGCGCAGTCCGAGTCGCTCCAGTGGTCCCGGACGAAGATTGGTCAAAAAGACGTCCGCCGTGCTCAGCAGTGCACGCAGCGCCCTTGCGCCCGCATCGGACTTCACGTTCAGTGAGATGGAGCGCTTGTTGCGATGGAGATTGAGCGCGACACCCGAGAGTCCACGGGTGGTCCCGGCTCCCATCAATCGGCTGCTGTCGAGTCCACCGTGCTCGACCTTGATGACGTCGGCGCCGAGATCGCCCAGCATCTGGCCGGCGTAGGGCGCCATCACGACGGTCGCGAGCTCAACGACCCGCATGCCATGCAGGGGCCCCTTTGGCACTTCGACTGAGGTCACTGAACGATCTTACGAAGTGAGCGCGGACGCCTTATTCGCTCCCACGACCTCCCAGGGCCGGGGCTCTGACGCCAGTCCACTGAGCAGCGTGCGCTGCGCAGTCGAGACAACCACGTCAACGTGCGGCATGCGAGTGGGCTTCCACGAAAACGAGATCGCGTGCAGCGCACCGATCACCATGTTTTGGGCGACTTTGAGATCGATGCCCTCGCGCAGAAAACCCTGTTCGTTCGCGTCAGCGAACAGCCTCGACCAGACCGTCACGTACGCCCTTTCTGCGGGACGGCATCGCTCGAGCACCGAGGCGGGCACATCACCGCGCAGACGCGTCGATGCCGCTCGCGTGTAATCCGAGTTTCTCACCGTGAGACGAAGGTGCGCCTCAATGGCAAGCGCGAGGCGATCGAGCGCATCGACGTGCTGGTGATGCTCGATCATGGTCTCGAGGGTGCCTCGGGCGTTGGCAAAGCCTGCGATGAACACGTCGCCCGCCAGCTCTTCCTTGTTCGAGAAGTGGTAGTAGATCGCGGGCGCCTGCACACCGGCGACGTCACCCACGTCGGCAAGACGCATGCCGTTGAATCCCTTGTCGGCCAAGACCTTGGCCGCGGCGTCGAGCAAGCGAACCCGCGTCGCCGCCGCCTTGCCTCCTACTTCACCCGATCGTTCAACGCTTCTGTGATTAGTTATTGGGGCCCCTGCGGTGGCCTTCGACTTCGCCATCACCCTCACCTTTCATCAACTGATCTATCGGTCCTCTGCCACGGGCCGCTCGTTTGACAACCCTCTCACGTAGTTGGATGTCGTCTGCCCGACGTCTGGTGCAACTGTACTGTCTCGGATCGAATTCGCATCTGGAACCTCATCACCGACCTCGTCGACTTGCTGAACGTTCATTCAACTTCGAACGAGTGTGCTGCGAGTGGGTGAATTATTCTGCGCACTCACAACGACGACACGTCGAATGAGTGCGGTTTCGCAAATGAAACGCGGCTCAACTACCGAAGTTCCAGCCTTCACCGTTCTCGTATCGATGAATGATGTTCTTCGCCATGAGAATCTTGTGCACTTCGTCGGGGCCGTCGGCCAGGCGCAGGATGCGCGCCGTCAAGTACATCTGGGCGAGCGGGAGGTCGTTAGACACGCCCGCGCCGCCCCACACCTGTATCGCTCGATCGACGACCCGGTGGTAGGCCGCGGGGACGAAGACCTTGATCGCTGAGATCGCGGTGCGCGCGTCGGGATCGTTGTCGGCGACTTTTTGCGCCGCGTTGATCGTCATGAGACGCGCGGACTGCAGGTCCATGAAGCTCTCAGCGATGAATCCCTGGATGAACTGTTTGTCCTTCAGCAGTCCCCCGTGCACCTCGCGCGTGAGCGAACGCTCGACCATGAGGTCGAAGGCTCGCCACATCTGACCGATCGAGTTCATGCAGTGATACACGCGACCTGCACCGAGTCGATCCTGGGCCGCCTGGTGGCCCTGGCCCACCAGGCCGAGCGTGTTAGCGATCGGGACGCGGACGTTCTCGTAGCGAATCTCGCAGTGGTCCGACGTCGAGCGTCCGAAGATCCCGATGCCACGCACGATGTTGACCCCCCGCGTATCAGCCGGCACGATGATCTGACTCATGTGGCCACTCGAACCCAGCTCGCCCGTCGGGTCGACCGTGCGACACATCACGATGAAGAAGTTGGCGTCGATCCCGTTCGAGGTGAACCACTTATGGCCGTTGATGACCCAGTCATCGCCGTCGCGTACTGCCTCGGTCTCTATGGAGCGCGGGTCCGATCCCGCGTGCTCGGGCTCGGTCATGGAGAATCCCGACTCCATCTCGCCCGCGATGAGCGGGAGCAGCCACTTCTCTTTCTGCTCCTCGGTCCCGTACTTCACGAGAATGCTCGCGTTGCCCGAGTTGGGTGCCGCGATGCCGAACAGGGCCGACGCGCCAACGGCGTAGGCGAGGATCTCGTACATGTAGGCGAGCGAAAGGAAGTCGAGCCCCGCTCCCCCGTACTCCTTTGGGAGGTGTGGTGCCCAGAGCCCGGCCTCGGCGACCTTGGCCTTGATCGACTCGCGCAGCTCGATGCTCTCGCGTCGACGAGTCTCTCGCTCGTCGTCGCTGCGTCCCGCCGCCCACGACCCACGCGACAGCGCCTCTTCGTGGGGCAGGATCTCTTCGTTGATGAAGTCGGCCGTGCGACGGCGCACGTCGTTCACTTCGGGGCTCAGTCCCGCAATCGGCGTCACATTGATGGGCATTGGCACTCCTCGGTTCGTTGCAACCGATTATTGCCGAGTGTGTCGCAAGCGACCTAGTGGCTGAGCGGTGCGTCGGGAATCGGCTCGCGCAGCGCGACGTGGCAGGACACATAGTGCCCCCCAGACTTGTCGGTCAGTGTCGGGGCGACCTCTCGACAGTACGGTTCGACGAGCGGGCAACGCGGCGCGTAGGGACAGCCCATCGTGACCGCGGGCGCCTGGAGGAGTTCGTGGTCCTTTTCCTTCACCGGGCGCGAGCGTTCGTGCTCGGGATCGGGCACCGGGATCGCTGCAGCCAGCGCGACGGTGTACGGGTGGAGCGGCGTGTCGAAGACCTGGTCGTACGAGCCCATCTCGACGACGCGACCGAGGTACATCACGGCGATCTGGTCTGCGATGTGACGCACCATCGAGAGGTCGTGACTGACGAAGACGTACGAGAGCTTCAGCTCGTCCTGGATGCGCACGAGCAGGTTGATGATCTCTGCGCGCACCGAGACGTCGAGCGCCGAGGTCGGCTCGTCGAGCACCAGCACCTCAGGCTCGACCAAGAGTGCGCGCGCTATCGCGACGCGCTGCGCCTGACCTCCCGAGAGCTCGTGGGGATAGCGCGCGGCGAAGCGGGCCGTGAGGCCCACCATCTTGAGCATCTCCGCGATTCGATCGGCTTCACTCCCTTGATGGAGCCCGTGCACGTGCAGTACCTCTTTCAAGGCGCGCTCGACGGTCAGTCGCGGGTCGAGCGACGAGAACGGATCCTGGAAGACGAGCTGAATCTTTCGCGCGAGCGCTCGATTGTCGCCGCGCTCGCGCATACGCATGGTCTGCCCGTCGATCTGGAGCGTTCCCGCCGTCGGAGCTTCGAGACCCACCAGCAGTCGCGCCAGAGTTGACTTGCCCGAGCCGCTCTCACCGACGATGCCGAACGTCGTTCCTCGCTCGAGGACGAGCGACGCGTCGATGAGCGCGTGCACCTGCGCGTGACCGCGTCGTCCGCCGTAGTCCTTCGAGAGGTTCTTTGCGTCGAGGACCACGTCTACCATTCCGACGGTTCCCTCCAGCACGCCGCCCGGCTGCCGTCGCCACGGTCAATCAGCGGGGGTTCCTCTTCGGAGCACTTCTCGATGACGTAGGGACAACGAAAGCGAAACGGACAGCCCGTCGTCAGCTGGGTCGGGTCGGGCGGCGTGCCACCGATCTGATGCAGCGGCGAGCGGTGACCTGTCCCGAGTCCCGGCAGCGACTCGAGCAGCGCCTTCGTATAGGGGTGTGTGGGACGGGCGAAGAGCTGCTCGGTCGTGGCCATTTCCACGATGCGACCTGCATACATCACGACGACCCGGTCGACGAGGCTCGCGACCACCCCGAGGTCGTGGGTCACCCACAACACGGCCATCCCCGTGTCCGCCTGCAGCTCGGTGACGAGCTCCAGGATCTGTCGCTGGATGGTGACGTCAAGAGCCGTCGTCGGCTCGTCGGCAATAAGGACGCGCGGCGACGTCGACAGCGCCATCGCGATCATGACGCGCTGGATCATTCCTCCCGAGAGCTGGTGGGGATAGGACATCCACACGCGCTCGGGATCGTCGAGGCCGACCTGCAGCAGCACCTCGCGCGTGCGCTCGCGCGCGACGTCGTTGGAGAAGCCGTGGGCTCGCAGCGTCTCTTCAATCTGGCGGCCGACGTGCAAGAGCGGATTGAGCGAGCTCATCGGGTCCTGGTACACCATCGCGATCTCGCCACCGCGCACTTCGCGCAACCGCTTGTCGTCGACCTTGGCGAGGTCTTCGCCGTCAAGCAGCACCTCGCCGCTCAAGACGCTGAGCGGCGGGCTCGCGAGCAGCCGCAATACCGAGAGCATGGTCAGCGTCTTGCCCGAACCGCTCTCGCCGACGATACCCACCTTCTCTCCGGCGTCGACGTCGAGATTGACGCCGCGCACGATCTCTTCATCGCGACGTTTGCGGCGGATGCCGATGTGCAGATCGCGCAGGGAGAGCAGCGAGTTCACAGGGCGAACGCTTTCATGAAGGTGACATGGGTCGGTGCGTCACTCTTGGGAAGCGCAAGTATCGCTTGACGACCCGGGACGATGGCGCCCAGCACACTTTCGTGACTCGCACCCGTGGCCGAGGGCACCGTGCTCGCGAGGCCGTGGACGCTCAAGAAACCGATGATCGCAAAGAGGCATGCCTCCTTCGCGTCTTCGGGCACGCCGAAGTCGTCGATCAGTGAGAGGGGAACAGTGGGTAATCGCCGACGAAGGCCCTCCATCACGACGGGATTCCTTGTCCCCCCGCCGGCGGCGAACAGCTCGGTGACGCCATACGCTTCGACAGCGCGAGCGACGGTCTCGACCGTCAGCTCGGCCAACGTCGCCAACAGATCGTCGGACGCAAGTGGGCGGCTACCGACGTGTTCGCGCAGATACGCCTCGTGGAAGTACTCCTTGCCGGTCGACTTGGGCGCGGGCACGTCGTAGTAGGGGTCGGCGAGCAGATCGTCCAACAGCGCCTGATCGACCGTGCCGCGAGCGGCACGCTCACCGTCGCGATCGAAGGTCTCTGCCCCGTTGGTCAGCCAGTTGATGGCGGCGTCCATGAGCGCGTTCGCCGAACCGATGTCAAAGGCGATCGGATCGTTCGTCGGCCCGACGACCGTGATATTGGAGATCCCCCCGAGGTTGAGCGATCCGCGAACGTTCGGCGGGTTCTTTCCGAGCAGGAGCACGTCCAACAGACTCGCGAGCGGCGCCCCGTGACCGCCGGCCGCAACGTCACGGCTGCGTACGTCTTCGACGACCGTCGCACCGGTGCGCTCGGCGATCCACGCACCTTGACCGAGCTGCAACGTGCCGAGCGCGTGATTACCGTCCACCCAGTGAAAGACGGTCTGGCCGTGCGAGCAGACCACGTCGGGCGAACCCTCGAAGTACGTGTCGCCGAGCGTCGCCGCGACCTCAGCGAAGCTCTGGCCGATGAGGGTGTCGAGTCGACAGACCTCTTCGATGGTCGTCGCGTTGGACGGAAGGACGTTGGCGATTCGGGTGCGCAGCGACGCCTCGTAAGGCACCGAGACGTGTCCGAGCAGGTGCGCAGCAATGTCGCCGTCGCTCAGGGTCAAGTTCATCGCCACCGCCTCGATGGCGTCAAAGGACGTGCCCGAGATCATGCCGATTACCTTCATCTCAACGCGTCCTTGTTCGAGGGTCGGAAGCGTCGCGAAGCCCGTCACCGAGGAAGTTAAATCCGATGACCGCGATGACGATGACGATCGATGGTCCAGCGAGCGTCCACCACGCCACACTCGCGATGCTGCTCGCGTTGCTCACCATCTCGCCGAGTGACGCCGTGGGCGGTGGCGGACCGAGGCCGAGGAAGCTGAGGCTTGCCTCGGCGAGAATCGCCCACGCAAGCGCGAGGCTCGTCTGCACCGCGATGACGCCCGTGACGTTGGGCAGGATGTGACGAAAGAGCAGTCGAGTCCGCGAGTAGCCGAGTACCCGACCCGCACGCACGAAGTCGGACTCGCGAAGCGCCAAGACGGGACTGCGCACCACACGCACGTAGATCGGAATCCATCCAACACCGATAGCAATCGAGCTGTCGAGGATGCTCGGGCCGAGCGCCGTGACGATCGCGAGCGCAAAGAGGACCGTCGGGATAGCGAACATCATGTCAGTCACACGCATGATCGACGCCGACGTCCACTTGCCGAAGAAGCCCGCGACGATGCCGCCGAGACTGCCGATCACGCCGGCGATGAGCACGGCGAGGAACGCAATCTCGAGCGACACGCCGAGTCCCTGCAGTGCACTCGAGAAGACGTCGCGGCCGAACTGGTCGGTGCCCATGAGGTGAGCAAACGAAACACCCTTCAGCACCGTTTGAGGGTTCTGCGCGTCCGGACCATACGGCGTGAACCCGGCCAGGCCGCAGATTCCGCCGATGAGTACGAGAGCGACGATGATCATTCCGAGTCGTCCGTTACGGCTGCGCCACACCGCGCGCAACCATCCACCGTGTCGCACGATGACTTCATCGGTGTCGAGAACGGGTACGGGTACCGGAACGTTGGTGTCGAGACTCATCGCTTCCTCGTTCGCGGATCGATGAGGGTGTAGAAGACGTCGACGAACATGTTCACGATGACAAATCCAGCCGCAAAGATGAGCACCACGCTCTGGACGACAGGAAAGTCGCGGTTGTTGATCGAGTTGATGAGAAGCCGTCCCATGCCCGGAAGAATGAAGATCTGCTCGATGATGACGGTGCCGCCGAGGAGATAGCCGAGCTGAATGCCCGACATCGTCGTCACCGCCGTGAGCGCATTGAGGAAGAGGTGACGCCAGATGAAGGCCTGGCGCGACACGCCCTTGCCCAGGGCGGTACGGGCGAAGTTAAGACCGCTGACTTCGAGCACCGCGGCTCGAGTGGTTCGAAGGATGGCGGCGCCAATGCCGAGGCTGAGGACCAGTGCCGGGAAGATGATCTGTTGAAAGTTGAGCCACGGATTGGTAAAGAAGCCGACGAACGGTAAGGACGAGGGGAAGTAGTGAAAGTGCGAGGACATGAACACGACGAGCACCGTGCCGAGGATGAAGCTCGGAATCGCGAGGCCGACAACGGAGATGCCCTGTCCAAGGTCGTCCTGCCAGCGTCCCGGATGAAGCGCGCTCCACATCCCAAAGCCCACGCCGATGGCAATTCCCAGCACCATGGCAAAGAGGGCGAGCTCAAGGGTCACCGGCAGCGCCGTGCCAATCAGGGTGCTCACCGGTTCTCGCGAAACGAGCGAGATACCGAGATTGCCGGTGAGGAGCGCATGCAGCCACGAACCGTACTGCTGAATCGGCGGCTGACCGACCCCGTAGTAGCGATCGAGCGTCGCGATCTGGCCCTTGGTCAAAAGCCCTTCGCTCACTCCCATCGCGGCGGTGACCGCGTTGCCGGGGAGGAGCCGAAGTACGACGAAGATGATGACCGACACGCCAAAGAGCGTGACGATCATGCTGAGAGTCCGCCGCACAACGGCCAATACAAGGGTCATTGTGCGGCGGACTCTCTACCTACTACTTAGGACACGCTGGTGGTGGCCAAGCTCGAGAGCTGTGTGGTGTTCACCGGCGACAGGCTGAATCCCTTGACGTTCGGCGCCAGCGCCGCGTAGTCGTTGGAGTCGAAGAGCCAGATCCACACGGCGTTCGAGGTCAGGTTCGTAGACAGCGCCTTCCAGTCCGCCGTCTGACCAGTCGCCGTCGAGTTCTCGTCACCCGCGAGGAGGAGCTTCTGCAGTGACGCCGAGCTGTAGCCCGCCGGCACTGCGAGGTCGGCGCCGGCACCGAAGTAGCGGCCGTACATGACGTACGGGTCCGGGTCGGCGCCGTTCTCGGCGAAGGCCGCCTGGAAGTCGCCCTTCAGCCAATCCTGGATGTAGGCGTTCGACGCCAGGTTCTGGATGTTCATCTTGATGCCGACCTTCGCGAGCTCAGACTGCATCGCAATCGCCTGGGCGCTGCTTGTCGAGTCGAGGTCCGTTGACGTGATCGCGGTGAACGAGAAGCCCTTCGACTTGCCGGCGAGCTTCAGGTACTTCTTCGCCTGCTTCAGGTTCTGGGTGGCGCAGATCGCCGACACTGGGCTTGTTGCATACGGCCCGAGCGGCACCGGTCCGACGATCTTGCCGTCACCGAAGACGGAGTCCTGAAGGATCTGCTGACGGTTGGTGGCGCAAGCAATCGCTCGACGCGCGTTCACGTTGGAAAGAATACCGTGCTTGTCCTGGAGCTGAAGTGCCCGGTACGAAAGGTCCAAGACCTTTTGGATCTGGTAGGTCTTCGGTAACGTGTTCACGACGGTCGGCTGAGAGAGCAGGCCCATCTGAATGGTGCCCGCCTCGAGTGCCGCCGAAATCGACTGCTCGGTCGGGATCGTCTCGATCTCTACCGTCGAAAGCGACGGCGCGCCACCCCAGTAGTTCGGGTTGGCGGTCATCGTAAACGACGTGTTCGGCACCCAGCTCGAGTACTCGAACGGCCCGGTGCCGTCTGGCTTCGTCGGAATCGTGCCTGCGGTGATCGCAGCCGCCGGCATGATCGCCATGTTGACGGTCGCGAGTCCCTCGAGTACGGAGACGTCGGGGTGGCCCATCGTCAAGACGACAGTGTTGGGTCCGGAGGCTGCGATGTTGGTGACCGAGCCGATGAACGACGCCGACGGGTCGGCAGTCGCCGTCGCTTCAGCACGCTGAAGCGACGCGACCACGTCCGCCGAGGTCATCGTCGCGCCGTCGTCGAACTTCACGTTCTGGCGAAGGTTCAAGGTCAATGTCTTGTTGCCGTTCGAGAACGCCCAGCTCGTGGCGAGGTCGGGAACAATTTGCAGGTTCGAGTTCTCCTGCACCAGGGTCTGATAGATCAGTCCGAGCGCTTCGAAGTCGAGAAAGTTCGTGACGATGTCCGGGTCGATCTTTTGCACGCTGCTCACCGAACCGATGACAAACGTGGAGCTCGCGGCCGACGCGCCAGACGAGCTGACGGCGGTCGAGAACAGCCCGACACTGCTTATGGCGAGAAGCGCCGAAGCAGCCCCCCGCAGGCCAATAAATCTTTTCATCTTTCCCCTTTTGTTAGATGCCCAAAGTTCTTGCTTGAGAGTGACACTACAGATGACATTTGGTCCAGTCAAGTCACGAGTTGTCATATTGGGGTATGTTCGTGATAGAACCAAAGAGCGAGCATTAATGGATTTTGTCATAGAAAACGAGAAGAGTTGACCGGACCAATCCGACTTGCTAAGTTTCGAAAAATCCACCAAACCAGGTGTGATGAGCGCTGTGGAGGGTGTCGTGACCAATAGACCATCACCGATCGATGCCTCGGTCGTGGCGCCGAAGTATCAGAGCGTTCACGATGCATTGCTCTTAACGATCAAAGGTCTCCCAGCTGGGACGGCCATGCCCACCGAGCGCGAACTCTGCCTCACGTATGGCGTCTCGCGCGCTACCGTTCGCCAGGCGCTCGGCCAGCTCGAGCTCGAACAACGAATCTTTCGCCGACAGGGTAAGGGCACCTTCGTCGCTCGGCCAAAGATCGAACAGCGCCTTGAGTTGATGAGCCACACCGAGGGAATGCGCGAGCGCGGTATCGTGCCGAGTTCAAAGCTCATCGATGTCCGGCGCATCCCGGCTGGTCTCGACGTCGGCTCACAGCTTGGTCTTTCGCCTAAGGCCGAGGTGTTGCGCATCGAGCGTCTTCGCCTTGCCGACGGTGATCCGATCGCCATTGAAGTGCTCTATTTGAACGCCGATCGCTTCGACGGGATCACGGCCGCCTTGAGCGACAACGGGTCGCTCTACCAGCTGCTCTCTTCGAACTACGGCGTGGAGCTTGCCTCCGCCGAGGAGACGATTGAAGCCGTTATCGCCGAGGGACGTGACGCCGCGCTCCTCAAGTGTCAACCCGGCATGCCGCTCTTGATGCTCTCTCGTCGCACGCTCGATACGGGTGGCCAGCCCACCGAATTCGTGAGGTCGCTGTACCGAGGTGACCGCTACCGATTTCAAACCGGTCTGCAGCGTCCGCGCCAGTGGAACGGCGCGTCGGTGCACTCGAGCGACGCGCTCACCATCCGCGTCGCCCAACCACACGACGCCGAGGGACTCGCGAGCGTGTTCATCGACGCGTGGAGAGGCGCCTACCGAGGCGTCGTCGACGACGCCATCATCGACGCGTTGCAGCACGGCGACATCGCAAGCTGGATGCGTAATCTCATCGCCAACACCGCAGCGCGCACGCTGGTCGCTGAAGCAGCCGGCGCACTTCTTGGCTTCATCCGATTCGGCGACGATGCTGACGACGCGAACAATGGACATATCTTTGCGCTCTACGTCTCCTCTGGCGCGAGTGGCAAGGGGGTTGGCCGACAACTCCTCGAACGAGCAATCGGCGAACTGGATCCGTTTGCGACGCGCCCCGTCACCCTCTGGGTCTTTAAGCGGAACGATCGGGCACGGCGACTGTACGAGGCGGCCGGCTTTGCACCCGATGGACAGGAGCGAGTCGAGGACCTCTATAGGGCGCCCGAGATCAGGATGACGCGCACACCGAAGGCCGACGCCGAGTTGAAGGGGGCTACTCCTTCACTTTCTGCCCAGTCATGACGCCGGCGCCATCCTTGCACGTCGAGCTCTCGAAGAGTTCCTCGCGTCTGGCGACGGTGACGCGCGACGAGCTCGTGGGTCAACTCTTTGCCTCGATCGAGAGCTCGTTCCCCGCGGGTTTCGATCTGGCCGTGGTTGAAAGGACCGGCACGGTCTTCCGTGCGTGGGGTGGTTTCTCCAACGTCGTCGATCCGATGATCGAAACCTCGAGCGACACGATCTACGACCTCGCATCCTTGACCAAAGTGGTGTCGACGACGACGCTCGCGCTCTGGCTCGAACAGCAGCGCTGTTGGAAGCTCACGGACTCGGTCGCGACGTGGCTACCGGGCTTTGCTCGCGACGACCTGACGCTCTTCCAGCTCCTCACCCACACGTCGGGGCTCATCCCTCATCGTCCGTTCTTTCACCTCGGCCAGCGTCCGGCGGTGGTTCGTCGCGCGGTCTACGAGGAAGCGACGCGCGGCGGGCCGACTGGCAACGTCCTCTACAGCGATCTCAACTTCATGCTGCTCGGTTGGGCGATCGCTCACTGCGCGAAGCGGCCGCTCGACCAACTCTTCAAGGACGTCGTGGCCGATCCGCTCAGCATGCGCGACACGCGCTACCGCCCGCATCGTCGAGACCTTGCACGCATCGCCGCGACCGAGCGCAACGGCGACCAGCGTCTGCAGAAGGGACTCATCTGGGGTGAAGTCCACGACGGCAACGCGTGGTCGCTGCGCGGCGTCGCGGGACACGCGGGCCTCTTCGGGTCGACTGACGATCTCGTTCGATTCGTTCGAGCGTTGCTCAGCCCGAAGCGCAATCTGGTCCTGTCCGCGTCCTCGATCGCTCGGATGTCGCGCGTCCAGGCGGGCGAGCTGCCCGACGTTCGAGGACTCGGGTGGCGTCTCGATCCGGTCGAGTGGGGCGACTGGCCGGACGGAACGATCTGGCACACCGGCTTCACCGGGACCTCACTGGTCATCTCACCACCCGCCAACCTTGGAGTTGTCCTCATGACGAACGCTGTCCATCCCACCCGTCAGCTCGAACGACAGGCGGAGTTCCGCGTCCTGATCCATCGCACCCTCGCCGAGTCGGTCGCCTGATGGGTATGAACGATACCGAATTCTTGGAGCAGCTCGGCACCGAACAGGTGCGTCTTGAGCTCTCGGACCTCGATCAACTCTCCATCGACGAGCTGGTCGACATCATGTGCGCGGACGTTCGCCAGCTGCCCCACGCCCTCGTCACTGCCCAGCAGCAGATCGTCGACGCCGTGACGGACATCGTCGAGCGAATGGAACGCGGCGGACGGCTCGTCTACGTCGGCGCCGGGACGGCGGGACGGCTCGGCATGCTGGATGCCGCCGAGGCCGGACCGACCTTCAACACCGATGAGGGGCAAGTCATCGGCGTGCTCGCCGGCGGCACGAGCGCCTTCGAAGTACCGATCGAGAACGCCGAAGACGACTTTCGCGGTGGCCAAGAGGCCATGCGCGAGCACCGCATCGACGAACGCGACTGCGTCGTGGGGATCTCGGCGAGCGGTCGCACGCCGTACGTGCTCGGCGCCATCGAGGGCGCCATCGCGGCGGGTGCGCTGACGGTCGGCATCGCCTGCAACTTCGCCACGCCGCTCGCCCAAAACGTCGACCGACCGATCGAAGTCGTCGTTGGTCCCGAACTCATCGCCGGCTCGACGCGCATGAACTCGGGGACCGTGCAGAAGATCGTGCTCAACGTGATCTCTACTGCGACCATGGTGCGACTCGGCAAGACCTACGGCAACCTCATGGTGGACCTTCGCCCCACGAATGAGAAGCTTCGCGACCGCTCGGCGCGGATCGTTGCGCTGATCACCGACGTCTCAATGGAAGAAGCCCGACGTGCGCTCCAAGAGAGCGGATGGAAGACAAAGGTCGCCGCCACCATGATCGTCGGCCACGTCGACGCGGAGACGGCGAGTGAGCAGCTCGGACTCTACGAGGGACGTTTGCGTCCGACGCTCGACTCCTACCGCGCGAAATCCGATGCCTCAGTCTTAAAGGGCTCCGGTGCGTCCGGTTGGACTCGACTCGGTGTCGCACGCGCGTTTGTCAACGGGGAACTCGTTCCCGGCGACGTCGCGGTGAGTGATGGAACGATCGTCGCGGTCGGGCTCTCCCATCCGGGTGCCGGCACAGCGATCGCCGGTTTCGTCGACGCCCAAGTGAATGGGTACGCGGGCGTGGACCTTCTGAACGCGAGCGTCGACGAGATTCTGGAGATGGGCGCCGCCCTGCTCAATGACGGCGTCGTCGCCTATCAGCCGACACTCATCACGAGTGACTTCGCAGACACGCGCCGTGCCACGCAGCGACTGCGCGAAGCGCGAACGAGTGGAGCTCCGGGGGCACGAATTCTCGGCGTCCACCTCGAAGGCCCCTTCCTCTCGCCGCACCGATCGGGCACGCACCCGGCCGAGCATCTGCGCGAACCCGACCTCGCCGTGCTCGATCGGCTGCTCGCGCTCGACGATGTCGCCATGATGACGATCGCCCCCGAACTACCGGGAGCGTTGCAGCTCATCGAGCGCTGCCGAGAACGGGGTCTTACCGTCTCGCTCGGGCACAGCGCCGCGAGTGTCGAAGAAGCGATGAAGGGCTTTGACGCGGGCGCTTCTGCCGTGACCCATCTCTTCAACGCGATGGAACCGGTCAGCGCCCGATCACCCGGACTCGCCGGCGCTGCGCTCTCGCGAAAGAACGTCGCCCTCCAGTTCATCGGCGACGGTTTCCACGTTGCCGACGAGCTGATCACGGTCTGCTTCGCTGCGGCCGCCAATCGCTGCGTCGTCGTGAGTGACGCGATCGCGGCCGCCGCGTGCGACGAGTCCACCGTCCAGCTGGGCGATGTGACCGTCCACATACGTGAGGGCGTTGCTCGCCGTGACGACGGCACGATCGCGGGCAGCATCGGCAAGCTGCGCGACAGCGTGCGACGGCTGGCACGCCTGGGCGTCGGGGAGAACGAAGCACTGGGAGCGACGATTGCGCGTCCCGCGGGTTTGCTCGGCGTTGCCGACTCGGTGTCGCTCGCACCGGGATCAGTGGCGAACTTCTTTGTCCTCAACGACGAGCTTGAACTCACGCGGCGAGTCACGCCGCACGAGATCATCGATCTGTGATCAGCGCGTCAGCGTGATCTTCTGCAATCCCGGTGGCTGATCGATCGGTCGACGGTTCCGCTCACCTAGGCGCAGCGCGATCACTTGACCGATGACCACGTCGAGAAATGGCGTCGTCCAGTTGGGCGCGGCGACGGGCAGCACGAACTCGACGTCGGCGTCGGTGCGCGCGCGATCCGGCGAGCGCGTGACGAGCGTCGTCATCCCCGAGGTCGTTGCTCGCGCGAGGAGGTCCGCTGCGGCGGTGTCGTCGACCTCCTCGGTGAGGAGCAGCCACAGGGTCGAGCCGACGCCGTTGGCACCGATCGGACCGTGGAGCAGATCGGGCGCCGCGTAGGCCTCAGCGCGAAGCCCCGCTACCTCTCGAATCTTGAGCGCGCACTCTTCAGCCGCCGAGAGCCCGAGTCCTCGACCAACCACGGTGAGTCCTTCCAGCGACAGCGATGAAAGCGCTCCCTCGACATGCGCGAGCGCCCATGCGCTCGTGGACGCGATCATGTGAGGCAACGCTGCCGCTTTGGGCAGTTCGTGGCCAATCCCGACGAGCGCCTCGACGAACTGGGCGGCCGCCTGCATCGAGGCAAGCATGGTCTTGGTCGCAGCCAAAGAGACCTCTTCGCCCACGAGCAGCGGGATGACGACATCCGCCTCCTTCGCTAACGGCGAGTCGACATCGTTCGTGATCGCGATCGTCGGTCGGGCTTGGGCCCGTGCAGAGGCGAGCACCGACACGATGTCCGGCGAGCGACCCGACTGTGAGATACCGACCACCATGGCGCCGGTCAGACTGACGTGACGAGGCTCGACGTACAGCGAAGGCGTGGCAAGCGCAGTGAGCACACCGAGCTCTTGACCCGCGAGGTACTGCAGATATCGCGCGACACAGTCCGAGGAGCCGCGGGCCGCGATGACCAGATGTGTGACGGTCGGCTGCCACAGCGCCGCAGCTTTTTCCGCCGCCCTCTGACCCTCCGCCATCCGCTCTTCCAACAGCCCGCCCTGGGAGAGAATCTCACGTTCGAATGCGGTTCCCACTACCTGATCCTCTTCGTTGCACAGTGTTGCGCTCGTGCTTCAATTTTAATTTCGCTTCGTCGCTTCACGACCGAAGTTCGGAACTCACGCGTGAACGTGACAACTCACGCGCGAGCCATCGCCGTACGTTGGTGAGCGCATGAACGTGGCTCATTGGTACGGAGGCGTCACCAGGCGGTGAAGGTCATTGGTTGTCGTCGCTGACGACGTAGTGAGCGCGCCCAGCGTTCAGTAGCGAACTGGACCACCGTCGCTCGAGCGTTGAGCTCCCGAAAGATTCTTTAGTGCGGCAACTCGCGATCGTCAAACAGTCGGTACGGGTTGAGGAGACCCTTGGGATCAAAGACCTCTTTGATCCGTCGCTCGAGGTCGAGCACGGCGGGGTCGGTGAGGGCCAGGTAGTCGTCACGCTTGTCGAGGCCGATCCCGTGTTCACCGGAGATCTGTCCGCCGAGTCCGACGCCGTAGACAAAGAGCTCGCGCATCAACCCGGCGCGTTCATCGTCGTCCTTGAGGTAGATGGACAGGTGCACGTTGCCGTCGCCGACGTGTCCACATCCGGTGATGATCGTCTCGTGACGGGCACCGATCCGCGCCACCTCTTCGAGGAACGCGGGCACAGTTGAACGCGGCACCACGATGTCGACGATCTCACGTGCGCCCGCATCCTTGGCCACCCAGAACATCCGCTCACGCGCCTCGATGAGCCTGAGGGCTGCCCCCTCGGGCAGGACGTAGACGTCGAGGGCGCCCGCACGGTCGAGCATCTCGCCGAGATCGAGGACGTCGCTCTCGAGCTGTTCAGCAGTACGGGTTTCGAGAATCACGATCAGGTACGCCGCCGCCCTCGCCGCGACGGACTGCTCCACGCCGAGTTCGAGCGAGCCGGCGGTCGTGACAGCCGACATCGTGCGCACGTCGAGGTACTCAAGAAGCGACGGCTGCACGCCTGAAGCGACCACGTCGGGCACGACTCGCGTGATCGCGTCCAACGTCTCAAACGGCACGAGCACGGTCGCCGAATGACCGAGCTTCGGCGAGAGCTTGAGCGTGATCTCGGTCACGAGCGCAAGAGTCCCCTCTGAGCCAATGATCAACTGGGTGAGGTCGTAGCCCGACGACGACTTGACCACGGGTCCGCCCGTGCGCACGACCGTGCCGTCAATGAGGACGAGCTGCAGTCCAAGCACGTGCTGTCGTGTCACGCCGTGGCGCACCGCGCGCATCCCTCCGGCGTTGGTGCTGACGTTGCCGCCTATGGATCCCGAGAGCTCGCCGGGATAGACCGGGTGCTGCAACCCCGTCGGCGCAAGAGTCTCGGCGAGTTCGTGGAGGGTGATGCCCGGCTGGACGACGACCACGTGATCGTTCGCGTCAAGGCGCACGACTTGGTTCATCTTGTCGAAACTCACGACGAGGCCGCCAGGTACTGGCGTCGCGGCGCCGGAGAGTCCCGTGCCCGACCCACGTGCAGTAATTGGGAGTCCGTACCTGTTCGCGAGCTTGGCGACCTCGACCACCTGCTCCGTCGACGAGGGCCGCACCACCGCGAAGGGCTCCACGTGACGTACGTGCAGCGACTCGTCGTGCAGATCGTCGGGGTTGTGGTTCGGCGAGAACGTGACGGCGTCCCCGCCGACGATGGCCGCGAGTTCGTCGTTGAGTTGAAGTGTGATCATCGAAATCAACGCTAACGGCTCATCCGCTTGCAGCCAGACGCCCGACCCGTGCGACGCGGGTCGTCGTCGCTCGGCCGGGCTCACGTCCAGCGGTACAGATTCTAGAAAGCTGAAATGTCCGAACCTGTTGCTCCAAGGACCCAGCGTTGACAGGATGGGTCGTACGTTCACGTAAGGAGCCAACATGCCTGACGGTATGCCAGTCACCGGCGCTGCGCGATCGGCGCCCGCCGATCAAGCCGCAGAACTCGTCGTCAGAAACGGCCGTATCCACACCGGCAATCCGATGAGACCCGCCGCGACCGCAATGGCGATCTCGGGCGGAAAGATCGTTCGGGTAGGCGACGAGGGCGGCGTTGCTCCTCTCGTCGGAAAGGACACCCAAGTCATTGACGCGATGACGCGACGAATCATCCCCGGTCTCAATGACTCGCACCTTCACCTGATTCGCGGCGGTCTCTACTACCTCCTCGAACTCCGCTGGGACGGCGTGCCGACACTTCGCCACGCGCTATCGATGCTGCGCGACCAAGCGGCGAGAACGCCCAAGGGCCAGTGGGTTCGCGTGGTCGGCGGTTGGACCGACGACCAGTTCGCAGAGAAGCGCGTGCCGACGATCTCCGAGCTCAACGAGGCGGCACCCGACACTCCCGTGTTCGTGCTGCACCTGTACCAGTCAGCGATCTTGAATCGCGCCGCCGTCAAAGCGGTGGGCTTCACCAAAGACTCGCCCGATCCGCTCGGCGGCGTGATCGTCCGGGGCCACGACGGCGAGCCGACCGGTCTGCTGCTCGCCTCTCCCGCCGCGGGCATCTTGTACTCCACGTTGGCCAAGGGCCCGGTGCTCGATGCGCCCCAGCAGGTGGAGTCGACGCGACACTTCTTTCAAGAGCTGAATCGATTCGGTTTGACCAGTGCAATCGACGCCGGCGGGGGCTTTCAGAGCTTCCCCGAGAACTACGCCGCGGTGATGGAGCTCGCCAAGGCGGGCGCACTCACCGTGCGCATCTCCTATCACCTCTTTCCTCAAGTCGCTGGGCAGGAACTCGCCGACCTCACGCGTTTTACGGAGATGCTGAAGCCGGGCGAGGGCGACGAGTGGCTGAGGGCGAATGGCGCAGGGGAAAACCTCGCCTGGTCGCCTGCCGATTTCGAGAACTTCAACGAACCACGCCCAATCCTCGAGGAGAAAGCGAGCGGTGACCTCGAAGCGGCGGTGCGGCTCCTCCTCGACCGCGGCTGGGGTTTTCGACTGCACGCGACCTACGGCGAGACCATCGAACGAGACCTCGACGTCTTCGAAAAGGTCGCTCGCGATCAAGGTTTCCCGCGCGGGGTGAACTGGTTCTTCGATCACGCCGAAACCGTCACCGACGAGAGCCTCGAGCGAATAGTGGCGCTCGGAGGCGCACTTTCCATCCAGAACCGCATGATGTTCCAGGCCCGAGAGTTCACAGGCCGCTACGGCGCCACTCGGGCCGCGAACGCGCCGCCCATCAAGCTGATGCTGGACCGCGGTCTGCTCGTCGCCGCGGGCACCGACGCCACGCGAGTGTCGAGCTACAACCCATGGCTGTCGTTGCAGTGGCTCGTCAGCGGACGCGACATCGGCGGCAGAGTGCTCGCGTCACGAGAGAATCTCGTCAGTCGGGAAAAGGCGCTCGAGATGTACACGGTCGGGGGCGCATTGCTCACCGGTGAAGGAGCGATCAAAGGGCAGCTGAAGGAAGGCCAGCTCGCTGACTTCGCCCTCCTCTCTGATGACTACTTCTCGGTTCACCCGGCCGATATCTCCCATATCGAATCGGTGTGCACGGTCGTCGGTGGGCGCGTGGTCTACGGCGCGGGTAACTTTGAAGGACTCGCTGAGCCCGCGAGCGACATCACGCTGGCGTGGAGCCCGATTTCCGTGTTCGGCGGGTACTGCGCGACGCCCAAGTCCGGTGGTTGGGCCCAGGCAATGGCCGTCGCCGACGTGGCCGCAGCGGCCGACGAGCACTTTCAGTGGAGAGTCGCACGCGACGACGCGTCACCGCTGGCTCCACAATCGTTCGCTGACGGCTGCCCCCTACCTTGATGCCAATAATGTGACCGGGCGATCAGACGTTCTTCTTGATATGCGCCGAGATCGCAAGTAGGAAGTTGTGTTCCCCGAAACGGGTGAGCGATCACTCGATGAAAGAGGAATCGGTGACTGAGCAACCACCCGCGTCCGCTGGCGTGAAACACACCTCGGGAGACGCACTCTTGGCGCTGCTCTGCACCGCCCAGCTCGTCCTCGTGCTCGACTTCAGCATCGTGAACGTCGCGCTACCGACGATCCAGCGCGAGTTGCACTTCTCTTCCGCCAATCTTCAGTGGATAGTCACTGGCTACGCGTTGACCTTTGGGTCCTTGCTGCTATTGAGCGGACGCGCCGGGGACTTGCTCGGTCGGCGCCGTCTGTTCGTGATCGGCCTGCTCGTCTTTGTCGTCTCGTCGCTCACGTGCGGACTCGCGCAGTCGTCGTTGATGCTCGTGGCGTCACGCATCGCCCAGGGCATCGGCGGCGCCATGATTTCGCCGACCGCCTTTGCGTTGCTTACGATCAACAATCCTGAAGGACCCGCCCGCAACAGAGCGATCGGACTCTGGCAAGCGGCGGCCGCGGGCGGCGCGTCGCTCGGCGTCGTACTGGGCGGTGTGCTCGTCGAGTATGTGGACTGGAGAGCAATCTTTCTCATCAACGTGCCGATTGTGGCGATTCTCTTGTTCTTCATTCCACGAGTGCTGCCGCCCAGCACTCCTCAACCTGGCGTTCGACTCGACTACACCGGTGCGGTGCTCATCACCTTCTCACTCGCCTCGCTGATCTTTGGCCTGAGCAACGGTGAGCAACGGGGATTCACGTCAGTGGCCACCCTGATCGCAGGGGCGGCCTTCGTCGTGTTGGGCGCAGCGTTCGCAGTGGTGGAACGTCACGTGCCCTCGCCGATGCTCCCCCTCAGCATTCTGAGGAACCGCACCCGGCGCGCGGCCAACAGCGCCATGCTCATCATGGGCACGGTGGTCGTCGCCTATATCTATTTCGCGTCCCTCTACCTCCAGCTTGTGCTGCGGTTCAGTCCGGTCGTTACGGGACTGTGCTTCATTCCGTCAACACTTACGGTGATGAGCACGTCCACGTTGCTCACGCGACGACTGCTGTCAAGAATGGGCGTGAAGCCGATCCTGCTCGCCGGTATGACCTGCATTGGGCTTGGCCAGTTGTGGCTGTCGTTCATCTCGGCGAGCGGCAGCTACGCGGTGAACGTGTTGCCGGGGCTGATCGTCACGGCCTTCGGCATGGGCCTCGCCTTTCCCGCGGTGTCCGTGGGGGCCATCTCCGGTGTCGCCCCGACTGAGCAGGGATCGGCGGCGGGACTCTTCAACACGAGCCAACAGGTTGGCTCGGCCGTCGGGCTCTCGCTGCTCGCCACCATCGCCGCGGCGACCACTCGAGCCGCGGGGGGCACACTGGTGGGCGGCTTTCATGTCTCCTATCTCGTCGGCGCTGGCATTGCCGGCGTCGGGATCATTGTCATCGCGAGCATGTTGAGCGCGAAGCAGTGCACGTTAGAGCTCGCACGTCAAACGGGAGCACAACCCGTCGCCGCCGGCGGCAGCGGCGCGTCGCCTTCCCCGTAAGCGGTAGTACGTTCACGCAGTACTCGATGAAGGGAGATAGACATGGATGCGAACCAGACAGACGACATCGGCGAAGAGGCGCTCGAATTCATGGCCGACGCCGTGGTGACGCTTGACTCGACCGGAAAGATCTCGTCCTGGAATGACGGAGCGCAGAGACTTTTGGGCTACACCGCTGAGAGCATGGTCGGCGGCTCGATGGTGCCCGTTATTCCCGAGGAGTTTCGAGCCCGACACGTGGCCGGCTTCCACGCCGCGCTCGACTCCGGACAGCTCAAGCACGAGGGCCACGCGGGGCACGTGAGGGCCACGACTGCTGACGGTCGTGTCATAGACCTCGCGATGACGCTCGGCCTCTTAACGCACTCCGACGGCACCGCCATTGGCGCAGTGGCGGTGCTCCGGCCGCTCGTCGACGTCGAGCCGTTTGCGTTGTAGCAACTGAGTTCGACGGTGCCGTGACCGCGCATTCAGTCGAGTACACCGATTCGTCAAGGACCGCTGCGAGGTGACAGACTCGACGTACATCAGCGTTGACTGAAAGGAATCTCTTGAGTTCGTCCCGCCTCCTCGTGAGCCTGCCGGATGAGTCCATGAGAAGCACCTTGCACCACGTGCCCGAAGGTGTCGAGTTTCTCGTCTGGGATCTGTCGGGGCCGGCGCCCGCCAAGGAGATCGACATCGTCGTCCCGCCGTACCTGCGTCCCGTCTCGCTGCTCGAGCAACTGAACGACGTGCGCGTGCGTCTCGTCCAGAGCCAGTTGGTGGGCTACGACGGTGTCGAGGACGTGCTTCCCAAGGGCGTCGTCTTTGCGAACGCTGCCTCCGTGCACGAGACGGCGACGGCAGAGCTGACCCTCGCCCTTATTCTCGCCGCACAGCGCGCCATCCCCGACTTCGTCCGCGCGGCCGACGAGGGGCACTGGGCGCCGGCGTGGCACCCGGGACTCGCTGATCGACGCGTCCTGCTCGTCGGCTACGGCGGGGTCGGCAAGGCCATCGAGTCACGACTCCTTCCCTTCGAAACCCACGTCACGCGGGTCGCGAGTCACGAGCGCATCGACGAGCGCGGCGTGATCTACGGCATCGAAGCCTTGCCGCGACTGCTCCCGACAGCGGAGATCGTGATCGTCGCCGTCCCACTCACAACAGCGACGACCGAGCTCGTCGATAACGCGTTTCTTTCGCTCATGGCGGACGGAAGTCTGCTGGTCAACGTGGCGCGCGGCAAGGTGGCCAACACCGAAGCACTCGTCGCACACGCCAAGAGCGGACGCCTTCGCCTCGCCCTCGACGTCACCGACCCCGAGCCGCTTCCTGACGGGCATGCCCTCTTTGGGATGAAGAACGTGCTCATCTCTCCTCACGTTGGCGGCGTGTCGTCTGCAATGGCCCCGCGCATGGCGCGGCTCCTCGAAGAGCAGATCGCGAGGATGATTCGAGGCGAAGCGCCGATCAATGTGATCTTCCCGCAAACGGAAGGTGCCAGGTGAGCTGGCGCCCGTCGTCTGCCGTTTTGTTGTTGCCACTAGAAAGGACGTCATATGTCAACTGACCGATCAACACTGAGCCCCGTCGAACGCGAGAAGGCGTCCGTCTTCCATTCGTGGTCCGCCCAGGCGACGATCAATCCACTGATGGTCAAGAGCGCCCAAGGCGTCTACGTCACTGACATCGACGACACGACGTATATGGACTTCTCCTCCCAGCTCGTCAACACGAACGTCGGCCACCAGCACCCCTCGGTCGTGCGAGCCATCCAAGAACAGGCGGCCGTGCTCTGCACGATCGCGCCCCAGCACGGCTACCAGTCGCGCTACCGTGCCGCCGAGCTCATCCTCGACCACTCCTTTGACGGAGCAGCCAAGGTCTTCTTCACCAACGGCGGCACCGAGTCGGTCGAGCACGCGGTGCGCATGGCCCGTCTGTACACCGGCCGCTACAAGGTCCTCTCTGCGTACCGCGGCTACCACGGCGGCACCTCGACGTCCATCAACCTGACCGGCGATCCGCGACGCTGGCCGAACGACTACGGCAACTCGGGCGCCGTGCACTTCTTCGGCCCCTTCCTCTATCGCTCCGTCTACAACGCCACGACCGAAGAAGAAGAGCGCGACCGCGCGCTCGCGAACCTGGAGAACATCATCCAGTTCGAAGGCCCGACGGCCTTCGCCGCGATCATCCTCGAGACCATTCCCGGCACGGCCGGCATCATGGTCCCGCCGAAGGGATTCCTCGCCGGTGTGCGCGAGCTCTGCGACCGCTACGGCATCGTCTTCATCGCCGACGAGGTGATGTGCGGCTTCGGACGGACCGGTTCGTGGTTCGCCTACCAGGACCACGACGTGAAGCCCGACCTGGTCACCTTCGCAAAGGGCGTGAACTCGGGCTACGTGCCCCTCGGTGGCGTCGTCATCAACGAGGCGATCTCCGCGTCGTTCAACGATCGCGTCTTTCCTGGCGGGTTGACCTACTCTGGCCACCCCCTCGCCACCGCGGCGGCGGTCGCCTCTATCGAGGCGATGGAAAACGAGAAGATCGTGGAGAACGCCCGGCGCATCGGTGACGAGGTGCTGCGCCCCGGACTCCAAGCGCTCGCACAAAAGCACAAGATCATCGGCGACATACGCGGGCTCGGGGTCTTCTTCGCGCTCGATCTCGTCTCGGACCGCGCAACCAAAGAGCCCCTTGCCCCCTACGGCGGGAGCTCGCCCGCGATGAACGAGATCGTGGCGGCCTGTCGAAGAGAGCGCCTCTTGATCTTCAACAACTACCACCGGCTCCACGTGGTGCCGCCGTGCACGATAACCGACGAAGAGGCTCGCGAGGGCTTGGCCCGTCTTGATCGCGCGCTTGACGTCGCGACGAAGTATTACGTCGGGGCCTAGAGCTTCAAGTACATGACGTGCAGGCCCACGAGGCCGTGCTCGCGGTGGTCGAAGGCCTCGGGGACGGTGCCGAGGATCTCAAAGCCCAAGCTTCGCCACAGACGCACGGCCGCAACGTTGGTCTCGACGACCGCATTGAACTGCATCGCCGCGTAGCCCGCGTCGCGGGCCCAATCGACGACGAATCGGCCAAGCTCGGTGCCGATCCCGTGCCCTTGAAAGTTCGGATCCACCATGAAGCTTGCGGTCGCGACGTGCGCTCCGCGCCCCGGTCGGTTGGGCCCCATCTTCGCCGTGCCAACGACGCGCCCTTCGCGAACGGCAACGACGGTGCGACCGGGCGCGACCTCCATCCAGAGCGGTCGCGCCTCGTCGCGTGTGAGGTTGGCCGGATAGGCGTAGCTATCGCCCGCAGCGACGATCGCGACAAAAAATGGGTAGATCACTTCCCAGTCGTCGTCGTTCGCCTCTCTGATGTTCATGCCTGAACAGTACCCACGGTCGGGGCAGAAAAAACGGACTCGTCCGCTCGCTGAGTCGACCTCGAAAAGAAAGTTCCCCGTCCGCGTCGCCGTTGCAACCGTGACGGCGATGCCCGTTCTACCGATAACTTGAGTCGGGTGCCGAAACGACTATGCGCCGGGGAGTGCTGTGACACGAGATCGACGTGATGTGTTTGGTGAGGCAGTGGAGCAGTACGCCAACGCACGGCCCGGATACCCAGAACAGCTGATCGACGACGTCCTCTCCTACGGCGACCCCGCGGGCGACATCCTCGAAGTCGGCGCCGGCACGGGCAAGGCGACGGTCGCCTTTGCGTCCCGGGGCGTGTCGCTCACGTGCCTCGAACCGGACCCTCGCATGGCGGCCCGACTCGCGATCGAGTGCGCGGTGTTCCCCAATGTGTCAATCGTCGATGCGAGGCTCGAAAACTGGGTCGCGCCCACGACATTCGACGTCCTCATCGCGGCCCAGTCGTGGCACTGGGTCGATCCGACTCGCAGGTGGGATCTCGCACATCGCGCCGTGCACACCGGGGGTGCCATTGCGTTGTTCTGGAACAAGTACGTCGAGTCCGATGACGCGATTCGGGGCGAACTTGAACGAATCGATCGGCGTTACGACGTCGATAACGGCGTTTCGCCAAATGGTGTGACAACCGCGACCTATCCGGACGAGATCACGCTTGAAGCAGGTTGGCCCGCGTACGATCTCGCGAGCGACGCCCGGTTCGAAGACCTCGTGAGCCGCCGCTACCGCCGCACCCAGACGTTCCCAACGGCGACCTACCTCGACCTGCTCGCGTCGACGTCGTCGTATCGAATCATGGTCGACGCCGCCCGCGACGCGCTGATGGTGGAGGTCGCGAGCGTGGTCGAAGAGCACGGAGGCGAGCTCACGCTCAACATCATCACCGATCTCTTCCTCGGACGGACGGTCTAGCGGGCCCCGAGTCAGCCGTCCTTCAAAAAGCGATCGAAGAATGAGAGGATGCGCGCTCGTGCGTCGGCGGCCGCGTCCTCGTCGTAGCCCTGACCCATGAGGCGTCCCCCGACAGCCACGAGGACGCCCGGCACACCGTCGTGCTCATTAAGAAATCCGTGTCCCGCGTCGGGGTACTCCTTCACGTCGTGCTCGACGCCATTGAGCGTCAACGCTCGCTCGAGCCGCGCGGCTTTGCCCTTGAGCATCCGATCCTTCGCTCCGTAGCTCGCCACGATCGGACACGCGCCGGCGAGCACGGTATCGACGTCGCTCGGCACCAGGCCGTAGTTGACACTCGACACGTCGTAGCGCCCTCCCGGCGCCAGCAAGAGCGAGAAACCTCCGCCCATGCAGTAGCCGATGACGCCCGCGTGTCCGTTGCAGTCCTCGTTGTCGAGCAACGTGGTGCGCGCCGCGTCAATGTTGTCGAAGGTCTTTCCCCGACGCGCTCGCAGGTCGAGGATGATCGAACGAAGACACGAGAACTTGGATCCCGGTGAATACAAGTCAGGCCCCAAGGCGAGGTATCCCGAGGCCGCCAGCCAGTCGCACTGGCGGCGCAAGTCACTGTTGATTCCGAAGACGTCGTGAATGACGACAACGCCGGGCCACGGACCATCGCCCGAGGGCCGAGACAGGTAGCCGCGAAGGGTTCCGTGTGCAGAAGAAAATGTCACGTCGCCCACGCTGACTCCTTCGCTCATTTCGTCAGGGAGTTTTCCACTCGCCAGGCCATTGCCGGCCAAATCTTTCGCCACATTGTCACAACGCCGGAACCCGTCGTTAGGATATTTGTATGCCGAAAGCAACCTTATCAACCGAGTCGGCAGCGCCCGCTTCCGACGATCTCGCCCGTGTCGCCGAGAGCCTCTCAGTGCTGTCGCGTGCCTTTACGCTCGCCAAAGCTCACGAGCACCTGTTGCAAGAAGCGGGGGTTCGTCTCGATAAAGCGGGCGCGGCGCTGCTCTTCAAGCTCCACCGACACCGCGACGAGCATCTTCGCGTGAGCGACCTTGCCGACCTGCTTGGTATCGACACTCCCTCGGTGACTCGCAAGGTGCAGCAGCTCGAGCGACTTGGGCTGGTCACGAGCGTGCCCGACCCTGACGACAAGCGCGCCAAGCGCATCGGCCTTACCAGTCGGGGCGACAAGACCATCGACCGACTCCTCGCCGCACTCCACAAGCGTCTCGCTCGCCTCTTTGCCGGCTGGACGAGCGAAGAAGTGGCGCCCTTTGTGGACTCACTCGAACGATTCGCCCAGTCGCTGACCAACGAAATGGAGAATGACCGTGACTGACGACCTCCAAAACGCCGTCGACGCGCCTGAAGAGCACGAGTTCACCAAAGAGGAGCACCGTCGGATCCTCGTGATCCTCTTTGCGCTCATGCTGGGGATGTTCCTCGCTGCGCTCGACCAGACGATCGTCGCAACAGCGCTGCCCACCATCGCAGCCGACCTCCACGGTCTCAACCACCTCGCGTGGGTGGTAACGGCGTACTTGATCACTTCGACCATCTCACTGCCCTTGTGGGGAAAGTTCGGCGACCTCTACGGCCGTAAGAAGTTCTTTCAGATTGCGATCGTCGTCTTCCTAATCGGCTCGATGCTCTCGGGTCTATCCCAAAACATGCTTGAGCTCATCATGTGCCGGGCGCTGCAGGGCGCGGGCGCCGGCGGACTCATGGTCGGATCCCAGGCCATCATCGGCGACGTCATCCCGCCACGGCAACGTGGCCGCTACATGGGCTACTTCGGGGCGGTCTTTGGCCTCTCCAGCATTCTCGGGCCTCTCGCCGGTGGTTGGTTTACCCAGCACGTATCGTGGCGCTGGATCTTCTACATCAACGTGCCGATCGGGGCCGCCGCCCTCGTCGCCATCGCGATCGTCCTGCACGTGCCGGTGCGCAAGATCCACCACAAGATCGACTGGTGGGGCACGGCGCTCCTCTCGGCCGGTGTGGTCGGACTGATTCTCGTCACCACATGGGGCGGAACGACCTACGCATGGAGTTCGCACATCATTGTGGGGGTCTCGATCGCGAGCGTCATCTTGCTCGCCATCTTCTGCGTGGTCGAATCGAAGGTCTCAGAACCGATAATTCCTCTCAACTTGTTCAAGAATCGGACGTTCAACGTCGCATCGGTCGTCGGCTTCGTCATCGGCTTCACCATGTTCGGTTCGATCGTGTACCTGCCGCTCTACCTTCAGATCGTCCACGGTGCGTCCCCTACTCTCTCCGGTCTCGAGCTGTTGCCCATGGTCGGAGGCATGCTCATCACCTTCGTGGTGAGTGGGCAGCTCGTGTCGCGCACGGGTCGCTACAAGGTCTTCCCGATTGTCGGCCTCGCGATCGCGAGCGTCGGGTTCTTCGTGCTGGCCAAGCTCGGGGCGCACTCGTCGTACGGCTTCGCCGCCGTCGGCATGTTCATTGTTGGCCTTGGCCTCGGTCTCGTTATGCAGGTACTCATCGTCGCGGTGCAGAACTCTGTGCCGCACTCCCAGCTCGGCACGGCGACGGCCAACGCCACGTTCTTTCGCACCATTGGTGGGGCGTTTGGCGTGGCCATCCTCGGGGCCGTGTTCAACACGGAGCTCCTCAACCACCTGCGTGCCACGTTGCCCGCGGCGTTGCTCAAGCACATCGGCGGCAGCAACATCTCGGACAACCCCGCCCAGATCAGTCGACTGCCGCTTGCTGAACGCACGCTCATCATCAATGCCTTCAGCCACACGCTCCAGACGGTGTTCGAGGTGGCGATCCCGATCTCCGTCCTGGCGTTCGTGGCGAGCTGGTTCATGAAGGAGATCCCGCTGCGAAAGACCGCTCACACTGAACTCGTCGATCCGGAGAAGAACCCGGCCTTTGACGCGCCGGGCGAGTTCCCAGGGCTATAGCCCCGCTCAGCCCTCCGTCGCCCCGAGTCGTGCGAGCACGTCGGCCTCGCTCCACGCGCCCGGCGGGCGTCGTCCGCGCGCCAGCTCGCCAACGAGTCGCTGCAGGAGTTCGTTGACGGGCGTCGCGGCGCCGATCAATCGACCCTGTAGAACGATCTCGCCGGTCAAGTAGTCGGTTTCGACGGAGCCGGTGCCGCGCACCAGGCTCTGCCACGTCGAGCCGCCCCCGCGTTCCTTGCCGCCAACGGTTGACACCGAGAGCAGGTCGCCCCGTCGAGCGAGATCTTCCTCTCGACTCACGAACGCAATCCCCGCGGCGTCGAGCACCTTGATTCCTTCGCGAACCGCACGGCGCGTCAGCTCGGGGGCCGGTTGGTCCACGCCGCACACCGCTTGGACGGCGTTGCCGAGGTTCATCAAGAGCTTCCCCCACTTCCACCGAGCGATGTCGCTACGCGCCATCGAGTCAAAGGTCGCGCCGCTGAGGACGTTGGCAAGCGTCACCGCGCGATCGTCAACGCCCTCGGGCCAGCGTCCGACGTCGAGCAGACCCGTGACCGGTGCGGAGGACGCCTGCACCACGCCGGGCGTGAGATGCGTCGCCGGGCACATCACGCACATGCCGTAGACGTTCGCAAAGACCCGCAACGCCGCGCGCTCGTTCTCGATGCCATTCTGCGCGCATACGATCGCGACCTCAGGCGGAATTGAGGCGACGAGATCGACCAACACGTCACGCGTGTCCTGGCTCTTCACTGTGACGACGACCACGTCGTCGGGGTCGAGCGAGAGCGTCGACACGCGTTGGACGACCGGCACGGCCAGGGTGACTGACTCCGCGGGGGTCTCGAGGCGAATCCCGTTCTTCGACAGCGCGTCGTAGTTGTCGCCGCGTGCGACGAAGGTCACGTCACTGCCGTGCTGAAAGAGCCTCGCGCCGATCACTCCCCCGATGGCCCCCGCGCCGAAGACGACTATTCGCATGCTGTTCCTAACTGCTCGTTGTCGCTAAACCTCAACGTTTAGCGTTTTTTCATCAAGGTCGTGCGCGTCCTCTCCGTAGGGTGGGCCCCTGCTGAGACGGCAACGAACCCGGCTAGCTCGACTCCGCTCGCTGCTCGTTGAGGTATCGGCGAGTGCGTTCGCTGCTTGAAAGCTCGACGACGCGAAAACGTCCCGCGTCGCGAGCCAGCAGCGCGTCAAGGGCGGGACGCTCGTCGTAGGGAAAGCGCCACACCCAATGCAAAAAGGAGATGTCGAAGCGCTCGGGACATCCCTGGGCCTGCGCGTCACGGTGCCAGTTCACGACGACGCGCTTTATGACCCGATACAGACACACGCGCCGTGGCGGAGAGAGCACGATGACCGTGTCGACTCGCGCAAAACGCAGGTCGTAGGTGTTGGAGTAGTTGCCCTCGATGATCCACCGGTCGTGGGCGACGAGCGCACTCTGGACGACTCGCCACTCGTCGCTCGGCGTCTCCGCCCAGCCCGGGCGCCAGTAGTACTCGTCGAGGTGAAAGAGCGGCAGCCCGGTGATGCGCGAGAGCTCATCGGCGAACGTCGACTTGCCCGACCCGCCAGAACCTATGACCGCTATGCGCTGCACCGGTCGAGCGTATCCGGCTCACTCGATCGCACAGAGGTCGCGAACTATATCTTGATGGCGACGCCGGCGCTCAGGTATGACCAAGGCTTCGGACCTTCGACGGGACCCTCATCGCTCCAGAGCAGTTCGAAGCCAGCGTCTCGCACGAGCTCGAGTGGGCGGCGCGTCAGGTGGCACTGGGTCAGGTGTCGCTGCAGTGGATCGATCACGCGCTGTGTCAACGAGAGAGCAAACGTCGGCGCGAGACCGTGCTCGAGAAAGTGATACTGACCGCCCGGTGTGAGCACGCGCCACAGCTGACGCAGCACGAAGCCGGGGTCCTCCACGGTGCACAAGGTGAACGTCGAGAGCGCCATGTCGCACGACTCGTCAGTGAGCGCGATGGCGTGTGCGTCGGGACCGACCAGCTCGATGGGAACCATCGCCGCGCGGATGCGCTTCTCGGCAAGCTTCATCGAGAGGGCAGAAGGTTCGACCGCGTACACGTGCTGGAGCTTGGTCGGATAGAACGGCACGTTGAGACCCGAACCGAATCCGATCTCGACGATCGTGCCGCTCAGTCCCTCGCACACCATCTGGCGCCAGGGTGCGAGGCGGGCGTTGGCGCAGGCTCGATTCACCAGCCGCGGGGCGACGTGATCGCGGTAGTACGCCACGATGTGAACCTACCGTCTCTACGCCTACACGGCATGGGCCGACAAGATCCGCACCAACCGTCGAGCTGGCGCAAGGGCCCCTTATATATTGGCCAGATAGCAACCGAAGCCAAGTCTCGCCCGACCACCCATCCGGTGCGTCGCGTCATCGCGGTCGTGGTGGCGGGACTCAGTATGTACGTCCTCCTGCCGGGCCTCGTCCACGTGCTGTCGTCGTGGCCGCACCTTCTTCAACTGGAACCGTGGTGGCTGCTCGTCGGCTTCATCGCCGAAGCGTCGAGCTTCCTCTGTCAGATGGCGCTGCTGCGACTCGTCCTGCGCACGAAGAACTGGTTCGCCGTCGTCACGGCGTTTCTCGCGGGCAACTCGGTCACCAACACGCTGCCCGGCGGGGACGCCGTCGGTGCGAGCGTGCAGTACCGAATGCTCGCGGGCTCGGGCATCGACACCGTGCAGGCGGCGGGTGGGCTCGCCGTGAGCTCGATCATCGGCGTTGGCGCGCTTTTCGCGCTGCCCATCTTCGCGCTACCGGTCATCGTCGGCGGCGAAGCGGTGAGCAAGGGCCTCGTGCACGCGGGTGAGCTCGGCGCTATCGGTTTCGCGCTCATCGTGGGCCTCGGCGTGCTCGTCCTCAAGTCCGATCAGGCGCTGCTGCGGCTCGCCCGGCTCATCAACTGGGTCCTCTCGAAGATCCCGAGCAAGAAGGACCGCCCGAGCGCCGACGAGCTCGGCCAGCGCCTCATCAACGAGCGCAACCAAGTGCGAGCCGATCTTGGCAAGAACTGGTGGAAGGCGGTGCTGCTCGTCGCCGGGCGCATCGGCTTCGACTTCGGCAGCCTGCTCGCGATCCTGCACGCCACGCGCACTCGCCCGAACCCTTCACTGGTGCTGCTCGCCTACGCGGCAACGGCCGTGCTCGCGTTGCTGCCCATCACGCCCGGCGGGCTCGGCATCGTCGAAGCCAGCCTGAGCGGTCTCCTTGTGCTCGCAGATGTGCCCAGCGCCAATGCGGTCGTGGCGACACTTGCCTTTCGCGTTGGCTCGTACTGGCTGCCCACGATCGCGGGCGCGGTCTGCTACTGGCTTTATCGTCGGCGCTATGGACCACTTCGCCAAGCGCACGCGTAGCGAACGTTGCGCACGAGCCTCAGGGCTAGCGTGATCGGGGGAAACTCGCGAAAGGGAGCGCCATGACCATCCAACCTGGTCCGAACGACGGTGCGCCCAGTCGTCGTTCGATGCTCTTCAAGCGGGCAGACGCCAACAACGTTCCCTTAAAGACCATTCTCACGACGGTGTTCATCGTGGTGGTGGTGTATTTCGCCGCGAAAGTCCTCTACCGACTGCGCGACGTCCTTCTCTTGATGCTGGTGGGCGGCTTCATCGCGCTGCTGCTCAACCCGATCGTCAACTTTCTCCAGCGCTGGCATCAGACCAAACGCCGCGGCACGGCGGTCTTCATTGTCATGCTCTTTGCCGTCGTGGTCTTCCTCGGACTCGCCTTTGCCTTTGGCTACCCGCTTGTGAACTCCATGACCCACCTCGCGGACAACCTTCCGTCCTACGTCAACAAGGCCGAACACAACAAGGGCTGGATCGGCCACCTCCTGCACAAGTACCACATTCAGCACTGGCTCAATAAGAACTCCTCAAAGCTGATCTCCTTCGCCAAGGGCCTAAGCAAACCGGCGCTCGCGCTGGGCGAGGGAGCAGCCACCTTGGTGCTCGCGCTCGTCACCCTGTTCGCCTTCATTGTGCTGTTGCTGCTCGAAGCGCCGAAGATGCGTCGATTCGGTCTCAGTGCGGTCGCGCCGTCGAAGAGTGCGTGGATCTCGCGGGTGGGCTCCGAAGTGTCCCAAGTGGCCCTCGGCTACATGCTCGGCAACGCGGCAACCTCGCTCATTGCCGGACTCGTGATCTTCATCACGCTGCTCAGCCTCTCGGTGCCCTTTGCGGTGCTCTTCGGACTGTGGGTCGCCCTCGTTGACTTTCTGCCCGAGATCGGCGGCGCCCTCGCGGGCATCCCCACGGTGCTCTTCGCCGTTGTTCATTCGATTCCGGCTGGCATCGTTACCGCCGTCGTCTTCTTGGTCTACACCCAGCTAGAAAATCACGTGCTCAACCCCATCATCATGAGTCGCACCGAGCGCATCAATCCGCTGACGGTTTTCATCGCTATCCTCGTCGGTGCGGAGATGGGCTCGTGGGTTGGCGGCATCTTCGGTGGGTTCGTGGGCGTGCTGCTCGCTGTCCCCGCTGCAGCCTCAGTGAGCGTCGTCACGCGCGAGATCTGGCAACTCACCAAGTCGCCCGCGGGCTTTGTGTCCGAGACGGCCAGCGAGGAAGATCCCGCAAGCCCTGAATAGCTAGAACTGAAAGATGTCCATGTTAAGCCCCGATGACAGCGTGCCCTCCTCGGTACTCGATGACGCCCTCTCGCGCGCTCGAGCCCTGATGCGCGCCGCCGCGCGTCCTCACACTCGCCAAGAGCGCGCCACCCGGCGTAGCCTGCGCCGACTCTTCAGCGACCCAAAGGCGGTGGACGTGACGATCACGCTCACCGACGAAGTGATGCGCTTCAACTCGACCGAGAGCGCGACGCTCGCGTTGCGCAGCGCCGCAGACGACGCGTCAACGAAGGGCTTCGGTGTGGTGAACGCACTGGGGCTGCGAGCGGTGGGCGAGCTCTCGCGCGTCGCCCCTCGCCTGGCACTCGGCGTCGTGCATCAAAAGATCCGCGCGCTCACCGAGAACCTGATCTTGGACGCGGCGCCCGCGGTGCTCTCCCGCCAGCTGGAGCGCCACGCCCGCGAAGGACTGCTGCTCAACGTGAATGTCCTCGGTGAAGCCGTACTTGGCGAGCGCGAGGCGGACGATCGTCTGAGCCGCGTGCTCGCGGTGGTACGACGCAACGACGTCAACTACGTCTCGGTCAAGCTGTCGGCGATCGTGAGCCAACTGCAGACGATCGACCATGAGGGTTCACTCGAACGAGTGGCGACCAAGCTGCGCGTTCTCTACCGGGAGGCCAAACGCACCGGCACGTTCATCAACCTCGACATGGAGGAGTACCGCGACCTGCGCCTCACGCTTGACGCCTTCATGCGCGTGCTCGACGAACCAGAGTTTTTGAATGTGCACGCGGGCATCGTGCTCCAGGCCTACCTCCCCGACTCGCACGCGGCCCTCGAAGAGCTCATCACCTTCTCCAAGCGCCGCCACCGCGAGGGCGGCGGCATCGTGAAGGTCCGTCTCGTGAAGGGTGCGAACCTCGCGATGGAGCACGTGGAAGCCGAGCTCCACGGTTGGCTGGCGGCACCCTACGCGTCCAAGGCCGACGTCGACGCCAGTTACCTTCGGCTGCTCGACGTCGCGCTGCGGGCCGAGCACGCGCGGTCCCTGCGCGTGGGCGTCGCGAGCCACAATCTCTTTCACGTCAGCTGGGCGCTCGAAGTCGCGAAATCGCGCGGGATCCTCGAACAGCTGGACGTCGAGATGCTCGAAGGCATGGCGAACGCCGAGGCCCTCGCACTGACCAAGTCCGGACAACCCGTCTTGCTCTACGCGCCCGTCACGCGTCGCGACGACTTTGCCTCGGCCGTCGCGTACCTCGTGCGCCGCCTCGACGAGAACACCTCACCCGAGAACTACCTGCGCGCCGCACTGTTCATCGCGAACGACGAGCACGTCTACCGCGAGCAAGAGCAACGCTTCCTGCGAGCCCTCGACGCTCGCCACACCATCAGCGTGGAGCCGCGGCGACACCGATTGGCCCCTTCTTCCACTCACTTTGACAACGAGTCCGACGGCGATCCGACCTCGGATCCGTACGTGAGAGAAGTCGCCACGGCGATCGCGCACGTGCGGGCCAAGGCCGATGAGGTCATCGACACACTCGCTCACTTGGAACACCCCGATCCGCTCGACTACGTCGAGGGACACGATCCGAATGACCACGGTGCAGCGTGGTATCGCTACCGAGTGGCGGGCGTCAACGACGTCGACCAAGCGCTCGAATTCGCGAGCTCCGGCTTTGCCGCGTGGCATCGCCTCACGCGCGAGGAGCGCCAAGCGGTCTTGCGACGGGGCGCCGACGTCATGGCGTCGCGCCGGGCGACGACGATAGCCGTGATGTGTCGCGACGGCGGCAAGACCGTCGCCGAGGCCGACCCCGAAGTGAGCGAAGGCGTCGACTTCGCGCGCTACTACGCCGACCACGCGCCCGGCGACGACCTATCGACGCCCCTTGGCGTGGTGCTCGTGGTGCCGCCGTGGAACTTTCCCTACGCGATCCCCGCCGGCGGGGTGCTCGCCTCACTCGCGGCCGGCAACGCCGTCGTCTTAAAGCCCGCGCCCGAAGCCGTCGCCGTCGCCTTCGAACTCGTCAATCACCTCTGGGACGCGGGCGTTCCGCGTGAGGCGCTCCAGATGGTCCCCACGCGCGACGACGACACCGGTCAACACCTCGTCACCCACGTCGGGGTGAGCGCTGTCGTGCTCACCGGCTCCTTTGACA
Source organism: uncultured Acidimicrobiaceae bacterium (assembly GCA_963724865.1). GTDB lineage: Bacteria > Actinomycetota > Acidimicrobiia > Acidimicrobiales > RAAP-2 > RAAP-2. The sequence goes on along the minus strand of CAVRWO010000023.1, from coordinate 76,531 downwards.
CCGCGAAGCTCTTCACCTCCTGGAAGCCAACGCTCCGTCTCCTCGCCGAGACCAGCGGCAAGAACGCCATCGTGATCACCGCGAGCGCCGACGTCGACCTCGCGGTACGCGACCTCGTGCACTCGGCGTTCAGCCACGCCGGACAGAAGTGCAGCGCCGCGAGCCTCGCGATCGTCGAGCGCGCGATGTACGAGGACCCTCAGTTCGTCGCGCAGTTGGTCGACGCCGTCTCCACGCTCAGGGTGGGACCCGGCTACGACTTGGCGGCCAACGTCGGCCCGATCATCCGTCCCCCCGAGGCGCCGTTGCAGCGGGCGCTCACCCAACTCGACGACGGTGAGCGCTGGCTCGTCGCGCCCGAGCGTCTCGACGCCGAAGGGTTTCTGTGGCGCCCCGGCGTCAAGGTGGGAGTGCGACGCGGATCGTGGAGTCACCTCAACGAGTGGTTCGGACCGGTGCTCGGCATCATGATTGCCAACGACCTGAGTGAAGCAACGACCTGGCAGAACGAGACGCCCTACGCGCTCACGGGAGGTCTGCAGTCGCTCAACGAGTCCGAGTGCGCCACCTGGATCGACGCCGTCCAGGTTGGCAACGTCTACGTCAATCGCGGCACGACCGGCGCGGTCGTGCGCCGACAGCCCTTTGGCGGGTGGAAGCGCTCGAGCGTCGGGCCGACCGCAAAGGCCGGCGGCGCCAACTACGTGAACTGCTTGCGCCACTGGCACAAGGTCACTGATGTCGACGCGGCGCTCGCTGAAGCGACGGCGTTCTGGAGCGATGTCGCCTCGCTCGCACGCGATGAGTCCGGCCTTGAGGCCGAGCGAAACCTTGCGCGCTACCGCCAGCACCTGCGGCCCATTGCCGTCCGTCTCGACGATCGGGTGTCGCCTCAAGAGCTGCGCTACCTTCTTGGACTGCGCACGCTGGCCTCGCTCGCGATCGAGTTCAGCGCCGCGAGTCCCATTGACGGTCTCTCCGACATGCGCGTCGAGAGTGCTGAAGCCTTCTCTCTGCGCGTGGCGAACTTCGACAAGATTCGCTGGTTGAGTGGCGAGCCGGCACCTTCGCTCTCGGCCCTCGAGCAGGGCGTGAGTGTCGATCTGCGCGAGCTCGCCCAAAGCGGCGCCGTCGAGCTGCCGCGCTGGTTGCTCGAACAGAGCGTCTCGATTACGAACCACCGGTACGGCAATGTGCACGCCGGGCCGAAGCCGCCCGCGCTCGGTCTCGGTCAGTCCGAATCGCGATCTTCGCGCTAGCTCGGATCCTTAGGGAGGCCGAGCACGTGCTCGGCGATGATGTTGCGCTGGACGACGGAGGTCCCTCCACCAATGGTGAGGGCCTGGGCGTAGAGAAAACCCCAGGACCACGATCGCCCCTCGTCGCCCGCGACACCTCCCGGTCCTCGCCCGTCGAGCATGCCCGCTGCGCCCGCGAGACGCTGGGCGAGGGTCATGACCTCTTGACCGTGGTCGTCGGCAAGGGCCTTTCGCAGCGACGCGTCAGATCCGGTCGCCTTGCCCGCGAGGGCGTTCTCCGTGAGACGCATGCGAAGGAATCGGAGGATCTCGCCGTGCGACCAGCACCGCACGAGTTCGTCACGCTGCAGCGCACTGAGCGACAGTCCTTCGTCGCGCACGAGCGCCACGAGGTCGCTCGCCGTCGGACCACGTCCCCAGAGGACACCCTCACCCGACAACGACACCCGCTCATTGCCGAGGGTGACTTTCGCGAGGCGCCACCCGTCGTTCACCTCGCCGAGCAGGTAGTCGCTCGGCAGGCGCACCTCATCGAGGAAGACCTCGTTGAAGGCGTGGTCGCCCGTCATGTCGAGGAGTGGGCGCACCGTGACGCCGGGCGCGATCATGGGACAGATGAAGTAGCTGATGCCGTGCTGAGGGGCTCCTTCGTGGGAGGTTCTGGCAAGCAGTATCCCCCAGGTCGCCAGATGGGCGTAGCTCGTCCAGACCTTCTGTCCCGTAATGACCCACTCGTCGCCGTCTCGTCGGGCGATCGTCGTGAGCGCCGCGAGGTCGCTTCCCGCGCCCGGTTCACTGAAGAGCTGGCACCAGAACTCCTCACCGCTCAGCAGCTTCGGCACCCATCGTTCCTGTTGGGACTTCGTGCCCGCCATCACGATGGTGGGACCCGCCCACCCGATCCCGATGGGATTGATCGGACGCTGCACGTTCGCCCGGCGAAGCTCTTCGTCGATGATGAGCTGGTACTCAACCGAGGCGTTGCGCCCCCACGGTTCGGGCCAGGACGGCGCGACGAGCCCGGCTTCGGCAAGCTCGCTGCCGCTCGGACTCGGATGCTCGAAGAGCCAGTGCCGCAGCTCGAGACGTCGCGGATCGGCCTCGCTCACCTCGGTGTCGACGTAGGTCGTGACCGGCGCGAGGAGTCCGCGCCCCTCTTCAAGTTCGTCACTCACCTCGACCACCGCGCCTCCGTTCGTATCCAAACGTAATCGTGAATCCGCGCCCAGTGCGCGCGAGCTGCACCCCACCTGGCACTTCCCGCGCACTTATACTTCGCACTATGGCGGTGTTGTTCTGGCTGGCGATCATCGTGATCTGCATCTTTGTGGAGATACACACGAACGCCTTCATCGCCGTGTTCATCGGTGCCGGTGCCATCCTGCCGTTCTTCCTCGCGCTCGCGAGCGTCCCGTTCGCCGTCGAGGCAGTCCTGTGGCTCGTCCTCTCACTGCTGCTCGTCGCGCTCCTTCGACCAGCGGCCATGCACCGCTTTCATCGCAAGGGGGTCATCGATCTCGCGTCGCCGGCGAAGTCGACGATGACGAACCTGACGGGCATCGTCGAGGACCCGGTCGGCGACGAGGGGCACCCGGGTCGCGTGAAGATCCGCGGCGAGCTGTGGCGCGCAGTGTCGTCGTCGAAGGAGACCATCCCCGACGGCGCTCAGGTCATCGTGCGAAAGACCTACGGAACGACTCTCTGGGTCGAGCGCGTCTAGCGAGCTCGCGTCACGACGCCGGCGCGCTCGGCGCCGCATCCATCACGCTCTTGATCGCCTGCGCGGCACCGAGCAGCGCGGCGCTTTCGGCGGGAATGATGAGCTTCGTGTTGGGGCTCGCGGCGAACTTCGAGAGCGTGTCGAGCTGCAGGATGGCAACCAACGTTGGATCGGGCGCCTGGCCCTTGATCGCGGCGTACACGAGGGCGATCGCCTGAGAGCGGCCCTCGGCTTCCAAGATCTGGGCTTGGCGCGCTCCTTCGGCGCGAAGGATCAACGACTGCTGGGCACCTTCGGCCTCTTTGATCGCCGCTTGACGCTGACCATCGGCGACGTTAACGGCCGACTGCTGCTGACCTTCGGACTCAAGGATCCGCGCGCGCTTTTCCTGGTCCGCCTGCTTCTGCAGTGCCATGGCCTGGAGTATCTGGTCGGGCGGGGTGATCTCGAGCACCTCGACCCGGTTGATGCGCACTCCCCACTTGTCGGTCGCCTCTTCCATCTGGGTCTGGAGCAGGGTGCCGATGCGCTCGCGCTGTGAGAACGCGTCGTCCAATGTGATCGAGCCAAAGACCGCACGCACCGACGTGCGCGCGAGGTTGTCGACGCTCACGAGGTAGTCGGAGTTCGTGAACAGCGCGAGGCGCACGTCGACCACCTGGCTGAAGATCGTCGCGTTCACGATGACCGCCACGTTGTCGCGGGTGATCACCTGTTGGCGGTCGCCGGTGCGCGGTGTCTCACGCACGTCGATGATCTTCATCACCTCGATGAAGGGAAAGATGAAGGTGAGACCGGGGTTCTTGATGTCCTTGAACTCGCCGAATCGCGTGACGACGCCCTCGAAACCCTGCTGGACGATGCGCACGGACTTGCCAATGATCAAGATCACGAGCAAGACCAGGATCGCGGCTATTACCGCGAGCACAATTCCGAGATTATCCGTCGCAACCATCATCGTCACCTCCCCGAAAACCGTGTTTCAGTTGAGGTAACTGGCCACGTTTCGGCTGATGAACTAACTGTAGTCATCTGCATTTTCCGCCCCCGGGCACTTCGGTGGAGTGCGTAGGCACGCAACCAACAATCCGACTAACTCTCTCGACACCGAAGCGTCGACGCGGACCACCGAGTCACCGCCACATTTGAACAAAGTTCCTGGTAAAACATGAGGACCAGCTCATACCTCTGGGAGAGGAGAGACATGAACGTCGCCACCTTTGTTGCCACGATCTTCGACAACAAACTCCCCTTTCGCGTCGAAGCGTACGACGGCAGCGTCGCTGAGCCGACCGTCACTTCCAGCGCCAACAACGTGACCGTGAAGATTCTGACGAGAGACGCGATCTCGCGCGTGCTCACCCACCCGGGTGAGCTGGGTCTCGCTCGAGCGTACGTCGCGGGCGACATCGATGTCGATGGCGACCTCGATCCGCTCTTCGAGCTCAACGTGCCGCCGCTGCGACAGCTCCTCAACGTCAACCACCTGCGTTCACTGCTCTCAGCTGTTGGGACATCGGCGATTCGTCCCTTGACGCCACCATCGATCGAGGTGCGCCCACGAGGGGTGATGCACTCCAAGTCGCGCGACCGCCAGGCGGTGACCCATCACTACGACGTGTCGAACCGCTTCTACGAGATGGTGCTCGGACCTTCCATGACGTATTCGTGTGCGGTCTTCGCCTCTCCCGAGGAGACCCTGGAGCAGGCGCAAGCACGAAAGGTCGACCTCGTGGCGAGAAAGCTGGAGCTGAAACCGGGTGATCGCCTCCTCGACATCGGGTGCGGCTGGGGAACGATGAGCATTCACGCGGCCCGCCACTTCGGCGCGCGCGTCGTCGGCGTCACGCTCTCTGACCCGCAGCGCCGCTACGCGACCGAACAGGCTCGGCTCGCCGGCGTCAGCGATCTGGTCGAATTTCGCCTCCAGGACTATCGCGACATCGCCGACGGCCCCTTTGACGCGGTGAGCTCCATCGGCATGTCCGAGCACGTCGGACGCCGATCGCTCCCGACGTACACACAGCACATCTGGGACCAGCTTCGTCCCGGCGGACGATTCCTCAATCACGCGATCGGCCGTCCCGTCTCATTCGACGAGAACCACCAGCCGACGACGGCTTCGGAGATAAGTCGCCAGATGCAGATCGCGATCGGCATGCGCGGGCCGTCGAAGACCGGCAGCCAGTTCATCGACCGCTACGTCTTTCCCGACGGCGAGCTGCACGAGGTCGGCACACTCGTGTCGATGTTCCAAGCGCACGGCTTCGAAGTCCGTCATCTGGAGAGCTTGCGCGAGCACTACGCAATGACCTTGCGCCGGTGGGTTGACAACCTCGTCAAGCGCTTTGACGAAGCAGTCGATGAAGTCGGTATTCAGCGAGCGCGCGTGTGGCGTCTGTACATGGCGGGGTCCGCGGTCGGCTTTGAGCGCCACCACCTGGAGATCCACCAGATCTTGAGCGTGAAGCCGGACCACGGCGCAAGCGGGATGCCCCTGCGCTACGACTTCGAGCCACGTTTCTAGCGTCAGGTCCAAAGCGGGACAAAAGCGGTGTGGGACGATGGTGCGATGAAACCATGGCAGACCCACTGGCACAACCATCCCGGCGTTCGCACCGGAGACCAGCTCTCCCGGGGCGAGCGCGCCGCCGACCGCATGCGCAACATCATGGGCTCGTGGGGCTTCGTCTTCGGATTCTTCGCGGTGATGATCCTGTGGGCCGTCGTCAACACGGCCTTGCTCGAGCACGTGCTTCACCACAAAGCCTTCGACCCGTACCCCTACATCCTGCTCAACCTGTTCCTCTCGATGATGGCGGGGGTTCAAGCGGCGGCGCTTCTCATCGCCGCCAAGCGCGCCGACGCCATCTCCTCGGAGGTGGCTGTTCACACCTCCAACAACACCGATGACATCAAACGGCTCATCCAGGAGAACACCGAGCTCACTGAGGCCGTGAAGAGCGCCACCGACCTGCTGGACGAGATACACCTTCACGTCGCCAACATCGGCGCCGTCCTCGGCGCCGAGGGCGGCAACTTCGCGCCGCGGACCCCACCCACCAGCTGAGTTTACGCGGGCAACAGCGAATGAATCTCGCGACCGGAACCCGAGACGGCGTGCACATTGCGGGCGTTCAGCTTCTCGCCGCACCAGGCGCAGACCATCTCAGCGTGCGTGACCTGTCCGCACGAGTTATGCACTAGGTCGATCGGCGCACCACTCGGCGCGGCGTGCTGGTCGCCCCACTGGCGCATCGCCGTCAACACCGGCCAGAGGTCTCGGCCCATTGCGGTGAGCTTGTAGTCGTAGCGTGGAGGGTGTTCGGAGTAAGGGACGCGGACCAGCACGCCCGCGTCCACGAGCGAGCCCAGGCGCTCTTTCAGGATGTTCCGCGAGATGCCGAGTCGGCGCTGAAAGTCTTCGAACCTGGTGATGCCCATGAAACAGTCGCGGACAATCAGCATGCTCCACCACTCGCCGACGACCTCAAGGCACTGGGCAACCGAGCAATCCATCTGAGCAAAACTCTTTCGTTCCATGCCAATACCTTAGTCAGTTGCATTACGCTACGCAATGACCTATTGTGCGTTTCATGACAGAACTTAGTAGAGACCTCTCGAGCGAGGCGTCGGACGCGTCCAAGCGGCGTCGGCGAGCCATATTCATCGTCACCGCGCTCGGCGCCTTCATGGGCTCACTCGACCTTTCCATTGTCAACGTCGCCTTCCCCGCACTCGAGCGCGCGTTCGTCCACGACAGTCGCGCGACCCTGTCGTGGGTGCTGACCGGTTACGCGATCGTGTTCGGATCCCTTCTCGTCGTCGCGGGAAGGACCGCCGACCGGCTCGGTAGTCGACGCGTGTTCTTCTTCGGACTCGGCGTGTTCTGTCTCGCATCGTTTCTCTGTGGCGTCGCGCCGAGCGTCGAGACGCTCATCCTCGGACGCTTCGTCCAAGGGGTCGGAGCGGCAGCCATGCTGCCCGCGTCGCTCGGCCTGCTGCTCGCCGCCTACTCAAAAGAACGTCGCTCGGAGGTGGTCGCACTGTGGGGTGGCATCGGCGCGCTCGCCGTCGCGACGGGACCGTCGCTCGGCGCGCTCTTGATCACCGGCTTCGGCTGGCGTGCTGCGTTCTACGTGAACCTGCCCGTCGGCCTGGTCGCTTGGCTCGTCGGTCGGCGCGTGCTCGCCACGTCGAACGGAACCGATTCGACGTCAGCGCCTGACTACCCCGGGGTCGCGCTGCTGAGCGTGGCGCTCGCCCTCGCGGTGCTCGCCATCTCTGAGGGACCGACGTGGGGTTGGACCAGTCCGCGAATCCTTGCCGGGTTCGCGGTAGCCGCCGCGCTCCTGGCCTCGTTCCTCTTTCGATCTTCTCGCCATCCGCAACCGGTGCTCGACCTCACGCTCTTTCGAGCGCGTTCGTTCAGCGTGGCCAACAGTGCCGCGCTCCTCTACTCGATGGGCTTCTTTGCCATGCTCCTCGGCAACATCTTGTTCCTCACCAGCGTGTGGCACTACTCGATCCTTCGCGCCGGGCTCTCGGTGACACCGGGCCCCCTTGTCGTCGCCGTCATCTCGGGCCCGGCCGGAAAGCTCGCGGGGCGTGTCGGCTTTCGCCGAGTGATGAGCCTCGGGTTTCTCGTCTTCACGCTCGGTCTGCTCTGGTACGTGTGGCAGGTGCACGCGCACGCGGAGTACCTGAAGGTGTGGCTGCCCGGGACACTCATCGTCGGACTCGGCATCGGCCTGACGTTCCCGGTTATCAGTGCGGCGGCCGTGTCCAGCCTTGAACCTTCCCGCTACTCCGTCGGGAGCGCCGTCAATCAGACCGCTCGACAGATCGGTGGCGCCCTCGGTGTCGCAATACTCGTGGTCATCCTCGGTTCCCCAAAGAACATCAATACAGCGCTCGGCAACTTCCACCACCTGTGGATCTTCTCCGCGTCAATGGCGGCGCTTGCAGGAGTGATCTGCGGCTTCGTCGGACGCCCTGCGCCCAAGGCGCCGCCGAGCGAGCTGGAGATCGATGAGGCGAAAGGCGTCGAAGAGATGTTCGATGGAGAGATGGCCGTGAGCGTCCGCCCCGCTACGTGCTCCGAGAATGAGCTTGAGTAGCGTTCAATCTCCGTAGGGCCGTGATGTCAACGGTTCTCGTACTGTTGAGTGATGAGCCTCGACACCAACAGCGCACCTCCCGAGGAAGTCACTTCGCGTAAGTCGGGACAGCGTGCCACCCTTGAATGGCTGGTCGTGCTCATCATCGTCGTGGTCGCATCGATCCTTATCCGCACCTTCGTGTTCCAAACATTCTCCATCCCGTCGGGCTCCATGGAACCCACACTGTGGGAAGGGAACCACATCATGGTGGACAAGCTGAGCGTGGAGTTCGGCACCATCAACATCGGTGACATCGTGGTCTTCAAAGCACCCCCGGTCGTTCGCAAGGACTGCGGCGACAACTACGCCGACCTTGTCAAGCGAGTCATCGGGTTGCCGGGAGACCGACTCACCTCGGTGGGCAACACGATCTACGTCGGCGGCAAGAAGCTCGATCAGAAGTGGCCGCACTGGAATCCGGTGACGCCCGCGATCGGCCACGTCGTCGTGCCCAAGGGCCACTACTTCATGATGGGCGACTATCACTCAAACTCCTGCGACAGTCGCTACTGGGGTACGGTCCCGCGTTCAGACATCATCGGCAAGGTGTTCTTGAAGTTCTGGCCGCTCTCACAGTGGACCTGGTACTAATCGACGCGAATATGACGACTACTGCGGGCCGGTCGCGTCGGGCTACCGCGAAAGTTCGAGCTCACTGAGGAGCGTTCGAAGCTGGCGCCCGCGCTCGCGCGGACTGCCCTTCAGCTCACCGATCACGTCGCCCTCGACATCGAGGTCATCGCCGGGCTGGTAGAGCGACACCCTCATGGCTGGTCCTCGGCCCGCCGCGAGCACCACCCAGGGAAGACCGATACTGCCCGAGTCACGCGTCGCCATGATCTGGCCCGACCGACCGAGCGCGAAGCACCAGTCGGGGACTCGCGCGGCGTCCATCACACGCTCGAGATCATTCGATGACGACAAGTTGGCCACACTGAACCCTACGAGTGCGCGGTGACATCGCACGACATCCAAAACACAATCTTCAAGCGAGCGGAGGGTTGTGGCGAAACAGAGTGCCTTTTGCCAAGAACTACAGTGAATCGAGGAGGACCAGAGCGACAGCTCCGATATAGGACGCTGCCTTACCTGGTCGAAGGGAGCACCTCGCGTGGAGCCGACGGATACCTCATCTCCTGACTATTACCACAAGGTGGTCGACTGTCAGTGGGCCTGTCCCGCGCACACGAACGTGCCCGGGTATATCCGACTCATCGCCCAGGAGCGCTTTGACGACGCGTACATGCTCAATCGCGAATCGAACGTCTTTCCCGGGATCCTCGGTCGCACCTGCGACCGACCGTGCGAGCCGGCCTGTCGGCGCGAACGTGTGGATGGCTCGCCCGTTGCCATCTGCCGGCTAAAGCGCGTGGCGAGCGACTTGCGTGGCGACATCGGCGACCGCCTGCCCGCTATCCCGAAGAAGAAGAACGGCAAGAAGATCGCCTGCATCGGCGCGGGTCCCTCGTCGCTCACCGTCGCGAACGACCTGATGCCACTCGGCTACGAGGTCGCCATCTTCGAGCAGTACGACCAGCCCGGCGGCCTGATGCGCTCGAACATTCCCTCATTTCGCCTGCCCGAGGAGGTCCTCGAAGAAGAGACGAGGATGATCCTCGACATGGGCGTCGATATTCGTTACAACACGCCCGTCGAAAGCCTGCGCCAACTGCTCGACGACGGCTTCGACTCGGTCTTCGTGGGCGTCGGCGCGCCGCGCGGCAAGGAGCTCGACCTGCCGGGACGACACGACGAGGCCAGCGAGGAGACGAACATTCACATCGGGATCGACTGGCTCGAGTCGGTCGCGTTCGGTCACCTCGACGCGATTGGCGAGCGCGTGCTCATCATTGGCGTGGGCAACACCGCGATGGACTGCTGTCGCACGTCACGCCGCCTCGGGGGTCGCGACATCAAGGTCGTGGCGCGCCGTCCGCGCGAGTACTTCAAGGCCTCACCGTGGGAGCTTGACGACGCCGAAGAAGAGGGCGTCGAGATCATCGTGAACCACGCGCCGACACGCTTCGTGATGGAAGACGGTCGACTCGTCGGCATGGAGTTCGACGTCCTGACGTGGGACGAGGGCGCCAAACGCTCTACGACCATCGACACGGTCGTGATTCCCTGTGACGACGTCATCCTCGCCATCGGCCAGGAGAACGCCTTCCCCTGGATCGAGCGGGACCTCGGGATGACATTCGGCGAATGGGATATGCCGGTCGTTGACGAGACGACGATGCAGTCGAGCGTCCCGGGCGTCTTCTTCGGCGGGGACGCCGCGTGGGGGCCGAAGAACATCATCTGGGCCGTAGCGCACGGCCACGCGGCGGCGATCTCCATCGACAACTTCTGCCAGGACGTTCCACTCACCGATCGACCGGCGAATGGGATGAACCTCATCAGCCAGAAGATGGGCATGAGCGAGTGGAGCTACCACAACGACTACAACCAGTCATCGCGCCAGAAGATGACCCACGTCGAACTGACCAAGCGCTTCGAGGCGCTCGATCTCGAAGTCGAGCTGGGCTTTTCCGCCGAGCAGACCGCACGCGAAGTGCAGCGCTGCCTCAACTGCGACGTAGAGACCGCGTTCACGGCACCGCTCTGCATCGAGTGCGACGCCTGCCTCGATATCTGCCCCGTCCAGTGCCTGACGATCACGAGCAACGGTGACGAGGCGGATCTGCGCGAGCGACTGCTCGCCCCCGCGACGAACCTTGCCCAGGAGCTCTTCGTCTCGGCGCCCCTCCCCCAGACCGGTCGCGTCATGGTGAAAGACGAGAATGTCTGCGTGCACTGCGGCCTGTGCGCCGAGCGCTGTCCGACGGCCGCCTGGGACATGGAGCTGTTCGACCTCAAGATCCCCTACGCGGGTTCGAAGAACTTCATCCCGGTCGCTGTGGGCTTCGGCGGAAACGGAGCGACGTCATGACCGTGACCGAGCGGGCGAAGACCCGCAACCAGGTCAACGATTTCTCGATCAAGTTGGCGAACGTGAACGGGACGGGATCGGCCAGCGCCAACAGCCTCCTCGTCCAGGCCATCTTCCGCATGGGCATCCCCGTCTCGGGTAAGAACCTCTTTCCCTCGAACATCCAGGGACTGCCGACCTGGTACGAGATACGAGTCAACGCCTCGGGCTACACCGCCCGCGCGCTCCACTACGACCTCATGGTCGCCATGAACGCCCAGACCTACGCTGAGGACATCGCCGACGTCCACCCCGGAGGCTTCGTCCTCTACGACTCGTCCTGGCCCCTCGACCCCGACCTCGAACGTGAGGACGTCACCTTTCTCGGCGTGCCGCTCGCCGCGATGTGCCTTGAGAACTTCATGAAGCCCCGCGAGCGCATCCTCATGAAGAACATCGCCTACGCGGGTGCGGTCGTCGCGCTCGTCGGCATTGACCTCGAGGTGGTGGCCGGGCTGCTCAGCGAGAACTACTCGCGCAACGTCGCCCTACTCGACTCGAACCAGCGGGCGTTGCGCCTCGGCTACGACTACGCGATCGAGCACTTCGAGTGCCCACTCGCCTTTCGCCTCGAACCGCTCGAAAAGAACGGCGATTCGATCTTGATTGACGGCAACACGGCGGCCGCACTCGGTTGCCTCTACGCCGGGGCAACGGTGGCTGGCTGGTACCCGATCACCCCAGCGACGGCGGTGATGGACAACTTCACGAAGCTCTGCGCCAAGTATCGCCGCGTGAAGGTGGAGAGCGACGACCCGAACGCACCTTCGACGTACAAGAACAACTACCTCATCATTCAGGCCGAGGACGAGATCGCCTCGATCGGCATGGTGCTCGGCGCCGGCTGGAGCGGCGCGCGCGCCTTCACGTCCACGTCGGGTCCCGGCATCTCCCTGATGAGCGAGCTGCTCGGGCTCGCGTACTACACCGAGATTCCCGCGGTCGTCATCGACGTGCAGCGCGTCGGCCCCTCAACCGGCATGCCGACGAGGACCCAGCAGGGCGACATCTTGATGTGCGCCTACGCCTCCCACGGCGACACGAAGCACATCCTGCTCTTTCCCGCGAATCCGCACGAGTGCTTCGAGTTCGCCGTCACCGCCTTCGACCTTGCCGAGCGCTTCCAGACGCCCGTGTTCATGCTGTCAGACCTCGACATCGGCATGAACGACTGGGTCGTGCCGAAGCTCACGTGGGACGACAGCTTCGTGCCCGATCGCGGACGAGTGCTCGAGAACAAGGACCTCGCCGAGATCGCTGAGTTCTTCCGCTACACGGACGAAGATGAAGAGTTCGTCACGCCGCGCACGCTGCCGGGCTCAGACTCGAAGGGCGCCTACTTCATCCGAGGTTCGGGCCACGACAAGTACGGCCAATACACCGAGATCCCCGACCAGTATCAAGAGGTCGTCGACCGGCTGAAGTTGAAGCACGCCGCGGCGGCGATTCATGTGCCCGAGCCGATCATCGAGCGCAGAGACGGCGCCACCGTTGGCGTCATCACGATCGGCAGCTGCGATCTTGCCGTTCGAGAAGCGCTGGACGAGTTGAGTGAGCAAGGCGTCATCGCGGACTTCCTGCGCGTGCGAGGGTTCCCCTTCGTCGAGGACGTGCGCGCGTTCGTTGAGAGCCACGAGCGCTGCTTCGTCGTCGAGCAGAATCGCGACGCCCAGCTGCGCAGCCTGATCTCGATCGAGACCGGCGTCGCGATCGAAAAAATGTCATCGGTACTTGCCTACGGCGGCTTTCCCTTGAGCGCTCAACAAGTCGTCGACAGCGTCTTGACCCAATTGGAGATGCCCTAATGCCGTCCATTGTGAAGCCCCTCATCCCGCTCAACCCGTTGCCGAAGAATGAGATCGGCCTCACGATCCGCGACTACGAAGGCGCGATGTCGACGCTCTGCGCGGGCTGTGGCCACGACTCGGTAACGGCCGCCATCACGCACGCATTCTGGGAGCTCTCCACGCCGCCGAACCGCATCGCAAAGTTGAGCGGCATCGGCTGCTCTTCAAAGACCCCGACCTACTTCGTTCGCGGCGCGCACGGCTTCAACAGCGCCCACGGTCGAATGGCGACCATCGCGACCGGCGCGAACGCGGCCAACCGAGAGCTCACGTACATCGGCATCTCCGGGGATGGCGACTCGCTGTCAATCGGACTCGGCCACCTCATGCACGCGATGCGCCGCAACGTCAACATGGTCTACGTCATCGAGAACAACGGCGTGTACGGACTCACGAAGGGCCAGCTCTCCGCGTCGGCCGACATCGGTTCGGCCCCGAAGAAGGGTGAGGCGAATCTCCTCGCCCCGATCGACCCGATCATGCTCGGGCTCACCCTCGGCGCCACGTTTCTTGCCCGAAGCTTCTCGGGCGACAAGGAGCAGCTGATACCGATCTTGAAGGCGGCGGTCGCGCACCAAGGTTTTGCGTTGATCGACGTGATCTCACCGTGTGTCACCTTCAACGACCACGAGAGCTCCACGAAGAGCTACAAGTTCGTGCGTGAGCACGAGGTAAAAGAGGTCGAGACGGACTTCGTGCCGATGCAGGTGCCGATTCGCGAGAGGATCCCGAGCGATGACGCGAAGGCCGTCACCATGCACGACGGCAGCGTGCTGCGCTTTCGCCACGTACCGGATGGCTACGACCCGAGCGACCGCATGTCGGTCGAGGAGTACATCCGCGATCGTCACGAGCGAGGCGAAATCGCGACGGGCCTGCTCTATCTGAACGAATCATCACAAGAGCTGCACGAGCTCAATCAGACGCCACCCGCTGCGCTCGCAAGCCTCCCCTACGACGCGCTCTGCCCGGGTGCCGAAGCGCTCGCGGAACTCCAAGCGGACTTCCGCTAAGCGCACGCAGCGAGCGTGGGCAGCGGTAGGAGAAGCGGAAACGACATTCCTCATACTCTGGAAAAGACGCGCGTCGACACGCGCCGATGCTTTTCGAAATCACAAATTTTGAAGTGCGACACGCCACCTCACAGGACGCTCACAGACAACTCAACAACTACCCAGCATTTGAGCGGCGATTTGAAACTACCAATACAAAATATCGTCTCTAAAGCCTTACAAAATACGGACGATTTCTCGTTGTTAGTGAAACGGCGCTTACTAGTCTGCTGACGTCATGGAAAATGTGTCGGATCCTTCCATCAGGGTGGCCGTCGTTGACGACCACATCATGGTGTCAGAGCTGCTGGCCCTCTCCATCTCTAAAGAGACCGACCTCAGCCTCGTTGGCGTCGTGGGCAACGTGGCCGACGCTCTCGACTTGATCAAAAGAGAACACCCCGCGGTGATATTGCTCAACTACCGACTACCCGATTTTGAGTGCATCGAGGTGGTCAAGCTCATGGTCAAGGAGTCTCCTGACAGCCGCGTGGTGATGCTCTCGGGCAACGGTGATCACGGGCTCCAGTGCCTTGCGATTGACGCGGGATGCACAGGGTTGCTCGGAAAGAACGCCCGCATTGCCGAGGTACTCGCCGCTATTCGCGCCGCGGTGCGCGGTGAGATCGTCATCAGCGCCGGCGAGTCGTACGCGCTGCGCTCTGCCTGACGCACTGTCGATTACGGCACTCGTCGGCGTGACCGGCGACAAACGTTGAATAGCAATGGAGCGACGCGTCCGGGTTACGTGGTGATTTCGATCTGACCGATCTTTCAATAGCCTGACTACTATGACATCGAAGACGATTTGATGCCCGTTTGTTTGCATCGCTGCTATGCGATGAGGCTTCGATCAGACAGTGCAAGGGAGCGAACATGATCACGACAAGAGCATTTCGTATCGGACTGTGCATTGCGATGGTCAGCATCGGAGGACTCGTCGGGAGCATCGGCGGCAGCGCGCTCGCATCGGCCGCCGGACCAAAGGTCGTCGTCACGCCGGCGACGAACCTGAAAAACGGCGAAACGGTCCACGTCAGCGGCAGCGGGTTCAAGCCCGGTGACACGGTGTTCATCGTCGAGTGCCTCAGGAACGCAAAGGGCCAGACAGGCTGCAAGGTCCCCAGCACAACGCTCCCCCCCAGCGCAACTATTTCTTCGTCCGGTGTTCTTCCGAGAACCACTTTCAAGGTATCGACAGGGAGGATTGGAAACGGCATCTGCGGAACGACCAAGGCAAACCTGAGCAAATGCGCGGTCAGCGTCGGCAATGCGACGGGCGGCGACTCGGCGGTCGGTAACATCACCTTCGCCCTTCCCGCTAAGAAATAGGTTGACGTCGTCGGCGAGATCGGTCCTATCGACTCGCGTCAGGATTGGGACCGACGCCACAAGAGTGCAGTGACCGCTGGCGCCGCCGGCGGCTCCTGGGAGGGAGCACATGTTCGGCAGTAACGGCACCGATTCGACGTTCACGCGAACGATCGAAGAGCGTCGCCACTCCATCGCCGCGGGGCTGCGAGCGCACTTCAGCTTCGCCATCTTGCTCGCGATCCTCTTTCTCACGTTCCTCGATAACACGATTGCCAGCGCCGTCCTCACGAGCGTCCAGTCAAAGCTGCACGCGGGCGTCTCCCAACTGCAGTGGGTCGTCGGTGGGTACGCGCTCGCCTTTGCGAGCCTGATGCTTATCTGCGGATCTCTCAGCGACAACTTTGGGCGCAAGCGAGTGATGCTGATTGGTGCGGTGATCTTCTGTGCCGGATCCATCATCTGCGCCTTCGCGGTTTCGCCGGCCGAGTTGATTGGCGGACGCGTCGTGATGGGCGTCGGCGCAGCGGGCTCGGAGCCGAGCACGCTGTCGATGATTCGCCACATCTATCCCGACAAGCGCACCCGTGCGCGCGCACTCGGTGCCTGGGCAGCGGTGTCGGGTCTCGCGCTTGCGCTCGGCCCCGTGATCGGCGGTGTCCTCGTCGGACTGTGGAACTGGCGCGCCGTGTTCTGGTTCAACTTCATCTTCGGCGCCGTCGTCATCATCTGCGGTGCCATCGCGCTACCCGAAAGCGTGAATCAGATTCGCCGCCGCATCGACTGGCTCGGTTTCCTCCTCGCTGGCGTATCGCTCGGCTTTGCCACTTTCGCGACCATCTCCGGCGAAACGTGGGGCTACTACTCGAGCGGCGTGCTGACGCTGTACTCGATCGCTGGACTCTGTTTCATCACCTACTTCGTCGTCGAATCGACTTCGACCCACCCGATGCTGAACGTCCGGTGGATTCGCAACCGCGCCTTCGCCGGGTCGACGCTCATCGCCTTTACGAGCTACTTCGCCGTCTTTTCCATCTTCTTCTTCGTTGCCCTCTATCTCGAGGTCATCGGGTCGGCGAGTGCCTACGCTCTCGCGCGCGACTTCCTGCCGATGCTCGCGGGCATTGTCGCCGCCGCCCTCTTCACGGGACGCTGGGTCGGACGAGTGGGCTCTCGCGTCCCGATGACCGTGGGGTGCCTCCTGGCGGGACTCGGAGTGCTGCTCACCGACGTCGTGATCAGCCCGACGGCAGGACTGAGCACGCTCGGCTGGACGATGGGGCTCGCCGGAATCGGCTTTGGCATGATCATCGTGCCCGTCAGCTCCACGGCACTCACCAGCATTCCAGCGTCCAACTCGGGCATCGCGGCCTCGACTATCAACACGGCTCGCGAGCTGGGCGCCGTGACCGGAGTCGCCATCTTGGGCTCGATCGTCAACGGTCAGCTCACCGTCAATCTGACGCGCCGCCTGGCCGAGATCGGTGTACCGCCGTCGTTCCGCCAGGAGATCATTGAAGACGTCGTCACCGGCACCGCCGCCTCGAAGGCGTCGGCCGAGAGCAAGAACAGCGGCGCCGCGGTGCGCCACATCATCAACGAAGTCATCCACGCGGCCTACGGCGCCTTCACCCACGGACTGAACCTCGCCCTGACCGTGTCCGGGCTGCTGCTCCTCGCGTCGGGCGCCGTCGCCTACTTCACCGGCACGGCGGAACGCTCGTCGATGGTGAGCGACGACGACGAGACCGTCCCGGTCTAGGAAGTCGGCGTCGTCGCTTTGAGGCGTCGGTAGAGCTCGTCGTTGAAGCGTTGCATCAGCGTCGTCAGTTTGGCGACGTCGCTGGGCGTCCAGTCCTGGCAGATCTCTCGAAGCATGGCGCTGCGCCGCTTCTCTCGCTCTTCGAACTCACGCTGACCGGCGGCCGACACCGACAGCAGGGTCGCCCGTCCGTCGGACGGATCGCGCCGCTGGCGAAGCAGTCCCTCTTTCAGCATGTCGTTGACGTAACGGCTGATCGAGGTCTTCGTGACGAACAGCCGATTCGCAAGGTCCGATGCGCGAATCTCCCCTGCCTCGACGATCGCGCGCAGCAGCTCGACCTCCAGCGGACTGTGCCCGGGCGCGTTCGTCGCGCGAACCAGCTGCATGAGGTTCCCGCGCCGAAGACGACCCCACTCACGTTCGAGCGTCGTGTCGCTAACTTTTCTCTCCGCGTGCTTGGCCACCGCGCTAATATTACAGGTAGTTACTTAAAGTAACTAATTCCCTTTGCCGGCATTCACACCCTCCGAGGCCGCTTCCGCGGACTCACTGAAAGGACCACCGTGACACACAATCTGCGAGCCGACACGATCACCATGACGGGCTCTGGCGGCGACGAGATCGAGGCGTACCTCGCGGTGCCGACCGACGTCGTTCACAACGGCTCGATCGTCGTCATCCACCACATGCCCGGCTACGACGAGGGCACGAAGGAGATCGCACGAAAGTTCGCGGCGAACGGCTACTCGGCGCTCATGCCGAACCTGTACCACCGCGAGGCGCCCGGTGCGAGCCCGGACGACGCGGCCGCGACGGCACGAGCCCTCGGCGGAGTGCCCGACGAACGACTCGTTGGCGATGTCGCCGGCGCAATGGAGCACCTCAAGTCCCTCTCCACCTCGAACGACAAGGTCGCTTCCATCGGCTACTGCTCAGGTGGACGTCAGTCGCTGCTGGCGGGATGCCGGCTGCCGCTCAATGCGGTCATCGACTGTTATGGCGCGTTCGTCGCCATCGACCCGCCCGCCGAATTCCCACTGAGGGTAAAGGCGATCATCGGCGAGGTGGGGAATCTTTCGGGGCCGCTCCTCGGCCTCTTTGGCGCCGACGACACCTACCCTTCATCCGAGCAGAACGACATGCTCGCAAAGGCCCTCGAGGCGGCGGGCAAAGAGTTCACGTTTCACACCTACGAGTGCGCGGGACACGCGTTCTTTTCGACCGACCGCCCGAGCTACCGCGTCGAAGCGGCGAACGAGGGCTGGAAAGAGATCTTCGCCTTCCTCGCGAGCACGATCGCTTAAGGAGTCCCATGTGCACCTACCAAACCGAGCTGCTCGAGGTCTCGGGCAGCGCCAAGACCCAAAGCGGCTGGACGTCGATGACCACAGCGACCGTCTACTTCGACCATCCGGTCCACTACCTCGCGGGACACGCCCTCATGATCGATCTGCTCAACCCCGCCGAGGGACCTTCGGCGCGCGCGGCGATCGAGCTCAACCCCGAGAGCGCCCGCGCGCTCGCCAACGCCATTCTCACCACACTCGACACCGTTCCTAGGGAGCTGTTGAGCGAACTCGCCTCGTGAGCCTTGCAGAGACGAGGGCTCGTCGGGGCGGGCCACGTCCCAACAACGATCGCTACAAGTGGCTGGTCCTGTCGAACACCACGCTCGGCATGCTCATGGCGACGATCGACACGTCGATCGTGCTCATTGCGCTGCCCGACATCTTCGAGGGGATCAACATCAATCCCCTCGAGCCGGGCAACACCTTCTACCTGCTGTGGATGATCCTCGGCTTCATGATCGTCACCTCGGTGCTCGTCGTGAGCCTCGGTCGCCTCGGCGACATGCTCGGGCGCGTGCGGATGTACAACATGGGATTTGTCATCTACACCTTCTTCTCGTTGATGCTCTCGATCACCTGGATGCAGGGCACGGCGGCGGGCATCTGGCTCGTCGTGATGCGCCTCTTTCAGGGCGTCGGCGCCGCGTTCTTGATCGCGAACTCGACCGCAATCCTCACCGACGCCTTTCCCGAGAACGAGCGCGGCATGGCGGTCGGCATCAACCAGATCGCCGCCATCGCGGGCTCATTCATCGGCCTCATCCTCGGCGGGCTGCTCGGTCCCATCGAGTGGCGGCTCATCTTCATCATCTCGGTGCCGATCGGCATCTTCGGCACCATCTGGGCGTACCTCAACTTGAAAGAGCTCCCCACCAAGATCGACTCCCACGTCGACTGGAGCGGCAACGTCACCTTTGCCCTGGGACTCGTGGCGTTGATGGTCGGCATCACCTACGGCATCCAGCCCTACGGCGGACACGTGATGGGCTGGACAAGCCCCTTCGTCCTTTCCTGTTTGGTGGGCGGGGTCGTCGCACTGTTCTTCTTTGCGCGCATCGAGGCGCGCTCGCCGGACCCCATGTTCAAGCTGAGCCTGTTCAAGATCCGCGCCTTCTCCTCAGGCAGCATCTCCACGCTGTTCTCGGCGATCGGTCGCGGCGGACTGATGTTCACCATGGTCATCTGGCTCCAGGGCATCTGGCTCCCGCTACACGGCTACGCCTTCTCCGAGACACCGCTCTGGGCAGGCATTGCCCTGTTGCCGCTCACGGGCGGGTTTCTCGTTGCCGGTCCGTTTTGCGGATACCTCTCAGACCGTTACGGGGCGAGACCCTTCACGGTCGGGGGCATGGTGGGTGCTGCCGTCTCGTTCTTCTTGCTGCAGTTTCTCCCCGCTGACTTTTCCTACCCCGTCTTTGGCCTCTTGTTGTTCATGAACGGCCTGTCAATGGGCATGTTCGCCGCGCCCAATCGCGCGAGCATCATGAACTCGCTGCCGGCCGAGAACCGCGGCGTCGGTTCGGGCATGAACTCGACCTTCCAGAACTCCGGTCAGGTGCTCTCGATCGGCATCTTCTTCACGCTCATGATCATCGGGCTCTCACGCACGCTCCCCCACGCGCTCTACGTGGGACTCACGCACGAGGGCGTCGCGCCCGCCATCGCTCACCACATCTCGACGCTGCCGCCGGTCACGACGCTGTTTGCGTCTTTCCTCGGCTACAACCCGATGGTCCATCTGCTGGGCGCGCACGTGCTCGCGGGATTAAGCCCGAGCGCTCGAGCGACGATCATCGGACGAAGGTTCTTCCCGACGATCATCGAGAAGGCGTTCGTCGCGGGCCTGCACCCGGCGCTCGACTTCGCCGCGATCCTGTGTGCCCTGGCCGCGGTCACGTCGTGGCTGCGCGTGACGCCCTCGACGCGGCAGGCTTCGAAAGCGGAACTAGAAGTCGGCATCCGCGCGCCGTCGCACGCCGACTGAGGACGCCGCGCGAAGTCATCTCCTTCGGTACGCTTCGATCGTGCCGAAGGATGCGCCCACGCCAAAGAGGTCGTTGAATCGTGAGTGGCACGAATCGCATCATCTAGCGCGCGGCTCGACACTCAGTGAACGAGTGACGTGGCATCTTCAGCACGCAACTGCGTGCGGGTGTCGCCCGATTCCCGCCTCCGTGCAAGCCGAGATCAGGCGACGCGACGCCGGCACTCGCTAGAAGTCGGCGTCCGCGCGCCGTCGCACACCGACCAGGAGCGCCACTCGAAGACCGAGCTTGGAGAGCTCGTTGCGGCTCAGCTGCACCCAGGTCGTCGTGCCGTCGCTCAGCTCGACCGTCACCTGGGCTTCGAAGCCGAGCGAGACGATCGAGGTGATGCGGCCCTTTGCGGTCCCGTCGTAGACCGAGACGAGCTCGAGGTCGTGGGGCCTTGTGACTTCGCCGAAGAACATCGTGGAGGGTCCAAGGAACTCGTGCACGAAGCTTGTCGCCGGGCTCTCGTAGAGCGCGAGCGGATGACCCGCCTGGACGACGTGGCCCGAGCGCATCACGATGAGCTGGTCGGCGACCTCCATCGCTTCTTGCTGGTCGTGGGTCACGAGCACGGTCGTCACCGGCATCTGGGCGTGAAGCTCTTTTAGCCACTGGCGCAGCTCCTGGCGCACCACGGCGTCAAGCGCTCCGAAGGGCTCGTCGAGCAGCAGCACGCGCGGTTCGATGGCGAGCGCACGAGCGAGCGCCATCCGCTGGCGCTCTCCGCCCGAGAGCTGGGCGGGGTAGCTCTTCGCCTTGTCCTCGAGACGAACGAGCGTAAGGAGCTCACTCACGCGCGCGTTGATTTCGCTCGCCGAGCGCTTGCGCACCTTCAGCCCGAAGGCGACGTTCTTCGCCACGTTCATATGGCGAAACGGCGCGTAGCTCTGAAAGCAGAATCCGATGTCGCGGTGTCGAGGGTCGACGTTCGTCACGTCGTCGCCGTCAATTGCGACGGTGCCCTCGTCGGGGGTTTCGAGACCGCTGATGAGCTTGAGCAGGGTCGACTTGCCCGACCCCGACGGGCCGAGGATCGCGGTCAGCGAGTTGTGCGTGATCTCCACCGAGACGTCGTCCACCGCGTGCGTCGCGCCGAAGTGCTTCTTCAGGTGCTTAAGCGAGATCGACACGCAGCATCCTCTCTCTTTTTCGCAGGACCGCAAGGGCGCCAAGGACCAGCACCGAGATCGCGGCGAGCACCAGGGCGTCTGAGTACGAACCGAGCACGTCAAAGCGCTGGTCCCAGTCATCGTAGATGTAGATCGGCAGCGTCTGGGTCCTCCCCGAGATGTTGCCCGAGACGACGAGCACCGCGCCGAACTCGCCGAGCGTGCGCGCGATGGTGAGCGTGATGCCGTACATCACGGCCCATTTGATCGACGGCAGCGTGACCTGAAAGAACGTGCGCAGGCGTCCCGCTCCGAGGGTGCGAGCCGCCTGCTCCTGTTCGGTGCCGACTTCCAGGAGCACCGGCACGATCGAGCGCAACACGTACGGCAGTGAGACCGCCATCGTGGCGAGCGTGATGCCGAGGGGCGAGAAGAGCACCATGATGCCCACGCGCGCGAGCGGTCCTCCGAACCAGCCGATGCGCGAGTAGGCGAGCACGAGGGCGATGCCGAGGATCACCGGCGACACGGCGACGGGAATGTCAAAGACCGTGTCGAAGGCTCGGCGACCGATGAACTTGTGGCGAGCGATGAGCATGGCGGCCCCCACGCCCACGACGGCGTTCACTGGGACCGCGATCGCGGCGACCTCCACCGAGAGCTTCAGCGCCGCCAGGGAGCCGGGTTGGGTGACCTGGGACCAGAACGGACCGAAGCCGTGCTGGAGCGCCTTCACAACGAGAAAGGCAACGGGCAGTCCGATCAGAATGGCGAGGTACACGAGTACGACGCCGCGCACGGCCCAGCGATGCGTCTTCATCAGAGTGTCCGCTTCTGGAAGCGACGGGAGAGCACGTTGCTCGTGACCAGGATGACGAGGCTGATTACGAGCAGCGCCGTCGACACCGCCGCCGCGTCCGTCCAAAGAAAGCCCTGGGTCAGGTTGTAGATGTAATAGGACGCCGTCGTCGTACGACCGATGCCACCCGCGATCAACGAGATCGAACCGAACTCGCCGACCGCGCGCGCGAAGGCGAGACCGAAGCCGCCGAGGATCGCGGGCCACAACGACGGCAAGACGATCGTGAAGAACGTGCGCGCTCCCCCGGCGCCGAGTGTTCGCGCGGCCGCCTCGCTTTCGAGGTCAAGGGAGGCGAGCACCGGCTGCACGGCGCGCACGCTAAAGGGCAGGGTCACGAACAGGAGAGCCAGCATGAGCCCCATCCACGTCTCGAAGAGGTCGACGTGGATGGGGCTGTCAACGCCGTAGATCGCGAGCAAGACGACGCCCGCGACGATCGTGGGCAGGGCGAAGGGCAGATCGATCGAGGCCTCGAGCAGGCCCTTGCCGACGAACTTGTCGCGCACGAGGACCCAGGCGATCGCGACGCCCATGACCGCGTTGATGGCGGCCACGCTGAGCGAGAGCCAGAGCGAAAGAAAGATGGCCTCTTTCGCCCCCGGCGCCGTGACGGCGGTCCAGAACGTCTTCCATCCAATCGACACGCTCCAGCGCCAGAACTGAACGCCCGCGCCGTGGGTCGCGACCGACAGCGAGAAGCCGTGGGCGATGAGCGCCGCGACCGGGATGAGCACGATCAATGAGAGGTACCCGACGATGAGCGCTCCGCCCCCACCCGCGAGCAGCGGCAGCGCCAGCTTCGAGCGAACCCGTCGCCAGCCGGTTGGGCCGAGCGACGCTGAAGGCGGCGGCATCGGCGTCTGTGTGTCTAGGGCCGTCGCCATGCTCGTCCTTTGTGGAGTCTGTCCGGCACGGCGAACCGGCCCGGGAGGCAGTCCGCCCTATGTCGTACGGGTAATTACCTTATTTTCCATGGAAGTACTTGATATTAGCAAAGACCAGACCGAACACGTTCGATGGGGGGATTCCAAAGTGTTCGACGAGTCGCCGATTCTCTCCGGCGAGTCTCCTATGAGTTCGATCGCCAAGAGGGCGCCCCGAGGAACAGCGGTTGATACCTAGACCGAGTGACGAGCGTGGCGTCCGCGCGGTACCGGCGCGAGGCGAACGAGCGCGTTATAGGTGACAATCGCGATCGCGATGTGCAGCCAGATGAGCACGAAGACGGCCTTGCCGGGTGAGCCGGAGTGCCAGATGTAGGCGTCCGGCGCAAAGAGGACGATCGTGATCACGATCGCTGCGCGAAAGAAGAACTCGCGCGGTGCCGACGTGAGGCGCGTTGCGACCGGCCACGCCGCGCACGCAATGAGCACGCCGATGATGGTCAGCTTGGAGTAGTCGGAGAAGCGAAAGTGCGAATAGCCCACCGTCGAAGGAAACACATGCGTGCCGAGCTTGACGAGGAGATAGTCCGCAACGAGCGAACCAATCAGTGCGACGACCGTCGCGAGCAGGATCGCAGCGAGAGAGGGCTGGCGATGCTGATTCGCCTTCAAGTCAAGACGGAACGCCAGCAGCAACGACTGCGTCCATTTGGGGAACTGATCAAGGGTCACGAAGAGTCTTTTCCGGTGGGAATCGGCGAGCGGACGTGCCCCGGCGCGTCCGATGGCAAGTGGATCAGCCCACGTACCTCTCTCGCGCCGCTTCGAGCTCAGCGAGGGCCTCGCTTCGCCCGACGTAGCCTTCGACCTTCACCCACTTACCCTCGTCGAGGTCCTTGTAGACCGTAAAGAAGTGGCGAATGCGGTCGAGAATCTCCGCTGGCACATCGGTGATGTCCGCGGCGCTCTTCCAGTTCTTGTCGTAGTCGGGCACGCAGATGAGCTTCTCGTCGCGGCCGTTCTCGTCGGTCATGATGCACATGCCGAGGATCTTCGACTCGATGAGGCATCCGGGGAACGTCGGAAACTCGGTGATGACGAGCGCGTCCAGCGGGTCGCCGTCGCCGCCCAGGGTGTCGGGAATGAACCCGTACTCGGCCGGGTAGCCCATTGAGACGAGCAGGTGGCGGTCCAACTTGATCGTGTGCGTGTCGTGGTCGTACTCGTACTTGTTCTGACTAAAGCGCGGGATTTCAACGATGACGTTGACCGTGTCCATGGTGACCTCCGTGGGCCTTTCATCGGGACCCGCGTCAATCGTAGTCATCTCTCCGAGGCGCCCTTTGAGCGAGCAGCCTTCAAGAGGCCCGATTCAGCGGCCGTAGACTCGGGCCTCGAGAGATGGAGGACCGATGGAACGAGTGGGTGTCGTAGGTTGCGGTCTCATGGGTTCGGGCATCGCCGAAGTCGCGGCGCGCGCGGGAGCTCGAGTCTCCGTGGTCGAACGTGACGATGCGGCCCTCGCAGCGGGCCGCGATCGGGTCGAGCGTTCGCTGTCGCGGGCCGTCAGCTCGGGCAAGATGGCCGAAGAGGAAGCCGAGCGAATACGCGCATCACTCTCGTATTCGATCGATTTCACCGAGTTGGCTGACTGCGAGCTCGTGATCGAGGCGGTCGCCGAGAACGAAGAGGTGAAACTCGACGTCTTTCGAACGATCGACGCTGTGGTCCAAGACCCCGAGGCCATCCTCGCGACGAACACATCGTCCATTCCGATCATCAAGCTCGCCATGGCCACGAAGCGTCCCGAGCAGGTCATCGGCATGCACTTCTTCAACCCCGTGCCGGTCCTGCGGCTGGTGGAGCTCATCTCTTCACTCCTCACGAGCCCAGAGACCGCCGAGCGAGCGTCGAACTACGCCAGCGAGTCGCTCAAGAAAAAGGTCATCACGTCGCCCGACCGAGCGGGCTTCGTCGTCAACGCCCTTCTCATTCCGTATCTCCTTTCGGCGATTCGCATGCTGGAGTCGGGTTTCGCGAGCGCCGAGGACATCGATACAGGCATGGTCGTCGGTTGCGCGCACCCGATGGGCCCACTCGCCCTGACCGACCTCATCGGACTCGACACGACGTTGGCGGTCGCCGAGTCGCTCTACGAAGAGTTCAAAGAGTCCCACCTCGCTCCCCCGCCGCTGCTGTCGCGTATGACCCAGGCCGGTCTCATGGGCCGCAAATCCGGTCAAGGCTTTTACGCGTATCGAAAGTAAGGCTGTTGAAGAAAGACGCGGCCGAGCCAGCGGCTACAGGTTCGCCACGATGTCGTGCAACGTGGTGGTTGCCTCTTCGTAGTTGACCGTTGGCCCAAACCGAACCGGCTCTCCGATTCGCACCGTCACGTCGCTATGTTTCTTTGGCCACTTTGCGTGCAGCGGGACCGTGCCCGACAGGCCGATCGTCTTCATCGGTACGACCGACACGGCGAGGCTCACTGCCAAGAGCCCAATGCCCGACTTGAAGTCCTGGAGCTCACCGTTCGTGCTCAGGCGTCCCTCGGGAGCAATGAGCACGTGCCAGCCCCGGTCGATCATCTGGCCCACGTAGTCGAGGCTCGGCATGTAGGGCTCGCTGCGCGCGAACGCGAAGCCCGCGTAGCACAACCGCACGGCAAAGGCGAGCAGTCGGTGGTCCTCCATGACGTCCGCGCCGACCGCCACCGCCAGACGGTCTCGAATGCTCGGGGGCAGTGATTGATAGATGACCGGACCGTCAAAGTCATCACTGTGATTGAAGATGAAGATCGATGGCTGCGTCACCGAAGAAAGGACGTCGAGGCCCTCAACGTTCAGTGTGACCCACCGCCCGACGGCGGGCGCAATGACGCTGTCGCGCACTACGCTGCCGACGATGCGCACCCACTCGTGGTAGGGCCACGTCGGAGCGGGCGACGAGGAAGCGGCGGGGCTACCCACGGCAACGAGGGCGCGAAGCTCGCCCACCGTCGTAGCGGGCGTCATCTTCTCATCGGGCACCGAGACGCCGAGGCGTTCTTCCAAGTCCGCGGCGAGGCTAAGACGCCGGAGCGAGTCGAGACCTAGGTCGTCAAGCCGGTCGGCGTCGCTGACTCCCGCCGAAGCGTTGCCAAGTGCGGTCTGAATCGAGCGCACGATCGGATCGCCACTCTGTGTCGGTGCAGACGATTCGCCGTCGTGCGTCACCGCTGTGCCATCCTTCTTGTTCGCCCAGTCCTGCACCTTTCGCCGATCCACTTTGAGGAGGCGGGTTCTTGGAAAGTCGGGCTCGGGCCAGCGCCGCCAGGCGTCCACGTGCTGGAACGACGCGAGCTTCGAGTTGAGCTCAGCGATCGCGTGCTCGATGACGTCATCCGATTCGGAGGAGATAAGGACGGCCACCACCGATTCACCTCGCTCGTCCGTGACACCCACCACGCAGAGCTCCCCGAATCTGGCGTCATCCTCGGCCGCGAGCTCGACGTCCTCGGGAAAGACCTTCAAGCCGCTGCTGCGAACGATCGCGAACTTCAGGCGGCCTTCGATCTTGAGGTACCCGTCGTCCAGCCGGCCGATGTCTCCCGTGCGAAACCAGCCGTCGTCGGTGAAGGCCGCTTCCGTCGCCTCGGGATTGCGCCAGTATTCGGAGAAGACGCTCGGGCCTTGCGCCTGGATCTCCCCCTCTTCGCCGATGCGCAGCTGCACGTTGTCGAGCGGACGCCCCGGCGAATCGAGTCGGCGATCCTCGAGCGAGTTGCAGGTGAGGATCGGCGACGTCTCGGTGAGTCCGTACCCTTGCACCATGCGAATCCCGATGTTCTCCCACGCGGAGGCGACCTTGAGCGGAATGGGCGCGCCGCCGGTGATGACCAGGTTCAGATGGCCACCAAGCCGACGATGCACGCTGTAGAAAAGCTCTCGACGGAGCGCGAAGGGTAGGTGAGGCGCGACCTCGAGACCGACCGCGAGCATGCGCGCCTTGCCCTCGTCTTCGGCCGTGTGCTCAACGTTTTCGAGCATGAGCGTGAGCAGCTCAGGAATGGCGAGCATCGTCGTGATCTGAAAGTCGACGAGAGCTTCGGCAATGGCGTGCGGCGTGACGCGAGCCACGTAGTAGAGACTCGCACCGCGCGAGAGCACCGCGAGCGTGCTCGTGAGCTCGTACGTGTGCGAGAGCGGCAGCACCGACAGAAACCGCCAGTCCGTCTGAACATCGACTCGGGCGAGGACTCCATCGATGTTGGCGAGGATGTTCCGCTGACTCAAGACGACACCCTTTGGATCGGCCGTCGTGCCCGAGGTGAAGACGATGAGCGCCGGCCACTCTGCGTCGAGTGCCACCGCTTGCTTATCGGTCGGCAATGACGCGGTTACCTCGTCGAGACTGTCGAGCGACCTTCGAAGAGGCCCCACGTTGTCGGTCCGCGCGGCGCTCACGAAGACGAGCGTTGGTTCGGTGTCTTTGACGTATCGCTGCAAGGCCTCGGGCGTGCTCATGACATCGACGGGAACCACCGTCGCACCCAGCAAAAGTGTGCCGAGCAGCAGCTCAGTCCAGCGCGGCGAGTTCTCTGCGACCACCATCACACGATCGCCGCGACCCACGCCTTCTGCCGACAGGTAGTGAGCCGTCTGGTATGCGCGCGCACTCAATTCGCGGTGCGTCAACCGCTCGATCTTCAAGAATGAGCGGCTCGCGAGCGCGCGGCTCTCGCCCAAGGCCTCGAGGTTCGCAACATAGTCCGCGAAGGTGGCAGCACCCATCTACAACGCCTCCATTGCGACGCGCAACACCCGCGTCGCGTGTCGATAGTTGACGTTGGGGCCAAAGCGATGCGGCTCGCCGATGTGCACCGTCACGTCGCTGTGCTTCTTTGGCCACAGCGAGTGCATCGGCACGGTGCCCGAGAGGCCGATGATCCTCATCGGTACGACGGGGACGCCAAGCCGCACGGCGAGAAGCCCAATGCCCGGTTTGAAGTCAAGGAGGTCCCCCGTGGTGCTGAGGCGGCCCTCGGGGGCGAGCAGAACGTGGCGACCTGAGTGGATCGTCGCTTGCACGTAGTTGAGGCCTGCTCGCGAGGAAGTAAGTCGCGAGAACGCAAATGCGGCGAAGCAGAGACGAATGACGAATGCGAGGACTCGATGGTCATCGAGGATGTTGGAACCCACGGCCACGGTGAGGCGCCTGCGGATACGGCGTGGCAGCGACGCGTAGATGACGGGTCCGTCGAAGTCGTCGCTGTGGTTGAAGATGAAGAGTGACGGCTCAGACAGGTGCTCAAGTCTTTCGATGCCCTCAACGCTGAGCGTGACCCAGTGCTTGATGAAGGGAGTGACGACATAGTCGCGCAGCGCGTCGCCCACGATTCGTACGCTGCGCCGATACGGCCAGGTCGGTTCGGGCAGTGACTCGACGGCGTGCTGTCGCATCATGACTGGAAATCGACGAGTACTGCGGCGCCGGTGAACCGTTCGTGCTTGAGGTCAGCGAGCGCCCGGTCCGCTTCGCTGAACGGGTACGGAGTGACCGAGATCTTCACGCCGATCATGGCGGCCGCCTCGAGGAAGTCCCGGCCGTCTTGGCGAGTGTTGGCGGTCACGCTGCGAAGCGTTCGCTCTTGAAAGAGATGACGTTCGTAGTTGAGCGAGGGTATGTCGCTCAGATATATGCCCGCGATCGCGAGGGTTCCACCACGATCGAGCGACGCGAGGGCGGTCGGCACGATCGAGCCCACAGGCGCAAAGAGAATGGCCCCGTCCAGCGGTTCAGGCAGCGGGTCATCGGTATCGCCGACCGTCAATGCGCCGAGCGAGAGCGCGAGCTCGCGAGCCTCGGGCGATCGGGTGCGCACGTGCACGCTCGCTCCTTCAGCAATCGCGATCTGCGCGGTGAGGTGCGCCGATCCACCGAACCCGTAGATACCGAGGCGCCCCTCCTCAGGGAGTTCAGTCCTCCGCAGCGCGCGGTAACCGATGATGCCGGCGCACAGCAGTGGTGCCAGGTGGACGTCGTCGAACTCCTCGGGCAGCGTGTAGACATAGTCCTCGTTCGCGACCACAAACTGCGCGTAACCGCCATCGATGTCCCAGCCGGTGAACGCTGGCGCGATACACAAGTTCTCCCGTTCAGAGAGGCAGAAGCGGCACATACCACAGGTGTGCGCAAGCCACGCCGCGCCGACGCGATCGCCGACAGAGAAGCGACTCGCCTCGGAACCGAGCGCGTCGACCTCGCCCACGATCTCGTGTCCCGGAACAACGAGGGGCCGACGGGGCGGAACGTCGCCCTCGGCGAGGTGAAGATCGGTTCGACACACCCCGCACGCAAGAACCCGCAGTCGAAGCTGCCCGCGTCCAGGTTCTGGAATCTCGCGTTCGATCTGAACGAGCGGACCCGAGTCGATCGGTCCGGGTGTCGACACGGCCCAAGCGCGCATCATGCCAGCCATCTCCGACCTCCTCACCTCCCCTTTTACTCCCTTTTCGGCGCAAGAATTCCTGCGAACCTTTTGCGCCCCTTCAGCGTCTCTATAGACGTGAGGACAACTCGTTGGTCGACCGTCCCGATGGCCGCTTCCGGTGCAAGGCTCTAGCGGCATGACCGACCTCGCCGCCTGGCTGGAAGAGGGCTATCCCCAGTCAGTGCGAACGGCCTACCTCATCCTCGGCAACCGCTCCGACGCCGAGGACGCCGTCCAAGAGGCGTACCTTCGCGCGTGGAAGTTTCGCAACGCCCTCGCCAAGGAGTCGAGTTTCAAGCCGTGGCTCTACCGAGTGGTCGTCAACTCGTGCAACTCGAAGCTGCGCCAGGAGATTCCCCACCGAGACCGAAGGAGCGGGGCCGAACAGCTCGAGGACGTGACAGAAGAGGACACTGCCAGTCGCATAGCGCTCTCCTACGACGTGCGCCGCGCGCTCGGCGATCTGCCCGCGCACTTGCGCATCGTGATCGTGCTGCGCTACTTCGCGGACTTGAGCGAGCGGGACATCGCGGTCGCGATCGCGCGCAAGCCGGGCACCGTCAAGTCACGTCTCAATGAAGCTCGACGACGCCTTGCCGAGCACCCCGCACTCATCGATGGATCGCAAGGGCGTGGGTCACGCGAAGAGGAGACCGGATGACGATGATCGATGAAGAGACACTGCGGCGTTCGCTCGCAAGCGCCGCCAACGAGCTCGTGATCTCCGCCGACGCGGTCGCTGACATCCTCGACGCCGCGGCACGCGACGAACCAGTGCCGCACAAGAATCTCGTGCCGCCTTTCGTCCGCCGACCCGGCCTTCCCCGAACGATCCTCGCCGCCGCCGCGGTCATCGTCGTCGTGGCCGCGATCGCCGTACCACTGCTTCGCAGCGAACCTCGGTCGCCCACCTTGGCCGCGTCGCACGGACGCGGGACGGTTTCGGCGTCGCCATCGGGTGCTCAAAACCTCACCGTCGCACCGAACACGCCGTCCCCGCCGACGGCCACCTCGAATAGCGAGAAGACACTGTCGGGTAGCGGCTTCTCGACCAGCACCAAGAAGAAGATCGAGTCAACCGGGACCGTTGATCTCACGGTGCCGCGCGGTCGCATCGAGTCGACGTTCACCAAGCTCAGTGCGCTCGCGGGGGCACTGCGCGGACTCGTCGAGAGCAGCCAGGCACACTCGACGTCCACGTCGAAGTCCTTTGCGTCGGGGACCATCGTGTTGGAGGTACCTCAGTCCTCTTTCGCTCGGTTCGTCGCTGAGGTCGAGCACGTCGGACACGCCACGTCGGTCACGACGTCATCGACGAACGTCACGAGCCAGTACGTCGATCTGCAAGCTCAGATCACCGCGCTCGACGCGAGCCTCGCGCAGTATCTCAAGATCATGACCAGGGCCACGACCATCAGTGGCATCCTCGCCGTCCAAAACCAGATCAACACGATCCAAAGCGAGATCGAGCAGGACCAGGGCCAGCTGAAGGTGCTGACCAATCAAACGACCTACGCGTCACTCGCGGTGAACGTGTCCGAACCGAGCCAACACGTCTCATCGACGCGTTCGGGCTTTGACAAGGCGTGGCACGACAGCCTGCACGGCTTTGTCGCAGGGTTCGAGTGGCTGGTCCGGCTCGCGGGACCTGTGCTGTTCGCGCTCATCATGCTGGGCGCCCTCTACGAGATCGCAAGGTACGGCTGGCGAGCGATTCGGCGGCGCCGGATCTAAGCAGCCTTCTCATCCAACTCCCGCCTAAGTGTCACCGGAGGATCGGTATCCAGTCACTGGCATTTCATGTTGCGACCGTACTGTGCGAGTCGCAACGCTCTATGGAGGTGGCCGGCTATGACTTTTCGCACGCTTCGCTCGCTCGGCGCGATGGCGCTCGCAGCCTTCGGACTGAGCCTGGGGGCGATGAGCTCTCTCGCGTCCGCGGCGGGACCCACGTTCCATGCAACGCAGATACTCACCGGTGCGTCGCTGCATCACACGTACACGACGGCGGGTTCGACGGCAACGCACACCGAGACATTGAGCGACCCCGACGACATCAGCCGATGGGGCAACGATCTCTTCGTCGGCTTTCAAAACGGGGTCGGCCCCCAGGGTCAGGCGAGTACCGACGGCAACCTTGACAGCACCGTGG
The DNA here is from genome assembly GCA_963724865.1 of uncultured Acidimicrobiaceae bacterium. GTDB lineage: Bacteria > Actinomycetota > Acidimicrobiia > Acidimicrobiales > RAAP-2 > RAAP-2. The sequence continues at coordinate 44,586 of CAVRWO010000023.1, read as the reverse complement.
TCGAGTTCACGTTGAGCGGCACGGTGGTCGCTCAGTGGGACGTCCTGGGCAAAACCGACGGGGTCACGGCAGATCGCGGGCTCGGCGTACTGGCGACGGTTAACGAGGATGCCAACACGTCGCTCTATCTGATCGATCCAACGGCCCCCGCGAACAGCGCCGTGACGCACTACACCTACAGTGAGGTGCCCCTCCCTCACCTTGGCGGCACTGACGCGATCTCGATTGATCACGGCCAAATTCTCATCAGCGCCTCGGCGCCCGGCACGGGCGGTGCCGCGGCCCCTCAGCCGAACTATCCCGCCGTCTACGTCGTCACGCTGGACCCGTCCAGCAAGGTAGCGAAGGTTTCCCCTCTTTTCTATGACGAGAGCACGGCAACGGTGGCAAACGAAGGGGCTGGCAAACACAGCAAGACGGTCACACTCGCGCTTACCGATCCCGACTCCAACGAGATCGTCCCCCCGGGTGCGCGCTTTGGTGGGGACTTCATGTTGACGAGCCAGGGTGACGAGGAGCAGATCTACGTGAGCGCCCCGGGAACCTCGAACCAAACCCTGAGCGTTCTCTCACTCAGCCAATCGGTTGACGACACGGCCTGGTCAACGACATCCTCAGGAACCCTGTACTCCACCGATTCGACGAACGACGCCGTCGATCTCATCACCGGACGATTCAACGTCAACCAACCGATGGTTGCGGTCACGCCGTGTGGCGCCAATAGCGCGCCCCAGACGACCTGCCCGGCACCGGGTTTTCCGGCGAACTACCTCGCGACAATGAACCCGCAGACAGGCAGGGTCACTGCGGTCACGGTGACGGGTGCCCCCTACGTCCCCCAGGGTGGCCTCGCCTTCGTCGCAAAATAGAGATAGCGCCGACTCGAGACCGAGGTCTCAAGTCGGCGCTATCGCACGCTTGATGCTTTAGCCCTCGCGAGGCGCGAGCGTCTCCGCTAAGAGCAGGTACATCTGGCGACGCAGCTCTTTGAGCAGCGCGTCAGCGCGTTCCTTTTGCTCCGGCGAACCTGCTTCAGACACCTGGTGAACCGCGACGGCGACGTGGTGCAGGGCCGAGCGCAGGGCCATGTCGCCCTGGTCAGCGTCGTGCACCATTGACTCCCACGGCGCCGACGATTTGCCGTGCTCTTTCAAGTGAGCCCGCCCCTCGTCGGTCAGGGTGTACTGGCGTCGGCCTTCGGCGCTCTCAGAGCGCACGAAGCCCTGGTCCTCGAGGAGCTGCAGCGCGGGGTAGAGCGAACCGGGGCTCGGACGCCACAGACCCTGGGTCCGCTCGGCGAGCTCCTGCATCATCTCGTACCCGTGCATCGGGCGCTCCTGTAACAGCGCGAGAATCGCGTAGCGAACGTCGCCTCGACGGCCACGTCCGCGGCGTCCACGGACGCCCTCGCGCTCGCGCTCGCGACCCTCTTCACCGCGTCCTCCGCCGTGGCGGGGTCCGTGACGGTGTCGGTCGTGGGAGTGGGTTTCGTAGGGACTCGTGTCGCTGTGATCAGCGTGTCGGACTCGTCGACTTGACGAGTTATCGAAATCTCTGTTTCTCATGTCTATCCTTTCTCGATAGTTTTACGTTATATAACGATATATCGTTATCAGTCGTTTGTCAAGGGGTAGCCCAATGAGGTCGCGAAGTACCTGATGAAAGGCACTGTGCTGAGCCGCGGCCAGATCCCGCGTAGGGCGCTGCGTCAGGTGACTGGCTTGCGCACGCTGAATTCGGGCTCCAGGTAGGCCTTCGAATGGATGACGTCATTGAGGTTCTCTACGGCGTCATAAACGTCGACGAAGCGCAAATACAGAGGGGTGAAACCGAAGCGGGCGACGTCGGGCGCGCGAAAGTCGCCCGTGACCCCGCGGGCGATCAACGCCTGGACGATGCCGTAGGCGTCATCGTGGGCAAGCGACACCTGGCTGCCGCGTCGCTCGTGTTCGCGCGGCGTCACAAGGTCAAAGACGTTCGTCAAGCGATCTTGAACGAGTTCGATAAACACGTCCGTGAGGGCGAGGCTCTTGCGACGTATCTGTTCCATTGTGACGTGGTCAAAGACGTTGAGCGCTCCGTCAAGGGCGGCCAGCGCCACGATCGAGGGCGAGGAGGTAACAAACGCCCGCATCCCCTCTGCCGCTTCGTAGTTCGGCTCGAACGCAAACGGACGGGCGTGGCCGAGCCATCCCGGCAGCGGATTCTTCAGCCGACCCTGCCACGAGCGCCGGACGTAGCAGAACGCCGGTGCCCCCGGTCCCCCATTGAGGTACTTGTAGCCGCACCCCGCAGCAAAATCAACCTCCGCGCCTTCGACGTCGAGCGGCACCGCGCCGGCCGAGTGCGCGAAGTCCCAGAGCATGAGCGCCCCCGCGTCGTGGACGATCTTCGTGATCGAGCGCAGGTCGAGCATCTCACCACTGCGAAAGTCGACATGCGTCAGCATCACGAGCGCGACGTCATCGTCGAGCGCGCTGGGGATGTCGCGACGGGCCAGGGCCTTCACCGTGATCGGTTGCCCGGCTCGCGCTGCCATCGCCTCGACGATGTAGAGGTCCGAGTGGAAGTTGTCGCGGTCGGTGAGCACCACGTGTCGATCCGGACGAAGTTCGAGCGCCCCGCCGATGAGCTTGGCGAGCATGAAGGTAAGCGTGTCGGCGACGAGCACCTCGCCGGGCCCGGCCCCGATGAGTGGTGCAACGCGATCACCGAGGCGCGTGGGCATCTCCATCCAGCCCGCATCGTTCCAGCTGCGCACGAGTCCTTTCGCCCACTCGTCACCGATCACTACGCCCACGCGCACCGGCACGTCGCGCGACACCGGTCCGAGCGAGTTGCCGTCGAGGTAGATCTCCCCTTCGGGGATCGTGAACATCTCGCGGACCGCGGCGAGTTCATCGGATGCGTCCAGCTGCGCACAGTCATCACGAGTGATCACAGGGCGGACCTCACTTCCCAAAGGATCGGATAGAAACGCTGCTCGAGCGTCGTATCGAGATACGCGAGGCCGGCGCTGCCGCCAGTACCGGGACGGCGACCGATCTGGCGCGCCGCCATCATCTTGTGCTGAAAGCGCCACAGGGCAAGGTTCCCGTCGTGGTCGACCAGTAGCTCAGCGACGGCGTGCAGCGCGCTCATCTCGGCGCTCTCGTGATGGCGGTAGAGCTCGCGAACGAGATCGAGCAGGTCGTCCTGCGCCGACGCGCCGACGCTGCGTCGCAGCGCGCGTTCGAAGCCGTTCCAGATATTTGGCGCTTCGCTCATCTCGCGCAGCCAGCGGCGCTGCTCGTCATCGAAGATGTCGTAGCTCAAGACTGCGGGCGAACCGCCACCGCTCAAGAACTCGATGGCTCGGAACTGGAACGACTGAAATCCCGACGCCGGGTCGAGCGGGTCGCGAAAAGCGAGAAAGTCTTCGGGCGACATGGTGTCGAGGATGCGCAGGTGCGCGAGCAAGAGCCCCTCGATCTCGATAGTCCGACGCAGGTGAGAGATGGCGCGCCACGGCTCCAGCTCGTGAAGGAAGGCGGACGAGCGCTGCAACTCGTCGATGATGACCTTGAACCAGAGCTCGTAGCTTTGGTGCACGACGATGAAGAGCAGCTCGTCGCTCGCGTCATCGGAGAGTGGAATCTGTAGCTTCAGGAGGTCGTTGATGTGCAGGTACGTCGAGTAATCGGTCCCTTTAGCCACTTCGAAACCTTACGCCGGATGCCGGCCGTATCTACCGCGTGATCGGCTTGTAGCGCATGCGGTGGGGCTGGTCGGCGTCGGTGCCGAGGCGCTTGTGGCGCTCGGCCTCATAGTCAGAGAAGTTCCCCTCGAACCAGCGCACGACTGCATCACCTTCGAAGGCAAGAACGTGGGTCGCGATGCGGTCGAGAAACCAGCGATCGTGGCTGATCACGACCGCACAGCCGGGAAACGACAGCAGTCCGTCTTCGAGGGCGCGCAGCGTGTCGACGTCGAGGTCGTTGGTCGGCTCGTCGAGCAGGAGCACGTTGCCGGCGCTGCGCAGCACCTTCGCCAGCTGCACGCGGTTACGCTCGCCGCCGGAGATCTCGCCCACCTTTTTTTGCTGGTCGCTGCCCTTGAACCCGAAGCTCGCCACGTAGGCGCGCGCGTGGATTTCGCGTGAACCCACGACCATGTGTTCTTGTCCTCCACTGATCTCGTCAAAGACCGTGTTGTCGGCGTCAAGGGTGTCGCGCGACTGGTCGACGTAGGCGAACTGCACCGTCGAGCCGATCTCGATGGATCCCGCGTCGGGCTTCTCCTGGCCGACCATCATGCGAAACAGCGTGGTCTTGCCGGCGCCGTTCGGACCGATGACGCCCACGATGCCGCCGGGCGGCAGCAAGAAGGTGAGGCCCTCGATGAGCAGTCGGTCGTCGTAGCCCTTGGTGAGATCGCTCGCGTTCACGACCGTGTCGCCGAGCCGGGGACCTGGGGGTATGGCGATCTCCAGGCGGTCGGCGCGGCGCTCGGCCGCTTCGGACTCGGCCACGAGTTGGTTGAACGACGTGAGGCGAGCCTTACCCTTGCTCTGTCGGGCCCGAGGCGACAGGCGAATCCACTCGAGTTCTCGCTCGAGGGAGGCCTGGCGGACTTTGTCGGCCTTCTCTTCAGCCGCGAGTCGGGCCTGCTTCTGTTCGAGCCATGAGGAGTAGTTGCCTTCCCAGGGAATGCCGTGCCCGCGGTCGAGCTCGAGAATCCACTGCGCGGCGTTGTCGAGGAAGTAACGGTCGTGTGTGATCGCGACAACGGTACCGCTGTACTCCACCAGCGTTCGTTCTAGCCAGGCCACCGATTCGGCGTCCAGGTGGTTCGTCGGTTCGTCGAGCAACAAGAGATCGGGCTTGGACAGCAGTAGTCGGCAGAGCGCCACGCGGCGGCGTTCGCCGCCCGAGAGCGTCGTCACGTCCGCGTCGGGAGGGGGCAAGCGCAGCGCGTCCATCGCAATGTCGAGCGTGCGCTCTAAGTCCCACGCGTTCGCGGCGTCGATCTTCGTCTGAAGGTCGGCCTGTTCGCTGAGCAACACGTCAAAGTCAGCGTCGGGATCGCCCATCGCGGCACACACTTCGTTGAAGCGAATGAGCAGATCGCGCTGCTCGGCAATACCGTCTGCGACGTTGCCGACGACGTCCTTTGACGGATCGAGTTGAGGCTCTTGGGAGAGATAGCCGACGCTGAAACCTGGAGTGAGGCGAGCCTCGCCGGTAAAGCCATCGTCGAGACCCGCCATGATCCGAAGCAACGACGACTTGCCCGACCCGTTCGCCCCGATGACGCCGATCTTCGCGCCCGGGTAGAAGGAGAGGTTGATGCCGCGAAGAACTTCTCGGTCCGGCGGGTAGAAACGTCGGAGATCTCGCATCGTAAATATGTACTGAGCAACCATGTCCTCCAGTGTGGCCGATCCCTGGGGCACACGTGACGCTCGTCGCAAATGTCGCACCTCGCCCCTACACTCGGACGATGTCCGAGAACACCCTGACGGTTGAGTCGGTCAGTCGCCACGCTCCCGACTGGCTGATTCTGTGCATCGCGTGCATCGCTCAGTTCATGGTCGTGCTCGACGTTTCGATCGTCAACGTGGCGCTCCCGCGCATGGGCCACGACCTGCACTTCTCGTACTCGTCGGCGCAGTGGGTCGTCAACGCCTACGTCCTCACCTTCGCCGGATTCCTTCTGCTCGGCGGCCGAGCAGCCGACTACTTCGGTCGACGCCACGTATATCTGACCGGCATCGTGCTCTTTACGCTCGCGAGCATCGGCGCCGGGTTCGCACAGACCGGCGCGCAGATGGTCACGATCCGCGCGATACAGGGCATCGGCGGCGCCATCCTCTCTCCCGCCACGCTCACGATCATCGTGACAACCTTCCACGGCGCGCGCCTGCCAAAGGCCATCGGCGCGTGGAGCGCCGTTGCGGGCGCGGGTGGTGCCGTGGGAGGACTGCTCGGCGGCATCCTCACCGGACTCGTGTCGTGGCGATGGGTCTTCTTCATCAACGTGCCACTCGGACTCGTTGCAGGTACCGTCGCCGCGCTCTACCTGCAAGAGATGCGCAATCGCGACGCCACCTCCAAGCTCGACGTCACAGGTTCGGTGCTCGTCACCGCAGGTCTCGCTTCGGTGATCTACGGCGTCGTCAACACCACGACTCATGCGTGGACGTCGGCGACGACGATGGGCTGGCTCGTCGGGGGCTCGATCGTGCTCGTCGGATTCTTCTTCTGGGAGGCGAAGGTCGCCTCGCACCCGCTCGTGCCGTTTCGCATGTTCAAGTCGCGCTCGCTGTCAACCGCCAACGTCATGATGTTCCTCATCGGCGGCACGTTCTTTGCGATGTGGTATTTCCTCACGTACTACTTCCAGTACGTCTTGAAGTACGGACCGGTGAAGGCGGGCCTGGCGTTCTTTCCGATGGCGCTCGGCATCATCATCGGCGCGCAGATCTCATCGCGCCTCATCTCGCGCGTCGGCGTGCGACCATTGCTCCAGGTTGGCGCAAGCCTCGCGACGCTCGGATTCATATGGCTCTCGTTCATCCAGCACGACAGCTCATACTGGACGCGCATCCTTTGGCCGGCGTTCGTCTGCTCGTTCTCGATGGGTGTTCTGTTCTCGCCGCTTGCGGTGTCAGCAACGTCGGGCGTCGATCGCGCCGAATCCGGTCTCGCGTCGGGAATACTCAACACGTCACGTCAGGTCGGCGGATCACTCGCGCTCGCCATTCTCGCGACCATAGCGACCGACGTTACGCACAGCGCCCTGCGTCACAGCTCAATGGCCGTAGCCCTCACGTCGGGCTACCAGCGAGCGTTTCTGATCTCGGGGGCCGTGACGCTGGTTGCCCTGCTGGTCTCAACGGCGCTGCCTCGCAGCACAGGACGCGCCGTTCAAGGTCTCGTCGCCCTCAATCATGAGTGAATTAATCACCCTCCTCGACTGACCATCCAGACCGTTTCTGCAGTCGAATCGGGGCTAGTGTCGCGTTTGACAAAACATCCAAAGGGTGATGATGCCGTGTCGGGAGCTCATCAAGTCTGAGGACAATCCATAAAGGGTTGACAAACGAATATAAGGGAGAGATTTATGGGGAGTATTCGTCGCCTCGTGACCGTGCTTGGATCGGGAGTCCTGATTCTTGGCACGTTGACACTGAGCGTGGCCTCGACAGCATCGGTAACAGCGGCTTCGGGCGCAATGATGTTCAAGGCATGCGTCGTCACCGACACTGGTGGCATCAACGACAAGTCGTTCAATGAATCGGCCTGGGATGGCCTGAAGGCCGCCAAGGCCGAGGACAGCAACATCTCGGTCCAGTACCTGTCGTCGACATCGTCCGCCGACTACGCGCCAAACATCGCCAGTTTCATCTCTAAGGGATGCGGCATCATCATCACCGTCGGATTCCTGATGGACGCAGCCACCGCTGCGGCGGCCAACGCGCATCCGAGCCAGAAGTTCGCCATCGTCGACGACGCTCCGGTCGTGAAGGCCGGCACGCACGTGCTGGCATTGCAGTACGAAACCGACCAGGCCGGCTTCCTCGGCGGTATCCTCGCCGCGGGCATGTCCAAGACGGGCACGGTAGCGGAATACGGCGGTGAAAACTTCCCCGCGGTCACCCTCTACATGAACGGGTACGTCGCGGGTGTGCGGTACTGGGACAAGACGTACGGCAAGAAGGTCAAGGTACTCGGATGGACCCCTGGCGCAGGCGCCTGTTCGCTCGCGGCGTGCAAAGGCACGGGCACGTTCATCGGTAACTTCACCGACCAGACTGCTGGCAAGACTGACACGACCACGTTCTTCTCCGAAGACGCGGACATCGTCTTTCCCGTTGCCGGTTCGGTAGGACTCGGTTCGGTGGCGGCCGCCCAGGCGGCCGGTGCTGGTCACTACGTGATGTGGGTGGACAGCAACGGATGTGAGTCGGACGCGTCGGACTGCAAGTACTTCGTGGGCACCGTCGCCAAGGGCGTTGAGCCCTCGGTGGAAGCAGCGGTGCTGTCCGCCGCCCGGGGCACCTTCAAGGCTGGCTCGTACATCGGCACCTTGGCCAACGACGGTACGCAGCTGGAATACGGCGGCGTCATGATTCCCGCTTCATTGAAGGCGGACATCGCCAAGGCGAAGGCGGGCATTATCGCCAAGACGATTTCGGTGAACCCGAACAGCTACCCACCAACTCCTAAATAACGAGGTAGCGCGCTAGCGCTACGTCACGACAAAGGCCCGGGGCAAATCCCGGGTCTTTGTCGTGACATACGATGAGACCTCATGCAACTTGAATTGCGCGACATAACGAAGCGATTCGGTTCGTTAGTAGCCAACGACCACATCAGCTTGAAGGTTGAGCCCGGTCAGATCCATTCGCTGCTTGGCGAGAATGGTGCGGGTAAGTCGACGCTGATGAACGTGCTCTTCGGACTCCTGCACCCCGACGAGGGCGAGATCCTGATCGACGGTGAGGTGGTGAAGATCACCGACTCCGGTGACGCCGTGCGTCGCGGCATTGGCATGGTCCACCAGCACTTCATGCTGGTGCCGGTCTTCACCGTCGCCGAGAACGTCGTCCTCGGCTTTGAGCCGACGAAGACGCTCGACCGGATCGACTACAAGCGCGCCACTGAGGAGATCAGAGAGCTCTCACGCCAATTCAAGCTGGACGTTGACCCGGACGCACTCGTAGAGAACCTGCCCGTGGGCATACAGCAGCGCGTCGAGATACTGAAGGCCCTCAGCCACGACGCCAAGCTCTTGATTCTTGACGAGCCCACGGCCGTCCTCACCCCTCAAGAGATCGACGCGCTCATGGCGATCATGCGATCGCTCGCCGACGCCGGCAAGTCGATCCTGTTCATCACGCACAAGCTCAAGGAGGTAAAGGCGATCGCCGACGTGATCACCGTCATCCGACTCGGGCGCGTCGTCGGCACGGCTGAACCGAGCGCGAGCGAATCTGAGCTCGCCTCGATGATGGTGGGGCGCGACGTCAAACTCACCGTCGACAAGACGCCGTACAGTCCGGGCGAGCCTGCCCTCGAAGTCCGCGATCTCGTCGTGCGCGACGATCGCGGACTGATCGCGGTCAATGGCGTGTCGTTCGACGTTCGAGCCGGAGAGGTGCTGGCGCTCGCCGGTGTCCAGGGGAACGGTCAAACCGAGCTCGTCGAGGCCATCGTCGGTATGCGGCCCGTTGAATCCGGGACGATCTCGCTGCGTGGCCGCGACATCACCAATCTCACGCCGCGACAGGCCCTCGACGCGGGCCTCGGTCACATACCCGAGGACCGCCAGCGCGACGGACTGGTGCTGACCATGTCGGTCGCCGACAATCTCGTGCTCAACACCCCTCGGCGACCACCCTTCGCCCGCTATGGCACGAGAAATCTGAAGGCCGTGCGAGAGAACGCGGTGCGCCTGGTGCACGACTTCGACATCCGAACGACGTCGGTTGACGCGCCAGCGAGCTCGCTGTCGGGCGGCAACCAGCAAAAGGTCATCGTGGCGCGCGAGCTCTCCCGCTCGCTCGAGTTCCTCGTCGCTTCTCAACCCACTCGAGGGCTCGACGTGGGTTCCATCGAGTACGTGCACCGCCAGATCGTCGAGTACCGCAACCGTGGCAACGGGTCCCTGATCGTAAGCTCCGAACTCGACGAGGTCTACGCACTCGGCGATCGGATCGCGGTCATGTTCGAAGGGAAGATCACGGGCGTTGTCGAGCCCAGCATCAGCCGCGAGACGATTGGGCTCTTGATGGCGGGCACGTCGATGGAGGCCGCCGGTGTCTGAGCTCGCGTTCGATCCCGAACCCAACCCCAAGCCGACGTGGTGGGTCCGTTACACGACGAGCAGTCCCCTCTTGGTTGCCACGTTGGCAGTCATCCTCGGTCTCGTCTTTGGCGCCATCGTCATCGCTACCACCACACCGGTGGTGCTCGACGCCTGGCGCGGCATCTTCAACAGCTGGGACGGCATCCCGCACGCGCTGAACGTCACGTTGAACAACGTTGGCGCGGCGTACCGAGCGATCTTCACGGGGTCGATCGTCGATCCCCAGGGATTCTGGCACTCCCTGACGACGGGCAAGGGCTGGCCCAACACGCTGACGCCGATCTCGGAGACATTCACCTACGCAACGCCGCTCGTGATCGTCAGCATCGGTGTGGGCATCGGGTTCCAAGCGGGGCTCTTCAACATCGGTGCGAACGGGCAAGCGGTCATTGGCGGCATCGCGGGCGCCGCGATCGGTTCGATGATCAACATGCCGACGTTCTTCCACATCCCGCTGTCGCTCCTCACGGCCATCGCGGGGGGCATGATCGTCGGCGCCATCCCGGGTCTATTGAAGGCGTTCACCGGCGCACACGAGGTCATCGTGACCTTGATGTTCAACTACGTCGCCTACGCGTTCTTGCTGTACGCGGTGCTCTCGACGCCCTTTCAGCAACCGGGACAGCAGAACGACATCGGTCGCACGCTGTACCCGTCAGCGATCCTCGCGCCGCTCTTTGGCACGAAATCGGGACTGCGCGTCAGCTACGGCGTCTTCGTCGCCGCGCTCGTGGTCCTCTTTGCGTGGTGGCTGCTCGATCGCTCGTCACTCGGCTTCGAGTTCCGCGTCACGGGCGCCAATCCGTCGGCCGCTCGCGCCTCGGGGATCAGTGCTCGCTTCGTCATCGTCGTCGTCTTTCTCATCTCCGGCGGGCTCGCCGGTCTCGCGGGCTTCGTGCAGGTGGCGAGCACGACGCACTACATCGACGGAGGGTTCCTCATCGGCAACGCGGGCATCGGCTTCACTGCGATCACGGTGTCGCTCTTGGGTCGCAACCGACCGATGGGTATCGTGTGGGCGTCCCTGTTGTTCGCCGCGCTCGGCGTGGGGGGACGCAACATGCAGGCCTCGACGGGCATCCCACTCGACCTCGCCACGGTCATTCAGTCCGCCATCGTGCTCTTCGTCGCCACCCCGGTGCTGGTCAAAGAGATCTTCCGGCTCAAGAAGGCGCCCGACTCGACGATTCAGCTCGCGACGTCAGGGTGGGGATCGTGAGTCTCATCACCTCCTCGCCCAAGAGCGCGACGCCCGCGGCGAAGAATCGGCGCACGCGCGTCATCGCGTCGATCATGGCCGTCCTCGGCCTCTTCAGCCTCTTCGTCTTCGGCTTCGGTACCGATCTCAAGGGGACATCCTCGATCACCTTCACACCAATTGACCTCACCAACGCGCCGTGGCACCTGGGATCGTTGACCGTTCCCACGCACTGGACGAACGTCGTGGTTTCTTTCGTGATGATCGCGATCGGTGTCGAGGTCTTCGTCCGTCAGCCGCGACGCTTTGTCATGGGACGCTTCGGGGTCGTCGCGATCCTCTTCCTCTTCACGGTGCTCGTGTGGGCGTCGCGCACGACAGGGCCCGCGCCCATCAACTTCATCAACATCACGTCGATCTTGGTCGGTGCCTCCGCCGCCACCATGGTGCTCGTCTACGGATCACTCTCGGGCATCATGTGCGAACGCTCCGGCGTCGTCAACATCGCCATCGAAGGACAGTTCATCGCGGGGGCCTTCCTCGGCAGCATGGTGGCCTCCACCACGGACAACTTCTTCTACGCGGCCTTCGCCGGCATTGCCGTGGGCGGTCTCGTCGGGCTCGCCCTCGCCTTCTTCTCGGTGCGCTACCACTCGGACCAGATCATCGTGGGCATCGTGCTGGTCACCATGCTCAGCAGCCTGTCGTCCTATCTCAACCTTCAGGTCTTCACGCCGTTTCCGAACTTCAACACCGGCAACCTCGCACCCAATCTGCCTATTCCCCTGCTCTACAAGATCCCCATTTTCGGCCCCGTCTTCTTCGACCAATCGGGCTTCTTCTACGTCATGTTCGTGCTCGTGGGCGTGGTGAGCTTCGCACTGTTCAAGACCCGCTACGGCCTGCACGTGCGCGCCGTGGGTGAGCACCCGCAGGCGGCCGCCACCGTCGGCATCAACGTGAATCGAGTCCGCTACATCAACGTCGTGCTCGGCGGCGCCATTGCGGGGCTTGGTGGCGTCGCGTTCATGGCGACCCAGGGGCAGTTCCAGGTCGGCTACACCTCGGGACTGGGCTACATCGCTCTCGCCGCGATGATCTTCGGTCGCTGGCGTCCCTCGGGAGCGGTCGTGGCGTCGATCATCTTTGGCCTCTCGGTGTACCTCTCGTACAACCTCGTCACGTACCAAGTTCCGATCTCGCTGTACTTCTTGGAGATGTTCCCCTACCTGATCACGATCGCGGTCGTGGCGGGACTCATTGGGCGCGTGCGCCCGCCGGCCGCCGACGGCAAGCCCTACATCCCGGGCTGAGTCGCCCCGAACTCCCCGACGACGCGGGCGGACGCCGCCATGGCGATCCCGAGTGCCGTCTGCGGATCTTCTCCGAGCAGGCGCGCGCCGAGGTAGGAGCCGGTCGCCGCGTCACCGGCGCCGGTCGTATCGACCACCGCGGTCGCGAGCGCGAGCACAGAGAACCGGTTGCCACCCACGTCGGCGACGGCGCCGTTCGCGCCGCGCGTGATGATGACTTCGTCGAACCTACCGTCCAGTCGGTCGAGCGCAGCCTCGACGTCGCTCGCGCCCACGAGCGTGAGCGCCTCCTCCTCGTTTGCGAACAGCTGGGCCGCGTGCGTCGCGGCCTCGAGAAACACCGCAGGCCCGACCGCTCGAAGCGGCCCCACCGAACAGACGTCAAGGGACGTCGAGCGTCCACGATCACGTGCGAAGCGCAACGCGTCGATCGCAACGCCTCTCGTCGCGGGATCGAGCACGAGATAGCCCGAAACGTGCACGTGCTCGAAGTTCCCCGAGAGTTGGTCGAGCACGAAGCCCTCGCTCAGCAGCGAGTTGGCCCCACGATCGGTCAGCATCGAACGCTGTCCGTCATCGCCAATGAGCGCCACCACGGCGCCGGTCTCCGCGGCAACCGTCTCGAGGCGCACCTCGACGTCACCCGCACGCAGCGCGTCGAGGAATATGTCGCGCGCGCCATCTTTGCCAGCGGCGCCGACGTAGAGGACCTCACAGCCGCTCGCGCGAAGTGCGATCGCGAGGTTGGCGCCCGATCCACCTCGGGTGATGCGCACTCGTGACGGCGTGTCGCTGGTGGGCGAGATCGCCTCATTCGGTCGCACGATCACGTCGAGCATCACGTCGCCGACTACGGCAATGCGAGGAACGCTCACACCGAAAGTCGCGCGAGGTTCGCCGCCACCTCGCCCGCCAGTGACGCGTTCGCGACGACGAGGTCACGGTTCACCTGCACCGAGCGGCCGGCGGTGTGGCGTGCGAACTCACTCAACACTGCGGGCGTGACGGCCTTTCCGCTGAGTCCCTCCGCCTGGGCCTTTTCGAGCGAACTCGCCAAGGCGGCGTCGTGGACACCGCGATCGAGCTCGTGGTCGATGCCGACTGGATTTGCGAGCAGTAGACCAGACGTCGAGAACTCGCGGTGCGAGAGAAACGCCTGGGCGGCCTCCTGCGCGCTCGCGACCGACCAGTCGAGTGCAAAACCGCTGTCGCGCAGATAAAAGCCTGGAAACTGGCTCGTCTGATAGCCGAGCACCGGTACACCGAAGGTGTCGAGGCGCTCGAGCGTGGCGCCGATGTCCAGGATCGACTTCACGCCAGAAGCGACGACCAGCACCGACGTGCGCGCGAGTGCCATGAGGTCGGCCGACTCATCAAAGGACGCTCGAGCGTCGCGATGCACGCCACCGAGTCCGCCAGTCGCCATCACATCGATGCCGACACGCTCGGCGATCGTAATGGTGCCCGCGACCGTCGTCGCACCGTCCGTGCCCGACGCGAGCGCAATGCCGAGATCACGCGAGGACAGCTTCGCCGCGTGCAGGTCGGGATCGGCAAGGCGCTCGAGCTCGCTCATGGTGAGTCCAACGACGACGCGTCCGTCGAGGAGGCCGATCGTGGCGGGTACGGCGTCGCTATCGCGCACCGCCGCTTCGCACTCGCGCGCGACGTCGAAGTTGATCGGCGCGGGCAGTCCCTGGACGATGATGGTCGTCTCCAGTGCGACGACCCCACGGCCTTCGCGAAGGGCCGTCGCAACCTCGTCGCTGACGACAACTGGGGAGATTCGGAAGTTGCTCACGCAGCGCAAAGTGTACAGTGAGGTCGTGAGTGGGCTCCCAGAGATCGCGTGGGTGCAGTTGCGCGCTCGCGCCCGGGAGGCGGCCACGCGGTCGTACGCGCCCTATTCGCACGTGTCGGTCGGCGCGAGCGGCCTGAGTGACAACGGCGAGACGGTTGTCGGCTCGAACGTGGAGAACGCGAGTTACGGGCTGACACTGTGCGCGGAGTGTTCGCTCGTGAGCGATCTCGTGCGCACGGGGGGCACGCGCCTGATCGCAGTCTCGATCGTCGCGGGCGATGGCGAGCCCATTGCGCCGTGCGGCCGGTGCCGTCAGCTCCTCTTTGAGCACGGCGGTAGGGAGCTTCTCATCGACGCCGGTGACGGTGCCGCACCGAAGCGGCTCGAAGAGCTCCTGCCGGACGCCTTTGGGCCAGAGGACCTCGTCGTTCGGCGAAACCCGTGACGGAGTTCTCCGCGGTCGACGTCATCACGACGAAGCGAGACGGTGGCGTCTTGAGCGATGACATGATCACCTGGGTACTCGACGCCTACGGTCGCGACGACGTCGCAGAAGAGCAGATGTCTGCACTCTTGATGGCCATCTTCTTTCAGGGCCTCGACGACCGAGAGCTCGATACGTGGACCGCGCGCATGATCGCCTCGGGCGATCGGCTCGACCTGAGCGGCCTGTCACGACCAACGGTCGACAAGCATTCGACCGGTGGCGTCGGCGACAAGATCTCACTTATCCTCTGCCCGCTCGTCGCCGCCTGCGGGGCGGCGGTGCCACAGCTCTCGGGACGAGGCCTCGGCCACACCGGTGGCACGCTCGACAAGCTGGAGTCGATCCCGGGCTGGCGAGCGTCGCTGTCCAACGCGGAGATTCTCCAACAACTCGAGTCGGTGGGCACCGTCATCTGTGCCGCAGGCGCGGGCCTCGCGCCCATCGACCGCCGCCTCTACTCGCTGCGCGACGTGACCGGCACCGTCGCGGCGATCCCGCTCATCTCCTCGTCGATCATGTCAAAGAAGATCGCCGAAGGAACCGCGGCGCTCGTCATCGACGTTAAGTACGGCAGCGGCGCATTCATGGCAGAGCCCGAGCGCGCTCGCCTGCTCGCGCGCACGATGGTCCGCCTCGGTGAGGCGCACGGCGTGAACACCATCGCACAGCTCACACCGATGAATACTCCGCTTGGGCGGGCCGTCGGCAACGCGCTCGAAGTGACTGAAGCGCTCGAGGTACTCCACGGCGGCGGACCAAGCGACGTGCGAGCGCTCACCATCGATCTGGCGCAACTGATGCTCGAGCTCGCTGGCGTGGACGCCGATCCGGTTGCTGCGCTCGACGACGGCTTCGCCTACGACGTCTATCGTCGCATGATCGCAGCCCAAGGCGGCAACCCCGACGCGCCGATGCCAGTCGCCAGTCACATCGAAGTGGTCGCCGCAGCGCGAGCGGGCTTCGTGCAGAGAGTCGACGCGCTCGGCGTGGGGGTCGCCGCGTGGCGGCTCGGCGCGGGACGCGCCCGCAAGGAAGATCCGGTCAGTGCCACCGCCGGCGTTGTCTGCCTCGTGCGAGAAGGAGACCATGTCGAAAAGGGACAGCCCCTCTTCGAGCTGCACGCGGACGACGACGAGCACCTCGACCTCGGACGAGAGGCCATGCGACACGCGGTCGAGATCGGGGACGAGCCGCGACCGATTGACGCGATCACGTTCGACCTCGTGCGCTCCTAGCGTTCTTTCCAGAGACCGCCTCCATCCGCTTCACAGCGTCGTCACGCACCTCCTTCGCTAGCCTGATGCGATGGAAGCGTTGTCGAGAGAGATCATTCGCAGAGCCCCGAAGGTCCTTCTGCACGAGCACCTCGACGGCGGGCTGCGCCCAGAGACGATCGTTGAACTCGCGCGCGAGACGGGCTATCAAGGACTGCCGACGCTCGACCCTGAGGAGCTCCGTCGTTGGTTCATTGTGGACACCGGCAGCGACCTCGTGCGCTATTTGGAGGGTTTCGCCCACACGACTGCGCTCATGCAGACCCGCGAACAGCTCGAGCGGGTTGCGGCCGAGAGCGCCATCGATCTGGCGAGAGACGGCGTTGTCTACGCCGAGGTTCGCTTTGCGCCCGAACAGCACCTCAATGGCGGGCTCACGTTGCACGAGGTCGTGCGAGCCGCCCTTGACGGCTTCGCGCTCGGCACGAAAGAGGCCGCCAACGAAGGACGTCGCATCGTCGTGCGCGCCATCCTCTCTGCCATGCGCCAGGCCAACCTGAGCGAGACCATCGCCCAGCTCGCGATCGACTTTCGCGACGAAGGCGTCTGCGGCTTCGACATCGCGGGACCCGAAGATGGCTTCCCCCCGACGAAGCACCTTCGGGCCTTTCACCTCATCCAGCGAGAGGACTTCCACCTCACGATTCACGCGGGCGAGGCCTTTGGGCTGCCGTCGATCTGGGAGGCGGTGCAGTTCTGTGACGCCGAGCGACTCGGCCACGGAGTGCGCATCGTCGACGACATCAAAGAGATCGAGGGGCAGTACCAGCTCGGTCGACTCGCGAACTACGTGCGCGACCGGCGAATCCCGCTCGAGGTCTGCCCAACCTCGAACGTGCACACCGGTGCCGCGAGGTCGATCGCTGAGCATCCCATTGACCTGTTGAAGCGTCTGCGCTTTCGCGTCACGCTCAATACAGACAATCGACTCATGAGTGGCATCACACTCACCGACGAGTTCGCCGTCTGCGCCGGCGTCTTCGGCTGGATGCTCGACGATATGGAGTGGCTCACGCTCAACGCGGCCAAGAGCACCTTCTACGAGTTCGGCACGCGCCTTGCGATGATCAACACGGTCATCAAGCCGGGCTTCGCGGCCCTTCGTGCATTAAGCGCGCAGTAGCGCGTCGAGACTGTCGCGCACGCTTTCGAGCAGGCGCGCGGCGCGCGAACGCTGCTCAGCGAGCGAACCTTCGCGGGCCGGTGTGATCTCGAGGTAGGCCTTCACCTTTGCCTCGGTGCCCGAGGGTCGTACGACCACCCGCCCGAGGTCGCCCAGCGTGAACCAGACCCCCTCGGTTGGACGTAGCCCGCGAAACCCCTCGTTGAGGTCGAACACTCCGGTCACCGGCAGCCCACCAAGTCGCGTGGGCGGAACTTCGCACAGTCGACGCACGGCGTCGTGCAACTGCGCGAGTCCCGCGGGGCCATCGGCGCGGATCGCCAGCTGGCTCGTCGCGTGCACACCGAACTGCGACTCGAGTTCGTCGAGTCGGTCGAGGAGCGAACGCCCGTCTTTTGACAGCTCGTGGGCGAGTTTTGCGAGCGCAAGCGCCGCGGAGATTCCGTCTTTGTCGGCGACGAGCGGGTCAACCGCGAATCCGAGGGCCTCTTCGTACCCGAAACCGAGCACACCATCGCCCGCGGCGCGAGCGATCCACTTGAAACCAGTAAGCGTCGTCGCGTAGAGAATCCCG
Source organism: uncultured Acidimicrobiaceae bacterium (assembly GCA_963724865.1). Lineage (GTDB taxonomy): Bacteria > Actinomycetota > Acidimicrobiia > Acidimicrobiales > RAAP-2 > RAAP-2. The sequence goes on along the minus strand of CAVRWO010000023.1, from coordinate 26,964 downwards.
TGTTCGCGTGCGAGACGTTCGAGCAGCGTCGATGAGACGATGGTCGTCGCGACCGTCTCATTGTTCGCCTTGATCCCTTCCAGCAGCGAGGAGGCGAGCAGCCAACCGATCTCGTCGCCGCGCAGGACTCGCCAGCTGTCGCCGTCACGCACCGCTGCCCCGAGCCGGTCGGCGTCGGGGTCGTTCGCGAGGATGAGCGCCGCCTCCACCACGTTCGCTGTCTCTATCGCGAGGTCAAGCGCCCCCGGCTCTTCGGGGTTGGGAAACGGCAGCGTGGGAAACGCCGGGTCAGGCGCAAACTGTCGCTCGACGCGAGACACGCGCCGGTATCCCGCGTCGCGGAGGAGTGACGTCGTCACCTCGCCGCCGACACCGTGCAGCGGCGTGTAGGTGATCGCGAGGTTGCTCTTGCCCACCCCAAAGCGCTCAAGCATGTGCTCCCGATACGCCTCGAGGGTCTCAGTCGACACGTAGGAGTGACCCTCTGCTGATCGGTCTAACGGAGCGACGCCGCCGCCAGCGCTTGCGTAGCGCTCGACGATCTCGTCGTCCGGTGGAATGATCTGTGCGCCGTCGAGCGCGTAGAGCTTGTAGCCGTTGTCCTCCGGTGGATTGTGACTGGCCGTGATCATGATGCCCGCGACGGCGCCGAGCGACTTCACGCAGAAAGGAACCAACGGCGTCGGCAGCGGTGAGGGCATCTCGAAGACGGCGGCGCCTCCGCCGAGCAGCACCGACACCGCTTCATCATTGAACGATTCGGATCCCCGGCGCGCGTCGCGACCGACAACGACGCCGCGCTGCAGATCGAGGCCCTTCCCGTTCAACCACCCGAGCACCCCGACCGTCGCGCGACGCACCGTCGCGCGGTTCATGCCCGCGGGCCCCGCCATCACGGGACCACGCAAGCCCGCGGTACCGAAGGTGAGCGGCGCGCGAAAACGTCGCTCGAGCTCTACCTCGTCGTTCGCTTCGAGCAGCGCCTCCAGCGTTGCGCGGTCCTGCTCGTCTGGATCGAGCGAGATCCACTCGCGCACCCGACGTTCGAGCGCCCGGTTCACAGTGCGGGCAGGACGTTTGCCAGGAGCACGCCGAGCGACGCCGCCGCACTTTGGCCGGTCTCGAGCACCTCAAGGTGACTCAGCGGCCGACCCGCAACGCCGGCGGCGAAGTTCGACACGAGACTCAGTCCGAGCACCTCAGCGCCGAGGTGCCGTGCCGCGATCGCTTCGAGAACCGTCGACATCCCTACGAGCGAGGCACCGATGGTGCGAGCCATCGCGATCTCGGCGGGCGTCTCATAGTGCGGACCGCGAAACCCGAGGTACACGCCCTCGGTGAGCTCAGGCGCAACGCCTCGGACGACCTGGCGCAGACGTTCGCTGTAGAGATCGGTGAGGTCGACGAATCGTGAGCCGTACGGAGCGGGCGGCGGCGCGCCCTCGAGGGGCGACGTGCCGGTGCAGTTGATGTGGTCGCGAATCACCACAACGCTGCCTGGGGCCACGCTCGGGTCGATGCCACCACTCGCGTTGGTGAGGACAACTCGCGTGGCCCCCGCCGCGATCGCGGTGCGCACCGGGTGCACGACGTCGTTGGCGCTGCGGCCCTCGTAGAGGTGCACCCGTCCCGAGACGAGCGCGACGTACCGGCCGGCGATCTCGACCGTCAAGATCTCGCCCGTGTGTCCCGCGACCGTCGGCGTCGCGAAGCCGCTCAACGACGAGGTCGACACCACGCTCGTCGGTGCACCGAGGGCGTCGGCGCCTTCCTTCCACCCAGAACCCAGCACGACCGCGAGGTCGTAGTGGTCGACGCCACTCCTCTCTCGCAGCTGCGCCGCGGCGCGCCCGGCCAGCTCGAAGGGATCGTCCACTACTGGCCAACCGTGTGCCAGACCGTGGCGGTCTCGATGAATCCTCGTAGTCGACGAAGGGATCCGTCCGAGCCGCTGCGCACGACGCGCTTAATCGATCCTGCGGCGGCGAACGCCAGCTCATCAGCAAAGCCCTCGTCAACGCCCGAGAGATCGAGCCCGTCGACGTCCTCGTGCGCGGCGAGGACCGGCGCGAGCTCGCCGGTCACGCCGGTAACGATGTTGAGCACTCCGGCGGGAAAGTCTGAGCTTGCCGTCATCTCGCCAAGCAGTACGGCCGGCGTGGGTCGACGTTCGCTCGCGACGGCAACGACGGTGTTGCCGACGCAGATCGGAGCCAGCACGGCGTCGACGAACGCTTCGAGCGAGGAGTTCTGTTCGGCGAGCACGCCCACGACGCCGCTCGGCGTCGGCACGGAGAAGTTGAAGAAAGGACCGGCTACCGGATTGGAGGAGCCGAAGACCTGGGCCACCTTGTCGGTCCATCCCGCGTACCAGACCGCGCGATCGATCGCTCGAGCAACGCTGTCGCGCGCGGCCTTGGGCTTGAGGCCTTCGGCCAAGGCGACATGCTCAGCGAGCTCGTCCGCGGCGAGACTCCGCCATCTCGGCGAGGCGGTAGATCACCTGACCTCGGTTGTACGCGGTCGCTGACCACCACTTCGCTTGCGCGGCACGGGCCGCGACGACCGCGTCACGAATGTCCTTGCGCGATCCCTGGGCGACGTTCGCGAGAAAACGACCGTTCGCGTCGGTGACCTCGTAGCTGCGGCCTGACTCTGAACGCGGGAAGGCGCCGTTCACGAGCAGCTTGTACGTCTTTCGTACGTCGAGGCGATCAGACATCGAGATACGCCTCGAGGCCGTGGCGCCCGCCCTCGCGACCGAAGCCCGATTCGCGCACGCCGCCGAACGGGCTCGCCGGATCGAACCGGTTGTACGTATTGGCCCAAATGACGCCCGCGCGCAGACGCTCGGCGACCCACAGGGTGCGGCTTCCTTTCTCGCTCCACACGCCACAGGCGAGCCCGTAGTTCGTGTTGTTCGCCTTGACGATGGCCTCGTCGGGCGTGCGAAACGTGAGGACCGAGAGCACGGGGCCGAAGATCTCCTCGCGCGCAATGCGGTGCGACTGGGAGACGTCGGTGAACACGGTCGGCGCGAACCAGTAGCCGCGCTCGGGCAGCGCACACGAGCTCGTGTAGCGTGTCGCACCTTCCGTCTCGCCGTAGGCGGTCAGCTCTTTAATGCGTGCGAGCTGGGCCGCGGAGTTGATCGCCCCGACGTCAGTGTTCTTGTCGAGCGGATCACCGACGCGCAGCTGGTCGACTCGGCGAATGAGCCGCCGCACCACCTCGTCGGCGACCGACTCTTGCACGAGGAGCCGTGAGCCCGCGCAGCACACGTGGCCCTGGTTGAAGAAGATCCCGTCGATGATGCCTTCGATCATCTCGTCGACCGGTGCGTCCTCGAACACGATGTTTGCGCCTTTGCCGCCGAGCTCGAGCGTCAGATGCTTGTGACTCGACGCGACCCGTTGCTGGATGAGGCGACCCACCTCCGTCGAACCGGTGAAGGCGATCTTGTCGACGCCCACGTGGTCGACGAGCGCGGCGCCGGTAGAGCCATCGCCCGTGATGATGTTGACGACCCCCGGCGGGAGCTCCGCCTGCTGGAGAATCTCAGCCAGAATCAGTGCGCTGAGCGGCGTGGTCTCGGCGGGCTTCAAGACGCAGGTGTTGCCGGCGGCGAGCGCGGGCGCGAGCTTCCACGCCGCCATGAGGAGAGGAAAGTTCCACGGGATGATTTGACCGGCCACGCCGAGCGGTTGTGGCTTCGGCCCAAAACCGGCGAAGTCCAGCTTGTCAGCCCAGCCGGCGTAGTAGAAGAAGTGCGCCGCGGCGAGCGGGATGTCGACGTCGCGCGACTCGCGAATCGCCTTGCCGTTGTCGAGCGTCTCGACGACCGCGAGCTCGCGCGCGCGCTCTTGGATCAGTCGAGCGATGCGAAAGAGATACTTCCCGCGCTCGGCGCCGGTCATCTTCTTCCACACCGTCTCGTAGGCGCGGCGTGCGGCGCCAACCGCAAGGTCGACGTCTTCGCTCGAGGCTTGGGCGATGTTGGCGAGCGGCTCCTCAGTCGCGGGGTTGACCGTGACGAAGTACTCCCCGCGAACCGGGTCCCTGAACTCGCCATCGATGAAGAGTCCGTAGGTCTCGCGAAGCTTTGCCACCGATCCTCGATTCGGGCGCGGGGTCGTACTCGAGCGAGCCGAGTGCCGAGGTCAGATCACTCATCAGTCGCTACTGAAATCGTCGGGACGAACGTAGGCGCCATAGCGCTGCTTCACACGCTGCATCAAGAGGTCGTTCAAGAGTGACGACGCTCCGATGCGAAAACGATCGGGCGTGAGCCACGCGGCGCCCGCCGTCTCGTTGACGACCACGAGGTAGCGAAGGGCGTCCTTTGTCGTTCGAACGCCACCGGCGACCTTCACGCCGACGAGAACGCCTGTCACCTCTGCAAAGTCGCGCACTGCTTCGAGCATGACGAGTGCGGCGGGCAGTGTCGAGTTCACCGCCACCTTGCCGGTCGACGTCTTGATGAAGTCGGCACCTCCGAGCATGGCGAGCCAGCTCGCCCGTCGAACGTTGTCGTAGGCCACGAGTTCGCCCGTCTCGAGGATGACCTTCAGATGCGCGTCGCCGCACGCCTCTTTCACGGCGACGACCTCGTCGTAGACGAGGCCGAGACGACCCGAGAGGAACGCGCCGCGGTCGATGACCATGTCGATCTCGTCCGCACCGGCGGCGACGGCGTCACGAACGTCGAGCAGCTTGACGGCGAGCGACGCTCGACCCGAGGGGAAGGCCGTCGCCACCGATGCCACCTTCACGGTTGAGCCGGCGACACCGCGACGTGCATCGGCGACAAGGTCGGGGTAGACGCAGACGGCAGCCGCGCTGGGCACCGACTCATCGCGAGGATCGGGCCGACGGGCCTTTGCGCACAGCGACCGCACCTTGCCGGGGGTGTCGTTTCCCTCGAGCGTCGTGAGGTCCACCATCGAAATCGCGAGATCGATCGCAGCCAGCTTCGTTGACTTCTTCAGCGAGCGCGTCGAAAGCTTCGCGGCTCGCGCGTCGGCGCCCACGGCGTCGACGCCCGACAGCCCGGCGAGCATGGCTCGCAACTGCGCTTCAGATTCGACGACGGGCTTGGCGGCGACGGAAGGCAGCAGTACCCCTCGATCTTCGGCCGCGACCAGTCGCAGTGGCGTCGTACTCACGTGGCCGACGCTAGCAAGAAGACCTCAGAGCACGCGCGTGTCGACGTCGAGGAACGTCGGCAGCTGACCCGCCGCGAGGCGATCGTTGAGCGACGGCGCCTGAGCGTCCTTGTCACTCATGATCGCCGGTTCGCTGAGCCGCCACGGTACCTCAAGCACCTCGTCGAACGGGTTGATCTCGAGCTCCATTGCGGGGTTGAACGGGGACGACAGCAGATACGACAAGGCCGCCACCTCGCTGCGCACGCAAAAGCCGTGCGCCACGCCCGCGGGCAGCAGCACCGACTGCTCTTCGCACGCGACGAGTTGGACCACCGCCACACGACCGAAGGTCGGCGAGCCGACGCGAACGTCGACGATGACGTCATCGAGCTCGCCGAAGGCGCACGTCACGATCTTCGCTTGTCCCTCGGGTGCGATCGAATAGTGCAGGCCGCGCACGACGCCGCGGCGCGACATCGAGAGGTTGGCTTGCTCGATCGCAAAGCTGAGACCAAGTGCGTCGAGGTCTTGACGCTTGAACCACTCTCGAAAGAATCCGCGGTCATCGCTCCAGACCGTTGAATCGAGGACGTACGCGCCGGGGATAGGCAACTCGGTGACGTTCACTTCCCCTCCTTCAGCGGCCTCCACCACGACTCGTTTTCGCGATACCACTTGACGGTGCGCGCGAGTCCTTCGTCGAAGTCAACCTCCGGACGATAGCCCAACTCCTCGCGGATCTTTGACCAGTCCATGCAGTAGCGACGATCGTGTCCGAGGCGGTCTTCGACGGGCTCGATCATCGACTCGTCGCCGCCGCAGAGCTCGAGCAACGAGTGCGTGATCTCGACGTTGGCGAGCTCCGTACCGCCGCCGATGTTGTAGATCTCGCCCGGACGCCCGCCTTCTAAGACCAGCAGAATTCCCCGACAGTGATCGTCAACGAAGAGCCAGTCGCGCACATTGAGACCGTCACCGTAGAGGGGAACCTTCTGTCCGTCAAAGAGATTGGTGACAAACAGCGGAATCAGCTTCTCGGGGAACTGACGCGGCCCGTAGTTGTTCGAACAGCGCGTGACCATGACGTTCAGACCGAAGGTCCGGTGGTACGCGAGCGCAGCGAGGTCCGAGCCGGCCTTGCTCGATGAGTAGGGCGAGTTGGGCTCGAGGACGTGATCTTCGCTCCAGGCGCCCGACTTCGATGGAGCCGTACACCTCGTCGGTCGAGACGTGGACGAAACGCTCGACGCCACGGCGCGTCGCGCTCTCGAGAAGCTGCTGGGTGCCGAGCACGTTGGTCTCGTAGAAGACTCGCGCGCCGGTGATCGATCGATCGACGTGGCTTTCTGCCGCGAGGTGCAGCACCGCGTGAGCGCCGTCGAGCACCTCGTCGGTCACGAGCTCGTCCGTGATCGAGCCCTTCACGAATCGCGCGCGCGGATCGCGCAGGGCGACCTCCAAGTTCTCGAGTCGACCCGAGTAGGTGAGCGCATCGAGAAGGACCACGTCGTCGTAGCCGAGCCGTTCGGCGTCGCCCAAGAACATCTCGCTCAGACGCGAGCCAATGAACCCGGCCGCCCCAGTTATCACAACGCGCATCAGGAACCTTGGCCTTTTAGCAGAAGTTTGAAGACTTCTATACTAATGGGGTGAGGGGAATCATTCTGGCTGGCGGAACGGGTACGCGCCTGCACCCAATAACTCGGGCGGTGTCCAAACAGCTTCTCCCGATCTACGACAAGCCAATGATTTACTATCCGCTGAGCACGCTGATGCTGAGCGGCCTTCGTGAAATCCTTCTCATCACGACGCCGCACGACCAAGAGGCGTTCTTTCGTCTCCTCGGTGACGGCAGCCAGTTCGGCATGCGACTCGCGTACGTCGTCCAAGACCAGCCAAATGGACTCGCCGAAGCGCTCATCCTGGGCGAGAAGTTCCTCGACGGCGACAAGTGCGCGCTGATTCTGGGCGACAACCTCTTCTACGGTCCAGGACTCGGCACGCACCTCCAACAGAACACTGACGTCAACGGCGCGCTCATCTTCGCCTACCAAGTCTCTGACCCGACCGCCTACGGTGTCGTCGAGTTCGACGACAAGGGTTCGGTCATCTCGATCGAAGAGAAGCCGACGGCGCCCAAGAGCAGCTACGCCGTGCCCGGCATCTACTTCTACGACGAGCGCGCCTCGGAGTTTGCGCGTCGAGCTCTCCCCGAGCGCGCGCGGCGAGCTCGAGATCACCGCACTCAACAACGCCTACCTCGAGCGCGGTGAGCTGCGCGTCGAAGTGCTCTCGCGCGCGACCACCTGGCTCGACACCGGCACGCACGAGTCACTCTACGAAGCGGGCGGTCTGATTCGCACGCTCCAGCACCGCACCGGCATGCGCATTGGCGACGTCGATCAGATCGCCCACGACCAGGCTGGATCTAGCGGTTGCACCACACCTCATCGGTGATGGCACACCTGGTCACCAAAGTAGGATGAGCGTTCGTGCCAACCACGCCGAACCTCGACACGCTCTCCGCACTCCGTCAAGCGCTCGTCGTCGAGCGTCGACGTGCGTCACCGGAAGAGCTCGCGAATGCCGCCATGCTTCCCTACCATGCGGTTCCTAGCCTCGCGGCGCTCGCGCACGAGGTGCGGCTCGCGTGGTGCGGTCCCACGGTCGAGGTCGAGGGGATTCTCTCGGCAAAGACCGGCGGTTGCCCGGAGGACTGCCACTTCTGTTCCCAGTCATCGCGCTTCGACTCACCAGTGCTTGCAACGCCGTTCCTCGACACCGACGAGGTGCTCGCCGCCGCCAAAGAGACGGCCGCCCTGGGTGCCAGCGAGTTCTGCATCGTCCTCGCCGTTCGCGGTCCCGACGAACGGACAATGCGGCGGATCCTCGATCTCGTACCTCTGGTCCGAGATGAGACCGGGCTTCAGGTTGCGGTCTCTGCGGGAATCCTCACCGGTGATCAGGCCGAGCGCCTCGCCGCCGGCGGTGTACATCGCTATAACCACAACTTGGAGACCGCACGCTCCTTCTTCACTGAGGTAGTCACCACTCACGCGTGGGAGGAGCGCTGGAACACGTGTCGTGCGGTAAAGCGGCTGGCATGGAACTGTGTTGCGGGGTGCTACTCGGCATGGGAGAAAGCGACGCACAGAGACTGGAGCTGATCGGGGAACTCGCCGAACTGGGTCCTGCCGAGGTCCCTCTCAACTTCCTCGACCCGAGGCCGGGAACGCCGCTCGCTATCCGGCGCCCTCTTCAGCCACTCGAAGCGCTCCGATGGATCGCACTCTTCCGCCTTGGACTCCCTGCGGCGATCCTGCGCTACGCCGGCGGTCGGGAACTGACCCTTCGCGAGTTCCAGGCCATGGGCATGACGGCCGGGATAAACGCCCTCATCGTCGGCAACTACCTCACCACCCTCGGCCGCTCACCGAGCGAGGACCTCGCCATGCTCGCCGACCTGCACATGCCCATCGGGGCACTGTCCTCGGCGATCTAGCACAGGACCGAACGTCGATGGACGCTGAGCACTGCACGGGGTGTGGCGAGATCGATGAACTTTGTCCGACTGCGGGCCGCTGTCGAGGTCCCTACGAGCCACCCCGCTTCTGCCCCTCGTGCGGTCGCCGCCTCGCGGTACGAGTCACACCGACCTCGTGGACCGCTCGATGTCGAGACCACGGAACGTTTACTGGCTCATAGCCCTCGCGGCAGCAACGACCGCTCTGCATAGTTGCGTCACGGCAATCGCTCGTCACTCACCGTTCAAAGCCCAAGAAGGTGGCAACCTCACCGTGAGCGAGACGCTTGTGGTGGGCCAGCGTCGAACGATGAAGCGTCGAGTAGCGCTCGGCGACGGCAAGCGCATGGGGCAGGACGTGGTCTTCGACGGCCGTTGCTTCGACGATCCCGGCCGCCAGCGCGTCAGGCCCAGAGAATCGCCGGGCCGTCGTGGCGGCGGCGATCGCCGTTGCCTTCGGCAGACGGTGATGGATGATGGCCCAGAGCTGATCGTCAAGGGCGAGACCGATCTCGGCTTCATTCATGCACCAGTAGCCACGATCCTCGCGCATCACGCGATGGTCAAAGCCGCAACCCAGCAGTGCGCCACCGGCGAAGATGTGCCCGTTGACTGCAGCAACGGTGTAGGCCGGATAGACCATGAGGCGACCAACGGTGCGCTTCAACTCAGCGAGCGTCACCCCGAACTCGTCCGCATCGTGACCAAAACGACCCAGGTCGAGCCCGTTCGAGAAGAACTTCCCGACCCCGGTCAGCACGACCGAAAACGGGCCGTCCGTTGCTTCGAGTTCGTCCAGCAGTTCGTTGATCCGAGCGAGTGAGTCGACGTTGATCCGGTTCTCCCCGTCGTCCCAGGTAAGCATCGCAACAGCGTCCAGCCATTCGCACGAGATGTCCATGCGCGAACTATAGACAGGCGAAATACGACCGCGAGTAAGTTGGCACCGTGAGCGATGAACTAGACATTCCCGAGCCGGACGTCTCTGAGGAGCACCCGGTCTCTGAACACTGGATCTGGGTCGGACCACATCGTCCGCCAAGCCCGCGGGTGCTGTTTGAACAGATGACGTCTGACTGGGCGCCCGAAGAGTTAGCGAGCGACGTGCACCCCGGCGCGAGCCGCTCCGCTACGCGCCGTGCGGCGCTGGCGGCGCGCTTTCCAGACCGAACGATCGTGGTGCCCACCGGCAACTTCAAAGTCAGAGCGAACGACACCGACTATCGCTTTCGCGCGGGTAGTGACTTCTTCTATCTGACCGGCAGTGAGGAGCCCGACACGGTCCTCGTCATCACGCCGGGCGATCCAGCTCACTCGACGCTCTACGTCCCGCACCGCCGTGACGCGAGCACGCACGAGTTCTACACCGACTCGAGGTATGGCGAGCTGTGGGTCGGCGCGCGGCGCGGTGTCGCCGAGGCGGCGATCTACTACGACATCAACACCGCGCCGCTCGAGGACCTCGCCAAGTACCTCGTCGAGTTGGATCAGAGCGCGATCGTGACCCTACGCGGCTTCGACGCCGAGATCGACGCCACCATCGAACCGTCAGAGCTCGACTCGGAGCTCGCCATCTCGTTGAGCGAGATGCGACTCGTGAAGGACGACTTCGAGATCGAACAGCTCCAGCGCGCGGTCGACGCGACGGTGAAGGGCTTTGCCGACGTCGTGCGCGCCCTGCCCAGCGCGATCGGCCGAGGAGAGCGGGTCGTCGAGGGCGTGTTCAACTTGCGCGCCCGTGTCGAGGGCAACGACATTGGCTATGACACGATCGCCGCGAGTGGACCGCACGCGACGACCTTGCACTGGATCCGCAACTCCGGTTCCGTGAGGTTGGGCGATCTGCTGCTGCTCGACGCCGGCGTCGAGGGCCACCAGCTCTACACGGCGGACGTCACGCGCACCATGCCGGTCAACGGCACGTTCTCTGCGGCGCAGCGCCGCGTCTACAACCTCGTCTACGAAGCCCAAACCGCGGGTATCGCCGCGGTACGGCCCGGGGCCAACTTCATGGATCCCCACGACGCGGCGATGAAGGTGATCGCTGAAGGACTCTACGAGCTCGGGATTCTCAAAGTTGAGCCCGAGGTAGCGCTTCGCAAGGATCGCCAGCTCCACCGCCGCTACACACTGCACGGCACGAGCCACATGCTCGGCATCGACGTGCACGACTGCGCGAACGCCCGCAACGAGTTCTACTGGGGCACGTTGGAAGAGGGCTACGTGCTCACCGTCGAGCCCGGTCTCTACTTCCAGGCGAACGACCTGACCGTGCCCGAGGAGTATCGAGGGATCGGCGTGCGCATCGAAGACGACGTGCTCGTGACCGCAGACGGCGCGAGGAACCTCTCTGGTGCACTCCCCCGTTCGGCCGACGACGTCGAAGCGTGGATGGCCGCACTCTGGGCCGAAGGGCCGACGAACCTCGGGCTGTAGCTCGACTAGCCCAGCGCGGCGAGCACGTCGGCGAGCGCCTCACCAAACTGGTCGACGTGCGCGCGTGCAAACGGCAGCGGTGGACGAATCTTCAGGACGTTGCCCGCTCGGCCGGTCGCACTGATCAAGACTCTGCGCCCTCTCAGCCCATTGACGATCTGCGCCGCCCGCGCGGCATCGGCAGATCCGTCATCTCGTGAGAGCACGTTCGCTGCGACATAGAGACCCGCGCCGCGGACGGCGACCACGTCATCACGATCGGCCGTGAGCTCGGCGAGGGCACGACGCAGGTATTCGCCGACGACGCGCGAGTTTTCCATGAGGTCCTCGTCGTCGATGACGTCGAGCACCGCGTTGGCGGCGGCGATGCAGACCGAGTTGCCACCGAAGGTGTTGAAGTATCGGCTGGTCGCACCGAACTCTTCGAGCAGGAGCGATCGGGCGGCAACGGCCGCGATCGGCATGCCGTTGCCCATCGGCTTTCCCATGACGACGAGGTCGGGCTCGAGACCGTGACGCATGAAGCCCCACATGGCGTCGCCGGTGCGCGCAAAGCCCGGCTGCACCTCGTCGGCGATGTAGAGGCCGCCCTCCTCGCGCACGACGTTCGCGACAGGTCGAAGCAGGCCCTTGGGGTCGGGAAAGATACCGTCCGAGGACAGGAGCGAGTCCGCGACGAACGCGGCGAACTTGACGCCGTGACGCGTCATATCGGCAATGGCTCGCCGCACGGCGCTGGCCAACTCGTCGCCGACATCGCTCGAGATTGCCAGCGCGTCGAGCGGCAGGTCAATCGTCCAGACGTCCCGTCCGAGGGCGACACCGGCACCCAGGCTCGGTGAGATCTCGGCCGCTGCCGCCGTCGTCCCGTGATAGGCGTTTTGTGTGACGATGACGCCACTCGCGCCCGTGTAGTACCGAGCGACCCGCAAGGCGAGGTCGACGGCCTCGCTACCGGTACACGTGAACATCACATTGTTGAGATGGGAAGGCAACGTGCCGAGCAGTCGCTCGGCGTAGTCGAGCAGGTACGCCGAGGCGTAGCGGGTGTGCGTGTTGAGCGTCGCCACCTGGCGTGAGACCGCGTCGACGACGCGCGGGTGACAGTGGCCCACAGACGGGACGTTGTTGTACGCGTCGAGGTACTCGTTGCCGTCGGCATCGTAGAGGTGGACGCCGCTCCCGCGCACGAACTGCACGGGGTGTTCGTAGAAGAGGCGGTAGGCGGGGCCGAGGACTGACGCGCGTCGACTGACGAGCGAGCGCAGGTCGGGTGCAAGCTCGCCTACCGTACTCATGTCAAAGCCGTTGACCATGTTTCCTGTTGACATCAGTCCTCCTCAAGGCACGCACGACGCAAACGATCAGCAAAGTACTCGCTTGGAATCTCCGCCAGCGCGAAGAACAGCGCCCGGCTGCGCTCTGCGTTGCGCAACACGTACGTGTCGTTGCCCGGCAGTCGCGCCGAGCGCCACGCGGGGATCGTAACCCAGGTCAGGACGCGAGCCGAGATCAGTCCGGGGAGCAGCCCCAGCTCTCGCTCATCGAGCGGGATCACCGAGTGATAGCCGCGCACCACGTCGATGGCGGCAGCCACCACGTCCGCCTGACCCGCGAGCTGATAAGACGTCGCGACCGCGAGCTCGTTGACCGCCGGGGCGTGCACCGCGTCGCCGAAATCGAGCACGCCCACGACACGCTGGCCGTCATCGCCGACGAGCAGATTGTCGGCGCTGAGGTCGTTGTGAATGACCTGGGATCGCAGCCCCGCCGCTTGCGGCGCCACGTCGCGCTGGAATCGGTCGAGCGTCTCACTCAGCGCGTCTCTCTCGCTCGACGCCGAGAGTTCGTCGATGAGCGGGCGCAGGTCAGCGACGCGCTGGATGTCCCAGAGGAGGTGTCGCCGCGTCGCGGGGTGCCTAAAGGTGGAGAGCGCCCGATCGAGCGTCGCTGCGGTGGCGCCCACGTGCTGGCGCAACGCGCGCGACGGGGCGGCCGAACGCATCAGTCCGCCCTCGAGATAGGTCGTTACGCGCACCGAACGTCCGGCGAGCGGTCCGGCACCGACCACCACGTCGACCTCGTTGTCGCGACTGCGAACGACGCGCTGAACTCGAATGTCCGGCGCGTGCTCTTCAAGGAAACAGAGGACGCTGCTCTGGAGGTTCGTCACGTCGACGTCCTCTCGCGGGTGAGCGACCTTCACGAGGTAGCGCTGTTCCGACGACGTCCTCAGCACAAAGTTGTCGTCCCGCTCGCTGCCGAGTCGCTCGAGGTCGCCGTCGAGGCCGTACTCGCCCAACGCGATCAACAGCACGTCTGCTTCGCGTATCGGCGTCGAACGATCGCGCAGGACTGAGCTCTCGTGGGGGTTCATGACGGGCGACCACCACCCCTCGGAGCCGAGAGCGTCGACAATGCCTTAGAAGACAAAGCCACGGGGGAAGGGATCGCTCGGATCGAGGACGTACTGACCGAGGCCGGTCACCCAGGCGCGTCCGGTGATGGTCGGCACGACAGCGGGCTCCCCACCGACGTCGGTCTCGGCGATGAGGCGTCCGATGAACCTCGAACCGATGAACGATTCATTGACGAACTCTTCGTTCAGTCCGAGCTCGCCGCGCGCCCACAGTTCGGCCATGCGGGCTGACGTCCCGGTGCCGCACGGGGAGCGGTCAAACCAGCCGGGGTAGATCGACATCGCGTGACGCGAGTGACGCGACGTCGAACCCGGCGCGATGAACTCCACGTGGTGACAGTGGTCGACGCCTTCGATCTCGGGGTGGTGCGGCGGACTGGTCGTGTTGATCGCCGCCATGATGGCGAGTCCCGCGTCGGTGATCTCGTGCTGACTACTTCGTTCGAACTTGATGCCCACGTCATCGAGATTGACCATTGCGTAGAAGTTGCCACCGAAGGCGAGGCTGTAGGGCACGCGACCGTATCCCGCTACCTCCAGTGTTCCGTCCAACGTGACCGCGTACGAGGGTACGTTCTCCAACGTGACGGAGTCTGCGTGTCCATTCGAGACGGCGACGCGAGCCACGACGAGACCTGCCGGCGTGTCGAGTCGAACTGTCGTGACGGGCTCAGTGACCTCGACCATGCCCGTTTCCACGAGCACCGTCGCGACGCCTATCGCTCCGTGACCGCACATGGGCAAGCAACCCGAGACTTCGACGAACAACACGCCCCAGTCGGCGTCCTCGCGCGTCGGTGCCATCAAGATCGCCCCGCTCATCGCCGCGTGTCCGCGCGGTTCGTTGACGAGGAGCTCTCGCAGGTCGTCCAAGTGCTCCATGAAATAGAGGCGCTTATCGTTCATCGTGGCGCCCTGCACTTCGCCGACGCCTCCCGTGACAACTCGCGTCGGCATGCCCTCGGTGTGCGAATCAACCGCTGTAATGAGTCGACTCGCGCGCACCATCAGCTCGCTAGCTCGTGGCGCGCGAGATAGTCGAGTGCGCGCTTCGCGTCGGCGCGGACCCTTGCCTCGTTGGCGGCACTCAACGGGCCGCGCGGTGGTCGCGTCGGCCCGCCGTAGCTTGCGCCGACGATGTCCATTGTGAGCTTGATGGCCTGGACGAACTCCACGCGCGAGTCCCAGCGAAAAAGTGCCACCAGATGACGATAGAGGTCGCGCGCCTCGTCGACCTTTCCAGCGACGACGAGGTTGTAGATCTCCACGGCTTCGCGGGGAAAGGCGTTCGGAAAGCCCGCGAACCAGCCGACGGCGCCGTCGACGAGCGACTCGAAGAGCAGATCGTCGGCGCCCGCGACGACGTCAATGTCGCAGCGCTCCTTGATCTCCAGTATCCGACGCACGTCGCCTGAGAACTCTTTGATGGCGACGATGTTGGGGATCTGGGCCAATTCGGCCACGACGGAGGGAAGGATGTCGACCTTCGTGTCGAACGGGTTGTTGTACACCATGAGGGGCAGACCGGCCTCGGCCACACGGCGGAAGTGCTCGATCACCTCGGACTCCGCGGCACGATAGATCGTCGGTGGCAAAACAATGACGGCGTCGGCGCCATCTTCACCCGCGTACTCAGCCCAGACCTTCGCCTGGTGCCAGCCAACCCCGTGGGCTCCGGCGATGACGATGCCGCGGCCACCAACCGCATCGACGGCGACTTGGACGACCTTGCGTCGCTCCTCTTCGGTCAGCGAGGAGTACTCCCCAAGCGAGCCGTTCGGTCCCACACCTCGACAGCCGTTGGCGATGAGCCAGTCGCAGTGCTGCCCAAATCGGTCGTAATCCACCGCGAGTCCCGCGGGCGCGCTCGGGTCCTCCTTGAAGGCCAGTGTGAGGGCGACGACGACGCCGCCGAGGTCAACGGGTGAATCGGTCATGGTGTTCCTTTCGTGCAGGGCGCGGCGTCGCCCCTCAGCCGCGTATCAAGCATTGTAATATGTGACACGGCACTGGGGCTTACTCAGTCACGAGCCTCGGCGGTCTCCTCGTCCCAGCCTGCCCACCAGCCGAGCACGTGACCGATGTGATACCGCATGAAGCGCTCGGCGCCCTCTCCATCGCCATGTGCGAGCAGATCGAGCAGGTCCTGATGTTCTTCAGCAGAGCGCAGCAGCTCCTTCTTCGATCGAAGGTTGGCAAGGCCGACCATTCGAGTCTGGCGACGGAGTTCGGCAGCCAGTTCGACGAGCCGCTGATTGCCGGTGAGAGCGAGCAGGGCGCCATGGAAGGCGGAGTCGGCATCGAGATAGGCCTCGAGGTCACCGTCGACCGCGCTTTGCGAGATGCGAAGTGCAAGCGCTCGGTAGTGCTCGACCGGCTCACTGGGCATTCGCTCTGCGACTAGGCGCATCGCCGGCGCCTCGAGAAGGGTTCGCAGCTGCGCTATCTCTTGGAGATCCTGCGGGCTGACTTCGGTCACCTTGAAGCCCTTGTTCTTTACCGACTCGACGAAACCGCGTTTTTCCAGGTTCAACATCGCTTCTCGAACCGGGGTGGCAGACACTCCGAACTGCACCGCGAGCACCGGCACCGACACCATGGTGCCCGGTTCCAGCTCGCCTGAGATGATCGCTGAGGCCAGCGAGCTTTCGACACGGTCACGCAGGCTCGCGGCTGGACTCAGTTCGCTGATCGCCGAATCTTTCGCCATATGCACCTCCTGACGTTACCCAAAGCAGGTCGGGGCGCCCTTCGTTGACACAGTAGCGCGTCACACAGTACTGTGAGTTCGTGCCAGAGGCTGATTCCGAATTTTCGGCACCGGACGTATCAGCCGAACACCCCGAAAGCGAACGCTGGATCTGGAACGGTGGTCGGCCCTTTGGGCGACCGTTCGCCGACTACATGACCCAGTTGTGGGCGCCAACGGAACTCGTCGAACCACCCCATCCCGCCATCGACCACACCCGCCGGCGACGCGCGAAACTCCACTCGCTCTTTAGCGACCAGGTCCTGGTCATTCCCGCGGGCGGCGCCAAGATTCGCGCCAACGACCAGGAGTTCAACTTTCGCCCGGGTTCGGAGTTCTTCTGGCTGAGCGCGTGCGACGACCCTGACGCCGTGCTCGTCATCGCCCCCGGCTCCACCAACGGCGACGCCACCCTCTATCTCAGCGAGCGATTCGACTTCACGACCCACAAGTTCTTTTCCGATCCGCGCCATGGCGAGCTGTGGGTTGGTCCTCGACGTTCGTTCGCTGACGCCGAGCGTCGTTGGGGAATCGCGACCACGCCACTCGACGACCTTGACAAGGACCTCGCGGCGTTCGGTCTCGAACGGGTCGTTCTTCGCCGCGGCTACGACGAACGAATTGACGCGAGGTTCCCGGTGAGTGACGACGACGCTCGGCTGACCCAAACGCTCAGTCAGCTTCGGTTGGTGAAGGACGACTACGAGATCGCACGGCTTCAAGAAGCTGTCGACATGACAGTCCTCGGCTTCGAAGACGTGGTGCGAGCCTTGCCGAGTGCGGTGGGCAAGAGCGAGCGCGTCATCGAAGGCGTCTTCAACCTTCGCGCACGCACCGCGGGCAACGACACGGGGTATCGCACGATCGCTGCCACCGGCGCGCACGCGACGATCCTGCACTGGACGCGCAACGACGGCGACGTGCGCCTCGGCGATCTGCTCCTGCTTGACGCCGGGGTTGAAGTCCCGGATCTCTACACCTCCGACGTCACCCGGACGCTCCCGATTTCGGGCACGTTCTCCCCCGCGCAGCGCCAGATCTACGACATCGTCTTCGCGGCAACGCAAGCGGGCATCGCGGCCGTTCGGCCCGGCGCCCGCGGACAAGACCAGCACCGCGCCGCCGTAAAGGTGTTAGCCGAGGGCCTCTTCGATCTCGGCATCCTCGGCGTCGGACCCGAGGTGTCGCTCCGTCCCGAGCTGCCGCTCTACGCGCGCTACATCGTCTGTGGCACGTCGCACATGCTCGGTCTTGACGTGCACGACTGCACCAGCGCGCGCGACACGATCTTTCCCGAAGACCCACTCGAAGTCGGCAACGTGCTCACGGTCGAGCCGGGCCTCTACTTCCAGCCGAACGACCTCACCGTGCCCGAGCAGTACCGAGGGATCGGAATCCGCATCGAAGAAGACGTCGTGGTCACGCCAGAAGGCTCACGAGTGATGACTGCAGCACTCCCGAGCGACCCTGACGAGATCGAAGCCTGGATGCGAGAGCTCTTCGCGCGGCCGGCGCCGAACCTCGGCCTCTAGCCCGTTCGAAACGACGCTTCTTGAGAGGTCACGGTCACATCGACACGCGTCGACTGGTAGGTGACCGATCGACGCGCGTCGTGAACGACAACCAGAGAAGCCTCGTCAGCTCGACAGCGTCCAGTCTTCAGGTGTGAAGTTCTCCTCGGGGCTTTGGACCACGCCCTTCAAGTTCTTGAGCACCGAGATCTGATAGTCGGGAGCGGGCTGCCAGATGACGGGTAGCTGCTTGGCGAGGTAGTTCTCGTATCTGTAGAACACGGACAGACCCGACACCGTGTGCGTCGCGTTGATATTCGCGTCGTTAGTCGGATTGGAGTAACGCCCTTCATTGAATCCCGAGTCGGTCTCAAAGAGCGTCTCGCCGGTGGGCGAGAAGTCCGGTCCGAAGGTCCAGCCCCCGCCCCAGTTCTCCATCTGCCAGGTGCACGTCGGCCCAACGTTGCAGGGCGCCGCGTTCGTGATGATCGTGTCAAAGGGCGCCGTCGTCAAGTTGAGCTGAATGCCGATCTCCGAGAGGTTCGACTTGTACTGCTCCATCTGCACCGCCGTGTAGGTGACACCGGAGTCATACTGAAGGTTGAAGTCCAGCTTCGCGCCCTTGGCAATGCCCGCGCCGCACTCGTTGGCCGCGGTTCCGGGCTTCGCGCACGTCGATGTCCCGCCAACCACCACGTCCCAACCGTGACTCTTGAGCAGCTTGGCAGCGTTCTTCGGGCTGAACGGATAAGGATTCGTGAGCTCTTGGGAACTGGTAAAGGTGTTCTTCGGCGTGACGGGCACGGGTCCGTAGGTTGGATTGCCGTAGCCGTAGAGCGCCTTCTTGATGTCCACAGGCTGGTCCACCATCTCTTGAAGAGCCTGGCGGATGTAGAGCTGCTTGAAGATCGGACCCACGGTCGGGTTGTCGAAGTTGATCGGGAAGTAGTTGATGTCCCAGCCGACCCACGGCGCGATCGAGTCGCCTTGGCTCTTCAAGAGCGGAATCTGAGTGGCGTCCTGTGGCGGTACGTAGCCGTAGTCAAGCGACCCCGAGCGCACGGCGTTGTATTCGGCCGTGTCCGTCGTGTAGGGAATCTCGACGAGCTCCGAGTAGTTTTCCTTCGCCGGGCCGGAGTACTTCTTGTTCGGCACGTACACGCTGTAGCCCGTGTTCTCGTAGGTCTTCAACTTGAACGGACCGTCGACGACCTGCCAGAGCGGGTTCGTCGAGTACGTGCTCAACGTCTCTGACTGCTTCGTCAAGTAGTCGAAGACGGCCTTGGCACCCGCCGCGGTCTCGTCGTAGTTACCGATCGCGCCGGTCGCCGACTCCTTGTCCCAGGCCTGCTGGGGGAAGGGGGTGATCTGGCTGAGCTCGTTGTAGAGGAACCAGGTGGACGAGTACGCCGCGTTGAGGTGCATGACAATGGTCGAGGCGTTGGGCGCCGTCACCGACGTGACGTTGGTGGGAAACTGGCCAGGCGCGTAGTCCGCCCAGTTGGTCCCTTCGACCTTCAGCAAGTTCATGAAGAAGAGCACGTCGCGCGACGTGACCGGCGTGCCGTCGGACCACTCGTAGTTCTTCAGCGTGATAGTGACGGTCTTTCCCCCGTCGCTAAACACCGGCAGCTTGGCGAGCGAGAGCGTCGGATTCACCTCAGGCGAGAGGCCGTCACCGAAGTAGTAGAGCGGACGGTAGGTGATCCACTGCATCTGGTAGATGTTGACGATGCTGTCCTGCGCCCCGGTGTAGATCGGCAGGATGTAGTTCGGCACGGTGGCTGGTGGCAGGGCGAACGTCACCTCACTGTTCGTCGCCGCCGACGCGCTCGAACCGGCGTTCACGACGCTCAACCCGATGCCGGCAACACCGAGCGATCCCGCAAGGATGAGCGCGCCCACGCGTCGTGCGACGCGCTGGCTGTTAGGCATATTCATGATTTCCCCCCGCCTGTAATATGTGACACTTGACCCTAGCCAAGTGTTTACCTCAAATGCAAGGGCGCAGTCACGCCCCCTTCACACCAGGATCAACGCCCTAACGATCGCTATTTCCCCTGACGTCCAGGCGATTTCGCCTCAGTGCGGCCGTGCAGCTCAGTGAGCGCACGACGATACTTGACCCTCCCTCGCACCTATGGGAATCTTAGGTCTAATGGATAGACCTTTGAGCTTCACATCTCTCGATGACGCGATGCTCGCTCGCGTGAGCGACGCCGTCGAGACGCGCGCAGCTGAGGCGTTCACTTTTCTCGAGCGACTCGTTGCGGTGCCGAGCACCGTCGGCAACGAGGCCGTCGCGCAGGCGCTCGTCGCTGAAGAGCTAGCGCGCCTCGGACTGCGTGTCGCAGAACTAGGGATCCCCGAGTCCATCGCAGATGACCCGGACGCCGGCGTGCCGCAAACCTCGTACGAAGGTCGAACGAACATTCTCGCGACAACGTCGCCGGGCGAACTCGATCTCTTGATCAACGGCCACGTTGACGTAGTCCCCGCCGATCCGCGCGGATGGCGCACGTCGCCGTGGTCGCCTCGACACGAGGACGGCTGGCTGTTTGGACGAGGAGCGGGCGACATGAAGGGCGGCCTGGCAATGGCGACCCTCGCGCTCGACGCCCTTCGTGCAGCCCTACCGTCCGCGCTGGATCGACCCCTCGGCGTGCTCTCGGTCATCGAAGAGGAGTGCACCGGCAACGGCACCCTTGCGACACTGCGTCAGGGCGTGACCGCTGATCTCGTGATCGTGACCGAACCCACGGACCTCGAGGTGCTCATCGGGGGGATCGGGATCCTGTGGGTCGACGTCACGGTCCAGGGCGATGGAGGCCACGCCGAGGTCGCCGACCGCGTCGAGCATCCTCTCGATGCCGCACTTCGACTCGTTCCCGAACTCGAAGAAGTGGGCCGTGGCATCGCACGCGAGCACCGCGACGTCGCCTTTGACGTCCTCAACGAGCCCTACAACGTCAACGTCGGGCTCGTTCGAGCGGGCGATTGGCGCTCGAGTGTCGCGTCGGTCGCGACTCTCGGCGTGCGCTTCGGCCACCCTCGCGGGTGGACGACCGACGAGGCACTCGACGTCATCGCCACTGCGGTGGCGAAGGCAGTTCCTCGCGACGATGTCAGTGTGTCGCTCTCGACCACGGGCTTTCGCGCGCAAGGGTATCTGCTCGACCCCGCGTCGCCGCTCGTCAACATGGTGCAATCGGCCCACGCCGCGACGCACGGTTCGACACCGGCGACTCGCGTCGGCGGCAGCACGACCGACGCTCGCTTCTACGTCAATCAAGCAGACACGCCCGCCCTGTGTTACGGGCCGGTCGCGCGACAGATACATGGCGTCGACGAGTCGGTGAACCTCGCGAGCATCATCGCCGGTGCGAAGACGCTCGCCCACCTCATCGCGGGACTCGGTCCAAATGAGGAACGGTCGTGACGTCGCACGAGCGGCCCGCTCGAACGACCGCGCACCGGGCAAAGAGCGCCGACCCGTTCGGTCCCATCGTCACCCGCACGGCCGGCCAGCAGGTTGCCGATCGAATCGTCACGTCGCTGGCGCTGGGACAGTTTGCGGTCGGTGAGCTCCTGCCCACCGAGCGCGAGCTGGCAGCAACCCTTCGCGTCAGCCGCACGACTGTGCGCCAGGGCGTCGCCCTGCTCGTCGCATGGGGTTACGTGAGCGTGCGGCGTGGTCAAGGCGGCGGCATCGTCGTCGAATCGTCGTGGCTGGCCGACGCGCCCGCGATCATTCACCGCACGCTGCTGCCGGACTGGGAGCGACTCGAACACCTCTTCGACTACCGATCGATCGTCGAAGCAGAGATCGCCCGCGTCGCAGCGCGACGGCGCACGGCGGAGAGCATCGACGCACTGCGCCGCGCGTTGGATGAGTACGTCGCGTCGCCGTTTGAGCGCGCCGCCTCCCGGTCGGCCGACGTGCGACTCCACCAGTGCATCACGGCGGCGACCGGCAACCCCTACCTTGCCGAACTCAGCTTGCGCATACGTCACGACGTTGGATTCGGGATGGGCGTCGAGCCGTGGAGCCCCGCGCTACGCCAGCGCGGACTGCACCAGCATCCGGGCCTCATCGAGGCCATCATCGCCGGGGACGAAGAACTCGCCTCCACGCTCGCGACCGAGCACTTCTCGCTCACCGAGTTCACGATTCGCGAGATCTTCGCTCACGTCGCACCACATCATCCGCCTCACGAATCACATCACGTCCCACGAGGAGACCATGGCCACTCTTAACGCGAACGGAATCGAGATCAACTACCGCGATCAAGGCGACGGTCCGTCGACGGTGCTGTTCATGAACGGCTTAGGCGACGACCTCGACACGTGGTCGCTTCAGGTGCCCGCCTTCGTGAACTCAGGCCATCGTGTCGTGACCTTTGACAACCGCGGTGTGGGTTCGAGTTCGATGCCGCCCGGTCCCTACACGACCTCCATGTTCGCCGAGGACGCAAAGGCGCTCGTCGAGCACCTCGGACTGAAGCACTTCCACCTGCTTGGAATCTCGATGGGCGGCATGATCGCCCAGCAGTACGCACTGCGCTACCCGAGAGATCTCGCAAGTGTGACCCTCGCGTGCACCTACGCGGCGCCCGGCCCCTTCTGTTCGCGCATGTACGCACTTTGGGCGGAGCTCGCTCCGGTCGTCGGTGTCGCGACGATCATGCGCGACGTCGTCCTGTGGGGCTTCACGGTCGACTTCTTTCAGTCCCAGCCCGAGATGCTCGCAGAAGTCGAGACGGCGATGCGCTTCATCAACCAACCGGTGCCCGCGTACTTGGCCCAACTGAGCTCGATCCAGACCCACGACACGACCGACCGGCTCGGCGAGCTCACGGTGCCCACGCTGGTTCTCGCCGGTGAGGACGACATCCTCATTCCGGTCTCGCTTTCTCGCAAACTCCACGCGCTCATTCCCGACGCGTCGTGGGCGACCACACCGGGCGGTCACTGCTGCATCTGGGAGCACCCGGACCGCTTCAACGAGACGGTGCTCAACTGGCTCTCGAAACACGAATCACCGTCGTGAGCTTGCACGTCTCGCAGCACGTGCAGTAAGGACTATTGACGTGGTGCGTTCAGCGAGCTCTACGGGCACGGTTCCCTTCATGGGCTACGAGACGTGGTATCGCGTCACCGGCGACCTCCGTGCGCCGATGACACCGCTCGTCGTCGTCCACGGCGGTCCCGGCTTCACGCACAACTACGTCCTGTCGCTGAGTGAGCTGGCGGCAACCGGACGACCCGTCGTGCACTACGACCAGCTCGGGTGCGGCAACTCCACGCGACTGCCCGAGCGCGGCGGCGACTTCTGGACCGTCGAACTCTTTCTCGAGGAGCTCGACACTCTTCTCGGCGCGCTCGGCATCAAGAACGACTACCACCTGCTCGGACAGTCCTGGGGCGGAATGCTCGGTGCCGAACATGCACTGCGTCAACCGCGCGGGCTTCGTTCGCTCATCTTGAGCAACTCACCGGCGTCAGAACAGGTGCTGCTCGACGAAGCACACCGACTGCGGCTCGACCTGCCCGCCAACGTCCGGGCGGTCCTCGACGAGCACGAAGCTGCGGGTACCATCGACGACCCCGCCTACCTCGAAGCAACCCAGGCGTTCTACGACCGCCACATCTGTCGAGTGCTGCCCTACCCGCCCGAAGTGCAGGCATCGTTTGACGCCGTCGCCGCGGACCCCACCGTCTATCGTGCGATGATCGGGCCGAACGAGATGTTCTGTACGGGCACGCTTCGCGAGTGGAGCGTGATCGGCCGCCTCGCACCGATCCTCGCGCCGACGCTCTTGCTCTCGGGGCGCTTCGACGAAGCGACGCTCGCGACCGTCCAGCCCTTCGCCGACGAGATCGCTGACGCCAGCTGGACCATCTTCGAGCACTCAAGCCACATGCCCTTCGTCGAAGAGCCCGAGGCGTACTTCTGCGTCGTCAGTGACTTTCTCGCGCGCCACGAGCTCACCCGACGTCCCTAACGACGGAGGGCACGTCCTAGAGGTCGCTCGGGCGAGCTCGCAACTCGCCGAGGCGGACCGGTAGTGCGACGGGCCGACGATCGGTCGACGTGTCGTCAACCAGTCTTCCCTCGCTCGACCACGCTCCCAGCAGGGCCTCGACGGTTCGCCCACACATGCGGCCCTGGCAGATCCCAAGGCCCGCGCGCGACGTGAGCTTCAACGATCGCAGGCCCGCGGACTCGGTCACGCGCGCGACCTCGCGAAGCCGGCCGACGGTGACCTCCTCGCAGCGGCAGACGACCGTCTCGTCGCTCAGCCACTGATCCCACTGGTCGCCGATGCGGTGCGCCGCATCGAGCCGCGCGGCAAAGCGGCGCCAACGGGTTCGACGCGCACGGCTCGGTGCGAGAACGACCTCTTCTATTCGCCCACCGGCTGCGACGTGGCCCGCGATGGTGCCCTCGGCGAGGGCGAGGTCGACCCCACCGACGCCGGTGATCTCCCCGGCCGCGTAGACGTCGGGCACGCTCGTGCGCTGGTTCTCGTCGATCGCAACGAAGCGCCGCGCGGTGAGCGCACAGCCAAAGGCGATCGGGATCTCGAGGCGCGGTGTCCACCCGTGTCCGAGACAAACCGCGTCGACCGTGACCCGACGTTCGGTGCCGGCTATCGGCGCCCAGGACGCGTCGAGCGCCGACGTCGTCACTGACTCGACGCGCTCGTCGCCGTGAATCGCGGTCACCGTGCGACCCGTTGCGTAGGGAACGCGGTGACGCGCCAGCTCGTAGGCGTACCGCGCGAGCTCGGGAATCTTGGCGCGAGCCCCGACGAGCTCCCAGGGCCGGGCTGCCCAGCCAGTCGCTGCTGTCGATGCGCGACTGGCTTCAAGCACCCCGACGACGGTGCTGCCTGCTTGCAGCAGCGCCACGGCGACGGGAAGGAGAAAGGGGCCCGCGCCCGCGATGATGACGCGCCGTCCGACCGCAACCCGCTCGCCCTTCGCGAGCGCTTGGGCCCCGCCCGCGCTGTACACACCCGGGAGGTCCCAGCCCGGTACCGGCAGAACGCGGTCGAACGCACCCGTCGCGACCACGATCGCGTCGGCGCGATAGATCCGCTGCTCGCGATCGCGGCCGTCGGGGACGCCCACCAGCACGTGCACCCCCGCGTGGTCGATCGCCCACACGTGGGCCGACGTGACGATCTCACACGGCGTGGCGAGGAGTCGTTCTCGCATCGTGAGGAATGTTGACCACCCGTGATGCAACGCCGCCTCATTGGCCGACGGGCGCGTCGGCGGCAGGTGGCGCCAGTACTGTCCGCCGACGTCATCGGCCGCGTCGAGGAGCACCACGTGCTCACCCGCGTCGATCGCAGCGAGCGATGCCGCGAGGCCCGCGGGGCCCGCCCCGATAACGAGCACCGTCACCTGGCGCTGCCGTTCGCATCGTGCGCGGAGCTCGGCAGCACTCGGTGGAACATCACCACGTCGCCCTCTTCCGCGCGGCGCTGGCAGACTCGCACATCGCTGAGTCCGTTCACGACGGCCACGCAGTCAAAGCAGACTCCGATGCCGCAGAAGACCCCTCGCGGACGGTCGAGTGCGGAGGTGCGACGCCATGCCTCGATGCCCGCCGACAGCATCACGCCAGCGAGCGTCTGGCCGAGCACACCGGTGACGGGCGATCCGTCGACGGTGATTGTCACTGGTCGGGTATTTCCCGGGCGAATCGGATCCGCGCTGGGTTCGATGCCGTAGCTCATGGCGAGGACAGTGCCCCCGCGAGGGCGAGCGACGGCCGCGACGGCAAGAAGGGTCCCGCCGCAAGCTCGGGCTCCTCGCCCGACATGAGCGCGGCGAGCATCTCGGCGGTCGCCGGGGCGAGTCCAATCCCCGCCCCTTCGTGTCCCGTCGCGTACCAGAGGCCCGGACAGCTCGGGTCTTCGCCGATGACCGGCAAATGATCAGGAACGAACGGGCGAAAGCCGCCGTAGACCCGCATGAGCGACACGTCGGCGAGAAAGGGAAGCAGTCGAACGGCCTTTGTCGCGAGAACGGCGACGACGTTGACGTCGAGACTCCGATCGAATCCGACTCGCTCGCGGGACGATCCGATGAGGACGGTCCCCGACGCCGTCGATTCGACCACGGTCGACGTCTGGAGAGCGCCGTCGTTCGACTCGACGGCCCCCACGTAGTCGGCGTCGTAGACCTTGTGAAAGATTCGCCGGGTCATCGGGGACGTGACGAGAACGAATCCGCGGCGCGGCGCGACGGGTAACGCGCCACCGAGTGAACGCGCCACGTCGCTCGACCACGGACCCGCCGCCACGATGACTCGATCGCCGCGAACGTCGCCCCTGGTCGTCGTCACGCCCGAAAGGGCGCCGGCGTCGTCAACGAGGGGCCCCGTGACCGCGGCGTTCAGCACGATCTTCGCGCCGCGAACCCTCGCCGATGCGAGGAACGCCTCGGCCGCGACGGCGGGCTGGACCTGCGCGTCGTCGCGGTAGTACACGGCTGACGTGAGATCTCGTGTGAGGTCAGGCTCGATCCGGCACGCCTCACTCGCGCTCAGGCTCTGCGCGCGAACCCCGTGCTCGCACTGGCGTTGGGCAAAGCTCGAGAGCGCCGCGGCGTCGAGGTCACCGGTCGCTACGACGAGGCCACCTTTTAGCTCGTACTCCAACGAAGGGAATGCGTCGCCGAGCTCGCTCGCGAGGTCGGCCACGAGGTCGGGCCAGAGGCGTGCAGAGTACTGCGCCAGTTGCAGCTCCGGCCCCGGCGCCTTGTCGCTGAGCAGCAGGTTGCCCTCTCCCGAGGCGGACGTTCCTCCAACAGCGGCGCCACGCTCGACGATGGTGACAGCACATCCCCGCGCGCACAACGCCCTCGCGCAGGCCGCACCGATGATGCCCGCACCGACGACGACCACCGATCCGCTCACGGACGTCATCGTAATTTGGGACCCCTCACCAAAAGAAATCGCGGAAGTTAGTCGAGCACTCGAAGCGGTATCGCGCGCGGTCCGCGCACCTGACCGGGCGCCCACGTAACCGCATCCGGGTCGGCGAGCTCGAATTGGGGAAAGCGCGCGATGAACTCCTCAACCGCCACGCGCAGCTCCATGCGCGCGAGGTTCGAACCGGCGCATCGATGGATGCCGAGTCCGAAGGCCGCGTGGCGGTTGA
>CAVRWO010000022.1:0-13765 GCA_963724865.1 uncultured Acidimicrobiaceae bacterium | reverse complement strand
TGGCCTCGATCCCGTGTCGGAGATCTGGGTCACATGGGCACCCGCAAACGCGTCGACGTCAACGGTGATGTTCTATCCAGACTGCGGGAACCTCGCCTCCGGTAGCGCGGACCGGAGCCGACCGGGTCCGACGGCTCCGCTGGCCGCCCCAGTCATTCAAGATGGAGGCGTTCAACTGCTGGGATGGATGACGACGTTCGCGCCGACGGCGACGCTCTACCAGGTAGGTGAGCCGTACACGTACAGCCACAACGTGGTGATGTGGGCCGATTGGCCGCTGCAAGACGCGCCCGCTGGGACTGTCTGCTCGGACTAATCCTGGCAGTGATTTACGGCAGTGTCTGTAGATGTCGCGCCGACGATAACGCCAGGGCCGTTGCCCGCGCTATATCCATACGTGAGCGGATATTTCAGCAGTACTGATGCCCCGCCATATGTCACGTCGTAGTACGTCGTCCCGCTGGGACTACTGGCGGTGAAATCCAACGCAACGTGATCCCCATTGGAGAACTTCACTTCCATCGAGAAGTGAGGGAAATCGCACGAGGTGAACCGGTCGTAAATGACGGTGACTTGTGCCGAAGATCCAGCGCCTCCTGATGTGGGAATGGTCGTCGGAGGTGTGTTGGATGCTTTGACGACGATCTGTGCTGCGAGAGTAGAGTTCATCAGTTGATGTGAATCGCAGTCTGTAGCGCTTGATGCTTGTGTCGGGGTTAGTAGGAACCGATAAGACGACTCGCACTGTGCCTCCCGCCGCGCAGTCACTGATGGGCGGAAAACTCATCTCAGGAGAAATAGTGAGTCGGCACGCTCCAGCGTTGACGGTGTGCAGTCTCACGATGACTGTGCCCCCTGAGTTGGGTAGGTGCGACCTCGAAAGAGAGATCGCCGAACCTGTGCTAGCGCTCGCTGTGGTGACGGATAACGCGAGCATAAGAAGACTCACTAAGGCGAGGACGCTGACTGATCGCGCGCGTGTCATGGGTCAAACGTACATGGCCGCTCTTCAAGACATTCTTGAATTGGGTTACATGTTTGACGTTCGTGCTAACTAGAGCCATTACCGAGCGGATCACCCTTCGAAGTTCAACATCAAGCCGCGCTCATCGCAGATGACCTTGATGGCTCCTTGCGCAACTGCGCGAGCCGTTTCGTCGCCGCCACGGATAAGCAGAAATGCGCGTCCGTCCTCGGTGTGTACCTCGAGATCGACGTCCACGGCATTGTCGTAACCTGCCAGCGCGAGCAGTCGGAACGCCTCACCGGCAACGATCTCCATCTCGCGCTTGGTGACGCTGCCTCCGAACGAGTGAGCCGGGCCGGAGCGCTCGTCATGACGCTTCGCTACGTACTCGATGACGCGTAACGTGATTGATCCGAGCACTGCGAGGATGCCCACCGAAAACAGCCAGGTGCCGAGAGCTCGGGCTCCGAGGAGGTTCGTCACGAAGCCGCCGAGCGCAGCCGATGCCGACCTGGAAGTGACAGAGGGCGAGCCTGTCGATGTACGCAATCGGGTCTGCGTCGTCGGTCATAGTGCGTAGATGTCTCGCTCGAGGAATGTCTCGAGCAGGCGCTTCGCTCGGTCGTATGTGCCTGGGTTCGAGCTCTCACGTCCGCCGGCAACGTTGAGTGCGATGTCGCGATCGAACTGGGTGAGGAAGTTGAGCATCTTCTTGTAGGCGTGCTCATCGCCGACGTCGAGTTTGAGGGACGGCTTGTGGTGCATCGCCGCGAGTCGAATGGTGAGCGAGGTGCCGGGCCCCATCTTGTGGAGGGCGTTCACGATGACGAGCGTCGCGCTCGAGTTGATGATGTTCTGCTCGGTTCGGGGCGCCCAGTCTCGTGAAGCGTGCTCGCGGGCTCGGGGTAGATGGCGAGGAGTCCAGGAGGGTTGGGCATGTCCTCGGCGCGGCCGCCCTTCGGCACCCATCCGCCGTAGGGGAGTCTGTGCTCGATTGCGAAGTCGAGGCTGCTCGGTCGACACCGGTCTGTCCGCCGGAGACGAGCTTGCGGATCTTGGCCACTGATTCATTCTGCGTCGTCATGATCCGGTCTGAGTCCTGAGCCAGAGCTCTCGAAAAGCCTTCCCGTCGTCGAGGTGACAGCGCACATCGTCCAGGGCGCGGTGTGTCTTGGAGTCGTTCGCTTCGGAGACTGTGGTCCCAACCCACAAGGCGTGAGCACGGCGGAGAACGCCGACGTCGATGACCCAGTAGTCGAGGCCGCCGGCGAGCGCGGGCATCTGAAGGCGAAGTGCTGGGAGGTCGAAGGGGCCAACGCCAGAGCCCGCGAGCGTGAGCTTGTCTGCCGCGCCGAGAATGCCGAGCCACCCAAAGATGTCGACCTCGACGGAAGAAATACTCGGCGCGTCGTCGAGGTCCTTGATGAGTCCGTTCTTCGTGTGCATGTTCCACACGTAGTCGTTGTTGGCGAGGCGAACGAGGGCCTCCTTCGACGGCTTGACGGGTGAGGTGAACTCACCCATGACGTCGAGTTCTGTAGTGGTGAGGATGCAGGCGATCTCGATGATCTCATCTCGACCGTCCAAGGTTGAAAGACCCGTCGTCTCGAGGTCGACCCAGAGAAGTTGGTTGATGGTGTCGGTCATTTATGGTCTCCTTGGTTGGGTGGTCATGCGTCGATTGATGCCCAGTTCACGTCCGGGTGCATCGAGCGGATGAGATCCCAGTCGCAGTAATCGCCCTGGCTTTCGGCTGAAGAGATGACGAGCTCGAGGTTGATCACCTCTCGCCGCAGCTTGGTGATTGTCGCCCGGAGTTCTGCGACGTCTGGCTCGGGGATGGGCTTGGCCATCAGTATCGCCTTGGGAAGATCGCGTAGAACGCGTTGGCGAGGATGTCTAGATCTAGCATCAGCATGGCGTGGTCGTAGTCCTCATCGTCAACGTTCTCGTATCGCTTCGAGGCCCCTCGTCCCCGCTGCTCGATGGTGTCGATGAAGAAACACGAGATATCCAGCAGGAGTCCGGTCTTTCGACGTTCACCGACCAGGCGTGGTCGCGCAACGGACGCCACGGCGGCCTTCACGGAGAGGTTGAGCCCGAGGCGCCGCAGTGATAGCGCGGCGTCAGCTTCAGTCACGTCGAAGCTATCCGCCTCGCAGTCTGTGTCGATGCGACCCCATTGAGTGTCGCGTCGGTTCTCGGTTTCGTACGTCGCGACGAAGGGATGAAGGTCGATTTCGAATTCGACATTGTGAAGATTGAGAACGAAACCGTCTCGATACAGCGCACTCGCCCGTCGGAGAATGTGGGTGTCGTCGTACCAGTACGGCATGGAGACGTCGCTCATGAGGCTCTCGAGGAACTCGGGGTCGAGAACGTTCACGCCGGTGATGTCTCTCAAAGCGCAACGCCGATCGACTCGCTGATACCGTCGAGGAACTGACCGACCTCGTCGTACCAGGCGGACATGCCGTCGACGTAGCCGTTGTACTCGGCGACTTCGAAGCGGTCGCAAAGGTCGCACTCCGAGGAGCTGCCTTCGTGGTTCTCTTCGCCGTGGTGAACTTCGCGCGGCGAGTAGAGATCCTCGAATGTGATGGTCTTGACGGTGGTGTTGGACTGGTTCTGTGTGCTCATGCCCACTACGTACCCCGATGCGCGCATTCCTGTCCCGCTTTAGAAGTCTTCGGATGTCGTTGGTGTGTCGTCCTTTGGCTTGCCGCCCTCGCCATACCAGGCTTCAACGGTGACGACAAGGCAGCGGACTGACGTGCCGTTGATGTTGGCGGCACGAGTCGGACGTCCGTCGTTTCCGGGGACGATGACTGTCCCTAGCCTCCGTGCGAGATTGTGCTTGTTGCCGATGATCTCGCCGACGATGGCGGGGATGAGAGCAACCGCGTCAACCGTCTCCTCGCCGACGCGAACGGTGATCTCCTGGCCGACGCATGTCTGGCCTGGGTGGGTGGGCATCCCTAGGCAGTAGCGAGTGCCGCCGATCTTGTCTTTGACTTGGTTGATGATCGACTCGGCTTCACCCCCTGTGGCGAGGTTTGTGGTGGAGTGAGCCGCTGCGGCTGAGATGATCCGCCTGTGCCACTCGTACTCAAAGGCGTCGATGTCGGCTTTGTCGAGGATCTGGAATTGGCTCATGAATTCGGCGAGCATCGACGTGCCTGCTAGGAACGTCGCGGTCACTTGGCGCACGCGCTCTGATGCGGGGACGCCCTTGGGCCAGTGCTTTTTGAGGGCCTTTTCAGCGAGTTCGGCGCGCACACCTTCGATGCGAAGCGGGATGTCATCAACGCTTTGGACATCCT
Organism: uncultured Acidimicrobiaceae bacterium; assembly: GCA_963724865.1. Taxonomy (GTDB): domain Bacteria; phylum Actinomycetota; class Acidimicrobiia; order Acidimicrobiales; family RAAP-2; genus RAAP-2. Next base: position 9,475 of record CAVRWO010000022.1, on the reverse strand, counting down.
GCACGGTCTCATCGCGGATGTCCTCGGTTGAGGTCACGGCCATCGTGTGAAGGAAATACGACAGCATTGGTCGCAGTGCGCCACTTCTTGATATCGCCTTTAGGTAGTCAAGACCGGAGCGACCGTCCGGTGTGTCTTTTGCTGCCTTCATGGACGTCTCGCCTTTGATCTCGACCACGAGGCATCGTTCGATGGTTGACTGAGGAGCGGAGTCGGGGAGGGTCTCTCCGGCGATGATGATGAAGGGCCGGTTGTAGCTCGCGGTCGAGTTGCGCCATGAGTCCTTTGACTTTCCCGGCACCTTCTTGCCTCGAGCGGCCCCGCCGCCGGAGTAGCCCACGCGGATGATCGCGTCGAGGGCGTTGTCTTGATTCTCTTGGCTGCGTGAGGATGAGCGATCGCGCGCGTCATCGAGGATCAGGGTGCAGTTGTGAATCTGCTTGGCGACGTCTGACAGGTACGCCTCGGTTCCTTCCACAGAGGCCATGGGGTCCGCGCCCGCGCCCCAACGGGGACCGAGCATGGATGCGAGCGTGCCGGTAATCGAGGACTTGCCGCCGCCGGCGCCACCGACGAAGTAGAGCACCGCATCAGGCGATCCGCCAGCGACAGCCCAGAGCGTTCCGGAGATGCCTGCAATCCACGGCGTCGGGTCGTAGAGGTACTTGCACACTTCAAGCATTGTCTTCACCGAAGCGACGACATCGTCGAAGGTGTAGTTCTCGAGATATCCGGGCACCTCGAGAGAACTAACCGATCCTTCGAGCCTCGACTTGATTGACGCGATCTTGCCGTCTGGTCCGTGAGCTCCTCCGGCGTCGACCCAATACGCCGTGTCGCCGTCTTGGTACCAGCCAGTGCGTACGAGCGTGGTTCGTATCTCCACTTCGGAATTGTTCGCGAGACCGCGCATGGCCTCGGCGATTCGACCTTGCCCGTTGATGCCTTGTCCGCCTCTTCCGAGCTGTGCGTACGAGCCGGCAGTGCCGGCGCGGGCGATCCACTCTCTGACTGATGCGAGTTTTGCGTCAGGGACGTCTCGAATCAGGAAGTGTCGTGCTGAGTCGGCCGGTCCGACCTGGAGGTCGATGTCGTGAAAGAGCACCGGCTCAGCACCAGGGGTGAGGTCGTCCTTCTCCTCGACTGTGGCGACAATCGACGGCGCCACCGTTAGCAGCGTGTCTTTGCGGCGTACTTCTCTTCCGTTGTTCTGGCCCGCGACGGCGTAATTCTCTTGAGCTTTCTCGACTAGGCCCTTGTCGTCGGTCGACTTGTAAACCGCCTCAATCACTTCGCCGAGGTCGAAGGAGATGTAGTCGAAGGTCTCACCGGTTGTGTCGAGGGCTGAGCTCGCCCTGGTGCGCGGTGGCTTGCGGAGCTTGGTGAAGAGAGTGGCCTTGGTGAACATCCCTGCCATCGGAAGTGCGCGGTCGTCTGCGGGGAGAGATGTGAGATAGTCGTCGAGACCGGCGGTTTTGGAGCCAGGCACCTTCAAGAACTTCACCGACTTGGTGCCATTGAGCGAGAGTTGGAGGTTAAGAGCATCCGCGGCTTCATAGACCTTTTGGTTTGATGAGATGTCGGCGTCAAACGCAACGAACACTTCGCGGCCCTTACACAGACCGCCGAGGGCACGGTTGGCGAGGCCCTTGCCGACTGACCAACCCCAGCACCCCTGGATGCCCACGACGATCACATCGTCGGGCGCGTAGGCGGCCGCGAAGAGGTGCTGCTTGGTTCCTTCGATGATCAGCACCCGGCATGACTTCGACTCGTCGGCGTTGAGACGGGCCTGCATCGACGGAACGATTGAGACTGCCGTGCCGGCTTCGTCAGGGTTCTGGTTGGCCGGAAAGAGGTACTTCTGATCCGGGTCGGCGGGGACGTCGGGCCGGAACTGGGGGAGCGGATCGCCACCTCCGAGTCGGTGGTGCCAGAACAGGAGTCCGGGGAGTTGATCTTTGCGGAACTTGAGGGACTCGGGGAGCTGAGACACCTTGTCGACCGATTCACACCCCGTCTCGATAGCGGTGGCGATGATGATCTCGTCGTTCGCGAACTGTGACTTGCGATGGTGCGGGTGGATGACGGTGGAGTCGAGATCGGACATTGAGAGCCTCCTTGGGGACTCTCTTCTATGTACCGGAGGTCAAATTAGTGGCTGATTTGGTAATCCGGTAACTTATGGTAACGAAAAATGATTCGCTTACCAGGGGAGTTACCTGTTTACCGCAAATTACCGTTTTTGAGAGATACCCCTATAGGGGGAACGGGAAACACACGTAGCTGTTGTCTCGTATGAGAGCGGTAGTGCATCTCTCACGTATAGATACATATTTATGTGGTAATTAGGTAATTGGTATGTATATGACCCTTTTTTTCTTTCATTTATTGGGCTCTAGTTGATTACCAAAATTGTTACCATCCGTTACCTTTTGGTAATCGGAATCGGGTAACCAAGGGTTCTACCTTTCGGTTCCCTAAGAATCACCGAAAGGTATGGGTTCAGGTCCTAAGTTCGTCGAATCACTATCGTTGTCAACTACTCGGGGGAGCAGTGAGAACTAATCGAAGAGGCAAAAAGTGCGAGAAATACCCCACGCTCGACGGAATCACCTGGTCGGCGCAGGGAACTACGCCAATGGGAACTCCCCCGTGAGAATTAGTGGACGTTCCGGAGCGGCTTTGCGGTGGGTGGCAACGCTGGTCGAGCCGCTCCTCTCCACCAATCAGAGAATCAAGCAGGAGATTGACTTCCGCGACGTGGCTCGACACGATGCTCGTTGGTTCGCCACGTACACCGGAGGCCTTCTCGCCGGCGTCGCAATGAGCTTGCCCTACGTTGACCCGTGGCGCACGGTCGAGATCGACAAAGAAGGCGTGGCCAAATGGCCCGACGGAAGACTCTTCGGAACTCCAAACGACGCGGCCGACATACTGAGATCCATTCCCGAGCTCGAAGACACCGGTGTCGACCCAACGACACTCGCGCTCGAGGAGGGCCTCGCTCCAGATGCGGCGGCGTTGATCGCCATCGCGTTCAATGGATGGCAGCCCACCAGCGACGCGCTTCTTGACACGCATCATCGAGGTGACGGTGACGCGATGTTCGATCGAGCCACGCACTCAATCCGTTGGACCGAGCATCGACGCCGGGCGTATCGACCAGAGGCGTTCGACGTGTGGCTTGATCACCTCTCACTCGAATGGACCGGATGGGCCGACAACATCTGCAACGGCGAGTCCGTCGAATGGATCGACGAGGAGATCGAAGTGGGCGCGAGCCGAGAACGTGACGCGCTTGCCGCTATCGCGCGAGACCTGGAGTTTTTCAGCTAACCCGCGACTGATTTGAATGTCGGTACATAGAAGTGCGTGACCACTTCTGGGCCCGCCGTGGCCGTCATCAACCTGCCCGGCGTCAGCCGAGCGTTGGTGAACGCCAGCTTCAACGTCGTCGGAGATGGTCTCGCCGATACGAAAGCAACAATCGATTTAGTTCGCGACATGAACCGCGACAAGGTGCAGCTCGTCGTCATCATCGCGATCGACGATCCATCGCTGCGGATGTGGGCGACGCTGCAAGCGGCAATGGATGTCCCGGTACTCGTCGCCTACTCCGACATCTTCAACAGTGGTAATGGGATTCCGAAGTCCCGACAGATAGAGCTTCCGTGTTCTGTGAACACCCTCATGGGTGTATTCGGCGCTCCTCCGTCCGCCGAGTTGGAAGTGGAAATCGGAGTCGATGGTCGGGCGGCCGCGGCGGACGATGTCCCCGACGACCGCTTCGAAGTCTTTGCAGCACCTTCGAAGGCAGGCCGCACCTCATCTGACGACGACGACTTCTCGCTGGTTGCACAGGTCACCGGCACTCGACCGCGCGGAGACGATTCGAGTCTCGAGCGCGACGAGAACATCTTTGCGCCTTCGCCAATGAGTGAGTTCGAAGAACCGATCAACGAGGCGCCGACAGAGAGTGTCTTCGCAGCGAGCGATCCGACAGGCGAAGACACGAACTCAGTTTTCGCACCTCGAGATGACGCCTCGACATCGATCTTCGAGTCGATCTCCGATGAGCCAGTCGTTGTGCCAGAGGAGATCCCCATTCAACCAGCCGTCTCGCTAGTCGGCGAGGACGCACACGTTCGCGAGCAGCCTCGCCAAGTCAACGCAGCGAACGAGATCTTCACCCACACGCAGTCGACGGTGCGCACGAGGGAGCGCCTAGGTGAGGTAATCGTCGTCTGGGCAGGCAAGGGCGGAGCGACAAAGTCAACCACAACAGGGGCTTTGGCTGAACGGGGCGCTGTTGTGGTGCCAGGACTGAGAGACGTGGTCGTCGACCTCAGCCGTGGCCAGGGCGCGCAGCGTTCGCTGCTCAGACTGAACGACGTAGACGTGCCGTCGATGTATGATGCCGCCGTCTCGAGCAGCCCCGACGTGTTTCGCGACGTGCTCATTAATCCGAAGCGACTCACCGCACTGCGCGCGGGGCGCTCGCCGCTGCACTTCGGCGTGATTTTGGCGCCGCCGAAGGATCAGGCCGACAACCAGATCGTGACGTCACGCGCCTACGCGGCTGCGATTGAGTACGCACGCCGTCAAGCTGATCTCGTCTTCATCGACACGCAGACGATCGAGGCGCAAGACACCACCGGACTCATCGACGACGTTGTCGTTCCGCTCCTCCTCAGCGGAGCATGGGGACTCGGACTCTCCGACTCATCAACTGAAGGCGTCGAGAACCTCGAGTGGATACTCCAGAACTTCGTCGGCCGCGGCGTCTCGTCAAGCCGACTCATGGTTGCGTTCAATCGCGTCAACCCGACATCGGTACTGAACCCAGAGGCGATCACGGCAAGGTTCTCTCCGTACGCAACGTGGATGGGCGCGGTGATGATCGACCCAGCCATCGAGGCAGCTCACGGCAGCGGAGAGATTCCTGGCAGCGCAAAAACAAATGCAACGTCTGACTACATCAATCTTTTAGATCGTGTTCTATATCGCGTAACTGGAATCAACTCGTTTGTATCCAAACCGTACGGTTCGGCACACAAAAACACATCAACTTCTAAGCACCGTTTTCGGAGGCGTCGATGATAGAAAACGGACTTCGACGTCACAAGTATTCCGCCGAGTTGTGCGATCGCCTAGAGCGCATGGCTTGGGGGACGTGTGCGAGGGAGATACTAGATAGCCGTCCGCAGTTCGGTAATTGTGCAGTTGCCACGCTTCCGCTGTTTGCGTGGGATCGCCCAGATCGAGACGCCGGTCGCAAGACAAGCAGTGCAACGGGGGAACTCTTGTTACCGGTGAAGATCAAATGGCGCGGCGCACCCGGTTCGGTCGTGTTGTTACAGGCGCGCGAGAAGATAGAACTCTCATGGACAGCTTCCGGTGGAAGTGAGATCCCATCCCGCGGAAAGACGTGCGTGGTTCCGGCCGAGGTCACGTCCCTTGCGGCTCACGAAGTGTACGGAGCGATTCCTAAGGTGATCAACGCCGCCTCGTTATCACGAATTGAAACGCGACGGACGCTCAGCGATCTGGCGAGCGATGGACGCAACGCGCAGTGGGAGATCTTGCGCATCTTCGAAGAGAACCTGAAGTGGAACTTCGATCGCGCCATTCGTTCAGTGAAGACAGAGCTCGGGCTCGGGTCATTTCCGGTGGTCGACGAGAGCGCCGGCGAGATGATCCAAAACAACATCCTGCTCGGCGACGAGGGCAGCGACGACTCGCTTGCACTGCGCCTCATCAACCGATGCCTCGAGGGAGAAGCCTTCTCGCGCGTTGACCCCGAGCGTTACGTGCGTCGAGCGCTCTTCTCGGCCGCCGAGACCGGCATCCGTCGGCACATCGGCGACCCGCACATCGGTCGCAAGGTCCGCAGGGTTGCCGAAGAGATCAACTCCGATGACGCTGACCTCGTGGCAGAGGAGTTCGCGCGTCAGAACCCGAAGGCTCACGTTGGCTCACGTCGGACAAAGGACGCACTCACCGCGCCCCAACGCGTCGCAGCGGCCACGCAGGCGTTTTCGTTCGCAGAACCCTTCGACGTCGTCGACAGCGATGGCAGAGGGAAGCGCTCATGAAGCGCGCCGTCAGTCGCTCTCCTCGCACTCGCGCCGAAACGCTCGTAGCGGTCAACACCGGCGTTCTCTCGGTCTCTGACGTCGTGCACCTCGTCGTCTCTGACGCCGGCAAGGAGATCGGACCGATCACCCTCAAGACGTTGCTGGCGAACGCACCACGCACTGACGCTCGCACGGTGCTCGCTCGCCTGGAGAGTCTCGGTTACAAGTCAATCGACGACGCGCGTCTGAGTGGACTCGTCAACCAAGAGAACCGAGAGTTGCTTGCGGACGTCATCACGGTTGATGGCCGAACGTCACCGTCGCCCGTCTGGCCCATCCTCACAGTGAGTGCGAAGTGATCGAAGACGAGATCAACCGCCTCATCGACTCGTCGCTCACCGAGCGCGAGAAGGATGAAGTCATCACTCAAGCCGTGTCGAAGCTCTCAGACTTGTGCGTCAAGATCGCTCGTCGACACGCGAAGTACCCCGGCATCATCTGGAGCCGAGACGGCGACGATCTAGAATCGATCGTTAGAGAGCAGGCCTTTCGTAAATTACGAAAGATCGCCGCCGAAGGAATACGCGCAGGCGTCAACTTCGAGGTGCAGCTCAATTCGTCCGCCCGCGGGGCCATCCGTGACTACGCGGACTCCGGCCAGAACACCATGATCGCTCGGGGAGGCGCCGCGCACCGCAGAGAGCGTATCGAGTTCGTCCAACGCGAGATGGATGTGCGACTTACCGAGGAACGGAAGAAGCCAGACGAAAACACCAGCGTGCTCTTCGACAACGACGTCGAGCAGATCTGCGCGTCTGACGCGTCAGGCCACCTCGAGATGCAGAACACCATCGAGCGAACCATCGCCGAGTGCGCTCGATTGAATGAGCCGATCCTCTACGCGGTCGCCATCGAGATGTTCTCCGGATTCCCCGACGGAGGGACTCCATCGGTCGCCGATGTCTCACGGCGCCTGCACATTCCCTACACCACGGCACAGCGCCGGTTCCAAGAGGTAGCCAACCTGTTCGAGCGCGAGATCGCCAGCGGATTAGTCGACTGACTGCTTAGTTCGTGCATTGAGCGACCGCGTACGGTCCGCTCGAAGTGGATCTCACGAGCGGTTGTCCCGGCGTCTTGATCTCACACGTGATCGTCGCATTGTTGGAGCCGGAGTTCGTCTGAGCTTCCATGACCGCGATACCTTGATTGCGAACCGTCGCGCTGAACGGAAGCGTACATCGTTCTTCTGGATCGTCTGCAATCCGGAGCCGTACGTCAAGCTGGCGTTGTCGCCACCGGTTGCGGTCACGATGAAAGTGACGGTGCTCGCCGCGGCGGGCGTTGACGGATACACGACATAGACGAACGTTGCCTCATCTCCTTCAGGCTCCAGGAAGTGCATCGTCGTCATGGCAATCTGATGTCCGGCCTTGTCGAATGTGTAGCACGTGATCTTGTAACCCTGTTTCGCCTTGCTCGGGACATAGTCGCAGTCGGTGCGCTCGCCGGGCTGCTTGTCCGAGGGGACTTTCGCGTTCACCTTGCCTTGGACGAAGGCCGTTACTTCCTTGACTGACGGAGCTGGATAAGGCGTTGCGTCAGCGGATGCCGGCAGGATCAGCGCGGTTGATGTCGCGAACGCCCATACCGCGGCTGCCTTGGCGAGCTTCATCTTGCAGTTCTACACCCGAAGACCGGCGCCCGCTTGAGCCGACTGTGTCACGAGATCCTCGACTGATTTAGACCTTGGGACATAGAACCTCCGAAGCCGCACTGCGACCAAGGAGTGAACATGAGCGACTCATACTTACCGGACTCACCCGACTAGAGACGAGCCGACTGCGATTCGAACTCATCAGCCGCGACGGCGATCCGTTCGTCGAGAGCGAAGTGATTCTCGACGGCTCACTCTCCGAGGTGATCGCATCACTCCAAGCGTTGCAGATGTCTCTTTACCCGACGCAGCCCGGAGGCCTCGCACTCGTGCCTCCAGCCGACAACAAGACAAAGCCGTCAAGAGCGGCAGCGCCGCGCACACCGAAGACGAAGGCTGACAAGGAGAAGCCTCCAAAGACGAGTGGCAGCCGCACGAACGTCAACTGGTTCTCCATAGTGGAGTCGCTCCTCGCCGGCGAGCTCGACGAGTACGTCTGCTCGCAGAAGTCGTCATCGGCACCGACCACGAAGAGCAACCTCCTGAAGAAGTTTCCCGGCCTCGACGTCGAGGTGGACGTGAACGGTGCGACCGCCGACATCTCGGTGCGGCTCGGAAACTACAACCCCGACGCACGCGCTCACGCGTAGGACACTCACCGGAAGCCGCATGAGCACGCCACTCTCTGAATGGGACCTCCGTTGGTTTGAAGCCGCGGAGCTTACGGGGTCGTGGAGCAAAGATCGCTCGCGTGGAGTCGGGTGCGTCTTTGTCGGCAGCGCCAACCAGATCCTCTCGACGGGCTACAACGGCTTTCCTCGAGGCATCGACGACGACGTGGATGAGCGACACGAGAAGCCGGCCAAGTTTGACTGGACGGAGCACGCCGAGCGCAACGCGATCTTCAACGCAGCGAGGTCCGGAGCGAAACTCAACGGTTCCGAGGTGTACGTCTCGCGCTTCCCGTGTGTCGCGTGCGCGAGGGGGATCATCCAAGTCGGAGCAGTCGCGGTCATTACCGCCAAGCCTGACTTCGCTCACCATCGTTGGGGACGAGAATTCCAAGTCAGCATGGAGATGCTCACCGAAGCCGGCGTTGCGCTGAGGCTGATCCAAACCATTGGCTCGCTTTCCCCCCGGCACATAGATATCTCGTGCCAGAAGAACTCGTAGTCCAGAAGCCACTCGCCGACCTCGCCAGGTTCGGTGGTCGCAACGATTCGAAACTGGTCCTCTCCGACGCGGCGGTCAAGAAGGTCGCTCGCAAATCACTGAGTCCGTCAACCGCTGATTCGATGTCTGGCTGTTCGGCACGTTGGGCCATCGAAAAGCTCCTGCCTCGCGTTGAGGACCCATTCGGTCCGGCCGAGCTCGGCACCGCAGGGCACCGCGTTTTCGAACAGGTCTTCGCTCTCCCCGCTGAAGAGCGCACCACTCAAGTCGCTATGGAGTTCGTCTCGAACTTGCAGAACGACCTCGACGGCAAAGTTGCAATTCCGAGCGACCCCGTTGACTTCGACCGTTGGCACAGCAGTGTCACGCGGCTCGTCACTGGATTGTGGCTCATCGAAAACCCTCGCGAGATCGAGATCATCGGCAACGAGATTGAGATCAAAGGCGTCAACGTCGGAGGCGTTCCGTTCTACGGCTACGTCGACCGTTACGGGTGCAAGAGGGATGGCAAGAAAAAGGTTCGCACCGTCGGCGACTACAAGACCGGAAAGCTTCCGAACCTTCG
>CAVRWO010000021.1:0-24792 GCA_963724865.1 uncultured Acidimicrobiaceae bacterium | reverse complement strand
CTCCTTATGCACCGGACCAGTGTCGAGCGTCGGCTCAAGCGTCATGATCGAGACGCCGGTCTCCTTGTCACCGGCGAGGATGGCGCGCTCGACCGGTGCGGCGCCTCGCCATCGCGGGAGCAGCGAGAAGTGGACGTTGAGCATTGGGACGCGCTCCAGCAGCGACGCGGGGATGATGGCACCGTAGGCGACGACGACGCCGCGTTCGACGTCGAAGTCGTCGAGGTCCGCCAGCCGGTGCACGACGGTCAACCCTCGTTCTAGTGCCGCTGCCTTCACGGGACTCGGGATCAGCGCTCCCCCGCGGCCCCGTCGGCGATCGGGCCGCGTGACCACCACTTCGACGCTGTGACCCGCCCAGAGGAGCGCGTCGAGCGGGGGAACTGCTGCCTCGGGCGTGCCAAGGAATGCGAGCCGCATCTACTCGCCAAGCAGTTGACGCAGTCCGTCGGGGTCGCGCGTCAAAGTCAAGCGACGCTTTCGAAGAATCTTCTTCGCTTCCTTCTTCTGATCGTCGGTGAGCCGCTCAACGAGGAGCACGCCGTCGAGGTGATCGCTCTCGTGTTGAAGGATGCGCCCCTCATACTCATTGGTCTGAATGTCGATCTCGTTGCCGTCGAGGTCGTAGCCACGCAGGTGCACTTCATTCGCGCGCACGATCGGCCAGCTGAGCCCCGGCACCGAGAGACAGCCCTCTTCGTAGGTCCACTCGCCAGAGGTCTCCACGATCACCGGGTTCACCACGACGTGGGGGCCATCGCCCTGATCGTAAACGAACAGCCGCTTTTGAACGCCGATCTGATTGGCGGCGAGTCCCACGCCAGGCGCCTCGTACATCGTCTCGAGCATCGATTCGGCCAAGGCGGCGATTTTCGCGTCGATATTCTCCACCAGCATGGTCGGGGTGTTGAGCACCGGATCGCCGTAGGTGCGGATGGGTAATGTACTCACTCCCCCACGATACTTGCGCGTTAATGACTCGGACTTTGTTCCCCAGTCATGGACCGCAATCGCTGTCGAGTCCACGCACATGGGAAGTTCGAGACGTTGGCCTCACCGTACGCAAGAGACAGTTCGGATCAGTGAATGGTTACAGCCGTTGCGGCCGATCTCCGCTGCCGCGGTCGGGCAACGCCGACGACGACACGCCGAGATTGACCGATATCCGATGTAAGAGCGCGAGCAGCTGCGCTCGTTCCTCCGCTTCGAGTCCCGCACAGATGCGAGCTTCCTGCTCCATCGCTTTGACGAGGGCATCGCTGAGTACGGTTTCTCCCTTCGGCGTCAAGTACAACGTCCGAGCTCGCCGATCCGTGGCGTGAGGACGTCGCTCGAGAAGCTCCTCACCCTCAAGAAGGTCGATGATCGCCACCATTGTGCTGGGGGGAATCGCAAGATACTCACCGATCGATTGTTGCAACTGACCCTTGAATCGCTGCACCGCGTATAACACGGCAAAATGCCGGGGTTCGAGGCCGAGGGCACCGACCAGTTCCCCGAACTGGCGCGAGGTCTCCAGACCCACCTGCGAGAGTGCGAAACCGACTGAGTTGTGCTCCGGCATCGCCACTCCAGGATCCTGCCTCGCTGAATGTTCTTCTTGCGGCATGTAACTCATGCGTATATCATACACTTCAGAATCATTCATGCTGGAACTATTCACATAAGAGCAATTCGTCCTCGAAGGATAAAAATGCCACGAACGAGAGTAGGTAATGGATTCTCTGGTCTAGGTCGCCTAGTGATTCGACATCGCAAGAAGGTGATGCTGGCGTGGCTCTTGTGCTTCGCCGCCGGCGGTTACTCAGCGTCGCAGCTGACTCACCGACTCAGTTACGATTTCTCGCTTCCCGGTCAGCCCGCCTATCAAACCGGCGCGAAAATCCTTTCCCTCTACGGCAACGGTGGCAACATCGTTCCGTCGGTCCTGACGATCACGGTGCCCAAGGGCCAGAGCATCACCGGTGATCACTCGACGCTCGCGGCCGCCTTTGCAACCGCACAACGAGCAAACCCCGAGGTGCGAATCGTCGACGTCGAAAACTCGAATGATCCGCAGTTCGTGACGTCGGACGGACGCACCACCTACGCCTACATATTTACGCCACCGAGCTCCGGACTCGGCGTCGATCCCAGATTCGCTGCCACCGAGACGAGCATCGCCCACTCGCTAGCAGGCGACGACGTGGGTCTCACGGGCATCTCAGTCCTCAGTTCCGGGGGAACGACCAAGGGACCAAGTGTCTTGATTGAGACGCTCGTTGCTGGCGTCGCGGCACTCGCAGTGCTGGCCTTCGTCTTCGCGTCGTTCCTCGCCATGTTGCCGCTCATCATCGCGTCCGTCTCGATACTCACGACGTTTCTTCTCCTGCTTGCCATGTCCTACCTGACATCCGTCTCCTTCATCGTTCAGTTTCTGGTTTCGCTGGTCGGGCTTGGCGTGGCGATTGACTACTCCTTGTTGTTCGTCACCCGCTGGCGCGAAGAGCGCGCACACGGTAAGTCCAACGAGGAAGCGCTGATCACGACGATGGCGACGGCTGGACGCGCGGTCTCGCTCTCCGGTCTGACGGTGGCGATTGGATTGATGTCACTCATCGTGCTGCCGGTTCCCTTTTTGCGTAGCACGGGGATCGGCGGAATGTTGATACCTCTCGTCTCGGTGGCGGTCGTGCTCACGTTGCTGCCCGCAATCTTGGCGAGCGTCGGCCCGCGTTGGGACTGGCCACGAATTCGCCATGAAGCGATGGCCAGTAGAGGATGGAGGGCGTGGGCGACGGGAGTCGCCAAGCATCCGTGGCTTGGGCTGCTTGCGGCGCTTCTCATTCTCGGCGTCGCTATGTCACCTGCGCTGCACCTGCGCATCGGCCAGACGTCGGCGCAGGCTGAGGCGCAAAGCGGATCAGCCCACCGCGTCTATCAAGATCTCCTGTCGAACGGAGCGCCCGCTGGAGTCATCACCCCGATGGAAGTGCTCGTCCGCGACACACGAGCCACCGCGACGGCTCGCAGGTTACGCGGGGTCGCGGGGGTCGATACGGTGGCGATCGTTCGAGGGCCGGCGGGCACACGAGACGGCTACTCCGATCTCATCGTCGTGCCCTCCATCGAGACTGTCAACAGTGCGACCCTGGGGCCGACCCGATCCGTCGAGAGCGCGCTGAGGACCATGCCGGGCGTTTTTGGCGTGACTGGCGAGGGACCGGGTCAACAGGCCTTCACCTCTGCTGTCTACGGCAACGTTCCCCTCATGTTGACGGTTTTGGCGATTCTCACGTTCCTCCTGCTCGCCCGAGCGTTGCGCTCCCTCATCCTCGCCACTAAGGCTGTGATTCTGAACCTCGTCTCGCTCGCCGCTACCTTCGGGGCCCTCACGTGGTTCTGGCAGAACGGACACGGGTCGTTGCCGATTTTTGGAATACCGGCGACCGGCGCCATCACCTTCTGGGTGCCCATCACAGTGTTCGCGTTCCTCTTCGGGCTCTCGATGGACTACGAAGTCTTCATCCTCACCCGAGTGCGCGAAGAGTTCGACGCCGGAGGTGACACTAATCAGGCCCTGATCGAGGGCCTCGGCCGCACCGGAAGACTGGTGACGAGCGCCGCCCTCATTCTGTTCCTGGCATTTATCAGCCTCGCGTCCGCTCCGCTCACCGACGTCAAGATTCTCGCCACCGGGCTCGGTATTGGGATCCTCCTTGACGCGACCGTCATTCGTGCGCTCCTCGTGCCTTCGCTCGTTGTGCTGTTCGGGAAGTGGAACTGGTGGTTTCCCGGTCGCGTCGAACGACTGCTGCTGATTAACCCGCCCCTCCTCGGGATCCCATCTGCAGAGCCACAAGCGCCGTAACTATTCGACGGCCACGCGCAGTCTTCCCGGCGGCCGAGCCGCACTGCGTAGCACGGTCGTCAACGTCTCGGCGTCCTTTGCACGAACGACGAACCCCTTCGACGTCGAATGCACGCGCACGAGATCGCTCCGCAGTTCGTTGATGAACGCTTCGGCGCCGTCGCCCGACACCTCCGCGCTCGCGCCGTACGGCGCAAGTCCGAGCAGCTCGGCGGTCGCGACGTCACCCTCGATGATGGCGTCGAAGTTCGCCTCACGCAGCGCTTCGAGCACGCCGTCGTCGCCGCGACGCGTCTGGAGCACGACGTGCCCTCGTCCTTCGCGCCGCGAACCGACGAGTCGTCCCGCCTTGCCGACCGCCGTGATGGCGCTGCGTCGCGCCGATTCGCGCGGCGCGAGCAGGTACTGGTCGAAGTCGACGAAGATGACGACGCCCGCTCGGCGCACGCGCTGCCACGCGGCTTCTGTTCCCACGACGACGCGCTCTAGTGGCGCCGAAGGGTCGAGCGAGGCCGTGACTTCGCTGACCGGTCGACCGAGTTGCGCGGCCACGTCGCGCGCGAGGGTCGTCACGCCCACCTTCACGCGACGAAGGTTCGTCGCTCCGCAGTGGCGACAGAAGCGTGCGCGCACGTCGTGACTTTCGGAGCACGCCAGCTCGTCACCGACCTCTTCTTCGGCCTGTTGACACTGGGCGCATCGCGCGAGCTCGCCACACCGCACGCACGCGAGCAGTCGTCCCGTGCCGAGCCGCTGGAGAATCACGACGACGGCGACGGCGTCGTCGCGATCGAGCGCGGCGTGCGCGGAACGCAGCGCCGGAGCTGAGAGCACCCCTTCGTGCGGATCGCTCCCCCTGCGGTCGACGACTTCAACGCGAGGCCACCCGCCCACGAGGTCTGGGTCCTTTTGATACTCACCGCGGTCCAAGAGCGCCGGCGACGGGATCATCGACGTAGCCCACAGTGGCGCGGCGTCACGTCGACAACGCTCGCGCAACAACGCAGTCACCTCCCACGTGGGCGCCGCGCTCGAGCGATAGGACTCATCGTCCGCGTCGATGACGACTGCGCCCGCAACGCGTGGCACCGGTGCGAGCGCGGTACCCCTGGCGCCGACGACGACGGGCCAACCGGCCCGAGCGCGCTCCCACTCGTCGCTCGAGGCCACCGGACACCCACGTTGTTCGAGCCGTCCCCGCAATCGACCCGCCCAGGCTTCGGTGGGTACGAGGACGAGGAGCGAACCCTCACGCTCTTGACTCTCCACGTACGCGTGAAGGACAACGCCGATCGGATCAGTCGTGGGCGCGAGCTGGATCACGCCGGGCTCGACGCTGGAAGGGGGAAGAGCGACAGACAGCGGCGTCGCCGCGGGTGCAATCGGCAGCGAGGTGACGAGTCGCGAGCTCGACGCGGCGAGCAGAAATCTCGACCAGGTGCCGTACCAACGCTCGCTCGCCCACTTGAGCAGCGCGAGCTGTGTGGCGGGCGGTCCGAAGCCAAGCCACTTCTTCACGGTCTTCAGCTCGTCGCTTGGCGCCACCTCGTCAACGACCCAGGCGCGCACCGACCGGTTATGGAAGTCGACACGCACGCGGTCGCCCAGACCCACGTCGTTCATGGTGTCGGCAAGGAGATAGTCGAAGGGCCGATCGACGGCGGCGACGTCGGTGATGACTTGAACTGCGCGCGCCACTAAGGGAGCGAGAGTTCCCGGCGCAGGTCGTCCACACGGGGGGTCTGCTCCCAGGCGAAGCCCTGGTCGGTACGCCCGAAGTGGCCATAGGCGGCCGTGCGCTGATAGATCGGACGGCGCAGGTCGAGGTCGCGGATGATGGCGGCCGGACGCAGGTCAAAGAGCGCGTCAACCGCTTTGGCGATCTTCTGGCGATCGACCCTCTCCGTGCCGAACGTCTCGACCAGCACCGACACCGGACGCGCCACGCCAATGGCATAGGCAACCTGCACTTCGCAGCGTTCGGCGGCACCCGAGGCGACGACGTGCTTGGCGACCCAGCGCGCCGCGTACGCGGCTGAGCGGTCAACCTTGGACGGGTCTTTGCCCGAGAAGGCGCCACCGCCGTGACGAGCCATGCCGCCATAGGTGTCAACGATGATCTTTCGGCCGGTCAACCCTGCGTCAGCGTGGGGTCCGCCAAGCACGAACTTGCCTGAGGGATTGACGAACAGGCGCATCGAACTCGTGTCGAGATCAGCGGGCAACATAGGCCTGATGACGTGCTCGAGCACGTCGCGCTGAATCGTGTCGTGGTCGTAGCCGTCTTCATGTTGGGTGGAGACGAGCACGGTGTCGACGCCGACCGGTCGGCCGTCCTCATAGGAGATGGTGACCTGCGTTTTGCCGTCGGGCCGCAGGTAGGGAACCTGACCAGAGCGACGCACTTGACTGAGGCGCATGGAGAGTCGGTGCGCTAGCCAGATCGGCAACGGCATGAAGTCGTCGTTGTCGTTACACGCGTAGCCGAACATCATGCCCTGGTCGCCGGCGCCGAGTGCGTTGAGCGCGTCCTCGCCACCGGATCCGTCACGATGCTCCAGGGCGACATCGACGCCACCGGCGATGTCGGGACTCTGTTTGTCGAGCGAGACGAGCACGGCGCAGGTTCGTCCGTCAAAGCCCTTCGCGCCGTCGTCGTAGCCGATGTCGAGAATGGTGCGTCGAGCGACGGCGGTGATGTCGACGATCGCACTGGTCGTGATCTCCCCTGCGACCACGCACAGACCCGTCGTCAGCAGCGTCTCGCAGGCGACCCGCGCGTAGGGGTCTTGAGCGAGGATGGCGTCGAGCACACCGTCAGAGACCTGGTCGGCGATCTTGTCGGGGTGACCTTCCGTCACCGACTCCGACGTGAAGAGGGTGCGATCGCTCATGAATCTCCTTGGTCTAACAATGCCACGACCTTAGCCAAGATCTCCCAGGAAACCGCTTCTTTCGACCGCAGCGACACCCTCGTCGCTTCTTCGTGGCGCCCTACCAGCAGTACCTCATTCGTTTCGTGCCCGAACCCCACTCCCGGCGCGGACACGTCGTTCACTACCAACAGATCGACGTCTTTTTGCTGTAGCTTCGCGCGAGCGTTCGCTTCCACGTTCGACGTCTCCGCGGCAAAGCCGACGATAACTTGGCCGTCGTGGCGTCGAGCGACGAGGTCAGCCAGGATGTCAACAGACGGCTCCACGTGGAGGTCGGGAAGTCCGTCGCGACGCTTGAGCTTCTCTGGCGACGCTTTAATCGTGAAGTCGGAGACTGCAGCCGCCATCACCACCACGTCGCTCGCGTCGGTACGTTCCATCATGGCGTCGTGCATCTCTTCGGCGCTCTCCACGCGCACGACCTCGATGCCGCGCCGTGCATCGAGCGCGAGCTCGCGATCGACAGTCGTCACCAGCGTGACGGTCGCTCCCATGTGGTGGGCAACTTCAGCGAGGGCATAGCCCTGTCGTCCCGAGGAGCGATTGGAGATCACCCGCACCGGATCGATGGCCTCACGAGTGCCACCGGCGCTCACGAGCACGTGGCGTCCGGTGAGCCGCCCGCGATATCCCTCGACGATCCGTACGACGAGCTCGGCAATCGTCTCTGGCTCGGGCAGCCGTCCCATCCCCTCGTCGCCACCAGCGAGTGGCCCCGTCTCGGGTTCGAGCACCAGCACACCGCGTCGGCGCAACGTCGCGAGGTTTTCTTGCACCGAGGGCTGTTCCCACATCTCGGTGTGCATGGCGGGACACAAGAGCACCGGGGCGCGCGTCGCGAGCAGCGTGGCGGTCAACAAGTCGTCAGCGAGACCCATGGCGTAACGCGCGATCAGGTGGGCGGTCGCGGGAGCGACGACGATGACCGAGGCGTTTGAACCAAGGTAGGTGTGGGGAATCGGCGTCGTCGGATCCCCGTAGAGCGACGTGCGAACGGGTTCACTGGCGAGCGCAGAAAAGGTGACCGCGCCAACGAAGCGCGCGGCATCGGGGGTGAGGACGGGAGCGACGTGATAGCCCTGCTCACGTAGCAACCGAAGCAGTTCGACGGACTTAAATGCGGCTATGCCGCCGGCCACGCCTAGGACAATGCGGGGAGTTGACGACTCAGGCGTCGCGGAGGGCATCGGTGAAGGCGTCCAGGTCACTGTTGGCGTCCTGGCGAGCCTGCTCCAAGGCCTCGGCCTGCAGGCGCTCGTTCTCGAGCTCCTCGGTGGTCGGGCGGTGAAACTGCAGCTTGCCTTCGTAGAGCTCTTCCATGGCGAGTGACAGCGACTTATTCGACAGCGAGGTCACCTGCGGCGGAATGAGCGCCCCGTGGCCCGATCCCAGGCCGTTGTAGTACTCATTGATCTCGCGCGCGCGGATGGCCGAGACCGCGACGAGCGTGAACTTGGAGTCGCCCACCTTGAGCAGAAGGTTCTCGATGGGTGGATCGACGAGGGTGGGGCGTTCGGCCATGAAATTAGTCCTTTGACGGGGATTCGCGCCGTTGCCGACGGAGTCCCTCCAGTATAGAGACGATTTCTCGACTAGCTCGCTCGAGATCGTCGTTCACGATGACGTAGGAGGCCAGTTGGCGGCCCTTTTCGAGCTCTGCCGGGGCGCTTTCGAGGCGCGCGGCGACGTGTTCATCGTCGTCACCGCGAGCACGTAGACGCTCTTCGAGTCGTTCCATGGAGGGGGGAAGGATCAGCAGAACGACGGCGTTCGGGTTGGTTTTGAGCACCTGCTCGGCTCCTTGCACCTCGATCTCCAAGAGCACATCGGCGCCCTTGGGCGGATCGGGCAGCGGCGTGCCATAGAGGTGCCCGTGAAACTCGGCCCACTCGAGGAACTGCTGCGACTCGATCGCCTTTTCGAAGGTCGATCGATCGGCATAGAAGTATTCGTCGCCGCGCTCGCTCGGTCGACGCTCGCGAGTCGTCCAACTGCGACTCAGCCAGAGCCCTGGATCAGCATCAACGAGTCGACGCGCGAGCGTCCCCTTGCCAACGCCGCCGGGACCGATCAGTACGACGAGCAGTGGTTCAGCGGACAAGAGCTCGAAACAGCTCGGCGCGCTGCTTGGGGCCGAGACCGCGAATGCGTCGAGTCTTCGCGATCGACGCACTCTTCATGATGCGTTCGGCCTTCACTTCGCCAATCGCCGGCAGCGCGCTGATCAAGTCGTATGCGCGCATCTGCGCGACCGGCTCTTCTTTCGCGGCAAGTGCGAAGAGCTCCTCGAGCGACAGCTCGCCCGACTTCACCATTCGCTTCACCTCAGCACGCCGACGACGGTTCGCAACCGCCAAGCGTGACGCCTCAACACGCTGTTCTTGCGACAGAGTTGGAGGAGTTGGTGTCACGCTCGTCAGACTACTCCGGCACGCCCTCCCTGGCTAGAGAGGGTGTCCGCTTCTTTCCTCACCACGTTTGCACCCAATTTCACTTACAGAGCGCTGCGAAGATCGTCGCGCCACCTTCGCGCAGAATCGTTAAGGCGACGCCGTTCTGGGCCAGAGGACAAGATGTCGCGGGCGACATTCACGAGCACTGTGCCTTCCTCGACGCCACTGAACAAACGAGCGACGTCGCTCGCCCCCGCTCCCTGGGCACCCACGCCGGGCACGAGGTACGGCCCTGAGAGCGTCGCCAGGTCGAAGCGCGGCGCGTCGCGCGTGGCGCCGATCACGACTCCAAGTGATCCGAGACGCCCTTCGCGCCGGTTGAGATCAGCGACCTGGTTGAGCACCATGTCTTCCACTCGTTCGTGGTCTTGTGTCACTGCTTGTTGCAGCTCTCGTCCCTCGCTGTTCGACGTTGCAGCCAGCACGAAGACGCCTCGACCACTCGACGTCGCGCGAGTGAACAGCGGCGAGAGAGCGCCGACGCCGAGATACGGGTGGGCCGTCACGGCATCGACGGCGAGTGGCGAACGATCGGAGAGCCACGCCTCGGCGTATCCCTCGTTGGTGTTCGCAAAGTCGCCGCGCTTCGCGTCCGCAACGACGAGCAGCTGTGCGTCCCGCGCATCGGTGATCAGCCGTTCGAGGACGCGATACCCCTGTGCACCAAAACGCTCGAAGAAGGCGACTTGGGGCTTGATCGCCACCGCCACGCCGATGACCGCTTCGAGTACGGCGAGGGAGAAGAACTCGAGTCCCTCGACTGTGTCCGTGCGCTCCCAGGTCAACAGCAGCTCTGCGCTCGGGTCGACGCCCACACAAAGCGGGCCAAGCTCGTGAATGTGCTCTTGGAGACGCTCTCCGAATGATTGGGGCGTTTCAGCCATGGGCCGCTCCTGTCAGTGCTGCGATCGACTCGACGCCGTGGGCCGTCATCCACTCGTCGAGCTCTCGCTGAACGATCCAGGGGGCTCGCGGATCAGCGAACGTCGCTGTGCCGACCTCGACGGCGTTCGCGCCAGCCATCAACAGTGCGACCGCGTCCTCTCCACTGCTCACTCCCCCGACGCCGACGATGCCAGCATCGGGAAAGGCTTCGCGACATTCGTACACCGCGCGCAGCGAGACTGGCAAGATGCCGGGCCCGCTCACCCCGCCGCCGACGTTCGCCAGCGTCGGGCGACGAGCGTCGATGTCGATGACGAGACCGAGCAGCGTGTTGACGAGCACGAGCGTCTCGGCACCCGCCTCGAGCGCCGCACTCGCTACCTCAACGAGTGCCGGCGTGTTGGGGCTCAGCTTCGCCCATAGGGGAACTCCCGCGGCGCGCGCGGCCGCGACGACATCGGCCGTTGCCTCGGGAGAGTGAGCGAACATCTCACGTCGACTCTCGAGGTTGGGACAGCTCGCGTTCACTTCGAGCGCGACGATCGATGCGCCGCGCATGGCTTCGGCCGCTTCTGCGAACTCATCGACCGTACGTCCCCAGATCGATCCGATGACGGTCGCCCCTCGGCGTTCGAGCGCCGGCAAGTACCGCTCACGCCACGCGCTGACCCCCGGACCCGAGAGGCCGACGGCGTTCACCATGTGTTCGCCCGACGTGGCGAGCCGCGGCGCGGGATTGCCCTCGAAGGGGAAGACGGCGAGCGACTTGACGACGATCGCGCCCAACTCGCGAACATCTCCGTAGCCCGCGAGCTCGTCGCCATGTCCCGCCGTGCCCGAAGCGGTCATCACCCCAGAGCGCAGCACTACCGTGCCGACGGTGGTGGTACGACTCGTCACGAGTGCATCTCTTGGAGTGATTGCACACGCCACCCACGCTCGCGCGTGTCGGCGATGCCCTTCGCCGCGGCAAAGCCCGCGCTGATCGTGGTCACGCACGCGACGCCATGGCTGACGCTGGCGCGTCGAATCTCAGCTCCGTCGGACCGCGCACTCGAGCCGGACGGCGTGTTCACGACCATCTGCACCTCGCCGGATGCGATCAGCTTCACGGCGTCGACCCCGAGGTCCCCGAGGCCCACCTTGCCCACGAGCGTCTCGACGGCCACACCGTGTGAGCGCAGGAACCCTGCCGTACCAACCGTCGCCGCCAGGCGAAAACCGAGCTCGGTGAGCTGGCGGGCGAGGTCCAGACCAGCGACCTTGTCGCGGTCGGCGAGCGACATGAATACCTGTCCTTCATCTGGCAGGCCGGTGCCCGCCGCGAGCTGCGACTTCGCAAAGGCGATGCCGAAGCTCTCGCCGATGCCCATGACCTCGCCGGTCGAGCGCATCTCGGGTCCGAGGAGCGTGTCAACACCGGGAAAGCGACTGAAAGGCAGGACGGCCTCTTTCACGCTCACGAGCTCGGGTCGCGGTGTCGACGCCGGAACCTTCCCGCGTTCTCGAAGCTGCGCGAGGGTCTCGCCCATCATCACGCGCACCGCGACTTGGGCAAGCGCCACGCCAGTCGCCTTGGCGACGAAGGGAACGGTGCGACTCGCGCGGGGGTTCGCTTCAAGCACGAAGACCTCATCGTTTTTCACCGCGTACTGCACATTGATGAGCCCCACTACTTCGAGCGCGGTCGCGATCTTGCGCGTGTAGTCATCGAGCTGGGCGAGCACGTTCTCGCTCAAGGTCTGCGGCGGGAGCGCGCAGGCCGAGTCCCCAGAGTGCACACCAGCTTCTTCGACGTGCTCCATCACACCGGCGATGAAGATGTCGCCGCTCGAGTCGCGCACCGCGTCGACATCAACTTCGGTGGCGTCTTCGAGGAAGCTGTCGAGCAGGATCGGACGAGTCTTTGATACCCCGCCTTCTCGCGCGAGCGAACCGTGCGCGCTGGTGAGGTCAGCCATCACTCGAGTGAGGGCCGCGTCGTCGTAGACGATCTCCATCGCCCGGCCACCGAGCACGTAGCTCGGTCGCACGAGGACGGGATAGCCCACCCTTCGAGCGATGACCCGCGCCTCCTCGAGGTTCGTCGCGACATCGCCCGGCGGCTGCCGCAGTCCGAGGGACTGGCAGATGGCCGACCACCGCTGGCGGTCCTCGGCGGCGTCGATCGAGCGCACCGGCGTGCCCAGGACAAGGGCGGGATCGATCGAGTGCGACAGCTTGAGTGGTGTCTGGCCCCCGAGCGAGACGATCACGCCCACGACACGAGCACCCTCGATGCACGCCGCTTCTTCGGCAGCGATGACTTCGGCCACGTCGTCGGGAGTAAGCGGCTCGAAGTAGAGCCGGTCCGAAGTGGAGTAGTCCGTCGAGACAGTCTCCGGGTTGCAGTTCACCATGACCGTCTCGAAGCCCATGTCGCGCAGGGCCATCGAGGCGTGCACGCAGCAGTAGTCGAACTCGATGCCCTGGCCGATGCGGTTGGGCCCCGAGCCGAGGATGATGACCCGATCGCGCGAGGACGCGGCCACTTCGCTGACGTCTTCGTAGGTGCTGTAATGATAGGGCGTCGTGGCCTCGAACTCCGCGGCGCAGGTGTCGACGGTCTTAAAGGTCGTCGCCACGCCGGCGGCGCGACGCCACGCAGCCACGTCCGCTCGCTGCTCGTTCGTGAGCATTGCAATCTGAGCGTCGGAGAAGCCCCACTGCTTGTAGCGACGCCAGTCGTAGGCGTCAAAGGTCGCGGGTGAGGCACCGGCGAGCTCGTTCTCGCGCTCGACGATGCCCGCGAGCTGATCGATGAACCAGGGGTCGATCTTGGTCGCGGAACTCAGTGCCTCGACGGTTGCCCCGCGGCGCAGCACCTCATGCAGTGCGAAGAGACGGTCCGGAGTCGCGACGACGCACAGCTCCCAGAGCGCGTCATCGGAGAGCGCCTCGAACTCGGACGGCGCGCCGGGCACAAATCCCTCGCGGCCTTGCTCCAGGGAGCGGATCGCCTTTTGCAAAGATTCGGCAAAGTTTCTTCCGATCGCCATCACCTCGCCCACGGACTGCATACGAGTGCCGAGCCGGGGAGACGAGCCGGGGAGCTTTTCAAAGGCCCAGCGAGGAATCTTCGTGACGACGTAGTCGATGACCGGCTCAAAGCTCGCCGGCGTCACCTTGGTGATGTCATTGTCGATCTCGTTGAGTGTGTACCCCACCGCGAGTCGGGCAGCGATCTTCGCGATCGGAAACCCGGTCGCCTTGGAGGCCAGCGCGCTGGAGCGCGAGACCCGCGGGTTCATCTCGATGACGAGCCGTTCACCGGTCGCCGGATTGACGGCGAACTGCACGTTCGATCCCCCGGTCTCGACTCCCACACGGCGCAGCACCGCAAAGGCGTCGTCGCGCATTGCCTGGTACTCGACGTCTGACAGCGTCTGCTGGGGCGCCACGGTGATCGAGTCCCCGGTGTGCACGCCCATGGGATCCACATTCTCGATGCTGCAGATCACGACGCAGTTGTCGGCCGCGTCGCGCATCACCTCGAGCTCATACTCCTTCCATCCGGCGATCGACTTTTCGACGAGGATCTCACCGATGGGCGACGCGGCCAGACCCTCGCCGGCAAGGCGCAGCAGCTCCTCGTCGTTGTTGGCGATCCCGGTGCCCGCTCCGCCGAGGATGAAGCTCGGGCGAATGATGATCGGGTATCCGATGCGCTGGGCTGTCGAAAGGGCCTCATCGACGTGGTGGGCGAAGCCCGATTCGGGCACCGCGAGACCGATCTCGGCCATGGCATCTTTGAACTGCTCGCGGTCTTCGGCGGTGTCGATCGCTTCGGGCCGCGCCCCAATCACTTCGACCCCAAGGCGTTGGAGCTCCCCGCGCCGCACAAGCTCCATCGTGAGGTTGAGCGCCGTCTGGCCACCCAGCGTCGGCAACAGGGCGTCGGGCCGCTCCTTTTCGATGATGTCGATCAAGACGTTGGCGTCGAGCGGCTCGATGTACGTCGCGTCGGCCGTTGCGGGGTCGGTCATAATGGTCGCGGGATTCGAGTTCACCAGCACGACGCGGTAGCCCTCGGCTCGTAGCACTTGGCAGGCTTGGGTGCCGGAGTAGTCGAACTCACAGGCCTGGCCGATCACGATCGGACCCGATCCGATGACCATGATCGACGAGATATCGTCGCGCCGCGGCACTAGATCGACTCCAGGGCGTTCGTCCGCAGGAGCGTCTCGAACCGTTCGAAGAGGTAGCGCGCGTCGTGCGGTCCCGGCCCCGCCTCGGGGTGGTATTGCACCGAGAAGCATCGCTCGCTCGCGAGGCTCATCCCTTCGATCACACCGTCGTTCAAGTTGACATGCGAGATGGCAACGCGCTCGAGGGAGTCCGGCACCACGGCGTAGTTGTGGTTCTGGGCCGTAATCTCGATGCGGCCGGTGGCGAGGTCTTGGACGGGATGGTTGCTGCCGTGGTGGCCAAAGGGCAGCTTGAACGTCGAACCGCCGAGGGCTTCGGCGAGGAGCTGGTGGCCGAGGCAGATGCCAAAGATCGGCGTGACCCCGATCAGCTGGCGAAGGACGTCGACCTGCGCGTGGAGCGCCGCAGGGTCGCCCGGCCCGTTGGAGAGAAAGACGCCACTGGGATGGAGCGCCATTACGTCATCGGCGCTTGTCGTTGCGGGCATCACCGTCACCCGAAAACGCGACGCCAGCTCGTTGACCATCGTCGACTTGATGCCGTAGTCGAGAGCGACGACATGCAGGTCACCTTCACCTCGTTCGTACGACTCGTGCGTCGTTACCGTGGTGACGTAGTCGCACCCGTCCGTGCCCGCGGCGCCTCGTGCGGCGTCCCTGACGTCGTCACTGCTCGCATGACCGAAGGCTCCCGCGAGTGCGCCGGCCGAGCGCAGGTGCCGCGTGAGGCGCCGCGTGTCGACCCCGACGATCACGGGAACGTGCTGGCGGAGAAGGAACGCCTCGAGGGACTCTCTCGATCGCCAATTGGAGGGCAGCTCGCTCAGTTCACGCACCACGATTCCCTCGCACCACGGACGTGCCGCCTCATCGTCGAGTGGCGTCACGCCGTAGTTTCCGATGTGCGGGTACGTAAAGGAGATGATCTGACCGGCGTAGCTCGGGTCGGTGATCACTTCTTGGTAGCCGCTCAGTGACGTGTTGAAGACGAACTCACCGGTCGTCACGCCACCGTCGGGCAGGTAGCCAGCCGCGTATCCCCCGAAGGTTGTCCCGTCGGCAAGGGCGAGCGTGGCGCGCGGTCGCATCATGTGAGCTCGCCTTCACTCACGACGAGACGACCGCGCACGATGAGGGCTCGAACCTTTCCGCTCATTGCGCGGCCGTCATAGGGAGTGTTCATCGCGCGACTCTGCAGGTGGTCTCTTGAAACGCTCCAGCGCACCGAGGGATCAAAGACGACGATGTTCGCATCTTCACCGGCCACCATTGCGCCCCCATGGTCGCTGTGATCAGGGTGTGTATCCTCTTTGCGGAGCTGAGCGATTCGCGCGGGACCACGGCTGAGGAGTTGAAAGAACAGCTGGGGACTCGGGTCGTCGCCGAGGGCCGAGTACGTCAGTGAGGCTGCGTGCTCGAGGCCGAGCATGCCCGCGGGTGCCTCGTCAAAGGGCAGATCCTTCAGCTCGGGCGCGTGCGGCGCGTGATCGGTGGCGACGGCGTCGATCGCACCACTGCTGAGAGCATTCGCCAGCGCTTCGACGTCACCGCGCCCGCGAAGGGGCGGGTGCACCTTGAACGTGGGGTCGAACATCGCGACTTCGCTCTCGTCGAGGGTGAAGTGGTGCGGCGTGACTTCGCAAGTCACGGAGAGCCCTTCGCGACGGGCGGCGTCCACCAGTGCGAGCGAACGAGCCGTCGAGAGATGCATAAAGTGCAGCGGGCTGCCGGTCAGGCGAACGAGTTCAATATCACGCATGACCATGAGCTCTTCGGCGAGCGTCGGCCGGCCGACGAGGCCCAGTCGGCTGCTCAGCGCCCCTTCGTTCATCACGCCGCCCCCCGCGAGCTGTTCGTCCTCGCAGTGCTGGGCAAGTCGCACGCCGAGCGGCTTGGCGTAGCTCAGCGCCTTTCGCATCAAGTTCGGGTTTTGCACGCCGGTGCCATCGTCGGTGAAGAGTCGCACGCCGAGAGCGGCCATCTCCGCCATCGGCGCCAGCAACTCTCCGCGTCGACCCTGGGTGATCGCTCCCGCGACGGCGATGTCGAGCGGGGTCGTCGCTCCTCGCGCCAAGACGTAGGACACCAGGGCCGGCGTGTCGAGCGCGGGTTCCGTGTTGGGCATGGCAACGAGCGCGCTGTAGCCGCCCACGGCGCCGGCACGGGCGCCCGACTCGATGGTCTCTGCCTCTTCGCGACCCGGCTCGCGCAGGTGCGCATGCAGATCGACAAAGCCCGGTCCGACCCAGCAACCTTCGACGTCAAGCTCCTTGGCACCGGTCGGCGCTGTTACCCCGTGTCCGATCTCTTTAATGTGCCCGTCTTCGATGACGACGTCCGCCACGTCGCCCGACGCCTCGCCCACGACCAGTCCGCCACGCAGGACAAACGTGCTCATCACGCTCCCATCGATCCGGCCACGCTGAGGTAAAGCACAGCCATGCGAATCGGCACGCCGTTGGTCACTTGACGATCGATCACGGCGGCCGGCATATCGGCGACGCGCGAGTCGATCTCCACGCCGCGGTTGATCGGGCCCGGGTGCATGATGATCGTCTCGGGACGAAGCCGGCGCGCGCGCTCGACCGTGAGGCCAAAGGTGGTTGTGAACTCGCGCAAGCTCGGCACGAAGGAGCCGGTGCCGCGCTCGACCTGGAGACGCAGGAGTCCCACCACGTCGGCCCAGTCGAGCGCCTCGTCGAAGTCCCCGGCAATGGTGACCGGCCAGGAGGCGACGTCGTCAGGGAGCAGTGTGCCGGGTGCCGCGACACGCACCTCGGCGCCGAGTGCGACGTAGGCACTCACATCGCTGCGCGCCACTCGGCTGTGTCGTAGATCACCCACGATGAGGATCCTGAGGCTGCGAAAGAGCTGCGCGCCCGTCTCTCGGCCATTGGCGCCGTGTCGTTCGGCAAGAATCTGGCGAATCGTAAAAGCGTCCAGGAGTCCCTGAGTTGGGTGTTGGTGCTGGCCGTCCCCACCGTTGATCACTCGAACGTGTGGAACGTAGCGGCTAACTTGCAACGCGGCGCCGCTCGACTGGTGGCGCATGACGACCGCGTCGATGCCGAGCGCATCGATCGTGGAGATCGTGTCGCGCAGCGACTCGCCCTTCTTGACACTGCTTGACGCGATGGCCAGCGACAACACGTCGGCGCTCAGACGCTTCGCCGCCGTCTCGAAGCTGAGGCGAGTGCGAGTGGACTCTTCGAAAAAGAGCGACGCGACGACGCGGCCCTTCAAGGCGGGAACCTTCTTGATGGTGCGCTGAGTAACTTCGACGAAGCTCTCGGCGGTGTCGAGCACCTCAACGATGCCTTCGCGAGTGAGATCATCGAGCGAGAGGAGGCTGTGGCCTCGCAGGGTCTCCATTAGACCTCCCTCGTGCCGATCCACACGCCATCGAGTGTCGCCTTGATGGCTTCGTCGCGCGAGGTCGGCAGATTCTTTCCGACGTAGTCGGGGCGGATCGGAAGTTCGCGGTGTCCCCGATCAACCATTACGGCGAGCTGCACCGAACGAGGGCGCCCCCAGTCGGTGAGCGCGTTCAGCGCGGCACGAATCGTGCGGCCGGTGAAGAGGACGTCGTCAACCAAGATCACCGAACGATCAGTGAGATCGTGATCGATGAGGGTGAGCGACGATCGCGGCGCGGGGTGCAGCGAAAGGTCGTCGCGATAGAACGAGACATCGAGTAGTCCGACTGGGATATCTTCCCCAGCGATCTCGCCGAGCAGCGCCGCGAGTCGGCGGGCGAAGGCCTCTCCTCCGGTCTGTAGGCCGATCAAAGAGACCGTCTCGAGGTCATGGTGACGCTCGACGATCTCATGGGCCATGCGGGTAAGCGCGCGAGTGACCTCGTCACCCGAGAGCAGCTGGCTTTTTACAAAGAACGCCAGGTCGCGTTGCGCCTGGCGTTCGTTATCTTCCTGCATCTATCTCCTGTCGTACGAGCCTCTCGGGACTCGTTTCACGACAGTCCCTCGGCCGCCGCGAAGGGCGACCGAGGACCTGTAGCTACTAAACCTTCGTAATCGTAGTCGTAATCAGCGTCGAGACCACCGCAGAGATGGCGACCCACACCCAGAAGAATCGAACCAGTCGCACCTGATACCACTTGTCGCCGGTGATTGCGCCGCGCGCGGAGCGGATGGCGAGGCCCAGCCCCAAGAAAGCGAGGAGTCCGAGGTGGACCACCGTCGAGCCGAGGATGGCCATCATCGCCGAGTCGTAGGTCGTGTAGTTCATGGTGATCGAGTCGTTGATTCCCACGAAGATCTGCGGCAGGTCGCTCAGCAGCACCGCGCCAATGGCCATGCCGCCGAAGGTGAGGAGCATGGCCAGCAACGCGGTCGACGAGAACGCCTTCGCGTTCTTCGTCGCGCGAAGGCTCTTCTCGCCGAGCCACAAGACGCCCGCGCTGGCCACGGTGAACGCCGTGATCAGCCACTGCAAGCCCGCCGACACGACGCCGACGTGAATGTATGTCGGGTTCTTCAGCGTGCCGTTGAGATATGCATTCTCCCAGTATTCGTAGGTGTGCAGGCTGCCCTTGTAGCCCCACATCGACATCCAGTGACCACCGGTATTGACGCCACGCAGGTAGAGGTAGGTGAAGAGCAACGCGGCAAGTGTGATGACGTCGGCGCCGATGAAGAGCCAGACGCCAAGACGCTGGCGGGCGTCAACCTTCTCCGGTGGTTCGTGATGACCCGGGACTCCGCCATGCATCTCACTGTGCGGCTCGACGTCGATGCTCATGAGTGCACCATGTCCTCTCCGTAGTGGTAGGGATCCTCGGTGACCACCGGTTCGGTGTCGAAGTTCTCAAGCGGCGGCGGCGTCGGTACCTGCCACTCGAGGGAGTTCGCGTGCCAGGGGTTCGGGCCCGAGGGTTCGCCGTGACGCCACGAGGTGATAATGGCACCCAACAGGATCAACATCCCCGACATGATGATGTACGCACCGATCGTCGAGATGAAGTTCGTGTGCTCAAAGGCGAGGTCGTAAGAAGCGACCCGACGCGGCATGCCTTTGAGGCCCGAAAGGAACATCGCACCAAACGTCACCTGCACGCCAATGAAGACGAACCAGAACGAGATTCTCCCGAGAAACTCATTCAGATATCGGCCCGTGACTTTGGGGAACCAGAAGGCGAGCGCCGCAATGGCACCAAAGAGCACGGACCCCACGAAGATGTAGTGGAAGTGCGCCGTCACGAACATCGTGCCGTGCAACTGCTCGTCGAGGGGAACGTCGGACAGATAGATGCCCGTCACACCTCCAACGATGAAGTTGAAGATGAACCCGAACATCCACACCGTCGGCAACTTCATCCACACGTTGCCGCGCCAAAGGGTGCCCACGAGCACGAGGAAGAAGATCCCGGTCGGAATCGAGATCAACTCGGTCGTCACCATGAAGGGGCCGCCGAGCGTAGGTGCCCAGCCCGAGGTGAACATGTGGTGAGCCCACACCAGCGCGGATAGTCCCGAGAGCGCCACCATCGCACCAACCGCAGTGCGATAGCTGAACACCGGCTTTCGTGCCATCACTGAGGAGATCTCAAACAGCGCGGCGACCGCCGGAATGAGAATCACGTACACCTCAGGGTGACCCATCAGCCAGAAGAGATTCGCCTGCAGCCAACTCGTGCCGCCGCCGGCGGCAATGTAAAAGCTCGTCGATACGGTCCGGTCAAGGATCTGGTTCAATTCGGCTACGAAGAAGAAGGGGAATGCGTACAGCGCGAGCGCCGCGGTAATGATCGTGCCCCACACGAAGATCGGCAGACGGTCGAGCGTCATTCCCTTAGTTCTCATGGTGATGACGGTCGTTATCAAGTTGATGCTTGCGACCGTTGTCGACACGGTAAAGGTCACGATCGCCAGGGCAAAGAAGTCCATGCCCACGCCCGCTTGATCCCCAATCGTGCCAAGCACGACCCAACCAACTGGCAGACCGCCGACAGCGAGCACCGTCACGAGCAGGAACGCGGCGCTCACCAATGTCCATAGGCTCAGCGCATTCAGACGCGGGAACGCCATGTCTCGTGCACCGATCATGATCGGCATGACGAAATTGCCCCACGGTCCCGCCACCGCAACAATCAGCGCCAGGATCATGACCATCCCGTGAATGGCGATGAACCCGTTATAGACCTGCTGGTTAACGAAGTGGGTGCCGGGGACGATGAGCTCAGTGCGAATCGCCATTGCGAGGATGCCGCCCACCGCGAGCAGACTCATCGTCGTGATGATGTACTGAACGCCAACCACTTTGTGGTCCGTCGTGTACTTCCAGTAACGGGCGCGGCCCAGATTCTGACCGGCGTAGTAGAGGTCGTCTTCGCGCGTGTTGTCGCGGCCGAATAGCCATCGGAATGGTGCGTTGAAAGCGCCGATGCCGATCCAGAAGCCGATCATCCAGCCCGCGCCCGTCATTACCGCTACTTGGTCGCTCCAGGTGTCGCTCCCGCTCCAAAAGATCCGGCGCGCGACGAACCAGAACACCCACGCGAGGATGACACCCCCAACGATGGCGGTGGCAAAGTTCTGGTGGCGAGCGAGCCCGCCTCCCTTGGGCTGAGCAGAAGTCGCTGTGTGCTCAAGTGTCGTTACCATGTTGCCTCCTACGCCCTTTGCGGCTGCGTTGCAAGCCAGTTAGAGAATTGTTTCGGCGTCACGACGTGACCCACCGCCTCCATGAATGCATGATTGAGTCCACAGAACTGTTCGCAGCGAACAACGAATGGCCCCAGCGCATCCGGCGTGGTGTGAATCGTGGTGATCACGCCCGGGTTCGCGTCGACCTGCACGCCGAAGTTGGCGACCCAAAAACCGTGCGTCACATCCAGTGACGTGATGCGGAACTCCACTTCACGGTTCTCTGGCAGGAAGAGCTCCTGGGAGACAACGTGCGTGCCGGGATAGGCAAACGTCCACACCCACTGTTGACCGGTGACGTTGACGATGAGCGGGTTCGACGAGGACGAGGCGTTCTCCGCCGCGAGCGCGCCGAGTCCCCAGACCAAGACAAACACGGTCAACACCGTCGATGCGGTGAGCCACCACACGAGCGTCTTGGTGTTCTCGCGAACCTGCTCGGCGGGCGGCGGCACGCCCTCGCCGCGGTAGCGGTACTTGCGAATGATGTAGAACGCCGCCGCGTACACGCCTCCAGCAACGGGGGCGGCCAGCACACTGAAGAGGATGGTCGTCGCAAGCGCGAGATGGCCATCATTGCTCATCATCTTCGGCATGTAGCGATGCGGCAGCCAGATCGACAGCACCACGCCGACGACCGTCAATATTCCCCACGTCCAATAGAAAAGGTGGAGCGACCGCTTTTGATCAGAAGTAGCCACAAAGTCTCCTTACTCGACCGTGATCGTTCCGGACATGTATCCATAGCTGCTCATTGCTTCGCCGAAGCCGTAACCCAAACGCGATCCGCCACAGGGGAACTCACAGTTCCAGTCGTACACGGTCGGGCCGCCGGTGGTGAAGGAGAACTTCACCACGACGGGCTTTGGGTAGGCGCCGGTGCCAAGGTGCACTGGGGTCTTCGTTCCGTGGTTATACGGCAGCGGCACGGAAATGAATAGGTACTTTCCGTTGCCAGGAATCGCGTGCAGCGTGAACGTGTGGCCGACGTCGTTCACTCCGATGTGAGTGGTTTTCACGCCGTTTACGGTGTCGAAGCCACCGTTCGTGCCGATCACGTTGTCAAAGAACGGGTTGTTCGCAGCGCCACCGGTGTCGTACTGATCGATCGTCACATCAACAGTGGTGTTCGCGGGTACGTCGATGTTGTCGTTCGAGTAGGTCACCCAGTCCGGATGGGGTCCGCCGTTCGCACCGTGTACACCCTCCAACGAGTCGGGAAAGGTTGCCAATGTAAGGCTGCAAGTGTGTGCCTGCGTCGAACTTTCGACGCAGTTCAACGGCTTCTGGTGTGGCGTAGCCGTCGCGAGCGCGAATCCGCCTATCGCCAAGATGCCGCCACCGATCAGCACCGACGCGACGGCGACGCCCAGTGATCTGGAGTGTTTCATGCGGTCTCTCCTTTGCGCTGTCGCGTGGGTCGACACAAACTAGCCCCCGCGTTCGCCGTAACTCACGGTACTGTATAAGTGGAAAAAAAGCACACTAAAGTCACTGCTAATGAAGGCTCAAAGTAAGAACGTCTTCAGGATTCATCTGGGACTGTTCTTGGCGGAACTCATCTGTATCCCTGCGTTCATTGTCGAGATGTTTCGCGCACTCGGCGGCAACGAACTCTCGTGGGCCTACGTGTTTGAGTGGCCTGCACTGGGTTGTTATGCGGTGTACATGTGGCACAAGATGCTTCTCGAAGAGCGCGGACTTGTCAAACCGAAGCGAACGGCTCGCGCAAATGCAAAGAACGACCAGCGGCTCGATGAGTGGAACGCATACCTTGCCTCCGTGCACGGCCAGGATCAGTTGCTCACTCCCGACAACCTCGACGACTGACGTTCGAGCGCCGCGAAGAGCGACCCGTCTCGCTTGACGATTCGATACCCCACCGCGATGAGGCAGGGCACGGCCCAGGCGTCGCCGCAGATCCACAGTATTCCTGCGGCGAGCCGCTGCTGAGAGAAGGCGACCGCCGTGGTTCTCGCCATACCGGGCATATAAGCCATGCCGGCGTGCGGCACCATGACGGTGTACCACGACGCGCTCGTGAAGATCGACATCGACATCGCAAGCATCAACATCTCAAAGAGGGTCACGACGAGAGCAATCAGTTGATAGCGCAGGCGCACCTTGTTTTTTCGCGGCGGGGAGGCGACGATGAAGTGAAAGAAGAACAGCCCGCTCAGAAGAAACGCCGGCTCGACCAACCACTGCATCATCCAGGTTCGCGCCATGGCGTAGTCAAATACTGACGGTAGGTGCGAGGTCACCATCACCGCATTGAGCACGATGGTCGCCGTGATGGGGTGAAAAAGCCACTGGGGCACGCGCCACGTGCGCTCGAGGTACCACCACCGAAGCAGCCGCCGGCGCGGCTCCGGCGACAGGATCCACCACAAAGATCGGATATAGCTCGATCCCACGATCCCAATCGGCACCATAAACATGGTGAGGATGTGGCCGATCATGTGGTCAGGCAGGTTCATCATGCCCTCGGCCGCAAACGGCGACGACGTCGCGTACCACAGCAGCGCGAAGCTGAGCAGCGACAACAGGAACTGCAGATTGACTCGTGTCGACCTCGAGGGTCGTCGTGAGTACGCGAGTATCGAAAGCACGGCCCCCAGGACGGCGACGACGCCCAGGGGGGACATTGCTAGCCCAGTCCCGACTTGTGCAGGAGCATCAGCAGTTCGCTCTCGGCCGACTCTTGGCCGGCGACGTCCTTCAACGGGTCATCGGGGATGATCCACTTGAGTTGATCGCGCCCATTAATGATGACCATCTCGTCTGAATGGATGCTCATAAGATCACCGGGAACGTTCTCCACTTCAATACCGTAGGACCGCCAGATGGGGCGAGTCTTAGCGGGAGGGCCGGTGACGTAGTAGAAGTCTTTCACGTCCGAGAGGTAGTGGATCTTGATGAAATGACGTACGTCGGCGAGCGTCTGGTGCAACGGGTTCGCCGCCACCGCGACGATGTCGATCTTGGCGTTCGTCGGCAGATCGGCCCGCACCTGCTTCAATTGGGCGGCGAGCAAGGGGCAGTCGGTCCAACACACGGGATCGAGGAAGGTGAGGAGCGTGTAGTAGCCCTTGCGAGCAGAGAGAGTGAAGGGCTTATCGAACTGGTCCGTCAAGGTGAACGTCGGCGCCTTCACGTTGTTGCCGGGCGCGACCGTACCGTTTTGCGCAACATAGAGCGTCGGCTCCGCAGCCGACACCGAGGCCACGCCCATCGAGACCACAGAGAAGAGAATCATGCCCGCAGCGAACGCGGCAACGACCGCCCCCGTGCTGGAGCGAAACTCCTCGGGCAGGTGGCGCGGTAGTGGCGGCATCGAGCGCAGTGCGGGTCGAGCGCACCAGGCGAGCACCGCGAGAGGGATGAGCGAATTGATGTCCGTTCCCACGCCACCGAAGATGGCGAGATCTTCGCCGGTGATCCAGAAGAAGACACAGCCGACGGCGAGCACGGTGATTGGCCAGTTCACCGCGCGGATGCTCGCGTACCACAGGCCGACCGCGCACACGCCGAGCCAGAGGATGACAACCACGTTGAATCCCCCACCGAGCGTGC
This sequence comes from uncultured Acidimicrobiaceae bacterium, assembly GCA_963724865.1. Classification (GTDB taxonomy): domain Bacteria; phylum Actinomycetota; class Acidimicrobiia; order Acidimicrobiales; family RAAP-2; genus RAAP-2. The sequence continues at coordinate 240 of CAVRWO010000021.1, read as the reverse complement.
CCGCGAGCGTGCCGACGTGCAGCACGATCCACGACAGGGCATGAGGTTGGGCTGTCTGCGTCATATTGCGCGTCATTGCCGTTAACGCATTTTTGTTGCCGCCGTGCCAAAACCCCGCCGAGGGAAGAGCTTGGAGAACGATCGCGATCGCGAGAATGAGCGCGATGAAGCGTAGGGTGAAGCCCGAGAAGTGTTTCGCGAAGTAGCCCGGCGGCAGCGCGATCCAGAGCGCGGCGATGA
>CAVRWO010000020.1:0-638659 GCA_963724865.1 uncultured Acidimicrobiaceae bacterium | reverse complement strand
TGTTGATTAAGAGGACTGAACAACCGGTTTCGGTGTGTTGCAATGGATGACAAAACCCGTTGATCGACCCGAAAACGTGTTTCGGATTGTTGATCTGGTTGCGTGGCGTTGCGTGAAATTCAGGATTGTATTCAGGACTGACGACCCTCGGTGACCCAGTCAGTTTTACTTCCTACACCAGTCAATGCCTGTCCCTGTTCCCAAGTTGGTTCGTCACGTCGAGGAGGCGAAACTGATTGAGAGCGCTTCGACTACGGGCCAAGAGTTCGGCGCCCGAGTCGCTCGCCGAACGCATCAAGTGCGGCGAGAACTTCCGCTGATCGCCAAACACGTCGTCCTCGACTCGCCGATCCTGATTCGATCAGGATGCCCGCGTCCTCGAATGGTTGAAGGATGCGATCGACGTTGTTCTCACCGACCCCGAAGCGTTGAGCAACAAGCTCGCGCGTAACGACGGGCTGGCTTATGAGCATGTCAGCTAGACGCCATGCGACGGCACCTTTGCGAGTCTTGATCAACTCGTCCCAGTTCTTGCGGATCGAACGGAGATCGCCGACGAGTTGACGGCCGAGTACAACCCCTTGAACGGATGACCTTGAGGTCATCGAGATAATTGCCTCGGTGTCGCCAGAGCGATACCGCTTGAGCGCTGCGAAGTACTCGTCGGTGTTCGTTAGAAGTCCTGCTGAAATCGGCACCGTTGCTTCGGTGGTGAGACCTCGGTCGCGAAGCATTGCGTGCATCAGCGTTCGACCCGTTCGTCCGTTGCCATCAATAAACGGGTGGATGGTTTCGAACTGCGCGTGCGCTACGCCAACGAGAGCGATGACCGGCAGATCGGTTCGACGCATGAAGGTGACGAGATCGGCCATCAGCGTCGGCACGCGCTCGTATGCCGGTGGTACGAACGTGGCAATTCGAGGACCGGCGTTGCCGGGACCAATCCAGTTCTGCTCTGTTCGCCATTTGCCTGCGATCGAAGGTCTGTCGTCTTCCATGAGCGTTCGGTGTGTCTCAAGAATCGATGTCTGGTCGATCGAGTCGGCCGCTTCGATTGCAGCATGCATTGCGCGGGCATTCGCCACGATGACCTCAGCGTTGCCCTTCGCACCGCCTACTCCAGTTTCTACGCTCGCTATCGAGCGGGCCGACGCACTGAGCTCTTCGATCCTCGACGAAGACACGGCCTCCGTCCTCAATAGCACCGACCCGTACGGGCCGAGCTCTGAGCCAAATTCTGCGTCGAAGCGAACGATTTCGTTACTGGCCTCTTCAATCTCGGCTGCCAGTGAGGCGGACAACCCAAGTTCAGCGTTGGTGATGAACGCTGGAATGGATCGAAGGTATGGGCCGGTCTGTTGACGGCGCTCGCGATTCGAATGGGGGATTGTCTCGTCGGGCGTCCAGTACGCCTCTTCTTCTCCCACAGCGGGCCACGGGGATTCGAAGGCAAGATTTAGAGTCGATTCCGGGTTCTTTGATGCCGGGAGTTGAACACCGTTCGGCTGCCCTTTAACTTCGCGCTTCTGAGTTCCCATTGGCACATTTTACCTCAGTTATGTAATAAGTGAGGTAAATAAGACGGCCCGCCCCTCAATTACGCGGCTGATCCAGTGGTAGTCATCAGGACTATGACCTAGACCCCAAAAGGCAGTCACCTTGGCCGAAAAACGGGGTTCAGGTCACTTGGTGCGCCGGCCGGGACTTGAACCCGGAGCCTGTTGATTAAGAGGACTGAACAACGTGTTTCCGCGAGTTTCAATGCGTAACAAAACCCTTTGTTTAAACGGAGAACGTGTTTCAGACAGTTGCTTTGGTTGCAGGGCGTTGCCCGAGATTCAGGATTGTCGGCCTTCAAATCCGATTGGAACCATTGCCTCGAGCCTCGCCGATGATCAACCCATCGGCATGCCTCCGCCTGCGGGCAGCAGGTGGTGACATTTGCCGTCACTGGTCATGACCTGCGGCGGAAGGCGGTAGTCATGCTCAAGACCTGGCACACCGGACACAGGAAAATAAGGCCTCCCTCGGAATCAACCGTGGGGTTGGGACAATTCGGCACCCCGTTGGAGCGCATGCACCGAGAGAAGTTCAACATGCTGCTCAGTATCTGCGACCTCTCCGCGGCGGGGAACTGGTCGTTCGTACCGGCCGGGAGCAGGCGGGCACACGCATCTTCGGCTGCGATGAGCCGGGAGCTGCTCACCCCGAGCGGCTGCGCACCAGGGAACTTTCCGTTGCCGGATGGGTCGGGGAAGTTCGGCACACCCTTAGAACGCATGCGCCCGGCGAACAAGAGAGGGTCACGAGACGTGGCAACGCTGCCCCCGTTTGTAGCAGTCGTTGTCGTCGTCGTCCCCACGCTCGCAACGTTCGGGGTGCTCGGGGCGCACGCGGTCAGTGAGATCGAGGCCGCCACGACGAGGGCGGCGAGCACGCCCGAACGCAGGTGCCTCGAAGTCCTCAGCCGCGTCACCGGCGCCGACCATTGAAGGTGTTAGAGCATTTTCCAATATTGCTCACGTGCATCCTCTTCGGTTAGAGCGGCGGTGGGGGCAACTGTAAGTTCAGATGAACGTGCACGAGCGCGCGTGTGACGTGACTGTGACGTACGAGGACCGTGATGGAACGGCACCGTTCGACGGTCTCTATAAGACCGAACTGATCCAAAGCACGAGAAGCGGCTTAGTGCCGTCGGTTTGCGGTTCTCTTAATAATGAAATTCATCGGAACGGAAAGCGCAACTCGTGGAACGTGGCCTGGTCTGAGTCTGGGTCGTCGTCAGCGGGCCTTCGCCCGAGAGCAAATCGCGATAAGAGGAACTTGAGCGCGTCATCAAGTTGATTCTTTCCCTTCCAGAATGAATCGACTTCTTGACTCCAAGTACCCCCGTATGGCAGGTAGCGCCTTGTCGGGAGAGCCACCATCAAAGGGAGGCTGAGGGTCATATTCAATGGCGAGCTGAATGATTTGTGCGATTTCCGGGCTTGCTACCTTGTCAGCGAGCGTAAGAGCCATGTCAATTCCTGCCGAGACGCCCGCCGCGGTAATGACCTTGCCGTCAATCACCACTCGCTCGCTCACGGGCGTTGCACCGAGACCGTTCAACTGGTCGAGAGCCAACCAGTGCGAGGTGGCTCTCTTGCCTTGCAGGATGCCGGCGGCGCCCAGAATCAGAGAGCCAGTGCATACTGAAGTAGTCCAGGTCGTCGTGAGGTGCGCGGTACGTAGCCACGACAGGACGACCTCGTCATGCATGAGCGAAACTTGACCAGGTCCGCCAGGCACGACGACGATATCGGGATCCACTAGGTCCATGATCGATTTCTCCGCCACCAGAGAACAGCTACCTATATCGTCGACAACGACTCCGGCAGAAATTGCCACAAAAGAAACCGTCGAGTTAGGCATAGCCGCGAGAACTTGGTAGGGGCCAACCGCATCAAGAGAAGTGAATCGATCAAAGAGCAAGATTGCGACATTCATTCGGCGAACCTAGCATTGGAGCCCCCTATGAACCTTTTTATGTATCTGCTTTGCGGTTTCAAGGGTCGCACGCAATTCCTCGGTGAGTTAACAGGATTCAAATCAACCGAGTAGGAGACCATCTGGGAAGGCCTCACCTGACCGCCCAACAGAAAAAGCTACAGAGCATGGCCGCGTTTCGTGGCTTGTTGAAACGCAGTCCATCGTTTTGAAACTTCCCTACCCGCAACTGGATCGTCTACCACGAGGATGAGTTGATTGTGATGGTCGCTGTACATGACCTCGATGTTGACGCCGGCGTCAGACATGGCGCGCGCGATCGTGCCGAGTTGACCCGGTGACTCTTGATCAAGTCGCTGCACCAACGCCTCGTGACAGGCGACTACTCGAATGCCCGCGGCTTCAAGGACGACGCGAGCGGCCCCGCCGTCGGAAAAGAGAAAGTGCGCGACCGCCGTCCCCTCGTCGACGAAGACCCCGCCACCTTCAATACTCACGCCCGCCGCCCCGAGGACTTCGCCCATGTTTGCCAATGTTCCCGGTTCGTCTTCCAAATGAATTGTGAGGTCATCCACGGTCGCATCGACCAAGCTTCTCGTTCCCATCGTGAAAAACTCGACTGTCGACGGGAGCTTCCGCGCGGTCGGCAGGCCCATAGTCCCGAACTACTTCTGCCATGCGCAGTCGGTAGCTCGAGAACAACCTGTCGCGTCCGAGCGTTTGAACTCGACGGTGCTCTGCGGTGTTGCGCCACGTTGTGACGGCTGTCTCGTCGCGAAAGTAGCCGATAGCGACGAAAACGCCCGGCTCACTGACGCTCTCGTACCGCTGAATCCCTTCAAAGCCGACAAGAGAGGGAAGACTCTTTCGTAATTCGGCGGATTCAATCAGATACTCGGCGTAAGCATCTGGATCGTCGAGGTCAAAAGAGAACTCGAAAATCATTGCTATCACGATGCCTCTCCGTGTACTAGCTGTCGAGGATTCGATTCAGTCGGTCTTCTCATGGCGGAGATAGTAGGGAGCGGACGTTTCGGTCTGCACCGAATTGTGTGCGCAATAAAGTTCCATCATGAACCGCAGCAGTCTCTCTGAACTTGGAGGACTCATCGCCGACGAATCACGAGCTCAACTGCTCATGGCAATGCTTGACGGGAGAGCTCATACGGGGGGCGAATTGGCGCGAGGGATTAGCGTCGCGCCGTCTACGGCGAGTGAACACCTCGCCAGGTTGTGCGACGCTGGCCTGCTTCGTATTGAAGCGCAGGGACGTCATCGGTACTTCCGACTTGCGGGCGCTGACGTTGCAGAAATGCTTGAGCCGCTGCTGGGCTTCCTGCCCGATTCGTCGAGTCCGCCGATCCGCCGCAAGGCACTCTCGCCGCTCCTCACAGCGCGACGGTGCTACGACCATTTGGCCGGTGACGTGGCAGTTCAGTTGTATGAGAATTTGGTCTCCGCGAATCGAATCAATTTTGCCGACGAGCGGCCCGTCCTCACCGAGAGCGGAGCATCAGCGTTTGGCAAGCTCGGGATTGATGTCGACGTGCTCGCAAAGAAGGGGCGCCCATTAGTACGCAACTGTCTCGACTGGACCGAGCGTCGTCACCATTTGGCCGGGTCCGTTGCGGCCCGGTTGCTCGACGTCATGTTGGAACGTCAATGGATGAAGGACGGTTCGATACCTCGAGCTTTGATACTCACTTCTACGGGCAGGGAAGCGCTGTTCACCCATTTTGAACTTGACTTCTCAGGCAGCGAATTGAGATCCGTAGTGACCACAGAGAATGAGTAATCCCCGGTGCGATGGAAGGGATTTTCTACGTTCTTCATCCACTCCGGCGGGAGCAACTCCCGCCATCGTGGGCCAGATATTTTAACGGTGCGCCTCTAAAACTGACAGACATCGGTGACAGTCTTGATACTTCAAGCAAACACGTCGTTCTGAATCGGTTCGGTTTATCTGGGCACGTCTGGTGTGTGGGATTTCCCGTGGGAACTTTGAAAGGTTCATCGTTCGCTTTCAATGCTCCGGCCAGAGGTAGTGGGACGGCGGTCGATTTCGTATGCCAGTGTGACAAGGGCGACCGAACGTGGATCAGCGAGGTCTTGACCCGTGTACGTTTCAAGTTTGCGAAGTCGCTGGTGCACCGTGTTGCGATGAACAAAGAGTTGTTCGGATGCCCTCTGGGCCGAGCCGCCTGTATCGAGCCAGGCTCCCAAAGTTTCGAGCAGGGTATTGCGCTCTTTGTCCGGAACCGATTCGAGTCCGGCAAATGTCACCGCGGCGAGTCGTTCCATAAAATCTGGCGAACTAACGGCGGCTACTCCTAAGAGATGCTGATCGAAGATCGTGACCTTATCTCCGACGAAGCTGCTAGAGAGCGCCATCCGCGCCAACGAGAGGGCTGCGGGAGTGTCTCGAATATCTCTGAATGGGGGACTCACGCCGACACGTCCTAAGGCACAGGACGATAGGGCTTCAGCAAGCATGCCCAGTTGCGCGGTGGGATGCGGTACGGACACGACTCCGACTTCTACGTCTGGTAGAAGTCGCCAGGTGGAAGGTAGCCCAAGATCATCGCGGAGAACGTGTTCGATTCGAGGCAGAGCGTGGCGCCCAATGGCTGGCACTTCGCCAGCCACGACGACGAGCGGATGATTCTGGGGGAGGCCTAGAAGTTGCGCTGCCTCCCACGGATTGGTTACCGCAAGGTGGCCTTCGAACAGAGCTTGGAAGAGGGCCGATCGTTGCTGCTCGGCAGAGAGTGCCCGGGCCGATGCCTCTTCGCGATAACCCTCAGCGAGTTCCTGGCTATAAGTATCGAGGACCTGCCACAACTCAGATCCCGCGGCAAGTATGACATCGCTGTTTGCCCCAACCTTGCGAGCAGTGTCGGCGACTTGCTCCCAAATGAAGCGGGCCCCCACGCGGTAGGCCTCAAGGACGATGGTTAGGGGAACGCCAGCGCCGGCGCGGTTGCGTCCGTTCTCCCGCGACTCAGATGAAGCCGTGGCATTAACTCGTCCAAGATCCTCAAGGATGGCACGAAGGTTCATCATGCTCGCTGCCCGAAGCGTCTCATGGTCAACGACGCCATGTTGATATGGAGCGACGGCGCTTTGAATAGCTGTCGTCATCTCATCAGCTAACTCGTTGACGCGACCGAGCAAAAGAGCGGCGATGTCGCTCACAGAGACAGTTTCATGTGCTCCAGCACCGTTCGAGCCGGTCATCACCTGAATTTACTAGGGAGCAGAGCGCACTGAACTGTGCAACTGCACATTTTTTGGCTTCGAAGTTTGGCTTTGGCACATTGACAGCGAGACCGCGAATCGTCAAGACTGCCCTCGCGATTTCAATCAGCAGGAGGGTGCGCATGACGACTGTCACTCAGTACGAAGAACGGCAGGTTCAGACAGCCAATGACTCTGGACGTGTGCCTGTGGTATTTATCCACGGTCTTTGGTTGCTGGCGAGCAGTTGGGACCGCTGGAAAGACCTCTTTGACGAGGCGGGCTTTGCATCGATTGCCCCGCAGTGGCCCGACGATCCAGAATCTGTCGCTGAGGCGAATGCACATCCTGAAGTTTTTGCTCACAAAACCGTGGGACAAGTCGCGGATCACCTGGGAGAAGTGATCGCAGGGCTCAAGCAGAAGCCAGCGGTCATTGGGCATTCCTTTGGAGGGCTTCTCACTCAAATCGTCGCAGGACGAGGACTCTCGCGAGCCTCGGTGGCGATCGATCCCGGACCATTTCGGGGAGTGCTTCCGCTGCCGTTTTCGGCCCTTAAGGCGGCGTCTCCCGTAATTGCGAATCCGCTGAATCGCGGTCGGGCAGTGCCTCTCACTCTCAGTCAATTTCGTTTTGCCTTCGCCAATGCGGTTAGCGCAGACGAGGCCAAGGATCTCTACGAGAGCTACGCAGTTCCAGGTTCGGGGGTGCCTCTCTTTCAAGCTGCATTTGCAAACATCAATCCCTGGACGGAAGCCAAAGTGAATCGTCGATCCTCAGAGCGCGGCCCCTTGCTAATCATCGACGGTGAGAAGGACAACACCCTTCCCTTAAGCATGGCAAAGGCTGCCTTCAAACTGCAGAAAAGGAATCCCTCAGTAACGGAGTTTGCGGTAGTCCCAAACCGTGGCCACTCGTTGGTCATTGACTCAGGATGGCGAGAAGTAGCCGATATTGCTCTCAATTTTGTGCACCGGTTTGTGCCCTAGCGGCATCGTGGGACTTCTGTACCAGAGTGTTTTAACCTGACCTGAACCCCGTTTTCCGGTCAACCAGTGCGCCGGCCGGGACTTGAACCCGGAACCTGTTGATTAAGAGGTCTAGGAAACGTGTTTCCACCGGTTCATTCGGGTGACAAAACCTTTTGTTCGAAGGGAAATGATGTTTCGATTGTTGATCTGGTTTCGTGGTGTTTCGGGAAATTCAGGATTGGATTCAGGATTGTAGGTGTTCCGAGGCGATTCTTCTGACAAAGGACTTGCACTCACGAGATTGCTTCCGCTTGATCATTGGTGTTCGCGAGTTTGACGCAGTAATTCGACCGGAGTGAAGTTCGTGCCGGATCGAGTTTGGAGGATCTGTCCAGTCTTGGTCACGAAGTACGCGCCCGACGAGCCAATGGGATCGAACTCAATAGGCCATCCTCCATAAATGTCCGAATTCATTTTCTTCCCGTTCACTTCTATTAGCGACCACGTACGTCCGCCGTTCGTGCTGACCTGGACGAACCCCAACAAGCTGTATGACCAGAGCACTTTCCCACTATTGCTTATCCACACTTGATCCTCCTCGCCAATGATGGCGCCGGGCTTAGCGCTCCACGCTGGCGTGTAGTTGATCGTCGACCAGGTGTGACCATCGTTACTGGTTTCACTCAGTAGAACATTTGCGTGATTCATACCGGTTCCCTGTGAGCAGTTGAGAATCCATCGAGACGGCGTGAGTGATACGCCACTGATCGAAAGCCCCGGTTCACGGGGATACTGCTTACAAGGACTGGAGACGATCGACCAGGACACTCCCGCATTGGTCGTGAGCGCAAAGCGGAACGGACCACCGGCACTCTCTCCTTCGGCCACCAGCGCTGTCGTGGCGCTCGGCGCTTCCAACAAATACGTGTCAGCGGATGAAGTCTTCGGATCAGGACCTACGAGGCCGACCCGACGACTCGTGAACGGCATCGTCGCGCCCCAGTGATACTCCGACAGCGTTGCGGGACAGGCACCGTTCGAGCTGGCGATGGTGCAGTCGAGTGTCAGGAGGGAGAGGGTGCCCTCGGACACACGAAAGTCTGGGCTCGTGCTGGCGTCGGCGACCGCGTCGATCGTGCTGGGTACTTGTCCCGAAATTAGGAGTTTGGACCAACTTTTTCCGGCATCCCTTGTCACGTAAATGTTGTTGGATGCCCACTTGGTACCTACGCGAAATGCCTGGGTGTAGCCAACCGATGGCGTAACAAAATCGAGAAGTGGTTTGTACTGGCCCGCTTCGAACGAATAGGGCAAGGTGCCGACGACCGACCAGGAGTGACCCCCATTCGTAGTCTTGATGAGCCGTTCATCCTGCCTCATAGATGAAACTCCAGACACCGCGTAGCCCGAGGTGGCGTTCAGCATGTCGAGTGTCCAGATTCGCGATTTGAGGGGCAGGGAGGGAACGGTGGTGGGTTCGCTTCTCTTGGGTATCCCGGTCGTAGTTTGGAGCGCGTTGAGACCACCACGAAACGTCGAGAGTCCTAATGCTGCGGCGAGCACGACAAGGATTGCCAGTGCGAGGATGACATAGCGTCTGCGTTGTCGCCGACGAGCTTCCTTGATCAGCAATTCGGCGGAGTCGATATCCTCGCTCGCTGCATCGTGTTTGGTCGGCGCGATGATCATGAAAGCCCTTTGCAGCGGTTCACGGAAATAGTACTATGAGGAATAGTACTATGAGAATTCCCGAAGTCAATAGAGATGAAGCGACGCCGATCTACGACCAAGTGGCCGCGGAGATTAGACGTGCAATCGCGGACGGCGAGGCAAAGCCGGGGGAGCGCATGCCGCCCGCCATTGATTTAGCCGAAGTGCTCGGCGTTAACAAGAACACTGTGATCCGTGCGTTGCACCTGTTGCGCGAAGAAGGTCTACTCGACTTCACGAGGGGACGTGGCGTGCGCGTCGTAGGTACACCGCAGCAAAGTGCTGTACTGACGAGAATCAACGAGCTACTGGCGTTCGCCCGCGAGCAGGGATATTGCCGAGAAGAGGTCGTGGCGATTATTGAAGCGCAAGGTCTGCGATGAGTTATCTCGGGTTCAAGTAAGCAGTTTCGATGACGATGGCTCCAGTAGACCCGAACCGTCGCGAAGGATCTGACCCCGTGGAGCTACTCATTAAGGAGGCTCGACAGAAGGCACGTCGGCGTCGTCTGACGGTGGGCCTGGTCCTGCTTACGGCTGTGTTTGTCGTTGTTGTGTTACTGGTCATCGTTGGAGGTGGACGTACCAGTCCCAAAAAGACCACGCCCGGCGACGTCGCCAGTACCGTGACCTCGGTATCACCCACGTGTTTCCGTTCGCAACTTCGGGTGGTATTCGTCGGTCACGCCGCTGCCGCCGGGCAAGGCGCCAGTCTGATTGAAGTCACCAATGCGAGTGGCAAAGCGTGTTCGCTCACCGGTTACCCGAGAGTGACGGGCGTCTTCGCTTCGGGCGCTCAGCGGCTTGCGAAGGACACGGTACACGGAATGATGGGTGGCCTTGGCACGGGCAACGAACCGGTGAATGGCCCGGTGAGTAAGGTCAAGCTGCCGGTCGTAACGTTGCGCGCACGCCACGGAGTTGCCACGTCAATGGAGGAAGGTGAAGCTCATGGATACGCGCCGCACCTGAGTTGTCCGGGCTTTACCTCATACATTGTTTCGCTCCCTCACGTCACTGGCGGGACGTACACGTTCCACCCCCGTTGGCCAGACCTGTACTGCTTCCACCCGAAAGTTCATCCCTTCGTTCCGGGCCCTACCGGCTCCGCTAAATGACATTGCCTAAGACGGTTAGCGCGAATTAAGGAGTCCCGATGATCATCGCCCCAACCGAACACGACGCACCGAATGAGAGTCCGGACGCCGCTGAACTACTCATCAAAGAGGCGAGGAAAAAGGCGCGTCGGCGTCGTCTGCGGATTGGCGTTGCTCTGAGCGCGACGATGGTTGTGGCAGTCGCACTAATCCTCCTCGTCGCTGGCGGCACGCCCAGCAACTCGAAACAGACGACGGGCAATAAGCCCGCTCGCACCACCGGCGCTAACCCTCCGTCCGTTGTCGTTCCCCACTTCGATGAGCCGGTTGCGATCGCCGTCAGTGGCGCCAACGTGTGGGTCGTTAACGAGGCAGGTAATTCGATTACCGAGTTCAACGCTAAGACTGGTTCGCAGATCCGAGTCGTCGACGCCAAAGTCGATGCGTTCCATCATCCCGACGGCATTGCGGTGCAGGGATCGCACGTGTGGGTCTCGAATGGCAACGAGGAGTTCGGCATGGGCACGATGAATTATCCGCTTGCCAAGTTCAGTTCGGTTACCGAACTCGACGCGCGCAACGGTTCATTGGTGCGCGTCATCAACACCAAAACTGACGAATTTCTCGAACCGGGTCCGATCGCCGTCAGTGGATCGCACGTGTGGGTCCTCAACGCCAATTCTGCCCAGTCCTCGACGTCGACGCCAGTGAACGCACTCATCGAACTCAACGCCGGCGACGGTTCACTCGTGCACGTCTTCAAAACCAACGTCGACAATCTCTACGGTCCCCTCAACCTCACGGCGACTCGTTCTGACGTGTGGGTGACCAATGCGAACGGTTTCGAAGATTCGGTGACCGAGATCAACGCGACGAACGGTTCACTGGTGCGCGTCATTCGATCAACGTCGGGCCAACTGGTGGCGCCCGACAGCGTCGCGGTCAGCGGCCCGCACGTGTGGATTGCGAACATTCGAGAAGGCGATAATTCGGTCACCGAACTCAGGTCTTCGAACGGATCGTTTGTTCGCAACATCAAGGCCAGAGCAGGCAAATTCAACGGTCTTCTCGGCATTGCGGCAGAGGGATCGCACGTGTGGGTGACCAACGGAAATGGATACGAAAGTGGCGGGAATACCAACTCCCTCACTGAACTCAACGCGGACAACGGTTCACTAGTTCGGGTGATTAAAGCGAAAGCCGACAACCTTTATGGACCAACAGTCATCGTCGCGAGTGACTCAAAACTCTGGGTCCTGAATATCAATTCGGTCACCGAACACAACGCAGACAACGGTTCACTAGTTCGGGTCGTCAAGTAATCGTCAGTCGCTCTTTGATTCCACTGGTTGCCGACTGTTTTGCACTACTCAATCTTGGAGCCCACGATTTTCATGTGATTGGGCGAGTGCTCGTCGCGCGACTAGGTCTAGTAACGAGAAGGAACGAGCCGCGCCAACAACGAATTAACAGAGCGCGCACCCGCCACGAACTCGTACCGGCGAGGGAAGCTCAAGGGTGAGACTCGCACAGTGGTAAAACGTGCTCGAGAGAGGTTTCTAATGTCTGAGTATCTTGGTTGGCTCATCACCCATATCGGTGATGAACGCGACGTCGTTTCATCCATCGCGCCTCCCGAAGTGATACTTGAGCGGATTGGACATCGAGTATCGCCGAGGCCGCCTATGCGAGAAGAGATGTTGGCCGGACTCCCTGGAAAGACAGCTTGGTCGGGCGACCTATTCGCAAATTTCAAGAGTGATTTCGACTCAAGAGGAGATGACGCAATGCGAGCTCGTCGATTATGGGGTCTGGTAAGTGGCACTCGTTTTTGGTTCGAGGTAGCGACCGGCTACGGAGCGCAAATGTGGTTGATACCAATACTCAAGGGCGTCGTCACGCCGAATGAGACCGGAGGGTCGATAATCCGATACCGACTGCGAGCAGTCCAGCGACCGAAATGCGTTGTTCTGTTTGGGGGCTTTGGACTCGGTCTACTTTTTGCTTGCCTCGGGATATTTCTGCTCGCGAGTGGCGCGCCTGTCGTTGGCGGCCTACTGGCATTGGGGTTTGGTGTCGTCGCGATGTTTTCCATTCTTTACGCTTTTCGCAATGCTGCCCGCGTCGCTGAGCACATGGCTCGATATCTGAAGACGATAATCCAGGAGGTTGCGAAGCGGTAGCGAGCATTGTTGCTGAGAAAAATCAGGAATGAGTCAGTGGGGCGCCAGTTTGGTTCGGCATTGGTGACTGCCACTCGCGACCCAATCCCGAATGCGCCACTCGGAAATTGTTGACGTCGGCTTTCCGATATGAACCCGCATCCTCGCCACGTATTTCCGGTGACCTGCTCTATCCGGCCGGTCCGGTTTAGGTAGGGCGGCGTCTTCCTCTGACCTCCACGCGCTTTCCGCAGCGGCAATGTCGTATCCCCTCTATGGTCCCGTGCGAGTCGTGCGATGCGGAGGCCAACCACGGCCCGAGAGGGTGCCTCCGCAAAACGCAACGCATCTTTCGCCACACCGACATGAGCGAAGGATAGACGTCCAAGAACGCTTGTCGGCGAAGGAGTGTGAAGTCGGTAAGGCAGTAACGAAGCGGGCGTCGGTACCATCGTTACTCTGCGCCGTGTCGTCCTCGTATTTGTCCTTGCTCTTGTCGTAGGCGGCGTTACGTGGGCGTTGTGGCCGTCCACGAAGTGGCCTCAATCATTCTGTGCACCCATTACGCGGATAGTGGGCACTGACGCGACGTCGATCATGAACAACCAAGCGATTAACGGATATAAGCGCGCGGTCAAGTCCACGCCTGGGGCGCAATCGCTCGTGTCGACCATGCGGTCTGACATTCTTCTCGCCAAGGCGAACGCGCCCACATCGCAACTTCGAACGGAATTGGGTATCTATCTCTCGGCTCTTCACGACAACGATCCGATGCTCGACGTATCCACCGCGTTGAATCGCTTCGACGAGTCGGTGCGCACGCAGCTCGGAGCGTGCGGGTTCCGGCCCATCGGGTCCTAGACTGCCGCTTGCTAACGCGCGAAGACCGAGAATGGGATTACGAAGATAGCGCTGTTCCAGGAACTCGGCGTACTTCTGCAAGAGACCTCAGAAGTAGATTCAACCCATGGGGAGGCTGCGACTCGCGATAGTCATGGCCGGTCTCGTGGTCGGCGCAGTCGCTTTCATTCCTTCGGTCGCAAGGGCCGCGGTCGTCCACGATGGCGTTCCCGGCCTTGAGCTCTGCGGCTCGCTCCCGCGGTCCCAGTGCTACATCGGACCAGTGCACGATCACTTCACCAACTATGACAACGTCTGTTCTGACGACAACTGCTACTTCGTCTCGGCCGCGGACTTTGAGCGAATCGCCGACGGCGTGATCCCGAGTCCGTCGATGTTGGAGACCGACTTCACAGCGGTGGGATAGACCCTCTCGGGCGACCTCACGAATCCCCAGCCCCTCTGGACGTACTGGAAGACGTCGGGAATCGATGGCTACTACCTCTCCAGCGAGACAGCAATCAGCAAGGGTAAGTCGAGCGTGGAAAGTGCCGTGGACGCTCACTGGGCGGTTATCGCCGATGACTTCACGCCAGCTCCAGCCTTCATAGGCGTCAAAAAGTTCGGCGCGGGGACGGGCATCATGATCGCGGACGGCTACACGCCCAAGGGACCGCTCGTCGTATTCCAAGGAACGACGTACCAGATGACGTGGGCACAGTGGGACGCACAGATACGTTCGGTCTTCGAGCTCATCGCATCTACGACGCCCACTCAGACCGTGACGACGCCACCACCCACATCGACTGCGCCGCTCCCGACGGCAACGCTTTCGCTCAGTTCGGCGTACGAGACATCATCGGGAGGCACGGTAACGCTGACGTTCTCCTCGGAGAACGCGACATCGTGCACGCTGTCGTCCGTTCCTTCGTTATGGACGACAGCATCGATTCCTGTCGATTGCAACGGCACGTATCAGATCGACGTCGTCCCGTCCACGGAGCCGCAGCAATGGAACTTCACCTTTACGGCGAGCAACACCGCGGACGAGTCTGCGACGTCAACACAAACGTTGGTCCAATCCGCTGCCGCCACCCCGCAGTTCCCAAATCCGTCGACGAACTGGTCTGGCTACGTGGTGCCTTCGAGTAGTGCGCTCGTGACCGACGTCAGCGCAAACTGGACCGTGCCGACGTTGGATTGCTCGGACACGCCGACTGGCAACTCTGCGACCTGGGTTGGCATCGGCGGCGAGTATTGGACGACAGGCGGATGGTCAGGATCACTTCTCCAAACTGGCCTCAACGATGACTGCGTAGACGGCGTTCAGCAAGACACCGCGTGGTGGGAAGTGGCTATCAGCTGCTCGACGTGCAGCAACTTGACGAACGCTGCCCCTCAGGTAACGCGTGGCTCGAGATTGAGATCTAAGGAGATAAGTGTCCAAACGAATTTCTCTGGTCGTCACGTACGACACGGAGACCGACAAGTCTGTCGTCGATGTTGACGCGTCGTCCATACTCTTCCCTGAAGGTCCCTGTTGGGACGACGAGCTGAGTCGCTGGGTCGAAGAGCCAGCGCTCGTTGACGACGTGACACGGGCGACTCGAAGCTTGCCTCCGTGGTCAATCCTCAGAGCCGTCCACTCCGCAAGAGCGCGGCACCCGCGGAGACCAAGTTCATTGAGTTGGCACTGAACATCATCGATCCGGACGGCGCGTGGGATCCGGAAGAGACGCTCGAGTTTGGCGACGCCGCGAGGGTTTATCTCAGTGAGTACCCGATCACCAACTGGGAGATCGAAGGCGCGTTCGCGCTCGTCGCGCAGTTCGTCCACGATTGGGCGCTGGACGAGGCTCAGGGCGCGGATCGTGCCACCAACGCAAGTCCTGCCCTCGTCGCGAGCCTTCCCATGCCTGAGCATCTGTCGGAGTGCAACGACCGCTGCGACCAAAGACAATGAGGATCCAAGCTTCGAAGGGCTTGCGTCACTGGAGACCGAAGATCCATTGTCGGGAGCGAAGCTCCGGATGTTTCTCGGGGACTTTGAGGGAGTGCCCACGTTGGCGCTCTTCGTAGGAGAGGACGAGGAGCCAATTCTCATTGATCGCTCTGCACTACACATTGCGATCGAGCAGTGGTGGGAGAGTCGAAACGACGGAGACCGACCCGCGTTCTCTTTTCAGGCGAACGCCGATCGGGAGCTCGAAGTTATCGAACTGGACATCGACGTTGAACCCATGTTCGAATAAGGAAGTCGGAACCGGCGAGCAAGAGGAGAAGAAATGAATGCGAGCGAATCAACAAGGGTCCTCATGGAGACAACTCTCGCCGAGGCTATCGAAGTCGTTAGCGCGAACCGCACGACCGCTTGGTCGCGTCGCAATCGCGGAGAAGTCCCCGTATCGGTGAATCAAGAGTTCAGTCCAACAAAGCTTCTCCTAACGGTGACAGAGGCAAGTCAGGTCTTGGCCATCAGTCGCTCCAAGCTCTACGAACTTCTCAATTCGGGACATCTGCCCTCGGTGCACATCGGTCGCTCGCGGCGAATTCGCATGAAGGATGTTGAAGACTTCGTCAATGACGGTGGTCACGAGTATTGATCAGTAGAGCCGCAACTGGAGGAGGGTCGTCCGCGCGATTCGAGGGGAATCTCAATCGGTCAACCTTTCTGTGCTTGGTGATCCACCCTTCACCGCGATGGGGCGAAAGCGAAGTGCACTGAAAAACACCGCGAGGTCGAACGCTGCAAAGATCGCCAACGTGAGAGGCACGACGCGGACCTCGAAGTTCGACACCAACAAGCTGATCAAGCCGGGACCGGCGGCGCCCCCAACCATCATGAACAGAATCAACAACGTGAATCCATCGCTGTCGCCGGGGCACAGCGTCGTGTACCAAATGACGCCCATTGGAAAGATGGACGCGATGATAAGTCCGAGCACCGGAAATGCGTATGGAGCGAGTGGGTTGAATAGTGCCAAGAGACAGACCGCAACGGCCAGCGCGAATCCTCCGAGGCCGAGCTTCTTGTCGGATAGCCAGTGATAGAGAGGTCCTCCCATTATTCGACCCACCGCCAGTCCTGTCCAGAAACCGGCCGTGACAAGGCTTCCCACCGACTCGCTGTACCCGACGCGGTGCAACTCGGTCGCCATCCAACCCGACGAACTCGTTTCGATAGCGGCATAGAACACGTAAGCGATGATGAAGGTGACCAGAATCGGACGACGCCGAGCCTTTGTCTTTGCGATCTCGAACTGTCGTGATTCGGCGTGCAGCGGTGGCGCGTGCACGCCCCCGCTTGCTGTGCTGAGTAGCAGTGCCAGCGCGCCGAGCCCGCCAAAAAGTATCGGAAAGCTCTGGGGGCCGAGCGCAATTATGACGAGTGGGCACACGACGGCGCCGACTCCATAACCCGCGTTGGAGACACTCAGGCGGTGGGCTCGACCACCCAGTGAGGTACGGGCGAGCAGCGTGTTCAGGCTAATGTCAGCCGCCCCCAATCCGAGCCCGATGAGAAACACACTTGCCAAAAAAACGGCCCAGAAGTGCGCGAGTGACGCACCAGCAGCCCCGATTGCGATAAACGCCAATGAGAAGCTAAGAACTATACGACCTTGTAGACGTTTCAGCCCGAACCAACCGGGGAGAACTGGCTGAGATGAGTGCCCGTTCGCCCTGCCGCAAGTCTGACTCTGGGAATGGCCTGCGTGCTTGCGAATTTGGTGTGAGGGGATGGCATTCGTTAGATGATTCACTTGTGGCAAGACGACCGAAGATGGTGCTGAGCCGCTGACCAACCCGGCGCGACTTAATCGAACCGTTACCCTGACGGGATGAAGGGTTCGGTCACTGTCTATATGGCGGCATCGCCTGAACGGGTCTGGTCACTCGTGAGTGACGTTACCAACACCGGAGAGTTCAGCCCTGAGACATTCGATGCCGAGTGGCTGGATGGGAAGACGGGCCCCGAAGTCGGAGTTCGATTTCGCGGGCATGTCCGCAGAAACGGGAAGGCTTGGCTCGTCTATTGGACGACGTGCACCATCACCGCCTGTGAGCCGGGGGGAGAATTCGCATTTGATGTCAAGGGTCCCTCGGGGAAACCCGCGGTCACTTGGCGATATCACCTAGAGCCCCACGGAGAGGGGACGAATGTGACAGAGACCTTCGAACTGGGCAGCTCACTCGGTCTCCGCCTCTACGCCGTCGTCGCGCGTGCGTCCCGCACTCGAACCAACATGCGCAATATGCGAATGACGCTCGAGCGCATCAAGGCCGTTGCGGAATCACCAAACGAGACCGGGTGAGTTCGTCGCGGGAGTGACCCAATCCGTCCTCGATTGAGGCAGTCATTGATGCTCCCGGTAGATTCTGGCTGAATGAAAGATATGCCTTATTCCAGCCGTTTCGAGCCGTCGTCGGCATCGCCGCTGTTCGTGCTGGCGATGGATCATCGCGAGTCGTTCGGTCGAACACTCTTCGGCGTGAAAGGCGTGCCCAGCGAAGCCCAAGTAAAAGCGATGCGCAGCGCCAAGCAGGTCGTCTACGAGGGGGCCCGTCTCGCCACGGCCGAAGGACTCGTTTTCGGTCGAGCAGGAATCCTCGTCGATGAGCACCTCGGCGCCGACGTGGCGAGACAGGCGAAGATCGATCACTTCATCTTGGCGATGCCCATCGAGAAGAGCGGGACCGAACTCTTCGAACTCGAATACGGCGACGATTTTGCCCAGCACGTGGAAGAGTTCGACCCGGACTTTTTCAAGGTGCTCGTTCGGTACAACCCCGACGATGACCCTCAGACGCGCAATACGCAGATCGAACGGCTGGCCAATATATCTCATCGTGGGCGAAGCACGCCGATCGGCGATGGCTCTTCGAGCTCCTGGTACCGCCGACGAGAGAGCAGCTCGCGCGCTATGACGATCAGTACCACTTCGACGAGTTCGCCCGTCCGAGCCTTACCGAAACGACCATTGCGGCGCTCACCAAAGGCGGAGTTCGCCCCACCATCTGGAAGCTCGAGGGTTACGAGACGACAGAAGGGGCACAAGAGGTTCTTGACGCCGTCGCTCGGGCGGGCGAGCCACTCGCGGACTGCATCGTGCTCGGGAGAAACGCCGCGTTGTCCCAAGTGAAGCACTGGATCGACGTGGCCGCGCCGTTGACTGGTTTCGTTGGCTTTGCGGTCGGTCGAACTATTTGGGAAGTACCGCTGCAGTCGATGCTGAGCGGAGCGAGTTCTCGGGATGATGCCGTGAAGGCAGTGGCGCGGAACTATCGGGAGCTGATTGACGAGTACTGCGCCGCGCTCGCGCCTCACTGAGACGAGGGCTTCGATCTTCAGAGAAGACGCGACGTCATCGCACTATCAGGGCAGGCCGTTGTCTCGATCGCATCGCGGCGTGGTCACGGCGCTGACTCCTCGTCGGACAACTCCATCTGGAGTACCGACATGCCGCGCAGGTCGAGCCACACGCGCTTTTGGTGCTGCATCACACGCAAGAGCACCGCATCACATGATGTGCACCGCAAGATGATGCCCGGGGCGCGAACGTAGGCGATGAGTTCACCAAGTTGTCGCACTGCGCCGCAGTGCGCGCAGCTCGTGGCCGCGGTCGTCATCTCGGGATAGAAGACGTTGGCCAGAATGCCAGCGGCCACGTTCCCATCCAGCGCCGTTGTGTCCATGTCAACCTCCATTCGTCGGACCGAATCGTTCGGTCTTTACGATGTCCGGCTTCAAGCCCAGAGCAACGAGGGCGTCCGCCATGGCCTCAACAAAAGGTGTCGGCCCGCAGACGAAGCACAGCAAGTCATCGGATACCGGGTTCGTCAACTGGGATAGCAGGTCGCGGTCGATCCGACCCCGCTGGCCCGACCACATCGACGACGGCTCCCTGGACAACGTGATGATCACATTTCCGTTGTCGCCGGACAACCTCGCGAGCTCGTCGCGGTAAAGGATGTCGGCTTCAGTTCGCGCCGAATAGACGAGGCGCATTGGCGACGAAAGGTGGAGCTCTGCGTGGTAGCGCAGCATTGACATGAGTGGCACGACGCCGGATCCGCCACCGAGAAGGAGGACCGGACGCATCTCGGTCTTCTCCCACACGAAGTAGCCCCCGATCGGCCCTCGCAACTCAAACTGGTCGCCAGCCATGAGTCCGGTGAGGTAGGGCGACACCTCGCCGTCGTCGAGTCGCACGATGGACAGTTCCACTCCATCTGAGCCGGGTGATGACGCGATGGAATAGCTGCGCTCAGCCGAGTAGCCATCGTCAGCAGTCAAACGGATATCGACATGTTGGCCAGCTCTATGGCCAGTCCACCCGGGGATATCCAACACCAGGCTCACCGCGTCGGACGTCTCGGCGATGGATTTCGTCACGGTGCCGACGAGCCAGTTCAGCACGTCTCAGTCGCCTTGGTAGCGCTGCTCACGCCACGGATCTCCATAGTTGTTGTAGCCCAGCGATTCCCAGAAGCCCGGTTCGTCGTGGTCGAGAAGCCTGAGGCCTCGCACCCACTTGGCGCTCTTCCAGAAATACAAGTGAGGAATGAGAAAGCGAGCCGGGCCGCCGTGTTCGGGCTCCAGTGCTTTGCCGTCGAACTGAAAGGCGACCCAGGCCTTACCGTCGCGCACGTCGGCCATGGGAAAGTTCGTCGTGTAGTCGGCCTCGGCGAACGCCAGAACGAAGCCCGCTTTGGTGTCGACGTTGCTGAGCAGCACGTCGACGGATACGCCGGTCCACTTGGTCCCGAGCTTCGACCATTTCGTGACGCAATGGATGTCGGCCGTGACGTCCTCGCGGGGGAGCGCTTGGAATTCATCCCAGCTCCATCGGGCAAGTTGTGCGCCGGATTGATCGACGATTTTGAAGTCCCACGTGCCGAGCGGCACCCTGGGCGTCTGCCCGGCGGTCAACACTGGGAAATCGTCCACGAGGTATTGGCCAGGCGGTATTAATCGGGCGCCTGGTTGGCGTTGACGTCCGCGGAAGCCGCGGTTTATGAGTGGCATATCGTCCTCCTGAAGCGAAGTCCTCACGTATTTCTAGCGCTGCCTCGCATTCGATGTCATCAGCCGTATGGCTGATGACGAACGTTGGCGTATGCAGTCTCGACCGCGAGGAACGAACGTCGCCGATGATCGAGTGAGTAACGGTGCTCGACGCCGCGCCCATTAGGCATGACCAGTGCGGAGCGGGCGCTTGCCGATACCGACGCCAAACCCGGCAACCGGGATGTAACAGTGGCGTAGGGTCTCATGCATTCAGGAGGGTTTGTGGAGTTGGAATTGGAGCTTGCGTGGGTGAAGTCGTGGCTCGCTGTCGTAGATGCCGCCGGATTCGCCCGCGCCGCTGATCGCATCTACCTCTCCCAGCCGCGCGTTTCTGCTCACGTCGCGAATCTGGAACGGGCACTCGGCTGCACGCTGATCGATCGGAAGGCGCGGCCCCTGACGCTCACCGATGAGGGTCAGAGATTCCTACCGCGCGCCAGAGCGATAATCGCGTCAATTGACGATGCCGTCTCGGAACTCCGATCCACCGACGCCACTGTCGTCGGCCGCGTGACGCTCGCTAGCTTCGCGAGCGCCAGCTCGGCATTCGTGCCCGGAGTGATCTCGGCGATGCGTGCGGCACACCCAGGGATTCAAATGGCAGTTCTGGACTTGGACGTGGACGTGATCGATGAAACTCTCATCGAACGTCGGGCCTCGGTGGCGTTGCGCCCGTACCGCCCGGAGCCCACGGACCGGACACTGATCAGAAGAGGTCTTTGGCGCGAACCGTTCGTGGTTCTTGCGCCCGAGGGGCACGAACTACTGAAAAGCGCAGAGATCGAACTTGAATGGATCGCCGAATACCCGGTGATAACGATCGGAGATCCGTTCGCGGGACAGAGTCTTGGCTACGAAGCGTGGACCGACATGCATCAGAGAGACCTCGAGCCCTATTTCGGAACGGTGTCGCACCAGCCGACGACTCTGGCAGCGATGGTGCGCGCTGGTCACGGCGTCGGACTTCTGAATCTGCTGGCCGCGAAGATGGTACGGACCGAAGGGCTTGAGGTGAGACCGCTCGCCAACCCCGCCGTCTTCAGAGACGTTGGCATCTGGTGGCATGAGCGCGAACCCCTAACTCGCGCAACCCAGACCTTCATCGATTATGCACTTGCTGCCGACCGTCCCGAAGGGACTGGCCCTACCGAGTCCGACTAGTTCGATCTGTTACGCGTATAGGGGCTATTTGCAATACGCCGTTGTCCTTGGATGTCATCACAAGTAGAAATTCACTCGACGACAACGCGAGCGTCTTGGGGGGATAAGTAATGAGCGAAGCAACGCGCGAGAATGACAGCGCACGAGGAGTTCTTTCGCCATTGCTCGTCGATCTTGTTTCAGGTGACGAGGGCGCCAAGATCAAGAGCGTAGAGACGTACGCTTTGGCCGTTCCGCTGCAGTCGTCAATCGCCGACTCCACTGCTCAACTAAGGGCCTGGCTGGTACCAGTGGTCGAGATTCAGACACTTGACGGGCGTGTTGGCACCGGTATCTCCGGAGTTCACTGCGCGCCAGAAATGTTGTGCAACGTCATCAACGACTACTACGCGCCAGCGCTCATCGGCGCGGCCGCCGACGATATTGCGGGGACTTGGAAGCGCCTCTACTGGCTTCCCACGCACTGGATAGGCCGAGCAGGCCCCGTTCACATGGCACTCGGCATGGTTGACATTGCGCTCTGGGATCTTGCCGCTCAACGTGCCGGTGTGCCTTTGTGGCGGCTACTCGGCGGCAGTGGAGAGGCCATAGAGACGTACAACACCGATGGTGGTTGGCTTAATCTTGCCACCGACGAAGTCGTACGTGACCTCAATGCTTTGATCGACAGAGGCTGGCGGCGAGTCAAGATCAAAGTTGGCAAGCCTGACTGGCGTGAGGACATGCACAGGCTTCGCCGGATTCGCAAAGCCATCGGCGATGACGTGATTTGGATGTGCGATGCCAATCAGAGGTGGGATCTTGCGACCGCAACACGGCTGCTTCCAGTTCTGGCCGAGGTAGGCATGGACTGGATCGAGGAGCCCCTCCACGCGGATGATGTCGTGGGCCACGCGAAGCTTCAGATGGCGTCGAGCGTTGATATCGCCGCGGGTGAGAGCTTGTACGGCTATTACTCGTTCGCCAACATGATCGCCAGCGATGCTGTACGAGTCATCCAGCCTGACGTCACCCGCGTGGGTGGCGTCACTGAGTGGTTGCAGATTGCCAACCACGCGGCAGCCCGCGGGCTGCGAATCGCTGCACATGCGGGCGACATGATGCAGGTACACCAGCACTTGGCCGGTGTCGTGCTGTCGGAGTCGCCTCCGCTTTTGGAGTTCATTCCGTGGACGCAGGATGCGTTCGTGGATCGAAGCGTTGTCAGAGACGGCTTTCTAGATCGACCTCAAGCGCCTGGTGCGTCGACCGCCATCGCTTCCGAGGCGCGCCAACAGTGGCAGATACGCGGCATCGGTGGCGCGAGCAGTGCCTGAGCGCTGCGGTGTCAGAGCGAGTGACGGTTGGGACCGCCGCTTTAACTCCCCAACAATCGGTAATCAAAAACAACATAGGAGGGAAAGACAATGATGGAAAGAATAAGGGGAGAATGCAGCGTAAGACGGACGACATGGCTTCGTTCGCGGGCGCTGCGCGCGACTGTTGCGATCGCCGTACTTGGCGTGGGAGCCACCGTTTCGGCGGGCTCGTCAGCATTCGCGAGTAGCAAAGGGGCGAAGGATGTTACCCCGCGAGTGTCAACTCAGGGTCTTGTGATAGGCCAGATTCTCCTGAGCGGAGGCCTTTACCAGACATATCAGGAAGCCGACGTCATCAAAGCCGCAGCGACCTACGGGATGACTGTCAAATCGTGCAACGCAAACGGCACTCCAACGGGCCAAGAGGACTGCGTTGATGAGATGATTTCGTCCAAGGTGGCAGGTGTAATCATGCAGCCATCGTCTGATTCTTCCGCAACGTCGCAAATCGAGCAGATGCAAGCTGCCGGGATTAAGGTCGTTACCTGGGCCGTGGGACCGACGGTAGGAGTCAGTGCACCGTTCCTTGGGTTAGACGAATACCCGCAGTCCAAGGCTGCTGGCGTCACGGCCGCGAAGTGGGTTGAGAAGCACTTTCACGCGAAGCCGACGGTTGCGGAGGTAAGCATCCCTGGAAACACCAACTGCAGCAATCGGATGGGCGGCTTTCTTGCTGGTATCAGGGAAGTTGACCCATCCGCCTCGCTCGTCGCGAATGAGAACGGTGAGGGTCTGACGCTGCCGTCAGAAAACGTAATGGCGAACATCATTCAGAGTGGCAAGAAGTTCAACGTCGTGGGGGCTTGCAACGGAGACAGTTCAATCGGTGTTCTGGACGCATTGCGTGCAGCTGGCCGAGGTAGGGCCGTGAACAAGATTCCCTTAACGGAGTATGTATTCAGCGTGGACGGCATACCGTCGCAGATGGCACTTCTGCTGAGCAAGACTTCGTCGCTGATGGAGGTTCTCGGGCTTGATCCTGTCACAAACGCTTCAGGCGACGTGGCCGCGCTGGTCAAGTACATGAACGGGCAGATCCCGTCGACGTACCAAGGGAATCTCTTCGACACGGTTATCTTTCCCAGCTGCGCTCAGGGCCTGAAGTTCCTTAAGTCTGACTACGGCACTTCGGTGCCCTGCAACGTGTGAACCAGGAAGGGCCACTGCTAATTGCAGACGGGATCACGAAGCGATTTGGCGGTGTTCCGGCTCTGACGGACGTGCACCTTGAGGTGCAGGCAGGGGAGGTGCATGCCCTGATCGGCGCCAACGGAGCAGGAAAGTCGACGTTGATCAAGGTGCTTTCAGGCGTGCACCGACCGGACGCCGGATCGATGACATGGCAGGGCGCACCTGCCGAGTTCCGAAACCTGGCCGATGCGATGGCAGCGGGTCTGGCAGTGATGTTCCAGCAACTGAACGTCGTCAGTGATCTGACAGTCGGGGAATACCTGACTTTGGGCCGCGAAACGACCCGATATGGATGGCTGTCTGGCCGCCGCAATTATGCGGCGGCCAAGGCAGCGCTCCAGCAAGTCGGCATCGACTTGCCACTCCGTAAGTCCGCCGGAAGCCTCAGTACGGCGGAGCGAGAGCTTTTGGAGATTACGCGTGCCGTTTCTAGGGACGCAAGATTGGTGATTATGGACGAACCGACTGCATCGCTGGGGAAGGTGGAGATCGAGCGCCTCTTTGAGGTCGTCGGCGAACTGAAGAGTAGGGGCGTCGCAGTCCTCTATGTGTCACACCGACTTGATGAGATCCTCGCGCTCAGCGACAGAGTTACCGTCCTGCGTGACGGACGGAACGCTGGCGACGTGGAGACTGCCGCGACTGACAACGATGCCCTCGTCGAGATGATGGTCGGCTCAAGCTCGCGCCGACGCGTAACTCGAACGCGGCGAGAGCGGGGCAACGAACTTCTTTGTGTCGAACATCTGAGTTCTGAGAGCGGGCTTCGCGACATCAATCGACGCTCTACGAGCGTGAGGTAGTTGGCCTGTATGGCTTGATGGGATCTGGCAGAACGGAACTGATGGAGGCTCTCTACGGAGTGGCCCGACACTCGGGGCAGATATTGGTACGCGGGCACGCCGTAAAAATCGATTCACCTTCTGACGCCGTCGAACTCGGATTCGGTCTCGTTCCGGAGGACCGAATACGTGAGGGTCTGATCGGTGAGGCGAGTGTGGCCGCCAACCTTACTGTTGCGGCTCCCCACAAGACCACCAGGCGTGGAGTCTTTAGCTTGCGCAAAGAGCGAGCGCTGGCCAAAGAAATCGTTGGCAAGATTGGCATCAAAACCGCCGGAGTGAACACATCGATAACAGCGCTGAGCGGCGGAAACCAGCAAAAGGTGGTGATCGGAAGATGGCTCTTCGCCAATGCAAAATTACTGCTTCTCGACGATCCCACCGTTGGAGTCGATGTCGCCGCGAAAGACGAGATCTACCGGTTGATTTTGGACTTGGCCGACGGGGGATCCGGGGTCATCGTGTGCTCGTCCGAGCTGGACGAGCTCCTCACCCTGGCCGATCGGGTATTGGTCATGCACAGGGGTCGGATCGTTGCCTCGGCAGCGGTCCACGAAACTGACGCCGAGAGCCTCTTGCGCGCAGCAATCGTCGGTGCCGACCAAACCACTACCGATGGAGTATTGACGGGATGAGCATTGCCCAGCGAATGCGCAACAGCGGAACCTACGTGCTCTTTGTCATTATCTGCGTAACGTTCGGGATAATTGCTCCCAACTTCGCCACCACGACCAACTTGCGATTGGTCTTAATAGAAATCGCCCCGGTGGTGATCAGCGGTGCCGCGGTTACTTTCGTGATGGTCTCCGGGTCATTGGACCTCTCCGTTGGAGGCATCCTAGAAATCTCCGGGGTAGTGGCAGCAGACCTTTCAGCTCATGGCGTGCCGTTACTGATTTGCTTCATCGGTGGCGTCGCGGTTGGCGCTCTCGTTGGCTTGATCAACGGTGTTCTCGTGGTCGGTCTCGGCATCAATGCCGTCATAGCAACACTGGGGACCTGGTACGTCGCGGACGGCATCGCGAACTTGGTGGCGTACAACGGCAGCGCAATCACCGCGGTCAGTAACTCCTTCGGCACACTGGGTGAGGGCAGCGCAGGCCCGATACCTTATTCCTTGATGGTCATGGTTGCTGTTGTGGCCGTGTTTATCTTCCTCGAACGCAAGACGCTAATGGGAAAGTACAGCGTTGCGATTGGCAGCAATCATGAGGGCTCACGCCTTGCCGGTCTGCGCGTAGATCGAATTCGCGTCCTCTTGTTCGTCGCTTCCGGGGCGGCCACGGGACTCGCAGGTATTTTGGTCGCCTCGCGGCTGGACTCCGGACAACCCACCGTGGGGACGAACTTTGAGTTTGAAGTCATCGTAGCAGCGATACTCGGTGGGGTATCGCTTGCGGGCGGCAAGGGCACCGTCTTGGGAGTGTGCGTGGGTGCCGCGATTGTCGGGGTGATCAACAACGCGCTCGACCTGCTTAACGTCCAGCCGTATTGGCAAGAAATCGTCGAGGGACTCATCTTGGTGGTCGTTGTCGCGGTCGACGTACTGGTCAAAATCGAAACGGGGCGTACACCGTGGCTAGCGAAAGTTCTCGGCAAACGAGTCCGCACTCCGTCCGATGGCGAAGTCGCGAAAATCGAAGGCACATCCCCGAGCGGGGGGACAGCCGCTTAGGTTCCAGAGGCGGCTGGCCCCTTCTCCCTACCCCAGGGGGTCAGCAGCCTCCGGAATCTAAGCGGACCGCAGACCAAATAACGAACGAGAGGAGCGAGGAATGAGTTTGACACCGAGACAAGTGGCGGAATCATATTGGCAAGCTGAGGAGAGTCGCGATGTGGAGCGAGTGCTCGCCCACTTTCATCCGGATGCAACATTTCACCCTGTGACAGGGCCACTCATTGGTCACGAAGAGATTCGAACGTTCTATGACGGCATGGGTGACACTTATCCAGGACTTGAGGTGCGCATCGTTCACGAGATCACGTCGGGAGATGAAGCGGCACTTGAGTGGGAGGCCGACCTCATCAACCATGAAGGCACTCGTTTCCCAATCTGTGGATCGAACTTCGTGCGAGTTCGCGACGGGAAGTTCACGTACGTCCGCGCGTACTTCGATCCAACGTCGTTTCCGCAACCTGGACAGGAGTAACGATGGATCTGAACGATACGGTGACTTTGGGCGGGACGGAGTTGGAGGTTCCGCGTGTCGGTATCGGGACCGCGCCACTCGGAAACATGCTCGCTCCCGTTGCGGACGAAGCTGCCGACGCAACTCTCACCGAGGCCGTCGGGCGAGGGTTGCGGTACTTCGACACTGCGCCCTTGTACGGACACGGCCTGGCCGAGCAACGAGTTGGGCGAGCGGTTGCGAGAATGCGCCGCTCCGATGCCATCATCTCGACAAAGGTTGGACGTCTTCTGCGCTCAGATGCGCCACGCGACGAATCCCAGTACTACATGGGCGAGCCGTTTTACAAAGACACTCCGCCTGTTGGTCCTGTCTGGGATTTCAGCTACGAGGGGGTCATGAGATCGGTTGAGGAAAGTCTGGAGAGGCTCGCGGTCGATCGGATCGACATACTGCTCCTGCACGATCCCGACAACCATTTCGAGGAGGCGGCGACGAGCGCGTACCGGGCCCTCGACAAGCTCCGCAATGAGCGGAGCGTTAAGGCGATCGGCGCTAGCATGAATCAGAGCCCGATGCTGGCTCGTCTGGTCGAGCGCTGCGACTTGGACGTGGTTCTCTGCGCAGGCCGATATACGTTGCTCGAACAGGATGCACTGGATGACCTCATGCCGGCATGCGAGCGAACCTCGACCTCCGTCGTCATAGGCGGCGCATTCAATAGTGGCGTGCTGATCGATCCGAGTGCGGGATCGCTCTACAACTACGTCCCGGCGCCCGAAGAAGTGATCCTACGGGCTCAACGTATTCAGGCCGTTTGTGACGGGTTCGATGTTCCTTTGCCTGCGGCCGCGTTGCAATTTCCTCTTGCACATCCCAGAGTCTCGACCGTACTGATCGGCTTTCGGTCAATTACCGAGCTTGAGGACGATTTGCGCTGGCTGCAGACTCCGATCCCCGCAGATCTCTGGGATGAGTTGCGACGCGAGCGCTTGATTCGCGAGGATGCCCCGGTGCCGACAGGTGCCGTCGAGGTCGGGGAGAATTGATGCGAATCGACGCGCACCACCATTTCTGGGACCCTGCGAGGTACGACTATCCCTGGATGGAGGGCGCAGCGCTCGATCCGATTCGCCGGGTCTTCGGCCCTTCGGACCTCGCAGGAGAGTTGGAACGCGCGGGTATCGACGGAAGCGTACTTGTGCAGACGGTCTCCAGCGAAAGCGAGACGCGGGAGTTCCTTCGCGTAGCCCAGACGACGGACTTTGTCATGGGCGTGGTTGGTTGGGTCGATCTCACGGCGACGGACGTCGGGGAGCGACTCGATGCGCTCATAGCGTCGGACGGAGGTCGCTGGCTTGTTGGCATACGACACCAGGTTCACGACGAAGAAGACGCGCGATGGCTCTGCCGAAACGACGTGCGTCGTGGACTCAGAGCGGTCCAGACGCGCGGCTTGACCTACGACCTTCTGGTACGAGGCAGAGAGCTCCCTGCGGCGATTGAGACGGTCAGTGCAATGCCTGATCTACGGTTCGTCGTTGACCACATCGCTAAGCCGTCGATCAGAGCGGGATCCGATCCCGACTGGGAGGTGGGCATGGAGCAACTCAGTGCGTTGCCACACGTCTCGATCAAGGTCTCGGGCATGGCCACCGAGGCAGATTGGAACCACTGGACCGTCGCGGATCTGCGCCCGTTTGTGGCGAAGATCACGGAATGGTTTGGAACCGGGAGGCTGATGTACGGCTCAGACTGGCCGGTTTGCTTGCTGGCCGCAGACGGATACAGCGACGTCCTCGACGCAACGCGAGAGGCGCTTGGCGAACTCTCGGAAGATGAAGCGCAGGCGGTGTTCGGCGCAAACGCGTGGACCTTCTACGGACTCAACAAGCCTACGGAAGTTGTTACAGAGTGACGTTTGCGGGCGCAAGGGTGATCGTGACCGGCGGGGCATCTGGGATCGGGCGCACTACTGCACGATGGTTTGCAGACCGCGGCGCGGTCGTTGCGGTCCTCGATCGCGACGAGGCCGGGCTCGACGATATTGCGAGCTTCGTCGTCGACGTCACTGACGACGTGGCTGTTCGCCAAGCGGTCGCAGCGGCGATCGCGCACCTCGAAGGACTCGACACTTTGGTGAACAACGCTGGCATCGGTGCCCAAGGCACGGTGGAAGACAACGACGACGAGGAGTGGCTGCGTGTGCTCGACGTCAATCTCCTCGGGCTGGTCCGGGTCACGCGGGCCTCGCTGCCAGCTTTACGACGGTCGGGCAACGCGAGCATCGTCAACACCTGCTCGGTAGCCGCGTCCATCGGCCTTCCGCAGCGCGCTCTCTACAGCGCTTCCAAAGGCGCTGTGGCATCACTCACGCTCGCAATGGCGGCTGACTATTTGGCCGAAGGGATTCGCGTTAACTGTGTGTCGCCGGGCACCACCGATACACCGTGGATAGGTCGGTTGCTTGATCGGTCGAACGATCCGCGAGCGGAGCGCGACGCGCTTAGAGCCCGTCAACCGCACGGCAGGTTGGTAACGGCGGAGGAAATCGCCGCCGCGATCGGCTACCTAGCTGGAAGGGACTCCGGTTCGACGACCGGTACGGCGCTCGTCGTCGATGGCGGCCTGACAACGTTGCGCACGAGGCCTGTTCGAGACCGCTGACGTTCCAGTCGACGGATGGGCTCCTACTTACATGCTGCTTCTGCTGCCGGGTGGAGTGCCCCGTCCTCGCCTTTTAAGGAACCGTCAAAGGACGAATGCCGAGAGGTCGATCGCGGACGCACCGTCGATCAGCCACTGCGCAAGCGCCTCGCCGATAGCGGCGGAGTGCTTAAAGCCATGACCGGAACACGGCGATGCGAGCAGGACGCTGGGATACTCAGGATGCCGATCAAGGATGAATCGGTGATCTGGCGTGACGGTGTAAAGACATCGGGCACTCTTAACCACAGTCGAGTTGAGAGGAAGTCGCCCCTTCACGCAGTCATCGAACATGCGCTGAGATTCGTCAGGCGTGACATCGGCGCGGAATTTGTCGGGATCGCAACTCACTTCGTACTGCTCTGTTGCGACCTTGAGCCCCCCGTTCGGGCCGTCAATGGCGGGAAACCCGTAGAAGACGTCACGACCACCTGAGCCGACCTCTCCCCATATGAAGACGGGCATTCGATCGGGGGTGAGCGTCGGGTGGGAGGCAGAAGCGTCGAACCAATGCAGAGCCTGTGGATAGACCGTGCACGAGGAAGTGATGTCGTCGCAACGCGCGAGACTACTGATCCAGGGTCCGGCAGTGATGACCACCTGATCGGCGCCGTACACGGCGCGGTCGGAACGTACGGTCACCTCATTGTTGGAGGGTTCAATACTGGACACCCGCTCCATGCGCTGAATACGGGCGCCATGGCGGGTTGCCAGCTCCAATTGAGCGGCGACGGCGATCTCTGGCCGGACGAAGCCGGCTCCAGGTTCGTAGTAGCCACTGTGTGCTTCAGTGACGTTGAACTGCGGAAATCGAGCGCGCAATTCTTCGAAGTCAAGTATCTCGTGCTCGATGTCGTACGTTCGAGCTGCAGCAACCGTCGATGCGAAGAATTCCTCGATCCCGTGATGGCCAGCTGTGGACGACCCCGCTGTCAGAACCAGTCCGCCACACGCGGTAAACACGTCGGTCTCGGCCTCGATTTCGCGCCAGAGTTCGTGGGATCGCAGGACCAGAGGGACGTAGGCCATGCCTTCGCCGATCGCCTGACGTGTTATTCGCGTGTCGCCGTGAGTCGATCCCAACGACAACGCGTGAGGTGGTGAAAATCTGTCAATTCCGACGACATCGACGCCGCGCTTGGCGAGCTGATACAAAGTGGCGCTGCCCATAGCACCGAGTCCTATAACCACTGCTTCCGCACGTTCCACTGGTGGTGAGGCTAGCGATGTCAAGTACCGCGCCTAAACAAGCGCACGTATCGCAGCCTTCGTCTCAACACAGTCCCTTGTCATGAAACTAATCAGAGGAACGCGTTCACCACTGAGCGATTGGATCTGTAGACGGCGTACTTGGTCGCAGTTGCAACGTCAAGGCACTTTGAAGTCAGCAGGGTGAGCGCGGATTAATGCTGTTCGGGCACTACCGATCGCATCGGCCGCAGCCGAAATTTCGGACACGTTTTTGAGCCAGGAAAAGCCATAGCCCTCGTCGGGGTCTTCCTCCAAAATATTGAAAATCAATTTAACTGCTTCACTCGAACCAGACGTGTTTCCTGTGACAAATTCTGTCATGTTCGAAAGATGTATTTTGCACCGAAGACCACTCTTCCTGTCGCTTTCATAAACAAGAATGTCGAACACGTTGCAATGAGAGTGGCGAGTGTCGTCGAACCAGAATTGCGGACCGTAGAGTTGCGTCACTTCATAAGGGAAAAGCCCGCGAAAAGTCTCTACCGCAAAATCGAAGAGGTTCTCAATCCGGTTCTTCCGCGCCCGCTGTTGCACTTCAAGCACGGCAGAAAATACACCTCCGCCTCCACTTCCAATTAGGCTCCCCAATTCATCGCGATCACTGAACCGTTGCACTCTATTCATCCATCGCTTGGCAGCTGTGGGCTTGTCGCACTGAAGCTGTCGGGAACGACGGTGGTTGCAGACCACACAATTCGTCTCGTGGACCGGGCCC
Source organism: uncultured Acidimicrobiaceae bacterium (assembly GCA_963724865.1). GTDB lineage: Bacteria > Actinomycetota > Acidimicrobiia > Acidimicrobiales > RAAP-2 > RAAP-2. The sequence goes on along the minus strand of CAVRWO010000020.1, from coordinate 606,735 downwards.
TTCGAATCTCACTACCCGTGGTGGTGATGACCGCCCGAACTCGAAACGCCAACGGCGTTTCTGTCGATGTTGGCACCGGGATCAGACACTCATCCGTTATGACTTCCCCTGGCTCCAACCACGCGTGGCCCTCGAAAACGTCCGAGCTCAGATCCCCGGAGTTGGGTCCCCAGTAGATCTCCTTGTTATTCACAAGCCATCGCTCCAGCGGTAACGAGTTGACCATCACGGACTTTTCCTTGGGCAACAGGGGAATCTTGCTTAGGCCCGTGTTGTGCATTGAAATCCGAACTAAGAGGGCAGTTGCGTCGCCGCTTTCCCAAAGTTCTGCAGTCAATCCAAGCTCGGCTCTATGTCGGAAGGTGCGGCCCCGAATGAACTTCCAGTATGTAAAAAATCCCCCGACGACAACGGCAGCAACCTGGGCAATTTGCGCCGCTTCTGCGCTCACTGTCCTGAAATCCGCGGCTAAAACCATCGGCACATCTTTCATCGTACGCACGGAAGTTTGGTGATGGCTTTGTGAATCTGGCGCAGGTGGGCTTCGGCTACCTCCGGGCTATCTGCGCCAATTGATTGAATCCATCATGACGTCGATGGAAAGGTGCTGGGATTTGAGTCCGAGGGTCGCCCCGACGAAATACACACTCAAGGCGAAACCGGTACTGGTCAACGATTGATTGAAACGATGGGCGAAACTTTCGAGCAACGGCCCAAAAAGACTCGTCGTTGCGCCCATCAGAATGAAGACGCCCGTGGCGCTGGCCAACGCGAACGGCGAAACGTGACTTCTGGGGACGAGGCGGTTGAGGGCGAAACCTTCCGTTCCGTAGCGACGCCAATCTCACTCAGCCTGCAACGCTGAGCAAGAGGTCGCCGCCTTCAACGCGGCCCATCGGCTCAACTGCTACCCGCTCGACGACGCCCGACATCGAGACGGTGATCGAGGCCTCCATCTTCATGGCCTCAATGATGGCGACGGTCTGACCGGCAGTCACGCGATCGCCCACTCGCACCTGCACCGAGACCACGCCGGAGAAGGGCGCCGCCACTTGGGAGAAATCGCCGGGCGAGGCCTTCTCATGGTGGACGGTCTTGTCGCTCGCCGAGCGATCGCGCACCGTGACCGTGCGCTGCTGGCCGTTCAGTCGACCAAAGACCGTCCGGATGCCAGCGTCGTCCGCCTCGCCCACCGCGTCCACGCTCAAGAAGAGCGAGACGCCCGGTGCCAGTGCCACGTCGACCTCGTCGCCCGGTTCAACCCCGTAGAAGAAGGCCCGCGTGGGTACGACCGAGAGGTCACCATAGGCATCAACGGCCTCCTCGAACTCCTCCGTTGGCCCGGGGAACAGCAGTCGGTTGAGCGTCGGGCGAACTTCGGCCGGATTCTCGAGAGACGCTTCGTCACTCGCCGAGAGCGTTGTCTCTCGTGCGCTCTGCGCGCGTCCGGTGAGGGCCTTCGTGCGAAAGGGCTCGGGCCATCCGCCCGGTGGCGTACCCAGCTCCCCTTCGAGGAAGCCAATGACGCTGTCGGGGATGTCGTACGCGGCGGGATTCCTCTCAAAGGCGATGGGGTCTGCATCGATCCCACAGAGATAGAGCGCAAGGTCGCCAACCACCTTGGACGACGGCGTCACCTTGACGATGCGACCGAGGATTCGGTCGGCGGCGGCGTAGAGGTCCTCCACCTCTTCGAAGCGGTCCCCGAGACCGAGCGCAATCGCCTGCGTGCGCAGGTTCGAGAGCTGACCACCGGGAATCTCGTGGCGATAAACGCGTCCCGTCGGTGTTGGCAGTCCGCTTTCGAACGGCGCGTACAGCTCGCGCACGGCGGCCCAGTACGGCTCGAGGTCGTTCAGCACCTTGAGGGAAAGCCCCGTCGCGCGCTCGGTGTGGTCGGTGGCGGCGACGATTGCCGAGAGCGGCGGCTGACTCGTGGTGCCCGAGAGCGGACCCGCTGCCCCGTCTATCGCGTCGACGCCCGCTTCGATGGCAGCGAGATACGTCGCCAGCTGACCGCCCGACGTGTCGTGCGTGTGCAAGTGAACGGGCAGGTCAAATCGCTCGCGCAGGGCCCCGATGAGCCGCCTCGCCGCGGGCGCCCGCAAGAGCCCCGCCATGTCCTTGACGCAGAGAACGTGACAACCGGTCTCGACGAGCTGTTCCGCGAGACGCAGGTAGTAGTCGAGTGTGTAGAGCTGCTCAGCGGGGCTCGCGAGATCACCCGAGTAGCAGAGCGTGCCCTCGGCGATCTTCTCCGTTTCGAGCACGGCCTCGACGGCCGGACGCATCTGGTCAATGTTGTTGAAGGCGTCGAAGATGCGAAAGATGTCGATCCCGCTCTGTGCCGCTTCATGAACGAATGATCTCGCGACCTGATCCGGATAGCGGCGTGTAACCCACCGTGTTGCGACCGCGAAGGAGCATCTGCAGACAGACGTTCGGTAGCGCCTCGCGCAACGCGTCGAGTCGCTCCCACGGATCTTCCTTGAGAAAACGCAGCGCCACGTCGTACGTGGCGCCGCCCCACGCCTCGAAGGAGAACATCTCGGGCAGTCCTCGCGCCATCCAGGGAGCGACGGCCACCATGTCGTACGTGCGTAGTCGAGTCGCGAGGAGCGACTGGTGCGCGTCACGCAACGTCGTGTCCGTGACGGCGAGGGCAACCTGTTCGCGGAGGTCTCGCGCGAATGCGGTGGGACCGAGTTGCTGAAGCAACCGACGACTGCCCGCGGGTGCTTCATCGACGAGCAGGGGCGGCAGCTTTCGGCTGGGATCGGGCGAGAAGGGGGCCATGCCGTTCGGTTGATTGACGGTCACGTCGGCCAGATACGTGAGGATCCTCGTGCCGCGGTCGAGGCCGCTGCGGGTGTCGGCGAGATCGGGGTGATCGGTGAGAAATGCCGTCGTCAGTTCACCGGCGACGAGGTCGGGTTCGGCCATGATCGCCTGGAGGAACGCCAGGTTCGTCGCCACCCCACGCACGCGAAACTCGGCGAGCGCCCGCCGGGTGCGCGCGACGGCGTCACCAAAGGTGCGGCCTCGACAGGTCTGCTTCACGAGCAGCGAATCGAAGTACGGAAGAATCTCCGCGCCAACGTACGTGCCGTCGTCGAGTCGGACGCCGGCGCCCCCCGGCACCCGGTACGTAGTGATCCTCCCAGTGTCGGGGCGGAAGTCTTCGGCTGGGTTCTCGGTGGTGATGCGACACTGCATGGCCGCGCCGTTCACGTGGATGTTAGCTTGCTCGATGCCGAGGTCGGCGAGCGGGTCACCCGACGCGATGCGCAGTTGGGACTGGACGAGGTCGATCGACGTGACCTCTTCGGTAACGGTGTGTTCGACCTGGATGCGCGGGTTCATCTCGATGAAGACGTAGTTGCCCTCGGTGTCGACCAGGAACTCGACCGTGCCGGCGTTGCGGTAACCAACCGAGGTCGCGAAGCTCGACGGCGCTCGCGCAGAGCTGATCTCGCAGCGCCGGGTCGAGGTGCGGTGCCGGCGCGATCTCGATGACCTTCTGGTGGCGACGCTGGATCGAGCAGTCGCGCTCGTAGAGGTGGACGACGTTACCCGCGCCGTCGGCGAGAACTTGCACTTCGATGTGGCGGGGTCGCACGACCGCCTGTTCCAAGAAGACGGTCGCGTCACCGAAGGACGACGCCGCTTCGCTTGCGGCGGTGCGTATGGCCTCAGCGAGATCAGCCTCGCGTTCGACGAGCCGCAGGCCTCGCCCGCCGCCGCCCGCCGCCGCCTTCACGAACAGCGGAAAGCCCACCTCGCCCGATCGCGCGATCAGCGCGTCGTGGTCGCTCGTTGGGTCAGCGGCTTCTCGTAGCGTCGGCAGACCCGCTCTCCTTGGCGGCGTCCAGCGCTCGTACCTTGTTCCCGACCAGTTCGAGGACGTCGGCGCCCGGCCCGACGAACGTGAGCCCGTTCTCGGCGCAGGCGGTCGCCAGACGTGGGTCCTCTGACAGGAAGCCGTAACCCGGGTAGACGGCGTCGGCCCCGGCAAGCCGGGCCACGCGAATGATCTCTTCCACGGTGAGGTATGCGCGCACCGGGTGGCCACGCTCGCCGATCTCGTAGCTCTCGTCGGCTTTCTGTCGATGCAGCGAGTACCGGTCCTCGAAGGCGAAAACCGCGACCGAGTCGATGCCGAGTTCGTTGGCCGCACGGAAAGCTCGAATCGCTATCTCGCCGCGGTTCGCGACGAGGACTTTACGAATCATGTCACCATCGTGATCATGATCAATAAAAGGCAGCGTTCATGGGTCGATATGATAGTAGATTGTCGACGAAAGACATTATTTGGGGGACAGCCATGAAAGTGGACGAAATAAAGTGCTTCACGGTCGAGATACCCACCCCGCATGGCCATTACATGATGTCCCGCGGTCGGAAGTTGGAAACCTTCGAGAGCATCGTGGTGAAGGTAACCGCGGAGGACGGCACGGTCGGTTTCGGCGAGGCCTGCACTTTAGGCAGCAACTACCTAGACGGCTTTCCAGCGAGCGCCCTTGACACTATTCGGCTGCTTGCAAAATCGGTCTTTGAGTGCGATGTTTTCGAAGCAAATGTTCTCGTTGATGGAATGGACGAGCTTGTCATAGGCAACCTCAGCGGTAAAGCGGCCATTGACGTAGCAATGTGGGATCTCCGAGGGAAGTTGCTCGATCTTCCGGTTGCACAACTTCTTGGAGGAGTGAAGCAGTCGTCGTTTGCGAGGTTTAAGGCAGTCAGTCTTGCCAGCCCGCAAGAAATGGCTGACGAGGTTAAGCAAGCCACTGATCTCGGATACCGCGCGTGGCAATTGAAGATTGGCGACGACCCCATCGAAGACGCTGCTCGGGTCCATGCAGTGGCAGATGTGGTGCCGCCCGACACGTCATTTATGACGTGCGATGCCAATAAGGGCTGGACCGTTGCCCAAACGCTTCGATTTGCGAACGCGATCAAAGATGTCGACACGTACCTTGAACAGCCCTGCCCGACTATTTCTGAACTCGCGCAAATCCATCGAGTCTTGAGCATGCCAATAATGATCGACGAGAGCGTCAAAAACGAAAATGACGTGCTCGACGCGCTGAAAGCGAACTGTGCCGATTCAATAAATCTCAAGATTGTTCGTGTCGGTGGCCTGACAAAGGCGGCGCGCATACGTGATTTGGTGCAGGCTGCGGGATGGATGGTCCTGGTCGATGAGCCACAAGGCGCTGACTTAGCAACAGCAGCAGTTGCCCATTTGGCGGCGACCATTGAACCGCGGAACTTCCTTGGTGCCGCTTACTTCATGGGCGAGGAAATGAAGATCGCGTATCAAGATCCTGCAGCCGCTACCGGTCCCCGATTGGTCGACGGCAAGATACATTTCTCAGGCCAGCCGGGACTTGGACTCCAAATTGACGAGAGGCGTTTCGGTGATCCCGTCTTTGTTCTTCGCCGAAACCCGCGATGAGATCGCAAAATCAAGATGAACTGGCCATTTTGATTACGGCTGCAAGTGGCCGACATTGATGGACTGAGCGAGACGGGATTGTCGACGGATCCAAAGGTCGCGCCTCTTATGGCATCAGCTCAATTAATTGCGCGTCTTCATTAAAGGAATATGAGAAAAGTTGAGGGGTGGAAATCATGGACAAACTCAATAATTACATCGACGGTAAGGCGCTGCCTCCGATCCGAGATAAGTATTCGAAGATATTCGATCCGTCGACGGGCGAGGCCTATGTTGAAGCTCCGCTCTCGGGCGCCGAGGATGTTGATGTCGCCTGCCAAGTTGCAGCGCGCGCGTTTGCGTCGTGGAGATGCTCAACTCCGGGCGAAAGAAGCGTTCTTCTGTTCCGAATCGCAGATGCCTTGGAGGCGCACCGCGACGAGTTGGTCGAAGCAGAATGCAAGAACACGGGAAAGCCCATACACAAGTTCCGGGATGACGAATTCCCGGGAGCCATCGAACATTTAAGGTTTTATGCCGCTGCCGCTCGAGACCTCCGCGGCGTCGCCAGCGGGTCCTATGTCATTGGATACGAGTCGAGTATGCGGCGAGAGCCAGTTGGTGTTTGTGGGCAAGTCGCGCCGTGGAACTATCCCCTCAACATGGGGGTTTGGAAATTTGGGCCGGCGATTGCCGCGGGCAACACGGTGGTTCTGAAGCCCTCCGATACGACGCCCGTTAGTTCTCTGCTTGCCGCCTCAATCATTGGCGATATCCTTCCGCCCGGCGTGCTAAATGTTATTTCGGGTAACCGAGATACGGGCCGGCTATTAATCGCACACGATATTCCTAAGCTTGTTTCAGTTACCGGCAGCGAGCGGGCCGGAATCGAGGTCTCAGGATCTGCCGCATCCGACCTAAAGCGAGTCAGTTTGGAACTCGGCGGCAAGGCACCAGTTCTCATTTTCGGCGACGTCGAAATCGAGGAAACGGCGAGAAAGGTCGGCGAAGCGGGATTCCTCAATGCTGGACAGGATTGCGAAGCTGCAACGAGGGTTCTGGTTGAGCAGTCCATTCACGACGAGTTCGTGCGAAATCTGGTTGACTACGCCAAGAACGTCAAATACGGGCCACCAAGTCGGTCAGATGCCGACTATGGGGCCCTAAATAGTGGCGAACACCTCGCCAAGGTCGAAGGCTTTTTCGACAGACTACCGAGTCACGCCTCAGTACTCACTGGTGGTCACGCCGACCGGAATGGAGGCGGATATTTCTTTGAGCCAACGGTCGTGACCGGCGTTGAACAGTGCGACGAGATTGTACAAGAAGAGGTTTTTGGACCGGTAATTACGGTCCAATCATTCGCGACAGAGGAGCAAGCCATTGATCTCGCAAACGATGTTCGTTTTGGGCTTGCAGCAAGTCTTTGGACGAACAACCATGACCGAGTCCTTCGCGTCAGCGATGCATTGGACTTTGGCAAGGTTTGGGTGAATTGTCACCTCATAGTGGCCGCCGAAATGCCCAATACTGGATACAAGCACTCTGGTCATGGGAATGACATGTCGGTATTGGCCATAGAGGAATACACGCGTGTGAAGCACGTCATGAGCGCGGTGCGAACGAGTTGAACCGAACGAGCCAAGATTCGGATTTGGGGCCGACACTCGATGTCGCAATCGTTGGCGGTGGGCCCGGTGGTCTGGGCACGGCATACGCATTGCGAGACATTGACGGAGCTCTTATTCGCGTCTTCGAGACGGGCGCGGAAGTGGGTGGTCGCACCAAAACGGTGCAGTTGGATGGATTCTCGATCAACGTGGGCGCTCTTTTCGTTTACGCCGGCACCAGGACAGCGGACCTGTGCGCCGAGCTCGGCATTGACTGGCTGCCCGTCGAGCCAGAAACGTTTGCCGTACATGTCGGTGGGGAAACGGTCATATCGAAAGACAGTGAGGAAGTGGCGGCCAACCTTCCATTGTCAGACCAGGGGCGAGATGACTTTCTTCGAGTAATTCGTAAGATGCGGGCGGCTTATTCCGCATACGGCGGTAAGGATCTGATCGGCTCCGAGGAGTTGGCCTCTCTCACTCTGGCGGAGTACCTTGGTCCGCTCCACCCGGAAGCCGCTGCGATTGTCGAGGCTGCCGTTATTGCCGCTGTGGTCGGGAGGCCGAACGAGTTATCGGCTCAGTATGGGCTGCGATACTTTGCAAGTTATTTGGCTCAAGATTCCGCGAGTCGCGGCCTCATTTCCGAGGGCATGCAGGAGATATGTAGAGCAATCCAGCGCCACCTCAAGCCTGATGTTGTGCAGGTCGAGACATCGGTGGAGAGAATCGAGCCATTGGCTGACGGCAGTTGGCGGCTCCAACTCAGGCGCCGGGGCGTCTTGGAGCGCTGCTTTGCCCGACACGTCGTGATGGCCGTGCCGGGTCCCCAAGTTGCTGACATCGTGCCCTCGCTGCCTGTCTGGAAGAGAGACGCAATCGCGCGGGTTCCCACCCCATCGTCAGTGTCGCTGGCTGTCGTTGTGGACTGTTCGAACAGACCAAAGTGGGAGGAAATCTTCGTAATCTTCTCGGTCGGAACGTTATTCCAGACGGTGACGAAGCCACGATGCGGTCCCGCATTCGCGCCTCGGTCTGACAATAAGAGCTATTTCATGCTCTACCGGTCGCACGACGCAGTAGACACGATTCGGGGCTACAGCACCGACACGTTAACGAATCAAATGCTTGAGGATTTTTATAAGGTGCTTCCCGAGGCGAGAGGTCGAGTTCTCAGCACTCATCTAACTCGCTGGGAGGCGTGCTTCGCCTATCCCGGCAAAGATCGCGCGGCAGCGCTACCTGGCGTTCGCGCAGAGGTTGGTTCAATGCATTTTGTCGGTGACTACACCTCCGCGTCTGCAGGATCGCACGGCGCCTTCACCGAGGCGGACAGAGTGGGTGCGGCCCTCCGCGCGCAGTTGCATTCGACCGTGCCCTCTGGAGCTTTTGCAACCGATCATTAGGACGCCGCGGCGATTTACTGCACCAGAGAACTTACGTGTGGGTCAGTTTTGCTTGAGTCTTCGTGACGGATCGTCGAACGTTTGTCGTCAGAGCTAGGTCTTTCCGGTATCTTGCTGGTTAGCACCTATTGTCATTCCGACCTGTTCGTCAAGCGAGGATCCGACGGCGTTGTGCACGTGATGAGAGAGGGCACGTCGAATCTCTTCTATGTCGCCGGTGAGAGCCAACTCAGCGAGCAGCTCGTGCTCCGTTACTAAATCGTTCAAGTCGCCGAAGAGACGATGGTCGGCTGCCAAGAAAAGGCGAAGCTTTGATTCCCAGCCATTCCACATGTTGAGCAGCGTGCCGTTACCTGAGCATTCATAAAAGAGTCGATGAAACTGCAAGTGAGCGTCAATGCTCGCTGGAATGTCACCGAGTGCAGACGCTTCCTTTATAGCGATCACGGACTCGGCAAGGACTTTGCGGTCACTTCCTCTCAGGCGTTCCGCTGCAAGGCCCGCTGCGTACGGTTCGATGAGGAAGCGAAGAGAGGCGATCTCGGCGATCGTTACAGGACTCACCTCGGAGACGAAAGCACCTCGAAACGGAATCTTGCCAACGAGTCCCTCCTCTTCAAGCCTTGTGAGTGCCTCGCGGAGCGGCGCTCGGCTAACCCCGAGATCTGAGGCAATGCCCGTTTCTCGTAGCTGGCTTCCAGCGGGCAGACTTCCGTCTAATATGGCCTTTCGCAGGACGCGGTATACCCCTTCAGGCGTCGTTGGATGATCAAGTCGCTCGAATTTAATCGTCACGGCGCCTCCTTCCGGTTATATGTCGACAATCTACCCCACGGCCTAAAACAGGTTGGCGATGCGCCGTCTGGTCTGGTAGATTGTCGACAAGAGCAATCAAACTTCGGGGGTAGTCAATGCAATTTCGTGGCATTTTCTCGGCAGTTGCAATGCCGATCGACGCTGATCATCAAGTCGACGAGTGGCGGCTGCGCTCCCTAGTGGAAAGCACCATTGGAGGCGGCGTGCACGGCCTTGTGACGTGTGGCTCTACCGGGGAGTTCGCTCACATTTCAGCCGAAGAGCGTCGCAAGATCTTAGAGGTCGTGCTTGATCAAAACCAGGGGCGGGTGCCGGTGGTAGCGCATACCGGCGCAATGACAACCAGCGAAGCGATAGAACTGTCGAAACATGCGGAACGAATTGGAGCGGCTGGAGTGATGGCGGTCGCACCGTACTACGATCATTTGAGCATTGCTGAGACGATGTCGTACTTTCGCGACATTGCTGACTCGATATCGATTCCCGTCATTATCTACAACCTCCCGCTTGCGACCGGCGTCAACCTCGCGCCCGAAGACATCGCGGACATCGCCGCAGCGGCCGGCAACATTCAATACGTGAAGGACACTTCCGGGGATTACAACCAGATAACTCGGCTGATCCACGACTATTCGGATGTTATTTCAACGTTTGTTGGGTGGGACACGATGCTGTTGGCGTCGTTTGTCGAGGGCGCAGCTGGCTCGATCATTGGCGCCACGAACTTTCTGGCCCCACAGCTCGTAACGGTGTACACCGCGGTACAAGCAGGTGATCTGGCGTCGGCCAAGCGCCAATGGGATGAGATCTACCCAGTGATGCGTTTTCTCGTTTCTGGCGGATATGTGGGAGGCATTAAAGGTGCGTTTGACATTTTAGAAGCGCCAATCGGTCCACCTCTGGCGCCGGTGGCGGATCTAAGTCCGGAACGACGCGAAGAGTTCCAGAAGATACTCGTGGCACTTGAAATTAAGTCATGACGAGGCGTTCACCAGAATGAGGAGATTGCGCATTCCTTCGCGAAGCACGCGATGTTTTCACTCGGATCCGGCGAGCGTCCAAGATCGCGTGGCGGCTACTCGCGCGGGAGGTTCGTGTTCACGTCGAGAACCGCGGCAACTCCCCTCGCCGCTTCGCGCGAGTAGCCGCCAGGCGACGGATCGGGCAACGTTCAAACTGTCTGCACGCGGTAGCTCGATCTGTATTTCGTTGCTCGGCAACGCAAGGATAGTCAAGAGCGACAAATACCGCTTCGACGCGAGAAAATAGTCTCAAAACCAAATCGGAGGAAAATCATCGTGGCTCGAAATGCATATGCTGAGACTTACTCGCTGAAGAATTTGATCTCGGGTAAGAGTGCTCCTGGTGACACTGAACCGGTAAAAGTCTTCAATCCTTCTACCGGCGAGGAACTCGGTCTATTCCACGAATCCTCTCTCGCAGAGATTGACCAAGCGGTCGGATCCGCAAAGGGGGCCGCGCAGGGCTGGGCAAGAACTACTCCTGGTTTGCGGTCAGAGATTCTGTTTGCTATTGCCGATTTGTTGGCCGCAAACCTCAACGAATTCGCGAAGCTCGAAAGTATCGACGCCGGGAAGCCAATAACGACTGCTCGCACTTTGGAGTTGCCGGCGATTCTCGACGGATTGCGCTACTTTGCAGGGGCTGGACGCTCGAGCGCGAGCCCGGCGACTGGTGAGTACGTCGACGGAAATACGTCGATGGTGCGACGGGAGCCCGTTGGCGTCGTTGCCGCAATAACTCCCTGGAATTTTCCTCTGCTACAGGCCGTCTGGAAGATCGCACCGGCACTCGTTACTGGCAACAGTGTCGTGATTAAACCGGCGGAGAACACGCCCCTCTCGACGTCAAGATTCGTCGAGATGGCAAACGAAGTCTTGCCACCAGGGGTGCTCAACATGGTTCGTGGTCGTGGGCCGAGCGTTGGTGAAGCGCTGGTGAAGCACCCTGACGTGGACCTTGTTTCGTTTACTGGATCAACGCGAGCTGGGCGGCGAATCGCCGAACTCGCGTCCGTAGGTCCGAAACGACTAATTCTCGAGCTGGGCGGGAATGCTCCGGTCATTATTTTTGATGACGCAGATCTCGAAAAAGCCTTGCCAATACTGACGACCGCCGTGCTGTTCAATGCCGGACAGGAATGTATGTCCGGCAATCGTATTTTGGTTTCGGAGTCCACTTACGATTTACTCGTAGAGCGCCTTTCGCGCGCGATGTCGTCGTGGAAGATCGGCAGCACCGCGGATCCAGCCACGCAACTTGGTCCGCTCATAAGTGAAACGCAGAGAGATACCGTGCGCGAATTTGTTGAGAGTCGGCCTGAGAATTCTGAACTCATCCTCGGAGGCGACTCTCCCTCCGGACCTGGGTATTACTTCAATCCGACTTTGATTGGACGCGTGGAGCAACCGGACGAATTGGTTCAACGCGAGGTCTTTGGGCCCGTCGCTACCGTCCAGACGTTTGCAACGGAGGACGAAGCCGTGCGCATGGCGAACGACACGATCTACGGACTCGCTGCATCGGTGTGGACCAGAGACGTTGGCCGCGCATTGAGAGTGGCGCGCGAACTCAACTTCGGAAATGTTTGGATAAACAACCACATGGCCCTTGGGCCGGAGATTCCACAAGGCGGGTTTCGGGCGTCCGGATACGGAAAGGAAGGCGGAGTGGCCGGTCTTGAAGAGTTCACGCGACTGAAGCACGTTGTCGTGAGCCTGGACTGACACGAGTCACCGGATCCGCGGTTCTATATGGCTAAAGACGTATCTGCTGACGTGATCGTAGTTGGTTCAGGACCGTCAGGTTCTGTGGTGACTCACACGTTGGCAGTTGGCGGGTTGCGAGTGGTCTGCCTGGAACAAGGGGACTGGGTCAACTCGGCAGACTTCCCGGGCAACAATCCTCAGTGGGAGCTTCAGATTCAACATCAGTGGGCTCACGACCCCAATGTTCGTCGACTTCCGGCGGACTATCCAGTGAACACCGAGAGTTCAGACATGTCTCCAGTCATGTTCAACGCGGTCGGCGGATCGAGCATTTTATACGGGGCCGAATGGCCGCGTCTATTGCCCTCCGATTTTCGAGTGAGGACGCTCGACGGTGTGGCCGACGATTGGCCAATCTCCTACGAAGAACTTGCGCCTTTTTATGACGAAGTGGACGCATTCATTGGTGTCGCGGGCTTGGGGGGAGACCCCGCTTATCCGCCAGGTTTGGACTATCCACTTCCTCCGCACCCGATCGGCAAGATAGGTCGCCGCGGAGCTCGAGCAGCGAACTCACTCGGATGGCATTGGTGGCCTGGCGCGAATGCCATTGCGAGTCACAAGTTCAAAAGTCTCTCGCAGTGTGCGCGATGGGGTGTTTGCGAATGGGGATGCCCGGAATCGGCCAAGGCTAGTTTCGACGTGGCATACTGGCCACACGCGCTGCGTTCCGGAGCAACTCTCATCACCGGCGCTCGAGTCCGATCTATCGAAACCAGTCCTGACGGTAGGGCCAAGGGTGTCTCGTGGGTGGATCGTGAGGGCAAGGACCACTTTCAGCCTGCCAACGCAGTTGTTCTCTGCGCTAACGGCATTGGTACGGCTCGCACTCTATTACTTTCCAAATCTTCGACGCATCCCGATGGGCTCGCGAACTCGTCAGGTCTCGTTGGAAAGAATCTGATGCTGCACCCAAACAGCAGCGTTCTCGGCATATACGAAGATGAGATGGATAGTTGGCTTGGTCCAGTCGGTCAGCTCATTTACAGCATGGAGTTTTATGACTCGAGACCAGAAAATGACTTTGTGCGCGGCATCAAATTGCACGGGCTACCCGCACCCGGTCCGCTGAACAACGTCGAAGCACATCGGGCGCTCGGTTACGACGCGGTCTGGGGCGACAACTTTTTAGACGTCGCAGCGTCTCACTCTCACACAATGCTTTGGGCAGCCAATACTGAGGACCTTCCTGACGAAGCGAACAGCGTCTCGCTCGATGAAGACTTGACGGATGACAGTGGGATTGTGGCCCCTGCAGTGCGATATCGAGTAAGCGAGAACACCCGAAAGCTTCAAAAGTTCGCGGTCGCCCGGATGGAAGAACTTCATGCGGCGGCCGGCGCGCGGCGGACCATCGCTGTTGAACTGTGGGTTGATCAGCCTGGGCACTTGTTGGGAACGGCCCGAATGGGTGCCGATCCAACGAGGTCAGTAGTGAACTCCTTTGGGCAGGCACACGACGTCGACAATCTTTTTATTGCTGACGGGAGCCTTTTTGTCACCAGTGGTTCTGCAAATCCAACCAGCACGATTACGGCTTTGGCGTTACGTATCGGTCGGCACATCGCTAACACAGCTGAGAACAGGCGGGCGAGTTTATGAGCCCGTCAATCGATCGACTTTCGGTGCCTTCGAGACGCGACCGGCCACCTCGACCGTTCAGCGTTGAAGAAGTGAACACCTATTGCGAGATAGCGGACACCCTTTGCCCGGGGAACGGAGAAATAGATTCCCCGAGCGGCTACCAAGAGTTTCCCGCGATGCTAGAGGTTGCGGCCAACGCGCGATCAGACGCCTTCGATGTCATTATTGGCCTCTTAAAGGGTGCTAGAATTCGGAGCGACCTGGGTGTCTGGCTGAGAAACCTTCATGACCAAGACCCGACCTCCTTTCAAGCTCTTTCGAGCGTGGCAGCCGGCGCTTATCTCCTAATCCCAGCGGTGCGCGAAGCTATTGGTTATCCGGGGCAGGGACGAAACGTTCCTTTCATCGACGAAGCTGCAAATGAAATTGGCGACGGCATCCTGGATCCTGTGCTGGCAAGAGGTCCTTTCTACGTGCCGACCCCGCAAGTAGGTCCTTCATGATCGTGCGAGCCATAAAGAGAGACACGGCAAGAGTTGATAAGTCCGAGGGAGTTCCTTTGTGACCAAGTTCATAACGTCGCCAGAAGAACCCGAGATCGATGCTGAAGCGGTCATCGAACTTGCGATGCGACTCATAGGTGCGAGCAGCGTCTCGGGCAGCGAAGGTAATGTCGCATCAATCCTGTCGGACGCTTTGACGAATCTTGGATTCGCTGTCGAGACTGATGAGTGCGGAAACGTGATCGGCACCATCGATTTTGGGACTGGCCCCACAATTCTTTTTGACGCGCATTTAGACACGGTGCCAGTATCCGACGGAGACCGCTGGACCCACAGCCCCTGCGGCGAGTTGGACGCGGGACGACTGTACGGACGCGGAGCGGTTGATATTAAAGGTCCGATCGCGGCTTGTGTTCTAGGCATCGCATCACTACGCGGGCGGCTGAATGTAGGTCGCGTGATCTTTTCGGCCACGGTCGCAGAGGAATTGGTGGAAGGGCCAGCCCTGGTTCGAGTGGCGAAGAGAGTGCGTCCGGACGCCGTTGTCATATGCGAGCCGTCCAACTGCCAACTCGCGATTGGACAGCGCGGTCGTGCTGAGATCACGGTGGTCGTCCATGGCCGATCATGTCACTCGGCTTATCCAGAAGTGGGTCGTAATTCAGTCGAGGCTATGGCGGATTTGATCACAGAACTCCGGACAGTACGTTTACCGGTTCATCCTGATCTTGGACCAGCCATCCTCGTTCTGACCGACATAGTTTCTCGTCCTTATCCCAGTTTGTCCGTGGTACCCGACCGGTGCACGGCGACGTTCGACCGTCGGACTCTGCCTGGTGAGACCGAGAGAGACGTGCTTGACCCGATCAAGCTGATCGCAGACGAAGTCTCCGCCGCTCACGACGTTCGGATTGATGTTGGAGTTGCGATTGATGACATCACTACGTACACGGGTTTCGAAATGAGCGTTCCGAATTTTGCGCCGGCTTGGATTAACTCCCGTGAATCTCATTTTGTGGAAGCGGCACTCCAAGGACTGCGTCTTGGCGGGCTGTCGGATGAACCAAAATATTACGCATTCTGTACTAACGGCTCAGGTTCAGCGGGGACTCTCGGCATACCCACGCTCGGATTTGGACCTGGTCGAGAAGACGCTGCCCATACCACCGATGAATACATACGTCTTGATGACTTGCTCGAAGGGGCTCGTGGATACAGTGCGCTGGCGTCGTCGTTGTCAGCTCTGACACATTCAGAGATCTGGGACAATCCAAACAAAGAGGACCCGCCGGAGCTTGACTTCTGATGGGAACTCGCAGACTCATCGAGAATCCTTGCAGGGGACCGGTACCGTCGCGCCCCGTAGACGCCGTCGTTCGTGAATTCCATCGGCGCTTGCCAGGGTATGTGCCGACCCCGCTTCGCGAAGCCCCGAACGTCGCTGAGGCCTTGGGGGTGAGATCGGCCTACGTTAAGGATGAGTCAAATCGTTTGGGCATGCCGTCGTTCAAGATTTTGGGAGCTTCATGGGCGACGTACCGATTACTGTGCGAAAAGATAGGCGTCACTACCCAGCCAATTCTTGACCTCACTGAGCTCGGCGAATTACTCGTTCCTCGTCTGCCACTGGAATTGGTGGCAGCGACCGATGGGAATCACGGCAGGGCAGTCGCGCGCATGGCTCGACAACTAGGGCTGACCGCGCATATTTTTGTGCCCGAGGACATGGCTCCCGCTCGAGTGGCTGCGTTGAGCGGGGAAGGCGCCCGAGTTTCCATGGTTGCGGGCGGCTACGACGACGCCATTCGAGCGTCAGCTGCAGTTTCAGACAAGAGCCACCTCGTCGTCTCGGATACCTCATGGCCGGGATACAGCGAAGTGCCCCGTTGGGTAATCGACGGATATTCAACAATTGGATTAGAGATCGATGAGCAGTTGACTCGAGCGGGGCTTGCGTACCCATCCGTGGTCGCTGTACAGGTTGGCGTCGGCGCGTTTGCCGCGTCCATGGTTAGTCATTTCCACGGTCGTGCTCGGCTGGTCGCTGTTGAACCTTCGCGAGCGGACTGCGTGCTCGCCAGTGTGGAAGCCGGAAGACCCATTACGATTCCGGGACCCCAAGATTCGATCATGTCTGGGCTCAACTGTGGTGCTCCATCACTTGTGGCATGGCCAGTCGTTTCGACAGGCATAGATTGGCTCGCCGCGGTCGACGACGGTGATGCAGAGTCCGCCATGCGCTTGTTGGCCGCCGACGGCATTGTTTCAGGAGAAAGCGGCGCTGCTGGCCTCGCTGGTTTGCTCGCGTTTCGTGACGAATTCGATCTAAATAAAACGGATGGGGTTCTTGTGGTTTCCACCGAGGGCGCGACAGACCCGACGGCATACGATCGAATTGTTGGCCAATCGTCACCGCTTTTAGGCCGGTAGATGAGTGCTTTCATCGGCGCGGATCCCGAGGCGCGGCTAACAAAGTCGGAGTTTTAGGCAAAATCGAGATCTGTCAACTTCTCGAATAACTCCGTCTCCTAACTTGCATAGGAATCTTGCATATGGAAGAATGTCGACAAGCGACAGTTATGGGATCGTCAGGTTAATTATCCGGGGGGAGGACGACCAATATGAGTGGCATTGCCAGTGACTTGGACTTGCCGGAAGGGCCGCCCGAGGGAGCTTCCCCTGTTCAGGCGCCGACAGACCCGCCGAAGAAGTCCCACCCGGTGCGGTCCATGATTCTAAGGCGGCTGGCCTACGGGATTATCTCCATCGCCCTCGTGATGGTGATTGTCTACTTCGCGACTCTGGTACTGCCAGGTGATGCGGCACAGGCGATTCTCGGAAGGAATGCCACGCCAGCACGGCTCGCAATCTTGCGGCGGCAATTGCATTTGAATGTATCGGCCTGGGACGGATTTCTTCGTTGGTTTCTTGGCGTGCTGCACGGAGACTTCGGGAGATCGTTAACCACTGGAGAGTCGGTCCCAAGCATGATCGGCCCTCGGCTATTGAACTCCACAGCGCTTGTCGTGATCTCGGCAGTCGTGTCGACGATCCTCGGCATTTTCTTGGGTGCACTCGCAGCGGTCCGTCGAAACAAGTTGATCGACCACGGTATGTCCGTTTTTGCTCTCGTGTCGAGTGCACTTCCCGAATTCATTGTCGGCGTTTTCATAGCACTCGTCTTTGCGGTAAAACTCCACTGGTTCCCAGCGATCTCAACTTTGCCGCCCGGCGAAACTATCTGGCAAGCGCCTAAAGAACTTGTCCTGCCCGTGCTGACATTGGTGATTGTCATTACGCCCTATGTCTTCCGTATGGCAAGAGCATCGATTATCGAAGTGCTCAACAGTGACTACGCGGAGGTGGCGGAGTTAAAGGGCGCTAGCCCGACTCGCATGCTCTTTGCGCACGCAGTACCCAATGCCATGGCCCCCACGGTTCAGGTCATTGGTCTCAACCTTTTGTACCTCGCCGGCGGCATTGTCCTAGTGGAGACGGTGTTCCAATATCCGGGAGTGGGGCTTGCATTGCTGAACGCGATCAATGACCGAGACGTGCCGGTGATTCAGTTCATCGTGCTCGTGCTGGCAGCCTTCTACATCATCCTAAACATCGCGACGGACGTTGTTGTTCTCCTACTCACACCCCGTCGTCGCATTCCTAGGTGAGACGATGACCGAATCGCGCACCGTTACTGTTGCGGAAGAAAGGTCTCGACCCGTGAGACGGCACGGCAGGTCAGGACGACTTCTGAAAACGGCCCTGTCAACCACGCGAGGAAAGGTGGGTCTCCTTCTCACGTTGGCAGTTTTCGCGCTGGGCTTCCTTGGCCCCTACTTCGCACCCGGCTCGCCGACTGCTTTTAGCGGTGCGCCGTTTAGCCCGCCCGGACCGAGCAGCGGCTTACTAGGCACCGACGTGCTGGGCCGCAGCGTGCTGGACCGCCTGCTGTGGGGAGGACGGTCCTTGCTCATCCTCGCGCTGGTCTCCACGATCTTGGCAGTGCTCATAGGGGCCGTTGCCGGTGTCGTCGCTGCCTATCGTCAAGGACGCGTCGGCGGACTCATCATGCGAGCCGTCGATGTTTTCCTGGCGTTCCCACAACTCGTATTCGTACTACTGATCGTCAGCGTGGCCGGGGCCTCGTCGTGGTTGCTAGTCGCTGCCCTCGCGGTCGTGCAGGCACCGCAAGTCGCTCGAGTGATGTTCGCGGCGGCCCAGGACATCTGCGAACGGGACTTCGTCCGTGCGGTGGAACTGTGGGGCGTACCACCACGGAAGGTCATCGCCCGGCAAGTCTTCCCGAGCTTGTCAACGCCCTTGGCAGTCGAAGCGGGCCTGCGGCTGGGTTTCTCTATCGTGATTATCGCAGGTCTGGCATTCCTGGGTTTCGGCGTCCAGCCGCCCAATCCCTCGTGGGGCCAAATGATCAACGAAAACCAAATTGGCATGGCTGGCAACGTCTGGGGCGTCTTGGCTCCTGCCATTGTGCTCGCCGTCCTCGCCGTTGGCGTGAATCTCTTCACTGATTCGTTGGCCCGAGCTGCCTTTGGCGAGGACCGGGCAGAGATAAAGGTTATGGCTTCTGAGATTGGGCCAGAAGGCGTGATGCTCTCATGAGTGCCACGAACAAGCTCACGAATGAGGCAAGCACGGAGACCCGTGTCTCGGTCACAGGTCTCACTGTCGTAACCAAGAGGCGCGAGACATCCGTCATCGAAGATGTCTCCTTCCAGATTCTCCCGGGCACGGTCCTGGGGCTGGTCGGCGAATCCGGCTCGGGCAAAAGCACCCTCGGCGTCGCCCTTCTCGGCCATACGCGACGTGGCCTCAAGATCGCTGCAGGCGAGGTCATGATCGACGGGGTCGACCTGCTCGCGCTCTCAGGGCCTCAGCTCAGGCGGGCCAGAGGCAGCCTTGTTAGTTACGTTCCGCAAGACCCCACGAGCGGGCTGAATCCCGGTCTTAGGGTCGGGTACCAACTGCGCGAAGCGCTTGCCATCCACCCAGAATCGCTAGTGAACGGCCAGTCTCTAGAAGGTCGCATAAGTGAAGTGCTGGTCGAGGTCGGATTGCCCGCGACGGAGCGCCTGCTGCGAAGCTATCCCCATCAACTATCAGGGGGGCAGCAGCAGCGGATCGCTATTGCCATGGCATTCGCATGCTTTCCGCGGCTGATCGTACTTGATGAGCCAACTACCGGACTGGACGTCACCACCGAGCGGCAGGTTCTCGACACAGTCCGCGACCTGACTCAGCGTCATCAAATCAGCGCCGTGTACGTGAGCCACGACCTTGCAGTTGTCGCGCAGATCGCCGACGAGACCGCAGTCATGTACGCAGGGCGGATTATCGAGCAGGGGCCCACGGACGCCATCTTTCGCTCTGCGCGCCATCACTACACGGCCGGACTGATCAAAGCTGCGCCGTCCGCGCGGCAAAGCACCGTTCTCATTGGAATCGAGGGGCACCCGCCCAGTCCTGGTCACTGGCCGATTGGGTGCGCGTATGCGAACAGATGCGAGAGTGCAGCGGATGACTGCCGTCGTGCCCTGCCCAGCCTGGAGCCAGTCGGCCCCCGCCATCTAGTCCGCTGTCTTCACCCACTTCCCGAGTTGGCCGCATTCGCGAGCAGGCCGGGAGTACCAAACGTATCGGTCCACTCGGGACGAAGTTTGTCGGTTCACGAGCTATCGGCCACCTATGGCGGGACTGAAGTCCTGCATGGCATCGATGTTGACGTGGCCCCGGGGCAGTGCACAGCGATCGTGGGAGAGTCCGGCTCGGGAAAGACCACTCTCGCGCGATGTATCGTCGGTCTCCATCAATCCTGGCGGGGGCAGGCGGCTTATGGCGAAGAGATGCTCGATCCAAAGCCTGAGCGGCGCACAAAGGAGCAACGTCGGCTCATCCAGTACGTCTTCCAGAACCCTTACAACTCTCTCAACCCACGAATGTCCGTTGGGGACAACATGGAAGAACCTTTACGGTACTTCACGAGTTTCACGAGGCAGAGAAGGCGCGCGGAAGTTCTCAGGGTGCTCGATGCCGTCGCGCTGAGCGCAGAGTTCATCGACCGAATGCCTGACGAGCTGTCGGGAGGCGAGCGGCAGCGAGTGGCTGTCGGCCGTGCTCTCACCGTCAACCCCGAACTGCTGGTGTGCGACGAAGTCACCTCTGCGCTGGACGTATCGGTCCAGGCGTTGCTGGTGGAGCAGTTGCGACAGCTCCAGCACGACCGCGGGCTGTCGATGCTCTTCATCACGCACAACCTTGCTGTTGTTCGCAGCATCGCCCAAGACGTCATCGTGATCTCAAACGGAGAAGTTGTTGAACGCGGGCTGGTCGAGACCGTGCTTGACCACCCGCAGCATCCTTACACCAAGCAGTTGCTGGCCGACCTTCCGCACCTCGGAGAGGCCCGCGAAGCGCCTACCCCGGACTTCGTTGTGGGTGAAGAGCCCCAAATTCCAGAATTTCACATATGAAAGGAAACGATTAAAATGACCAAGCAACCAAGTCAAGGGCTTCAGCTTCCCACCACTGAATGGAGTCGGCGACAGTTCCTAAAGGGTGTAACGGCGGCGGGCATCGGAGGGACCCTTCTGGGTACGCTCGGTAGCCAGTCGCTTGCATCGGCTAGCAGTGGGGCCGGCTCGCCGAAGTACGGCGGCACGCTCAGACTCGGATCGAACGGCGGCGGTCCGACGGACACTCTCGACCCGCAGGACTGGTCGAACAACTGTGACCAGTGTCGGATCAACCAGCTGTATGACACACTCGTTTACGTCAACAACCAAGGTCTACCCGAGATGGAGCTCGCCGAGTCGATCACTCCGAACGCCGACGGCACAGAGTGGACGATAAAGATTCACTCCGGCATCGTGACTCACCAGGGCAAGGCGTTCACAGCCGATGACATCCTCTATAGCTTGCGCCGGATAGTGACGAACAGTTTTCCGGCGGCTCCGCTTCTTGGCCCGGTGGACTTCAACAGTTCGAAGGTGGTCAATCCAACTACGCTGCTGTTGAGTTACTCAAAGCCGTTCGGTGCGCTAGTGACGATGTTGCAATTCCCATTCTTCTACATGGTGCCGCGCGGCTTTAACCCAAAGAAGCCGGATGGCACCGGGCCGTTCATGTACCAGAGTTTTGCCCCCGGCGTCCAAAGCACGTTCGTGCGTAACCCTCACTACTGGCAGTCGGGCCTGCCGTACCTAGACAAAATCATCACGACCGACGTGGCGAGCGAGACCACCCAGGTCGACGCCCTGGAGTCCGGCCAGTTTGACGTGATCAACTATCTATCCGCCTCCTCAGTCACCGCTCTGAAGGGTGGCAATTACACCGTTCGTGCCAATAAGTCTGGGGGCTGGGTGCCGTTCACTCAAGACTGTAACGACAAGCCGTTCTCTGACGTGCGAGTTCGCCAGGCCTTCCGCTTGATCCCGAACCGGCCGGAGATGCTCGAGGCGGTCTTTGACGGTTACGGGTCGCTCGGTAATGACGTCTTCAGCCCGTACGATCCGCTCTACCCGCATGATCTTCCTCAACGCCATCAGGACATTCCGCAGGCCAAGGCCCTACTCAAGGCCGCTGGCTACGAGGACTTGAAAGTGACGCTCTACAGCGACCCGGCGGACGCGGGCCAGGTTCAAATGGCAGAAGTCTTCGCCACTCAGGCGGCGGCTGCGGGCGTCACCGTGACCATCAATCAACAGACGGTAACCACTTTTTACAGCAAGTATTACCAGAAGGTACCCTTCGCTCAGGACTATGGTCCCAGCAGTCCGTTCTTGGCGAATGCCAGTGCACTCATGATCGGTAAGGCGTCGCTCTTCAATGCGTGCCACTTCAACAACTCGGAGTACAACACCTTGTATTACGAGGCGATCGCCACCACCGACCAGACCAAGCTTGCCGATCTCGTCCATGAGATGGCTCACATTGATTACGAAGAGGGGGCCTATATCGTTCCAGTATTCCTGCCCGGTATTGAGGCCTACGCCAAGAACGTGGGTGGGGTCAATTCATCCAACACTGGTGTCATGCCCGGAAACGACGATTTCAAAACCTTCTGGCTTGCCTAGACGTGAGCGTATTCAGACATAGAGAAGGAAGGTCGTGAAGCAGGTGTCTCGCGGATCGAGATGGGTATCTGGGCAGGAAATCGTAGATGGGCGAAGCAATGAGCACTGAGGCGGTGGACGTGCTGATCGTTGGTGCCGGTCCCTCGGGCGCAGTCGCCGCCTACGAACTTGCCAAGAGCGGCATGTCGGTAGTCTGCCTAGAGCAGGGTGACTGGCAGAATCCGGGCGAGTATCCAGGCAGCAAACGAGAGTTCGAGCTACTGACCCGGACCACCTGGTCTGCTTGGCCCAACCGGAGACAGAGCCCCGTTGACTACCCCGTCAACGTGGATTCATCGGACATGGACGTGGTCATGTTCAACGCGGTTGGAGGATCGTCGATCTTTTTCGGTGCGCAGTGGATGCGGTTGCTGCCATCGAATTTTCAGGTCCGCACCCTCGACGGAGTATGCGATGACTGGCCGATCACCTACCAAGATCTCGAACCATTCTCAAACGAGGTGGATCAATTCATAGGGGTCTCTGGCCTTGGCGGCGATCCGGCTTACCCCGAGCATGACTTCCCGCTGCCTCCTCATCCGATCGGGCCTGGGGGAGTGCGCATGGCAACGGCCATGAACGAACTCGGCTGGCACTGGTGGCCGGGAACGAACGCGATTCCCTCGTCGCCGTTCAAGCGCATGGGGCAATGCCTTCGCTGGGGGGTGTGTGAGCGCGGGTGTCCCGAGGGGGCCAAGGCATCGTTTGACTTGGCTTACTGGCCCCACGCCACGGCTGCCGGTGCTCGGCTGATCACGAGGGCCCGCGTAGCTCGAATTACCCTTGACCGTCGCGGTCTCGCCAACGGCGCGATCTGGTTCGACGCCGCCGGCACCGAGCAACGCATCCAAGCGAACTCGGTCGTCCTTGCGGCGAACGGTATCGGGACGCCGCGGTTGTTGCTGATGTCTGATGAACAGAGTCCCGACGGGTTGGCTAACTCCTCCGGCCTTGTCGGAAAGAATCTCATGCTTCATCCGGTAGCCATCGCGTCGGGGCTGTACGAGGAAAATCTCGAAAGTTGGAACGGCCCCAGCGGCCAGTTGATCTATTCGCTGCAATTCCAAGAGAGTGATCCCGCTCGAGGATTCTATGGCGGCAGCAAGTGGGCCCTTATGCCGCCGTACGGCGTGCTCAGCGCTCTTGAGTTGGCTCAAGACCTGCCGTTTGAGCAGCGCTGGGGCCTCAAATTTCATGAACTGACCCGCTACGCCGTCGGGGCTCTGCTCTGGACGGCCGTTATCGATGACCTTCCAGAGGAGTCGAACCGTGTCACGCTTGACCCGACTGTCACCGATAGCGATGGGTTACCCGCTCCCCGCGTGACCTACAGGTTGAGTGAAAACACGCAGCGTAACATCCAGTTCACTACAGAGCGAATGATCGAGGCACACGAAGCTGCGGGCGCAGCAAGGATCTTCACCGGACCGTTGACGCCGTCAGGGCATCTGCTCGGTACCGCGCGCATGGGCCACGATCCGAAGACGTCCGTAGTGGACAGCTTCGGCCGATCGCACGACATTCCTAACTTGTTCGTCGTCGATGGCAGCGTGATGGTGACTGGTGGGTCGGTGAACTCGACCGCTGCCATTGCGGCTCTGTCACTACGTACCGCCAGGCATATCGCTGACACGGCGGGTGCTCAGCGGGTACCAGCATGAGTTCTGCTGTGACGCTCTCGGTCGAGCAGCTTGCCAAGTTGCGACTGATCGCCTTGACGCTGATCCCAGGTGACGGCGCATCTCCGACAATCGCTCAGCTACCGGATTATGAAGGTCTGCTCCAACGCGCGGCAGCCGCCGTTGGCTCAGATCTCGGGGCGCTTCTGGGCGGCCTTGACTTGTTGCCCTCCGATCCGGACTGGGCGACACTATCGAAGTTTGCTGATGCCGAGCCGGAATCCTTCGAACTGATCTCTTCGGTAGCGGTCGGCGCGTACTTCATGTCGCCTCTTGCTCTCGAGTCGATCGGCTGGCCGACTGGGCAACGTCGGCGAGCGCCGCAGGACCAGGCAGTCGACGAACTTGGGTACGGCATTCTTGAACCGGTGCTGGCTCGGGGGTCGCTTGTACGCCTGCCTCCGGACACGAGCGAAGGCTCGAGTTGAAGTACTGGCGTTCCGAAAAGCCAACACCCCCCATCCCGCATCCCCCTAGCAAGGAGTAAAAAAGATATGAGTACAGCACAGTGGCCGCGAGGGCTCATCACCGCTTTGGTAACACCTTTGTCCGACGACCGGATTGACACTTATGCGCTGGGCGTCCTCCTTGATCGGCAGATCGAAGCAGGTGTCGCTGGCGTCCTGGTCTGCGGCGGCACGGGGGAGTTTGCCGCACTTAACCAAGATGAACGGCATCAACTCGCGACCGAGGCGGCGAGTCATCTGGCCGGCCGACTGCCTCTCATCGTACAAACAGGCGCTCTCGCGACGCGAGACATGCTGGCCCTGAGCATCCACGCCCAGGAGATCGGCGCGGCGGGCATTCTCGTCGCGTCACCGTTCGCCGAGACTCTTAGTTGGCGTGATCGTATGCACTATTACGAGCAGCTCGCTACCTCGGTAGACCTACCGATCATGATTTACAATACGCAGCTGGGCGGCTACCTTTCCCTCGCTCAGATCGAGGAACTTGCCAGTCTGCCAAACGTCAGCGCCATTAAAGACAGTTCATACGATGCGACATTCCTTGGCGACCTGCTCGTCTGGTCGGCGGAAGTTGGCTTTAGCGTCTATGTCGGCGGTGACTCACTTCTGGCCTTCGGCGTGGCCAACGGCGCCCACGGGGGGCTGATGGGAACGGGGAATGTAATCCCGGAAGAACTTTGTACGGTGATCCGGTTGTGCCAAGAGGGTGCTCTCGGCCAAGACCTCTGGCAACATATGCGAGTCTTCTTGCGATTCATGGAAACAACACCCAATTACGTTGCAGCGTGCAAGCTTGGCTTGAGGCTATCTGGAATCGACGTGGGAGATGTGCGCGCTCCCTATCAGAAACCCACTTCCGCCGATAGCGATCTCCTTGCCGAACAGCTGCGAGCCATAAGAGGTGTGTTCGCGGGAGTAGTGGGCGCTGTCAGTTGACGGCGCGACGGCGAGTTAGACCCTCACTTTCGTCACGCCTTGTGCGGGACCCGAGAACGCTCGAGGAATAGGTCGCTTCGGGCGGATTGCGACAAGAGGACACAAGCACATTTTTGCCGTCGCGAAGCGGTGACGCATGAGCGAGAGCATGCCATTGGCCCGCCAGGCGCGAGACGTTAACCGATCTCGAGCGTTACGCGAGGGCCAACTGTGTGCTCGTCAACTGGTGAGTTCGCCGTCGCGGCGGCTCATCGGCTCTGGCCGCGGGTGTCGAGTGCGGTTGCGACGCTGTTCGCCGTCTCGGTACCGGATCTGGTCGCGTCCTCGATCGTGCCACCGAGTTCGCCGAAATAGTCGCCGGCGAATCGGATCACATTCGTCGGGTGGCTGTTGTAGTCGAGTAGAGCGTCGGAGTCGGTGCCGGGGGTGCGATAGTAGTTCCCGTAGCGCCACTTTTGCACGACCGTCTCAGTGATCATGTTGGCCAGTTGCGGGTAGACGCGGTAGAGGTCCTTCCTGAATCGGCGCTCGATCTCGTCGTCTGGCAAGCTCAGCAACTCGCGACCGAGCTGAGCCCCGGCATAACACATCAGGCTTCCCCCACTCTTACGAGTGGGGGAAGCACGCAGGGGGTTCGCGTGGTTGAACAACATGTTGAATGCCATGCCTGGCGTGAGTAGGGCGTAGATGTCGTCCCAGGGCATCGGGCCGGGCTCATTCGTGAGCATCGCCATGCAGACGAAGGGCCCGTACGTCACCGACTCCAACGACTTCTTGACATCTTGGGGAAGCCCCTCCACGAGTGTGGCGGCTATGGGTGCCGGCGCGGCCACGATGACTTGTTGGGCAGCAATACTGAACCGTCCATCTGTGGTGTCGTAGTGGACCACCGCTCGCTCACCGTCAGGTTCGACTGAGGCGACCTTCGCACCGAGAATGACGCGCTCACCGAGACGTCGAAGAACTGCTTCACCGAGACGGCCTGACCCACCTAGAAGGTTGACCGGAGAACCGCTCGCCTTGCCGGCCCAGTTAGCACCGAACAGCAAGATCCCGGCGCCCGCGCACAGCTCGTCAACCTCCGCAGGAGCTCTTCGTGTTGCAGTTCTGAAGATCGCGTCAACTGGATCAGGGAGTCGACCCAGGAGGTCCCGGAATGTACGGTCGCTCTCGAACCGCGACACTCGCGCACGGCGTTCCGCTTCAGACTCTCCCGGTCGCTTGCGTGATTGAGAAATCCACGACATCACCTTCCAGCGCACCGTTAGGCCAGCTTTCGCTAACTGGACCCGGTCACCCAGAGACAGTGGCAGCGCAAACGGATAGCTCTCGATTCGGCGAGGCGAATAGACCTTGTCAGCGAAGCTCATCGCCGTTTTCGACCCGCGGATCTCGATCGTCTCAAGTCCCAGGTCCTCGATCAGACGCCGTACGCGGGAACCCTCGGCGGGAAACATATGCCCGCCAAGATTCATCCAGTAGTCGCCGCGCGGAAGTGACTTGAGACGACCCCCCAACGCATCGTTCTCCTCAAGGAGCACGTAGTCCTGGTCGCGGAGATGCCACGCCGCGGCCATTCCAGCGGCTCCGCCGCCCACGATAACGACGTCTCGTTCCGGGATGCTCACTGTGAATCTCTCCAATCCTTGGCGTCCGGCTTCGCGTTGATCCGATTGTGTTGTGCCACGAGCCCCAGATCTATGGCGGGGCGGACGCGTCGGACAAACTCGTGATGGAGCACTCTCGGGTTGCCGGTCAGCACGGTGACCTGCGGGTATTCATGCGTAGTGGGCGAACTCCTCGAGGACATGTCAGCGCAGCCACAGTCAGTGACTCGACTCTCAAAGCAATCATTTGAATGGTCCTTGGACGAAATGGATGTTGTCGACAATCTACGATACCATATAACGCTAAGAGAAGACATTTGAGGATGGGGACAAACAATGGAAAACGCAGTCACTAGATCGATAGCCTCGTACCCTTTGTCGGCGGACACTCTTGAGTTTCTTCGCTTGCCGGTTTTCGGTCACGTGATTGGCGGCGAGATCCTCGCGGCATCCACCGATGAGACGATTGAAGTATTCGATCCGTCCTCTGGATCGCTCATCGGACACGGCGCCCTCGGCAGCGTTCAGGACGTCGATTGGGCTGTACAACGGGCCAACGAGGCGTTTGACGACGGCCGCTGGCGGTACTTGAGACCTTCGGAAAGAGAGAAGCGACTTCACACGTTCGCAGATCTCGTAGGAAGTCATGCAGCGACCATTACGCAACTCGACACGCTGGATGCGGGCATCCAGTCGGCCTTCACCGCTTTTTACATGAATCTCGCGGTCGAACTCATCCACTACTTCGCGGGTTGGCCAACGAAGTTACAAGGCAGCATCCCCGACGTCGGCAAGGATTACTCGGTGCAGTTGCTGCGCGAACCGATTGGCGTGTGCGGTTTCATAACGCCGTGGAACTCGCCAGGCGCAGCGGCCGTCTACCCGGTGCAGGCGCTCGCCGCGGGAAACTGTGTCATATTGAAGCCCGCTGAGCAAACACCTATATCGGCCACATTCATAGGACAGCTCTACGCTGAGGCTGGCATTCCTGATGGGGTGATGAGCGTCGTGCAAGGCGATGGCTCGACGGGCGCCGCGCTTGTCGCCCATCCCGGCGTTGCGAAGATCAATTTCACCGGTTCGGTCGACACAGGAAAGCGCGTCCAAGCGTCGGCGGCACAAGACCTCAAGATGCTCGATCTAGAGCTTGGCGGAAAGAGCGCCAACATCGTCTTCGCCGACGCCGACCTTGAGTTGGCCGCGGCCGGCGCTATGTCAGGAGTGTGGAACAACTCGGGACAAGTGTGTACCGCCGGTACACGAGTTCTCGTTGATCGCAAGATCCACAATGAACTGGTAGATGCGATGATAGAAGCGTCTCGGCGACTCAAGATCGGAGGCGCGTTCGACCCCTCTACTGAAATAGGCCCGCTCGTCAGCACCGATCAACTCGACCGAGTTGCCGACTATGTGGCAATTGGCAAGGACGAGGGTGCCAATTTGGCGCTCGGTGGTGGACGAGTCGAAAACGGTGGTGGATACTTTTTCGAGCCCACCATCTTCACTGGGGTCGACAACGACATGAGAATTGCCCAGGAAGAGATCTTCGGCCCGGTAATGTCCGTGATCCCCTTCGACTCAGAGCAGGAGGCGTACGACATCGCCAACGCTTCGACGTACGGACTCGCTGCCGGTGTCTGGACCAATGACCTGGACCGGGCGCTGCGCGCTGTTCGTTCTCTTCGCACGGGCACGGTTTGGGTGAACAGTTATCAGGAGGTCGCGCCCAACGTCCCCTACGGCGGAACTAAGCACTCGGGTTTCGGACGCGCTCTCGGCGAGGAAGCTGTTGAAGGCTTTACTCAGACCAAGACCGTGTGGATTCGGACGAACTCGTAAGCCGAGAGTTTGAGACGTGCGCTCGATACGGGTCCGGGTTGCAGCTTCGCTCCGCACTACCCGCTCGCCCTGTAGATTTGCCGCGTGAACACGCCGAACATGGTGCGCCCGTCACCGTCGCACCAAGCCGCTTGCTTCGCAGTCCAGGCGTCGTGACGCCTGGACTGGTTCCGCGTCCACGGAACGTAGAGCATTTCGCGGGGTCGCTCACGTGGTCATCGCCGCTGCGTGTTCACGTCGACGGAGAATGGCGAAGTGTCGTGGAGACCTTCGCGCTCGACCTGGGGCGCAGCCTTGGCTGGGACGTGACCTTCGTCGACGAGCCATGCGATCTCGAGATCCTTCGCCTGCCTGAACTCGGACCAGAGGACTACCGGATCAGCGTCACCGAGTGCGTGCAGGTCGAGGCGAATTCGCCCGCCGGGGTGTCCTATGCGCTGACGACGCTGCGACAACTGGGACCGGCAAGTATGTGGGGTGAGTCGCTAGAGGGATCGCCTTCGGTCGAGTTGCCCCGCGTCGTCGTGCAGGACGGCCCGGCCTTCGCATGGCGCGGGGCTCATCTCGACGTGTCCCGCCACTTCTTCGACGTTGAAACGGTCTGTCGATTCATCGATCAGCTCGCCGCGCATCGGCTCAATCGGTTGCACCTGCACCTCAACGACGACCAAGGGTGGCGCGTCGAAATCCCGGCGTGGCCGCGGCTGACAGAAGTCGGCGCTTTTCGTCGATCGTCTCCGCTTGGTCACGAGAGCCAAGGTCTCGACGACGGCGTGGCGCACGGCGGCTACTACGACGCGCTCGACCTCGCGGCGATACGTGACCACGCCGAGCGCCGTTTCGTTCAGATCGTGCCCGAGATCGATCTTCCCGGCCACGCCCAGGCCGCGATTGCCGCCTACCCCGAACTGGGCAACGTGGGCCCGCTGGAGGTCTGGACCCGCTGGGGCATTTCTGAGCACGTCTTGAACGTCGGCCCGCAAGCGCTGGCCTTCGCGGAAGAGGTAGTGGTCTACGTCGCGAGCCTGTTTCCGGACAGCCCGGTGCATATCGGTGGCGACGAGTGTCCGACGAGCGAGTGGGAGGGAAGCGACGAGGCTCGCGCTGTCATGCGGGCGCACGGATTCCAGGGCGCCCATCAGCTCCAGGGTCTCTTCACCAAGCGGGTCGCGGCCGCCTTGCAACGGTTGGGTCACGAAGTCGTCGCGTGGGACGAGGTGCTCGACGCTGAGGTGCCGCCGAGAACAGTCATCGCTGCGTGGCGTAGTGCCGACAAGGCCGTCGAAGCGGCCGAACGCGGACTCGACGCAATCAGGGCGCAGATTAACTACCTGTACCTGAACGCACCCATCAGTTCTGACGAGCGCGAGCCCATCGCTGTGGAGCCCCCGCCCGAAGTCACCCCGTGGGAGAAGGTCTACGGTTTCTTGGTGCTGCCCGAGGGACTGCGCCCGGATCTCGAGTTTCACATTCGCGGCGCGCAAGCGCAGTTCTGGACCGAGTACATCGACTCGAGCGACCTACTTGACTACATGGCGTTCCCAAGGCTCGCGGCGTTCGCCGAAGTGGTTTGGGGCACGGCGACAACGCTCGAGGAGTTCCGTCCCAGTCTCGAGGCCCACCTTGAGCGCCTTGCCGTAATGGGTGTGCGCTTCCGTCCGCTGGACCCTGACTGATGGACGACACCACACTTACGATTCGCAAGGTGCGAAGGTTTTTTCGCCCGCGTCGACCGAAGTCATGGCTGCGTGACTTCGCGACAGAAGGGCGCGCGCGGATGCGCGGAGAGCTAAGGGCGATGGAGGACGAGGCGGGCGACGTTGCTAGGGCGTCCTTCTTCCGTCGAATTGGATTACCTCATGCATAGTTTGCAACGGCATTCCGTCAGCAACGCCGTCAGCAACGCCAAAAAATCTAAGCGACCGATCGCGTATTTGTGTGGATCAAAAAGTGCTACAATTTCCCGAAACTTGGACGCCAGAAAGCGACGGTGATCAGGAAATATGGGCATGACACGCAAGTGGTCATTTTCTATGCGCTGAAGGACCGGGAGTGCGTTGCCTGTGCGAACCCCGTGGCGAGAGATATTTCTCGACAACGCTGGAGAGCTGCGACCGTTGCGCTTTGGTCGGTCGAAATTAACCATCGTTGTGTGCGGATCTTCTCGGCGATGAAAGTTGCGGGGATTCTCGACATGGCTGTTTGAGGCCGCACCCAGTGTCGGAGTAAAAGGCGGAGAATCCGTGAAACAGGCAACGGAGAACAAGTCAGCGGCAAAGAACGCGGTTGTGGATGTCCGCGACGATGAGAAGCCCAACATCAACAACGAGTCATTGATGATCAGTCTCGGTGATGCGGCGCAGATGCTAGGAATCCACCGTACGACTGCCTGGGCGATCCATGACCGCGGCGACTTTCCGGTGCCGGTCATCAAGGTCGGCGGTCACTGGCGTGTCGTGCGGGCGCATCTCCATCACTTCATTTACACCGGAGAAAGAGTGACACTGCCGTTCAATCCGGTCTCTGATTCAACGTTTACTGCGCGCTGAATTCTTCTTGGAAAGCTGGTGCTTCTTCGCACTTGACCTCTTGTCGGGCGCGGATGTCGCCACACTCACTCGGTCATCCATAAAGCCAGCGGCTTCCTGGTCGCTCGCCTTAACGAAGTGGGAATACACCGACAATGTTGTCGCCGGATTTGCGTGGCCAAGTCGCCCTGACACGGTGCGTACTGGAAGTCCTCCAGCCATCATTTCCGTCGCCGCGAAGTGACGAAGGTCGTGTAGACGCATGTTGTGGTATCCGAGCTCGTGCTTTATCTCTGCGAACTTGTGCGTCACGTTGCCCGGAGTCCACGGCTTGTGGCCATCAGGTTCGTGGGAAAACATATAACTGTCTTCGCGCACGCTCTCGCCAATCAAAGCGGCGCGTTCCTCTGCGTTCCGACGCTGGGCTTCGAATACCTCCATCGTTGACTTTCCGAGCGCGATGCTGCGACTCGCATGAGTCTTCGTATCCTTCCTGCGCAACCCTCCGGGCACTTCGATGATGGAGTTTTCGATCGTCAGCGTTGCATTCTTGAAATCGAGATCGTCCCAGTAGAGCGCGCAGATTTCACCCCTGCGAGCGCCGGTGGTTGCGGCCACGCGGATGAAATTGCCGAACTGCTCATCGCGTTCGTAGGCGGCGCGCAAGAGCTGGCTCACTTCATCTGGGTCCGGAGGCGTAAGGTAAGCCCTCTTCTGACGAGGCGGCGTCGCGTTGACGGCGGGATTGTTAGCGATCCATCCCCACAGCACCGCCTGGCGCATCGATCGACGAATGATGGCGTGGATCTGGCGGACGGTCGAGTGCGATAGATCTATCCTCTCGACGAGCCCGTCGTAGAGGTTGTCAAGATCCTCCGTTTTGATACTGCTCACCTGCCGATCCCCAAGGGCCGGGTACACGCGGTTCTCAAGGAGGTTCCGGTACGTCCGCTGGGTGGTCGGACTCTGGTTGCGCTGGTTCATATTCAGCCAGCGCTCGGTAAGAATTCGAAACGTCGCCGAAGTTCCAACCTGGCGCCCGGCGTCAGCCTCGGCAACCAGCGCATTGAGTACCTTCTGGGCCTCACGTTTGCTACCTCTTACGCTCCGACTCAACTGGCGACGTCGTCCAGTTACGGGGTCATCGCCAGCGTCAAAACGCACTTCCCAAATCCCCGGGTACTTCTCTCGCATGGTTCCAGACACGAATACAAGGGTATTAGAGACTGGAGGAATTGAGGGATATTTGAGGGATGTTGGGACTTTCGAGAGATACCATTCGAAAGCTCCAACCCTCAAAAAGTACTGTCTATCAGGGACTTCACTTAGTGCGCCGGCCGGGACTTGAACCCGGAACCTGTTGATTAAGAGTCAAATGCTCTGCCAATTGAGCTACCGGCGCGTGACGAGTCTATATGGTGTGCGCCGCGGGCTTGGTTCGATCAGCTGTGCTGAATTGCCTTGACTTCGAGGAACTCTTCGAATCCGTACTTGCCAAGTTCACGGCCGATGCCCGACTGCTTGTAGCCGCCAAACGGAGCCACGATGTTGAACGCGCCACCGTTGATCTCGACTCGACCGGTACGAAGCTTGCGCGCCACCTCGAAGGCTTTCTCATCGGTGCCGGCCCAGACGCCTCCATCGAGTCCGTACACGGTGTCGTTCGCGATCGCGATCGCTTCTTCTTCGGTGTCATAAGGGATGATGCAGAGCACCGGCCCGAAGATCTCCTCCTGGGCGATCGTCATGTCGTTGCGAACGTCAGAAAACACGGTTGGCGCGACGTAGTAACCCTGCTCGAGTCCGTCGGGCGCGGTGGATCCACCCGTCACGATGCGCGCACCCTCATCGATGCCCTTATTTATATAGTCACGAACGCGTTGCTGCTGAGCGGCACTCACGAGAGGTCCGAGCAAGCTCGCCCCGGTGATCGGGTCTTCGGGCATCAGGCCCGCGCTCGCCGCTACGGCGATGTCTTCGACCTCGCTCAATCGAGCTCGCGGCACGATCATGCGCGTGAGCGCCGAGCAGGTTTGACCAGAGTTGAGGTAGCACTTGAAGACACCATCGCCCACCGCTTTGGAGAAGTCGGCGTCATCCAAGATGATGTTGGCAGACTTGCCACCCAGTTCGAGCGAGACGCGCTTTACCATCTGGGCGGCGAGTTCCATAACGCGCTTCCCCGCGCGCGTCGAACCGGTGAATGAGACCATGTCGGTCTTTGGGTGCGCGACGATAGCTTCACCGACGACCGGTCCCGTGCCCGAGACCATGTTGAAGACACCCCGTGGCAAACCGATTTCGTCGACGATGTCAGCAAAGAGGAACGCGTTGATGGGGGCGACCTCGCTGGGCTTTAGTACGACGGTGCAGCCCGCGGCGAGTGCGGGCGCCACCTTGTTGGCGATCTGGTGCAGCGGATAGTTCCAGGGCGTGATCGCGGCGACGACGCCAACGGGCTCGCGCACCAATGTCGAGTTACCGACCTCTTCTTCCCACACGTAGTCCATCGCGCGCTGGGCGTTGTCGCTAAACGTAATGGTTGGCAGGCCGACCTGGATGCCCTTGGCAAGCATGAGCGGCATGCCCACTTCATTCGCGATCGTGAGTGCGATCTCGTCGCTGTGCTCTGCGAGCTTCTCCGAGATGCGCATCAAGTACTCGCCCCGTTCCTTCGGACTTGTGTTCGACCACGCGTCAAAGGTGGCGGCTGCAGCTTCAACCGCGAGGTTCGCCTCCTCGACGGTGCCGACGGGAACGGTGGCGTAGAGCTCTCCCGTACCTGATGAGGTCACCTCAATGGTCTCTTTCGAGGTGGCGGGCACCCATTCGCCATTGATGTAGAACGAGTCACGAACGATGGTCATCGATATCCCCCCAGTAGCAACCGTGAGTCGGTGCTCAAGCGAAATCTACTCGGCGTGTTCCTTGACGTGTCCCGCTGACATCGCTGTCAGTCGCACGGCGGGGGGCGACGTTACTTTGGGTGAGCGACGGGGGTCGAACCCGCGACCTCCAGGACCACAACCTGGCGCTCTAACCAACTGAGCTACGCCCACCAAGACCCACCAATGTTACAGGGGTTTGCCATGGCTCACCAATAAGGACGAGTCCGTTCACTACGCTTTTCAAGAACGCCCCTGTAGCTCAACTGGATAGAGCAGACGGTTTCTACCCGTCAGGTTGCGGGTTCGACTCCTGCCGGGGGCACCATCGCCTCGTCAATATCGCCATTTTCTAACTGCGACCAATCCCTCGGGCAAGGGCGGCCGCGGCCCTGCCTTCCTCGCTTGGTCGGGGCGCCGGGATTTGAACCCGGGACCTCCTGGTCCCAAACCAGGCGCGCTGCCAAGCTGCGCTACGCCCCGCGACTGCGTACTGACGTAGAAACGCTACTACCCGGAAATGTGTTGCTTCTCACTCCGCGTCCACCTTGAGCGCAGAGTGGAGGTTCGTTTACTGGAAGGTCACCCTGAATAGGCTCTACTCGAACGGGGGAGTTCGATGGCCTACGAATGGATTGTTGACGCCCTGGATGAGACGTGGTCGTCAATCGACCGGACGATGCGACCGCGCGAGCCCGACGCGTACCTCGCGCAGACGCCCTGTCCAGGCTGGAGTGTTCGCGACGTCCTGAGTCATTTGATCGGCTTTGAGCTGCTGCTGCGCGGAGAGGTTGCCTTCGAACAGCACGAGGGTCCCTGGCCGTCGCACGTGAAGAATCCGATCGGAGAGGTCAACGAATCGATGGTCGAGCGCTACCGATCGTTGCCCAGTGAGGAGCTGCTCGACCTCTTTCGAGAGACGACGCATCGATCCATCAAGCACCTGCGGGCACTTGATGACGAAGCTTGGGAGAAGGTCGGCTGGAGTCCCGAGGGCGAGCGTCCGTTTCACCGTTTCCAAGAGACGCGCGTCCTCGACAGCTGGATTCATCTTCAAGACATTCGTGATGCGCTCCTCGAGCCGAGCGACGACCACGGTCCAGGGGAAGAAATAGTCGTCAAGCGCTTCGAGTCCGCGCTGCCCTACGTCATCGGGAAGAAAGCAGGGGCGAAAGACGGCACGCTCGTGCGGATCAACTTGAGCGGTCGCCTTGCCCGATCGATCCTCATCGGCGTGGAGAACGGACGGGCGAGCGCGCTCGAGCGTTCGAGCGACCCGCCGACGCTCGAGCTGACGACGCCCGTCGCCCTGTTTTGGCGCCGCGCGGCCGGGCGGATCTCCGCCGAGGCGTTCTTGCGCGCGTCGGCGACCGACGTGCGTGGCAACGAGACGCTCGCCGTGACATTCGCCGACGCGCTTGCCATCATGATTTAGAGATTTTCGGAGCAACCGGTAGGCTGGCATCTCTTATGCGCGCTACCACCACCACCCTGGAGAACAACCGAGTCAAGCTGGTCGTCGAGGTCGACGACGACGAGATGGCAGCGGCGATCGATGCCGCCGCGAAGAAGCTCTCCAAGCAGGTCAGCATCAAGGGCTTTCGCAAGGGCAAGGTCCCAAAGAACGTGCTAATGGCCCACATCGGCGGCCCGGCCGCGCTGCGCGGTGAGGCCATTCAGGACGCGATCCCAGATTTCTACGCGCTCGCTGTCTCTGACACGCTTATCGATCCCATTGCCAAGCCAGAGATCAACATCACGTCGGGCGAAGAAGAGGGCACCCTCGTCTTCGAGGCCGATGTCGAAGTGCGGCCCGAACTCGAGATCACTGGCCAGAGGGACCTGCGCGTGACGATTCCCTCGCCGGTCGTGACTGACGAAGAGGTCGACGCTCAGATCGATCGCTTTCGTGAAACCGACGCCGTTCTAAAAGAAGTCGACCGGCCCATTGTTACCGGCGACCTCGTCACGATGGACGTCCACGTCGAGCAGGTCGACTCCGAGGAAGAGCCGCTCGACATGGGCGACTTCATGTACACCGTGGGGTCGGGCAACATCACTGATGGCGTCGACGAGCTCATCGTCGGACTGAAGGCGGGCGAGGAGCTGAAGCTCAATGGCGGCTTTGGCCAGGGCGGCGTTGCGACGTACGAGCTTTCGTTGAAGAAGGTGCAAGAGCGTGAGCTGCCTGAGCTCACCGACGAGTGGGTCCAAGAGAACACCGAATGGGAGAACGTCGCAGAGATGCGCGATCGCATCTTCGAACAGATGCGTCGGATGCGTGTCGCTGAAGCACAGCGCTCGCAACGCGACTCGGTGCTCGTTGCACTCAGTGCACTCGTGAGCGCCGACGCTGTCCCTGAGTCGCTGGTCCAAGACGAGACCAACGAGCGACTGCACGACCTCGGTCATCGGCTCGAACAGCAGAAGCTGAACCTCGACACTTTTCTTCAGGTCACGAACCAGAGCCCTGACCAGCTGCTCGCGACGCTTCGCGAGGACGCCACCCGCGCCGTGCGGATCGACCTGGCGCTAAGAGCGTTGGTACGGGCCGAAGACTTAGAGCCGAGCGACGAAGAGATCGACGAGGAGCTCGCAACGACGGCCGAGTCGATGAACGCCTCTGCCGATGTGCTTCGTTCGAACCTGCGCGACACGGGGCGTGTCGTCACCTTTCGGTCCGAGGTGGCAAAGATGAAGGCGTCGCGCTGGCTCAATGAGCATGTGACCTTCATTGATCCCGAAGGTGTCGAGATCGATCCGGCGCTTCTCAAGCCCGAAACGTCCGACGAGCCGGATGAGTCGGACGATGTCGACGCGTAAGGTAGTTCCGTGAACGACAACTATCGAGCCCAGAACTACCTCGTCCCTACGGTCGTGGAGTCCTCCAACCGTGGCGAGCGGGCCTACGACCTCTACAGCCGACTGCTGCGCGAGCGCATCATCTTTCTTGGCACGCCAATCGACGACTCCATTGCGAACCTCGTCTGCGCCCAGCTGCTCTTCCTCGAATCCGAAGACCCCGAAAAGGACATCAACCTCTATATCAACTCGCCCGGCGGCGACATCACCGGGCTGCTCGCCATCTATGACGTCATGAAGTACATCAAGTCTGACGTCTCGACGTTCTGCTTCGGCCAGGCCGCCTCGGCGGCCGCGGTGCTGCTCGGGGCCGGCGCGCACGGCAAGCGATTTGCCCTCCCGCACGCTCGGGTGCTGCTGCACCAGCCGTGGGGTGGTGTCGGGGGACAGGCGTCTGACATCGAGATCCAGGCTCGCGAGATCCTGCGGATGAAGGACCTGCTCAACTCCATGCTCGCCAGCGACACGGGCCAATCGGAGGAGCGGGTTAATAAGGACACCGACCGAGACTTCATCATGAGCGCCGAAGAGGCCGTGGAATACGGCTTAATCGACGAAGTCATCTCCGCGCGGCTGTAAGGTACCTCGTTTTCGGGGTGCTGGCCCGTAGGATAGGCGCGGCGGTAGGTCAGTCGGAGGGTGTCCGTGACAGTGTTGAGTGAAAGCAGCGTCCTCGTGCAGTGCAGTTTCTGTGCGAAAGGTCAGGATCAAGTGAGCAAGATCACCGCGGGCGAGCACGTCTACATCTGCAACGAGTGCGTCAATCTCTGCAACGACATCCTCGCCGAAGAGTTCGGCGACCGTTCAGGGGGGACCCGTGGCTAAGTTCGGCGAAGGCAGCGACCTCATCAAGTGCAGCTTCTGCGCCAAGGGTCAAAAACAGGTCAAGAAGCTCATCGCCGGCCCGAGCGTGTACATCTGCGACGAGTGCATCGATCTCTGCAACGACATCATCGCCGACGAGTTCGGCGATCGCCCCGAGTTCGTTCTCGACGAGCTACCCACGCCCCGAGAGATCTCGGCCTTCCTCGATGAGTTCGTTATCGGCCAAGTGGACGCGAAGAAGATCCTCGCCGTCGCTGTCTACAACCACTACAAGCGCATCCAGACCGGCCCACTGCACGACGACGACGTAGAGGTCGCGAAGTCGAACGTATTGCTGCTCGGCCCGACGGGCTGTGGCAAGACGTTCCTCGCCCAGACGCTCGCTCGCATGCTGAACGTGCCCTTCGCCATTGCGGACGCGACGGCGCTGACTGAAGCCGGCTACGTGGGCGAGGACGTTGAGAACATCTTGCTCAAGTTGCTCTCGGCCGCGGACTTTGACGTGAAGCGCGCCGAACGAGGCATCATCTACATCGACGAGATCGACAAGATCGCGCGCAAGGCGGAGAATCCTTCCATCACTCGCGACGTGTCGGGTGAGGGCGTCCAGCAAGCACTCCTCAAGATTCTCGAGGGCACCGTCGCGAGCGTCCCACCCCAGGGCGGACGCAAGCACCCGCACCAAGAGTTCATCAACATCGACACCGCGAACATCTTGTTCATCTGCGGTGGCGCCTTCGCGGGTCTCGAAGAGATCATCGAGCGCCGCCTCGGAAAGAAGTCGATGGGCTTCAACCAGCCGGTGCAGTCAAAGCGCCGTGGCGATATCGAGCTGTTTCGTCACGTACTTCCCGAAGACATGGTCAAGTTCGGACTCATTCCCGAGTTCATCGGACGCCTCCCCATCGTGGGCGCGGTGCAACAGCTCGACCGCGAGATGTTGATCCAGGTCCTCACCGAACCGAAGAACTCACTGGTGAAGCAGTTCCAGCAGGTGCTCGCTATGGACGGCGTCGAGCTCGTCATCGAGCCCGACGCGCTCGAGGCGATCGCTGACCTCGCGCTCGAGCGCGGCACCGGTGCGCGCGGGCTTCGCTCGATTCTCGAGCACGTGCTGCTCGAACCGATGTTCGACGTGCCGGGACGCAGCGACGTGGTGCGATGCGTCGTCACGGCCTCGTCCGTGCGCTTGCACGAGGCGCCGAGCTACGAAATGCGAAAGGCGCCGCGAACTCGTCGCGCGAGCTAAACCGTGCGTTTCGCTTCCTACGCTGAGGCGTTGACGTGGCTCGAATCGCACGTGGACTACGAGCGAGTTGCCCCGAATCGTCAGCCGGTCCCCACGCTCGAGCCCATTCGCGACACCCTCGCTCAGTTCGCTGATCCCCAGGGCGATTATCCGTCCATTCACGTGACCGGAACGAACGGCAAGGGCACCACGACGACGATCACGAGCGCCCTGCTGCAGTCAACGGGTCTGCGCGTGGGGACCTTTACGAGTCCGGACCTGCACTCGATCAACGAGCGCATTGCCGTCAACGGCATCGCGATCGACGACGATGACTTTGTCACCGTGCTCGAGCGCCTCTCGGACGTCGAGTCGGTGACGGGGATTGCGCTCACCCGCTTCGAACTGCTCACGGTAGCGGCCCTCCTGCACTTCTCCGATGAAGGCGTCGACGTCGCGGTGGTAGAGGTGGGCATGGGCGGCACGTGGGACTCGACCAACGTCATTGACTCTGACGTGGCCGTGCTCACCAACGTCGATCTCGATCACACCGCCGTGCTCGGCACGACCGTCGGCGCCATCGCGAGTGACAAGGTCGGCATCTTTCGCCACGACGCGGTCGCCATCATCGGCACCACCAACGCCATCGTCGTCGAGATCGCTCGTCAGCGCGCGAAGGAGCTTGACACCACGCTGTGGCCGCTCGGCGACGAGTTCGTCCTTGAAGAGAACGAGCTCGCCGTCGGTGGGCGCGCGATCACCTTGTTGACGCCGTACGCACATTACGAAGAGGTGCTCGTGGACCTGCACGGCATCCACCAAGGGGTGAACGCGGCGACAGCGGTAGCGGCGGCAGAGGCCTTCCTCGGTCGTGCGCTCGGTGACGACGTGGTCGCGTCAACGCTCGCTCGGGTGCAGATGCCCGGTCGCATGGAAGTTATCGCGAGGAACCCGATGATCGTCGTCGACGGCGCGCACAATCCCGCGGGGATTCGCGCGCTGGTCGCGACACTGGACGGCGCCTTTGACGTTCGCGGCGAACGTCGCTGCGTGCTCGGCATGCTCACGGGGCGCGACGTCAACGACATGATCACGCCGCTACTCGGTGCGGGCTTCAGCGAGTTCTACTGCTGCGCACCGAACTCGCCGCGCGCGGTGCCCGCACGCGATCTCGTCGCGGCGCTGGAGCGCAACGGGGCTGTTGCCTACGAGCATCCGAATGCCAAGGTCGCACTCGCGCACGCGCGCGAACGCTCGACGGACGAAGACCTCATCGTGGTGACGGGCAGCCTCTATCTCGTCGCCGAGATCCGCGGTGAGGTGTTGCACATCCCTTCTCGACATCTGGGTTGAGACTGTTAGTCTGCACGGCGTGAACAGAACGCTGGTTATCGTCAAGCCCGACGGTGTGGAACGGGGCCTCGCGGGAGAGATCCTCTCGCGCCTGGAGGACAAGCAGCTGAAGGTGGTGGCGGCCGAACTGCGCCGTATCGACGTTGACACGGCGAAGCGTCACTACGCCGAACACGAGGGCAAGGCATTCTTTGACGGACTCGTAACGTTCATCACGCG
The DNA here is from genome assembly GCA_963724865.1 of uncultured Acidimicrobiaceae bacterium. GTDB lineage: Bacteria > Actinomycetota > Acidimicrobiia > Acidimicrobiales > RAAP-2 > RAAP-2. The sequence continues at coordinate 566,033 of CAVRWO010000020.1, read as the reverse complement.
ATCTCCGGCGCTGGTGATGGTTGTTGAAGGCCCCGAGGACACCTGGAAGGTCGTTCGCACGATGATGGGGGCGACGAATCCGGCCGACGCTGCACCCGGAACGATTCGTGGCGACCTTGCGATAGAGATGTCGGAGAACTTGATTCACGGTTCGGATTCGAGTGAATCAGCGGTTCGTGAAATAAAGATTTTCTTTCCAGACTTGGAATAACGAGCTCTTCTGGCCCCTCGGCGCATTCATGGCCTAGCCTTGTATCGAGCGCATCGTCGCACGCCGCTAGAAGGAATCTATGGTTGACAGTCGTTTTTCACTCTTAGGCCGCGACATGGCGGTCGACCTGGGCACCGCGAACACCCTCGTATACGTGAGAGGTCGCGGCATCGTCTTGAACGAGCCGTCCGTCGTCGCGGTTGACGTGAAAGACGGCAAGCCCTTGGCTGTCGGGGTCGAGGCCAAGCGCATGATCGGCCGCACGCCGAGCAACATCCAGGCCATTCGGCCACTGAAGGATGGCGTCATTGCCGACTTTGAGATCTGCGAAAAGATGCTGCGCTACTTCATCCACCGCGTCCACCAGCGCCGCTTCGCAAAACCTCGCATGGTCATCTGCGTGCCGTCGGGCATCACCGGCGTCGAACAGCGCGCCGTGATGGAAGCAGCAGAGTTCGCCGGCGCGCGCAAGGCGTACATCATCGAAGAGCCGATGGCGGCTGCGATCGGCGCGGGTCTTCCCATTCACGAACCGACCGGCAACATGGTGGTCGACATCGGCGGTGGTACCTCTGAGGTCGCGGTCATCTCGCTCGGCGGCATCGTGACGAGTCAGTCGATTCGCGTTGGCGGTGACGAGCTCGACGAAGCGCTCGTGGCGTATGTCAAAAAAGAGTTCCAGCTGGCGCTCGGTGAGCGCACGGCAGAAGAGATCAAGATGCAGCTCGGTTCGGCGTTCCCGCTCGAAGAGGAGCTGCGCGCTGAGATTCGCGGACGCGACCTCGTGACGGGGCTGCCGAAGACGGTAATCATCTCGACCGAACAGATCCGCGAGGCCATCTCCGAACCGGTTCAAGCGATCGTCGACGCCGTGAAGGTCACCCTCGACCGCACACCGCCCGAACTCTCCTCCGACCTTATGGAGCAGGGCATCGTCCTCACCGGTGGGGGAGCGCTCTTGGCGGGCCTCGCCGCCCGCCTCGAATACGAGACCAATATGCCGATCATTGTGGCGAACGACCCCTTGAACTGCGTGGCTCTCGGCAGTGGAATGTGTCTCGAAGAACTCGAAGTCTTCGCGCGCATGTTGAAGACCAGTCCATCGCGTTAGCGCGTGGCCACCGACCGTTCGCGTCGACGTACCTGGACCTTCTCTGTCGCGATAGTTGTCACTCTTCTCATCCTCTACTTGACGACCGGCGTCGCCTCGGGACTGCGTAGCGGCGCCAACATCATCATCACGCCGTTCAGCTGGGCGGTGAACACGATCGCCCGGCCCGTCGGTCACACGTTCGCGGGCATGATCGACTACAGCGACGTGGTCGCACAGAACGAGAAGCTGCGCTACGAGCTCGGCGAGGCTGAAGAGCGCGCCAACGAAGGCTGGGCGTTTGCTCGACAGCTTCAACAGATGACGACCCAACTCAACGTTCCCTTCGTCGGATCGATCCCCACGGTCGCAGTGCAGGTCACCGCGCTCTCGCCGACGAACTTCGCCGCGACGATTCAGATCTCCAAGGGCCGTGACAGCGGGATTCTCACGGGGATGCCCGTCGTCGCGAACGGCGGACTCGTGGGGCGAGTGATGGCGACGTCAACCAACTCGGCCATGGTAAGGCTCATTACCGATGCGAGTTCGACGATTGGGGTGACCTATCGGTCAGGTAAGACCGACCTCGTGGTCTCGGGACGGGGACTCAACAATGGGCTCGAGGCGACATCGGTGCCGCTGAACTCTGATGTCGGGCCGGGCACCAAGCTCTCGACCGACGGACTGAACGGCGCGCTCTATCCGGCAGGAATACCGGTCGCCACGGTGAAGGCCGTCACCCTTACCCCGGGCGCCGCCTCCTACAACCTCACGCTCACGCCGGCCGCGGACCTTCGCTACTTGACGTATCTGGACGTCGTGCTCTGGGAGCCGCCTGCGTGAGAAAGGCGCTGTTGCCGGTCACCCTCGTCACGCTGCTCATCGTGGCGATCCAGCTGTCGATCTTCTCCTCGTGGCGTTTCGCTGGCGTCGTCGTGATGATCGTGTGGCTCTGGCCACTCGCCGTGGGCTTGACCGGCCTTACCGCGCTTGCGATGTGGAGTGCCCTGGTGGCGGGGGTGTTCTTTGACACCCACTCGACGACGCCCTTCGGGCTCACGGCCCTCGTCGCGATCGCCCTCGCCTACGGCGCGTCGCGACTGGGCCGTGAAGGCGTGGGCGACCTTGATTCGACCTCGTGGTGGGTGACGCCTCTGATCGCCGCCGCTGCGGGATTCATCGCGCCCGCCCTCTTTGTCAGCGCAAGCTTCTTCACCTTTAACTTCTCGCTCTGGCGCAACAGTCTGTTGGCTGCAATGATCGTGAACGCAGTGGCATTCTTTCTTCTCGCTCGACCGGTGTCTCGCCTCGCCCGCTGGGTCGCCAACGTGGGGAGCGCACGTTGAGGAGTTCGTGGCGCGATCGAAAGACCGGCTCGTGGTTTTCGCGACTCTGGCGCCCGTGGGTGTCGCTGCACCCGTTGCGCGGTCGCGGGCGAACCATCAACGAACCAAAGCCCGTGGGCATCCGGGACCTCATGGCGTCTCCGGACGAGGTGCAGGCGCGACCCGCAAGACGCTGGCTCGTCATTGGCGGATTCTTCGCGCTGCTCATGGTGGGCCTCATCGTGCGGCTCTTCTTCCTCCAGGTCGTGGACTACAAGGCCTCTGCCGCCGCCGTCAACTCCAACTCGTTGCGCCTGACGACGATTCCGGCGACCCGCGGCGTCATTCTCGATCGCGGTGGACATCCGCTCGTCACCAACGTGACAACGACCGAGATCCGGCTGTCGCGCGAAGAGGCAGCGCTCCACCCGACCATCAAGGGGGCGCTCTCGTCACTCACCGGGCTCAGCGTCCTGCAGATCAACGCCGACCTCGCCAACGTGCAGTACAGCCCCTACCAGCCCGCGCCGGTCATGATCAACGCGCCGGCGCGCGACGTCGAGTTCATCCGCCTGCACCCCGGTGAGTTCCCCGGCGTCTCGATACTGGACACCTCGAGACGCGAGTACCCCGACGGCGGCAACGTGGCAGCACAGGTACTCGGTTATCTCGGCCCGGGGGGCCAGAACGGCTCCATGGTCGGTAAGAGCGGCGTTGAGTCGTACTACGAGCAGTATCTGCGGGGCAAGGAGGGCACGAGCACCCTCGAGGTGAACGCCCACTATCAGATCGTCGGCACCGAGAAGACGACCGAGCCGGTCGAGGGCGACTCGGTCGTTCTCAACATCGACACCCCCTTGCAAGAGCAGCTCGAGAACTACCTCAGCACGGAGATCCTTGCTGACCGCCACTCCATAGACCCGGTCTCCGGCAAGGTTCCCGAAGCCATCAACGGCGCGGCCATCGTGATGAACCCGAAGACCGGGGCCGTCTACGCCATGGCGAGCTACCCGTCCTACAACCTCGACTCCTTCGTCAGCGGACTGTCGACCTCGGAGTACAAGCAACTCCTCAATGAGGGCGCCTTCAACAACTTCGCCATCCAGGGTCTCTACACGCCTGGCAGCACCTTCAAGCTCGTCACGGCGACGACCGAACTCCAGACCGGCATCTTCTCCGCATACAAGCTGATCGACGACACCGGCACCTTCGTCGTGCCGAACTGCGAGAAGGGCGCCGCCCACGGGCTCTGTGAGTTCCACGACGACGATAACTCGGCGGCCGGCTGGATCGATCTGCCCAAAGCCCTCACCGTGTCGTCAGACTTCTACTTCTACAACCTGGGCTATCTGTTCTGGTCCGATCAGGCACAGTACGGCCAGACGCCGGTCCAGAACGTTGCGGCCGACTACGGACTCACCGAGCCGACCAACATCGACCTCCCCGAAGAAGCGACAGGTCGCGTGGACTCGCCCGAGGTGCGCAAGCAGCTGCACGCAGAGGATCCAGTGGCTTTTCCGCACACCGCCTGGTACACGGGTGACAACATCGAGATGGCCTTCGGTCAGGGCACGACGGCGCTCACCCCGATCGCCCTCGCGAACGCCTACGCCACCTTCGCCAACGGCGGGACGCGCTACGCCCCCGAGGTCGCGGCCGCCATCCTCAACCCCCACGGCCAGGTCCTTGTGCGCTATACGCCACACGTCATTGGCCACGTGAATCTGCCCGCAAGCGTGCGCGATCCCATCCTCGAAGGCCTCAGCGGCGTCGTTCAAAGCGCTGACGGCACGGGCTATTCGGCCTTCCAGAAGTACTTCCACCACTCGCTCGCCTCCTTTCCCATCGCCGGAAAAACGGGTACGGCGAGCAACCAGCCCGACGTCGAGCCGAACTCTCTGTTCGTGGGCTTCGGGCCGACGACCCACCCTGACTACGTCGTGATCTGCGTGATCGACGAGGGCGGCTACGGCGCCGACGCCTCCGCCCCCGTCGTTGCGAAGACCTTTAACTACCTCGTAAGTCACCCGGTGCCGGCGCTCACCCTGCGCCCGGCGCTTACGCTGCCCACCGGCAAGAAGACGGCGAAAACGAAGAACTCCTCAACGACCACGACCTCGACCACCGCTCCGACCAGCGTCGGGACCGCGACAACGACCACCGCCGCGCCATAGCCGACCAGACGCGATCGGTCAAGATAGGGGGCGGATGGGCTAGCCTGGTGGTGTTGGGCGATTTGGCACACAGGGTGCCATTCGCAAGAGAACGTCGACGTAACGCAGTGTGTTCACTCCGTTGCGCACAGGTATTGAGGACAAGTCGTGGCACCCGCCAATCAGCTCTATCAGCTAGGGATCCTCGTAGTTCTCCTGGTCACGGTCCAACAAGCCTTTCGCAGTAACTCCACCGCCGTCGTGAGCGTCTCGCCACGCACGGTTTCTCGTGGCGCGCGGCGCTGCGTCACAAACTTTAAGAACGCAAGGAGTACCCGTCGTGAGCGACGAATCCAACCAACCCGTACCCTCATCCTCTAGCCCAAGAATCGGCGACACTCGACCAGCCCCTCAAATCGGTGACACTCGACCCGGTGCTCGCGCCGCGGCTGTGCCAGCGACCCCTGCAGCACCCAACTCGGGCGGCGCTCGCCGTCGCCGCGGCGGCCGGGGCCGCTCGGGACAGGGCAATCGTGAGAATCGAAACGGGGCCACCCAGTCGAACGAAGCAACGAACGGCTCTGCCCGACGCGTTGTCGACGCCCCGGTAGAGGCGTCTGCCCCGGACGCCGTCGAAGGAGGTGCGCGAGGTCGAGCGCGCCGCCGCCGTGGGGGTGAGCGCCGCACTCGCGCCCAGGGCCGCTACCTCATGGCCGTGCACTCAACGCCTGACGCGACGCACATTGCGACCCTCGAGGGCCGTTCGATGGTCGAGTACACCGTCGCGAAGAACGCGGACGAGACCAACCAGATCGACGGCAACATCTATGTTGGGCGCATTCAGAACGTGCTGCCCGGCATGGAGCTCGCCTTCGTCGACATTGGCATCCCGAAGAACGCAGTCCTCTACAAGGGCGATGTCTCTTTTGACACTGAAGACGTCGACGGCGCGCCGTCGAACAATAAGCGCATCGAAGAGATGATCCGGGCCGGTCAGACGGTCGTCTGCCAGGTCACCAAGAACGCCATTGGCCACAAGGGCGCCCGACTCACCCAAGAGGTGTCGCTCCCCGGGCGATTCGCCGTCCTCGTGCCGAACTCATCGACGATCGGCATCTCCAAGCGTCTGCCCGACGGGGAGCGTCGCCGGTTGCGCAAGATCATCGATGAGGTGAAGCCCGAGCGCCACGGCATCATCATTCGCACCGCGGCCGAGGGTGTGAACGCGGAAGATCTCGCGCGCGACGTGACGTCGCTCGTCGACAAGTGGTCCGCCATCGAAGTCGAAGTCGCGCGTTCCAACCAGCCCCGACTCATCTACCGCGACCTCGACCTCGCCGTTCGCGTCCTTCGAGAAGAGCTGAACGACGAGTACCGCGCCGTACTCATCGATGATCGGACGCTCTACGAAAAGGTACGAGAATACGTGATGGCGGTCAACCCCGAGCTCGCCGACCGCATCGAGTACTACGACCGCGACACCGAGGAGCTCCCGCTCTTCGAGCGCTACTTCGTCCACGAGCAGCTGCACCGCTCGCTCGACCGCAAGGTGTTCTTGCCCTCGGGAGGATCGCTCATCATCGAGCGCACCGAGGCGCTCACCGTCATTGACGTGAACACCGGAAAGAACGTCGGCACCAACAACCTCGAAGAGACCGTCTTTCGCAACAACCTCGAGGCGGCCGACGAGGTGGCCCGCCAGCTTCGCCTTCGCGACATCGGTGGCATCATCGTCATCGACTTCATCGACATGGAGGCAAAAGCCAACCGCGACGCCGTGGCCTCGGCGCTGCGTCAAGCGCTCTCGCGCGACAAGACACGTTCGCAGGTCTTTGACGTCTCCGAGCTCGGACTCATCGAAATGACGAGAAAGCGCGTCAACGAGGGCCTGCTCGAGTCGCTCTCAGTCGAGTGCAGCGTGTGCGACGGTCGCGGCTTCGTCGTAAAGACCGGTCTCTAGACCGGCGACTCCCTAGCCTTAAGGCGTGGCATCCTCAAGCACCCCCCGACGTGCTCGCGGGTGGCCTGGGCGGCGGACGATCGGGATTGCCGGCGTCTTCGCCGTGAGCGCGGCGCTGCTCGCTGCCTGTGGGTCCTCGAACCATCACAGTTCCGCGGCGACGACCTCAACGACAACGACCGCTGCTGTACCAGTGGCGCTGTGTCCGCTCACCGATACGCCCGCCCCCGGTGGCGTCGTGCCGGACAGACCAGCGTTGGCCATCAAGATCGACAACTACTCATTGGGCCCCGCACCCGCAGAGGCGCGTCCCCAAAGCGGCCTCGACGACGCTGACGTCATCTTCGAAGAGCAGGTCGAAGGATCCATCACGCGATACGCCGCGGTCTTTCAGTGCCACGAGGCGCCGAGCCTCGTCGGGCCGGTGCGCTCGGCGCGTTGGACCGACATTCAGATGCTGTCCGAACTCGGCCATCCGATCCTCGTCCACGTGGGCGGCATCGCGCCGGTACTCGACCTCATCGAACAGTCGGACCTCGTCAACGTGGACCTGATCGACAATCCTGGGCTCGAAACAGAACCCTCGGGGCGATACGCGCCCTATGACACCTACACCACGACCCAAGCCATCTGGGCGGCAGAGAAGCAGATGACGACGCCTCCGGCTCCCATCTTCTCATTCTCCTCGACAGTCCCCTCGGGCGAATCGGTGACCCAGATTCACCTCGACTGGTCGGGGACGTCAGACATCTACTGGCGCTGGGATTCGAGCACGGGGACCTGGATGCGGTTCTACAACGTGGGTTCGACCTCGGACCCTGACATCCGGCCCGACGTGCTCGCTGACGGCGTGCAGAATCAGGCCCAGAACGTCATCGTTCAGCTCGTGAATCTCACGTACGGCCCGTGGATCGAGAACTCAGAAGGGGGTCTCGAGGCCGAGTCGCACATCTTTGACAGCTCGGGTAAGGCGTACGTGTTTCGAAACGGCAGGATCATCGTCGGAACCTGGTCGGCGGGTCCCGCGGGCTCCATCACGAAGTTCCTCACTGCAGCGAGACAGCCAATCGACCTGCAGCCGGGACGCACCTGGGTTGAGATCTACCCCGACCTTGACCCGGTGGTCGTGACCCCGCTCGTCCCACCGGCGACCACGACGACCACGACCTCGGGCTAAGCGTCGTTCTCATTACGGCCTCTTGGGGCTCGCGATCGATCGGCTAGTATGGAACCCTTATGTACGCCGTCATCCGTGTAGGCACATCCCAAGAGCGCGTCACCGAGGGCCAAGTGGTCCGCGTGGACCTTCGCGCGGAAGAGGTGGGTGCCGATGTCCAGTTTCAACCCGTTTTGCTCGTTGACGGTGACCAGGTGGTTGCCGGACCAGCCCTGAAGGGGGCCACGGTCACGGGCAAGATCCTCGGCGAGGAGAAGGGTCCGAAGATCCGCGCCCTCACCTACAAGGCAAAGGCCATCCAGCGCCGCCGCTGGGGCCACCGCCAGCACTATTCCACCGTCGAAATCACGAAGATTTCGGCCAAAGCGTAAGGGGTAGCGATGTCCAAGACCAAAGGCGGCGGCTCAACGCGCAACGGCCGTGACTCGAACGCCCAGCGCCTCGGCGTAAAGGCCTTCGACGGCACTGAAGTGAAGCCCGGCAGCATCATCGTTCGCCAACGCGGCACCCAGTTCCACCCCGGGCGCAACGTGGGCCAAGGCAAGGACGACACCCTCTTTGCACTGACCGAAGGCACCGTGAAGTTCGGTTACCGCGGCGGGCGCAAGCTCGTCGACGTGCAGATCGACTAACGCTTCTCAGAACAAAAAAATCCCCCGGGCGCAGCCCGGGGGATTTTTCGTTACTACGAGAACTACGCGCCCTTGACAGCCTTTTTAAAGGTCGAGCCAATGGACACCTTCGGAGCCCTCGAGGCCATCACCTGAATGGCCTCGCCGGTCTGGGGGTTCCGGGCGGTGCGAGCCTTACGCTCCACACGCTCGAACGACAAAAACCCGGACAAGACAATCTTCTCACCCTTGGACACGTTGCCGACAACGACGTCTTCAAAGGCCTTCAGAACTTCCGCAACGGTGTTCTTGGTGGCGCCGCTCTCGGCGACGATTGCTTCTACCAACTCGGCCTTATTCACCGGTCGACTCCTTACTCTTATTGATAACGAACTGGGCGTTCCCAGCAGCCACCGTCATTTTTACCGTAAAAATAAGGGAATCCGGGGATATCGGTTTAAGAATTGGCTCTTTTTCCCCTAGTAATGCTGCAAAGTACCTGGTCAGAGCCGCGCGGTTGGAAGACCTTCTAAAGAAATCAACAGGTTTGGGCGTATGGCGACGGCTTTCCACGGCCAGTTATCGCTAATAATCAGCCTTTTTCTGCGAGGCACGCCACCTCTGCGTGCTCTCGATCGGCGTCGCTGTCCGAGGGCGTCACCATCTCTTCGAATCCTCGTCAACGTGTACGAGCACGTGGGTCACCAAAAAGGCAAGGAATTTCAGGGCCGTAGGATGAGTGCGTGTCTTCCTTCGTCGACAGCGCTCAGCTGCACGCCAAAGCCGGTGATGGCGGGGCGGGATGCGTCAGTTTTCGCCGCGAAGCCCACGTCGCCAAAGGGGGACCAGATGGCGGTGACGGCGGCAACGGAGGCGACGTCTGGCTCGTTGCCGACCACAACCAGGCGTCGTTGCTGGGCTTTCAAGATCACCCGTTTCGCCGGGCGACCGACGGCCAGCACGGCACTTCCAAGCGCCAACACGGCAAGCGCGGAAAGGACGTCGACGTCACCGTGCCCCTTGGCACCATGGTCTTTTCAATGGAGGGCGAGCTCCTCATCGACCTGAAGGGCCCGGGAGATCGCTGGCTCGCGGCCGAAGGTGGATTGGGCGGCCAGGGCAACGCCAGGTTTCTCTCGAATCGTCGTCGCGCGCCGGCGTTTGCGGAACAGGGTGAGGCAGGCCAGGAGCGCTGGTACAACCTCGAGTTGAAGCTCGAAGCGGACGTGGCGTTGATTGGATTTCCGAACGTCGGCAAGTCGACGCTCATCTCGCGGGTGTCTGCCGCGCGCCCAAAGATCGCCGACTATCCCTTCACTACCTTGACGCCGAACCTCGGCGTCGTGCGAGTGGGCGTCCGATCAGGACGTCCGAGCGACGCGACCGAGTTTGTGATGGCGGACATTCCAGGCCTCATCGAAGGTGCCGCCGAGGGTCGCGGGCTTGGTCACGACTTCTTGCGTCACGTTGAGCGCGCTCGGGTCCTCTGTGTGCTGCTCGACCTCTCGGAGATGGCGCCGATGCCGCCCGAAGAGCAGCTCGCGGTGCTGCTGGAAGAGCTCGGTGACTACCAAGCAGACCTGCTCGAGCGACCACGGGTCGTCGTGGGTTCCAAGGGCGACGTCGCCGCCTACGAGCTCGACGGCGTCGAGACGATCTCGGCGGTGACGGGCGAGGGGATCGATCGACTCGTCGCTCGCCTCTCAGAGCTCGTCGTCATCGCGCGTAAGAACGAAGAAGAAGCCCTCGAGCACGAAGTGGTCGTGCACCGGCCCGTGCCCGAAGAGATCACCGTCGAACGCATCGGCGAAGGCTGGCGCGTCATCGGCCGTGCCGCAGAACGCGCCGTGCGCTTTAGCGACCTCACCGACGATCAGGCGCTTGCTGAGATCGTTCACCGGCTAAAGGAGCTCGGCGTCGATCGGTTGCTCTCGAGGGCGGGCGTGCACGAGGGAGATGTTGTCACGATCGGGACACTCTCTTTTGAATGGTGGCGTGACGAAGCAGGCACCGGTCTCGACCGGGGTGAGCATCACCGAGCGACGCGCCGCGAGCGCCTCGCGCGACACGGGCGACTCGACCTCGATGACGATGGCCAGTCGTAGCGTCGTCGTCAAGATCGGTACGTCGTCGATCACCGACGCGGCGGGCGGCGTCGATCACGACGTGCTGGGCAACGTCGCGAGCGACGTCGTGGATCTACGCGAGGACGGATGGTCAGTCGTCGTCGTCACGTCCGGCGCCATCACGGCCGGATGGGCCGAAGTGGGGCGCGGGAAGCCGCGCCCTCGTGACTCGACGACCCTCCAGGCCGTGTCGGCGGTCGGCCAACCGCTCTTGATGCACGCCTGGCGCGACGCGTTCGCCGCCCGCTCGGCAACGATCGGCCAGGTGCTGCTCGCTCCGCTCGACTTCTCTCACCGCGGCCAGTACCTGCACGCTCGCGGCACGATCGAAGCACTCGGGTCACTGCACGTCATTGCGATCGTCAACGAAAACGACGCGGTCGCGGACGAAGAGATCCGCTTCGGTGACAACGATCGTTTGGCGGCACTGGTCGCCAACTTGGTCGGCGCCTCTCACCTCGTGCTGCTCACCGACACTGTTGGTCTCTTCACGGCTGACCCACGGGTCGACGCGACGGCGACGCTCATCGAAGAGGTGCGCACGATCGACGCGTCGCTCATCGAAGCGGCCGGGGCGAGCCGTTCGGGAGTCGGCAGCGGGGGGATGGCCTCAAAGATCGCTGCCGCGCACATGGCAACCTGGTCGGGCGTGACCACCGTCATCGCGCCCGCGAGGGAGCGCCACGCGCTGCGCCAAGCACTCGACGGCGGTGTTGGCACGATCTTTCACCCTCGAAAAGAGCGTCTGTCGGCTCGTAAATCGTGGATCGCCTTCGCGGTCGCGAGTCAGGGATCGCTCTCGATCAACCAGGGCGCGCTCGAGGCGCTCGAGCACCACGGCCGCAGCCTCTTGCGCGTCGGGGTCGAGTCGTTCGCGGGCACCTTCGTTGAAGGCGACGCCGTCGACGTAAAGGGCCCGGCGGGTGACACCATTGCCAAGGGCCTCGTACGCGTGTCGGCCGAATCGTTTGACGAGGGCGAGGACGTGGTCGTGCACCGTGACGATCTCGTCCTCCTACGGCGTCCGTAATGGCGCCCGTTACGATTGATCCATGACTCGAGCACTCGCGACCCAGGGGGCCGCGGTGAAACGAGCGTCCGTCGAACTCGCCCAGGCCGCGAACGAGACTCGGATGGCGGTCCTCTTCCACGTCGCTGATCGACTGTGCGAGGTGCGTGACGAGCTCCTGGCGCTGAACGCCGAAGAGGTTGCTGCTTACCTCGAATCAGGCCCGGGCCGTGATCGCCTGACGCTGACCAACGAGCGAGTCGCCGACATGGCGTCGGCGCTGCGCCAGATCGCGAACTCGCCCGATCCCCTCTTTGAGGTGCTCGACCAGAGCACACGTCCGAACGGCCTGCGTGTCGAGCGGCTGCGCGTGCCGCTTGGGGTCATTGGCGTCGTCTACGAGAATCGCCCGAATGTGACCTGTGACGTCGCAGGTCTCTGCGTGCGAAGCGGCAACGCGGCGTTCTTGCGCGGGTCGTCGACCGCGCAGCGCACCAACGCATTCCTCGTCGGCCTCTGGCACGAAGCACTCGAGAAGGAGGGCCTTCCCGCCGCCGCCGTCTCACTGGTGGAAGATCCGTCGCACGAGACCGTAGAAGCGTTCATGCAGCTCTCCGACGTGCTCGACTGTCTCATCCCTCGCGGTGGCACGGGTCTCATCGCCGCGATGCGCGAGCATGCGCGAGTCCCCTACGTCCTCGACGGCGACGGAAACTGTCACGTGTTCGTCGACGAGACCGCAGACCTCGAGCAGGCGGTCGCGATCGTGAAGAACGCGAAGACGTCCCGCCCCGGGGTCTGCAACGCCGCAGAGACCGTGCTCGTCCACGGCACGGTCGCGGGCGAGTTTCTGCCCGCGCTCGCTGCGGCGATGCCCGAGGTCGAGCTGCGGGCGGACGAACGCGCGCGCACGATCTTGGCGGGGGCAACGCAAGCGACGGAGGACGACTACGCACGCGAGTTCCTGGACCTGATCTTGGCTGTCAAGGTCGTCGATTCGCTCGACGAGGCGATCAGCCACGTCGCGACGTACGGCACGGGTCACAGCGAGGCGATCCTCACGAACGACGCAGCGAACGCCGAGGCGTGGGTGAAGCGCGTCGACGCGGCAGCGGTGCTCGTGAACGCCTCGACCCGATTCGTCGACGGGGGTGAGCTCGGCCTCGGTGGCGAGGTCGGCATCTCGACCCAGAAGCTGCACGCCCGCGGCCCGATGGGACTGCGCGAACTGACCTGCCTCAAGTGGGTCGTACGAGGAGAGGGACAGATTCGATGACCGCACTTGATCCGAGAGAGGAACTGGCTCGACGCCTCGGGCTCTCGAGCGTGCCACCCGTGCGCTTCGAGTCCCCGAGCGAAGTGCAAAAGCTCCTCGCGGAGAACGATTACCTGAGCGACGACGCGATCGCCTCGGTCACGTACTTGGCGGACCGCCTCGCAAAGCCCGTCCTCGTCGAAGGGCCGGCGGGCACCGGCAAGACGGCGCTCGCCAAGGCCGTCGCCGAGTCGATCGGGGCGCGGCTCATCCGTCTCCAGTGCTACGAGGGCCTCGACGAGTCAAAGGCCCTCTATGAGTGGAACTACCGCAAGCAGCTGTTGCGCATCCAGGCCGGACGGCCGGAAGGTGCGGGGAGCGAAGAGTGGCACCACCTCGAAGAGGACATCTTCGCTGAGGAGTTCATGCTGACGCGCCCGCTGCTCGAAGCGATCTCCGCCGACGACCCGGTCGTGTTGCTCATCGACGAGGTCGACCGCGTCGAGCTCGAAACCGAAGCGCTGATGTTAGAGATCCTCTCCGAGTACCAGGTCTCCATTCCCGAGCTTGGCACCATCAAGGCGAAGCAAATCCCGATGGTGTTCTTAACGTCCAACAACACCCGCGAACTCTCCGAAGCCCTAAAGCGCCGCTGCCTCTATCTCTACGTGGGCTATCCGAGTGTCGAGCGCGAGCGCGACATCATCCTTTCGCGCGTGCCCGACATCACAAAGACGCTCGCTGAGCAGATCGCCCACGTCGTGCGTTCGCTGCGTTCGATCGATTTGAAGAAGGCGCCGTCGGTCTCTGAGACCCTCGACTGGGCTCGAACGCTGGTGGTGCTCGGACGCGAGGAGATCGGTGACGAGGATGCGGCCGCGACGCTGCACATCTTGCTCAAGTATCAGTCTGACATCGAGCGCGCTACGAAGGAACTGCTCGGTCGCTCGAGGCCCGTTGCTTAATCTCCTCGGCGACTTCATCGGTGAGCTGCGCGCCGCCGGCATCCCCGTGTCGATGAGCGAGCACGTCGACGCCGCTCGGGCGGTCGAGGTCATCGACCTGTCGAACCGCAGTCTCCTGCGCGCGACGCTCGCCGCGACCCTCGTCAAGGACGGCGATCACCTGCCGGTCTTCTACAACGCGTTCGACGTCTTCTTTTCCACGAGATCGTGGGAGAGCGCCGAAGAGCTGCTTGGCGAAGAGCTGCGCGACGGCGAGCAGCGCAGCGAAGGCGCCGCGGGCGCCGGCCCGGGCGAGGCGCGTGGTCAAGGGGGCGGCGGCGCGATGAGCGCTACCGAGCTCTCCGAGCTGCTCTTTCGCGCGCTGCGCGACGGGGATCTCGGCGCGCTGCGCGCGGGTGCGAGCGAGGCGGTCTCGCGCTACGCGGGCATGGAGCCGGGCCGTCCGGTCGGCGGCACCTACTACCTCTATCGAACCTTGCGCAACCTTGAGCTGGACGCCCTCGAAGCGCGCCTGCTCGAGGGTTCAACCTCTGATGACGAGTTGTCGGCGCGACTCGCGCGCGACGAGGTGGCCGCACGCATCGCCCAGCTGAAGGCCGAGATCGAACGTGAGATCAGAGAGCGTCTTGTCGAGGACCGAGGGGCCGACGCGCTCGCCAAGTCGGTGCGCAAACCGTTGCCCGAAGACCTCGACGTCATGCACGCCAACCGTGACGAGATGGCCCAGCTCGAGCGCGCCCTTCGGCCGCTGAGCCGCAAGCTCGCCGTTCGTCTCGCGAGAAAGCGCCGCCGGCGTCGTCGCGGGCCGGTCGACCTTCGCCACACGGTGCGCCGCAGTCTTTCGACGGGCGGCGTGCCGCTCGATCTGCGTTTCAAGCCGCCGCGTCCGGCGAAGCCCGAGATCTTCGTCATTGCCGACGTGTCGGGATCGGTCGCCTCGTTTGCTCGCTTCACGCTGCACCTCGTGCACGCGATCTCCTCGCAGTTCTCGAAGGTTCGCAGCTTCGTGTTCGTCGACGGCCTCGACGAGGTGACCCGACTCTTCGAAGGGGTCGAGGATCCCGCCGACGCGGTGACCTTGATCAACGCCGAAGCCGACGTCATCGCGTTCGACGGCCACTCCGACTACGGGCGAGCGCTGATGGTCTTTCACGATCGCTACGCGAAAGACCTCACCAAGCGTTCGACGGTGCTCATCCTCGGCGACGCGCGCAACAACTACCATCAGGCCCACGCCGAGGTCCTGGCGGATCTGCACTACCGCGCGAAGGCCGTCTACTGGCTCAACCCCGAGCCCACGAGCTACTGGAACAGCGGCGACTCGATTGTCGCCCAGTACGCGCCGCACTGCGATCGAGTGATCGAGTGTCGCACCCTTCGCCAGCTCGAGGCGTTTGTCGGGGAGCTCGCGTGAGTGACGTCACCGACGAGCATCGCCTGCCGCCGGAGGGTTTTCGCCAGCGCGGCCCCGCGCCGCGAGGAACGAGGTTGCTGCTCATCCGCCACGGAGAGTGTGTCGCCAACGCCGAAGGTCTCGCGGGCGGACCGATCGGCGACGGGGGACTGACCGAGCTCGGGCGTCGACAGTCAATGGCGCTCGCTCGGCGGCTCGAGATCACGAAGGAGCTCTCGAACGCGGGCGCGTTCTATACCTCGACACTCCCGCGGGCCATCGAAACCGGCGAGATCGTCTTTCCCGCGATCAACCCCAACATTGTCGCCGTGCGCGACGAGGCGCTCTGCGAGCTCTCGGTCGGCGAGGCGGATGGCATGACGTGGGCCGAGGTTGAGGCTCGTTACGTGCTGCCCGACTGGGACAGGAACCCTGGCCAGCAGAACGTGCCCGGTGGCGAGTCGCTCCTCGATTTCTTTGAGCGGTGCATCGACGCGTTCGAGCGCATCGTCCTCGCGCACCCGGACCAGCTCGTCGTCATGATCGTCCACGGAGGCGTGATCGAACAGGCGCTCAAGTTCTACCAAGGCTTCGGCGGCGAGCTACGTCTTCGCCCGAGGATCGAGAACTGCTCGATGACCGAGGTCGAGTTCTACGACGGCCGCCAGCGACTCTTGCGCTACAACGACCTCTCGCCGATCGGTGCTGAGTAGCGCTGAAGATACTCGGCCACGTGAAAGGCCATGTCGAGGCTCTGGGTCGCGTTGAGTCGCGGGTCACAGATCGTCGTGTAGTTGAGGTCGAGGTCATTCTCGTTCAACCGTGATCCACCGCCCAAGCACTCGGTGACGTCGTCGCCGGTGAGCTCGATGTGCAGCCCACCCGGCCAGGTGCCGAGCGCTTGGTGCACCATGAAGAACTGGGAGGTCTCTGACAGCACGTCGTCGAAGCGGCGGGTCTTCTGACCACCCGATGCAACAAATGTGTTGCCGTGCATCGGGTCGCACGTCCAGAGCTCGCTACGTCCGTCGTCGCGCAGGGCTTCGATGAGCGCGGGCAACAGGTCGATGACGCGCTGGTGGCCCATGCGCGAGATGAGGGTGAGCCGTCCGGGTACGTTGTGCGGGTTGAGTACGTCGACCAGCTGACGTAGTTCGTCGACGCCCATTGACGGACCGACCTTCAAACCGAGCGGGTTCGACACCCCGCGCAGGAAGTTGACGTGCGCGCCGTTCAGCTGGCGGGTCCGGTCCCCGATCCAGAGCATGTGCGCCGAGCAGTCGTACCAGTCGCCGGTCAGCGAGTCGCGTCGAGTGAGGGCTTGCTCGTACGGGAGGATGAGCGCTTCGTGGCTCGTGTAGAAGTCGACGCTCTGCAGCGCACTGTCGTCGTGCAGGTCGATGCCGCACGCCCGCATGAACGCGAGCGCACGCTCGATCTCGTCGGCGATGACTTCATAGCGCTTGCCCTCCAGGGAGTTCGCGACGAACTCCTGGTTCCACGCGTGCACGCGACTGAGCGCGGCGAAGCCGCCCGTCGTAAAGGCGCGCAGCAAGTTGAGCGTCGAAACGCTCTGGTGATAGGCAGCGAGCATTCGATCGGGGTCAGGTCGGCGCGCGTCCGCGTCAAAGGCCTCGGAGTTGACGATGTGACCACGGAACACGTCGAATCGCTCGCCGTCGCGAACTTCGAACTCCTCGGTGCGGGGCTTGGCGAACTGTCCAGCGATGCGACCGACCTTGATCACCGGCACACCCGACGCGTACGTGAGCGCTACGGCCATCTGCAAGATGACCTTCAGCTTGTCGCGAATGGCATCGGCCGAACTCTCGTTGAAGGACTCGGCGCAGTCACCGGCCTGCAGCAGAAACGCCTTGCCGCTCGCCGCTTCGGCGAGCTGGGACTGGAGGCGACGGGCCTCACCCGCGAACACCAGCGGGGGCTTTTTCGCGAGTTCTTCTTCGACGCGCTCAAGGTGCTCGGCGTCCGGCCAGCGCGGGCTCTGTGCGGCCTCGTAGTTGCGCCACGAGCGCGGCGTCCATTCGAGCGACGATGGTTCCATCCATCAATGGTAGGGGGTTGATCAGCAGCACGACAATTGCGCCACTCTCGTAGGCTTGCCCCCAATGGACGCGCGCCGCCTCGGGCTCTTTGGAGGAACCTTTGATCCGCCGCACGTCGGTCACGTCGCGGCACTCGAGGCCGCGGCTGCCACCGGTCGCTTTGACGTGATCGAAGTGACGGTCGCCGGAGATCCGTATCTCAAGCTCGCGGACATTGACCCTGCTGACGTGCGCCTCGCCATGGCCCACGCCGCGTTCGACGGCCTGCCACTCGTGCACGTGTCCGACCTCGAGATACGTCGACCGGGCCCCTCCTACACGATCGATACCGTTCGTGAACTTCTCGTGAACGCGGACGCGCTTGACCTGATCGTGGGTGCTGACCTCGCGACGCAGCTCGACCAGTGGCACGAGGCGGAGGCGCTGCGCGAGCTCGTTGCGGTGGCAATCGTCCCGCGACCGGGATCGTCGTCACGTGCCCCCGAGGGCTGGCGCTGCTACGAGATCGATATGCAACCGGTCGATCTGTCGAGTACCTTTATTCGTGAGATGGACCCCAGGGCAAAAAATCTTAGAGAGTTCATTCCGGCGAGCGTGATTCCGCTCTTCGAAGAAGCTCGAGGCTAGAGTCGAAGCAATGGCAGTCCGCGTCTTCGACATGACAACACCGCAGTCGACTCGAGTAGACGCACTTCAGGCACCACCTCGGCGCCGCCAACTACGTCGCATCAAGCAGCGCTACGCCATCATCGGCGTCGTCTCGCTCGCGATTCCATTTTTCGCTGCACTCATCGCTCTCGGGGTGGCCCACTGAGTGAGGTGTCCCGCTGAGTGAGATTGCGACGCGGGGCGACACTTCTCGCGGCCCCTACTCGACGTACGTGAGCACCCTCATCAACGCGGTGGCCGTCGCCGCTGAAGAGAAGCTGGGCACCGACACCGTCGTCTTAGATCTACGCGAACTCATCGACAGCTTCGATGCGCTCGTCATCACGTCGGGTCGCAACGATCGTCAGGTTCGAGCCCTGGCCCAAGAAGTCGAACGTCTCGTTGACATGGCACTGAACGTGTCACCCATCCACGTCGAGGGCCTTGACGACGCCGAGTGGGTGGCGCTTGACTACGGCGATGTCATCGTGCACGTCTTTGACGAATCAGCTCGCGAGTACTACGACCTTGAGCACCTCTGGAGTGCTGCGCCCGCACTTCGGCCACAGCCCACGCGCTAGCTCAAGGCTCGCTCGTCCAAGTGCTCACCGGTCAGTGGTTCGGTGGGAACCCTCTCTCAACTCGCGGAGACTTTCCAGTCCTATTAGTCGTCGAGAAGGCTTTCGAACGCGCCGGGCGTCGCGACCGTCGTGCGACTTCCATTCGGCGTCAAGAGGTGCTGGGTGACGCCGGCGACTCTAATGACGATGCCCTGAATCGCACCGATGTCGTAGGCGGTGAGGACGAGCTGACCGACGGCGAGCACCTGCGAGACGCGAGGCAGTGAGCTGAGGGGCGTCGCGAAGTCGACGTAGCCGATCTCTCCGTGCACCTTTGCCGACAGCAGCACCAGCTTCTTCGGCAGGTCCGAGCTGTAGCCAGCGGATCGCTCGATGTCGGTAGGTCCGAGGATGAGTTGGTTGATGACCGTGGCCAGAGCGGGGGGATCGGTCACGATGCGACTCGACGGAGCCAGATTGTCGGTCGCGTCGACAAAGTAGACGGGTTGGGTGGAGAAGCGAACCTTCGTCCCGTTAGTGCCAGGGATCGTCTTGTTGGGCAGACCGAAGGGAATGTCGGACGTGATGCGCACCGGAGCTGTCGTCGAGACCAGCGAGCAGCTCGAGAGTGCGACGCCCGCGAGCAGGATGGGGAGGACACTCGACCAGCGCCTCATGGGGACGCCTCGTCGACAACCGGCAGCAGGATCTGGAAGCGTGCGCCGCCGTCGGGGCTTTCGAGCACCCGGATCGTGCCGCCAATGAGGCCCACGTGGTCGCGCACGAGGGCGAGGCCGAGCCCGGTGCCCCGCGCGATGCCGCGGTCGTGCGCGGCGCGACCGCGGAAGAACCGCTCGAAGATGGCTTCGTGCTCCTCGACGGGTACCCCGGGACCCGTGTCGTCCACGTTGATCGAAAAGAGCCCGTCTTCGACGTCGAGCCGAACCGCCGTCACGCCCCCGGCGTAGTACTGCGCGTTTTCAATCAGGTTTGCCATGACGCGCTCGAAGCGTCGGCGATCGACCGACACGAAGGGCTCCTCGACCGCGTCCGAAACGATGATCGGGGGTTCGGCGAGGCCGTGGCGGCGCACGGCCGAGCGCACCGATTGGCGCACGAGCTCCACGGCGGCGACGGTTTCGATGACCAGAGGAACGGCGCCCGCGTCGCCGCGGGCCATCTCCAAGAGGTCCTCGACGAGCGACTGGAAGATCGCGAGGTCAGCGGTGAGCAGGTCGAGACTCTCCTGGCCCGCAGACGAGAGCTCCTCACGGTGCTGCTGGAGGACGGTTGCGGTCGTCGCGAGGGTCGTCAAGGGGCTGCGAAGCTCGTGGCTCACGTCGCTCGCAAAGCGAGCGTCGCGTTCGAGGCGTTCGACGAGCTGGCTCACCATCTCGTTGAACGACTCGGTGAGCTGCTGGACTTCGCGGTCGGCGTGGGTGACCTGCAGTCGAGTGGAGAGGTTGCCTTCGGCGATGGCACCGGCGGCGAGCGAGACACGTTCCAAGGGACGCACGGTTCGCCGAGCGACCCACAGACCACCACTCACGCCGAGCAGCAGCGTCGCGAGCGCGGCCAAGATGAGCACCAGCATCAGCGTGTCGAGCGATCGTTCGAGGGGGTCGAGCGGGAACACTTCGAAGAACTGCGTCTCGACCGAGGGGATGGGCAGGCCCACGACGTAGAGAAGGTGCCCTTTGTAGTTGACGATCTGCGTGACGGCCTCGCCTTGACTTACTTTGGCGATGGAGGCGGCGGACACGTCCTTGGTCGACGCGTTCTTGCTCAACGAGAGCCATTCGTTGAAGGTCTTGACGAGCACCCCAGAGTTGGTTGCCTTCGCTATCGAGTTCATGATGCTGTTGAGATTCGACGGCGCCGTATACAAGGTGCTGCGCACGAGCTCGGCGTTTTCGTAGCTCTCGTGCAGGTCGGTGTGCTGCAGGTCGTTGGCGAGCTCACCGTGCACACCCTCGTAGGTGAGCGTCGCAAAGAGGACCGACAAGATGAGCGCACCGAGACCAAAGGTGATCAGCAGACGAAGTCGAAGACTTCGCAGGCGCATTAGATCACCAGCTTGTAGCCCGTTCCGCGGACCGTGACAAGGAAGGTGGGACTCGCGGGATCGGGCTCGATCTTCATGCGCAGGCGCCGGATGTGGACATCAACGAGTCGGCTGTCGCCGAAGTAGTCATATCCCCAGACGTGTTCGAGGAGGTCTTCGCGAGAGAGCACGCGGCCGTTGGCGGCGGCGAGATCGGTGAGGAGTCGAAACTCGGTCGACGTCAGGTGCAGCTCGTCGCCGTCACGGTGGCGCACCACACCCTCGTCGGGAATCACGCGCAGCTCACCGAGCTGGAACTCGTTCGTGCTCTTGTCGGGGCGCCGACGCAGGTGGGCGCGCACGCGGGCGAGCAGCTCTTCGGGCACGAAGGGCTTGGTCACGTAGTCGTCCGCGCCCGACTCGAGACCGAGAACCACGTCGGCCGTCTCGTCGCGGGCAGAGACGATGACGATCGGCACGTCGCTCGATGAGCGGATCGCTTCGCACGTCTGGAATCCGGTCATACCGGGCAGCATGATGTCCACGATGGCGACGTCTGAGGTCATGCGCGAAAACAGGGCGACGCCCAGCTCACCGGTTGGCGCGTCGTCCACGTCAAAGCCTTCGCCTTCAAACATCAGCTTCAGCGCGGTGCGAATGTGGTCGTCGTCTTCCACGATCAAGATACGGGGCATCCGCCAAGACTAGTAACACCGGCCTGGGGTGGCGTGGCTCGGTAGCCTTAGTGTCGTGTCGGCTCTTGAAGGGGGCGTGCGCGGCGCGTCGCGCTGGCGCCTGAATGACTACGCGCAGACCCTGCGCGCCGCCGATCGGGCAGTCGCGACCCAGCGCGCGTACGTGAGCGACGCTGTGGCCTTCGTTCAGTGGTCGAGCGAGCACGGCGTCGAGAGCCCGACGCGCGTGACGAAGAAGGATCTACGCGAGTACCTGGTCTACATGACGAACCGAGGGGACGCGCGCACCTCGATCATCCGTCGGCGCGCGTCGTTGCGCGGATATTTTGCCTGGCTTGTCGAGCGCGGCGACCTCGAGTCCAGCCCGGCCGACCGCCTGCTCGCGCCGCGGCCTGATCGCAAGCTGCCCAAGCTCGTCGTACGCGAGCAGCTCGACGCGTTGCTGGACGACGACTGGGGCGAAGACGAGTGGGCCACGCTCGATCGAGCGGTCTGTGAGGTGCTCTACGGCGCGGGACTGCGCGTCTCGGAGCTCTGTGGGCTCGACCTCGCGAGCGTCGACTTTCACCAGGGACTGCTGCGCGTGCTCGGAAAGGGGCGAAAGGAACGCGTGGTCCCGCTCCACAAAAAGGGCATGGACGCGGTGCACCTATGGGTGGAGGACGCGCGCGATGACGTCATGAAGGCGCACTCGCCCAAGGAGGCGCTGTTCTTCAATCACCGGGCGCACCGACTCGGACCGCGTGACGTTCGTCGCATTCTCGATCGGCGCATCGAGCTCGGCCACGTGAATCCCCACGCGCTGCGTCACACCTACGCGACCCACCTCGTCGAAGGTGGGGCCGACCTGCGCATTGTCCAAGAGCTCCTCGGTCACGAGAGCTTGACGACGACGCAGATCTACACGCACGTCTCCAAGGCCCGGCTCCAGAACATCCACCGAGAGACGCACCCGCGCGGCTAGCGCGAGCGTCGCCGTCGGGCGGCCCGCACGGCGACCGCAACAACCGCGAGAGAGATGAGCGCGGGCTTCGCCAGTCGTCGCATGACGGACGTCCCCGCGAACTCGACGATGTCGAGCGGCTCAGCAGGAGCCGAGTCGATGTGACGAATCTCGCCCTCTGCACTTTCGTCTTTCGGGGCAACCTCTTGCTCCTCGTCAGGGTCCGCGGACCCAGCGTCGTTGAGAGCGACATCGCCGGCGCTCGTGTCCAGCGGAGCCAGCACCGAGGTCTCGAGGTTGCTCACGAACTGGTCGAGCAGCTTGGCCGACACGTCGGCGAGCACGCCGCGTCCGAACTGGGCGACCTTGCCGGTGATCGCAAGGTCGGTCGTGACCACGACGTGCGTGCCCGTAGCTGAAGGCGACATGACGGCGCGAAACTCGGCGGTGACGTTTCCCTGGCCGCGCGTCTCACGACCTTCAGCCTTCAGCGTGACGCGGTGTTCGGCCTCATCACGTTCGAGCACTCGAATCGTGCCGTCATACGACGTGGTGATCGGTCCGACCTTGATCTTCACCACCCCGCGGTACTCGTCACCTTCGACTTCGCGAAGCTGCGCTCCGGGCAGGCACGGCGCGATGCGCTCTAAATCGATCAAGACGTTCCACGCCACGTCCACGGGGACGGCTACCTCGAACTCATTGGTTAGTTCCACAATCTGCTCCACTGTTGAAGGTCTGTTTGGGTGTCAATGTCGGCCGGCTCACCCGAGCACGTCACGTCGATCGCCAGTTCGGGGCGCTCGCGGACCAGGGCGCGAGCTCCCTCCTCGCCGCGATCTGGCATCAGCGGCCACACGTCGGCGTCGAGGCGCACCGGATGTCCCCGTCGTCCACCGTAGGTGGCAAACACGATGGGACCGCCCGGCGCGTCGCGCACCGCTCTCCACGCCTCGGTGGTGAGCCCGGGGGCGTCCCCGAGGCCGACGACAGCACGACGGTGGCCGCGAGTCTCGCACCACTCAAGGCCCGCGCGCAGCGACGACGCGAGACCGAGCGACCACCGTTCGTTCTGCACGAGCGTCACGCCGTCCGGCACGATCTCGTGCAGATCTGCGGCGCCGGAGACGACGATCACCTCGTCGAAGTGGGCCTCGAGGGCCGGAGCGATGGCCCAGGCGAGTACGGGTCGGTCGCCGAGGAGCGCAAAGAGCTTCGCGCCGGGTGACGCGTGTTCGACCGTGGCGTTAAAGCGCCGACCGCCTCCGGCGGCGAGGATCACGGCAGCGTCGGACATTGGCCGAGCATACCGAGGTGGTCTGAGGACCATCCGCGGCGCGCTTAGTGAAGTGGCCCTGATCCGTCGCGCAGGGGGGCCATCGCCTGGGTCGCTCGTCCGCTGCGCACGGCGATGATCTCGGCACAGATCGACACGGCGGTCTCTTCGGGCGTACGTGCGCCGACGTCGAGACCGATCGGACTCATCAGTCGTTGGCGCAGTTCTGCTTCGGACGCCCCGGCCTCCAGCAGTCGGTCCCAACGCTGTTGGTGAGTGCGGCGCGAGCCCATCGCGCCGAGGTAGCCGACCTTGGTCGACAGCGCGCCGAGGATGGCCGGATCGTCGAACTTGGCGTCGTGAGTGAGTACGCAGATGGCGTCGCGCGCCCCGAGCGTCGCACCAACGCGCTCCAGGTATCGCTCGGGCCAGTCGACCACGACGTCATCGGCCAGGGGGAATCGAACCGAGGTCGCAAAGACGGGTCGCGCGTCACAGACCGTGACGTTAAAGCCCAGGACCTTGGCGACTTCAACCAAGGCCCGTGAGAAATCGACGGCACCGAAGATGATGAGACGCGCTGGTGCGATGAAGGACTCGAGGAAGACCTCAACGTCGTCGCGGCGGGCCTCGCCTCGTGGTCCGTAGTGACGAGTCGCCGTCACGCCGCGCTCCAGTGTCGCGAGCGCGTCGCGCGTGACCACGCGATCAAGCTCCGGCTCGCCCAAGGTACCGAGCACGCGTTCGTCCGCCTGGGCCAAGAGTTCGGCGCCCAAGTGCGTGCCACTCGTCTCGGCGTTCGTTCGGGTGACGGTGGCGAGGATCGCGGGATCGCCCGCGATGAGCAATCGGTGCAGCTCGTCGTAGAGTTCGCGTTTCACGGCTCGAGGGGCTCGACGAGCACGTGGACAGTTCCTCCGCACGTCAGTCCGACCGCAAAGGCCTGGTCATCGGAGTAGCCAAAGACGCACCTCTTCGGCTCGCTCGAAGCGATGACGTCCATCGCCTCAGTGACGATCGCTCCTTCCACGCATCCTCCCGAGACGGATCCGACCACCTCGCCGTCTTCGTTCACGGCCATCGTTGCGCCCGGCTCGCGCGGGCCGGAGTCTTCGACGCCAACGACACGAGCGAGCGCCACACGTTTGCCCTCGGCGAGCCAACGGTCAACGACCGGAAAAATCTCCTTCATTGTGCCAAGACCTCCGCCAACTCTTCGAGCGCCGCCAGGGAGTGCCCTGACACGAACTCGTCAGTAAAGGGTAGGGCCGCCGCCATCCCCCTGACCAGTGGCTCGTAGTCCTCGGTGACCGTCAAGGGATTCACCCAGACGATGCGGTGAGCGACACGCGAGAGGCGAGCCATCGCCGTGGCGAGGACCGCGGGGTCGCCGCGGTCCCATCCGTCTGAGTTGATCACGACCACCGCACCCCGCGCGAGCCCACCTGCGCCCCAGCTCTCGTTGAACTCCTCTAAGCACTCGCCGAGTCGCGTGCCGCCGTCGAGGTCGGGCGCGGCCGCCGCCGCTCGGCGCAGGGCCGCGTCGGGATCTCGCCATGACAGCTCGCGGGTCACCCGGGTGCAGCGGGTCCCCAACGTGAACGCCTCGACCTGACGGTGCGAAAGTATGGCCGCATGGGCAAAGCGCAGCATTGCTCGGGCGTAGGGCCTCATCGAACCTGACACGTCGAGGAGGAGGACGATGCGTCGAGGACGCGTCAGGCGCTCGTATCGCGAGAGCCGGGCGAGTTCGCCGCCGGTGGCGAGCGCCCCTCGTAGGGTGCGGCGCACGTCGATTCGTCCCCGACGTGTCGAACTCGATGTTCGTTGCCGGCGTCCCGGTCGCGTCGGGGCGCGTCGCCGCAGTGCGGTGATCAGTCGAAGCGCCTCTTCGAGCTCGGCGTCGCTGCACGCGGCGAAGTCCTTCGCCCGCAGCACTTCGCTCGCGCTGTAGGCGACGGTCAAGGCGTCGTGACGCGGCGAGGGATCCGCGTCGTCGGACTCGTCGCCAGCTGACGGACCAGTTTGAGGGGTCGGCGGGCTGCGAAGGACCGGAGTGGGAGGAACCGTCGTGAGTCGGCCACCGGGGAAGTTCTCGCGGCGAAGAGAGAAGTAGGCGAAGAACGTGGTCGCGTAGGCCTCCAGATCCTCTCTTGCGCGACAGAAGCACGTTTGCCCCGCCCAAAAGACGTGGGCGGGATTGCCGGCACCGAGCAGCGAGAGCGCTTCGGCGAAGTCGAGCGTCGCGCTCGGCGGGGCGTCGAGCCCGGCGCGGCGCAGTGAGCGCGAGAAGCCGGTCGCGACCGCGGCAAGGTCACTTCCGGCTCGAGCGGTCACGCGATCGACCTCAGCGCATCGCTCACCAGCTCAGCCAGACTTCCTGCGCGCACGCGCTCGGCGTCTTCGCGGTATTTGACCACGGTGCCTAAGGTTCGTTCGACGGTCCTTTCGTCGAGATGCGTCGAACCGAGTACCTGGAGCGCCTGGGCCCAGTCAATCGATTCGGCGACACCGGGCGGCTTGTAGAGCCCGCGCTGGCGAAGCTCCGCCGTGACGGCCGCGACCTCGCGAGCGAGGGACTCCGACGCACCCGGCACGCGCAGACGGACAATGGCGACCTCTCGCTCGAAACTGGGGTGATCGACCCAGTGGTAGAGGCAGCGACGCTTGAGGGCGTCGTGGACGTCGCGCGTTCTATTGGACGTGACGATCACGATGGGCGGTCGTTCAGCGCGGAATGTACCGAGCTCGGGTACCGTCACCGAAAAGTCCGAAAGAATCTCGAGGAGATAGGCCTCGAACTCGTCGTCGGCGCGGTCGATCTCGTCGATGAGGAGCACGGGCACCGGTCCGTCGTTCGCGGTCGCGGCGATAGCGCGCAACAAGGGTCGACGTACGAGATACTCCTCGGAGTAGAGCGAGTGCTCGACCTCGGCCATCTCGCGAGGCGGGGCCGCGGCCGAGTCGAGCGCGCGTAGGTGGAGCAGCTGACGCGCGTAGTCCCACTCGTAGACCGCCTGGGAGACGTCGATGCCGTCGTAGCACTGCAGCCGCACGAGCTCGCCGCCGGTCCACCTCGCGATCACGATCGCGACCTCGGTCTTGCCCGCCCCCGCCTCACCTTCGAGAAGCAGCGGCCTTCCCATCCGTAGCGCGAGGAACAGCGAGGTCGCAAGCGCGTCGTCGGCGAGGTAACCGTGCTCGGCCAGCACGCTCGACATCTGCTCCGGCGAGTCCATGGCGTCGGGCGAAGTGACTATTGCACTCCCGCCTTCTCGAGCGCTCGTCGCACGAGGACGCGCGCGAGGTGGCGGCGGTACTCGACCGACGCGTTGAAATCTGACGCCGGGTCCGTGTTCGCGTCGGCGAACTCGGCGGCGTCACGGGCGTTCGCTCCCGAAGTCAGCGCCGCTTCGACCTCGCGAGCGCGAAGGGGCACCGGTCCCATGTTGATCAACGCGACGCCGACGCCGGCGTCGTTGCGGGTAGCGACCACGCCGACGATGGCCCAGTCCTGGGCCCGCTTCGTCAACTTCTCAAAGCCCCAACCGTGCGAGGAGCGAGGGACTCTCACCTCGATCAGCACCTCGTCGGGGGCGAGGGCCGTCTCGAAGAAGCTCACGTGAAAGTCTGCAGCGCTGATTTCGCGCCGTCCCCGTGGACCCTCGACGATCACGCTGCCACTGAGGGCCAACAACACGGCGGGCAGGTCGGAGGCAGAATCACCGTGGGCGATCGATCCGCCGATCGTGCCACGATGGCGAACTTGCGGGTCGCCGATCTGTCCGGCGACGTGGGCGAGCACCCCTGCGTGAGCGCGGGCGACGGGACTCATCGCGACGTCGTGGTGCCGGGTGAGCGCGCCGATGGCCACGTGCCCGTTCTCCTCTCGCACGTAACTGAGCTCCTTCAGCCGGCCGATATCGATGAGGAGCGTCGGCGTGGCGAGGCGAAGCTTCATGAGCGGCAACAGCGAGTGGCCACCCGCAAGCAGCTTGGCGTCGCCGTCGTGTTCGCCGAGCAGGGCCACCGCCTCATTCACTGACGCCACACGCGCGTACTCAAACGGCGCGGGAATCACGAGCGGCCTCCCATCGCCGCACTCGCGGCGAGCGCAGCGGCGACGATGTTGTGATACCCGGTGCAGCGACAAAGGTTGCCCTCCAGACCGCGGCGGACGTCGTCCTCGGACGGATCGTCCATCTCACTGAGGAGCGAGGTGATGGCCATCACCATTCCCGGCGTGCAGTAGCCGCACTGGAGTCCGTGGCACTCCTGGAACGCCTGCTGGACAGGATGGAGTCGACCGTCGAGTTCGGCGAGCCCCTCGAGTGTTGTCACGTCGCTCCCGTCGGCCTGCGCCGCGAGCACGGTGCAGGACTTGACGGACTGGCCATCCATGAGCACGGTGCAGGCGCCGCACGACGTCGTGTCACAGCCGATGTTGGTCGCCTTGAGATCGATGACGTCGCGAAGGTACTGCACGAGCAGCGTGCGGTCTTCAACGTCGTGCGTCTGGGTGTCTCCGTTGACGGTGATGGTCACTCGCATGTCATCGTCCTTTCGGTTGAGCACTCGCGGCGGACGCCGCTTGGAGCGCGCCCCACACTCGCATCGGCGTCGCTGGCATGTCGACGTGGCGCACGCCAAGATGTGCGAGCGCGTCACAGACGGCGTTCTGCACGGCCGGCGTGGAGCCGATGGTCCCGGACTCGCCGATGCCCTTGGCCCCGAGCGCGTTCAGCGGCGTCGGGGTTTCGGTGAAGTGCGTTTCGAAGCTCGGCAGTTCGGCGGCTGAGATAAACGAGTAGTCGGCCAGCGTCGACGTGAGGGGATTGCCCTCGTCGTCGTAGACCATCTCTTCGAGCAGGGCCTGGGCGGCGCCTTGGGCGACGCCGCCGTGCACCTGGCCCTCGGCGAGCAACGGATTGAGGATTCGCCCGGCGTCGTCGACGGCCACGTGGCGCAGCAGTGTCACCTTGCCGGTCTCGGTGTCGACTTCGACCACCGAGAGATGGGTGCCAAAGGGATACGTCGGACCGGCCGACTCGAGGTCCACTTCGGCGAACAGGGGCCCACCGGTTCGCGTCGGCGCCGCCTGGGCGAGTTCGGCCCAGCTGTGAGCGAGGGCCGGGGTGCCCACGACGTGAAAGCGCCCCTGGGTCTTGTCGAGCACCACGTCGCTGCGGTCCGCCTCGAGAAGGTCGGCGGCGAGGTCTCGCGCCTTTTCCACCACGTCGACGGCCGCCTGGTTGACGGCCGCGCCGCCGATCTGCAGCGAACGCGAACCCATCGTGCCCTCACCTCGCGGAACGATGTCGGTGTCGCCGTGGATGATCTCGATGTCGTCCATCGACACGCCGAGCTGTTCGGCGACGAGCATCGACCACGCCGTGACGTGCCCCTGGCCGTGCGGCGACGTACCGGTGCGCACGATCACCTTGCCGTCGGGGCGAATCTCGACCGCGCCAAACTCGCCGCCGGGAAGACCGTTGGTGATCTCGACGTAGCTCGACAGTCCGATGCCGAGCTGGCGTACATCGTTGGACGCGCGTCGGCGCGCCTGCTCGGCTCGGAGCTCCTCGTACCCAGCCATCTCCAAGGCGACGTCGAGAGCGCGCGTGTAGTCACCAACGTCGTAGACCGTCTCGACGGGCGTGGTGTAGGGGAAGTCGTCTTTGGCGATCAGATTGCGACGGCGCAGCTCGGCGGGGTCCATGTCGATCTCGCGGGCGAAGAGGTCCATCGCGCGCTCGATGGCGGCCGTCGCTTCCGGACGTCCGGCGCCACGGTACGCGGTGGTCGGTGTCGTGTTCGTGACGACCGATACGCTGCCGAACTCGGCCTTGGCGATGTGGTACGGGCCGCTCACCATCACGCGCGTCATGAACGGCAGCACGGTGCCAAAGCCGGGGTAGGCCCCGCTGTCTTGGAGCACGTCGAGGCGGTAGGCCCGGACGGTGCCATCCTTTGTGCCGCCGATCTTCACGTGCTGGATCTGCGCTCGGCCGTGACCGAGGCCGAGCATGCTTTCAGAGCGCGTTTCGGTCCAGCGGATGGGACGACCAAGGCGCTGGGCACACCAGCCGACGACAATGTCCTCGGGATACACCGAGGCTTTGGCGCCAAACCCTCCGCCGACGTCGGGAGCGATGACGTGGACCATCTCCGGCTCGATGTTGAGCGAGCTCGCGAGCGTGTCGCGCACAGCGTGTGGGGCCTGGGTGGCCGAATAGAACTCGAGGCGACCGTCGTCGCCGAGGTAGCCGGCCGCCGAACGCCCTTCCATCGGGCACGGAGCAACACGCTGGTTGACGATGTCGGCCTCGACGACGACCTCGCAGTCGTCGAACAGCGAGTCCTCGCCGCCGAAGTCGAGCGCGAAGGCGACGTTGGTTCCCGCGTCGGGAAAGAGAAGGTGTTCGTCCTCGCGCGCGTCTTTCGGATCGATGACCACCGGCAGCGGTTCGTACACGACGACCACGTGCTCGAGCGCATCGGCGGCGATCGAGCTCGACTCGGCGATGATGGCCGCGATCGGCTCACCCACGTAGCGCACTGTGCCCGAGGCGAGCACCGTCGGCACCATCGCCTCGTTGGTCATGCCCATGATCGTGGGGAGCTTCGCAAGTCCGAGGTCGTCGTTCGTGTAGACGGCGAGGACGCCGGGCATCGCTTGGACGGCGGTCACGTCGAGTGAGACGATTCTGGCGTGGGCCATGGTAGAACGAACGAAGGTGAGATGCGCCGAGTCGGTGAGCGCGAGGTCGGCGACGTACGTGCCGCCCACCGTGAGGAACTTTGGGTCCTCACGACGTAGTACCCGATGTCCGAGAATGCTCATTGGCTTGACCTTTCGTTGGTCGTGCCAGCCTTGGTTCGGCTCGTCGTTGAACCGTCCCTGGGCCGTAGCCTGGGAGAATATCAGCGAGATATGAACGCTGCTCGATGAACGCTGTCTCGATGACCGATGCGCCACACGGTGTGGCCACACCATCGTCACCCGTGCCACGAGATCTCTACCCTTG
This sequence comes from uncultured Acidimicrobiaceae bacterium, assembly GCA_963724865.1. Taxonomy (GTDB): domain Bacteria; phylum Actinomycetota; class Acidimicrobiia; order Acidimicrobiales; family RAAP-2; genus RAAP-2. The sequence goes on along the minus strand of CAVRWO010000020.1, from coordinate 535,501 downwards.
AGCGGTGCGTCCCTCGAGGATCGCGAGGTCCCGGTTGGCGTAGCGAGCGTGTTCCCACTCTTCGTTCAAGATCACGCGCAGGCACTGGCCCACGGTGTGGGGGCCCTGCGGGTGCTTGCCATCTTTCGGTGGCTCGCACATGCGCTCGAGCTCCTCGGGGGTAAGCGTCGCGATCGTCTCGCGGACCATTTCCTGGCGTCCGGTGCGGACTTTCAGCACCTCATCGAGCGAGGGGTTCGCCGTGTAGTCGAGGCCGATGCTCGCCGGGTCGCGCAGGAACGCCCCGGCCACACCCCAGGGGTGAAAGGGTTGCGCGTCGCCGCGCACCATGCGCCCGAGCCAGCAGTCGGTCGCGTGGGTGAGGTGGCGCAGCGTCTCGGTGAAGCTCCACTCGCCGTCGACGCGCTCATACCAGGCGGGTTCGGGCAGCGCGCGAGCCCGAACGAGCGTCGTTGCCCATACTTCCTCGGCGAGCGCCCAGGCCTCGGTGATCCCGATGGGATCTCGCGAACGCAGCAGGAGTCGCTCGGGGTAGCGCCGGTCGAGCTCGGCTTCGACCAGGGGCACGACGTCGACGCCGTTCACGACGAGGCTCTCGAAAACACCGGAGATCTCGGTGTCACGTCCCCAGGCGTCGGTGAAGCGCGCTCCCTGCAGATTGACGCCGTGCAGTCGCGCGTCGGTGAAGTCGACCTCATCGAGTCGCCGCTTTGTGAAGTCCAGGTCAGCCTCGGCCACGACGCCTCCTTGCCTCGGGCGCCCAGGTCTCGTGGCACCGGTGCGGCGACGATAGCACCGCCGTTGCGACATCTCGCCGGGGCTCTCCGCGTTGGGCACTAGAATGTCTGGGCTCTCCCAGGGTGGGCGAGCAGTGAGTCGTCTCCGTGGTTTCGTATGGTCGCCGTTCACGGTGCACCACGGGGTTGAAGCAACCTTACGGAAGGAAAATTCAGATCGTGGCACTCGTCACCTTGCAAGAACTGCTGGACTCGGGCGTCCACTTTGGGCACCAGACCCGACGTTGGAACCCCAAGATGCGCCGTTTCATCCTGGGCGAACGCAACGGAATCTACCTGATCGACCTGCGCAAGACGCTCGCCGGCATCGAGACGAGCTACGCCTACGTGCGCGACCTCGTCGCTGAGGGCGGGATCATCTTGTTCGTCGGCACGAAGAAGCAGACCCAGGGACCCATTGCGGACTACGCGCAGGCCTGTGGCATGCCCTTCGTGAACCAGCGCTGGCTCGGCGGCATGCTCACGAACTTCTCGACGGTCGCCGGTCGCGTGAAGCGGTTGATCGAACTGCGCGCCATGGAGCGCGCGGGCGACTTCAACAACATGCCCAAGCGCGAGGCGCTGCGTCACTCTCGTGAGCTCGAAAAGCTCGACCGCAACTTGAGCGGTATCGCGAACCTCGACCGCGTGCCGGACGCCATCTTCGTGATCGACACGAAGAAGGAGCACATCGCGGTCACCGAAGCGCGCAAGCTCGGCCTGCCGGTCGTCGCCGTCGTTGACACGAACTGTGACCCCGACGTCATCGACTACGTCATCCCGGGTAACGACGACGCCATTCGCGCGGGCGCGTTGCTCTGCCGCCTCATCGCCGACGCCGTGACCGAGGGTCGCTACATCCGCCAGAACCGCCCCGCGGTGACGGCGAACGCTTCCGCGCAGGCTGCAGCCGCTGCCGCCGCGGTAACCGCTTAAGAACCAGACAGACGATTCAAAGAGGAGAATCAAGGTGACTATCACCGCTAAGGACGTACAAAACCTTCGCCAGGCGACTGGCGTCGGGATGATGGATGCAAAGAGGGCGCTGGAAGCCAACAACGGCGACATGGAAGCGTCGGTTCAGTGGCTGCGCATTCAAGGTCTCGCCTCGGCCGCCAAGCGCGCCGACCGTGAAGCGAGCGAAGGCGCCGTGGCGGTCGTGCGTGACGGTAACGTCGCCGCGATCGTGGAACTGCGTTGCGAGACGGACTTCGTCGCGAAGTCCCAGGAGTTCGTCGCGTTGGCCGACGAGATCGCGGCGCGTGTCGTGGCGGACGGCGACCAGTCGATCGTGCACTTCAAGGAGAACATCGACGTGATGCTCACGACCCTGAAGGAGAACATCTCGATCGGACGCGTCTACCGACTCGAAGCCGGTCCCGACGAGGTCATCGACACCTATCTCCACCACCAGGCCGGCCGCGGCGTGAACGCCGTCGTCGTCGTGCTGAAGGGGGCGAGCGAAGAGGTCGCCCACGAGATCTTGTTGCACATTGCCTTCGCGAGGCCCCAGTACCTCAAGCGCGAGGACGTGCCCCAAGCAGAGATCGACGCCGAGCGCAAGACGATCGAAGAGATCACGCGCAACGAGGGCAAGCCTGAAGCAGCGATGCCCAAGATCATCGAGGGTCGCTTGAACGGCTGGTTCAAGGAGCGGGTCCTCTTAGACCAGCCCTACGTGAAGGACGAAAAGGAGACGGTGCAGCAGTTCTTGAAGGGTGCGACGATCAGCGCGTACGCTCAAGTAGTCATCGGGGGATAGGACATCGTCGTGCGTCGAGTGGTCTTGAAGCTGTCGGGCGAAGCGCTGGCCTCGGCGGCGAGTGATGAAACCATCGATGCTTCTACCGTTGACTTCCTCGCGCGCGAGATCGCGGCCGCGATGGAACGTGGCGGCCTCGAGCTCGCCGTCGTCGTCGGGGGCGGGAACATCTGGCGTGGCGCGACGGGCGCCATGGCGGGAATGAACCGGGCGAACTCGGACCTGATGGGCATGCTCGGCACGGTCATCAACGCGCTCGCGCTCCAAGACGCCATCGAGAATCACGGTCGCGCGACGCGAGTGATGTCGGCGATCAACATGGACCAGGTCGCTGAGCCCTACATCCGGCGCCGCGCCGTTCGCCACCTCGAAAAGGGCCGCGTCGTCATCTTTGCTGCCGGCATGGGCAACCCCTACTTCACGACCGACACGCCCGCCGCCCAGCGCGCGGCGGAGATCGAAGCGGAGATCGTCTTGAAGGGAACCCACAGCGGCGTCGATGGCGTGTACTCCGAGGACCCGCACGTGAATCCGAACGCGGTCAAGTTCGACGAGATCTCCTTTGACGAAGTCATCGCGAGAAACTTGCGCGTGATGGACATGACGGCGATCACGTTTTGTAAGGACAACAATCTGCCGCTTCGAGTTTTCGACCTGATGGCTGATGGAAACCTGGGCCGCGCCCTCGACGGTCGCCCTGTCGGTACGCTGGTGAAGTAATGGAGAACGAACTCGTCGATCTGGTGATGGAAGACACACGCGAGCGCATGCTTCGAGCGATTGAGCACGTGAAGAGCGAGTTCGCAGCCGTGCGCACCGGACGAGCCAACTCGACGCTCATCGAGGGACTGCTCATCGACTACTACGGGACCGAGACGCCACTCAAGCAGCTCGCGAACTTCTCGGTGCCCGAACCACGGTTGCTCGTGGTCTCTCCCTTCGACAAGGGGTCGATGGCGGCGATCGAGAAGGCGATCTCGAACTCCGACCTCGGTCTCACACCGTCGAACGACGGCGTCGTGATCCGTCTCGCGTTTCCCGCGCTCACCGAAGAGCGCCGAAAGGCGTTCGTGAAGATGGTGAAGGTGAAGGCCGAAGAGGGACGAGTGGCCCTGCGCGGCGTGCGCCGTCACGCCCGTCAAGAACTTGAGACGCTCGAAAAAGACGAAGGTCTCTCGAGCGACGAGATCGAGCGCTTGGAAAAGGTGCTCGACAAGATGACACAGGATGAAGTTGCCGTCGTCGACGCGCTGCTCGCACACAAGGAGCAGGAACTTCTTGAAGTCTGACGACGAATCTCCGCTCGACGAGCCGACGGGTCAGTTCCCGATTGCGAGCTCGAGCGATTCGCGCGTCACCATCACCGGCGCCGAACTCGCGAGCGACCTTGCGGGAGAGGTTGACGAAGAGGCGCTCGAGGTCGATCCCGACACGCTGCTGCCGCACTGGACGGATGCACCGACGGGCCAGGTGCCCATCGTCGTTGCTCGCGAGACGGCGACGAGCGACGATCCCTGGGCGGCGGTGCCGGGTCCGGCGTGGCGAGAGGGCGAAGCCGACTGGGTTGCCCACGAGGAGCAGTTCGACGCGTCGATCCTGGCGGGGACCGAAAAGACGGACGACGCGAGGCCGTGGGAGTTCTTCATCGGCGACAACGACGCCGTTGTCGAAGAAGAAGAGGACGAGGAGCCGATTGTCGAGGCGCCACGGCCTGAGCCGCCGCTCGGCCAGCGCACGCGACACCGAATCTCCTCGAATCCCTTGGCCGGACGGGCCGTGCGCCAGAGCTCTACGAGCAACGTGTCGCGCGCGACGGCGACGGGGATCGTGCTCGCCATCGTCGTGTTTGGCATCTTCCTCGCGGGTCCACTGCCGCTGACCGTTCTCATCCTCGTTGCGCTCGCACTCGCGAGCGCCGAAGCCTTCGCGGGTTTTCGCTCTGTCGGCGCGCATCCCGCGACAATCCTCGGTATCGTTGCCGTGCTCACGCTCGGCATCGCCGTCTACAACAAAGGACTCGTGGTGGTGGGCGCCGTCACGGTGCTGCTCGTCATCTTCGGTTTCATCTGGTACATGAACGCTGAGCAGAAGATCGACGTGCTCGACGGTCTGGGGGCCACGATCTTCGTCTACGCGTGGGTCGGCGTGCTCGGCTCCTACGGCATCCTCATGCTCTCGCCGCACACGTATCCAAATCGCAACGGCATGGCGTTTCTGTTCGGGGCGGTCGCGCTCACGATCTGCAACGACGTCGGCGCGCTGTTCATCGGACGGTGGTTCGGTAACCGTCCACTGAATCCAGCACTCTCACCTAACAAGACCATCGCGGGCACTGTGGGCGGCACGATCCTCACGCTCGTCGCTGGCGCGGTCCTCCTACCTCTCGTGAGCCCCTGGACTGTCAAGCACGGCCTTGAGGCGGCGGTCGCACTCTCGATCGTCGTGCCGCTCGGTGATCTCTTCGAGTCGATGGTAAAGCGCACGCTGGGCATGAAGGACTTCGGCCGTATCTTGCCCGGGCACGGAGGGCTGCTCGACCGAGTCGACGGACTGCTCTTCGCGATGCCGACGATGTACTACCTGCTGCACGTACTCAAACTGAGCTAGCGATGTCGCACGCACGAAAAAGCGTGGCGCTGCTCGGCGCCACGGGTTCGATCGGAGTGCAGACCCTCGACGTGCTGCGCCGTGAACCCGAGCGCTTCGAGCTGGTCTCGCTTGCCGGTGGTGAGCACCTGAGCGAGCTAGCTGCTATGGCACGCGAGTTCGGCGTGCGACAGATCGCGGTGAAGAGCGAACAACACCGCAGCGAGCTTGTCACTCTCGTTGACGGTGACGTTGACATCCTCGTCGGCGACGAGGGTCTCGAAGCGCTCGCGCGCGACGCTGACATCGTCGTGAACGCGGTCCTCGGCTTCGCGGGACTGCCGGTGACGCTCGGCGCGTTGAGTGCGGGCAAGCGCCTCGCACTTGCGAACAAGGAGTCACTCATCGCGGCGGCCCCGCTCGTGGCGACGGTGCGCGACACGCCGGGCGCGGAGCTCTTGCCCATCGACTCAGAGCACTGCGCGATCCATCAGTGCCTCGCTAGTTCGCCCGCACTTCGCGGGTACCCCGACGTGAAGCGGCTGTTGCTCACCGCGTCTGGCGGACCGTTTCGTGGGTGGAGCGTGGAGGACTTAAAGGGCGCACGCAAGGACGACGCGCTGCACCATCCGACGTGGTCGATGGGCCAGAAGATCACGATCGACTCGTCGACGCTCATGAACAAGGGTCTCGAGGTGCTCGAGGCCGCGGCCCTGTTCGGTATCGAGGTGGGGCGCGTCGACGTGGTCGTGCACCCCGAGTCAATTGTCCACTCGATGGTCGAGTACGTCGACGGCTCGGTGCTCGCCCAGCTCTCGCGCCCCGATATGCGTTTGCCGATCGCGTACTGTCTCGGTCTGCCAGAGCGCTTGCCGCACGGCTATGGCGCGATCGATTTCACCTCCTCGATGGAGCTCACGTTCGAGCCGCCAGACCGCGAGGCGTTTCCCGCCATCAACCTCGCCTACGAAGCAGCACGCGTGGGCGGCGCGGCGCCCGCGTGGCTGAGCGCTGCGAATGAGGTCGCGGTCGAGGCGTTCCTTGCCGATCGCATCAACTGGTTCGATATCATTCCCGTCGTCGAGGCGACGATGTCGCACTTCAACGGACAGATCCTCGACTCCTTATCGTCTCTTTATGAAAACGATGAGACTGCACGGAAATGCGCGCGCGCTAGCCTTAAACGGTAGTCATGAGTCGGTCCCCATCACTCAGCCAATCGCCACTCGCGCTGCTCGTGGGGGTCGTCGCGGCCGTGGCGCTGCTCACCTGGATCGGCGGTTGGGCACTTCCACTCGTTATCGTTCTCATCATCGCAATGGTGATGGGTCACGAGTTCGGCCACTTCATCACCGCCAAGCGCGAGGGACTGCTCGTCACGGACTTCTTCGTGGGGTTTGGACCGGTCATCTGGTCGACTCAGCGCGGCGAGACTCGCTACGGCGTGCGCGCACTGCTGCTCGGTGGCTACGTGAAAGTTCCCGGGATGACCTGGGGCGTGCCCGTCGATCCCGCCATCGAACCGCGCACGTATCGCGAGGCGTCGTACCCGAAGAAGGTGCTCTTCGCGTCGGCCGGTTCGATCATGCACGGCGTCATGGCGCTCGTGCTCGCCTGGGCCGCACTCACGTTCATCGGCGCGCCGTCGTCGAGTCACGTCGGCGTGCTCTCCTTTTCTCAGTGGCAGGGACACAACGAGACCGCGGCCCAGCTCGCCGGCCTCAAGGTCGGCGATCAGATCCTGGCGATCGACGGGACGAAGATCACCAACGTCACGCAGCTCACCAACATCATTCATCACTCGGCGGGCAAGCGTCTGACGCTGCTCGTTGAGCACAACGGGCGCGAGCAAATGCTGCACGCGACGCCCGTCAACGGGACGACGATCAAAGAAGACGGCACGCGACTGAGCAACGCGGGCTACATCGGGATCGGCGTCGGCGACCTGACGGTGCACGAGTCGCCCTGGGCCGCCGTGCCGAACTCCTTTCACGAGGTCGGCTCGATCATCGCCGACGCGGTGCACGCCATCTTCCACGTGTTCTCGCCCGGCGAGTTCACGAGCCTCTTCCATCAGGTGGCATCACCGAAGGCGGCGACCAGCGCGAAGAATCAGGATTCGCGGCCCGTCTCCATCGTCGGGGTGGTGCGCGTCGCGACCCAAGCCGCGAACGCGGGGGCGTTGCAGCTGATCTCCATCTTGGTCGCCGTCAACATCTTCGTGGGCGTGCTCAACATGCTTCCGATGCTGCCGCTTGACGGGGGCTACGTGGCGGTCGCCACCTACGAGCGGCTCCGAACGCGCAGAGGCCAGCGCAGCTATGAGGCCGATATCAACAAGCTCGCGCCGGTCATCTACGCGTTCATCACGGTCTTGCTGGTGCTCTTTGCCTGCACGCTCTACCTCGATATCGCCCATCCCATCGCCAATCCCTTTGGCTAATGCGTCGACTTCCTCCAAACACGGCAAACTAGGGCCATGGACGTAACCGCCACCCCCCTCACGCCACGTCGACCCACCCGTCAGATCACGGTTGGCTCCGTGAAGGTCGGTGGCGGCGCGCCGATCTCGGTGCAGTCGATGACGACGACCAAGACCGCCGATGTCGAGGGCACGCTCCAGCAGATCTACGCACTCGCCGCCAACGGCGCCGACATCGTTCGCTGCACCTGCAACGAGCGCGCGGCCGCAGAAGGTCTCGCTCAGATCGTCCCGCGCTCGCCCGTGCCGATCGTTGCCGACATCCACTTCCACGTCGAGATGGCGCTTGCCGCGCTCGAAGCGGGCGTGAACGGCCTGCGTCTCAATCCGGGGAACCTGCGCAAGCCCGAAGAGATCAAGCTCGTCGCGAGCGAGGCGCGCGACCGTGGCGTGCCGATCCGCATCGGCGTGAACGCCGGGTCGCTGCACCCCGACATCTACGAGCGGTTCGGCGGCGCGACGCCCGAGGCGCTCGTTGAGTCCGCGCGCATCGAGCTGGCGTACTTCGAAGAGGTGGGATTCTCCGACGTGAAGATCTCGGTGAAGGCCTCGTCCGTTGCGTTGATGATTGCTGCCTATCGCTTGGCGTCAGAGACGTTTGATCACCCGTTGCACCTGGGAGTGACTGAAGCGGGGCCGCTGCCGTGGGGACTCCTCAAGGGAACGGCCGGCATCGGCACGCTGCTCGCCGAAGGCATTGGTGACACGCTGCGATACTCCCTGACGGCCGACCCCGTCGAAGAGGCGCGCGCCGGTCGCACGCTCCTCGAGTCGCTCGGACTCCGTGAGCGAAAGGGGCTCGATCTCATCGCCTGTCCGAGCTGCGGACGCGCCGAAGTTGACGTCATCAAGGTGGCCAACGAAGCCCAAGAAGCGCTCAACGCGCTGGACGTGCCGCTCCAGGTCGCCGTCATGGGCTGTGTCGTGAACGGTCCCGGCGAAGCGCGCCACGCCGACCTCGGCATCGCCGCGGGCAAGCACCGCGGACACCTCTTTATCCAGGGTCAGATCATTCGCGTGGTGCCCGAAGACGAGATGGTCGACGCACTCGTCGACGAGGCGAAGAAGATCATCGCCGAGGGCGTCGAGGCCCGGCTGCTCGCGCGCGACGTAAGTGCGGAGAAAGAAGCCGAGGCCGATCGCGCCGAGCTGCTGGACGACCGCGGTGCCGACGTCAACAACGCCCAGGCCCGCATCGACAAGATTCGTCGGCACGTCGAGGAGTAGCGCGCTCGATAGGCTTGTCCGAACTCACCAAGGAGCATCGTGGCCTCGCAGAGCGTTCTGACACCTCAGTCGCAAGATTTCCCCCGCTGGTACCAAGACGTCGTCGCGAAAGCCGAGATGGCCGACAACGGCCCCGTGCGCGGCACGATGGTGATCCGTCCCTACGGCTACGCCATCTGGGAACGGATGCAACAGGAGATTGACCAGCGCATCAAGGACACCGGTGCAAAGAACGCGTACTTCCCGCTGTTCATTCCCCAGAGCTACTTCTCGAGGGAGGCCGAGCACGTCGAAGGCTTCAGCCCCGAGCTCGCTGTGGTCACCCACGCCGGGGGAGAGGACCTCGCCGAGCCCATCGTGGTTCGTCCCACGTCAGAGACCGTGATCGGCGAGTTCATGGCCAAGTGGATCCAGAGCTACCGAGACCTGCCGCTGCTGCTCAACCAGTGGGCCAACGTCGTGCGCTGGGAGCTGCGTCCTCGACTCTTTCTGCGCAGCTCGGAGTTCCTCTGGCAGGAAGGCCATACGGCGCACGCCTCGTACGAAGACGCGGCGGCCTACGCCCGACGCATCCACTACGAGGTCTACAACGACTTCATGGTGAACGTGCTCGCGTGCCCCTCGTTCCTCGGCATCAAGCCTGCGAACGAGCGCTTTCCCGGGGCCATCAACTCGATGACCGGCGAAGCCGTGATGCGCGACGGCAAGGCCTTGCAGATGATGACCACCCACGAGTTGGGCACGAACTTCGCTCGCGCCTTTGACATCTACTTCCAAAGCGAAGAGGGACAGGCGGAGCTCTGCTACACGACGTCCTGGGGCGCATCGACGCGCCTCGTCGGAGGACTCATCATGGCCCACGGCGACGACTTCGGCCTGAAGGTGCCGCCGAATCTCGCACCCATCCAAGTCGTGGTGATCGCGGTGCGCGACGAAGCCGAGGTCAACGACGCTGCCGATCGGGTGGCAGACAGTCTGCGGAGGGCGGGCGTGCGCGTCGAGGTCGACCACGCTCGAGGAAGCTTCGGGCGGCGCGTCACCGATTGGGAGATCAAAGGCGTACCGCTTCGCATCGAGGTGGGACCGCGCGATCTGGCCCAGGGTCTCGTAACGGTTGCGCGTCGTGACACCGGCAAGAAGGCGACGGTCGGACTCGGTGCGCTAGCGAGTGAAGTGCCGGCGTTGTTGGAGCGGATCCAGACTGACCTGTTGGCGTCAGCGGTCGCCTTTCGCGACGAGCGCACGCACGACGTCACCTCACTCGCCGACGCCCTCGACGCCGCGAAGGACGGGTTCGCCCGCCTCGCCTGGGACCTCGTTGCGGGTGAGGGGGAGGCCGAGCTCAACGCGCAGGCGGTAAGCATTCGCTGCCTCCAGCGCCAGGACGGCTCCATGCCCGAGAGTGAGGACGAGGGCGGGCTCGTGTGCCTCGTTGCCAAGTCGTATTAGGCAGTTCGCAGTAAACTAACAACAGAGATTTTTTTCCACAGCACTGGTGTTTTGTGCGCCCCAACGCCGTTGTGAAGGCAGTCGCTGACTGCTACAATTGATGCCTACAGTCCGCTCAGGACGTTTGGACTCGTTTAAGCGCGGGCCTCTGGCCCGCGCTTTTTCTTTGTCTGAGCGGCCGTAGCGACAACGAAAGGAGACGGTCATGGAATGGGACACCACGCTGCGACCGCTCGTTGAATCGCTCGGACTTGAGCTCTACGACGTGGAATTTTCCACAGGGACCCTCAACGTGGTCGTGAACCGCCCCGGGGGCGTCGACGTGGAGGCCCTGACGGCTGCCAACCGAGCCATTTCGGAGTGGCTCGACGCGAATGACCCGATTCCCGGGCGATACACCTTGGACGTGTCGAGCCCCGGGCTCGAGCGGCGCCTGCGCACGCCCGCGCACTTCAAGAGCGCGGTGGGCGAAGTGGTGACGCTGCGTGAACTGCGCGGGAACGATCCAACTCGTCGTCTCGAAGGCACGTTGCTCGCTGCGACCGAGTCGTCGGTCACGCTCGACGAGCGCGAGCTCGGTGAACTGACGATTCCCATGAGCGCGATCGAACGCGCGCGCACCGTCTTTGCGTGGGGCGCGACCAAGCCCGAGAAGTCGTCGGGCGCGAAAACTTCATCGACGAGCAAGAAAGGCTAGACATGGCTAACTTCGAATTTCTCGAGGCTCTCGGTCAGATCGCGCGCGACCAGAACATTGACGAAGGCGAGCTGCTGATCGCCCTTGCGAACGCGTTGCTCGCCGCCTACAAGCGTCGTCCCGACTCCGCTGAAGACGCGGAAGTCGAGATCAACCCCGAGACGGGCGAGATCAAGGTGTGGGGTCTCGAGCTCGACATCGAGGGCAACGTCACGCGCGAGTGGGATGCGACACCCGAGGACTTCGGACGCATCGCCGCCCAGACCGCCAAGCAGGTCTTGATGCAGCTGATCCGTGACATCCAGCGTCGTCAGATGTACGAGGAGTTCGCCAACCGCGAAGGCGACATCGTCTCGGGCACCGTCCAGCAGAACGACAACCGCTACACCCTGCTCGACCTCGGTCGGGTCGAAGCGCTGCTGCCCCAAGCCGAGCAGATCGCCTTCGAGCGCTACGAGCACGGGGCGCGCATCAAGGTGTACATCGTCGAAGTTCGAAAGACCAACAAGGGTCCCCAGATCGTCGTCTCGCGCACTCACCCCGCGCTGGTCGCGAAGCTCTTTGAGATCGAAGTGCCCGAGATCGCGAACGGCATCGTCGAGATCAAGGCGCTTGCACGCGAACCCGGTCACCGCTCGAAGATCGCGGTCGCCTCGAACGACCAGATGATCGACCCCGTCGGCGCGTGCGTCGGTGCGCGGGGATCGCGCGTGCGCAACATCACCAACGAGCTTCGCTCCGAGCGCATCGACGTCGTGCCCTACAGCGACGACCCGATCGAGTTCATCCAGTCGGCCCTGCAGCCCGCACGCGTGCGCGAGGTGCGACTCGACGAGGAAGAGGGCATCGCGACGGTCATCGTGCACGATCAGCAGCTCTCGCTCGCGATCGGCAAGGAGGGCCAGAACGCCCGACTCGCCGCTCGTCTCACGGGGTGGCGCATCGACATCCGCTCTGAGAACGAGGGCAACGACGAAGTGGTCGAAGAGGTCTGGACCGAGGGTGACGTCGTCGTTGACGAGAAGGTGACGGTCGTCGTCAGTGAGAGCGGCGCTGGCGCGGTGGTGACCGACGACGCGATCACCGATGCCGAGGGTGACGCGGAAGAAGTGGTCGTGGTCACCGACATGGCGGGCGGCGTGGAAGAGGTGGTCGTCGTAGACACGGTTACGGAGGATGAGGCATAGCACCGGAGCGAACCTGCGTTGTCTGTCGACGACAGCGCGACGATACTGACCTGGTCCGCGCGGGCCGCGACGCTGCGGGCGCCTGGTACCTCGGACGAGGATCGGGCCGGGGAGTCTGGTGGTGCAAGGACGGGACGTGCGCGGCGGGGCTGTGTGTGGGTCACGTTGCTCGGGCGCTAAGGTCCGCCGTTCGAGATGACGACCTGGCGGCGATTCGCGGTCTCACGACTGGGAAAAGGCCGTAGTTGTGAAAGAATAGGAAACTGTGCCCGGCGAACGTGCGGGTACGCGAAGTAAGGGAACGTTTTGGCGCCAAAGAAAATACGAGTGCACGAGCTCTCTAAAGAGCTCGGGCTGACGAGCAAGGAGTTGCTCGCACTCGCCCAAAAACTAGGTATCGGCGCCTCGAGCCCGTCCGCGTCGATCGAAGACGCTCAGGCCGACCGCATCCGCCGTCGTGCAGACGCCGATGGGCTGCGCCGCGAAGTGCCTCCGACCGAAGCCGCAAAGGCCGAACAAGCGGCCAAGGCCGCGAAGGCAACGAAGGCCGTCAAAGAGACGGCGCCCGCCGGGCCCGCGCGCGTTGCCCACGAGCCCGCGCGCGTCGCGACGGTTGCGTCGCCCATTGCGCCCGAGCCGACGCCCGCTCCCGTCGCCGCCGAAGCACCCGCTCCCGCCGCGAACGCGACGAAGGTCGTTCGTTCACGCGTCGTTCCACCCAAGCCGGCTCCGACGCGAAGCGTTTCGCCCGACGGTCCAACGACGATACGCCCCACGCAGCGCGGTGGCGCTGGCGAGGATGGCGCGAAGCGCCCGCCACTGAGCGCGACTGGACGCCCCATTCCACCACCTCCGGGTCGTCCCTTGAGTGCGACCGGTCGACCGATTCCACCGCCACCGGGCGTTCGTCGCCCGACGCCGAGTGCTGGTCGCAGTGGTCCGTCGAGTGGTCCGCGCCCGATGAGCGCGCGTCCGAGCACGGGTGCGCCGCGCACCGGTGCCCCGTCTCGTCCCGGCGTCGGAGGGTTCAACGCCTCGCGTCCGGGCGCTCCCGCGGGTGGCGCCCCGGCCGGAGCCGGTCGAAGTGGTGCGCCCGCTCGAGGAGGCGGTGGACCGCGAGGATCGCAGCGTAAGGTCACCCGCCGACGTCGACGCAACGTCGAAGAGCTCGAGCCGACCCAGATGACCACGTGGCAGCCGAGCAGTGCGCCGGTGCCCGACGGCGAGATCATCATCGAGCGCGGCTCGACGGCGAAGGACGTCGGTCCAAAGCTCAACCGCAGTGCCGCGGACATCATTCGCTTCTTGTTCCTCCAAGGCGAGATCGTCACGGCCGTCCAGAGCCTCTCGGACGACATGATCGAGCTCTACGCCGCCGAAGTCGGCGCTGAGGTCCACCTGGTCGACCCGGGCGAGCAGAAAGAGGCCGAGCTCCTCGCGAAGTTCTTCGAAGAGGACGAAGAAGAAGAGGTCATTCCCGCGACGCCGCGTCCGCCCGTCGTGACCGTCATGGGCCACGTCGACCACGGAAAGACGCTGCTGCTCGACAAGATTCGAAAGACCAACGTCGTCGCCGGCGAAGCCGGTGGCATCACTCAGCACATCGGCGCGTATCAAGTCGCGTGGAACGGCAAGTCGATCACGTTCCTCGACACTCCCGGCCACGAAGCGTTCACGGCAATGCGCGCGCGAGGCGCCAAGGTCACCGACGTCATCATCTTGGTTGTCGCGGCCGACGACGGGGTCATGCCCCAGACCGTTGAAGCGATCAACCACGCGAAGGCGGCCGAGGTTCCGATCATCGTCGCAATCAACAAGATGGACCGAGCGGACGCGAATCCCGACCGCGTGCTCCAACAGCTGTCCGAGCAAGGCCTCGTACCCGAGAAGTGGGGTGGCGACACCATCGTCGTTGAGATTTCGGCACTGCAGGGCACCGGCATCAACGAGCTGCTCGAGCAGGTGCTGCTCGTCGCCGAGATCGCCGAGCTCGACGCTCGCCCGAGCGGTCGCGCCGGCGGCACGGTGCTCGAGGCCAACCTGGAAGTCGGACGGGGACCAGTCGCGACCGTCATCGTGCAAGAGGGTCTCTTGAGGGTGGGCGACCCGGTGGTCGCTGGTCCTGCCTACGGCAAGGTGAAGGCGCTCATCAACGACCAGGGCAAGCAGATCAAGTCGGCGGGACCCTCGACGCCCGTGCAGATCCTCGGTTTCAGCGAGCCGCCGTTTGCCGGTGACGAGATGCGCGTCGCGCGCGACCTCGCGCACGCGCGCTCCCTCGCCGAAGCACGCGCCCAACGTACGCGTCTGGTCGGCCAGCAGCCCGTTGCCTCTTCGAGCGGTGCGCGCCTGGAGGACCTCTTCGAGCAGATTCAGCGCGGCGAGACCGCGACGCTCAACATCGTCTTGAAGGCCGATGTGCAGGGCTCGCTTGAAGCCTGCACCGAGTCGCTGCGCAAGCTCGAGCGCGATGACGTGAAGCTGGTCATCGTGCACCGCGGCGTTGGTGGCATCACCGAGAACGACGTGCAGCTCGCCAAGGCCTCCAGCGCCACCATCATCGGATTCAACGTGCGTCCAGACAAGCGCAGTCGCGAACTGGCGGCGAGTGAAGGCGTGCAGATTCGCACGTACGAGATCATCTACAAGCTGATCGAAGAGATCGAGGCCGCCATGCTGGGCCTCCTCACGCCGGTCTACGAAGAGGTGGTCACGGGCGAGGCCGAAGTGCGCGAAGTCTTCCGCATTCCGCGCGTCGGGGCGATCGCGGGATGCTTCGTGCAAGACGGAGTCATTACGCGCGGCTCAAAGGTCCGGTTCCTGCGCGAGGGCACCATCATCTGGAAGGGCACGATCACGTCGCTTCGCCGCTTCAAGGACGACGCGCGCGAGGTACCCGCGGGCTTTGAGTGTGGTATCGGGCTGTCGGACTACCAAGACCTCAAGTCCGGCGACGTCATCGAAACGTACGAAGAGCGCGAGATACCGCGCACGGCCTAAGTCATGGCCCACTCGACCGGTTCCCACCACCCATACCCGCGAAGCGCGCGGGTCAACCAGATCCTGCGCGAGGTGATCTCCGACGAAGTCGTGCGACTCTCGGACATCGACGAGCGACTGGGGTTTCTCACCGTCACGGGCGTGGAGACGACGCCCGACATGCGCCAGGCGATGGTCTACTTCGACTCGCTCTCGGACACCGCACGCACCGCCCTCGAAGAGCTGCGGGGCCAGATCCAAAGCGCGGTCAACGCGCAGACCCGTCTCAAGCGCACACCCAAGCTCTCGTTCATGGCCGACCCCGCCGTCGCCACCGGCACCGCGGTCGAGGAGCTGTTGCGTCGCCAACACCATGACGACGAGTAACGGCCTGCTGCTGCTCGACAAGCCCCAGGGCGTGACGAGCCACGACGCCGTCGATCACGTGCGACGTGTGCTGAGCGAACGCCGCGTCGGTCACGCCGGGACGCTCGATCCGATGGCGACCGGGCTCCTCGTGATCGCCGTCGGTCCGTCCACGAGGCTTCTTCGCTTCGCCCAGAGCGAAACCAAACGCTATGAGGGCGTCGTCACCTTCGGCGTTCGCACCGACTCGCTCGACGCCGATGGAGAGGTGCTTGAACGTCGCGACGTACCCAGGCTCGACGCCGACGCGGTGAACGAGCACGCGACAGCGATGCTCGGGCCACAAGAACAGACGCCGCCGATGGTCTCAGCCATCAAGGTGAAGGGCCGGCGACTGCACGAGCTCGCGCGCGAAGGCGTCGAGGTCGAACGCGAACCGCGCACGATCCGCATTGACGAGTTCACCGTCGCGCCCATCGATGACCTCACATGGTCATTTGACGTGACCTGTTCGACCGGCACCTACGTACGAGTGCTGCTGAGCGATCTCGCCGAGCGCCTGGGAACTATTGGACACTTGAGCCGTCTGCGTCGCCTGTCGAGCGGGCTCCACGAGGTGCGCGACGCTCTTACGTATTTTGAGTTCGAAGACCGCGTCAGTCTCGGAACGAACGTGCTCGCCCCACCACGGAGATTCGTTGCTCATCTGCCCTCGGTGACGGTGAGCGAGCTCGATGAGCGTCGCCTTCGCCAGGGCCAGCGCGTCGACATCGAGACACCCGACGGCACAGAGTTCGCGGCGCTCAATGACGCCGGATCGCTCGTCGCGGTGGTGCGCCGTCGCGGTGAGACCGTTCAGCCAGTCGTCGTCCTGCCCGCAGATGTGGCCAGTGCGCGCGAGTAGGTTGCAGTCATGATCGTGCGGCGCGACGGCGAACTCGACACGCCAAGCGAGCGCAGCGTCGTTGCGATTGGCGTCTTTGACGGCCTGCACCGTGGCCACCGGGCGGTGATCGCTCAGCTGCTCGAGGTGGCGCGCAGCTACGGGGCGGTCGCGACGGTGGTCACGTTCGACCCGCCCCCCGCGAGCGTGCTCGCTCCTGATCAAGCCCCGCGCCTGATCGGCACGATCGACCAGCGCCTCGAGGAATTGGAGATGCTCGACGTCGATCAGGTGCGAGTGCTCACGTTCTCGCCCGACCTCGCCAAGGAGACAGCGGCCCAATTCATCGATCGCGTGCTCGTAAAGGAGCTCAACGCCTGCTGTGTTGTCGTCGGAGAGGACTTCCACTTCGGCCATAACCGCGAGGGGACCGTCGCGACGCTGCGCGCGGCAGGAGAGAAGTACGGCTTTGACCTCGTCGTCGCACCCACCCACGGGGTCACCGAGCGCTGGAGCTCGACGTCGGTGCGTCGTGCGCTCGCTGACGGTGACCTCGACGAGGCGCGGTCGATCCTCGGCGGCCCCTTCACCTTGCGCGGCGTCGTGGTCCACGGTGACGAGCGAGGCCGCGCACTCGGCTTCCCGACGGCCAATCTGCAGTTGGCGGACAATCAGGCACTGCCCGCCGAGGGTGTCTATGCGGGAGCGGTCACGCTCGACGGCGCGCGGTGGCCGGCCGCCATCTCCATCGGGCGTCGCCCGCAGTTCTACGCGGACGGGAAGCTCCTCGTCGAGGTCTACGTCGTCGGCTTTGATGGCGACCTGTACGGTCGAGTGCTCGATGTGGTCTTTCTTGCCCGCCTGCGGGGTCAGACAACGTTCTCGAACGAAGGGGAGCTCTCCGAGCAGATCAGCCAGGACGTCGCGAAAACCCAGCAGTTATTTGATGCCTATACGAAGAATCCGGCAAAACTGCTAAGATAGATTCTCGGTCAGCGACGCTGATCGTGTGGGTCGTCTCGTTGGCGGCTCGCAACGGGACCCCCGACTCAATAAGGCACACACGTACATGACTGAGAAGCAGGAGATCATCAAGGACTTTCAGGCGCACGACACGGACACCGGTTCACCCGAAGTCCAAGTAGCGCTCCTGACGGCTCGGATCTCGCATCTCACCGAGCACCTCAAGACCCACAAGGGTGATCACCACACCCGTCGCGGACTCATGAAGCTCATCGGTCAACGCCGTCGACTGCTGGACTACGTGCAAAAAGGCAACGTGGAGCGCTACCGCGCATTGATTGGCCGTCTCGGCATTCGTCGCTAGCCGAGAACACGCACATCGACGCCGTCGACGTGCTCAACACATCCGAGGCCTCGAAGGCCAGTGGAGGACAGTCGCCCCGGGCGAAGGTCGCCCACTGGGATTCGGGCGGAGTGTTGCTACATAAGGAGCCATTCCATGACTGACGCGATCCGCGTAAGTAGCCCAATTACGGGCACCGAAAAGACCATGACATTTGAGGCTGGTCACCTCGCACAACTGGCAGACGGCGCCGTACTCGCGCGTCTCGGCGACACGATGCTGCTCGCCACGGTCACCGCGGCGAAGACGGCGCGCGAGGGGATGGATTTCTTTCCCCTCACGATCGACATCGAAGAGCGCGCGTACGCCGCGGGAAAGATCCCCGGAGCGTTCTTCCGTCGCGAGGGCAAGCTCTCGGACCAGGCGATCCTGATCTGTCGACTCATCGATCGGCCGCTTCGCCCCTCCTTTCCGAAGGGCTTTCGCAACGAGGTCCAAGTCGTCGGCACGATCTTCAGCGCCGACCAGGAGAACCCCCACGACATCCTCGCGATCAACGCCGCGTCCGCCGCGCTGATGATCTCGGGCATCCCCTTTGACGGCCCCATCGGTGCCGTGCGCATGGCGTACACCAACGAGGGTACGTGGGTGCCCCACCCCACCTTCGCCGAAGGCGACGCCGCCAACTTCGAACTCGTCGTGGCCGGACGCGCGCTAAGCGACTCCGCGGACGCCGACGTCGCGATCATGATGGTCGAGGCGGGCGGCACCGAAGGCTCCTTCGAGCGTTACCTCGACGGTGCGCCGAAGGTCAGCGAAGAGGTCCTCGCTGAGGGCCTCGAAGCGTCGAAGCTCTGGATCCGCGAAGCGATCAACCTCCAGCGCGAACTCGTGCGCGACTTCATCGCCGCGCGTGGACCGCTGCCCACCTTCGAGTACGAGGTGTTCCTCGACTACCAGGACGACGTGCTCGCTCGCGTGGAAGAAGTGGCGGGCACTCAGCTCGCCGAGGCGAACAAGATCACTACCAAGGCCGCGCGCAACGAGGCGCTCGACGCGGTGGCGAAGTCGGTCACCGAGCAGCTAGGCGGCGAGTTCGAAGGCCGCGCCAGTGAGATCAAGGCCGCCGTTCGCTCGCTCACGAAGAAGCTTGTTCGCAAGCGCATCGTCGAAGACGGCGTTCGCATCGACGGACGAGGCATCGCTGACATCCGACCGCTCTCGGCCGACATCGACCTCTTTCCGATGACCCACGGCTCGGCGATCTTCCAGCGCGGTGAGACCCAGGTCGTCAACGTGACGACGCTCGGCATGCCGCGCATGCGTCAGCAGCTCGACACCATCACGCCTGACGAGTTCCGCCGCTACATGCACCACTACAACTTCCCGCCGTATTCAACGGGTGAGACCGGTCGCGTGGGTGCGCCCAAGCGTCGCGAGATCGGCCACGGCATGCTCGCCGAGCGCGCACTCGTGCCCGTCTTGCCGAGCGAAGAGGACTTCGCCTACACGATCCGCGTCGTCTCTGACGTCATGCAGTCGAACGGTTCGACCTCAATGGGGTCGGTCTGTGGATCGACGCTGTCGCTCATGGCGGCCGGTGTACCGATCAAGGCGCCGGTTGCCGGCATCGCGATGGGTCTCGTCTTTGACGAAGGCAGCTACGTAACGCTGACGGACATCCTTGGTGCCGAAGACGCCTTCGGTGACATGGACTTCAAGGTTGCCGGCACCGCCGATGCGGTCACCGCGCTCCAGCTCGACACGAAGATCGACGGCCTGCCGGCTGACGTCCTCGCGAAGGCGCTCCACCAGGCGAAGGACGCGCGTCTGGCGATATTGAAGGTGCTCACCGACACGATCCCCGAGCCGCGTGACCACGTCGCCGAGGTCGCGCCGAAGATCGTCACCCTCGAGATCCCGATCGACAAGATCGGCGAAGTCATTGGACCCAAGGGCAAGGTCATCAACACGCTCCAGCAAGAGACGGGCGCCGACATCGCCGTCGACGACGACGGCGTCGTCGGCACGGTCACGATCGGTGCGAAGGACGGCCGAGCTGTCGAAGAGGCCCGTCGACGCATCTCGCTCATCCTCGACCCGCCCTCGGCGGACGTGGGCGCGACCTACCAAGGTCGCGTCGTGTCCATCGCGAAGTTCGGTGCGTTCATCAACATCCTGCCGGGACGTGACGGACTCCTGCACATCTCGAAGCTGGCGCCCCTCAATGGCGGCAAGCGCATCGGCCAGGTGGAAGACGTCCTCGAACTGGGTCAGACCCTGGACGTAAAGGTCGACGACATCGACCCGCAGGGCAAGGTTTCACTCTCGCTCGTTGGCGACTTCCTCGACGTGGTCGAAGAGCCACGACGCAGCCGCAGCGACCGTGAAGGTCGGCCCGAGCGCGAGCACCGCCCGGAGCGCGAAAGCCGTCCCGAGCGCGAAAGCCGCCCCGAGCGTGCGTCGTCGTTCGAGGCCTCCTTCGAGGCGGAGCTCGCCGGAGAGATCGGTGACCTCGGCCCCGGCGGCCCGTCGTTCAGCGACGGCGACGGCGGGGGACGGCGCAGTCCGAGACCTCGTCGCCGCTAAGGCGACCAAGGGCCGTGTCGTGTAGCCACTTGCGCGACACGGTCGCTTCAGATTTCGTAGCGTGGTGAGGATGACCCTCGACGGCGCTGACCCGGAGCGTCCCTGGTGGCGGACCATGGCGAGGCCCGACCGCTGGGCGCTCGGGTGGTTGGTCGGCATCCCTCTCGTACTCTTCATCGTGCCCGCACTGGCGGGGCACCCGGCGATCGACGCCGACAACCTGATTCAGAACTTTCCGCTGCGTGTCCTCGCGGGAAGGCAGCTCGCGACCGGACACCTCCCGCTGCTCGATCCGCTGACGGACGCTGGTACCCCGCTACTCGGCGGCATGAACGCGGGGGCGCTCTATCCGCTGACGATGATCTTCGCCTTCGTCCAGCCAATCGTGGCGTGGCTCATCAACATGATCGTCGTGTACCTCACGGCGGCCATCGGCGTCTTTGCGCTCTGTCGCTGGCACGGACTTCGCACGTGGCCCGCGTTCGCCGCCTCGATCACGTACGCGTACTCGGGCGCCATGATCGGCCAGATGGTGCACCTCGGGGTCATCCAGGGCTACTCGTTCATCCCCTGGGCACTCCTCACCATGGTGGCCCTCTCGCGTCGCTTCAAGGAGGTTGACCCGCTCGCGAGCTGGGGCCACCTGGCCCGTGTCGGTGTGCCCTGGGTCATGGGTGTCGCTGTCTTGTGGGGCCTCACGTTCCTCTCGGGCGAGCCCCGAGCGATCGCGACCATGGAGCTGCTCACGCTCATCGTCGTGCCGTGCGTGCTGCTCCTGCGCAGCTCGTATTGGCTCAACACCTGGCGACTGCGAATCGCCTACTTCGCCACGCTGGCGGTCGGGTTCGCCTGGGGCGTCGGACTCGGACTCGTCCAGCTGCTGCCGGGCTGGGCCTTCATCAACTACTCGCAGCGCTCCCAAGAGACATACTCCTTCTACGGCGCGGGATCGCTCGCGGTGCGCTGGACGACGTTGCTCTTCACCCCCGACCTCTTCGGCGGCAACGGTGCCTTCGGCCAGCCGGGCTTCTTTGCCAACTACAACCTCGCCGAGGTCACTGGATATTCGGGCATCCTCGCGCTCATCGCGGGCACCGCGTTCCTCACTCGCTGCACGCGTCGGGGCTGGCGCGGCGCCGACCGCGACTGGATGATCTACGTCGTCATCGCCGTCATAGGCCTGTTTGCGACGTGGGGGAGCTTCACGCCGCTCGGACACCTCTTTCGAGCCATTCCGCTCTACGGTTCAACGCGCCTGCAGAGCCGCAACGTGATCCTCGTCGATTTTCCTCTCGCGATGTTCCTCGGGTGGTGGCTTCAGCACGTTCGTGATGCGCAGCTCGAACGCGCCGGACTCGCACGACGTGCGAAGTGGATCGCTCTCGCGCCGGCGTTGCTCGCCGTGGTCTTGCTGATCGCGCTCCTCGGTTGGGGCCCGCAGGTCATACGGATCATCAGCATCACCCACAACTCCTACGCGCACTTCGCGTCCGGGCTCAAGCTCATCGACACTCTGTTTCTCGGCGTCGCGCTCGCTTCGGTGCTCGCGATCGTGCTGCTCGCCCGTCACGCGCGCACGCTCTTCAACGTACTCATGGTGATTCTTGTCGCCGACCTCGCGCTCTTCATGATCTTCTCGTCCACCGGTCTCATTGGTGGCCCAGGTCCGCGCGAGGCGTCGCGTGCAACAGCAGAGCACCTGCTCTCGAGCAACGGACGGTTCGCGCTCGTTGACACATCGGGAGACCACACCGGGATCTTCCGCACGCTCGGCGAGCCGAACATGAACGTCTTCACGCATATGGCGAGTGTGCAGGGGTACGGATCGCTCCTCGCCAACATCTACGACAACGCGACCGGAACTCATCCTCAAGCGACGCTGAACGCGTGTCATCTGGCCCACGGCGAGTTCACCCACCTTCGTCTCGGGGCGATCGCCATCGCGTCCGAGGTCCTCATGACCAACACCGCGATCGCGCCCGTCGTGCCGACGAGCTGCGTGACACAGATCCGCGAGCCGACGGTCAAGCGCTACTTCGGCGAGCAGCTGAGAGCCCACGAGATCGTCCTCACGTGGAACGAGAAGACGGCGCTGTCGACGGCCCCACTTCGCCTCAAGTTCCTGAGCGGCGACGGACACGCAATCGGCGTCTGGCATTCGCCGACCGAGTCGTCCCCGAACAAGGCGGTCTTCGACTTCACGGCGCCCTCCTACGCCGCGGGGTTCGAGGTGACGTCCACCTCGGGCGTCTTGATCGGCAGCACGGTCGTCACGCCGTACAAGTCAAAGTGGAGCTACGAGCTCAACGGCGACTTCGAGCTCGCGATCGCGACGTCCAAGTGGCACCTCACCTCGACCGAAGACATGTTCTCAGTCTTCAAGGCGACCACGCTCGTCCCGCGTGCGTGGTTTACGACGCCGTCGTCGGGCACGGTCACCCACATCCGAACAGCGACCTGGGGCGACGCGTGGGTGAGTGTGACGGCAACCAGAGCGAGCGCGCTCGATCGCAGCATGGCCTACCTGCCGGGGTGGCGCGCGACCGCCGTGAGCACGACCGGAAAGGTCGTCCAGCTGCGCGTCATGCGGGCCGGCCTCATCGAACGGGTGAACGTGCCAAAGGGAACGTGGACGATCCACTTCCACTACCACGCCCCCTACATCGAGGTGAGCGCCCTCGCGTCTGCCGCGTCGATCGCGCTGCTCATCGCGGTGAGCGCGGGTCTTCTCATCCGATCACGTCGGCGGCAGAACAGTAAGGTGCTCACGTGAAGTCACTGGCCATCGTTGGCGGCGCGGGCCGCATGGGCCAGGCGCTGGGCGGCGGTCTCAGTGCGCAGGGATATGTCGTCACGGCGCTCGTGGACGTGCGCGAGCCGCGCGAGCTCTTCGGCGCGCGGTACGTGACGTCGCTGAAGGAGCTTGGCGACGTGGCCGTTGACGTCGTCATCGACTTCTCTTCACCCGACAGTGTCGTGACGTCCGCCGCGTGGTGCGCCGTCCATAACGTGGCGCTCGTCGTCGGCACGACCGGGCTCACCGACGACCAACGTCGAGCGCTCCGCGACGCCTCACAGCACGTGGGTGTCGTCGTCGCGACGAACTTTTCGATCGGCGCTGTCTTGTCCGAGCGATTCGCCGCCTTGGCGGCGCCCTACTTCGAGCGTGTCGAGATCATCGAGCTGCACCACGACAGGAAGGTGGACGCGCCGTCTGGCACGTCCCTCACGACGGCGAAGGCGATCGCCGAGGCGCGGCGCGCGGCCGGCGAGGCGCCGCTCGTAGATCCGACGACGCGCCACACCGTCGAGGGGGCCCGGGGCGCTGACGCGGTCGACGGCGTGAAGATTCACTCGGTTCGCCTGCCGGGCCTCGTGGCCCACCAAGAGGTGCTCTTCGGGGGACCGGGGGAGGGACTCACCATTCGCCACGACTCCTTTGATCGCCACAGCTTCGTGCACGGCGTCGCCCTCGCGGTCGAGCACATCGACTCGACGCCGTCCTTCGTTGAGGGCATCTCATCGTTCCTCTCCTAGGTTCAGCGTGTCGCGGACCTGCTGGTAACTTTGTCCCATGAGTGACCCCCGTTTCGGACGCATCCTTACCGCGATCGTCACACCCTTTACGGCATCCGGCTCGATCGACTACGACGTGGCGAGCAAGCTCGCACAGTTCCTCGTCGCTGAGGGCAGCGAGGGCCTCGTCGTCGCGGGATCGACCGGCGAGGGCTCGTCGCTCAGCGACGAAGAGAAGCTCAACCTGTTCGCGTGCGTCGCCGAAGCCGTGAGCGTGCCCGTGCTCGCGGGCTCGACCTTCGCGAACACCCAGGCGTCGGTCGACCTCACTCGGCGGGTGAAGGGCACGGGCGTCGCCGGCATCCTCGCCACGACGCCCGCCTACGCGCGCCCCAACCAGACCGGCATCGCCGTCCACCTCGGAGCGATCGCCGACGCCACGCCCCTTGAGGTCATGCTCTACGACATCCCCGCACGAACCGGGCGCAAGATCGCCTCGTCGACGACCGTCGACCTCGTGCGCACCCACCCCAACATCACGGCCCTTAAAGATGCGTCGGGCGACGTGGCCTCGGCCGCGCACACGAAGTCGGTGCTCGGTGACTCGTTCACGCTCTACAGCGGTGACGACTCGATGGTGCTCTCGTTCATGGCGATCGGTGCCGCGGGCGTGGTCTCGGTCGCAGCCCACTGGGCGGGCCCCGAGGTCGCGGGCATCGTGCACGCCGCGGCGCGCGGGGAGTGGGAGGTGGCGCGCGAGCTCTACGAGCGCGCGGCCCCGAGCTTCGCCTTCGAGAGCACGGAGGAGTACCCCAACCCGATGCCGACCAAGGCCGCCCTGCGAGTGCTCGGCATCAACGTGGGCGAGTGCCGCCCGCCCCACGGTCCGAGTGAGATCGAGCTCGACCTCGCCGCCGCCGAGATCGTCTCGTCGCTGAAATCTCCCCGTGGCTGACACCGTTCGGGTCACCTTCCTCGGTGGCCTCGGTGAGATCGGGCGAAACTGCCTCGCGCTCGAACAAGACGGACGCTTCGTCGTCGTCGACGCAGGCCTCATGTTCCCCGAACCCACGATGTACGGCGTCGATCTCATCTTGCCGGACTTTCGCTGGCTCATCGAACGCAAAGACCGCGTCGACGCGATCGTCCTCACCCACGGACACGAAGACCACACCGGCGCGCTGCGCTATCTCGTGAACGACGTCAACGTCCCGATCTACGGAGCGGCGCTTACGCTCGGGTTCGCCCGTCACCGCCTGGCCGAAGCGAAGGTCGCCCACGATCTGACGTTCATCGAGGTCACCGACGGCGAGCGACGGCGCATTGGGCCTTTCGAGGTGGAGTTCATCCCGGTCACCCACTCGGTGCCGAGCGCGCACGCGCTGGCCTTTCACACAAAGGTCGGTGTCATCGTGCACTCGGGCGACTTCAAGCTCGACCTCACCCCCATCGACGGACGACGCACCGACGTCAACCGGCTCGCGGCGCTCGGCGACGAAGGCGTCGCGCTCTTGCTCGCCGACTCGACGAACGCCGAAGAGCCGGGCTTCACGTCGTCCGAGGCGAGCGTGGGGGTCGTGCTGCGCCGGCTCTTTCTCGAACGACCCCAGCGCCGCATGGTGGTCGCGTGCTTTGCGAGCCACATCCACCGCATTCAACAGATCGCCAACGTCGCCCACGAGACGGGACGAAAGATCGCCTTCATGGGCCGCTCGATGGAAGCGAACGTCAAGCTCGCGCGACGGCTCCACCTCTTGCGGGTCGATCCCGCCGACATCATCGACGTCGAGAACATCAGCCGGTTTCCTCCGGGCCAGGTGTGTGTGATCTGCACCGGGAGTCAGGGGGAGCCGCTCGCCGTGCTGTCCAAGCTCTCGCGCGGCGACGCGCGCAACTTCAAGGTCGGCCCCGACGACACGATCGTGCTGAGCTCGCACCCGATTCCCGGCAACGAGTGGTCGGTCGGACGGGTGATCGACGACCTGCACCGGGAGGCGACCGAAGTCATCACGTCAGAGCAAGAGGCGGTCCACGCCTCAGGCCACGGCCGCCAGGGCGAGCTGCGCACCTTCCAGCAGCTCGTTCGCCCGAAGAACTTCGTGCCGGTGCACGGTGAGTATCGCCACATGGTCCACCACGCCGAGCTCGCCGTGTCGATGGGGCTCAGCTCGCGCCACGTGCTCATCTGCGAAGACGGCGACCAGATCGAAGTGTCCGAGAAGGGCATACGTCGCGCGGGCAAGGTCCCCGCGGGGTTCCACTACATCGAAGGCAGCGCCGGCGACCTCGACGAGACGCCGCTCGAGGAACGTCGGATGCTCGCCGAGTACGGCGTCATCCTCATCTCCGCCGGTGTCGATCGCGTGAGTGCCACGATCGCCCAGGCCGTGACGGTGACGGCACGCGGCTGGTTCAAGGGCGCGAGCGACGCCGACCTTCTCGCGAATCTCACCGGTGCCGTGCGCAAGGCCGTCCAAGAGGCGATCGCGGGAGGGGACCTGGACTCCGAGTCGCTCTCCAAGGTCGCCCAGCGTGCGGCGGGGCGACTCCTCGGCCAGCGCTACCGGCGCCAGCCGGTGATCTTGGCGGCCGTCGTCGTCGTGTAGCTACGACTTGTCGGGCTCGCCGTGGTCCTGGTTGCTCGTGCCGTAGCGCCAGTAGGGCTTGTGACTGATCTGCTCGGGGCGAAGTCCGCGGTCGAGGAGGGCGGACTGCAGCGCACGTATCACATGGAACTCGCCAAAGAGATAGGCGTGACCGGCGCCCGCGGGAAGCTCGAAGGCGGCGAACCCACTGAACAGTCCCGCCGGATCGTTGAGGGCCCGTCCCTTTCGGTCGACAAAGATGCCCGTCACGCCGAGTCCCTCGTCGAACGTGTTGCTCAGCGCGTCGTCGGGTGCGTCGATCTCGATGATGAAGATGGCCCGTCCCGGCACCTCGATGCTCTCGGCCATGCGATAGGACGCGGCGAGCGCGCTCGCGTCGCCGACAAACAGGTGCCAGTCGGCGTCGAGATCGAGCGGAATCTTCCCGCGGGGTCCGATGACGTCGATCTCGTCACGCGCCTTCGCCTCTCGTGCCCAGGTGCTGCCCGGTCCTTCGTGTTCGATCGTCACCCAGAGCGTCAGGGTGTCGGTCGACTGGTCGACCGAGCGCACGCTGTAGCGACGGCTGACCAGTCGTCCGTTGGCGTCGGCGAGACGGATCATCACGTCGTTGCCCGGCACGCCACCCAGCGCCTCCGCACTCCCGCCCAGCACGACGGCAATGATCGAGGTGCTGAGCCGCGTGGTGGACACGACGGCACAGACGTGAGCCTGCGCCCCAAGGCGGTCGGCGAGTTGGACGGACGTGGGATCGGGTGTGGTGGTCATTGACGGAATCCTATAAGTCGGTCGCGTCGTCGTCAGGAGTGCTGGTCGAGCAAGGACACCGTGTGCGCGTCGATGGAACGCTCGATGTCGTCAAGCTCCGCCGCCGTCGTTGGATCGTGTCGTCGAAGGAGTCGCGGTTCGCCTCGGCTCTCTCTGAGCGACGAACGTGCGCTCACGACGGCTCGCAAGGCCGTTCTCCGCAGGCGATTGCGCAGGACCGGGTTGTCGAGCGTCGCGTCGCGTTGGTAGCGGGCCGCCGCTGCACGAGCTTGTGCGAGCCGCTGGGCCGGCCGCATCGACGGCGCGGTCGTCCACGCGAAGAGATCAAGTATGAGCACGATCGCGGCTGCGAGCGCGGTATCGATGATGCGAGCCGCAAAGAGGCCCTTATCGGAACCGACCAGCCCCAAGAACGCGAAGACAACGGGAGTGAAGGCCATCACGCCGAGCGCGTGCGAGCGCCGTGCCGCCCACGGCTGGAGCGCCGCCATGACGCACGACAGCAGGATGAGGGCGACAATCGCTCCGCCGGTCACGATGACGATCCCCGCGATGCCGACGCCCACGGCGGTGCCGACGGTGCGAGCGAGTGCGCGCGTGATCACGGGCCCGACGTCGGGCCGCAAAATGAACACGATGCTCAGGGGCAGCCAAAAGCCATGGGGGTCGTTCAGGGTCACCGCGATGGCGGTCCCCGCGGCGATGGCGACGCCGAGAATGACGGCGAAACGAAGCCGGTCTCTCACCGCCATGGGAAGTCGCGCCGGGCTGCGCGAGAAGGGGCGAATCCGGATCGCTTCAAGCTGGTCGACCGATGGCGGCGACAGTGCCGTCAGCACGGCGGGTTCGAGTCCGCTCGGGTTCGCAAATCGGTGCGCAAACCCTTCGAGCGCCTCGACGGCGGCTCTTGCGTTCGACCGAGTGAGGATGCGCGCGATCTCACGTAGCTCGCGGGCCATCGCGGGGTCGACAGGAAGACCTTTGCCCTCGAGGTAGGAGATGACTTCGCCCACTCGCAGCGCGACGACGAGGCACTGGCGCAGCGCCACCTCTTCGGGGTTCTTCGCCCGTCGCCGGTAGAGCCCAACGATGTCCTGTGCGCGATCGAGCGCGGAGACGGCACGATCGCGCACGGTGAAGAACTGAGGCGCGCCGATAGCGTCTACGACGCCAGCGAGCAGGTCGAACGCCTGGGCGAGCGCGAGGCACTGATTGCGCCACCGCAGCCGCCAGTTCATGAGCAGTGCGACGAGGTACACCCACAGCGCGCCGAGGAAGAGCGCGAGCGCGGTCTGCCACGTCATGTTCGTGAGCGCGACCCCGGCGCCGAGGATGGTACCGACGAGCAGAAACATGCCGGCGGTTGTTCGGTTGGAGGCTTCCACGTACCCGGCGACCACGGCGACGCCGGCGTAGAGCACGATGAGTGCCCAGCTGGGATTGTGGCGGCTCGCGAAGGTCGCGCCCAACAGGGCGCCGCCGCCGCTCGCGACGGCAACCCAGAGCAGTCGAGGTCCGCGCACGTGCCAGTCGTCGACGCCGTCCTGGCTAATGGCCCACAGTGAACCAATGGCGAAGAGGATCGAGTAGAGGCGCTGGTCGATGATGACCCCGAGGATGAGCGGAACGCTCAGGCAGAACGCCGCTCGAAACGAAAGACGAATCCCGAGGGTTGACTGCGCCCGCAACGGCACGGTGAGCACACGTCGAGTGCCTCGCGTGCTTTTCGACGTCGAATCGCTTCGTCGACCGAACATTGGGTCATCCTAAGTCGCTGAAATATTGGCGTTTACAGTGATCGCACCCTCTTGATCGACGAGTGATTGGTTCAAGATTGGAACAGGTCGTTAGTAAGTTAGATGGTTGTGGTACAAGCGAAACACCAAAAGAAGCCGGTAAAGAAGGCAGCGCCTCGTTCACGAGCGAAGAGCGCCTCCGAAGAGCCCAATCTTTGGCAGCGTCACCAGCGCGACCTGCTGATCGTGGGGCTCTTCGTCGTGGGCCTCTTCGTCGCGCTGGCTGACGTGCACGCGCTCGGTCCGGTGGGACGCGACATCTCTCGGGGGCTCTCTGACGTCCTCGGCATCGGACGCTACGCGCTGGCGATCATTCTCCTCGGGCTCGGCGTGGCGCTCGTGTGGGGCAAGGTCGAGCTCGAACGCGCACGCGCCGGGTGGGGCGTCCTCCTCGGCATCGTCGCCGTGAGCGGACTCGCTGACGTGGCGGGCAGTCGACCCGGCGTGCACGCGACGACGAGTGTTCTCGGTCACACCGGCGGATGGCTGGGCGTCGTGACCGGGGGCGAGCTCGCGACCTATATCGGCGTCGCTGGTGCGGTCATCGTTCTGCTGGCGCTCTTCGTGGTGGCCGTGATCATCGCGACCGGCGTCGGACTGCGCAGCCTGCTGTTCGGCTTCTGGTCGGTCGTGCGAGCGATCGGACGCACGCTCTCTCGGTGGTGGATGGTTCGCCCGCAGCGTGACGATGACGAGGACGTGAAGGAGATCGACGCGGAGCCCGCGCCGCGCCGCCGCCTTCACGTCGTCGAGCCGGAACCCGAGTACGAGGAGGAGCTCGACGGGGTCGACGACGAGTACGAAGAGGAGTACGAAGAAGAGGCCGACTCGAGCGACGAGTTCGCCTACGACGAGTTCGCCGACGAGGAAGAGGTGCCTGCCACGTCGCGCGCCGCTCGTGCGACCTACGTCAGCGCCGCGAGCGAGTGGGAGCTGCCGCCGCTCTCGCTGCTGCAGCGAACCCGTGACCAGAAGCTCGACCGCTCCCTGACCGAAGCGGCGGGGGAGGAGCTCGTCGACGCGCTCGCCGCCCACGGCGTCGAGACTACGCTCGTCGGCTTCACTGTCGGGCCGACGGTGACTCGATTCGAGCTCGAGCTCGGGCCGGGCGTCAAGGTGTCGCGCGTGACGTCGCTCAACAAGGACATCGCGTACGCCATGGCCTCACCCGACGTCAGAATCCTCGCGCCGATCCCGGGTCGGTCGGCCATCGGTGTCGAGGTGCCGAATCGACAGCGCTCGCTCGTCGCCCTCGGCGACCTTCTCAACTCCGTCGAGTCGCTTGCGGCGACCCATCCACTCGACGTGCCGATCGGTCGTGACATCGCAGGACGCTCCGTCATCGTGAACTTGGGCGAGATGCCCCACGTGCTGATCTCCGGCGCCACGGGCGCCGGCAAGAGCTCGGCGATGAACTCGCTCATCACGTCGCTCGTCATGCGGGCGACCCCCGAGCAGCTGCGCCTCTTGCTGGTCGACCCAAAGCGCGTCGAGATGAGCCACTACAACGACCTCCCGCACCTCCTCTCACCGGTCGTCGTCGATCCGAAGAAGGCGGCCGGCGCACTCCACTGGGCCGTCAAGGAGATGGAGCGGCGCTACGACATACTCGCCGAGTGCGGCGCGAGGGACATCACGGGCTACCAGCAGATGATGGCGCGGGGCGAACTTGGGAGGGAACCTTCGACACGGCAACTGGTCGCTGAAGCGTTCGAGCGCTCGACGGGACTTCCGAGCGATCTGGAGCCAGACCCTGGTCCCGAGGACCTGCCCTACATCGTGATCGTCGTCGACGAGCTGAACGACTTGATGATGGTCGCCGCCCGCGACGTGGAAGAGTCCGTGGTGCGCATCGCACAGATGGCCCGCGCCGTCGGCATCCACCTCGTGCTCGCCACCCAGCGTCCGAGCGTAGACGTGATCACCGGCGTCATCAAAGCCAACATTCCGAGCCGCATGGCGTTTGCCGTGTCCTCGCTCGCCGACAGTCGCGTCATCTTGGACCAGGCGGGAGCCGAGCGGCTCATCGGCAAGGGCGACATGCTGATCGTCACCGCATCGAGCAACATCGCACGGCGCCTCCAGTCGCCCTGGGTCTCCGAAGAGGAGGTCCGTCGAGTGGTCGAATTCTGGCGAGCCCAGGGCGGACGCCAGGAGTCGGTGGTCGCCCTCGACGAAGTGGCGTCGCGCGGCCAGTCGTCCTCCAACGGCGGCAATAGCGATGACGATGATGAGATCCTGCGCAAGGCGCGCGATCTCGTGATCAGCACCCAGACCGGCTCGACGTCCATGCTCCAGCGGAAGTTGCGCGTCGGCTTTGCTCGGGCCGGGCGCATCATGGATCAGCTCGAAGAAGAGCACGTCGTCGCGCCTGGCGACGGCTCGAAGTCTCGCAAGGTGCTCGTCACGCGCGAGGAGTACGAGCAGCAGACGTCGTTGTAGTCGCGTGTCACGATCTGCTCGATCACGTCGTCCCGCCCTGCGTGGTCTCTTCGCACGCGCGATCGGCATCGTTCTCGGCGTCGCCGTGGCGGGAAGTGGCATCGTCGCGATGCAAGAGCCGTGGAAGCATCCGCCAGCGGCCGTGCGCCTCTCGTTTCATGGGCTGCCCACATTCGCGACCAACGCCACGCTCGCCTGGCCGAGCATCGGGTCAGCAGCGATCGACATTCCGTCCTTCGGCGCCCTGGAGGGCCACGACGACGCCGTCGTGCCGATAGCGAGTCTCACCAAGATGATGACGGTCTACGTCGCTCTCGAGGACATGCCGCTTTCGATCGGCGAGACCGGACCGTGTCACGTCGTGACGAGTGACGACGTCGAGACCTACGAGGCGATGTCCCAGATCGACGAGTCGAGCGTGCCCGTGTACGTCGGCGAACAGCTCTGTGAGATCGATCTGTTGAACGGCGTTCTGGTGCATTCGGCCGGCAACTACGCCGTGATGCTCGCGAACATGGTCGCCGGTTCAAACAGCGCCTTCATCGAGTTGATGAACGACGAGGCAGCGACCCTTGGCCTCATCGGTACCTCGTACGCCGACGTCACGGGCTTCTCACCTCAGTCGGTCTCAACGGCGCTCGACCAGGTGCGACTCGCAGCGCTGCTCATGAAGTCGGCGCTCGTTCGCTCGATCGTCATTCAACCGAGTGTGACGTTGCCCGACGTCGGCACTGAGACTTCCTTCACCCCCGACGTTGGCATCGACAACGTCATCGGAGTGAAGTCGGGCCGAACGGTCGCCGCCGGGGGATGCGACGCGATGGCGATGACCTTTCGCGAGGGGACAGCGACGCGTGTCGCCTACGTGGTCGTCCTCGGTCAGCAGGGTGGCAACCTGCTCACACCTGCGGGGGGCGCCGCGCTCGCGCTCGCGAACTCGGCGATCCTTGGACGCGAGCACTTCACGTTTCGTGCCGATCGCGCGGTCGGCGAGCTCGCGTACCCGAACGGGCGCGTCGGATTCGGGTTGACGCGCTCGCACGAGCTGTGGTGGTGGCCGGGCCAACACATCGCCACGCGCATCTACATGCACCGACTTACTGGCGCCATTCATCGCGGTGAGGTCGTGGGAACACTCGAGCTGTCTGGCGCGTTGCATCGCACGTACGCACTGCGCGCGTACGGTCCGCTCACTCCGCCGTCGTTACTTGAGCGCCTACGCTGAATCCATGAGTGCGCGTGCGCCGGCCAGTTCGGCCAACCTCGGACCAGGTTTTGACACCCTCGCGGTCGCCCTCGGGCTCTATGTCGAGGTCTCGGTCGAGCCGGCGGACCGGTTCAGCATCGAGACCGAGGGCTGCGGCGCGGGGCGCTTCGATGATGAGCATCATCTCGCGGCACGAGTCGCGCGCAGCGTGCTCGGACACGACCGCTTCGCGCTGCGCGTCAACTCGTCGATTCCCCTGTCGCGCGGCCTCGGCTCGTCGGCCGCACTCACGGTCGCGACGGCCGCGGCGACAGGAGCGAGTGATCCGCTCAGCGTGGCAGCGAACGTCGACGGGCACGCAGAAAACGCGGCCGCGTCGATGCTGGGCGGACTGGTCGTAGCGAGCCGCAGCGACGAGCACGGCGTCGTGGCGCGCCGCCTCGATCTCGATGACGTGTGGCGCTTTGTCGTCGTCGTGCCCGATGAAGAGCTGTCGACGGCCGACGCTCGTCGCGCGCTGCCAATGTCGGCGTCGTTTCGCGACGTCGTCGCCAACTTGAACGCGATGGGCCTGCTCATTGCGGGTCTTGCGCATCACGACGACTTCGTCGACTGGTCGATGGACGATGCGCTTCATCAGCCCTACCGCGCCGAGCTGCTGTCGTTCGCCGACGAGCTACTCGTGCGTCTTCGCGAGAGCGGTGCGGCAGCGTCGTGCTGGTCCGGAGCGGGGCCGTCGATGCTCGGGCTCGTCACGAACGAGACCGCCGACGACGTCGCGCTCGCGGCAAAGGAGTTCCTGCACGCCCGTTCAATCCCCGGTGAGGTCTATCTCCTCGACGCGGATCGCACGGGCCTGGTCACTCGTTGACGTCAGACGATCGACGAGCACGCCGCACACTGAGCGGCGCGGGCTTCATGATGGTGGGCGTCGGCCTCACCCAGTGGTCGGCGGCCATTGTCCTGCGAGTCTTTCCCGTGCTCGGTCCGTCAGCTACGAGCGCGTGGCGCTTCTTGCTCGGCGCGCTCGTGCTGCTCGCTTTCGCGCGACCGAATCTGCGTGGCTGGACGCGACGACAGTGGCTCGGCGCGCTCGCGCTCGGTGTGACGACCGCGTTCATGAACCAGTGCTTCTACGGCGCGATCGAGCGGATCCCGCTCGGTGGTGCCGTGGCCATCGAGTACCTCGGCCCGTTCTGCATCGCGGCCTTCGGCAAGGGCGCGCTTCGCCGACTACCGCTCGTCGTGCTGGCGGGACTTGGCGTCGTCGCCCTGACGCGTCCCGGCAACGGTCTCACCGTTGACGGCGTGCTGCTCGCAGTCGGCTCAGGGATCGGGTGGGCGTCGTACATCTACTGTTCGCGACGGGTCGGCGGTACGACGAAGGGCTTTGAGGGACTCGCGGTGTCCATGACCGTCGCCGCCATCGTGACGCTCCCGCTCTCATTGGGCTCAAGCGCAAGGCTTGTCGACCACCCGGGTACCTTCGGGCGCCTTCTCCTCGTCGCCGTGATGGCGATCGTCATCGGCTTCGGTGCCGACCTGATGGGGCTCCGGCGAATCGCTCCCCAGGTTGCGGGCGTCTTGATGGCGCTCGATCCCGCCGTGGCCTTCTTCGTCGGCTGGCTGATACTGCACCAGCGGGTGCGGGCCTGGGACTACGTGGGGCTCGCGTGCGTGGTGGTCGCGGGCGCTGTCGTTACCTATCACGCGAGGATCGACGAGAGCGAGTTTGTACCCTAGACCGGCTTCGAGGAAAAACGGCCCTGCCGTTAGGCTAAAGGGGTGTCAACGCCCCGTTCGTTCACTATTCGCACCTTCGGCTGCCAGATGAACGAGCACGACTCCGAGCGCCTGGCAGGTCTGCTCGTCGCCGACGGCCTCGTGCCCGCCTCGAGTGACATCGAGGCCGACGTGATCGTCCTCAACACGTGCACGATTCGCGAGAACGCCGACCTCAAGCTCTACAGCGCACTCGGCCAGCTGAAGGCGCTGAAGGAGGAGCGGCCTGATCTCCGGATCGCGGTCGGGGGCTGCATGGCACAAAAGGACCGCGGCACTATCCTCGAGCGCGCGCACTGGGTCGACGTTGTCTTTGGCACCCACAACCTTGCTGCCGCGCCCTCGCTGCTGCGGCGTTCGGTGAGCGAGGGCCCGCTCGTCGAGGTCCTTGACGCCCCTGACCCCGCGTCCAGTCGCGACATGGCGCCCGCGCTCTACGCCGTGCGCGAACTGCCCTTTGCCGCGTGGATGACCATCCAAACGGGTTGTGACAACACGTGCGCCTACTGCATCGTGCCGAGTGTTCGCGGCGGAGAGATCAGCCGGCCATTGGAAGATCTGATCGACGAGGCGACGATGCTCGCGAAGTCGGGCGTCACGGAGATCACCGTCCTCGGACAGAACGTCAACTCCTACGGCCGCGACATCACCGGTCGTCGGCCGCTCTTCGCGGAGCTCCTGCGCGCACTCGGCGAGGTCGAGGGCATCGAGCGGATCCGCTTTACGAGCCCGCACCCGAAGGACCTACGACCTGAGACGATCCTTGCCATGGCGGAGACGCCAACGGTCTGCAATCAGCTGCACCTGCCGCTCCAGTCGGGCTCGAACCGGGTGCTCTCGGCGATGCGACGCGGCTACACGGTTGAGCGCTACAGGGAGCGACTCGCTGCAGCGCGCGAAGCGATCAGCGACCTCGCCGTCACGACGGACCTCATCGTCGGCTTTCCGGGGGAGACCGACGAGGAGTTTGACGAGACGCTCGCCGTCGTGGCGGCCTGCGAGTTCGACCTGGCCTACACCTTCATCTTCTCGCCGCGCGAGGGCACTCGTGCGGCCGACATGGCCGACTCGTTCGTGAGCGCCGAAATCATCAAATCCCGCTTCGAGCGCCTGAAGGAAGTGACCGACCGCTCGGCGCTGCGACGACACCAGGCTCGCGTGGGAAGGCGCGAAGAGGTGCTCGTCGAAGGACCATCACGGCGTAACGACCAGATGCTGTCCGGTCGTACGCGCCAGGGCAAGCTCATCCACTTTCCCGTCGTCGAGAACCCGTTGTGCGCAGGATCACTGGTGAACGTGGACGTGACCTACGGCGCCCCATACCACTTGCTCGGCGAGATGAACGCGGTACTGCGCGCCCCTCGCCACAAGATCCGCGTTCCGCTGCTCGCGTGAGCGACGGGCACCCTCGCGCCGTCGCCCTGGTCGGGCCGACAGCCTCGGGCAAGTCACGACTCGCCCACGAGCTTGCGTTGAGCCGTGGCGACGTCGAGATCGTGAGCGTCGATGCGATGTGCGTCTATCGCGGCATGGACCTCGCAACGGCGAAGCCGACTCGTGCCGAGCAGGCCGAAGTCCGCTACCACCTGATCGACCTCGTCGAGCCGGGTGAGGAGTTCACGGTCGCTCAGTTCCAACGCGCTGCGCGTGACGCCACGGCGCAGATCAGCGCTCACGGGCGCTGCGCGCTCTACGTCGGCGGCACCGGACTCTACGGCCGC
Organism: uncultured Acidimicrobiaceae bacterium; assembly: GCA_963724865.1. GTDB lineage: Bacteria > Actinomycetota > Acidimicrobiia > Acidimicrobiales > RAAP-2 > RAAP-2. Next base: position 499,374 of record CAVRWO010000020.1, on the reverse strand, counting down.
GCGGTGCTCGATGACCTCGACATACCGGCGCGCTACCCGCACGTTCGCGCGACCCTCGAGGCGCGAGCCGAGATCGACCTCGACGGCCTCTACCGCGAGCTGCGCGAACTTGACCCGCTGGCGGCGAGTCGTCTCGAACCGACGAACGCACGTCGCGTCGTGAGAGCTCTCGAGGTGACCCTTGGCAGCGGACGACCGTTCTCCTCGTACGGCGAGGGACTGATGACCTACGGTCCTGTTCGCGTCGCACAGGTCGGACTCGACATCGAACCTGAGGTGCTCGACGAGCGCATCGAGCAACGGTTCCACGCGTGGATGGAGGCGGGACTGCTCGATGAGGTCGCGCGACTACGAGAGCGGCGCGGTGCGCTCGGGCGCACGGCGCGCCAGGCCGTTGGCTACCGCCAGCTGCTCGCGCACCTCGAAGACGGTACGCCCTTGGCGTCGAGCGTGGAGTCGGCGATCACCCAGAGTCGGCGCCTCGCACGACGCCAACGATCCTGGTTCCGTCGCGACCCGCGTGTCGAATGGTTCAGCGACCCTGAGGCCGCTCGTGCACGGGTGAACGAGGTGCTGAATGACGTTGACAGCTTCGTGCGAGACTGAAGCAGTGACGTTGCGATCACTGCAGAAATGGCACGGGGCGGGAAACGACTTTCTCGTCGACGTGAACGATGACGGCGGAGCGTTTTGGACGCCCGAACGGGTGACGGCCGTGTGCGATCGCACCTCTGGCGTCGGCGCGGACGGCCTTCTCGTCGCGTCGCTGAGCGATCCCGTAGCGATGACCCTCTTTAACGCCGATGGCTCGATCGCTGAGATGTCGGGTAACGGCGCGCGCTGTCTCGCCGGTGCGGTGCGTCGCGCGACCGGCGCGACGTGGAGCGAGCTGGTCATCGACACGATGGCGGGCGCAAAGACGGTCGAGCTCGAGATGACGAGCGAGACCGCCGGACGTGGAAGCGTCGAAATGGGCGAGGTCACCTTGGGCGACGACCTCGACGGCGCATGGGGTGTCGCGTTCGTGGGCAACCCGCACGTCGTCGTCCGCGATGACCCCTCGATGAGCGACCTCGCTCGCGAAGAGCTCGCCGACAAGCTCGCAGCACAGCTCGGAGGGGCGAACGTGGAGTTCGTCACGGTGCTCGGCGACGGGCATGCTCGCCTTCGAGTGATTGAGCGCGGAGTCGGCTGGACACAGGCGTGCGGGACCGGTTCGTGCGCGGTCGCGGCCATCCTCCGTCGAGACGGGCTGGCGACGAATCACGTCACCGTCGAGAATCCCGGCGGAACCCTCGAAGTGCAGTTCGATGGTGACCAGGCGACCCTGACAGGGCCCCTGCAGTTCATCGCGGACGTGGAGTGGCTCGCGGTTTGACGTACATCCCCGATTCCCTTATCGATCGGTCGTTTCGCGAGAGGATCGTGCTCGTCGGCGTCCTGTTACCGGGCGTCAACGAAGAGGACCTCGACCATCAGCTCGACGAGCTGGCACTCCTCGTTGACACCGCGGGTGCGGACGTCGTCGCGCGCATCGTCCAGCGCCGCGAGAAGCCCGACCCCGCCACGTTCATCGGTTCGGGGAAGGTCCGCGAGCTCGCGGACATCTGCCTCGCCGTCGACGCCGACACGGTGGTCTTCGAGGACGACCTGACGCCCGCCCAGCAACGAAACCTCGAAAAACTGCTCGGCCGCACGGCGATCGATCGAACCGCCGTCATTCTCGACATCTTCGCCCAGAACGCCCGCACTCCCGAAGGCAAGGCCCAGGTCGAACTGGCGCTCCTGGAGTACCGGCTGCCGCGCCTTCGCCGAGCGGGTGGTTCCCTTTCCCAGCAGGCCGGCGGCATCGGCACCCGAGGACCGGGCGAGACCCAGCTCGAAGTCGACCGGCGGCGCCTCGTCCAGCGCATCCACCACATCCGCGAGGAGCTCAAAGAGATCGATCGGACCCGTCAAGTGCAACGACAGGGCCGCGATCGCGGGCGTCACCGCGAGGTGACCCTCGTTGGGTACACGAACGCCGGCAAATCGTCGCTGCTCAACGCCCTCACCAACGCCGGCGTCGAGGTGGAAGACCGCCTGTTCGTCACGCTCGATCCGCGCACGCGCCAGCGACAGCTTCCGGGTGGTGAGACGGTGCTCTTTACCGACACCGTCGGCTTCATCTCAAATCTGCCCCACGGTCTGGTCGAGGCGTTCATGAGCACGCTCAAATCGGTGCAGCTGGCCGACCTCTTGGTGCACGTCGTCGACGGCGCGAGCGACCGCGCCGAAGAGCAGATCGCTGCCGTGCGCGACGTGCTGACCGAGATCGATGCGGCGCACGTACCTGAGCTGCTGGTCTTCAACAAGGCCGACCTGCCGGGCTCTCGCGCGAGGGATCTCGCGAAGCTCTACGAGGGGAGCGTCTGGGTCTCGGCCAAGACCGGAGAGAACTTGGACGAGCTCATCAACGCGATCGGCGAGCGGCTCCGCTCTCGCGACCGAGTGGTCGCCTTGCAGATCCCGCTCGATCGCGGGGACCTGCTCGCAGCAGCCCATCGCGAAGGCGACGTGCTCGATACGTCGGTGAGCGACGAGGGCGTGTTGATCCACGTCGCGCTCGACGCAGTGGGCGCAGCCCGCTTTAGCCAGTGGCGGGTGCCGGCGTGAGCTTCTCTCCTCCGGCGTACCCGTATGAGCGCCTCGACGGACTGAAGAAGATCGCTGGTTCGTTCGAGGGCGGCGCCATCGACTGCTCCATCGGCACCCCCATCGACCCGCCGCCGGTCTTCGTGCTCGAAGAGCTGGCGCGCGGGGCCGGTGCGCGCGGGTATCCGCCGTCGGTCGGTACGGTCGAATATCGCGGCGCCGCAGCCGCCTGGATGAACCGACGTTTCGGCCTGGAGCTTGCGGCGAGCGACGTCGCGGCGTGCGTCGGCACGAAGGAGTTCGTCGCGTCGCTCGCGGGGTATCTCCACCTGCGCAGTCCCCAGCGTGACACGGTCCTCTATCCGGCCACGAGCTATCCGACCTACGCGATGGGCGCCACGCTCGCCAACCTTCGCCCAGTGGCCGTTCCCACGGTGCAGGGGCAGCTCGATCTCGCGCTCATCGATCCAAACGACATCGCGCGGGCCCTCGTGCTCTGGGTGAACTCGCCGAGCAACCCGACCGGCGCGCTCGATGATCTCGACGCGATCGCCGCGTGGGGGAGAGCACACGACGTCCTCATCGCGAGTGACGAGTGCTACGCCGAGTTCACGTGGGCAACGCCACCGCGGTCGATCCTCGAGCACGGTGCGAACGGCGTGCTCGCCGTGCACTCCATCTCCAAGCGCTCGAACCTGGCGGGCTTTCGCGCCGGTTTCTTCGCCGGTGACGAAGAGATCGTCGCCTACCTGCGCCTCGTTCGCCAGCACGCGGGACTCATGGTGCCCGGACCGGTCCAGACGGCGACGGCGATCGCCTACGGCGACGACGAGCACGTGCAGGTCCAGCGCGCTCGATACTTCGCGCGACTCGAGCTCTTGAGCGACGCGTTACGCGCCCTCGAGATCGCGGCCCCGATGCCCGAGGGGGCGTTCTATCTGTGGTGCTCGAAGCCAGGGCTCGACGGATGGACGCTCGCGACGCAGCTCGCCGAACGCTCGGGACTCGTGACGAGCCCCGGTGAGTTCTACGGCGACGCGTCGGACGAGTTCGTGCGGATCGCCGTCGTGCAACCTAACGAGCGTCTTGAGCTTGCCGCCCAACGCCTCAAGGCCTCCTGACGCTCAAAGTACGATGAATCGGTGAGTGATCTAGAGACGCGCATCGGCCACTGGTTCGACCAGCTGCCCGAGATGACCCCCGAGAACAGAGAGGCTCGTCGCGACGTAGAACTCGTCATCACGAAGCTCGACGACGGTCAGCTGCGCGTCGCCGAGATCGACGACCACGGTGACGTCATCGTCCACCAGTGGCTGAAGCAGGCGATCCTGCTCCTCTTTCGGTTGCGCGGACTCGAACCGTCCGAAGCGGGACCCTTCCAGTACCTCGACAAGCTCGAGCTGAAAGGGGACTACGAGCGAAGGGGCGTGCGTGTCGTGCCCGGCGCGGTCGCGCGGCGCGGGAGCTACCTCAGCCCCGGCGTGATCTTGATGCCGAGCTTCGTCAACATCGGTGCGTGGGTCGGCTCCGGTTCCATGGTCGACACGTGGGCGACGGTCGGCAGCTGTGCCCAGATCGGCGCGAATGTCCACCTCGCGGGCGGCGCGGGTATCGGCGGGGTGTTGGAGCCGCCGAATGCGGCCCCGGTCGTGATCGAAGACGACGCCTTCATCGGGAGCCGCTGCATGATCGTCGAGGGTGCCCGCGTTGGGCGCGGTGCGGTCGTCGGACCGGGAGCGATCCTCACCGCGTCGATTCCTGTCATCGACGCCGAGACCGGTGAAGAGGTATCGCGGGGCCGCGTGCCCGACTACTGCGTCGCCGTCTCGGCCAGCCGCCGCCGCGAGTATGCCGGTGGCGAATACTTCTTGCCATGTGTGCTCATCATCAAGCGTCTGAGCGAGGGCGAGCGTCACGACAAGGCGGCGCTGAACGACATCCTGCGCGACCACGGAATCTCGTGAGCCGTCTCGACGAAACCCTTGACCTGGTGCTGATCCCCTCCGTCAGCCGACACGAGTCCAGGATCGCTGAGTTCGTGGAGTCAAAGCTTCAAAAGTCTGCGTATCTCGACGTCGAGCGCATTGGCGACAACGTGGTCGCCCGCACGGCCGGTCATCACAAGACGCGGGTGATCGTGGCCGGCCACCTCGACACCGTCCCGGGCGACGAAGTGGCCGAGGAAGACGGCGATGTGGTGCGCGGCCTCGGTGCGTGCGACATGAAGGGTTCGCTTGCGGTCATGCTTGCACTGGCGAGCGACGACGCGCCGCGTTCGGTCGAAGTGACGTGGGTCTTTTACGCCCGCGAAGAGATCGCGCGCAGCGAGTCGGGTCTGAGCGAGCTCATCGAGCTCCGTCCCGACCTCGTCCAAGGCGACGTCGCGATCCTCGCCGAACCAACGGGCGGTCGCGTGGAGGCGGGATGCCAGGGGACACTGCGCGTGGAGGTTGTCCTCGCGGGCGCTCGAGCACACACGGCGCGTCCCTCTACTGGTCGCAACGCCATCCACCGCCTGGGCGACGTGATCGCTCGCGTGGCGAGCTACGATCCGCGAACCGTTGAGATCGACGGCGCGCGCTACACCGAACAGCTCCAGGCGGTGGGCGTCGAGGGTGGTGTCGCGCCCAACGTCGTGCCCCACCGGGCGTCGCTCACGCTCAACCATCGCGTGGCGCCCGATCGAACGATCGACGAAGCGGTCGCGTGGCTGACGTCGTATCTCGCCGATGTTCTTGAGCCCGAGGATCGTGTCAGGGTGCTCGACTCGGCGCCCGGAGCCCCGCCGATGCTCACGAACCAACGGTTGAGGGCGTTGGTCGAACTCACCGGTGAAGCTCCCCAGGGAAAGATGGGCTGGACCGACGTCGCCACCTTCTATGAGCTTGGTGTTCCGGCGGCGAACTTCGGGGCCGGTGACCCACTGCTCGCGCACCGAAGCGACGAGTTCATCACGCTGCAAGAACTCGATGACTTCGAGAAGGTCCTTCGTGAATGGTTGACCTAGGTCGAGAATGGACTTAGTAGTGGCGCAGCACCGAAATGACGTGCCCGTAGATGATGACCTCGTGGGAGTCGAAGTCCATCGGTTCCATCGTCGAGTTTTCGGGCTTCAGAATGATCCGAGATCCCTGGCGGAAGAAGCGCTTCACCGTCGCCTCGTCGCCCGGTATTCCCGCCACGACGATCTCGCCGTCGCGCGCTGTCTGCTGGCGCTCAACAATGAGGTAGTCGCCCGAGAGGATGCCAGCGTCGATCATGGAGTCGCCGCGAACTTGCAGGACGTAGCTGTCGCCTCGTCCTGCGAACTGCTCGGGAATCGACATGAGCTCGTGGGCGCTTTCGGCACCAAGCACGCCGGTACCGGCGGCGACATCGCCCACGAAGGGGATGTGGCGGATGTGCTGGTCAGGCGCAGGGTTCGCCGCGTCCAGTCGCACGGTGAGCGTACGGGGCTGCTGGGGATTCTTCTCGATGTAGCCCGCGTTCTTCAAGACGGTGATGTGGTTCGCCACCGTCGCTGACGAGGAGAGTCCCACGTGCTCGCCGATCTCTCGGATCGTGGGCGGGAAGCTGCGCTCGCGCTGACAGGTCACGATGAAATCAAGGATCTGTCGACGCATCGGTGTCAGTACTTCAGCCATGGTTCCTCCGGTCACGAACAGTTGTTCGTAGGCTACACCGAACCGGGTGTCGGATCAAACATCTGTTCGCCTAGATCGAAACCGCACCTCGAGTCCCGTGTTTCACCGGCGTCACTGGCAGTTAATCGTGTCGTCACACTGATATCGTTGCCCAAGGCCAAATAGGTCATTGATCTCTCAGCTGTCTCTTAGATGTCCCTTAGGTGACATTTAGGGAGAATTGTGGCGAAGAGAAGTGAATGCAGTGCAATCAGAAGGGGAGGACGAAAGCGATGAAGCTTCGTTTAGATAAGGCAGTGGCGGCTATTGCCGTGAGTGGCTTGCTGTTGATGGGTGTGCCGGTTGCCGGACTCGCGTCGACGTCGGGCGCCGCGTCAAAGCCCACCTACGTCATTGGCTACGAGGGTCCGCTGTCGGGTGGAAACCTGCAGCTTGGCTTGAACATGGTGTTCGCTGTGCAGTTGGCCATTAACAACGCCAACGCGACGGGGAAACTGCCGTTCAAGTTGGTGTTGAAGCAGTATGACGACCAGGGCTCGGGAACCATCTCACCGGCGCAAGCTCAAGCGGCGATCGCCAACAAGCAGCTCGTGGCGGTAGTGGGACCGGCGTTCTCGGGAGCGACAGAGGCGGCGGAGCCGTACTACTCGGCGGCACACGTGCCAACGGTGAGTCCTTCGGCCACTGCCGCGGCGCTGGCCAAGGGGACGAACAACAACTTCATGCGTGTGGTTGCGGGTGACGACGTTCAGGGTGCAGCGGACGCCAACTTCTTGGTGCAGACGCACAGCCTTAAGTCACTTGAAGTTCTCAACGACGGCTCGTTCTACGGTGCCGGTCTCTCGGCAGTCGTGGCGAAGCAGGCGACGACTGACGGCGCGACCGTGACGACCAATACGTACCCCGAGACGGGCTCGTGCGGCGGTACGGCTTCGGCATCGCAGTACACGTCGGCCGCAACTCAGATCGCTCTCGCGAGTCCAGCGGGCGTGTTCTACGGCGGCTACTACTGCGACTTCGGTCTGCTGCTCGGCGCGCTGGCCTCGGCTGGCTACAAGGGCACCGTCATGTCGGGCGACGGCTCATGGTCGACGGCGTTGATCGCAGGCACGACGCCTCCGTCGGCTGCCAACGGCGTATACGTGAGTGAAGCGGGCGGCGGCAACGCCAACCTCACCGGGAAGTTGGCGTCGGAGTACAAGACGATCTCGCACTTCTCGGCGAACGGCGCCACGTACGCTGCTCAGTCCTACGACGCGACCAACATGATCATCGCGGCGCTGGGCAAGATCATGCGACCGAAGAGCATCACTGCGCTTCGCACGGACCTCGTCCTGCAGCTGCACAAGATGACGTTCAAGGGCGTGACAGGTGTCATCAAGTTCCAGGCGAACGGGGACCTCACGCGTTCGTCGGTTGTCGACTTTGGTCAGGTGTCGGGCACGGCGATCAACTCAATCGGTCACAGCTAAAACTGACATAGTTGCATGAGCAAGGTGCCGGGGGAGATCTGCCCCCGGCACCTTGCTCGGTGCAGGTCGATCTGATGAGGGGAGTGTGGTGGGCGGCATCAGCCACTATCTGACTGGTCACTTTGACTATTTCCGTCTGGCCTTTTGGTACCTGCTCGTCGGCGGCATCGCGAACGGCTTCATCTACGCGATGGTCGCGATTGGCTACACGCTGGTGTACGGCGTGTTGCGACTCATCAACTTTGCCCACTCCGAAATCTTCATGTCGGGCGGCTTCGCCGGCTACTTCGTCCTGAAGGCGCTGGTTGGTACCAGTGTGCCGAGCGGCTTTGCGAGCATCGGCATCATCATCGTGGGCGTGCTCGCCGGTGGCACCGTGGGCGCACTCGCCGCCACCGCGCTCGAACGCGTGGCCTACCGTCCACTTCGAAAGCGCAACGCCCCGAAGCTCGCCTATCTCATCAGCGCCATCGGGGCCTCGTACTTTCTCTTCAACCTCGCGGGCAAGGAGTTTGGCCGCTACAACAACTCGATTCCTCAGCCCTACGTGAACACCATTGCGTTTCGAATCTTCAACGCCCCGGTGCAGATGTACTACATCGTGATCTTGATCGCGGGCACCATCATGCTCGTGCTGCTCGATCGACTCGTCGCGAAAACGAAGCTGGGTCGCAGCATCCGTGCGGTCGCCCAGGACGCCGAAACGGCGTCGCTCATGGGGGTGAACATCGACCGAACGATCGCGCTCACGTTCATCCTCGGCGGTGCGCTGGGCGGCGCGGCCGGATTCCTCTTTGGGCTCGGCAGCGGTGTCGCCTACACGATGGGCTTCGTGCCCGCGCTCAAGGCTTTCACGGCGGCGGTGCTCGGAGGCATTGGCAACCTGCGCGGCGCCGTGATCGGCGGTCTCTTGCTGGGCGTTGTCGAGTCGTTCTCGACCGCGTGGTTTTCTGCGGCCTACATCGACGTGACGGCTTTTGGCATCCTCGTGCTCGTCCTCATGGTTCGACCCACGGGCATCCTCGGCGAGCGCTTGGGGAGGTCGGCCTGATGAACAAACTCTGGCGCCAACCTCTCGTGCGCCGGTTCGCAGGGTTCCTCGCCGTCGGCGCCGTCATCGAAGTCATGACGGGACCGCCGGGCAGTACGCAAACGCCGCTCGCGGGAATAGACGGATCCTTCGCGAACAGGGAATCGTTCTTTGGACTCTTTCCCGCGCCGCGCTGGACGATCTTTTTGGTGCTCATCGCCATCATCTTCGGGCTCTCGGCGCTCTGGAAGCTAAAGACCACGTCGATCCGGTCGGGCTACGCGGCCGTCATGGCGGTGCCGCGCACGTTGACCCAACGCAAACAGGTGCGTTGGACCTTGCTCGTCGCGCTGCTTGTCTTTGCGATCTTTCTCCCGCATCTCGTGACGAACCCGTACTGGCAGGCGCAGATGACCGAAGAGATCGGCGTGTTCGTGCTGCTTGCGCTGGGTCTCAACGTCGTCGTCGGATTCGCCGGCCTTCTCGACCTGGGCTTCGTAGCGTTCTACGCCATTGGCGCGTACACGACCGCCTGGGTGACCGGCGCCCTGCCGACGCCGTTCCTGTTTCACCATCCGCTGAATCCCTTTGTCTCCATCCCCATCGCGATCCTGTTCGTGATGGTCGCGGGCGTGCTGCTCGGCATTCCGACGCTGCGACTGCGCGGTGACTACCTCGCGATCGTCACCCTCGGATTCGGTGAGATCGTCACGATCTTCGCCAACAACCTCTACGGCATCACTGGCGGCTCGTTTGGCTCGGGTGGCAATACCGGCAAGGTCAGCATTCCGCACTTTTCGATTCACCTCGGGCCTATTCACTACGTTTGGACGCTCTCGCCCGTGCCGTATTACTACCTTGCGCTCGTGTTCGTCGTGGTCTTTATCGTCGTGTTCACGCTGCTCGAACACTCGCGCATTGGTCGCGCGTGGACCGCGATCCGCGAAGACGAGGTTGCGGCGGAATCGGTGGGGATCAACCCGTTGAAGTACAAGGTGATGGCCTTTGCGATTGGCGCGGCGAGCGCGGGATTCGCCGGCGTCGTGACGGCCGGGCAGTCGAACTTCGTCAACCCGGCCAACTTCACCCTCCAGGTATCGATCAACGTCCTCGTCCTCGTCATCTTTGGCGGCATGGGCTCCATCGCGGGCGTCGTCTTCGGCGCGACCCTGATCCAGACCATCTCGGCCTACCTCATCCACTCCCAACCCTTCGGCTATCAGTCCTCGGACCTCTATATGTACATTGGGGCACTGCTCGTCGTGATGATGATCTTCCGCCCGGCCGGGCTCATTCCGTCGCGTCGACGACGCAGAGAGATCGGCCTCGCCGAGGAGGGCGAGGGTCACATGGATGAGGTGCTGACGGGAGACTCCACGTGAGCGACGATCTCATCTTCGACGTGGTGAACGTGAGCTTGCGCTTTGGTGGTGTCGTGTCGCTCAACGACGTAAGCCTGCACCAGAGTCGCGGTGAGATTCTCGCGGTGATCGGACCGAACGGCGCAGGCAAGACCTCGCTGTTCAACTCGCTCACGGGCGTCTATCGTCCGCAGGACGGCAGCATCACGTTCATCGGGCGCGACGCACGACCGATTTCGGTCATCGGCAAGAAGCCCTCTCGGCTGAGCAACGCGGGCATCGCCCGAACGTTTCAGGCGTCGAGAATGTTCAGCGCGCTCACGGCGTTCGAGAACGTGAAGATCGGCGCGGAGTCGCACCGAGGCATCGGGGTGGTAGGCGCGATGCTTCGCGGTCCCGGTACCCGGCGAGACGAGCGTGAGTCGGACCGGCGCACGATCGAGCTGATGGACTTTGTCGGGCTGCGCAGCCGGGCCAACGTGATCTCGGCGTCGCTCTCCTACGGCGACCGTCGCCGGCTGGAGATCGCGCGCGGCCTCGCGACGGACCCCGAGGTGCTTCTGCTCGACGAGCCCGCCGCCGGGACCAATCCCTCGGAGAAGATTGCCCTGGCCGAGCTGATTCGCAGGGTGCGCGACGAGATGGGCGTGTCGATCTTGTTGATCGAGCACGACATGAAGCTCGTGATGTCGCTCGCCGAGCGTCTGTACGTGCTCAACTTCGGCAGCGTCATCGCCGAGGGCACGCCGCAGGAGATTCGCGCAAACGCTGACGTGGTCGCCGCGTACCTCGGCACCTCGACTGACGAGGTCGAGGCGTGACGATGCTCGAGGTCAACAACGCGGTGGTGCGCTACGGCGTCATCGAGGCGCTGCACGGCGTGTCGTTCAGCGTGGAGGAGGGTGAGATCGTCACCCTGCTCGGCGCCAACGGCGCGGGCAAGACGACGACGCTTCGGATGCTCTCGGGTCTTCACGCGCCCTCCAGCGGAACGGTGGTCTTCGAAGAGCATGACGTCACGACCACCAAGGCGTACGAGTTTTCCTCGCTCGGCATCAGTCACGTCCCCGAGGGGCGACGGATCTTTCCTCAGATGACGATTGAAGAGAACCTCGAGATGGGCGGGTTCAATCGAAAGGGAAGCCTGACCGAGGACATCGACCGCATGTACGCCACGTTCCCGATACTGAAGGAACGCCGCAAGCAACTCGGTGGGAATCTCTCGGGCGGGGAACAGCAGATGTTGGCCATCGCGAGGGCACTGATGGCGAATCCTCGGTTGTTGCTGTTGGACGAGCCCTCGATGGGCCTCGCCCCCATGATCGTAGAGACCATCTTCCAGATCATCAGCGAGATTCGCGACGGCGGTACGACGGTCCTGCTCGTCGAGCAGAACGCCGCGCAGGCCCTGCGGTTGGCGGATCGGGGCTACGTCATGGAGAACGGTCGCATCGTGATCGCTGACTCATCGAAGAATCTGCTGAACGACGAGCGAGTGCGCGAGGTGTACCTCGGCGAATCACTCTAGAAGTGGACGGAAAAGCGGCGCACTCCCGCTGACGTAACGCGAGCGACCTTTGGGATGTCATTTCCAAAGGAGGCGTGATGGATGAAGCGATGGGTCAGTGCTGGCAGGACTATGACGACGTCGTGCGCGCGGGGATTCGCCGCGTACTGCTCTACGGTCCTCCAGGAACGGGGAAGACCTTTGCCGCGCTGCATCACGGGGTGAACGGCACTCTCGCCGAACGACTCGTCTGCACGGAGGATCTCACGTCAGGTGAGATCACCGGCACGTGGATGCCAACGGGCGAGCACGGCTTTCAATGGCACGAGGGCCCCGCGATCAGAGCGTGGCGAGGGCCGGGTGGTCGAGGTGGCCGGCTTGTCCTCGACGAGGTCGACCGGGCATCGGGCGACGCCTTGGCGACGCTGCTCGCGGTCACCGACTCGCCGGAGTCGGCGCGATGGCGGAACCCCGACACGCTCGAATGGGTGCGACCGGGTCGGGAGTTCTCGGTTGTGATGACCTCGAACGTCGAGGACCTCGAAGAGATTCCGTCTCCTCTGCGCGACCGATTTCCCGTGAGCATCCGCATCGATCGGCCCCATCCGGACGCGGTCGCTCAGCTCAGTCGCGACTTGCGGGTTCCGGCGCTCGCCGGATCGCTCGGTCCTCGCGATCGTCGCGTCTCCATTCGAAGCTTCTACGCCTTCGACGAGCTGCGCACGCACCATGGGCCTGAGCGCGCGGCGATACTCGTCTTTGGCTACGACGTCGCACAGAGCGTGCTGGACGCGCTCGCCATCGGGGCCGTGACGTGACCTCATCGTTGATCTTTCCCGAGCTCTTGAGTCGCGATGACGATGAAGGGTCAGGACCGTGGACGGTAAAAGAGGGCTCGGCAATGCGCGGATCGGCGAGCTGCAATCTGACAGACCGGATCCTTGAAGTGCCCCTCGGTCCCGGAGAGCAGGCCCGGGCGGTACGAGCACACGAGCTCATGCACGCACGTGTGAGTCCCTACGCACACCATTTGCTGCGGGCCCTCGATGAGGTATCGCCACGCGCACTGGAGTGCGCAGAAGAGCTCCGCGTGAACACGCTGCTTGCTCGACTCGGTTTCAACCTTTCGGTGCTCTGTGACGGCACGGAGAAGGTCGGCGCGAAGCGCCTCGCGATCGAGGGACTGTGGGCTGAAGCCGTGTGCTTCATGCTCGCCGTGCTGGGTACGGGCGCTGAGCGTGAGTTTTTTGCCGGCATCCGCCAGGGGAACAGCTCGTGGACCTCGCCGCTTCGCGCGGTGAAAAAACGCGCACTCGTGATCCTCGACCAGAGCACCGAATCGATGGCGAGGGTGAAGCTCAACGACGAAAGCCTGCCGAGTGGCTACGCGTCATCCACGCTCCCGATCGCGCGAATGGTGACCAACGTGCTGGCCGTACGAGTGCCCGAGACGACCCAGGAGCTGCGGTCGTTTCGTCGTTCGTTGGAAGTCGGCGGTCGCCGGTCGCCCACGGGCGTCTTTGCGCCGCTGGTCTTTGACGACTCGCTCGCGCGGCTTTCGAGGACGGGCACGGGTGCACTGCGAGGACCGCGCCCGTCGACGAGTGGCACGGTGATGCGCTATCCGAGCCGCCTTCTCACCGACGATCATCGACGAGCGTTCACTCGACGCGCGGCGCGCCGCGGCGGCATCGTCGTCATCGATCAGTCGGGCTCGATGGACGTTGATCCCGAGAGACTGCACGCGCTTGTGCGTGAAGCCCCACGCGCGCTCGTCGTTGGTTACAGCCACCGTCCTGGCGATCGGGGAGCGACGCCGAACTGCTGGGTGCTCTGTGACCGCGTGACCGTGGCGTCGTCCTATCCGTCGGGCAACGTCGGCAACGGTGTCGATGGGGCCGTGTTGTCGTGGGCGCTCGGCCAGCGGCGCGGGCGTGAACCGGTGGTCTGGGTCACCGACGGCCAGGTCACCGACTCTCACGATCATCCCGACGATGGACTCGCCGCCTCGTGCGCGCGCCTCGTACGGCGCCACCGGATTCGCCTGGCTCGCGATCTCACCGAGGCGATGAAGGCGTTGCGCGCGAACCGGCCGCTGGCACGCTCGCGGTACCTTGAATTTGGCCGAGTTGGCCGCAAACTCCTTGAAAATACAGGCTTCTAGACCGGCTGTCACATCGAGAATTTACTCTTGCAACGAACACCTGTTCGTCTTAAGATAGCGAACAGGTGTTCGTAGAGCAAGGGAGAATGACATGGCGGCAGTCGAACTGCTAGAGACCTTCGAGTTTCCGAGCGAACCCTACCTTCGTCTCGTTCCGTACGAGGAGCGCCGACCGATTCGTCACGGTCTCCCTCTCAGCCAGCGACGCGACGCACGAGACGCGGCGCGCCGTCGGCGTCACCGCGTGCTCGCGGGACTCGTTGTCTGCGCCGCACTCGTGGTGCTCGCGATGCCGGGCCACTTCCTTGGTGCGACCGGCGGGACCGGACTCTCCAACGACTTAGGGGGCTCTTCGGTCCTCGCGTCGGGGATGGATTACGTGGTCCAGCCGGGCGACACCGTGAGCTCGATCGCGCGCTCGATGAACCCAACCGACCCTGGCCAGGCGCGCGCGTTACTCGTGCACGAGCTCGGTTCCTCCGTGGTCGTGCCCGGCGAGCACGTCCTAATCCCCTGAAAAATCAGGGTTTTAGGTGTATCGTGAAGTGGTGCGATGCCCCTTTTGCTCGGCCGATGACGACCGAGTGGTCGATTCACGCCTGGCCGAGGACGGCGTTGCCATTCGACGGCGCCGCGAGTGCGCGAACTGCAACCAGCGCTATACGACCTTTGAGCGGATCGAAGAGATCGGTCTGTTTGTGATCAAGCGCTCGGGCGAACGCGAACCCTTCAGCCGTGAGAAAATCCTGCGCGGCGTGCGTTCGGCCGCGAAGAACCGACCCGTCGACGATGAGGTCCTCGAGGGTGTGGCCGTCGCCGTCGAGGAGTCGATGCGCCTCTTCAACCACGACGTGTCGAGCGAAGAGGTCGGGAGGGCCACGCTCGAGGCCCTGCGCGACGTCGACGACGTCACGTACGTGCGCTTCGCGTCGGTCTACAAGGGGTTTGAAGGCACCGAGGACTTCGCTCGCGAGATCGGCATGCTGATAAAGACGACCGCACCCAAGCATCGGGGCTAGACGTGCGCCCCCTCCGGCTTCAACCCCGATCCGCGCTGGCGGTGTATGCGCACCCCGATGACGCGGACGTCGCCGCGGGCGGCCTCATGGCCCAGTGGGCGAGCGAAGGTGTCGAGGTGCATCTCGTCGTGGTCTGTGACGGTGCCAAGGGCTCGCACTCGCCGCACCTCGAGTCGTCGGTCGTGCGCGAGACGCGTCGCGAAGAGCTCGAAAGCGCCGCCGACGTCCTCGGTGCTTCGAGCGTGACGTCGCTCGATTGGCCCGACGGCGCCGTCGACAACACGATCGAGCTGCGTGAGCAGCTCGTCGGTCTCATTCGTGCGCTCAAGCCCGAGGTGGTGCTGGGGCCAGACCCGACCGCCACCTTCTTCGGCGAGGTCTACGTCAACCACCGCGATCACCGCGAGACAGGCTGGGCCCTGCTCGACGCCGTGGCTCCGGCCGCGGCGATGCCCCTCTACTTTCCCGACCAGGGTCCGTCGCACCACGTGAGCGTGCTGCTCTTGAGCGGCACGCACGAACCCGACGTGGTTGCCGACGTGTCGCGCACCATCGACACGAAGGTGAAAGCCGTCCTCGCGCACGCCTCACAGCTTGGCGGCGACGCGAGCGCGATTCGCGACGTTGTCCTCGAGCGCGCCGAACAGGCGGGACGACCCGTCGGCGTCGCCTACGGCGAGGCCTTTCGCAGCATTGAACTCGTCCTCTAGCAACCCGACGGTCGACGAGGCCCCGATTCTGCACGTCGACCTCGACGCGTTCTTCGCGTCGGTCGAGGTGCTGGACGATCCGAGCCTTCGCGGGAAGCCCGTTGCCGTGGGCGGGGCGGGGGAGCGCGGCGTCATCGCCAGTGCGAGCTACGAGGCCCGACGCTACGGCGTGCGCAGCGCGATGCCGAGCGTGGTCGCGCGTCGAGCCTGTCCTGAGCTCATCATCTTGCCGGGACGCTTTGACCGTTACGAGGTGTACTCGCGTCGGTTCCACGACATCGTGACCGATCTCACGCCCGACGTCGAACCGCTCGGGCTCGACGAGGCCTTCGCCGACCTGCGCAGCCTGCGGCGACTGCGGGTGCGGCCGCTCGAGGCGGCGGCGAACCTGCGCCGACGCATCAACGACGAGCTGTCGCTTCGATGTGGCGTCGGACTCGGGCGCAACAAGCTCTTCGCGAAGATCGCCTCGAAGGAGTCAAAGCCGCGCATCGTCGCGCGCGGTCTCGTCGAGGGGCCGGGCGTCTTCTGGGTGAGTCCCGAGACGGAGGCCGAGTGGCTCGCGGTGCTGCCCGTGCGGTCGCTCTGGGGCGTGGGGCCGGCGACTGCGTCAAAGCTCGCCCAGCTCGGACTCACGCACGTGCGCGATCTCGCCCGGGTCGAAGAAGCGACGCTCGCCCAACACGTCGGTCCCGCGATGGCGGCCGCGCTCTCGGCGTACGCGATCGGCGAGGACTACCGAGAGGTGGAGACCAATCGTCCGATGAAGTCACTCGGGCACGATCAGACGTTTGCCCGGTCGCTCATCGGACTCGGCGAGGTCGAAGAGGCGGTGAAGGTGCACGCGGGTGTCGTCGCTCGCGCGCTGCGCGATCGAGAGAGCGTCGCGCGAACGATCACGGTCATCGTTCGTTTCGATGACCTCACGAGCGTGTCGAGATCTCAGACGCTGCCGTTCGGGATCGACGACGAGTACGCAATTGAAGCGGTCGCCAACGCGCTCGTTGGCTCCATCGATCTCTCAAACGCCGTGCGTCTGCTCGCGCTGCACGCGTCCGGGCTCATGGAACGCACGCGCAATCAAGTGCAGCTCGCCTTCGGGCTCGAGACCGAGTCGAGCGACGCCAAAGAGCTCGCAACGGCTCGCTCGCGCGAACGCCAAGCGGAGAACGGGGCGCTGCGCGACGCGATAGACGAGGTGCGTCGGCGCTTCGGACGAACGTCAGTCGGCATCGCGAGCGAACTCAACGAGCACGGTCTCGATCCCGCGGTGCAGCGCGGGCGCCACGCCTTTGGACCAGAGTCCCAGTCCTAGGCGTGAACGGTGACGAGCGTGCCGATCGGGGTGTAGGGAAAGATCGTCTGCGCGGAGGCAAAGGGCATCTCGACGCAGCCGAGGCTTTGAGGGAAGCCGTATGAGGAGCGGATGAAGCCGTGCAGTGCGTCGCCGCCGTTGAAGTAGGAGACCCACGGGATGTCGGGGTCGCTGTAGTGGGTGCCGTTCGGATTGGTGCCCGACATGGTCGTCGAGACGAAGCGCAGATACACGGGGAAGGTGCCGATTTGGGTGGGCACCGGTTCGATGCCGGTGTTGACCAGTGTCGTGAACTTGACGGCACCCGCAACGTAGAGGGTGGCCGTCTCGGGTAAGGACTCCGACACGTCTACGTAGTCGTAGGTGGCGGGGTCGACGTCGTTGCTGTTGACGGCGTTGACGAGATCGCTCCACGTGGTCGGATCAGCTTCGCCGGTGGGCGGCAGGTTGTGCTGGCTCTGGAATGTGATCAGCGCAGCGCGCAAGATGACGTTGTCGGTGCCGACGCTCCACAGCGACGCGAAGTTCACCGGCAGCTTCGGGTAGCTCCACGCGAAGGTGCCGTTCACTTCCTCTGACGGCTCGCTCTGGGGCGTACCGGGCGTGAAGGTGAGTGGCAGGTAGTCCAGCTCGGCGAGGAGCTGTGCCTCCCAGGTGAGGTTCGTCGTCACGCTGATGGCGCTCGTCGTGAACGTGGTGAACGAGCAGACCCTCTTGCAGCGTACCCCGGTCGGGGTCTCGAGCCGGTAGGTCGTAAGCGGTCGCAACGGACTGAGGGCGATGGCCTGGACGTCGTAGGGGCTGATCTGTTGCCACTCGGTCGCGAGCGCGGGCTTGGTCACGAGCGGGGGGAGTGAGGTCGCTTTGGTCGGCACGTTGAAGTGCAGGCGCAGCAAGGGAAGATCCGCCGCGAGCGACGTCGACAGCGTCGCCGAGACTCGATAGGTGACGTCAGCTGACGCATTGGTCGAGGGCACCAGCGCCGCGCTGGCGAGCACCACGAAGAGCGCCCCGAGCATGCGAACGCGTTGAATCACTTCACCAGGTTACCGACCGCCTCGCCACACTGACCTTACAATCGTGTGTAGAAAGAGGTGGACAGGTGGCAATCGTCAAAACAATGGGTGTGGTGATCGCCATCTTGGTGGTCCTCTGGTTGATCTTCGCGGTGGTGCATGTCCTATCGGCAATTCTGGAGTCAGTGATTGTCGTGCTTATCGTGGTCGCGATCATCTTTGGCTTGTACCACTTTTTCAAAAAGCATTAGCCCCCTTCGAGCCGCCCAGTAGGCTGGATACTTCTGGCGGCGTGGCCGAGTGGTTAGGCAGGGGCCTGCAAAGCCCCGTACTCCGGTTCGAATCCGGACGCCGCCTCGAGAAATGCATCCGTGCAGTTCCTGAGAGTTTTGGCACGTCAAAGCGCAATTAAAGCTACGCGCCAATTTGTGTTGAAATGATTTCGTGGCGTTGCGAAATAATGAGGGCTGAAGAATGAAGCCATCCAATGTTGGGGTGGCGAAGCGCCTCG
The DNA here is from genome assembly GCA_963724865.1 of uncultured Acidimicrobiaceae bacterium. Lineage (GTDB taxonomy): Bacteria > Actinomycetota > Acidimicrobiia > Acidimicrobiales > RAAP-2 > RAAP-2. The sequence continues at coordinate 480,991 of CAVRWO010000020.1, read as the reverse complement.
TTCGTTTCGAGCGGGAAACGCGACCCGGCGAGGTGACCAACTCGTGACTTCACGCCGGAAGAGAATCTTTGCCGTCATCGTCCTTATCGAGGTGATCTTCGCTGCAGCCGCCTGGCGTGACCTCGCGAGGCGGACTGATGACGAGATCCGCGGCAATCGAAACTTTTGGAGGGTGGTCGTGCTCCTCAACCCGGGCAATTCGCTCTTCTACTGGCTGCTCGGGAGGCGGGGTGCACTGCTTGGGAAGCAGACCGCTCGCTGACATCAGCGCCTAACCCGAGTCATCGGTACGATCGACGAACCTACTCCTCACTACCGAAGGGTCGCACGATTTCGACACTCCCCGCGAAACCGAGTGCCGCAACGGGCGGTGAGCGTCGCCGATGGTACGTCCACCTGGCCCTTCTCGTGTCGCTGGCGGGCTCGCTCCTCTCACTGATCACTCTGAGCCATAGCATCACCCTTCACGTCATTTTCGGCGTGTGGTTCATGGTCATGCTGTCGTTTCACCTCTATCAGCGACGTCGCACCATAAAGACGCTTCTGAGGCGCCTGTTTGGCGTGCAAACGCGAGTTCGGGCAGCGTCACGCTTGGCCATTTCTGACATCATCTTGGAGCTGCTGGTGCTCAACGTCCTGGTGTCGGGAATCGTCGACGGTGTCAATCATCACGCGACACAGTTTCCGCTGGCAAACGCGCTTCACTTGCCGCCCGGGCTGTCGCAGTGGCACAAGCTGGCTGCCGTCGTTCTCGTCGTCTATGCGACGGTGCACGTCATTCGACGACGAAAGCGGCTGCGTCGCTCGCACATCCAGTAGGTCGGCTTCGCGGCTCCTCGAGATGAGCGTGATCCCATTGTCCCCGCTAGCGAAAACGGCCGAATTCGATAGGGGTGAGGCAGTTGAGAGCGCTGCGGGCAGCCTCGGGCTCGGTGGCCATCTCGTTTCGACATTCTGATTGACACGGTAAATGCGCGTCATTAGGCTTCGCCGCGTAACGCTCCTCGTCAATGGCCGTATGGCGCGAGGACTCTGTGGATGCCGCTGACTCGGGGGACGACATGGGACAAGTTTCGACCCGTTCTGGCGTGACGCTTGAGGGGGCCACGGTCTCCCAGGTGCTCCTCTACTACCTGGGGCTCGAGGGAGTCACGAAGATCTTTGGCATACCTGGTGCCGCGATCATGGATGTGGCAGACCAGTTGCGCCTGCAAAGTGACAAGTTCGACTACATCATCTGTCGCCACGAGTCGGGCGCCGCCTATATCGCCGACGGCTACTCGCGCGTCACTGGTGAGCTCGGCGTCGTCCTCGTGACGTCGGGCCCGGGCGCCAGCAACGCGCTCACCGGATCAATGAACGCCGAGGCCGACGGTTCACCCCTGCTCACCATCACCGGCGAAGTCGCCGAGATGTATGGGGGCAAGGGCTACCTCCAGGCGGGCATCGACGGACGCTTGAACATCGACGAGATCTACGGTGCCGCAACAGACTATTCGTCGGTCGTGACGTGCGGCGCTGACGCGCAGACGCTCTTCGAACAGGCGCTGCGAGACGCTCGAGGACTGCCTCACCACGCGACGCACCTGAGCCTTCCCCTCGATGTCTCCCAGACGGTGCTGCCCAGTGTGACGCTGCCGAGCGGCCCCCAGAGCTATCGAGCGAGCGCTGCTTCCATCGACCCGGCCGGCGTGCGCCAGATGTTCGACGAGCTGGTCGCGGCCACGTACCCGCTCATCATGCTCGGTAATTCGTGTCGCCGCCTTCTGGGCGGCGATCGCCTCCTACGCTTTTCGGCGTTCGTCGAGAAGTTCGGCCTACCGGTCATCACTTCAGCAGACGGCAAGGGAGTCTTTCCCGAAAGCCATCCGTGGTCACTTCGCAACTACGGCATCGCCGCGTGCGAGTGGCCCCAGTACTACCTCAACCCCAGTCGAGTGAACCCCGCGCTACCGGCCAACTTTGACGCGCTGGCGGTGCTCGGGTGTCAGCTGAACGAGTTCGCGACGCAAAAGTGGAATCCTGCCCTCGCTCCCAACGGTCCGTTCATGCAAGTTGACCTGGACTCGTCGGTGATCGGAAGGGGCTATCCGATCGACCTGGGTATCGTCGCCGAGGTCGGACACGTCATCGACGAACTCTGCAGAATTGGCGAGGCGGTGACCCCGGACACGAGCGCTGTCGCACAGCGAGCGAGCTTCGTCGCCACCATCAAACAGCTCTCGCCTTGGCGAGACCCCGCTAACCGGACGTCGAGCGCGTCGCCCATCGTGCCGCAGGCGCTCATGAGGCTGGTCGGAGACCTCACGCCGCAGGGGAGCTTTATCTTCGTCGACTGCGCGAACAGCGTCGGTTGGGCGCTCTCCAATCTCATCGTCGACGCGCCTACGGAGATTCACCTCGCCCTCACCGTCGCGCCGCTCGGATTCGGCTTGGGTGGCGTCATCGGGGCGCGAATGGGTCGGCCCGACGCCACGTGTGTCGCGCTCGTGGGCGACGGCGCGTTCTTGATGCACGGTGCTGAGATCTCAACCGCCGCCGCCCACCAGGTCGGTGCGGTCTTCATCGTCTTGGACGACAACAACTTGAACATGGTGAACCAAGGGATGAATCACTTCTATCCCGAACCCGACGACTGGGTGAACTACTACGACTTCAACAACCCGGACCTGGCGATGTTCGCCCGGTCCCTTGGCGCCGACACCTACGAGGTCGATAATCCCGACGCGTTCCAGTCCGCGTATCTCGAAGCGATTCGCGTCGCCAACGCGGAGAACAGACCTCAGGTGATCGTGGCGAAGGTGGATCCGACGTTCATTCCGCCCTTTTACCCCGTCGCGCCGGTACCACCGACGCCTCCACCGCCGAATCCCCCGACACCGCCGAATCCCCCGACGCCGCCGACGCCGCCGCTTGATCGAACCTTCCTCAACCCGCCGGACGTCGCGCCACCCGCCGGCCCGTATAACCAGGGGGTCAAGGTGGGCGACACGATCTACGTGTCGGGTCAGGGCTCGATCGACGAGAAGGGCAACCCCGTCCTCGGATCATTCGAAGAGCAGGCGGTACTGACCTTCGAGAACATCAAGGCAATCCTCGCAGCCGGCGGGGCGACGCTAGATGACGTGGTGATGGTCAACATCAAACTCGCCGACGTCGCGAACTTCTCGACGCTCAACACGGTGTATTCGCGCTACTTCACCACCGACTTTCCGGCGCGATGCACTGCAGGTGCGACCCTCCTGTTCGGACTGGCGATCGAAGTCGATTGCGTCGCACTCGTGCCGATCTGAATGACTGATAGTGAACCACCGCTCCGCACACAATCAACGGTTCCTTCGATCGAAGGCGCCGTAACGAAGGTAAGGGAGGTAGGACCTATGTCAAGTGACGCCAACGAGAGTGAGATGCTCGACGTCGCGATTGTCGGCGGCGGTGTCTCGGGGGTCTACAGCGCCTACCGACTCCTGACGAGTGACGTGCGGAGCTCGCCTGAGCTCGCAGACCTCGCTACGGCCAGGTCGAACGGGAAGCTCCGCGTGAGCGTGTTTGAGCTCTCCAATCGCATTGGTGGTCGGCTCGTCTCGGTGTCGCCGCCCGACATGCCCCACATAACTGTCGAACTCGGGGGCATGCGCTACATGTCGACGCACACGTACGTGAAGTCGCTCGTCGAGAACAAGCTGCGACTGCGCACGAGGGCCTTTCCCGTGGACGAACCCGAGAATCTGGCGTACCTGCGAGGAGAGCGGTTCCGCGAGCAGGACCTTCCGGACTGTGGGAGCCCCGGCGGTCCGACACTCCCGTACAACCTCTCCTGGGCAGAACGGCAAGGGGACCCTCGCGACCTCATCTCCAACGCGATCGACGCCATGCTCCCGGGTCTCACCTCCATGGACGCGAAGCACATGTGGGCGACACTTCGCAGCGCCGAGGTGGACGGTCGTCACATCTACGACTATGGACTCTGGGATCTCGTCAACAAGTCCTTGAGCTACGAGGCGTACATACTTGCCAGGGTCATCGGCGCATACGACTGCCTCACGATGAACTACAACGCCGCCGACACTGCGGTCGCCTCGTTCGAGTTCGTTCCCGGCACAACGTTCTCCGCCTTCGTCGATGGCTACGTCGAGGTGCCCAAGATCTTGGCGCAGATGACAATCGACGAAGGCGGACAGATCGTCCTCGAGAAAACCCTTCGCTCAGTCACGAACGACGGCGGCCCCGGGATCGTGTTGCGCTTTGCCGACGGCTCGCGCGTGCGCGCGCACAAGGTGATTCTTGCGATGCCACGACGATCGCTCGAGATGCTCGACCCGGTCGGGCCTGTCTTCGATATCGAAAACACGAAGGTTCGCAGCCTTCTCCGGACGGTCTCGTCCATTCCTCTCTTCAAGCTGTTCGCCTGCTACCGGTACCCGTGGTGGGAGGCCGCGGGCGTCACCCAGGGAAGATCAATTACTGACCTGCCCATCCGTCAGTGCTACTACTGGGGCGTCGAGGGTCGTCAGGACGGCGCCGACCCGACCAACACGAACGCGGTCATGCTCGCCACGTACGACGACGCGCAGAACACCGAGTTCTGGGCGGGTCTGCGAAACCGTCACCAGCATCCAGCATTCCAGAACGAAGGCGCTGCCGGTGAGGAGATCGGGACGGACATCGACGGATGGCAGGCGTACGAGGCTCCCCAGCCCATGGTCGAAGAGGTGCATCGCCAGCTGATGGAGCTGCATGGGGTGAAGTTCGCCCCCCAGCCCTACGCGGCCGCCTATCGGGACTGGTCCGAGGATCCCTATGGCGGCGGCGTCCATCTGTGGAAGATCCACGAGAAGAGCTGGAAAGTCATACCCAAGATGATCCAGCCCGTTGGGTCCCTCGACGTCTACATCTGTGGCGAGGCTTATTCCAACACTCAGACGTGGGTCGAAGGGGCGCTCGAGACGGCCGAGATGATCCTTCAAGAGAAGTTCGGCCTGGCCCCGCCTCCCTGGCTGTACGGGCAAGTGCTGGCGAGCGGGTCGAGTTGAGCGAGCGCGTCGTCATCGCCGGCGTTGGATTTGCGGTGCCCGACGCGATTCGATTGAACACGGATCCGATATTCGATTGGCTCCACGCTCACGAGCCGATTGGCGTCAATCCCTTTCAGGGGTACGTCGAACGCCGGGTCCTTGCGAGCGACGAGGATCTCGTCGACACCTTGGTGCCCGCGTCTCGAATGGCGATGAACGACGCCGGCGTGAGCGTGGGTGAGGTCGACGTGCTCACCGGTTTCGCCTCGGTCGGACGAATGGATACGCCCAACCCGCTCGCGCTGTTGCACCAAAGACTGGGACTCCTGTCGAGCGTGAGCGTGCTGCCGTTTGCCAACGACTACGCGAACTTCACGGCCGGACTGTCGCTCGCCACGGCACTCGTCGAATCCAATCGTGCACACAACGTGCTCGTCGCGTGCGCGAGCAATTGGACGAGACACGTCGACTACCACTCGCCCCAGTGCATCTGCGCCGGTGATGGGGCAGGGGCAGTCGTCGTGAGCCGCCGCGACGATTCGGAGCGGTTCTCGCTGGTCGACAGCGAGACCATCACCGAGTCGGCCCTGTACGGATCGATGTACATGGCGGGCGACGAGAGCATTGCGCCACCGAACCCGAACGGGCCGACCATTCCTGGCTACGCGGACCACGCGTTCTCGTGGCCGTACTTCCACATCACCGACCGCGGCCGCGACGCCTTCTTCAGCTTCGGAGAGCAATGTCCCGTGGAGGTGGTCGGTCAGCTACTGGCGAGAAACTCGGTGCCGGCGTCCGAGGTCACGTTGATCGCGCACCAGACATCGAGCGTGCTCCTCGACTACTGGAGCGCCAATATCAATCCCGGATGTCTTCTTGACACGTTGGCGCTCTATGCGGACATTCCCCACGCCAATCTCCCGGTGACGCTCGCCGCGCGCTACGACGACATTTCGACTCGGTATCTCGTGTTGTTGACGCTCGGCGTCGAGTTCTCGGTGACCGCCATGCTCTTGGCGCGAGCCTGACGCATTCTCGCGCGAGGGTCCTTGTCGCGTGACAGCCCGAATTCGTCAGCGGATGCTCGCTCAGGCGTGCAGCGCGGCGCTCTGTTCGTCGACGTCACGCACCTTGGCGTTCGCTCCCCAGTCCCGATAGAGGGCTGCGGCGCGCTCGAACGCCTCCATAGCCGATACGAGGTCCCCGTTCTCTGCGGCCGCGAGGGCGCCGCGCTCGTAAGAGAGCGCGGCGTGCTGTACGAACCCGGCGCGCTGAGCGGCCTCGCCGGCCTCGAAGAATCGCTGCGGCGAACCGGTCCCGTCGAGCCGCGCCAGCTCCGCGTCGACGAGCAGCAACTTGTGGTTGAAGTTCTCTTCGCTGTCCTTGGACCACGCCTCGAGGCGTCCGCGAAGCGGCATCACGCCCTCGAGCAGTGAGCGGCGCTCGTCCTCTTCGAGCGTTGATGCCTTAGCGATGAGGGCGAGCGCGTGAAAGAGGACGTACTCCGCTTCGACGAACTGTCCCGCGAACCCGGCGAGTCCGGCGGCCGCGAGCTCGGCGCTCTCGAGCGCGTCGTCGATCTCTCGATAGAGGTAGCGCAGTCGCAGGTTGTAGACGTGGTAGTAGGCGATTTGATTGGACAGGTCACTCTTCAAGATCCAGCGAATGTCGCGCTCCTCGTCGTACTCGTCGTCGCTCAAACTGAACCGGTCCACGGTGAGCCCCGCCAACGCCTTGGCGTACTGGACTTCGTGGTAGAGGTGGAAGGCGGCGTTGCGCACCAGGTTGCCGTTGAGCGGGATGTACTCGCGGCCCAGCTCGATGATGCGCTGGAGCGGAACTCCCGCGTTCGCGGCGTGCACGAGCACCATCGACAGCAAGAACCGCTCGTACTGCCAGTCACCGGCTGCCCGTGACCGTTCGACCAGTTCCTCAACCTCCGTGATGGAGGGCCGCAGCGGATTGAACCAGTGGTCTTGGAACCAGTAGTGGACGAATCCGCACGGCGGCAGGACCGCGTTGCCGCCTTCGCTGTCAAGGTCGAGCGCAAGACGGCTGAGCTGGTACGCACCCGCACTGTCGCCCAGCAGATTGCGCGCAACGACCGAGTACATGGAGTACACCACCGGCGAAGCGATGAAGTGACCGGCACCGAGCGTCAGGTTCAGCGCGCGCAGGGTGATCAACGCGAACAGCTCCGGTTGATCGCTTTGATGGACGAAGGGCAACACACCGAGCATGGTCGCGACCTTGGCGGCGACAAGGGGATCACTGAGCGCCGGGGCAGCCTTCAGCTCTTGAAGGTCGCGCTGACCGAGCACGGTGAGTGCCGGCTCGAGCTCGAGTTGGAGCTGGGCGATGATCTCAGGAACGCTGCGCGGAAGGTCTTCGCCGAGCAGAGCGAGCGCGTCGAGACCAACGCCCACTGCCGTGCGACCGAGGCCCGCGTCGGTGAAGATGCGTGCCGATTCGAGCGTGAGATACTCGACGGCCTTGGCAATGTTTCCCGCCGTCTGCCAGTGGTGCGCGAGGATGCCGTAGAACGGCGCGCGCTCGGGAAGGCTCTCGTACCACGCCGCGACGGTCGCGTGGAGCTCGCGCCGCTGGGCGAAGAGGAGCAGCTCGTAGGTCGCGTCGCGCGTCAGGGCGTGCCGAAATGACCAATCGCTCTCTGCTGAGCCCGACACCGGGCGGACGAGCTTGGAGCGCTCCATCGTCACGAGCATCTCCAGCAGTCCTTCTCGATCTCCCGTCACCGGATGGACATCACTGAGCAGCTGAAGGGGAAACGTGGTGCCGATCACGCTCGCGACTTTCAAGATCATCTGCTGGGCTGGCGTCATCTGGTCGACGCGACTCGTGATAATTCCTTGCAGCGTGTGGGGGAGCACCACGGTGCTGAGCGTGACGCCCGGTCCGACGGTGCACTCGGCGTTCTCGATACGGATTAATCCACGGTCGCGCAGGGTGTACGCCAGCTCCTCGGCGTAGAGGGGGTGTCCGCCGGCCTTGGCCGCGATGAATGCCGCGACCTCCGGGGGAATCGAGGAGATACCGAGTTGATGGACCAGCAGTTCTTCGATCTCGCCCTCTCCCAGCTCGCCGAGGTAGAGGCGCTGGACCGTCGCCGTCGCGAGCAACCTCGCCGCCGCGCTCGAGGGGCCGTCGCCGAAGGGGCGGGCGGCGATGACTACGAGGACGTTGGGAAGGCCTCGCGCGACCGTCTCGGTAAGCTCCCACGACGCCTCGTCGAACCAGTGCGCGTCCTCCAACAAGACCAGCTGCGCAGCGCCGCCCGATGAACGAGAGATGGCTCGAACGACGAGCCGTCGCGTCATCTCAGCCCGCGACTGACCCTCGAGAAGTCTTGTTGGTTCGTTCTCTAGAAGACCGAGTGGCACGACCGCGTTGAGGAGCGGGCCGAGCGCCTGAAACTCTGGACCGAGCAACTCTTCGACACGGCGCTCTCGAAGCGCCGTGTCGGCGAACGCGGGCAGTTCGAGGAGCCCCGACAGCACGCCGCGCCATCCGAGGTAGGGCGTCGCCTGACCGATCGGGTCACCGGCGCCCTCACGTATCGGAAGGTGAAGGTCCTCTGCCTGCCGTCGGACTTGCGCGAGCACTGTCGACTTGCCAATGCCGGCTTCTCCTTCGACGACGATGACGCCACCGGCGCCGCGACTCGCCAGTTCCTCGACCGCCTCGCGAAGCTTGGACAGTTCTGGGACTCGTCCAACGAAGCCGGTGCTCGCTCTACGCCGGTCGCGGGCCTTGGAGCGGATGGGGCGATACACAGAAATGATGTCGTCGCGTCCCTTCACGACGGTCGGGGGCAACGATTCGAATACGACCCGGTCACTCGCCTCGTCGACCGTCGCTTCGTCGACGAGAATCCCATCGCCGACTTGGCCCATGAGTCGCGCGGCCAGATTCATCGCGTCGCCGATCACGGTGTAGTCCCGGCGTCGAGTTGAACCGACCGGACCGCAGAAGAGGCGTCCCGTAGCGATCCCGATCGCCGAGCGATGGCCCAGGGCCGCGAGCGCCGTCCGGATCTCGAGCGCGACCTGCGTGGCTCGTGCCGCATTGTCCTCATGGGTCTGAGGTGGCACGCCAAAGAGGCCAATGAGCACGGAGCCTGAATCTCCCGCGCTGAGGTTCTTCAGCGTGCCGGCGTACTTCGAGAACAGTCGTTGGACCGTCTCGACCAGGATCTGCGCCGTGGCGAGCGCGTCGGGTGACGACTGATCGAAGTCCAGCAGGTTCACGAAGATGGCTGTCACCTCACGGAGTTCACCGAGCCAATCCACAAGCCCGGCGTCGAGACGCGCCCTCACCGACGCGGGGACGTGGGGCCAGAGGACCGGGCGCAACTCATCGGAGATCTCAAAGACCTCCGCGGGACCGAGGGCTGGTGGGTGTTTGATGCTCGTCGCTCGCACAAGGTCACCCGAATGGGGTTCGCCCGCGCATTCGTTGGCTACCAGATCCCACGCAGGCCCGCTCAGCAGAACCTCTCCCGACTGGGCTGCCTTCGCCGCGGCCGCTATCTGTTGGATCGGCCCTCCCGCCAGTACGAAGTGCCACTGACCGTCAAACCCTCCGATCGCCGCGCTGACGGCCCTGCCCGCACCGATCACGATGTGTTGGGAGAGATTGAAACCCGGCGCGGCGTCGAATTCGTTGCGTTCGTCCTGAATCGCCAGCCCGCACGCCGTCGCTCGAAGCGTCGCGTGCGCCAGTGAGGAGTGGGTCGCCGGCCAGAACGCCAGCAGGGCGTCACCGAAGAACTCCACCGGTTCGCCGCCGTGTTCGTTGATGAGTTCGACGAGCCAGCTGTAGTACCCGTTCAGGATCGTGTTCAGCTGCTCAGCGCCTTCGGGGCCCTGCTGACCAAGTCGCGAGGTCAGCGCGGTGAATCCTGACATGTCAACAAAGAGCGCGGCGCCGTCGACCGGCAGGGCCTCTGGTCCGCGAAGGGGGAGCGGATCGCCGATAAATCGCCGAACAATGTGTGAGGGGATATACGCGTAGGCCGGATCGAATGGCATCGAGACCCCCGCCTCTCTCTCGTGCATTCAGATTCCGCATGGTACACCGTGGTCTCGACGTTCGCCGGGCCTGAAGATGCGCGCCTCACGCCCGCAATCGGGTTGCACTCCGGACGCCGCGTCGAAACCGGTTGAGCTTCTTTGCCGATGTTCGGAAGTTAATGTCGAACATCGATGGGTAGGGTCTTTCCGAGTAGGGAGGTCTCACTTTGTCGGGGCGCTGGCGTGTTACCGCTCTTGCACTGATCTTCGCGGCAGCTGCGGTCGCGGGTGTCGTTCGCGACGGCCGAGCGGCTCCGGCGACCACCACGACAGTCCCCGCTGGCAACGATCACAAAGGCTACGTGGGGACGTACCAGTACACGTGTTGTCGATCGAAGCTGGTTGACACGACGTACCACCCCGGCGGCGTCATTCGAATCAAGTGGCTGCGAGTGCCCGACTCTTCGCCGCCGAACGAGACCATGGTCATCTCAGCGGAGATCGTCGGTCCCTTTTCGACGAGTGATGTTCTCCACCAACAACTTTCTGCTGCTGGGTTGCTACGGGCATCCTCTCGGAGCATCCAACTGGTGAACACCGACCCGCTCTCGCCGCGCTCTGTCATTCACATTCCTCGAGACGCCGGACCCGGGTACTACGACTTGGAGACGCAGACTGTCTACAAGGGCGGGTCGGGCGGCTACGGCATCACGGTGATTCGAATAGCTGACCGATGATTCGGTAGATCTTCCTTGCACTTGAGGGCATAATGTGATATCACTTAGATATCAAATTAGTTATGTCCACTCTCAAGGAGGGATCATGAGCCAAACAGATCAGTCGTACCAACAGCCAGAGGCCATTCCCGTCGGCCCGACCGGATCGCGGGTCCAAATTCAAGAGCACGAGGCGTGGACCATCAACGGATGGTGGGGCGTGCTTGTAATCGTTCTCTGCATCGGCGCGTGCGTCGGGATCGAAGAGACTTCGCTGAAGGGCCTTATCACGCTGCCGATCGTGGTGGCCGTTGTCGTGATCGGATCGCTCGTCATCGTCCAGCCCGGACAGACCCGCGTCGTGCAGTTCTTTGGCAGCTACGTCGGCACCGTGCACAAGACCGGACTCTCCTGGATCCGGCCGCTCACCAAGCACCGCGACGTGAGCATTCGAGTTCGGAACTTTGAGACGAACCACCTGAAGGTAAATGACGCGGACGGCAATCCCGTAGAGATCGCGGCGATCGTCGTCTGGCAAGTCACCGACACCTCGCGCGCGCTCTTCGCGGTCGACAACTATCACGACTTCATACGCGTGCAGGCTGAGTCTGCGCTGCGCCACGTTGCGACCACGCATCCCTACGACAATCCCACCGAAAGCGGTATCACGCTTCGGGGATCGACCGATATCGTCGCCGGTGAGCTTGCCGCCGAGGTGGCCCAACGAGTGGCCATAGCAGGACTGGAGATCGTCGAGGTGCGCATCAGCCACCTTGCCTACGCCCCGGAGATCGCCCAAGCCATGCTTCGCCGTCAGCAGGCGAGCGCGGTCGTCGCTGCTCGTTCGCTCATCGTCGACGGTGCCGTTGGGATGGTGGAGCTCGCGCTCGCTCGTTTGGAAGAGCGCGACATCGTCGACCTTGACGAGGAGCGCAAGGCGGCGATGGTGAGCAACCTCATGGTGGTCTTGTGCAGTGACCAACCGGCGTCTCCGATAGTCAACGCCGGTTCGCTGTACTCCTGAGTCGTGAGCGAACGTAAGCCAATACTTTTGCGAATCGATCCGGCGGTCCATGACGCGCTGGCGAGGTGGGCCGCGGACGATTTCCGTAGCCTTAACGCTCACTTGGAGATGCTGCTTCGAAACGCGCTCAACGACGCCGGGCGAATGCCGAAAAAATCAAAGCCGCTTCCGAAACGGGGTCGACCACCAGTGACGTGATTGTTGTGAAGGATCCTGCGGGGTAGCCGCGGAAAGGGAGTGAGATGGAAAAGAACATTGCGGGACGCATTCGAGTTGTCGTTGCGACCCTCGCAGTGGGAAGCCTGATGGCATCGACCGTCGGGGTGTTGACGACGACGGCGAGCGCTTCGCCAACCACATCAGGGTCGTGGCCGTACTCCAACGGCAACTTGGCCAACACTCGCGTCGCGTTGGGTTCGACGATCACGTTGGCGAATGTCTCCACGCTGAAGAAGATCTGGACGTTCACGTTGAAGGGAAACGCTGCGACCAACGTTGGCGGATTCGGGACCCTGGCCGCGAACCCTATCGTGGTGAACGGTGTCGTGTACCTCCAAGACCTCCACTGCAACGTGTACGCGCTCTCGCTCACGACCGGCAAGCTGATCTGGGAGTACAAGGTCAACCGCAATGAGATCAGTGGGCCGGGACCAAATGGCGTTGCCGTCGTCGACGGCGTGGTGTACGGGCTGACGCCGAGGACGGCCTTCGCGCTCAACGCGGCCTCCGGTCGGACAATCTGGTCAAACGATCACCTCTTGAAGAAGGAGAAAGGGATTGGCGAAGGGTCCTTCGGCATCCAGCCCCAAGTCGCGGATGGCCGCGTCTATCTCGCGACCCAGTACGGAGAGGTGCCCGGCGGGGGAGTGTTGTTCGCGCTGAACGCGGCGACCGGCGCAGAGCTCTGGTCGTTCAAGACCGTGCCCGACAAGGATAAGGGAGTGGAGAATCTCGGCGTCGGTGCGGGCGGCGCGTGGGAGACCCCACTCGTGGGCGCCGATGGCTCGGTGACGTTTGGCATTGGCAACCCGTATCAGTATGCGTCGTCGGCCTATTCGGAGCCGGGGCAACTGCTCTACACCGACAGCGACGTCAACCTTGACGCCGCAACCGGAAAGCTCCGCTGGTACTACCAGGGCGTTCCGGACGACTTCAAGGACTACGACATGCAGGCCTCGCCGATTGCGGCCAGCGCCCACGGCGTCCCCGTGGTCATCGGTGGCGGAAAGATGGGCATCGTCTACGAGATGAACGCAACGACGGGCGCGCTCATCTGGAAGACGCCGGTCGGCGTGCACAACGGCCACGACAACGATTCCCTCAGGGCATTAGAGGGCACGGCAAAGTTGAAGCTTCCCCTCATCTTCAGCCCCGGGGGACTCGGTGGGATACTCACCAACATGGCGGTCGATGGGGGCACCGTGTACCTGGCCACCTGCAACCTTCCGTTCATCATTACGACTGGCAAAGAGGCCGATGGTTTGCCTGACGTCAAGAGCGTCAGTCAATACGACAAGGTGGTCTCGGGCGACGTCGAGGCGTTGAACCTCGCCACTGGCAAAGTCGAGTGGGACACGAAGGTGAACAATCTTCCGCTGGGCGCGGTGACGGTCTCCAATGACGTGGTGTTCACGACCCTCTTCAACGGGGAACTTCTCGCCCTCAATCGCTCCACCGGCGCGATCGTCTTCGAGCAGAAGCTGCCGAACAACACCAACGCACCGATCGCCATCGCCGGCAACACGGTGATCATTCCAGCGGGCGCCCCAAAGGGAGAGGGGCAGAGCGGGGACTCGAAGATCGTCGCGTACGCCATCCTCTAAGCCACACGCCGACCAACGACGACGCATACAAACCTGAAGTGTGGCGAGATATGCTCCCGCTACCAAGAACTTCCGGATGGTGGCTATGGCGAACGAAGAGGGGGCGGTCCAGACGTCCTACGTCAAATGCGAGTCGTGTAGCGAGGAGAACAAGCTCGGCTCAAGGCGCTGCGCGCGCTGCGGCGCGGGTCTCCCCAAAGTTGAAGGTGGGAGGATTGACCCCGAGCTACGCGACTTCAACATCGCGCAAGCGAAACTCGCAGAGCAGATACAGCGGGAGCGACGCCGGACGGTCTTGATCGACATGCTGACGTCGGGTGGACCGCTGCTTGGGGGTCGCTAGCTCAGCTGTTCAGATCTGGTCGCGGTACTTTTCGATGAGGTCATCGAGCGACGCTCGCAGGAGGCTCGCTTCAGTTCGATTCGTCGCGGCGGAGATCTTGGCGAGACGTTCGAGGTTAGCTCGGCTGTAGTAGTTGCTCTTTAACACCATCTTCTCCTCGACATAAATTGCAATGCGATCGCCGCCGTCACGCTTGGCGCGCATGAGGGCCTGACCGGCCGCCTGGAAGAGGGCCTCGGCGGTCGTGCCGTGTGGGGGATTGGCAGCGACACCGATCGACGCGCTGCACGTGACCCCGAGCGTCTCGCTGACGTAGGTCGCGAAATGGCCTCGTATCTCATCGAGGACGATGAGCGCGTTTTCCACTGAAAGAGACGGCAAGATCGCCACGTACTCATCGCCCCCGAGTCGCAGCACGGTGGCGTCACTCGGCACGTTGCCGAGGAACGTCTGCTCCCAGAGGACGAGCACGTCGTCGCCCGCATCGTGACCGTGGTCTCGGTTGATGTCGGCGAACCCGTCGAGGTCGGAAAGCGCCAGCGCCACGGGGGCGTTGCCGCCGTGGAGATTCGCCTCGAGGACCGCGTTCAGATCCTCACGTGAACTGATGGAAAGATTCATTCTCGGTGTAGTAGCCATGACATATATATATCACCGCTCATACGGTAAGGCAAGCCAAGTTCTCCGCTATTCCTGCATATTCTGCAATGGCTTGCTTAAGTTCGGGTCGCGCGGGAGCGTCGAACTTTCTCTTGAAGGGCTGCGACGCGCCGGTCCCAAGCAGCCGCATGGTCGATGAGCCACTGTGAGGCGCGCTCGGTGCCGTCAGCAGCGGCGTAGTAGCGAACCTCGCGTCCGTCACGCTCGGGCGTAGCGAGGCCCGAACGCTCGAGCACTTGGAGGTGCTTCACGATCGCCTGGCGCGACACGTTCGCCGATTCGGAGAGCTCCGTTGCGGTGCGCCCATTCGCGCTCGCGAGCAGCTGCTCGTAGAGGTTTCGCCGGGTGTCGTCGGCGAGGGCGGCGAAGACCTCGGAGATGGCGTCTTTCATCGAAGAGCGAGTGAAGCCCTCATCGTCGCCTGCAGTGGCGACTCGATGATCTCGATCCTCGTACCCTCTCGCGTCGGCGACAGTTCAATCTCCACGCGGCTCGGTTCGTCGGTGAAGCTGGCCCAGCGGTAGACGAGGCGCTCGCCTTCGATGACCTCTTCGACGTACAGGTACTTCGTGTCGTCGCTGTCGCGCACCCAACCCTCGCCACCGACTTCGGCGTCGAGGTCGCCCTCGTCGCCAAGCCACGACGGATCAAGGATGCACTCCCACGCCTCTTCAACGGGACAGGGGAGCTCCACCACGTGATGCAGTATGTCTCTCATGCAACCAAACTATTGCACGAACCTGCATAGGTGTGTATCATGCAATCATATGGTTGCACATCAAGCTATAGAGCGGCCTGGGACCACCGCACCACGTGGTGGCGAGAGCCTTCGCTACTCGCTCGTACCGATGGTCCTCGAAGAGTCCTCGCGAGGAGAGCGGGCCTTTGACATCTACTCGATGCTGCTTCGCCAGCGCATCGTCTTCCTCGGCCAGGAGGTGGACGATCAGGTGGCCAACCTGATCATCTCCCAGATGCTCTACCTCGAGGGTCTCGATCCCGAGAGCGACATCTATCTCTACATCAACTCTCCCGGTGGCCTTGCCTACGGCGGCATGGCCATCTACGACGTGATCCAACACGTACGCCCCGACGTCTCGACGATCTGTGTGGGCATGGGGATGTCCGCCGCCGCGATGGTGCTCTGTGGGGGATCGCCCGGCAAGCGCTTCGCACTGCCCAGCGCGCGGATCATGATCCACCAGGGCAGCGCCGGCACACGAGGTGCGCCGAGCGACATGGAGATTCAACTGCGCGAAGTGATGGCGCTCACGAGGCGAATGGCCGAGATCATCGCCCACCACTCGAACCGACCGCTCGACGACGTACTACGGGACATCGAGCGCGACAAGTTCATGACCCCCGAGGAGGCCCTCGAGTACGGGATCATCGACGGGATCATTCCGCCGCGCCGCGGCCTTGCAACGACGCCGCCGAGGAGCGCGCTGGGCTTCTAAGGCGTGGTGGTCGCCGCGCCCGGCGGCATGTTGTTTACTGCCGATGTGACCAGAGCTTCCAGAGCGTCAAAGCGATCAAGTATGTATTTCAGTCCGCCCTCCGTATCGCAGTCGAGGCGGTCTAACGCCGTGTCCATGTCGTTCTTTATGGCTTCGGTGTCCTCGAACTGCTTAGCCGCGCGCGCGTCGCCCGCCGCGTTTTGCAGGTTCTGGCCGACCATGATCGCTGGAAGCAGCACCAGCTGCAAGAACGTACTGAAGGCCCACGTCAACAAGAGTTCAAAGCCGAAGCTCGTGACGAACGCAATGCCCAGCGCGTCCTTGCTAATGAGACCCATCGAGTACAACACCGAGGGCAAGATAAACAGTGTCAGAAAACAGAACACCCAAAAACACGTCATCGTGCCGACCTTGTTGGTCAACAGCAGCGCGATCTTCTTGTTGAAGCGCTGATAACGAGACCGATCGGGAAGATGGTCCATCGTGCGCGCGTATACCGCGTAGCCGTGTTTGGTAAATCCGTGCGCTGGCTTGTTGACGTCGGTCATGGTGCTCCTCATCGGCTTTTGTCATTGGCGAGATGATGCCGAGCGTAGATCGGAGATCGTCGTTCGCTAGGTCAAGAGGGGCACGAAAAAGGTGCGGCGGGACTAGCCTGAATGTCCGATTTGAGGAGCACGAATGCCAATACAACTAGGTCTCGATACGTTCGGTGACGTCACCGAAGACGCCGAAGGGAACCTGCTCTCCAAGGCACAGGTCATTCGCAATGTGATCGCCGAAGCGGTCGTCGCTGAGCAGCACGGTGTGGACGCCTTCGGCATCGGCGAACACCACCGCGACGACTTCGCCGTCTCCTCGCCCGAGATGGTGCTCGCAGCCATCGCCGGCCAGACCAGTCGAATTCGACTCGGTTCGGCGGTGACTGTCCTCAGTTCCGACGACCCGGTTCGGGTCTTCGAGCGGTTCTCGACGCTCAACGCCGCGTCGAATGGACGCGCGGAAGTGATCCTCGGGCGTGGTTCATTCACCGAGTCCTTCCCACTCTTCGGCTACGACCT
Organism: uncultured Acidimicrobiaceae bacterium; assembly: GCA_963724865.1. Lineage (GTDB taxonomy): Bacteria > Actinomycetota > Acidimicrobiia > Acidimicrobiales > RAAP-2 > RAAP-2. Next base: position 463,859 of record CAVRWO010000020.1, on the reverse strand, counting down.
CAGCCAGTACGAAGTGCTGTTCGAAGAGAAGCTCGCGCTGTTCGCCGAACTCTTGAAGGGCGGCCCCGTCTCGTGGCGCGGGACGACCCGTTCGGGACTTTCAGACCAGCGCGTCTATCCCGACCTTGAAACGCCGCTCGCGACGTGGGTTGGGGTCGGCGGCAGCCCGGAGTCCGTCGCGCGCGCGGCGCGCTATCAGCTGCCGCTCACGCTTGCCATCATCGGCGGCAACCCGCTGCGCTTCAAGCCACTCGTCGATTTCTATCGCCAGTCGCTCGCGGCGTCCGGCGCACCGGAACTGGCAGTCGCGATCCACTCGCCTGGCTACGTCGCCGAGACCGACGAAGAGGCGCTCGAGGAGTTCTTTCCGTTCATGAAGGAGACTCGCGATCGTATCGGGGCGGAGCGTGGATGGGGTCCGATGACTCGCGAGAGCTTTGACCGCGAAGCGAGCGAGCACGGTTCGTTGTACATCGGTGCACCCGAGACCGTGGCGCGCAAGATCGCGCGCACTGTAAAAGCCCTTGGTGTCGAGCGCTTCGACATGAAGTACAGCGACGGCCGGCTCCCGCACGAAAAACTCATCCGCTGCATCGAGCTCTACGGTTCGAAGGTCGCCCCAATGGTGCGAGAGCTCCTCGGCGAGTAGTTGCCGCAGGTCTGGCGGCGGTCTTGCTATAGATCGTTCAACGATATATAGTGTCCACATGAGTAGCCGCGCCATGCAGGAAGCGACCTTCATGATCCTCACGGCCTTGGCAAACGGTAGCCAGCACGGCTACGGGATTATCACTGACGTCCAAGAGATCTCGAATGGCAGAGTCCGTCTGCGCGCGGGGACTCTGTACACCGCCCTCGAACGCCTTCGCGTGGACGATCTCATCGAGGTTGACCGAGAAGAAGTCGTCGACGGCCGGCTCCGTCGGTACTACCGGCTGACGCCCGCAGGCACGAAGCGGCTTCGCACCGAGGCAGCTCAGCTTCAGACTCACGCCAGTGTCGCGCTGAAGCGGTTGAAGTTGGCCGGGGGAGCGACAACATGACCGATCAGTCGAACCTCGAGCGAACGTATCGGCGACTGCTGGCGTGGTATCCCGCCGACTTCAGGCGAGAGAATGGACAGGAGCTCCTCGCGGTCCTGATGGCCTCGGCCTCGCAGGACCAGCGCCGGCCCGGCGTGGCCGTCTCGGCGAATCTGATCTGGAGCGGCGTGCGGATGCGCCTGCGTCTCGGCGTGCCCCGGTCTGCCCCCACGGTGAGGGCAGCTGTCGGGCTCATGTACGTTGGCGCCGCCATCACCGCGCTCGGTTTGTTCATCTCGATCGCCTCCGTTGTCGTCACTGGTCACAGAGCGGGCAGGATCCGCCTATTGGGCCACAGTCAGCCGCTGCCGATTGCCGTCGCCGTGGGAGTCGCGAGCGGCGTCATCTTGATCACGCTGTGGCTGTGGATGGCACGGGCCAACGGCCATGGTCGAAATCGGGCTCGGATCCTGTCCACGTTGCTGATGATCCTTGCGACGCTTCATCTGTTTGGCAACAAAGGAGCCGCGTCGGTGGTCTTTGCCGTGGTCACATGGTTGGTCGGCCTTGTCGCGGTATGGCTGCTCTGGCGCCCGGCCTCGAATGCGTATTTCAAGGCGAACGATCTCACATCGGCTGCAGGTGGCGCACGGCCATCGCCCCGGTCAAACTGACCCAGTACGCACGTGTGACAGAACGCTGGAAGAGTGGAACTGTGGCGAAGCGATACTTCCAGGTGCCTGAACTGATCCTGGGCTTTGACACCGAAACGACGGGCCTCAGCGTCTTCAGTGAACGGGCCATCTCCTACGGCTTTTGCGCGTACCGCTTCGGGGTGCCGGTCTGGTCGGAGCACTACTACGTCGTGCCGGACCGGCCAATCAGCTACGGCGCCCAGCGCATCCACGGGATGAGCATGGCTGACCTTGAGGCGAAGCGAGAAAACGCGATCGTCCACAACGTTGAAGGCGGGCTCGCGCGCGCGATCAAGATACTGCGCGACTTCCACTCTCGTGGCGCGTACATCGTTGGCTCCAACCTCGGTCGATTCGATCTTGAGATGCTTCGGCGGAGCTGCATCTCGGTGCTCGATAACGCGCTCGACGGCGACGACTTTGACATCTCGCTGCTGCGCATCATCGACGTCGTCGAGCATGACCTCGCGATCGAGCCGAGTCGAGAGGTTCGCTCGCGACGGGGGCTCACCTTTCTCTGTCAGCACTACGGCGTGACTCCCGGTGGCCACGACGCCCTCGGCGACGCGCGCGCTGCGGTCGACGTCTTCCTCGAGCAAGTTGTCCACAACAACGCTGGTCAAGAGTCGTTGCTGTTGCCGACAAGCGCGGAGGAGTTCATCGCCTCCTTTGACGCCTCATAGTTCTTCGGGCGTAGAGTTTCGCTTCAGTCTTCAGACCGGCACGTCAACCCCGACCCCTGGTTACCCATAACCTCCGAACATGACTCGGGACGATCACGGCGAAATGGAGTTCGGCGCGACGGCGCAGGCGAACATGTGGAACGAACGATACAGCGAGAAGGACAGTGCCATGTGGAGCGGCCGGCCGAACGGTCGACTCGTCGCCGAGGTCGTCAACCTCACGCCGGGTCGGGCGCTCGACGTCGGCTGCGGCGAGGGCGCTGACGCGATCTGGCTGGCCCAAAACGGCTGGTCGGTCGCTGCGATCGACGTCTCAGAGGTGGCGATCGATCGTGCTCGCGGGGCGGCAGGACGCGCGGGGGTGACCGTCGAGTGGATGGTTGGCGACGCGTTGGGGACAGCACTCCCGGCTCGCTCGTTCGACCTCGTGTCGTTGCAGTATCCAGCACTGCCCAAGGCGGCTGGCGAGGGGGCCCTTCGAATGCTGCTTGACGTGGTGCAACTCGGAGGGATGCTGCTTGCCGTCTACCACGATCTTGAGGAGCAACACCGCGAGCACATGAAATCGCGGGGCTTCGACCCCGCGGACTATGTCGATGCGGACGATCTCGCCGAACTACTCACTCAGGACTTCTCGATCGAACTCCACGCAATCGAGCCACGAATCGATCCGCCGCCGGACAGCCCGCACGTCGCCGATGTAGTGCTGCGCGCTCGTCGTCGGTTCAGCGCAGCATCCTCTTAGGCGTGGCGACGGCGACGTCGCATGTTGGTGAGCACCGGAGGAATCCAGCCGCTGTCCTCGCGGTTGACGTTTGTCCCCGGAGGAACGATCGAGTCGATCGCGTCGAGCAGCGACGCGTCAAGACGGACGTCGGGCGCAGTGAGCTGTGACTCGAGTTGCTCCATGGTGCGCGGCCCGATGATGGCAGCGCTCACCGCGGGATGTTCGAGCACGAAGGCGAGCGCCAGTTCGATCAACGTGAGGTCCGCGTCCTTGGCGAGCTTCGTCAGCTGATTGACGATCTCGAGCTTCTGCTGGTTCGCGGGGATGCTGAGGTCGTAGCGACCGGGGAGGCGCTGCGCCCTGCGACTCACGTTGGCCTTTCCTTCACCGAACGCACCCGAGAGCCAGCCACCCGCAAGTGGGCTCCACGGGAGGACGCCCATGCCGTAGTGCTGCACGGTGGGCAGGACGTCACGCTCGATGCCGCGAACGAGGATCGAGTAGGGCGGCTGCTCAGTGACAAAGCGCCCGAGTCCATGCTTCTGCGCAGACCACTGGGCTTCGACGATCTTCTCCGCGGGGTACGTTGAGCTGCCGAAGTAGCGAATCTTGCCGGCGTGCACCAGATCGCTCAGCGCGCCGAGCGTCTCGTCGATGTCGGTTGACTCGTCGGGGCGATGTATCTGGTACAAGTCGATGTAATCAACGCCGAGCCGACGAAGACTGTTGTCGCACTCCGTCAAGATCCAGCGGCGCGAGTTGCCTTGCGCGTTCGGATCGTCGCCCATCTGCCCGTGGACCTTCGTCGCGAGTATGACGCGTGATCGGTCAATCGTGGAGAGCGCTTTACCGACGATGACTTCTGACTCGCCTTGGGAGTAGACGTCGGCCGTGTCGATGGTGTTGATGCCCGCGTCGAGCGCCGCATGGATGATCCGAACCGACTCATCGTGATCCGGGTTGCCCCACGCGCCAAACATCATCGCGCCCAGGCACAGCTCGCTGACTTTTACTCCGGTACGTCCAAGTGGTTTGAGTTCCATGTCGTTACCCTATGGCGACCGTCGGAATCGAGCGCTTCCGGCGAGCACCCGATCGGAGAGGACCCTGAGGTTAGGGGACCACCACGATGATCGGCGCATCATGGTGACGGAGCAACCGGTGGCCAAGAGAACCAGCCACTCGATGCCGAGGCTGTAGGGACTGACCGACGGCGATGAGCTGGGCGTGATGGTCCCCAGCGACTCGCAGTAGCTCCGACGCGACGTCGCCGTGGGTGTGCACGAAGGTAAGAGCGACGCGCTGACTTTCACCAATGGCGCTCACTTCGGATCGAAGCTTCTCTACCAATTCGGATTCGCAGCGTGCGTCATTTTCCATGTATTCGCTTGCGGCCATGGTGGCAAATGGGGAGGCGGACGCAATCAGTTTGGCGCCAGAGAGGGGGCTGACGAGCACCGCGATGGCGCGTCCCGAAATACGTCGGGCTTCACCGCACGCCCATGAGAGCGCGTCCAATGAGGTTTGGGATCCGTCGACGCCGACCACAATCGTTGGAGTTTTCAACGTGCTCGAGCTTGACTCAGACTTGACGAGGTCCTCGTCTGGAGAATCGGAGTGCGGAGTCAACATGGTCGCCCTCCTCAGTGAACTCCGTGCCAATATCTATTGGGACACAATATAGTATAGCAATATGGTGCGTCCTGGAAGTTGCGTCAGACCAGTGGGTGCAAGTCCCATTCGGGTAAGTGCCGGAACGCCCGGTAGCAGGTCCCGGTTTGTCATCGAGAGGTGGCGGGCTGAGCGGGATGTCAAAAGCCTCTTCGGAGGGAGCAAGTGTGTGGGCCGTAGTGTCACTCGACACGAGTCCTGCAGCCTCGTCAAATACACAATGGGGAAGCCGAGCCGCTCATATCACGGCGAAGGCAACATTCGACCTACTCGCGTTCCGGAGATGCCCTTGGTCGAGTTCTTCCGGGGTATGGGGAGCGGCACGCACGCACGGTCTGACGCGAAACAGGAGAGACCCGTCTGTGCAGCCTTGTCAGCAAAGACCGATCGCATAAGCCAGTGGTGAAAGCGAGCGGAGCACAGCGGGAGTCCGACGGGGTCGTAGTACTCGCGATGGCTGGGAGAAACCCAGCGGGAGGGAAGGACCCCGACTTCGGTCACGCTGGGAACAGAGGAACGAGTGAGGGCATGGCGGGGACCGCCCCGTCCAACTCCCCCTTGGGATTACCATCCCCGGAGAAAGTTCGACGCCTCCAGAACCGGCTATGGGCTGCAGCCAAGCAGTCAAAGGATCGGCGATTCCACGCCCTGTTTGACCGCATCTATAGGAGTGACGTCCTGTGGGAGGCGTGGCGTCGAGTGCGAGCCAATCGTGGCGCCGCGGGGGTCGATGCAGTGACCCTTGCGGTGGTGGAGGACTATGGAGTCGAGCGCATGCTCAGCGAACTCCAGAGTGACCTCCGTGCAGGCATCTATCGCTCGGCGCCCGTGCGCCGAGTGGAGATTCCCAAGCCCGATGGTCGGCTTCGACCACTGGGCATTCCGACTATCCGTGACCGGGTGGCCCAACAGGCGGCGAAGCTCATTCTCGAACCGTTGTTCGAGGCAGACTTCCTCGCCTGCTCGTTCGGGTTTCGACCCAAGCGTTCGGCCACCGACGCCATGGAAGCGATTCGTGTCGCGTTCCCCAAAGGCCAGCAGTTTGTCTTTGAAGCCGACATCACGAACTTCTTTGGCGAGATCGACCACGAGCGTTTACTCACTCTGGTTGAAGCACGTGTCTCGGATCGTCGGGTGGTGAAGTTGCTGCGTCAGTGGTTGCGCGCAGGAGTGTTGAGCGAGGGGGTGGTGTCCGAGACGATCACGGGCACGCCGCAAGGCGGCGTCATCTCGCCGCTGCTCGCCAACATCTACCTGCACGCCTTTGACCGGGCGTGGGCCGAACGTGGCACTGGTGAACTCGTGCGCTATGCGGACGACTTTGTCGTGCTGTGTTCGACTCGCTCTCAGGCCGAAGAAGCCCAGCGACGCGCAGTAGCCGTCCTCGGTGAACTTGGTCTCTCCCTCCACCCGCAGAAGACCCGCGTGGTCGATCTGCGTGAAGGCAGAGAGGGCTTTGACTTCCTCGGGTGTCACTTCCGAGCGCGCATGTCGGGTCGGTTGTGGGAACAAGAGCGGGTTATCCGCTATTACCTGCACCGCTGGCCTTCGCAACGTTCGATGAAGCGAGCTCGAGCAAGGATTAAGGCGCTCACCGGTCGAAGTCAGGTCGGACAGCAGTTGGCCGACGTCATTGGACGTCTGAACCTGTTCCTTCGGGGATGGGGCAACTACTTTCGCACCGGCAACGCCGGCAACAAGTTCAACACCCTGGATCGCTACGTAGAGTGGCGACTGAAGCGTCTTCTTCGCAAGCAGCGCGGTCGCAACCTGCGTGCGCGCCAGGCATATCCGTGGACGCGCACCTGGTTCCACGACCGGGGCCTCTATCACGTCGGTGGCACTATCCGTTATCCAAAGGCAGCGTAACTATGTCCAGAGAACCGTCGGTAAGCCGTGTGCGGGAAAACCGCATGCACGGATTGAAAGGGGGATGGGGAAACGGGTTCGATCTCGGACACCGCGCCCCTGACTACCAATGAATCCCGCAACGACGCCGCGAATAGATCGCTCTGACCCGGGCAATATTGCGTCCCAGCTGCTCTCTCGGGCGGCCGTGCTCACGCGGCTCGTGGCGAAACAAGTAGGTGGCGAACTATCTCGGACCGAGGCGAGCATGTTGAACACGCTGACGTTTGGTCCACGCCGAATCACCGAACTCGCCGATATTGAAGGTTTGGCACAACCGACGACGACACTGTTGGTGAAGCGGTTGGAACACCGCGGACTGGTGCGCCGCGAACGACAGGATTACGACGGTCGCATCGTGATGGTGACCCTCACTTCCGTCGGCAGGGGAGTATTCGAGGGCTATCGATCCGAGTTTGGCGACGCGCTTCGAACGGACCTGGCCGAAGTAGTGGCCAACGTAGAGGTTGAGACGCTGATCTCGGCGACCGCAACACTCGAGTCGCTCATCGTTCTGTTACAAGGTCGGCGACGTTAACTTTCGCAGTTCTCATACGAGCGCGATCGCGAGACCGTGCTTGATGACGGCGCCGGTCGCCGAACGATATTCAGGTATTCGTCGTGCACGACGCACGAACGGTGCGGGGCGAGAGCGTGCGGGGCGGGTTGTTCAATTTACTGTCTAGAAAAGTGACGGAGCACGTTAAGGCAACCGCGAAACTTGACTGGAAGAATAGTTTTTTCCACCCGTGATTAGTGCAAGTGTGCTGAGTGGAGGACTGAGCTTGTTTGGTGGCGTAAATCCTCATGGGCCGAGATTTCACGTTGGAACATGTGAGTAATGCCGATCCGAAGGGACTACGAGTGGATACACACCCACGGACTGACGAGGCACGTCGAGAGCTGAATCCCTACGTTATGGGGGCGGGATTCCTCGACCGCCTCTCTGAGGGCGTGATACTCATCAACTTCGAGGGCAAGGTGGTTGATTGCAACGCGAAGACGTGCGCGATTCTTGACCGCGAGAGTGCTCAACTCATTGGCCGAGGGCTTGCTGAGACCGATTGGCACTTCGTTCGTGAAGATGGCACCCCGTTGCCAAAGGCGGAACACCCGATTGAAACAACCCTGCGCACCGGCGTCGGCTGCCACGACACGATGATCGGATTGGACGCCCCGGGAAAAGCCCGCACGTGGGTGATGGTGAGCACCATACCCCTCACTCGCGAAGACGGCTTCAAGGGACTCATCGCGACGCTCGATGACGTGACGACCTTAAAGCACGAGGAAAAGAGTCTTCGGCTGCTCTTGGAAGTGAGCCGGCTCTTGACATCGGTGGAAAACGAATCAGAGTTCCTGCAAAGCTTGTGCGACACGCTCGTTGAGGTGGGAGGGTACGCCATCGCGCGTCTTGACTGCGCCATTGATGACGACGAGCATTCCGTCAAGACCATGTACATTGCCGAATTCACGGAACACTTCACTCAAAGTGTCTATTCGTGGTCTGACGCCACGCCAGATGGTCAGGGACCAGGCGGCATTGCGATGAGGACACGAACGACGCAGGTAGCCAACGATCTGTCGATCTATCGCGGATATCATCCGTGGCACACACTTGTGGCTGACATGGGGATCGCTTCGTCGATCGCGATCCCCTTGACGCTCGGGTCGAGCACGTACGTGCTTGGACTGTACGAACGGTACACAGGAGCCTTCGACGAGCCGACCATTCAGGGCCTCGAGGAGATAGCGAGAGAGATCGAATTCGGTTTGGCGCATATCCGCTCGGTCGAGGAGACTGCGAGTGCCCTGAGCGGGACCATCTCAGCCCTTGCCCACATGACCGAGACGCGAGACCCCTATACGGCTGGGCATCAGGTTCACGTCGGCTCCCTCGGTGAGGAGATCGCGCTCCGGATGGGCATCGAGCCCAAGCTGGTTACGCTCATTCGCCATGGCGGCGAGCTCCACGACGTAGGAAAGATCGCCATTCCCGCCGAGATTCTCACTCGACCGGGCAGACTGAGCGACATCGAGTTTGAATTAGTGAAACGCCACCCGACTGTCGGCTCCGAGATTCTTTCGAGGGCGTGCCTGCCCTGGCCTATCGCGGAAGTCGCGCTACAGCATCACGAAAGACTCAACGGATCCGGTTATCCGAGCGGTTTGAAGGGCGACGAGATCTGCCTCCCGGCTCGCATTATCGCGGTCGCCGACGTCGTCGAAGCGATGTCCCAACACCGTCCGTATCGAGCGGCTCTCGGACTCGAAGCGGCACTCGATGAGGTGTCCAGAGGGGCAGGGATTCTCTTCGACGCTGACGTGGTTTCGGCGTGTGTTGACGCCTTCCGAGACGGGTTTAACTTCTAGATAATGCCGACGAGCCTCTTCTGGGCACTTCTTTCGCGATTTCGACGAGTGATAGGGTGGTCGCCCTAGGGGCCGTTGGCGCAGTCTGGTAGCGCACTTGCATGACACGCAAGGGGTCACAGGTTCAAGTCCTGTACGGCCCACCAAATTCCCTGATAAGAAGTTATTTGGGTCATCGGATTCTGACGGGGTGAGTCTCATCGGACGACGATCGAGCCGAGCACTCGCCAGTTCGGTTTGCCCGCGTAGAGCAGGGCTCTGATTCGGTAGTTCTCGAAGTTCCGGAACCCGAAGCCGACCCGCTTGATGCGCTTGATGAGGTTGTTGAGTGCTTCGGTCGGTGCGTTGGTGATTCGTGCCAGGTGATAGTTGCAGATCTTGTCAAACCACTCCTTCAGTGTTCGTCCGAGCTTTCTGATCTCGGGCGGCATGGCCTTCTTTAGGCAATGGGTCTGTAAGTCTTCGAGCATCGCTCGAGCCTCCTCGGCGTTCCAGCACCGATAGAAGTCACGCAGTCGCTCCTTCACGCGGTAAGCGAGAGCGACCTCGGCGCTGGGGTCACCCAGTGAGAGCAGCGAGTTGAGCCGCGTGGCCTGTTCCTCACTGAGTTTCTCCTCGCCCACGAGTAAGACTCGTCGCACTCGATAAAGCGGATCATCCCTTCGGCCCCGGTGGCCTAGCTGTTCGGTCTGGACGCGACGTCGAACACTGTCGAGGCATCGATTCGCCAGGGCGATCACGTGAAAGCGGTCGACGACCTGGGCGGCTCTCGGGAGCATCACGTTGTAAACAGCGGCGTAGGTGGCCGACATGTCCAAGGCCCCGTAGGTGATGCGGGCCTTCCAGGCCTCGGGTTGTTCGCCAATGAAACCGGCCACGTCCACGTAGCTGCGCGTGGGCAAGATGTCAATGATTTGGTGGTTGCCCACGTCGGCGACGGTCGTGAGGTAACTGGTGTGGTGGCCGCCCAGTCGCACAAAGCTGGTCTCGTCCAAGCCCAGCGCCGTGGTCTGATTGAGGCGCTTCTTGTCCGCCTCGAGCAGCGCGGTGCCGTAGGTGGTCACGGCGTCGTTGACGGTATGCCAGTCACAGGAAAGTTCCCCCGCCACTTCCTTGACGGTGCGACCGGTGCCCACTTGGACCGTCGCCCACTTGGCGGCCCTCGTGGTGAGCAGGCAGTGCTGGGCGGCGATGCGGTGATCGGTGAGCACCCAGCTCTTCATCGAGCAGTCGTCGTTGTCACAGCGCATCCGGTGCTTCTTCCAGGTCAGGCGAATCGCGGCGCCGTAGACGGGGAGATCGACGTAGGTCACGAGCGGTCGGTCCTTGACCAGGGCGCGCGAGGCACACCGGGGACACGCCACCTCGCCCAGCACCTGCTCGATGCAGAGGGCGACCTCGGGGCCGCGGCGCTCGTAGGCCAGCACCCGCACGTCTTTTAAGCCGACGAGAGCCTCAACGATTTCTGTAGGGTCAGTAAGGACGAAGGTGCTTCGAGTTTTTTGGGTCACACCTAAAGCCTGAAGCACCTTCGTCTTCCAAAGAGTGACCCTCAGGGTGTCGCCACCCCATTGAAATCCGATGAGCCAGTTATTTCTGTGGCATGAATTTCGTGGATACCTGCAGTGCGTGGCGCTCGTCAGCAACGCCGTCAGCAACGCGTTCGCCTGCACAGTTTTGGAGTTTCCCCGACAGAGGTCTGTGCGAGGCGGATTTACCGTGCGTCATCGAGATGGTTGGCGAATTAATCATGGGACGGCCGCGTAAGGCAGCTGGAGAACTACTTCTCGCCTGAGAACACGCTCCCGCGCCGACTGACGAGTCATTCCGATCGATGCTCCGATGATTGTCCACGTCGCACCCAGCTCGCGCGCACGTTTTACGAACCGTGCAAAGGGTCAACCATTCCTGGATGTCTTGTCTGCTGGCCCGAAGCCAACCTTCTCTTCGCGTTGACACACGTCAATGCCACCGTGGTCGAACTCTCCTTCGTACCATTTGTCTGGTATAGTGATGGTGTGAAGACAACCATTGATAAGGCGGGGCGTCTGGTCGTTCCGAAGGTGCTTCGGGACCGGCTAGGACTTCATTCCGGCGAAGTTGAAATCACGGCCGATGGCGCCTCGCTTCGCGTCGAGCCCGTCTTCGACGACTCGCTCGTTGAGAAAGACGGTCGCCTCGTCATACCTTCTTCTAACGCCACCATCACTGATGAGTTTGTCCGGGAGTTGAGGGATGCCGACGAAAAGTAATGGAGTGGACGTTCTGGCTGACACGAGCGTGGCGGTTGCCGTCGTCGTCGAGGATCACGAACACCACGCGGCCACACTGCGTACCATTGGGAACCGCAGCTTGGGTTTGGCGGGTCACGCCGCGTTCGAAACATTCTCGGTCCTGACGCGCCTGCCCTCGCCGGCTCGCCGATCGCCGGAAGCAGTCGTGCGACTGCTGAGCGCGAATTTTCCGTCGATTACGTACCTGACTGCCTCAGGTGCCGAGGCGCTCTTGCCAAAATTCGCGAGCCTCGGAATTGCCGGTGGATCGGTGTACGACGCGCTCGTTGGAGCCGCGGCAGTCGAGAGCGGCTTGGTCCTGCTCACGCGCGATGCACGAGCCATACCGGTGTACAGGGCACTCCAAGTCGACATTGAAGTGATTCGAAATTAGCGGCTACCCCTGCCGCGATCTGCAAGGGCGTTCCGTCAGCAACGCCAATGTATTTGTTCACTCAACTTGTCTGCCGAATTGCATTGGAATGATCCCGTTCACCATCGCGTTCCTGTAACTCCTTAGTCGCGAGCAGCGGCGCAAGAGTTGCGCATGAGCAAACCTTCGCTCGATCTACGCCGAAGGATTTACGATCGCCGGTGCCGGGGAGTCTGGGCAAACCGTGCAAAGGGTCAGCCATTCAGTTCATGACTTCGCCATTCCGGCTTTCCAGTCATGCGGGCGATTACGTGGAGAGTGCGGAGTGCGTCATGCATGATTACGAATCACCGAAAGGAATTTGTAGGCAGAGTAAGCGACGTTCTCCTAATCCAGGGCAGGGTCGAGTCCGTCACCACACACCAATGTCGTGATCGTCTTGGATTCGAGAACATAAGGCATAGGGCAATCGATTGATGCCCACCGGATTGAGGAAGTACGAATTAGAAATTTAAGCAGGGCGGTTTCAAGGGGTCACCGCAACGATTCGGTAAGTCGGCAACGCTTGTTGCCCTGACCGAGGAGATTGCCAGTGACCATTCCCATGACAAGAGCGCAGAAGCAGATGGCTCGTCGCCTATGGGCCAAGGGCCTGAAGTTCGTGGAGATCGCTCGTGAACTGGATTACACCGCCGACGTGATTCGCGTGACCGTTCGTGGTGACCAAGTCAGGGAGGGTCGACCCGACGAATGGTCGCCAGCGCCTGGACGACTCAGCGTCGAGGAGCGAGAGGTGATCTTGTTGGGACAGAGGGACGAGGAGTCGATGTCGTCGATCGCTCGTCGCTTGGGCCGTTCACCTTCAACCATCACTCGTGAAGTCGCGGCCAACGGCGGCGTCGCGAACTATGGAGCGTGGCGAGCCCACTGCCGCGCGCGGTCCGCGGTGCGCCGTCCCAAGCCCGCCAAATTGGATTACCCGATGCTCGTCGAGCAGGTAACGACGTGGCTCGAGGAGCTCTGGAGCCCTCAGGAGATCTCGTCGCGTTTGCGTTTGGAGTTCCCAGACGATTTGATGATGCAGGTGAGTCACGAAACGATCTATCAATCCCTCTTCGTCCAGGGCCGGGGTGAACTACGTCGAGAACTGGCCCGCTGCCTGCGTTCGGGACGAACATCACGGCGCTCGCAGGGGCGCGTCGATGGTCGCGGGAAGATCCCCGACATGGTCATGATCTCGGAGCGTCCCGTCGAGGTCGAAGACCGGGCCGTGCCCGGGCATTGGGAGGGCGACCTCATCATCGGCGCCAATGCGCTGAGCGCCGTGGGGACCCTGGTGGAACGAGCGACTCGTTACCTTCTCTTGTTGCACCTGCCCAACGGACACGGCGCCGAGGAGGTCGAGCGAGCGATGCGCGAAGCGATTGAGTCCCTGCCGCGCGAGCTCACCCACACCATCACCTGGGACCAAGGAAAGGAGATGGCTCGACACGTGAACTTCACCATCGCCACTGACGTGCCCATTTACTTCTGCGATCCCCACTCACCGTGGCAACGAGGATCGAACGAGAACACGAACGGACTCTTGCGCCAATACATGCCTAAGGGCACCGACCTCTCGATGCACTCCAAGAAAGACCTTGAACGAATCCAACGAAGCCTCAACGGACGACCGCGGAGGACCTTAGGATATTTGAAACCAGAAGAGAAGTTCGCCGAGCTCGTTGCGGTGACCCCTTGAAACCGCCCAGGGAATCACTCTCCAACTTTCCCGTCCCGATTCAACCGCGCGCCACCCCATAATCAAGGTTGGGAGCCCTTAATGTTGGAATGTGAGTTCCTTTGGCAATGATTCCGATATTGAGCGGTGGAGCACTGAAGAGTTATTGGTTCGTGTCTCATGGTTTTATTACAAGGATGATTTAACCCAAAATGAGATTGCTCGTCGGTAAGGCCTTTCTCGAGCTTCAGTCGGCAGAATGCTCGATCGTGCTCGAAAAGTGGGGCTGGTCTCCGTCAACCTGAACTCGGAGTATTTGAACCAATTCGAACTCAGCAGTCGACTGCGAAAGAAGTTCGAATTGCTAGACGTTCTCGTGGTGCCCGACTACGAAGGAGAGCCGACCGATCTTGGGGTGCTGAATGCGCGAATCGGTCTCGGCGGAGCTCAATTGATCAGCAACTCATTGCAGACTGGAAGTTCGCTCGGCGTTGGATTTGGCGACACGGTATCTCGAGTGATTGCAGCAATCAACTTTGGCGCGGTGGGTCCGATTCACCTTGTCGCGTTGACGGGAGGAGTCAATGGGTACCTTCGCACCGTCATGTCGTCGCGCGTAGACCTCGGGACCGATTCCGAAATGACGACGGTAATAGCTATTCCTAGTCCCATCGTCGTTTCTACTACTGCGATGGCATTAGCCCTGAAGGCGGAGCCGATCATTGGCGATATCCTTCGGCGAGCGCGAGGGGTTGATCTGGCAGTGGTCGGAATAGGAACCCCATCGATAGATGCCACGTTGGTGCAGATGGGTTACCTGACGGTTGCGATTTTTCAAATTCCATTCATTTACCTCCATTTGACAAGGCAACCTACCTGTGGCCGCCAATCTCGGCGTAATCAATCACACCGTTTGCAATACTGTGACCTTGTAACAAGAGAAAAATGAAAAGGAGGTAGTGAAAATCGTGCTCGCCCGCGACATCGAAACCAAACCCGTTATGCCGCCCTTGCTCCGGCGCGGGGGGCACGCCGGAGCAAGGGCCGGTCGGCTGGCGGCGTTCAGTACTTAGGGGACTTCGACGAGCCCGTTGTGTTCGGGTCCTCGCGGGAAGACAGGCCAGACGTCCACGACCCGGTCGTCGACGACGACGTAGTAGTTGTCGTACATGTTCACCGTCGCCGGCGCGCAACCCGGGACAAGTTGTAGCCACGACCCGACTGGCAGGTCCACTTCAGAGCCAGCGATGAAGATTCCGTTCTCTTCGTCGAAGCGCAAAGCCTCGAGGTCGACGCCGACAATCGTCGGGCCGCCGCCGACAATCGTCGGGCCGCCGCCGACACCGATCGACTTGTTGCCTGCGTCGACGATCAAGCGATTGGGCGCTCGGCTGATGACCGTGGTGGCAACGGTCAGCGCATGTTCGAATCCGCCGGGCGTCCGTTGACCGTGGAAGTTGTCCATCAGGACATAGCTACCAGCCTGGATCTCGGTGACGCCCTGACACCCGGCAGTGAGGTTCCAGCTCACTGTTCCTCCGGCCGACCTAATAGGGCACGGTATGCCAACGGACTCCAAGCGGTCCGCGACCTGGAGGAACATGTCCATCGCGGCACGCTGCTTGTCGATGAGGAGTTGGGGGTCGAACTCGACGGAACAATGGCCCTCGTAGCCGGTGATGCCCTCCAGACGAAGGTGCTCGAAACCCATGATCTCCTTGGCGAGAGCGACCGCGTCCTCTTGGGTGTCCACACCGGCGCGATCCATGCCATCGTCAACCTCGATCATCACACCGAGCTGCGCCCCCGCAGCCCCGGCGAATTTACGGAGGCGCAAATGGCCGGTCGAAGAGGCAACAAAGAGGGATCGATCGGATGGACTTTGGTGTGGTGTCGCCCTTCTCGGGTACGACAATCGCGGTCGAATGGTCCGGAAAATGGTAACGGCGAAATCTCCCGCAGATGTGACCCGGAAGCTTGCAAAACTCCGCCGCGAGGTCGACGCTGGGCAAGTGACGACGACCAAGACTCTGACCCTCGCGGAACTCATGACTCGCTGGTTCGAGGACGTGCTCTCGAGGGAGGTTGCTCGATCCACATTCGACAACTACCAGACGGTCGTCAAATTTCACGTTCTGCCGACGCTGGGGAGCGCAAGGTGACTGATATCAAGGTCGCCGATGTGGACCGACTGCTCGCCGCGAAATTGGCCGATGGACTTTCTCCCTCAACCGTGCATCGCATCCGGGCCCTGATCTCTCAGTGTCTCGACCAAGGCGTGCGTTGGAGTGAGGTGCCCACAAACGTGGCGCGACCCTCGAGGCCACCGAAGATGGTGCGGCCGGAAGGTCGAACCCTTACCCAGGAGCAGGCTCAGAGTCTGCTTGAAGCCCTCAAGGGACATCGACACGAGTCTCTCTACTTGCTGATGCTGTCGACGGGCATGCGCAGGGGAGAAGCGCTCGGACTCAAATGGGACGATCTCAATTTCGATGTCGGCGTCGCTCGAGTAAAGCGCAATCTCAAGCGAGAGGGCGGTCGGCTCGTGACTGCTGATACCAAGACCTTGAAGAGTCGACGAGCGGTTAACTTGCCGAATCCCGTCATTGGGGCCCTGATAGAAAATCGAGAGTTGCAAGAGAAGGAGAGAGCGGAGTTGGGGGCCGCATGGATCGCGACCGACTTTGTGTTCACCACGTCCGTCGGTACACCAATTGACCCGAGAAACTTATATCGAGAGTTTGCTCAGATCTGCCAACGAGCCGGCCTTGGTCATTGGCACCCTCACGAGCTCCGGCACTCTGCAGCTTCCCTTATGTTGGCGTCGGGAGTGAAGCTCCAGGTGGTGAGCGAAGTGCTGGGTCATTCCTCTATCCGCATGACCGCTGATGTATACGGTCACATCCTCGATCCGGACCGACAACAAGCCGCGTCGGCCATGTCAAAAGTCCTGTGGGGCGAATAGTGGCGCGATCGCAGACGCTTACGCCCTAAGCCTTATACGTTCACATAGTGCATTCAAGGTCACGCGTTTGGGGTGCCGCGGTGCTTGGTGTGGTTGTTCTGGCAGCGGCAGGTGCCGTAGGTCACTTCGCGTTTGACGGTTCGAGTCACGCAATCAATGGAGGCTCATCAGCCAAGTCGAACCCGTTATCAATCAACATGAAGTGCGCCAAGTCTGCGGAGAATCAAGTCGCTATAGACCGATGCGCAGGGAAGATCGAGAGCGAAGCTCAGCAAGTGCTGAATGCTGCGCTTGCCAAAGAGAGAGTCGCAATCTCACCTGCCCTCGTTAATGCGGCTGAGGAAAAGTGGGTTATTTATCGCGACGCCGAGTGTACGGAGTTTGCGGCGATCAACAAGGGAGGGACGATCTACCCGACAGAATTCAGTTCTTGCGAATACGGTCTGACCGTAAAACGGATAGCCGATGTTCGAGCGGCCACGCACTGGGCCTCCTTGTAATCACTTGGTTGCCGACATGTCATCGACAAACGACTCGAGGCTCTTTCGAGCAATAAGCCGTCGCCGCCCTATTCGAATCGACTTGATCTCACCGCGACCGATCAAGTCGAACATCGTGGTTCGACCAACTCTGAGTAATCGAGATGCTTCCTCCACCGTCAAAAGAAGAGACTCATTCGCAACCGCGGATGACCGTCCTAGAGGGGTACTTTCGACTGATGGCCGCTCCCAACCAGGCGCGCCGTTGTACAAATCGTCATCATCTTGATGCTGCCTGCAGCAATGCCAGTCTCGATCAAAGTCCCTCATATGATCCGTCCTTCGACTCGTTTCCCAGTAACTTCGCTGCGGGACGAAATCTTCGTCCTCTACTTATAGAGCCACTCCAAATCGGCAAAACCGAACACGAACTTTCGAGATGTGTCTAAATGTTGTTTTGAGTTTTGATTCGAACGATTTTGATGATCACCAAGTCGCCGGCAGGCCCGCCTGGGCGCTTCGCGCCCGCCGAACCTGAGGCTTGGGGCACAGCCGGATCAGTGGGTAGATCCGTCTAAATTTTCTTTACGTCGAGGCCCTTAATTCGTCACTGCCCTGTGAGAGCATTTGCCCGGATTCGCAAAGTTGCCGAACCTTCACCCTGCAAATGGTCGACCGCGACAAAACGGCCGGCCAAGGTGAGGACCAACGCCTCGATAGGCCCCGTGACATCCAAGCCTTCGCCAGCGGACCAATCTGCATCAGTCGCAACGGCGCGGATACCCTGAAACAGTTTCCGGCCAGGAAAGAAGCGATTAGTCCAGAGGTCCCTAGCAACGGGGATCATCCTCCGATTGGGAATATCACGGTGATGTTCGAGTGGTCGGTGGATGTCCATTTGGTGGATGACTATATCGACGAGCATCGACAACGACGATAAGCCGGGAAGGTGTGTTTGAGTAAGGATCGTGCCTCGGAATTCAGCAAGAAGGTTCGGCACGGGCAACGCGCCTCTCTCTTGCGCATCCTTAGCGATATACCGGTTGATTCGAAAACCGGCTTTGAGGAACCCCGATGCAACCTGAGCAAGAGTCATGTCGGCCTCGCTCACCATGTGACCAACAACGTCCCGGATTCGCCATTCAGCACAGAGCGACGGCGCATCCCATTGCTCATGTGTCAGTGTCTCGAGGTACTCCAATAGAGCTTGGCGTTCTTGGTGCACGTCGGCCCAGACATCGGTCTCTTTAGGCATGAACTTCCTTTCTAGAAATGCTTGTGTGGGGTGCGGCCTCAAGCATCGAGGCTAAAAGGCGGGTAGACATCGGTGAGGAAGCCAACGTACGCTTCGACCCGAAGGGCATAGCGATAGACGCTGACGACGAAGCTACGGAACTCTTCTGGGTACTCCCCGGTGACGAGAATTGCGAAGAAGCCCACGACGATAATCACGCCAGCGGCGATGCAGAGTGCCGCCAGGACTACGTACTGAGGAATGGCGAGAAACCACTTGTATAGCGGCTTCCACCGCTGGAGATGCTCGGGATAGACCAGACTCAGTGAGGTGTGGGGCACGAGCCCGTTGTCCTCAGGGGAGAGATCGAAGTTGAAGGGGGGGTAGTCCTCGTGCATGAACAAGGCGAAACTCATGGCGCGCCACTCGTAGCGATACGTCATGGCGATCGCGTCGAAGAGAGGTCGTGGGATGCGCTTGGCGAAGAGCACCGTGAAGAAGTTGATCACAGTCAGGACCTGGCGCAAGGTGTGTAGCGCCCAGGCGACCAACAGGTGCGGGACGGCGAGTAGCCACTGCACGAAGGGACGCCATCGGGCGATGTGACGGTCGGCGCGGAAGTCCAACTGGACAGGGTAGGGGGTGGACATGGACATGTGGACTCCTAGATTTAGACGTAAGTGGAGCGGGTTAACGAGATCAACAAATCAAGGACGGCGGGAATGGAGATGGCACCTGCACGTGTCGGGGAATCCTGCGAGGATTCCCCGACACGGTTCAGGTGATCAGTGCAGGGCTGGCTCCAGTTGCTCGGTCTCCGACGTATCCACCGCCGGAGCGGCGGTACCCCGGGAGGCGGCCACTTCGGTCCAGATGTCGAGCACGAGCAGGCTCAGGTTCGACATGACCGCCGCGCCGATGATCGTTGTGATCACTGCCATGAGCCCGCTGCTCTCGTGGAAACCCAGTATGGCTCCAACCACCGTACCGACAGCAGCGGCACCGATGCCCTTGGCCCGCATCGCCCTTGGCGTGTCGGCGCGGACCCAGCCGGCGTAGACCCCGAGCCAAATTGGCAGCGCGATCGAGACCACTGCCAGTAGCTCGTTGTCGAGCGGCATGCTCGGCAAGAACCGCAGCACCAACAGTGCACCGAGGAACCATCCGCCGAGGCCGAACACGATCGGACCGGCCGATCGGATCAGTGCGCCCGTCTTGCGGCCGGTACCGCCTCGGCGGCGGATCCGGATCGACAACACGACGAGCCAGAACACTGCCACCAGCGCGAAGCCGAGCATTGCCCCAAGGAGGTCCTTGGCAATCGATGACTGTGTGGGCGATGTGGCAAAGCTGACCAGGTTGGGGGTGTAGCGGGACGTGTCGACCTGGCCGGTGGCGAAGAACGTGGTCAGCAGCTGCGTACTGGCTTTCGGCTCGTAGTACCAGAAATCATCCACGTGCCCGAGTCCAGACAGAATGACCTGATGCCCATTGTCGAGGTGCGGCAGCAACTCCTTCGTGGCGTTCTGGGCCGGCGTTGCGAAGTCGAGCGTCCCGCCGACGAGCAGGGTCGGAACGCTTGAGTTCGGCACCGTGTTGTACTGGTTCTCGCCCGGGTTGGCCGGCCAAGCGTGCACGAGGCCCCCTGCCCCCCACAAGAACTTCGTGAAGGGATTGCCGATGATCGAGCCCCCGCCCGCGCCGGAACTGTAGTAGCGCTCAGCGGGCTGCACGTCGGCCATCGCGACGCTGGCAAACTCGCCCCAAGTGAACGCCTGGGGAAGGACGAGATGGGCCATCGTTGATAGCAGCCAAAAGCCGCTCGGGTCGCCCTGCGCGGCGGAGATCCACGAGTTGAGGGTCATCGGCGCGGACAGTGGCGTAGCCGCCGCCGTCTCCTCCTGGAGCCCCATGAGCGTCGCGACCAGGACGTTGCCCGGCTTGATCGGCAGGGAGTACCAGCTGGTCGGCATGTGTGCCGCCGTGTGCTGCATGCTGGCGGCGAGGTTAGCGGTCCGGGCGTGGCAGGCGGCCTGCTTCGCGCACAGGGCCGAGTAATGCTCGATACCATGATCGATCTCGGCTCCGGTGAACAGGAAGTTTCCGGGCGGGTTGACACCGAGCATTATCGAGCGGTCGACGCTCTTTGGGTACATCCACGAGTAGATCATCGCGAGACGGGTCCCGGCGCTCTCACTGAGCAGGTCGACGCGCTTGTAGCCGAGCGCAACGCGAGCGGCTTCGATGTCGCTGGCCTGCTCCTCTAGCGTGTAGCCGGCGAGGTCTACGCCGGATCGCTCAAGGCGCTTGGCGCACGAGGCGAAGGCCTTGGAGTACGCACTCAGCGACGCTTTGCCGAGGTAATCTCCGGAATTCTCGAGCGCCGCTGTCACTTCGGGACAGTTCAGCACCGAAGAGCCGTCGACGCCGCGGTAGCCGACCATCACGACATCGTGATCGGCGGCCAGGCGGTTCGCTTGGGGAAATGTCATGTTGGTCGTGCCAGGGCCACCGTTGAGATGGAAGATTGGCGCCAACGGATGCGACGAGCGAGCCAGGATGCGTGTTACGGGCAGCGCGATCAGACGCGACCGGGGATTTGCCCGGTCCTCGGGTACGACGAGCGTTCCGCACTCGGCGCGGTAAGCGCCTTTCTCGGTGGCGTAGGTGCACGGGTGCATGGTCAGCTGGCCGGTCTTCGCCCCCTGCGGGACCGAGACTGCGGTGCCGCCGGATGCGAACCCGATGTACGTCAGGCCGAGCAACATCACCCCGATGATCGCCAGGGCAATGATCCGACTGGGGTTGTAGATCCGCTTTGTTTTCATCATGATGCCTTCCTTTTGTCAGGCGGAAAACGAGGTGGATCCCGCAAAAAAACGGTAACAATGGGGCTCGGCGGAGTCGTCGGGCGCGAGTACGATTCGCGCTCGTCCCGACGGCGGATTCGAGACTCGTCCTCGAGGATGAGTCTTGAAGTGACGCGGTCCGATACCTTCCGCGAATGCAGCGGTTCGGATTGCTCGCGCGGAGGTTCAACCTCGATCGTCGTCGCGATTAAGAGCGGGATCGCGGCAGCGACGCAGGACCATGAGGTCCGGGTGCTAGCTTGTCGAACCGGTCGCGGTTTCTGCGCTCGACCGACGTCGCCGTTGCGCTTGCCGGTCCCGTGAGGCTTAGGCGGGCGTGGCTCCCGATGCGAGCCCGTTCTGGTACGCGAGCACGACGACTTGGACGCGGTCGCGGAGGTTGAGTTTCTGGAGGATGTGTGAGACATGCGTCTTGACGGTCGTCTCGCTGATATAGAGCTCCGCGCCGATCTCTGCGTTGGACAAGCCGCGGGCGATAAGTCGGAGGATGTCTAGCTCGCGTGCGGTGAGCTCGTCGAGTTCTTGCGGCGGCTCGTGGCGAGGAATGCGGGTGAAATGGTTGATCACGCGTTTGGTGATCGCGGGTGAGAGGAGCGCGTCTCCAGCTGCGACGGTGCGGACCGCCTCGATCAGATGTTCGGGGGGGTCGTCTTTGAGCACGAATCCGCTCGCGCCTGCGCTGAGTGCTTCGTAGATGTATTCGTCCAGTCCGAAAGTGGTGAGGATCAGGATCCGCGCGGTGTCGTCGGTGGCAAGGATCCGGCGGGTGGCCTGGAGCCCGTCGAGCATGGGCATGCGGATGTCCATCAAGATCACGGTCGGGCTAAAGCGCGCCGCCATGGCCACCGCTTCCAGTCCGTTGCTCGCTTCGGCGACGACCTCCATGTCGTGTTCGCCAGCGAGCAGCATTCGAAATCCAGCGCGGACCATCGACTGGTCGTCAGCGATGAGAACTCGGATCGTCATGGGCGGTCTGGGGTGAGTGGAAGACGGGCGCTGAGCGAAAACCCGCCGACGTTTGTCGTGCCTGCGGTCATCTTGCCGCCGTAGAGGTTAACGCGCTCGCGGATGCCGATCAGGCCGTGGCCGTGGCCGTCGCTCGGTGTTGCACCGGTGCCGTCATCGCGCACTTCGATCCCTATCTCGTCCGGCGCATACTGGACGATGACGTCCGCGTGGCTGGCGCGGGCGTGCTTAAGCGCGTTGGTGAGACCCTCCTGGATAATTCGATACGCGGAGAGGTCAATCCCTGGCGGGAGCGGGAAACGCTCTCCCTCGAGGTGCAGCTCAACGGGGAGTCCGGCGCGGCCGATCTCCCTTACCAACGAGTCGAGGCCGTCAAGGCCGGGCTGAGGCGCGAAGTCGACACCATCTTCGTCACGGCGCATCACACTGAGCAGACGGCGCATCTCCGTCAACGCGCCGCGCCCGGCATGCTCGACAGCACTTAGGGCATCGCGATCCTCGGCCATCGCGTCGGGGAGCTGGTGCCTGACGGCGCCGACTTGGAGCACCATCACGCTGACGGCGTGCGCGACGATGTCGTGCAGCTCGCGCGCGATCCTCACCCGCTCCTCGGCCACGGCGACGCGCGACGCTGCATCTCGCTCCTGCTCGGCCCGTGTCGCGTGGGACGTCGCCACCTCGGCCTGCTCGACCCGCGTGCGAACGGCAAAGCCTGCAATCCAAGCGACGGCGAAGTCGACTGGAATAAAGACGAGTTGTTCGACCGAGTGTCCGGGGATGTTGTATATGAGGGTCTCCGTGGCGCCGACCACGATCGCCAGTCCGAGGCCGGCTCGCCGGACGTCTCGAAGGTTCCCGAGCAGGAATGCGGCCGCCAGCCCGAGCGAGAAGACGGACTCGGGGTACGGGATCAGCAGAGGGTCGACGAACGAGATTCCCGCGGCCAAAAGCCAATACGCCGCCGGACCGGCAAACGGAAACCATCGTCGCGCGAACAGCGGTAGCACCAGGATCGCGAGCGCGGGCAAGCAGAACCAAAGCGTCGTTGTCGGAGCTCCGGGGGAACCATGCCCGAGCACCACGTTAAGGATGGCCACGATCGCCAGCAGCGAGATCAGCAGGTCGAACCAGTACGTGCGGGCGAGATGTTCGATTCGTCGCATGCGCCGAAGGTACTCCACCTCCCTCCATTCCCGCCTCCTACCTAAGTAGGGTTGTGACCGGACAGGCCCCGATTCGCAATTTGACTGTCAGATTTGCGATCGACTGTACACGGGAAAGACGGTTTATTCGAGATACCGAGTCTTATCGAACATGATTCACCCCGGACTTGCGAGTTCGGAACCATATGCGTACTCCATGAAATTAGATTCGTCTACGAGCTTCAGGTGGACGCCGGTGATCAATCCAACGAACCTTGTAGGTTTCATGGCCGTCGCGTCCTGCATTTAGGCAGCATGGTCAATAGACCGGATTCTTGGCGAGACATATTTCGGAGATCTCTTGAATCCGGTTGCGGAGCGTTTACATCTCTGTCGCCTGTTCGAATATCCCGAATAGGGGATCTTGGCCGGATGATTTTGGCCAAGTTCTCGACGAACTGTATTGACGGGTTCTTTGTCGTGCGAAATCTTCGCGAAATACCAGGTAATCGCAGGATCCTCAACTAGTTAGCGATACTGATTATTGACATATAAGGCAATATAGTGTAACGTTAAACACATGAAAACCAGATCGAATGCCCAAGTAATTGAGATATTCCACCTGCTCTTTGTGCAGGCTTTGACAGTTAACGCCTCGAATTGGTTTGTCCTCAAGGGTGGTGCGAATCTCAGATACTTCTTTCAAAGCGATAGGTATTCAAATGACATTGATTTTGACTTCTTCACTAAGCCTGATTGGAGTGTTGGCGAAACCGTCGACAAGGTCCTTAACGGCGGGGCGCTTGCGACTCTCCTTCGGCGTCAAAATCTGCAGATTGCTGAAATGACGAAGCCCAAGCAAACGGCAACGACGAGAAAGTGGAAAGTTGCTCTTTCTCGAAATGATGCCAGTAAAGACTTGGTTCGGACCAAGATTGAGTTTTCCGGGCGAAGTGAACCAGATGGAGACCGAAGTTTTGATGTAATTCCGGAGGCAGTCTTGAATAATTACGGAGTGAGTTCAATCTCGCTTTCGCACTACGGGCAAACTGCGGCACTAGAGCAGAAAATCGCAGCGCTCGCTCTTCGAAGTGAGACCAAAGCCCGCGACGTATTCGATCTGGAGCTCCTATTCCGGCTCTATCGCGTTGCGGATTCGCCGTCTATCGAAAACAGGTATGCCCTTAGCGCTGCCGCGCGGGCGCAAGAGGTGTCGTACCAGAGCTTTTGTTCGGAAGTATTGCCTTTTCTTGATGAGGATGTCGCATCGCTCTATCAAAACGAAGAGACGTGGATTCTGATGCGGGATTCTGTCAGTTCTTCGCTTAATGACATAGGTGATCTGTCTGAGGAAGTGTCGTCATGAAGTCCACTGAAGCGCTTGCGGCGCTCGATCGCTTTGGCAAAAGGGTGATAACGACCTCTGAAGCGGCTGCATTATGGCAGGTCTCTTTGTCGTCGGCGTCGAAGACGCTGTCGCGTATCAGTACTGCCGGATTGGTGCGAGAAATAAGGAGCGGAATCTGGTCGGTCGGCGCAGATATGCCGGACATTCTTGAGGTCGTGCCCGTGTTAACTCGTCCATATCCGAGTTACGTTTCCATGTACAGCGCTCTCTTTAGGCACGGCATGATTGAACAAATTCCCCGGGCGTTGCACGTAGTTTCGCTTGGCAGGCCGAAGCGGGTAGTGACGACATTAGGTACCGTCATAATCCACCATTTGCAGCCCGAGCTTTTTGGCGGCTATGAAGGAGAATCTATCTTCAGTTCAGGAATGGCGACTCCAGAAAAGGCTCTCGTTGACACGGTCGCCGTCCTTAGCTCACGCGGAGGAAAAGTTACCCTGCCGGAAGTCGAACTTCCCGGCTCATTCAACACCACCGAAGTCAAGCGGTGGACTGAAAAGTTACGCTCTGGTCGGGTCCGCACGATTGTAAATCAAAACCTTGAACGAATCATCGATTTAGCCAGCGTGGCAGAAGAGTCCGCAGCCTGACCTGGATCTGGATTAGAAGCCAAACGGCGTGTGGGGCCGGCCTCTTGGCGTCGGCATTTCTGGTCGCGCGTTAGAAGTAATCCTGCGTTTGAGTTCCGAATCGAGATCATTCAGAAGCGCGCTCCAACGTCGCAAGCTGACATCGCTGTCGAGTTTGTCCGGCTCGATGAATTGACGTCAGAAGAACGTGAAGCGTATGAGGCTCTCGAACGTCCCGGACGAGTCGTATTGAGGGATAAGGCGCGCGACGTTTCAAACTGATTAGGGCGATGTACGAATGCCTGTGAGCGACGCTGAAGCGTGACGAGCTGCATGTTCGACTTCGATCCCACGACTTCATGCTCATGTTCCTGAAGGAACTGCTGTGCGGCATAGGTGCCAACCGAGTTGGCCGCCGAGATTTGGACGTCAGTATTGATGAACAGTAAATATGGGCATGACATGCACGGAGTCACGGGTTCCAGTCCTATACGGCCCACCCACAAAATCCCTGGTTAGAGGCAGTGACTTAAGTCCCCACCGGCTCTTCTATTCACTTTTGCTGACCTTCTAACTCTGCCAGGGCGTCTCTCGTTTTCGCCAACAGCGGATCGTCAGGATCCAGGGCGCGAGAGTGGTCTTGGTCTTCGAGGAGAACTCGGTACATGGCGATGGCCTCAGCGTCCCGGCCAGCTAAGGCCAGCGAATGAGCGAGGTTGTACCTCGCCGCGAGGGTGTCGGGATAGCCGGCACCAAGGACGCGAGTGCGGTCATCGACAAGTGTTCGGAACATGTCGATTGATTCGCTGAGGTGCCCGGCTTTCCCGAGACTGTAGGCGAGGTTATGACTCGTGACGAGGGTGTTCGGAGCGTCAGGACCAAGCACGCGCTTGCGGTCCTCGAGTAGAGCCCGGTTCATCTCGATGGCCTCGGTGAACTGACCAGACTCCGCGAGATAATAGGCGAGGTGGTTTCGCGTGGCGAAAGTGTCCGCATCGTCGGGACCCAGCACGCGCTTGCGGTCCTCGAGTAGAGCCCGGTTCATCTCGATGGCCTCGGTGACCTGTCCCGCCTGCCCGAGCCAGTAAGCGAGATTGCTTCTCGTGGTGAAGACGTCGGAAGTGTCTGCACCGTCAGGACCAAGCACGCGCTTGCGGTCCTCGAGTAGAGCCCGGTTCATCTCGATGGCCTCGGTGACCTGTCCCGCCTGCCCGAGCCAAGCGGCGAGGCTGTCCTTCGTGGCAAGGGTGTCGGGATGGTCCCGACCAAGCTCCTTCGTGCGGTCGTCGAGAAGGCTTCGGAGCATCTCGATGGCTTGACTGACGTGTCCGGTTTGCCCGAAACATGCGGCGAGGTTATGCCTCGTGGCGAGGGTGTCGGGATCGTTGGGACCAAGAACATTGGTGCGATCGTCCAGAAGGGACTGGAGCATCGTGATGGCTTGGGTTGTTTGTCCTACTCGAGCAGTCCATTTCGCAAGATTCCCTCTAATTTCCATGACTTCGCGCTGATCCCGTGAAGGATCTGACCAATCAAGGGATTTTCGTGCGTAGCGAATTGAATCGAAAAAGGAATACGTGTCGGCCGAAAGCTTCGCCAGTTTCCAGGCCGACGCGGCCGCCAGCCCTCGATCAATGAGTCGATTCCGGTCATTTTCGGCGAGCGCTACGTGAGTGGACAAGACGTTGCTGGCCAGGGCCACCGGAACCGTTGTGACGTCGAGTGACGTGGCGTATTCGGCGATGGCGTCATAGATGATCTTGAGTTTGCGTGGCGACAACCGTTCAGCGTGCGCCCTCTGGTAGAAGAGCACGTCGGTGAAGGACTCGAGCGATCCGGTGAGGCCTCGGGTTACGCCGTACGGCGTCTTTCCCTGCTCGAGCAGTCCCTTCGCGTGAGCGTATTCGAGTTGTTCGGCGGCGGCGATGACGGGCGCGGTAGCAAACTGCTCGCCTGAGGCGGCTGCGACCTCGAGTACTTTGCGAACATTTTCTGGCAATTCGGCCCAGAAGTTGATCATGATCTCAGAAAGTGTCAGTGGAAGGTCGTTGAGATCGCGCAACTCGAGTCCACCATGGTGGATCTGGTCCGTCACCATGTCGAGGTCGAAGAATGCCCGCACCGACATCGGCGTAGAGAGACGTCTCGCAAGGGCCTCGGCGACGTCCTCGCCGAGCGCGGGGTCGTCGTCGCGGGCAATGTCGTCGTAGATGGAACGTGCCAATGCGACCAGGTCCTCTTGATCGAGCGGTCCGACGGCGCGAACGTCAACCCGAGGGCTCGTGGGAAGGTCGCCAATTCCGTTCAGCCATCTGGAGAAGGGCCCGGAATTTGAACCATTCACGTCATCGTCGACTCCGGCATCCGATGGTGAACCTTCCGGCCAGGTGGTGGCAACTATCAGGACTCGCGCGGCGTTTTCGGTGAGGACGGTATTGAGAAAGCGGATTGTGAACTCGTCGGCCCAGTGCGCGTCGTCGACGGCAACGATGACGGGTAGGCGTTTCGAGATTTTCGTCACGTAGGTTGCCAGCTCATCGGCCTCACTGACCTTTTTGTGGCTCGATGCGTCAACCACTCGAGTGCCGTCGCTGCCCTCCTTTCGACGCTTCTTCCACTCCCAAAATCGTTGGACGAAATCGCGATTCTGTATCGCGTATTTCGCGGCGTCGATCACCACCACGCCCGCAACCAAGGGTGGAAAGACGACGTTCAAAATGCTGAACATTCCTATGATGGCGCTGACGCCGTCGAAACCGCGGTCGGCGGCATCCAATCGACCGAAGAGATGATCGGCGTGGACACCAAACTGGTTTGCGTCGTTGGTTAAGGCGTTCGTCAGCGTCCCGTCTGAACGACGTGAACACGACACCGACCAATAGAGCCACGGCATCTCGGCGCCGCCGTCCGGTCGAAACGCGGCTACACGCAACATCTTGCGATCGGTCTTCCAGTCACCGTCGTTGGAGATCAACTGGGCGGGCCAATATCGAGGTGCCGTTTGGGACGCCGCGAGTTCGCGGTAGAACTCTTGCACGATCCGAGTCTTTCCTTCGCCGCTCGGTGCAGAAAGGACGATCAAGCGCGGACCCCCGCCCGCCTCCACGTCGCGGAAACTCCCACTTAATTCAGTGACTGACGTTCGACGACTTGTGCCTACAAATTTAGTCACTGGAGTGCCGATCTATCAGTTCTGAGATAAGGCATGATTCTCATTCATCTGAGCGTCGATGTCAACAGTCTTTGCCACCCTGGACGATTTACACGCTGGCGATGACGACCACATCGACGTCCGCAATCACCAGCGACGCGGTATCAAGGTCAGTTGCGTCCGATCCGTCCGCAACATACCATTGGCCGAAGAACGGCTTGACGCCGCGTTGGCCCTGTCTATCTTCTTGGGAGGAATCTCAATCGTGACCTCAACTAGGCCGACCTCTCTAGATAGCGAACTCAATCAGTTCGGGTACGTCGTGCTGGACGGTGTCATGAATGCTCAGGAGGTCGCGGCACTCAGAGACTTCCTCGCGGCGGCGTATGAAGCGCACCAAAAGGTGGGCGATCCTGAGACCGGCATTCTCTCCGACTCATCGCTCTATGACGCCATGTGGCCTGATTTCTTCCAAGTCAATCCTTCTTGGTTTGGTGTGTTCTGCAACGATCGGACGGTCGACGCGCTCCACCAAACACTCGGCGAACCGTTCATTTTGACTCGTGACTCCATCGTGCATTGGGAGTACTTCCCAGGGTGGCACACGGACACCACGACGTCTGAGACTCGTGGCGAGTTGTCACACTTGGAACCGAACTGGCGCATGCTCACCGTCGGCATGTACCTGCAGACGGGTGGGGGACTCGAAGTCGTTCCTGGGAGTCACCGGGCTCGCGACCCCTTCGTCGCATTGAGGAAGCAGCGCGACGGAGTTGGACTTTCCACCGGAATCGATCAGTGGCGACCGCGCGCCACTTTGGAAGTTCCTCTAGCGCCTGGCGACGTGATCGTCTTCGACATGCGCTTGATCCACCGGGCGGCAACGTCGGCGCCCCGGGACGAACGCGGAGAACGATGCCAGAAGATGGCGGTCTTTTCCCGGGTCTCACGGAATATTCCCAGCCACGTGGCGGCGTACACAGACTTTCGCATAGAGGGCGCCGGCATCCGTGAGGACAATCTGACTACGTTGCGCGAACGAGGTCGGCAGTGTGGGTTCCTCGTCGCGTAGTTGCGCCCCCCTTCGCCAGCGTCCGCGTCGCGACTCTGCTTTGATCAGGGCGTCCATTGATGGTTACTCGGATCTTGGATGCCCCACGTCGCCAACCACGTTGCCAGGGCGTAGGCGGCGAAAACGACGCCGTCGTCCGGACCGTACTTTGATCGTTCCCACCGGCTGAGTTCGCGCGTACGCCGCGTGAGCCAGGACACGTCGATACCGAGATGATGGAGGACGCGCTGGTTACGTTCGAACGCGCTCATGATCGTGTCAGCGTGTTCGGCGTAGGCGCGGGCAAAGACTCCGTCCCACGACACTTTGCCCCGACGAGTGGCCACGGCGTCGGGCATCTCACCGGAAAACGCCTCGACCAGGATTCGCTTGTTGTGTCGCTCGCCGAGCTCTCGCGTGAGTGTTGCCCACTGAAGGCCGCAACGCGCGAGAGCAAGGTCAGTGAACGGCGATCTCGTCGTCGTGCCGTACGCCTCTTTCATCGTCACGTCGAGACGAGCGTCATAAATGAAAGTCAAGAGTGACCGTTGGCGGAGCATTGGCCAAGATTGAAGACCATGACGGGTTTCTTCGATGGTGTCCCAGGCACGCTTGGAGAAGAGTTCTCGAGGGGGCGAGTCCACGGTCGGCATAGCTTCCAGCATGTTCTCGGCAAACAGTTCGTCACCGCCCTCGCCAACATACACGCGATCGACCCCCTCGGCGGTTGCGATCTGGGCCATCAGCTGATCGCGCTTCAGGGCCATGATCAGCGTTGCGGGCTCGTCGAGTCGCGGCCACATGGTTGGCGGAGCGTACGAATAGACACTGGTGCCGTCGACAACCCTTCGAGCCACCTGTAGTGCCTCTGCCGTCGACGCCTGTATGGCATCTTCAAACCGGAACTCGTAGAACGGGAAGTGGACCGAGACTCCACACAGGTCCACACCGTGAGCCCTCGCCCCGATCGCGGCAAGGGTGCTATCGATACCCCCCGACAACTCGATGACAGCCTTCGGGCGCAATCGGCGTTGCAGCGAGCCGAACTCTCCAAGGGCGGACCGGATCGCCGCAATCAAGGCATCACGTCCGATCGAGGAGACTGCGAGGGCGTGATCGATCGGTATCTCCGAAAGTGTTGGGTGCGGAGCGAGGCGGGACACGCTTCCCCTGCGGAATCGGAACCAACTGGCGACTGGAGCGCGGAGCATCACGTTGGGTTCGTGCCGATACCAGGAACCGACCACTGCGACCGAATCGAGCAGTCCTTCGCGAGACAAGACGCTGTTGCCGTCAACTGGAAGTGCGGTGCTGACAGCGATGAGGTCGCCGTTCATAGACCAGTACAGCGGGAAATTGCAGGCACCGCCGCGAGCAACTACCACGGTGCCGTCACGCCTCGCCACCACGAGTGCGTCGGTCGGCTCCAAGTTCAGGGCCACCGGGTCCGGATCGACCGTTCCAACCGTCGTCAGTTCCCCCTGCCGCGCCAGCGAGCCGAGGCGCACGTCGATCTCATCGTCGAAGAGGCTGAGATAGAAGGCGACATCGTCGGCGCGCTGGGTAGTACATGTGGCGACCGCGGAGCGGACATCGAGACGGAGCCTGTTCGCAAAGTGTGTCGTCAACCGGAACTCCTCGCGCATTTCAGTAGCTCGTCGACGTCAGCGACTTGATCAGGATGTGATTTCGATCACGGCGAGTGGCCGGTACCACCAGTGGGGCGGGTCGGGTTCGTAGGGCACAACTCGATTGGAAGCGCACCAGGCGTGCAGATTTGGTGTGGGAGCGAGCATGCCGAACGCAATCGAACAGTTCTGTCGCGAGCGGATGCATAGGTGCGCGGTGATCAGGGCGCGCGGATAACAATCCGACGCCCCAGCCTGCTCCTCGACGGCTTGAATGAACTGTCCGATGTCGTTCACTGTCCACTCACGTGGCGCTCTTAGCCGGGCAACTGTTCGCGAAACAATGAGTACGCGAGACGTTGACGCGATCACCCGGTGTCGATGCACGAATCGATACAACCGAGGCAGGACCCACCCGACGTCAACGCCACTTGCCGTACTCGCCGGAAGTACCGAAATCGCGGGGTCTGCCAGCTCAGCCTGTCGATTGGCCCGCTTCAAACCGAGCAGCCGCGGTATGAGTCCGGAGTCGGCAACGTCAGCGTCCAACAGATAGGTGCGCCCGGAACGTGGACCGAAGATGAACGATCGGCCGTGCTCGATCGGCAATGGCGACCAACATATCGTCACCCGACCCATGTCGCCGAAAGGGAATGGATCTTATGAACCGTTGCCGTAGTAGTTCCCCGGGTGGCCCTCGCCCCACGGCCCACTCCCGCCGTTCACCTGCTGCGGACCAGCGAACGGCCTCAACGCCACCACAAACAGATTGTGCAGAAACTTGATCACTACTCACCCCCCTTGGTTTGAAATTCTCCGGAAGGCGAATGGAGGCCCTAGAGCTTGCCCTTCGCCCAAGATTCCTGACTTTATAGCACCTTCGTCACAAACGTCGTGTTCGTCTCAAGAATCGCATTACGAATGCGGTCGGTCTGCGAAAGAGCCATCTCGGCAAGAGACACACCGGGAATCCAATCTGATGACCCTCGGCACAAGAGGCTGCCACTCCACCAATTGGGTTACGGCACCCGAAGTTTCATTCGCGATTCGAAGATGGAAGGAGACTACGCAGTTCACTGAGCCGCTCTGGCAGATCGTACGCGTCTCTACCGTAAGGACCATCACCCCTTGGCAGAATTACCGCTCATCATGATCGACCTGCCGTTGTCATGCGAAGTAAGGCTTCATGCGTTCTCGAATGTGGCTTCGTCGGCGACTGTACCTCGGCGCGGGTGACTTTATCCCAGCGGCTGAAGGTATCCGTGTGCTAACCATTGTCAAATGAAAGACGGTCCTTCGTGGCCATGGGCGAACTGGGAGTCGTTGGATGGCGAAGTAGGAAATCGCCTTCTTGGTCGCCTTCAAGAGGCCTACGGCGATTATTTCGCGCAAGCCTCCGCGATCAGCACCGCTGCCACCACACTCTCGTTCTACAAGATCCACAGATTGGTTCTCGTAGAATTTGCCGGCCGCCGTGGAATCGAGCGAGTATTTTTCCTTGAGGCCGCGAACGATATCCATTGGCTGACTGGAGAATCGTCGCCGATTTTCGACGCCATCGATGCGGAGCACTTAGACCTCACCGATGCAAGTGCGGCCGACTATCTCAAGTTCTTTCTGGTATTCCTGCGAAACGACGGAGATGCATTCGTACTTATTGAGTCTGGTGACGATATCTCCGAAGGAGCGATCACGAACATCGAGGGGGAGGAAGACGAACTCACATTGGAAGGCGCTCGCCGGCTCGTAAAGCCATTCGATCTTCGAGCGGGTGATCACCCAGGCAGTTGGGCGGCGAGCGCGACGATCGCGTATCAACATGAGCTCTTTATGGCAGAATTCTCGATCAGCGACACCGGGTCCGTAGAGATGGTCGATGACGAACCGTGTGGTGGCCTCGGTCAGCTCGTGGTCCCCTCGGTCGAAAAACTGTGGTTGCCTGACGAGATCCCCAATATCGAAGGCGATCTTGAGTCGCCCAGTCCGAACATCGAATCCGCTAACGGGGCATTGCACGACCGACAGATCACCGAAGCGGTCGTCGCGGTCTTGCTCGAAGACGCCATCAACGAACTCAACACTTCGTCTGCTTCTAACAGCACACTCTTTCGCCATTTCAATTCAGAGACGCAGTCCCAGAGGCCAATCGAACAGTTTTCCAGACTCGTGTTCGGCTCGAAGCCGGTGGTCGTCATCGAGTCCGATATCCCCTTCGTCGAGGACTTCGTGGCGGGACTGCTCCTCCACCCGGATAACTACTCCAATGTCACCGTCAGAGCCTGGTCGATGGCGGGCGATGACATGCGATGTCAACTGTCGATGAGCCCCAACTGCACGGAGTACTTGCTTTCTTTTCACACGTATCGCAGTCTCTTCGACGACGAACGTATCTCGCACGAGTTGACCCTTAGCGAAGCGAGGGTACTGATCGGTTGCAACCGAATTACCGATGTGCCAGAGGCGCTGCGTCGGGTCGCAGACCTAGTGATCTCCTTTCCTCAGATCGATCGTCGGCGCTTCGCGCGGATCTTCGAGCGGGTCTTTCGTGTTAAGCCGCCGCTGGGCTGGGATGAGCCTGGCGCGGACTGGACCCGATTTCTCATTCCGGCCGATTTTCATATTCCGCGGCGTCTCGGAATGGGTGCGAACGACGCGTTGTCCTTGTTGCGAGATCGCGTACAGTCTCGACTCGATCTCGTCACGCCGGACCAGGGTCTCAGCCTGAGCGAATTGCACGGGATGGGAGAGGCTCGACAAGTGGCCGAAGACCTCATCGAGGATATTCGGGCGGCGCAGAATGGTCAGATCGAGTGGTCGGCGGTCGATCGGGGCATGCTCCTCATCGGTGCCCCAGGAACGGGCAAGACCACGCTCGCGCGAGCCATCGCCAAGGACTGCGGAGTGAAGTTCGTTGTGGCGAGCGCGGCACATTGGCAGTCAGCCGGCGCCCTCGACGCCCATCTCCGAGCCATGCGGGCTGACTTCAACGAAGCGCGACGTTACGCGCCGTCGATTCTGTTCATCGACGAGATCGACAGCATCGGAAGCAGGGAACACACGGGCGGCGACTTGAACTCCTTCTACCAGACTGAAGTGATAAACGCCCTGCTCGAAGAGATACAGGGGATCAGCGGTACCGAATCGGTCATCGTCATCGGGGCCACCAACTACGCCGATAGGGTCGATCCCGCGCTTCGACGCGCGGGTCGCCTTGACCAAGTCGTGGAAATCCCCCGGCCAAACATCGACGGCCTGGCCCAGATCTTCGATCACTACCTGAAGGTCCACCTCTCGGGAGACGCCAGCGAATCCGGTATAGATGTGCGGGCACTCGGGGAACTCGCTTTTGGACTGACGGGAGCAGACGTCGAGTTCTTCGTTCGTGGCGCAGCCAGGCGAGCTCGGCGAGAGGGTCGCCCACTGAGCAACCTCGACCTCGTCGCCGAGATCACTCGCCGGCCACGCCGCCCAGATAGCGCTCCTCGACTAAGCGGGGAGGAAGTGCGCCGCGTGGCGGCTCACGAAGCGGGACACGCCGTCGCTCGTCTCCTGAGCTCGTCCAAGGGCGACGACTTGGCATTCGCCACCATCGTTCCGAGGCTTGATGGATCGCTGGGCTACGTGGCATCCGTGCCGAGCGACAACAACGTCATGACGCGTCCGACCATGCTCGAATACTTGGGAGTCTGTCTGGCAGGTCGAGCCGCCGAGGAGCTCATCTTCGGTGCTGACAATGTCGGCGCGGGCGCTGGCGGTCCCAGTAGTACAAGCGATCTCGCGGTTGCGACACGATTCGCGACCCAAATTGTTTGCCAGTCCGGCTTGGGTGACGAGGGCAGCCTCGTCTGGACGTCGACGCCGACGCCGGACCAACAAGAACAGGTCGGCGAGTTGCTACGAAGCTCTTATCAAAGCATCCGATTGACCTTGGCCAGCAATCAGTTGATCCTTGATCTTGTCGCGAACGCCCTCGCTGAAAAGCAGGAACTGAGCGGGAAGGAGCTACGCGAACTCGTCAACAGACCAAAGTAGGCCGCGACCAGCACTGACATGCGAACCCCCAAAAGTATCCAGGCACCACGGGACGTGAAGATTACCGCGATCAACCTCTCGATTTGCTGGCTTCAAACCACGTAGCAACGGTGTGTTCCCGGGATCGGCGACGTCAGCGTTCAAAGATAGGTACGCCCGGGTCGAGAACTAAAGACCACAACCGACTACCGTCGATCCGCAACAGCAACGAAGGAATTGCGGTCCGACCCATATGCCTCGAACTAGTTAGCTACGGTCAGCCGTTGCCCCAGTAGCCCCCGGGATTGCCCTCGCCGTTCGGCCCACTCGTTCCATTTACCTGCTGTGGACCAGCGAACGGCCGCAACGCCACCAGAAACAGATTGTGCAGAAACTTGATCACTACTCACCCCCTTGGTTTGAAATTCTCCGGAAGGCGAATGGATGCCCTAGAGCTTGCCCTTCGCCCAAGTCTCCTGACTATATAGCACCGTCGTCGCAACCGTCGTGTTCGTAGCAAGATTCGCATTACGAATGCGATTGGTTTGCGAAAGGTCATCCCGGAACGAGATAGCGCGGCTGTCGTCGTCACGCGGGTGCTGACGTCGGATGCTTGCGATGTCGCGCGATCGGGGCTCGCAACTTCTTAGGTGACGTGAAGTAACGTCACATGAAGCGTGATAGGGGGGTGGATGGCGGAAGCACGAGTCACGTTGCGCTATTCCGATAGCGGTACGGAATCCATGCTCCTCTTCTTCACCCGGGCGATCGACGTTGCCTATGTTGGCATGGTTCCTTACGTGTTGGGCCTCGCTTATGGCCTCCCGCTGCAAATATTCGGCGTTGCCGCATCTGGCTCTCCATCGCATGCTGTCGTGACCCGGGGTGAACTTCCTCACGGATCTGAACCGATACGAATTGCCACCGTACTCGGATCGAATGGACACTTCGCTGGTTGGTATTGGCTCAATAAGGAGGGTCGTCGGGGCCTCTTTATTGACCTGCCGCCCCAGGAGCAGGTACAGGCTCTCAGAGAAGGGTATGTTCACGCTGCCGCGACGTGGGAACCGCACGTCAGTGCATGTGCTGCCAACGGTGGGCGTGTCGCTTTTCGGGGAACCGACCTCCCATTTCCTCTTCTTGACCTAATCGTTGGTGTGGAGGACGGGCCTGGAGCTGAGGGGATCGATTCTCTCGTGAGACTCCACGCTGCCATGAGCGAGCGATTGGTCGAGGGGGCTACGCCTGAGGATCTCGACTACGTACGACGTCTGTTTCGCGCTAACTGGTCGGACGCGAAGGTGCAAGAACTCATCGCCTCTTCGTTTGTGACGGCTGCCGCACAGGATTTAGATGCGAGTCAACTCACCAAGGCGACAGAGTTGGTATTGGACTTCGTGACATCAGCGGGCCTGGGTGTTGCCGGAACAGAGCACGATGTCCTCTCACAACGGGTGGTGGTTAGGAACTACGATCCCGAACATCTACCCTCGCGAGACATCGATCTTCGGGTCGGGTATAGCGACGATTTGATGTGTGTACCGATCCTTGCTGCGAGGAATCTGAAGGACATCGCTCACGCACCAATCAGTTTTGATTCGACGGTGCAGCGAGAGGTTGAGCGGATCGCCGCCTTACCGGATAGCTTGCGAGAAAGTGTGGAGCAAGCCCGAGAACTGATCTCCGTCGACCCAGCGCTCGCCACGATGAAAATGGCGCGCCTCGTGGAGCTGAGCCTTCGCTCGATATCTGACGAGGCCCTGGGAAAGCAGTCCCCCAAGCAGATCTCAGCCGTGATTTCGGGTTTGGAAGAAGCGGGCATTCTCCCGCCCATCGTTGCAACCTCGGCCCATTGGATCCGCAGCGTCCGAAATGTGGCTGCTCATCAAGACGAATTGGGAGCCGCCACGGCGTCTGCGGCGCTCACCCATTTGCTCGACATCGTGGAATGGATCCAGGAGAGCAACGTTGCCCAAGAGCGCAGATGCCCGCGCTGCACCCAGCTTGTGCAGCCTGAGTGGGTCGTCTGTCCCTCATGCACCTGGCGGTTTGAGGATACGTGTGAACGCTGCGGGCTGGCGCTGGAGTCTTCGTGGAAGGCGTGCCCAGGTTGCGGAGTGTCGATCGTCAACAAGTGAGGTGGCGCTAGTCGGAGCGTCTACGCCGGCAGAATCCATTTTCGTAATGGGAACGTTCCGGCGGGGGTCGTGACATCCTTGGTTTCAGTCGTCGGTTGCCAACCGCGATCAGTGTAGAAGCGTTCCGCCAGTCGATTTCCGGGGACTGCCCAAAGAAACCGCTCGCTGGGTCGTGCGCGTTTGGAGTTGGCGACGATCACGTCGTGCAACTCGCTGCCCACTCCACGTCCGGCGTATTCGGGTGAGACAAAGAGCCAGACCAGTTCCCAACGACCATCGGTCTCGCTGGTGGAGCCCGCAAAGCCTTCGATGTGGTCGCCTCGTCTGGCAACGAGAAACTCGCCATCGTCGTTCTGCTGTCGGCGGATCTCGGCTTCCCAGAAGGTGACGTCGCGCATCCTCAGAAGTTCCCGTCGCACGCCCATGGTCGTCGCGTGTTTCGCCGATCGTGGCCATGAGGCGGCGTACACCTGAGCGACGGCTTCGGCGTCACGAGCCGTGGCCGGAGAGATTACGAGCGTACGCGGAGGCTGCGTGACGCCTTCCTTTAATCCCGGCCCCGGCGCCGCAGTGTCGCCCTGTGCACCAGATACGCAACAGTGGCGCCAACCGCGGCTGCGATCACACCGAACGAGAGGAGTTTCCAGACGCTGATCCCGTATTGGGTCTCGCCCTTGATGGTCACGCTGAAGAATGCAAGAACCAGTGATACGACGGCGAAGACACCAAGTATGTACGTGAAGCTCGTTTGCGCCGCGTTTCTCTGATGCTCTATGTCTTCTGCTCGTTGACGTCGCTTACTCGCGACTTCTTCGAATCGAAGACTAATTGCAGCGTTGATTTCGTTTAGCTGGTTTTGGACTTCGCGATGGAACTGAGCGACCTCAAAGGTCTCCTGCCACCTTTGGTAGTCGCGATGGTGATTCTGCGAGTGCATGAATTGAATGAAATACCCTCGAGCACTGAACTCGAGAAGTTCGTCGCGCAATTCCTTGAATGCCCAGACCAGTTTCTCGAGCTTCGCCTCGGCCGCTTCGTCAGCGCCGCTAGTTCCGGTTGAGCGCATCGACGGATCACGAGCAGATGGTCCATTTATCCAGCGATCGGCGATCGCGTCGGACAACTGCATGAGGACCAACCGCTGGTGGAGGACGAACAGGTAGTTCAAGAAGTAGTAACGACGCAGATGGTTGGGGAGTGTGTTCTTGAAGAACTCGGTATCAGGTGCGTTGTGGGCGTAAAACGAGCCACCATCGAGGGAGTACGAGAAATACTGATCGGGCGCGTACGTGACTAGCGACTGCGTGAGCTCCTCCGGTGTTGCCTGCATGGCCTGATCGGCCCGGAAGAACCGACGGACTCGCTCGCTTAGGTCAGGGACTCCGGCCGGGAGTTCACTGTTGATGTCGGGCGCGCCATTGACGGATTCGACGAAGAGCGAGAAGTAGGGGAGTGCCGTGTCACGGACCCAGGGGTACGTCAGAGTGGAACCTGGGAGAGACTCGCGAGTGATCCACTCGAAGAGCTCGCCGAGCCGGCCGCTGTAGGTGTCCGTCTCTCCTTGTCGCACATCACCCGACGGAATGAAAAATGGCAAAGCCGACGACGATGGGACCTCGACCATCGGGCCGTTGGAACTCGAACGTCTGTGGTCGGATCCCCCGAGGGCCCGAAGCCGATTGGCGAGGAAAAGCCAATCGGCTGGCTCTGAGCTCCGACTGACGATCTCGAGGATGACGAATCCGACTCGCTGTCGGAAAATCACGAGATTCGCGTCGATCACTGAGAACGAAACGGATTCAGCCCTCTGGCCGGACCCCTTACGCGCCAACCATTCGCGGCTCGGATCGAAGATCGCGCCTGACGTTCTGTGCGACTCGTCGATCCGCCAAAAGTGTCCCGTTTCGTAATCACGGCGCGGGTTCTCTGGACTTCCGTCCCAACAGTTCAAGTGAGCGGAGCAGTGGGTGAGCAGCATGTCGACGGGAAGGTCGAGATCTCGCCACAGCGGACGATCACCGGGGCCGGTTGCAACCTGTACATTGTGAACGATCTCCTCATAATGGGATCGCGTACCGTTTCGAGCGATCTCGAATGGTAGGAGCAGGCGCAGGAAGGAAGACCCCGGACGCACTCGCATCAACGGCACCGTGAGGGACGGCTCGGGAGGATCCTGGTGCACCTCGTCCCTTTCACTTCGATCGGTGTTCGAGGCAGCGCGACGGGGCGGTGAGATCGCACCTTGCAGGTGCAACGTCCCCCTCAAGCGCAGCTCGTCCCTGTTGGCCGCTGTTGTCAGAACGACACTATAGAGCGAAGGGCACCTCGGTTTGCTCTTCCATCTCGGTGCTGTCGAGAGCACCTTGCTAACAAGATCACGGCGTCGCGGAAGCGATCCCTCATGAGATCTGATCCGCGTGGGCGACGGGAGAAGAGTTGGCGGGTGTTAACGCCAAGGGCGACTCCTTGCGCTGAGCTTCTGACGAGTTTCCGGTAAGGGTTGGTGAAGCAATTCCCGAGGTGGCCTTCGCCCGAGGGCTCACTCGTGCCATTCACTTGCTGCGAACCAGCAAACGGCCCGAACACCATTAGGAACAGACTGCGAAGAATTTTGATTTGGTAGCCCTCCAAGTGCGGGCCAGTCATGCCGCAGTTGGCGTAGGTGATGTAGCATGCGCCCCGAAGCCACGTCTGCAACAGAAGCGTGTCTGAAAATGGGGGATGGATGGGCATTTACATTCTTCTTTGCTTGGTGTGCGCTATCCCTTGGTACGTCAAAATTTGGCGATTGGGTTCGCCAATACAAACTTCGTCTGACAATCCGCCAAGATTCACCGGTCGTCTTAGCGATACTTCGATCTCCACCTTCACCGGCTATGTGAAGGGAACTTCGACTCGAAGCGACACAACGGTCTCGGGAACGATTACGCCAACAAACCTCGATAGCGGAATGAGCGGAGGATCGGGAACGATTACCTCGCGCACGATCGTCACCAATGAATTTCGTCTCGTGAATCCCGAGAATCATGAGGAGAGAAACTTTCAAGTGAGAGATATGAACATCTCTCTGTGGGATGACCAACTCGTGTCAGTCGTGTGGGCGAATCCGGGGGGAGAGTCCTCTGGCAAGTACTTGGTTGCCTTCAACCACTCCACCGGACAAGCATTCTTTAATGAGACCGATATCAAATTGGTACTCCTAGAGCGCCCTCTCGGTGGACTGATGATGGTGTACATCATCTTTGATATTTGGAATCTTTGGCAACTTGTACTCATGGTCGTTTATGCCCGCATGTTGAACAGTCGAGTGAAAGCGTTCGAGCGATCTGGCGTTAAACCGCTGCTCACCGCTCTGGGTAAGACGGCCGATCGCCTCTCCAGCCCCCCGCAACGCTCTGCCGCCGAGGTCTCTTCTGCTTCCGCGATGTCGTCGCCCCTAACGTATAACGGGGCTGTTGATAGACCGTCTCACCGATTTTGTTCAAAATGCGGCGCGAGCATTATCTCAGGTGCTCGGTTTTGCGCTGCGTGCGGCACAGCTGTAGTCGATTAGATGCGAACCTTTGCTTCAGTGTTTCTCCGCCGGCGAGCCCTCTGCGGTTCGACGAGCGCTTTTCTTTCTGTCGGCATTCGAGGAGACTAGATTCCGATTCAATCCGCGCGAAAGTGCATCGCCATCGATGATCGTCTAGCGAAGTTCCAGCATTTTGAGTTTTGAAGTGGTCAACGTGGCTATATCCAGCGCGAGAGTTTCCTAACCGGAAGTCCAAGCAGTCGCGTTGGCGTCCCGGCCGACTGTTCTAGCTTGTCGCCGAATTTGACGCTTGACGGGACACGGCTACCCCGGTACCATCAACCGAACGTCACCGTGATCTCTTGGAGGTAGTTCTGACCTTCCTTATCTCGATTCTCTTGATCGCGGCCGTCCTACCGATTCTCTGGCAGATACCGAGAACGTTCTGGCCCGTGCATCTGAATTCGGACGGAACTGCTTTCACCGGTCTCTACCGTCGTTATTCGGTGGGCAGTGCTACTGGGTACGCGTCCAACATCCGAACGTGGGACAAGTCCCGAACGATCGGTTCGGTCAGTTCGCAAACAACCGGCATCTTCGTTCCGGGTGGCTTCTCAGCGTCGACCACGATACGCGACACTCGCCGAAAGTTCACCGCATATCACCTTGGGTTCGTTCTCGCCGATCGCAACGGAACCAAACGTGAATTTGACGCGGCGAATGTTGGGGCGTCGGTGAAGGAGGGCGACCTTGTCTCTGCCGCGTGGCTCATCCACAACGGCAAAACGGGCAACGCATTTTTGGTTTATGACCACACGACGAACATATGGTGGGTGGAGTCAAGTAGTACAGGTGTGGACACGGCACATCGCGGAGTAGTGAAGATGATCCTTAAACTGCCTACCGCGTACCTGGTAATACTCTGTCTCGGTATTGTCACGATTCCTTTCGTGTTTCTCATTGGTCTCGGCGCGCAACTTCACCTAAGAGGCCTACAGAAACGAGGAGTTTTTCCCTTGGTGGCTGCACTGAAAATCCGGGCAGCTGAGTTCCCGGCGCTTCGTCTCGAAAGTGCGAAAGAGTCTGGTACCAAAGGGGCGAGCGACCTGGTTTCGCAAGTCAAGGAGATTACGGCGCTTCACGAATCTGGGGCTCTGTCAGTTGAGGAGTTTCAGGCCGCGAAATCTAAGTTGTTGGGCACCTGAGAACTTTTTGAACTCGACCGGAGTCAGATAGTAAAGAGAACTGTCAAGACGATCGGTCGGCGAACACTGTGTGTGACGAGTGCGTGTTTCAGAAAATTCTCTTCACCCGAGCACCATTGTGTTTCTTCACGCTAAGCAGTCGGTTCTTTCCCAGATTGCCATTCGGCCCTGTACTTCATGGCCAAGGAGATCGGCATTGTCGCGCGCGAAACGTAGACGTCGGCGCATCGCATTAAAAATGAGTTCGTAGCGGAATGCTTAAGAATATTCATTCGCTCTGACAAAGCAATGAGTTAATCATGCGAACCTTCAAGTTGATCAGCTGCGATTTAGACTCAGCGCCAAGTCGAAAGCGAGGCCGGAATGGACTGGCGAGCGAAGGGCGGTAGTTACAGATGACATTCGCAGGTGCAAGGGTCATCGTGACCGGCGGGGCATCTGGGATCGGGCGTGCTACCGCACGGTGGTTTGCAGACCGCGGTGCGGCTGTTGCGGTCCTCGACCGCGATGAAGCCAGGCTCGAAGATATCGCGAACTTTGTCGTTGACATCACTGACGACCAAGCTGTTCGCGAAGCGGTCGCAATGGCGATCACCCATCTCGGTGGACTCGACACGTTGGTGAACAATGCTGGGGTCGGCGCCCAGGGCACAGTTGAAGACAACGACGACGAAGAGTG
Source organism: uncultured Acidimicrobiaceae bacterium (assembly GCA_963724865.1). GTDB lineage: Bacteria > Actinomycetota > Acidimicrobiia > Acidimicrobiales > RAAP-2 > RAAP-2. Next base: position 421,407 of record CAVRWO010000020.1, on the reverse strand, counting down.
GAAGCGTGTGCTCGACATCAACCTTCTTGGACTCGTCCGAGTCACACGGGCGTGCCTGCCGGCGTTACGCCAGTCGGCCAATGCGAGCATTATCAACACCTGTTCGGTGGCCGCGAGCGTTGGTCTTCCGGAGCGCGCTCTTTATAGCGCATCCAAGGGTGCTGTCGCATCACTGACGCTCGCAATGGCGGCCGACTATCTGAGCGAAGGCATCCGCGTGAACAGTGTGTCGCCAGGTACCACTGATACTCCATGGATTGGTCGCTTGCTTGAGCGGTCCAACGATCCGGAGGCGGAGCGCGCCGCGCTGAGCGCCCGCCAACCGCACGGCCGGCTCGTGACAGGAGAGGAGGTCGCCGCCGCCATCGGCTATTTGGCCGGACGAGACTCCGGCTCGACGACGGGTACGGTTCTAGTCGTCGACGGTGGCTTGAACAGTTTAAGAGTTAGGCCCGCAGCTCAGTGACGGAGTGAACCGAAGAGAGCGGCCGCGGACAAGGGGAGTACAGGTCCCGTGAGCTAATCATTGAGCTGAGTGTGGTTCTTCTTTGTGAAGCGGATAGATGGAAGGGAGATTGATGAGACTGGTTCGTGCAAAACGGGGTGCGACAATTACAGGCAGACGTCCTATTCGTCTTTAGGGTCGCCAAAGATCACACCTAGATTTGTTTCCCAGTCGTGGCGGTCCAAACAGCAAGAGCAGCGTCCATTTCTACGCCGATGGTTCGCCCTCGGCCCTTGACAATCTGGCAACTAAGTCGCTTAACACTCGATCCTGTGCGAGGAGATGTTCTTGAAGTTTCACGGCCTCATGGATCACCGCATTGGCGTCGTTATAGGTAATCTCAGCTCGCGCGTCGGCTTCCCTCGCGAGGATATTTTGCCCGACGATGACGACTGACAGCAGCACCAATTGCAGGAACGTTTGGGAGATCCACGACACAATCGTCACAGCGTTGTTCGACGAGATCGCCGCCGGCAAACTTATGCACGCAATCGCTGCGAAGGCATAGGCGCACCACATGGTCCCAACCCCGGAGGTGACCTTCACCGCGAGCCAAGTGTTGAAGCGAGCAGCCGCGTTGCCAGTGGCCGACGTTCTCGGCGCCGCCACCGGATGCCCATTCAGCTCGTCGAGTTTCGCACTCGTCCAGCCGTACGGCGTGTACTCGTAGATGTCACGGCTGCTCATTGCTAGTCTCCTCATGTGGTTGGGAACTGCGCCGAATCGTACCGCCAAGCGATTGATCTGATTTTTCACTCTTGAAGCTTTGGCCAGAAACACGGACGCCAACCTCCGCACTGAGTTCATGTTCGCAAAACACGTGAAGGGACGAGATCGAGATGACGTCGCCACTGGTTACGCCAAACCTGCGAGAGAATCAGCACTTGTCGGAGCGCGCCTTACGGGTCATTCCCGGGGGAATGTACGGACACATGGATGCGGCCTTGAGGTGGAAAGGGGCACCACAATTCGTTGGCCGGGCTGAGGGCACACGGGTTTGGGACGTCGATGGAAACGAATACTTAGACCTTCTCTGTAGTTTCGGCCCAATATTGCATGGGCATCGCCACCCCTTTGTCGAGGAGGCGGCTCAGCGGCAGTCAGCTCTAGGTGACGTCGGCAACGGTCCGGCGCGAGTTCTGGTTGAACTCGCCGAACTCATGACGAACACGGTGGCGCACGCGGACTGGGCGATGTTCGCCAAGAACGGGGGTGATGCAACCACTCTTTGCATCACGTTGGCTCGAGCCGAAACGAGCCGCAATACCGTCCTTGTTGCAGAAGGCGCGTATCACGGAGCACTCCCATGGTGCAACCCGAATCAGACGGGCGTTCTCCCTTCCGATCGGGCTCACCTCGCGTACTTTCGGTATAACGATCTCGACAGTGTCCACCAACTCGTCGAGCAGCACCGCGATGACCTTGCGGGAATAATTGTCACGCCATTTCGTCACGACGCGGGATTTGATCAGGAGTTAGTGGACGTCTCCTTCGCCCAGGGCCTTCGCGAGATCTGCGACCTCACTGGCGCCGTACTCATTCTCGATGACGTTCGCTGCGGGTTCAGGTTGGCCAATGGCGGATCGTGGGAGCCACTCGGCGTTAGCCCCGATCTCTCCGCTTGGAGCAAGGCAATTGGCAATGGCTACGCGATAGCAGCCGTGTTAGGCACCGACAGTCTCCGCCAGGCGGCACAGTCAATCTTCGCCACCGGATCGTTCTGGATGAGCGCCGTTCCGATGGCCGCCGCGATCGCCACGATTCAACTACTGGACGCGGAAGACGGTGTCTCCAGCATGTTCGCCCGTGGCGACCAGTTGGTTGAAGGACTGGCTGAGCAGGCGCGGTCCTACGGCCTTGACGTCCGGGTGACTGGTCCGAGCACCATGCCGTATCTCAAGTTTTCCAATGAGGACGATCATGAGTTGACTGAACTGTGGGCGCGAGCGTGTTCTTCGGAAGGACTGTGGGTACACCCGCGTCACAACTGGTTCCTGTCAACCGCTCACACGGAGGCGGACATAGAGCAGGCACTCCGCGCGAGTGACGTAGCGTTTGGCGAAGTTGCCCGTCGCGTCGGAAAGTAGATGGACCCGTACGACCGCCGTGAGCGGGTGCATGAGCCTTTAGTTATCGGTCTTGACATTGGCACGGAGAGCAGTAAGGCGGTGCTTGTCACGTCGAAGGGTGAAATCCTTCGACGAGCTGAGCGACCACACGGAGTTTCAACTCCCAATCCGGGCTGGTTCGAACAGGACGCCGATGACGTCTGGTGGGCAGACGCCGTTGTGCTGATTCGCGAACTGCTGGTCGATGGTTCGTTCACGGTAGATGGGATCTGTGTGAGCGGCCTCGGCCCCGCGGTTCTTCCCGCTGACGAAGATGGTGTTGCGCTGCGCCCGGGGATCCTCTACGGCATCGATACCCGGGCAGTTGGTGTAGGGACTCGAATCGAAAGGGAGCTCGGCGGTCCCGAATACATCCTTGATCGCTGCGGTGCGCAGATTTCGAGTCAATCAGCCGGACCAAAACTCGCTTGGCTGTTAGAGAACGAACCTGAGCTATGGAAGAAGACCCAGTACTTCTTCATGGCGCACAACTACATCGTTCATCGGCTGACGGGTGAGTACGTTCTCGACCACCAGTCGGCGAGTCAAACGACGCCGTTCTACGATCGCCGTTCGGAGGATTGGATCAGCGAGTGGGTGCATGAGATAGTCCCAGGTCCAGAAATGCCTCGCCTCGCGTGGCCAGCGGAGATTGCCGGTCATGTGACGCCAGAGGCGTCGAGGTTGACCGGGCTCGATATTGGAACACCAGTCTCGGTGGGGACGATCGACGCGTGGGCTGAGGCAGAGAGCGTTGGCGTCCGCGAACCGGGTGACCTCATGCTGATGTACGGGTCGACCATGTTTTTTGTCGGCGTTACGTCAACCCCGGTGATCAATCCGGCCCTTTGGTCAACGCAGGGAAACTTTCCGGGTCAACACACGATGGCCGCGGGAATGGCCAGCTCAGGCAGCCTGACCACGTGGTTCTGCAATCTCCTGGGAGCGACGGACTACGAGACTCTGACAAGCGAAGCCGAACTGTCTCCGCCTGGAGCGCGAGGTCTCCTGGCGTTGCCGTATTTTGCGGGGGAGAGAACACCGTTCCGCGACCACCACGCCCGTGGCGTGATTGCTGGCTTGTCGCTCGCGCATTCGAGGGGGGACGTCTATCGAGCCCTCCTCGAGGCGACCGCATTCGGTGTTCGCCACAATGTCGACGCATTCGTCGAAAGCGGATTTACGCCCCAGCGCGTGGTTGCGGTCGGAGGCGGAACCAAGCATGACCTCTGGCCACAGATTGTGAGCTCGGCGACAGGTCTTACCCAAGAGTTGCCGGCGGTGCGCATTGGGGCTTGTTACGGCGACGCAAAATTTGCCGCCATTTCAATTGGCAGTGCTCAGCGTTCCGACGATTGGAATGAAGTCGAAACGATAATCGTTGCAGACGAAGATTCGGCAGTTCGTTACGCTGAGTTGTTTCCTCTCTATCTCAAACTTTATGAAGCTACCAAGACCATTCAGCACGATCTCGCAAAATGGAACTGATAGGGCTCGCGTCTGGGAGAAGCGCTATGCGTACGGGCGGTATGCTCCAACGTTGATGGAACGATCGTTCGAGGTAATCACGGCGTGACAACTTCCGAGGACTTCCATCCCGGCGACTCATCCTCGCCCGGTGACGGCCCTCGGGTGGCGGCCCGACAACTTGGTCGGTTTCGCGTCCTCGACGCGCGTCGCGTTAACTTAGACGGCTTCGTCGATGGCGAAGCCGAACTCGGCCTCATTGCGATGGAGAGCCCCTATGACCCGGCGCCTTCGCTGATCATTCGCGATGGTCGAGTTGTGGAAATGGACGGCAAGTCCGAGGCGGACTTTGACGTCATCGACGAGTTCATCGCGCGACGGGGCCTTGACCTCTCCGTCGCGGAGGAGGCGATGGCCACCCCTGATCTCGAGCTCGCTCGAATGGCTGTGGACATGACGGTCTCGAGAGACGAAGTGGTCAGACTCGTCGCTGGCACGACGCCGGCCAAACTCGCTCGAGTCGTAGCGCAACTGAAGCCCGTCGAGATGCTGATGGCGGTCTCCAAGATGCGCGTTCGACGAACGCCCAGCATCCAGGCCCACGTGACGAATCAGTTGGACGACCCGCTGTTACTCGCGGCGGACGCCGCAACCGCCGTAGCGTACGGATTCCGTGAGCTCGAGACAACCGTCCCGGTGCTCGGTGATGCTCCCTCGAACGCGCTTGCGCTCTTGATCGGCTCTCAAATCGGGGCGGCCGGCGCACTCACCCAGTGTTCGATCGAAGAGGCGCTGGAGCTTCGGCTCGGCCTGAGGGGCCTCACGATGTACGCCGAGACGGTGTCGCTCTACGGTACTGAGCAGACCTTCGTCGACGGTGACGACACGCCGTGGTCGAAGGCACTGCTGGCCTCGGCCTACGCCTCGCGGGGACTAAAGATGCGAGTGACGAGCGGCGGTGGTGCCGAAGTGCTCATGGGAGCTACCGAGCGATGTTCGATGCTGTACCTAGAATCGAGGTGCGTGTCGCTCGCCCGTGCCATGGGTGCTCAGGGCGTACAGAACGGCGGAATCGACGGCGCGGGCATCGTGGCGTCGGTACCTGACGGGATGCGCGAACTGCTGGCTGAGAATCTGATGGTGATGATGCGCGACCTCGAGTCGTGCTCCGGTAACGACACGCTCGTCTCTGAGTCCGATATCCGACGCACGGCGCACACCGTGCCGCTGATGCTCGCTGGCTCCGACTTCATCTTTTCGGGGTACGGATCGGTCGCGGCGTACGACAACGCCTTTGGAAATTCGAATTTCAATGGCGAGGACCTTGACGACTACCTGGTGCTGCAGCGAGATTGGGGCGTCGACGGCGGACTCCGCAGTTGCAGCCCTCAAGACCTCGAGGCCCTGCGCCGTCAGGCTGCCCAGGCCGCCCAGGCCGTATACCGTGACCTCGGCCTCGCGAACTTTGACGATCATCGAGTAGAAGAGGCGGTGTACGCGGCCGACTCGCGAGAACTTCCCTTGGGTGATCCTCGCGCCGTGCAGGTCGCGGCGAACGCCATCGAAGCGCGTCAGCTCTCGATCATCGACGTCATAGCCTCGCTCGCGAGAACCGGCTTTACGCTCGAAGCCGAGCGACTCATGTCCATGACGCGTGCGCGGATGAGTGGCGACTACCTCCAGACCGCCGCCATCTACGACGAGGATCTGAACGTGCTGTCAAAGATCACCGACCCCAACGATTACCGGGGGCCGGGAACGGGCTACCAGTTGACCGAGCAGCGCCGCACGGAGATCAATCACATTCGCCAGTCGCACTCGCTTGGCGAGCTGGCCGAGGATCAAGCTTTGCTCGCGGGACACGTAAGAATCGTGGAGGTCGGTTCGGCCGAGATCGGGAGCGACCCCCGCGAAGTATGCGTGGGCCTGTCTCCCGCGCTGGGGATCACCGTCTGGCGAACGCTGTCAGGGCTGTCCATCGGCGAGGTGTTGCGTCAGATCAGCGCGGGACTCGAAGAGGAGGGCTGCGTTGTGCGCTTCATCCGAGTCCCGGGGACCATCGACCTCGGGGCCATCGGACTTGCGACGGCGCGCCTTGCCGGCTCCGGGATCGCCGTCGCCCTCCAAGGAAAGGGTACGTCGCTCATCCACCGGCGCGATCTCGCTCCGCTCGCCAATCTGGAACTGTTCAGCATGGCCCCGATGATTACCGCCGAGATGTACCGCCAGTTGGGGCAGAATGCCGGACGCCACGCGAAGGGTATGACACCTGCACCGATCCTGGCGCTCGGAACCGAAGAGGCAACCGCAGCGCGTTACCATTCGCGCGCGGTGGCGCTCGTCAACCTGGACCGCGAGCTCTGTGAACCGGACCGGGCCCCCGTCACGGTGGTGGTGGAGCGATGAAGGAGAGCCTGACGGTCACCGCTGCCGTCGAGGGGCGGCTGTCGCTCTCGGACCTGCGAATGGATCCCGCAGCCCTCGCCCATCAAGCCAACGAGGCGGGCGCCCACGGTAATCCGCAACTTGCAGAGAACCTCTCTCGGGCAGCTGAGCTCATCGCTCTGTCCGACGAGGAGCTCCTCAGTCTCTACGAAGCGCTTCGACCGAACCGCTCAAGCCGTGAGGAGCTAGAAGCGATTGCCGCCGATCTCGATGAGCGCCCCGCACCAAGTTGTGCCGCGTTGGTGCGCGAGGCAGCGAGAGTGTATGAGCGACGCGGCCTCTTGTCGTGAGCCTCGTTGCAGGGGTTGATGTCGGCAACTGCAACACCGAGATCGTTATCGCCCGATACGAGACCGACGGTCTCGAGCCCGTGTGGCACGGACAGGCGCCTACCACCGGGCGTAAGGGATCGCACGAATCGCTGATCGGCGCGCTTACCCTGCTGCGTCGCGGCGAAAGCGAGATTGGTACGAGCGTCGACCTCGTCGCGCTCGCCGAGCTGCGACCGGTTGACACGATCGGCTTTCCTCTGCGCCCATCGCCCCCGAGTCCATTACCGGTGCGCAATCTCTGCCGGGGCGACAACGAGACACCGGCGGGCTTAGGAACCGCCGTCGGTCGACACGTGCCACTGCATGGTCTGGCCCGGAGTCCCCGGTCGGGGAGCGTAATCGTCTCGGTGCCAGAAAGGGTTGACTTCGAAGACGCGGCGCGCCAATTGGGAGAAGCCTGGCGGGGAGGCTGGCGGATCGTCGGCGTGGTGGTGGCGAAGGACGACGCCGTATTGATCCATCACCGCATTCCCTTTGACGTACCGATCGTCGATGAAGTTGAAGTGGACGCGCTCCGTGACGGCGACCCGGTGGCGCTCGAGGTCGTTGCTCCCGGGGTTCTCCGGCGCACTTTCGCCGATCCGTTAGCGCTCATCGACGCTCTAGGGCTGACCGAGACGGACTACGAAGCCCTAGCGCGTGCGACGAGAGAGTTCGCCGACTCTGCGGCACTGGCGCTCACGCCGAGTCGTGGCGACAGTGAGGTGATCAGCGACGACACCGATTTCGCCACGTGCGAGGTCAACGGCGAGAGCAGGCGCTACACCATCACCGACGCGGCCGCCCTCATGGCGACCCGCCCGCCCGGTTGCGTGCGAGAGCTCAGTATCGCAGCACGTGGCCGGGACGTGATCGAAACCTCCGACGCACTGCTCGTGAACCTTGCAACGGTTGATGACGGCGCGTGGCTTCGTCGGGGCACCGTTTCGCTGGACCGAGTGGTCGCCGCACTGCTCTCGCGTGACGTGGCTCTCAACGCGGCGGACCACCTTGCCACGAGCGCTGCACGAAGGGTTGTCACGGTAGGAAACGAGTCGAGCGCTGCAGCGTTGGGTGCCTCCAGCACGCCAGCGTTCCCTCCGGACGCCGCCGTGTGCGATATCGGCGCGGGCACCGTCGACCTCGTGTGGCGTGGCGAGTCGGTAACCGGAGCGGGTGGAGGCGACATCGTCACCCTGGCGGTCGCGTCCGCGCTGAACATCTCCTCCGGCCTCGCCGAGCGGGTGAAGCGATCGGCGAGCGTGCGAGTAGAGAACCCGCACGTCGTACACGAAGAGGACGGGCGACGTGTTTTCTTATCCTCGCTGGCTTCCAATCGCACCGTTGGTCGCCTGTGCGTGCGTGAAGACGGAGTGTTGGTCGACTTCAGCGACCGGCTCGCACCCGAAGAGTGGAGGAGTCTTCGATTGGCGATCAAGCAGTCGACCGTGGGAGCGAACATTGCGAGGTGTCTTTCAGCGTTCTCAGCGACGCCTTCTGCACTCGTCATCGCGGGGGGCGGAGCCCTCGACGACGAACTCGTGCGCAGCGTTGGCGAAAATCTGCGCGCTCGAGGAGTCATGGTTGGGCGAGCGAACGTCGCGGGGCGATTCGGGCCCCGGTACGCTGTCGCATGGGGTCTTGTGCAGCGCGCGACTGCCGCGGGCTGCACCACGGAGTGAGATTCGCAGAGGCTCCCTCGCTGGCTCGGATGATTTGATTTGCAACTTTGAGTAGTATTTGTCAATTTTTATAACAAATAATTGCAGCGAAGTTGTCACGGCCGCTACACTCCACTAGCGACTCGCGCGCACGTTCGCGAGGGACGGTACGAAGGGTACGTGGGAACGATGCGAGCACTGGTGGTTTCTCAACCCGGATCCTGGTCAGTGGTCGAGATTCCCGCACCCGTGCCGGGGCCTGGCGAGGTGGCGATCGCTCCTAAGTCGGTCGGGATCTGTGGCAGCGATTTGCACATTCTTGCCGGTGAGTTCCCTCCGACCCCGTATCCGATCACTCCCGGTCATGAGTTTTCCGGGGTGGTGACGGCGCTCGGGGAGAACGTGAAGCGTCTCGCGGTCGGCCAGCGAGTGGCCGTGGACCCCTCGCTCTTCTGTGGCACGTGTCGCTACTGCCAGGCGGGACGAGGGAACCTCTGTGAAAAGTGGGGCGCCATAGGTGACACGGTGTCGGGTGCCTTCGCCGAGTCCGTGACGGTACCTGAGGCCAACGCGTACGTGATGCCGGACTCGATGAGTTTTGCGACAGGCGCGTTGGTTGAACCGATGTCCTGCGTCGTCCACGGGCTGCACCGACTGGCGATTCGAGCTGGTTCGGATCTACTCATCGTCGGTGCAGGAACGATCGGTCTCTCGTTGCTCCAGGCCGCGCGCCGCTCGGGCGCCGCCCTCGTTGACGTCATCGATTTCGACGAGAGTCGGCTCCAGCGCGCACGTGAGTTTGGGGCACATCACACTGCGACGACCGTGGCCGAAGCCGTTGACGCTCGCGGGCGAGGGTACGAGTACGTCATCGAGGCCACGGGAGTCCCCCGAGCCGGTCAGGACGCACTCGAGGCGCTGGACCGCGGCGGCACGCTGCTGATCTTTGGCGTGTCACCCGAGGACGCACGACTGAGCGTCTCACCATTTGAGATGTACAACGACGAGTACACCATCCTCGGCACGATGGCCGTGCTCAACTCCTTCGAGCCAGCGCTACGGATGCTCGCGGCGGGCGTCTTTAACACCGAGGCGATGGTCACCCATCGTTTCTCGCTTGAGGAGTTCGATGATGCGCTGGCGGCGATGAAGTCGCGGCAGGGCCTCAAGGTTCAGATCGTCTTTGGAGATGGCGAGCGTGGCGAGATCAGCTAAGGACGCGACCTCGACCGGACATCTTTTCGTGGGTGTCGATGTCGGTACCACCAGTACCAAGGCGGCGGTCGTCGACAAGCACGGGCACATCCTCGGATCAGGGTACGAGTCGTATCCGATTGGTTACGACGGTCAGGGTCGCTACCTTCAAGATGCTGAGGACTGGAAGAGAGCCACGATCAAGGCGGTCGATGCCGCCATCGCGGATGTAAACCGCGATCGCATCCGAGCACTCTCGATTTCGGCCCAGGGCGGCACGCTCGTCCCCGTCGATCACGACAGCCGTCCTCTGTTGCCAGCGCGTTCCTGGCTCGATCGGCGCGGGGCCGCCCAGGCCGATCGCCTGCGTCGAGTGTTCGGTGAGCGCGATTTCTTCGAACGAACGGGTTGGCCGATTGCACCGAACAACACGTGCACACAGATGCTCGCGCTGAGAGACGAGGAGCCAAACGTCTATGATCGCGCGGCCTACTTCCTCGACACCGCGTCCTACATGAATTTCTGGCTGGCGGGGTCACCGGTCATGGACACCAATATCGCGGGGATCACTCAACTGATGAACGTGAACAGTGAGGCATGGGACCCCGACGTCCTCGATCTTCTGCAAGTGGAGGAGCGCCGTCTTCCTCTGCTCGCGCGACCAGGTTCGCTTCTTGGCGTCATCTCGCCAGTCGCATTCACCGACCTGGGACTGTCACCTTCCACGCTGGTCATCGCCGGGGGTCACGACCAATACTGCGCGGCACTTGGGGTGAATGTCGTAAACGACGGTGACCTCTTACTTTCAACGGGCACCGCGTGGGTGGCGCTCGGGATCGGCACGACCGTTTTGCGCGACTACGCGTGCGGTTTCGCGCTCGGCCGTCACTTCGTGCCAAGTCTGTTCGGTCACTTCGGCGAAGTGCCGAGCGGCGGTATCAGCCTCGACTGGCTCCAACGGCTGGTGCAGGAGGGCGGAACACTGGAGGACTTCGAACAACTGGTGTCGGCCACCGAGCCCGGCGCCGGAGGCGTCCTATTCTTTCCGAACTTTGACGGAACGAGTCCGTACGATCTCAACGGCTCGTCGCGTGGATCGTTCTTGGGTCTCGAGCTCGGCCACGAAAAGCGCCACCTCGCACGTGCAGTGATGGAGGGCGTGGTCTTTCAAACGGCGCAACTGTTGGATACCTATCGCGCCACCACGGGCCGCGACTTCACGCCGACTGTCGTGGGCGGGGCGACCAAAAGTTCGACCTGGACGGCACTTATCGCCGACATACTGGGCAGCGATCTCAAGGTGTCGACGACGGCCGACGCCGCGTGCGTTGGCGCAGCCATCTTGGCCGCGACTGGCTCCGGGGCCTATGCCGAGGTGCCAGAGGCAGCGTCGATGATGTCCGCTCCCACCGTGCACGTCAGTCCTGACGGTGAAAGGAGTGCCTACTACGCCGCGCGTCGTAAGAGCTACGACCTCGCCGCCCTGCGCCTCGCCCAGCTTTATGGCGAATTGGCCCCGTTGAACTCCGCTGGCTCGAGGACGGAGAACGAATGAGCAACGCCCGCACCCTGCGCGCTCCATTCTTCGAGATAGGCCCGAAGACCTTTCTGCGGCGCGCCGAGTTGTTGAGCATCGCCAAATCCGCCGAGTCGGCCTCCATCGAGTTTGACGTAGCGGTGATACTGACTGCTCCCGTGCTCGACCTCGAGCACATGAAGCTCGCTGCACCCGACCTGTGGCTCTTCGCTCAGCACATGGACGCTGATCGGCCCGGTCGAAGTAGCGGCGCGTTGGTGCCCGAGGCATTACGCGACGTAGGGGCCGATGGCGTCATGCTCAATCACGCCGAGCATCCACTCGACTTTGCGACGCTGCGGCGCACGCTGGAACGCGCTCAAGAGGTCGGGTTACTGAGCTTGGTGTGCGCCAACTCTCCCGATGAAGCGCGGCGCATCGCGCGGCTTGGCCCCACCATCATTCTCGTGGAGCCGCCCGAACTGATTGGCACCCGCACCGGAGGGAGTCGGCCGGACATCCGTCTCACCGACGACGACATCGCGTCGATCGACCCGACGATTCTGGTTATGCACGGCGGTGGCATCGGCTCCGTGGAGCACGTCGCTGAACTGATTGGCTGCGGAGCGTCCGGCACCGGCTCGACCAGCGCCATCATCGATGCGCCAGACCCGAGCACCATCGCCTACGACATGATCCGCACGGTCCGCGAGGCGTGGGATCGACGAGAGAACGATCAACCAATGGAGGCTCGCTAATGACGTTTGTGGTGACCACGATTGCGCTCGAAACTGAGGCGCGTCCGATGTTCTTTGACGTCACCGACCAGGTCAGGTCATCACTGCACGAGTCGGGGATCAGGGCGGGCATAGCGTTGGTATCGACGCCCCACACCACCTGCAGCGTGCTGATTCAAGAGGAGTCGCACGACCGAGACGACTCTGGCACGGAATATCTCATGCAGGACCTCGTGAACGTACTCGAAATACTCATCCCGACGTGTCGTTCTTACGGTCAGTACCTTCATCCTGGACCGCAACACTTGGAGACGGCGGTACGAGAGCGGGCAGAGGAGACGTGGTGGAGCCTCAACGTTGACGCTCACTTGCGATCGGTCCTCGTGGGGAGGTCGGTGTCGATTCCGATCAACGACGGCGCCTTGCGACTTGGACAGTTCGGTCGCATCTACTTCGCCGATTTCGATCAGACGCGGGGTCGCCCCCGCGAGGTCCATTTGACGATCATGGGGGAGTAGTCAACGCGCGGTGGTGGGTGCGTAGCGAGAGCTGAGTAGGATGAGGCAAGTCGGGTGAATGCCTGACCAAACGGGAGATTTGCACGAATCTGGTCGTGGTTCGAGACACTCCCCGTAGGAGAGTCAGTGTGCCAAAGGGAGTGGAGTCAGCGTCACGAGATCGGACCGTTCACATCTTGGACTGTCTTACGAGGACGGGCTACGTCGAGATAGATGTCCTCGCGACGGAGCTGGCGGTGTCTACGGCCACCATTCGTCGCGACCTTGACGGACTCGCGCAAAAGCAGCTCCTCATACGCACGCGAGGCGGTGCCGCGACGAACTCCTCGACGTACGACCTGCCACTCAAGTACAACGCGCTCATCCACGCCGAGGAGAAGCAGCGGATTGCACGCGAGGCGGCGTCACGGGTGCGGCCGTCATCGGTTGTCGGGCTGAATGCCGGAACGACAACCACGGAGGTCGCGCGCGCCATCGCGCTGCGCGCTGACTTGCAAGGAAAGCCGGGCGACACGACGCTGACCATTGTTACCAACGCCATCAACATTGCTCATGAGTTGACGGTGCGATCGCAGTTCAGCTTGGTGGTGGTCGGTGGGACCGTGCGCCAACAGTCCTACGAACTCATTGGACCCCTGGCCGAGCTCATGCTGGCGGAGATATCGATGGACGAGGTGATCCTGACAGCGAATGGTCTCGACCTGATGACGGGCGCGAACTGCCACAACATCGGTGAGGCTGCAATGGGAAGGGCCATGATGCGCCGCGCTCGGCGTGTGACCCTGGTCGTCGACTCATCGAAGATCGGCGTCTCCACTTTTGCGACGCTCTGTGGAATCGAGAAGTTGGACACTGTGATTACCGACACTGGCGCGGAGGACAAAACCGAAGTCATTGACGGACTCCTCGGGGCCGGCGTCGACGTCGTCATGGTCTAGTCGAGTCGGCTCTTCGGCCCGTCGGCTCGCGAGTCACCGCCCCCGTGGGCAGTTCCCACCGCCGGTCCCGTGGTTGGTCATGCAACGTATTTGACACTCAATGTTCAAAATGATGTTGACAACGAGCCTCTGCGATGCTACTTTTTGCATCGTCTGGATGCCATCGGGGGTGTTATCAGGGGTGGGAGATCTCGCTCATTCCTCTTTTGGTCCTGAGACGGACACGTGACGATAAGCAATCACCAAAGGAGCGAGCAAATGCCCGAGTTAACACCCCACGGTAGGTCCAAAGACGCCTCGGCGCATGACGTCAGTGACCTTAACCAATTCGGTTACCAACAGCATTTGCGGCGGGCGCTGGGTCCTGTTGGTTCGTTCGCTATCGCGTTCTCCATGATCAGCATTACCACCTCGATCTTTTACCTCTTTCCGACGATCTTCGAAACGTCTGGCGGGGTCGGCATCTGGCTGTGGATTCCCTGCAGCGTCGGTGTGTTCTTGATCGTGATGGTGTACGCGCACCTGGCGGCTCGAATGCCGATCACGGGCTTCGCGTATCAGTGGACAAGCCGATTGACAAACAATCACTACGGCTGGTTCACCGGCTGGACATGCCTCTGCGCCTTCTACGCCGGCACCGCGTCCATTGCGGCGGCGTTCGGGTCAATCTTCGCTCCCTACTTATGGACGAACCCAACGCACGGGGATATCGAAACGCTCGCGATCATCTCCATTGTTGCGGCAGTCATCTTGAACGTCGTGAGCATTCGGGCCGTCGCGTGGGTGAACAACGTGGGGGCCTCGGCGGAAGTCTTCGGTACGGTCGTCGCTGCGATCCTCTTGTTCTTTGGTGCGCTGTTCTTCTTTCATCACCCCATGGGAGGGCACGTGCTCTTCCAGCGCGGCGCGGCGGGTGGCGGGATCCCACTCTGGTACGGATTAGTGCTCTCCAGCTTGCTCCCGGTCTTCACGCTGCTCGGCTGGGAGGGAGCGGCAGACCTTTCCGAAGAGACCCACGACCCTCGCCGCACCACTCCTCTGGCCATGATTCGGGCGAACTACACCTCGATGGGTTTTGCCTTCTTCGTTGTCGTGGCGTTTGCAATTGCTATTCCGGCGGGCATCAAGGCCATGTTGGCTCAACCCAAGAGCCCGTTGCTCTACATCTTTCAGGTGCACTTCGGCGGTGTGGCGGAAGACGTCCTGGCCATCTGCGTGTTCGGCGCAGTGTTTTCTTGCATGCTCGCCAACATGGTGGTGGCGACACGGCTCGGCTTCGCCCTGGCTCGTGACAACATGCTGCCCGGCTCGCGGTACTTGGCTCACGTGCCTGAGCGCACGAAGACGCCGGTCCTCTCGATCGTTCTCTGTGGTCTTGTCGCCATTGGCGTCAACGTGATGTCTCAGAGCATCGCGAATAACGTCGTTTCGATCGTTGACCTCGCTTACTACTCGATTTACTTCCTCGTGATTATCGGTGTCGTGGTCGCTCTACGGACGAATCGCATTCCCGATCTGCCAACTGACGGCAAATACTTTTCGCTCGGTCGCTGGCTGAAGCCGATCATGATTGTCGCGTTCTTGTGGATCATCGCTATCATGCTCGCGGGAGCACTGCCCCAGGCGGGGCACGTGGGATTCAAGTACCTCGTCGGGGCCGAGATCATCGGCGCGCTCTGGTATGTGTTCGTGCTGCGAAGCCGACTCAACAAGAGGCAGTCCGGCGTCGATCGAATCCCAACGGGCGAGCACGCAGTTGTGCAACCACAACCGGAAGTCACCGACTGACAACATCGAACGATTGTCCAACAGTTGGTCCGTTGAGCATCTTTGGCGTCGGGATTCTCCCTCGTCGTTCCGTCACGGAGCACTTGTAGGAAGAGACGTTAGACGTCCTGGAGTATTCACTTGGAGCGCAGAACGGCTCACTAGCTAGAAGTTGTTGACGGTCAGTCGGAGGTTGGCACTTTTCGACCCAATATCGCCTCCGGTCCCAAGGCGGGATCGAGCAGTGGGGAGAAATCGGGTCCACCTCGCAATCCATGACCGCCGTCAACGTTGATCAGCTGGCCCGTGATCCAACTGCTTTCAGGGCCGATGAGAAATCGGACCAAGTTGGCGACGTCCACCGGCTCGCCAACTCCCCGCATCGGTGTCTGCGTGACGTAGCTGTCGTGGATGGGTGAACCTGGCGGGACCGATTCCATGATCTCTGTTGAGATGAATCCTGGTCGGACGGCGTTGAATCGGGTTCTGGTCGGTCCATACTCGTCCGCGGCGTTTCGGATCAGGGCGTCTACGCCGGCTTTTCCTGCGGTGTAGGCGCCAAAGAAGGGATGAGTCTGATGGCTCGCGATGGACGACATCGCTACGAACGATCCCCGACCCGATGTCACCAAATGGGGCAGCGAGTGTTTGATCGATAGCAACGTTCCGACAACGTTCAGTTTGAGAACCTCTGTGAAGATCTCGAGGTCTTGAAGATGGAGCGGGCTCGTGTACTCCGCGTCACCACCGGCGTTGGCGACGAATCCGTCGATGCCTCCCGTCAACTCAATCGCCGCCGACACGACTCGAACGACGTCGCTTTCGTTCGTCACATCTGCTACCACGTATCGAATTCTGCCGTCGATGGTCGATTGCGTGATCTCTTCGCACGCGGCAGCTAAGCGATTCTCCGTTCGCCCGCAGATTGTCACCGCCGCCCCGTCAGCTACTAGTCGTCGGGCGCACGCTTTGCCGAGTCCCGTGCCACCGCCAGTTACTATAACTGAATAGCCGTTAAGATTACCTGATCCCGCGGTCATTCCAAGCTCCTTAATCAATTAATCGAGACGTTTCGTTCGACGGTTAGGCCCGCGAAAATCAAACAAGATTGGTCAGTGAAGCGGACAAGCGCATCGTCTAACTCTGCACATTTTCGGCGCTAACAGTCGAAAGGCTAGCGCGCGATGTGAAATGACGTCAAGAGCACGTCACCGATCTGTGCTTTCAATGTATCGTTTCGTACCATGGACCCTCGGGACCCCAGTCGAATCTCGGTGTCATGGAGAACCGTTGCGGTAATTAGCGCGGTGTTAGCTGTTTGCTCTGCGACTGCCTTAATCGTCGTCGCTGCAGTTAGAGGCGCGAACGCCCTTTCGACGATTGCGCTGTCTCTCGCGATTGTTGCATTCTCATCGCAAATCATCATTGCCATCGGACAAAGTCGAAATGACGCAGAGCAGATACGGAGAACGGAGGAGGTCTCAACCAGAACACTCACGGCGCTCACCGAAGTTCAGACCACGACTCAGGGCATGCTGCACTCCTTTGAGGGCCAATTCAGTAAGGTCCTGGAGCGCGTGTTAAGCAGGACGCTGGAAGGTGACAGCGACAGCACTTCGTTGGAACGGTTGGTGCCAACGTATCCCGAGCCATCGATGATATTGAACGCTCCTCAAACCGACGAGGAATTTACGGAAACAACAGACGAGGACGAACCGTGAGCAGTCCCGATTTCGTCATCATCCTTGACAGAGCGACGACGGAGCAACGAAACGCCGTTCATGAACTCATTAAGGCCAATTCCAAGAGTTGGTGGCATCGATTCATTGATGTCTGGATCGCCAGTGGCAAAACTGTCGAGGAATGGCGGGATCTAATCGCCCCCGCGATTTCAAACCCGGCGTCAGTCCTCGTGATCAAGTTCCCGGAAAGAGAGCCGGGCAGCGCTCGTTGGGCGTCATCTGGCCCGAATTCGTCTGAGACCTTCGCTTGGTTCAGGAACAACCTCTAGATCGGGTTGACTCAAAGGCGCCACAACGGACTCTTCGCCGATTCTTAGACGTTGTTACGGGGATGATGACAGGCCACAAAGCGCCCCGGTTGTAGCTCAACGAACGCCGGCTTCTCGGTAGCGCATATCTCTGTGGCTACTGGACAACGCGGGTGAAACGAGCATCCGGACGGTCGATCGGAAGGGTCGGGAACGTCCCCGCTGATGATGATCCGCTCACGTCGTGGTGCGTCGGTGTCGTTCAACTCCGGCACCACGGAGAGGAGGGCCTCTGTATAGGGGTGGAGCGGCTTGTCGTACAGAATCTCTGCGTCCCCGAGCTCGACGATCTCACCGAGGTACATCACGCCCACTCGATCGGACACGTGGCGTACCACACCCAAGTCGTGCGCGATGAATAGGTACGTCAGGTTGAAGTCACTCTGCAGGTCCGCCATGAGATTGAGGACCTGAGCTTGGACCGACACGTCGAGCGCCGACACGGGCTCGTCGGCCACCACGAGTGCGGGGTTGAGGGACAGGGCGCGCGCGATACCGATTCGTTGGCGTTGGCCCCCCGAAAACTCGTGAGGGTAGCGCCGCAGCGACGCGGGATCGAGGCCGACGGTCACGAAGAGTTCGCGCACTCGCTCGTTGATCTCTTCAGTGCTCGCGACCTTGTTGATCCGCATCGGGTCGGCCACGATCTCACCGACCGTGCGCCGAGGATTGAGGGAGGCGTAGGGGTCTTGGAAGACCAGCTGCATCTGGCGTCGATGGGGCCGCAGTTGCCGTCGGGACAGTGTGGTGAGTTCGACGCCGTCCAGTTCGACGCTGCCTGACGTGACGGGAAGCAGCTGGACGATGCAGCGGGCCAGAGTTGACTTCCCGCACCCCGACTCGCCCACGATGCCCAGCGTCTCGCCTCGCTTCACTTCGAGTGACACCCCGTTGACGGCGGTGTTGGTCGAGCGCACGCCGAGCGTCTTCTTGCGCGCCGTAAAGGACTTCACCACATCGGTCACCCGAAGAAGAACGTCGTCGCTCATCGCTCACCCCGAAGCGCGGCACCCGCGCGAATCGTCACCCGTTGCGCGTCGCTCAACCAGCAGGCGTCGAGGTGGCCGTTGTCCCCACGCAAGGGGGGTCGTTCTACACATATATCCATGCGGTACTGGCAGCGCGGAGCAAACGCGCAGCCCGCGGGCACCTCGAGCGGCGAGACGGCGTTACCCGGGATGGTCACGAGTCGACGGTTCTTCACGTCCGCGCGCGGCACGGCACCCAGGAGGCCCCACGTATAGGGATGGCGCGGCGAGCGCACCACGTCGATCTCGGGCCCGATCTCGGCTGGACGTCCCGCGTACATGACGACGACCCGATGGGCGATCTCGGCAATGACGCCCATGTCGTGCGTGATGATCACGATGGACGAGCCGTACGTCTCCTGGAGGCGGCCCATCAGCTCAAGTATCTGCGCCTGCGTCGTGACGTCGAGCGCCGTCGTCGGTTCGTCGGCGATGAGCAGCTTGGGATTGCACGACAGTGCCATGGCGATCACGACGCGCTGACGCATACCGCCGGAGAACTCGTGGGGATACTGGTTCACGCGACTCGTGGGATTTGGTATGCCCACTTCGCCCAGGAGCTCGATAGCCCGCTCGTGTGCTTGGCGCTTTGTCAGCTCACCGTGAGCTCGCAGCTGCTCGACGATCTGCCAGCCCACCGTGTAGACCGGCGTGAGGGCCGTCATCGGGTCTTGGAAGATCATGCCGACCTCACCACCGCGCACTGACTGCATCGCTTGGTCCGAGAGGCCGAGGATCTCACGACCTTGAAAGCGCACGCTGCCCTCGATCTTCACGTTGGCGTCGCGCACCAGCCCGAGCATCGAGTACATCGCGACGCTCTTGCCCGAACCCGACTCACCGACGATGCCGAGGACCTCCTGTGCTTCGACGTCAAAGGAGAGCCCGTCGACCGCCTGGACGACGCCGTGGCGAGTGGCGAAGGAGACCCGCAGGTCCCGCACGCTGAGGATGGGCTCGGTGGCGCTATCGAGTGACAACGCGAATCCTTGGGTCGATGTAGGCGTACAGCACGTCGACGACCGCGCTCGCGAGCACGACGAAGAACGCGCCGTACATCACGCACCCCATGATGAGCGGCAGGTCCAGGTTCTGCAGCCCCTGGTACGTCAACCAGCCGACCCCGGGAAGTCCGAAGACGACCTCGGTCAAGAGTGCGGCCCCACCCACGAGTACCCCCACGTCGAGGCCGAAGAGCGACACGATGGTGATGAGCGAACAGCGAAGCGCGTGACGGTACAAGATGCGCCGCTCGGAGAGGCCCTTCGCGCGGGCGGTGCGAATGTAGTCCTCGTTCATGTTGTTGATGAGCTCGCCGCGCAGCACGCGCGCGTAGATGCCCGCGTACAGGCTCGCGAGCGTCAGCCAGGGAAAGAGAAGGTGCAGGGCCCACTCCCCGGGGTTTTGAGAGAGCGGGATGAAGCCGCCGTTGGGAGCCCAGGCGAAGATCGACGTGTGCAGTCGGCCCTGGGTGAAGAGCAAGATCACTTGGCCGAGCCAGTACACGGGGATCGAGATCGCGGCGATGCCAAAGAACATGATCAACGGATCGATGAAGCGGCCCTTGTTCTTTGCTGCGATGACGCCGCCGAGCACGCCGACCACCAGCCAGATCACGACCGCGCCAAAGATCAGCGACAGCGTGATGGGGGCGGCCGCCGTGATCTGAGGGATGATCCGGTCGCCGATGTTCACGTACGAGGTCAGGTCCTGCTTGATGAAGAGGTGGTACATCATGAGGCCGTAGCGAACGGGGAGCGGGCGATTAAGCCCGAACTGCTTGGAGACCTGGCGCAAGACGGCGGGCGTCGCGCTGCGTCCCGCGATTCGCGCCGCCGGATTGACGCCGGGTGTGGCGAAGAAGATGAGAAACACCAGCACGCTGATGGTGAACATCACGAGCAGTGCGGAGGCCAAGCGTTTAACGATGAAGCGAAGCATCTATATCGAACCGCGCAGCTTGGCTCTCGGGTCGAAGGCGTCGCGCACCCCGTCACCGAGGATGTTGAGGGCGACACAAGTGATCACGATGCAGATGCCCGGCGCCATCGCGACCCACGGGCGGGTATAGAGCAGCTGGAGTCCATCGTTGATGATGGTGCCCCAGCTGGCCTGGGGCGCCTGCACTCCGATGCCGAGGATCGAGAGCGCGGACTCGGTCAAGATGTTGAGGGCCACCATCAAGGGAAAGAAGACGATGACGCTCGGGGCCACGTTGGGCAGGATCTCCTTGCGCATGATGTGCCAGTCCGAGGCTCCCGACGCGATGGCCGCTTGGATGAACTCGCGCTCCTTGAGCGAGAACACGATGCCACGGACAGGTCGTGCCACGTAGGGCACGTAGACCGCGGCGATGATCAAGATGGGCAACAACAACGATCCAGGGCCGACGTGGATGATGCCGAGGTCGAGGCCGCTCGTGAGCAGGATCACCGACAGCGAGATCGCAAGTAGGTAGATGGGAAAGGCCCAGATGACGTCGAGCACCCTCGAGATCAGCCAGTCGGCGACCCCGCCGAAGTAACCGGCCGCCATGCCGAACACGGTGGCGACGGCGACGCAGATGAGCGCGGAGGAAAAGCCGATCAGCATGGTGACCCGCCCGCCGTAGAGCACGCGGCCAAACACGTCGCGACCCAGCTCGTCGGCGCCGAGGAAGTAGGTGGAGAAGTGCCACGTGGGGCCGATGGGGGAGACGCCGAGGCCGAGCCCTTGGGTGTTGGCCTGCATGACGCTGATGTAGCGGGTGCCGATCCTTATTCGACCCTGCAGGTTCGAGGCGAACGGGTTGTCGTGGGCGATGTCGTGCGCGTAGACGGGCGCCAAGAGACACACGACGATGAAGAAGAGCAGCACGCCGACCGCGATCATCGCGGCGCGATTGCGCCGCAGTTGCCCGAGCGAGGAACGCCAGGGGCTCTCGATAGCCCCGGCGTTCTCGCTGTCGATTAGTTGGGCGGCCTCCTCGTCAAGGAATATCCCGCTTATTTCACCCACAACTGGTCCACGTACATGTAGAACTGGAGCGAGAACTGGTAGTTGCCCACTCGCTTCGAGACGAAGTCAACCAGCTTGGGGTTGAACAACGGCACCCACGGCGCTTCGGTGGTCATGATCAGCTTGTCGATCTTTCCCCACATCACGTTGGCGGCCGTCTGGTTGGTCTGCTCCTCTGTCTCGGCCGTCGCCTCCATGGCGTCGATGCTCGGTGAGCACATGCCGGCGATGTTGATGCTGTTGTCGCTGCCCTTGTGGAAGTTGTCGCAGTTGAGGAGCACCTTCAAGAAGTCAGAAGCCGCGGGGTAGTCCTGGTACCACTGGGTCACGCTGATCTGGACCTTGTTGTTGGTGTTCTGGATGTAGTTGAACTCGATGTTCATGGAGAGCGGCTTCAGGGTCGCCTTGTAGCCGATCTGGTTGAGGACGCCCTGAATGTACTCCCCGACCGACTCATCGACTGGGTCGTTTTGGGCGACCACGGCCACCTTGTCGCCGAACGTGCCTGAGGCCTTCACCAGCGCCTTCGCCTTCGCCAAGTCCGGCCCGGTGTAGGTGGAGCTGGACGTCGAGTTGTAAGCGCAGTACTTGAGGTAGCCAGGGAACGAGGGCGGCAAGATGGTGCAGGTGGGCTGGGCGAGCTCGCTGCCGCCGTAGAGCTTTACGAGCGAGAACTTGTTCAACGCGTAGTTGACCGCTTGGCGAGCCTTGAGGTTGTTGAACGGCGCGATGTTCACGTTCATCGGTGCGTACCAGTCGGCGGTCAACGAGTGCACGTGGACCTGACTGGCGTAGGTGGTGGAGATGCTGGCCAGGCGGTCGGCCGGAATGGGGTCGAACACCCAGTCGGCACTGCCATTCTCCACGGCGGTCACCTCCGACTCGACCGGGAGTCCGAAGGTCATCTCGATCTCGTTGGGGTATCCCTGTGGCTGGGCCGCGGCGCTCCATACCTTGAAGTAGGGGTTGCGCTTCATCACCAGTGCGGAGTTGGGGTTGTAGGAGGCGAAGTAGTACGCGCCGGTACCCGGGACGGGGGTGTCGCCCTGGTCCTTCGGTGGGGTGTTGGCGGGGATGATTGAGCCAAAGGGCACGGCGAGCTGGTCAAGGAACTCGGCATCGGGCGCGATGAGGTTAAAGACGACGCTATTCGTCGCCGCATTCACCACGACGCCACCCGCGAGCGTGCAGGTTGCGGGCGTCGTCACGCAGGCCGGCCCGCCGACGATGTCGTTGTACCAGGACCCGACGTTCGGGCTCGAGACCTCGAAGAGTCGCTGGAAGGTGGCGAGCACGTCCGCTACCGTGACCGTCTTGCCGGTGGAGAACTTGATGCCCTTGCGCAGCGTGAATGTGTAGGTCTTGCCACCGTTGGTTATCTTGGGCATCGCGGTCGCGAGGTCGGGCACGACGTCAAAGGATGCGTCACCGCCCACCTTTTGAAAGGCCACCAAGCCGTCGTAGGTCGCCTGGTAGAGCTGCCAGTACTGCAAGGTGTAGTTGATCTGGGGGTCCAACGTGCCGCCGGCCGCCGTCGCGACCAAGTGAAGGGTCCCTCCGGCGTGCTGGGGCTGATACCCCGACGACGCACCTGCCGGAGAACTGCCAGACGCGACGAAGACGCCGAGCGAGCAGAGCGCCGCGCACGACGCCACCGCCCCCGAGCGCTTGATGAAGTTGAGACGTGACATTCGATCCCCCCGATTCGATGCTCACACTGCTTCTTGTTTCTTACTACAAGATCACTCGTCGTACTCGGCGAGGAACGATTCCACTACCTCGAGATAGCGCTCAGGCTCTTCGACGAACGGCATGTGGCTCGAGTGCTCGAAGATCTCCCAGCGCACGTTGGGGATGCCGTCGAAGAACGGTTGGACGGTCGCGGGTGTCGCTTCGTCAAAGCGACCCGAGGCAAGCAGGGTCGGCGCCGTGATCTGGTGCACCCGGTCCACCACGCTCCAGCTCCGGAGCGTTCCGATGCAGAAGAACTCGTTGGGTCCGTTCATCACGTGATAGACGGTCGGGTCCTCGTCCAGCATCGCAAAGGTCCTCACCACCTCGGGAGGATTGGGCACGACGCGACACACGTGCAGGTCGTAGTACACCTGCTGGGCGGCCAGATACTCCGGATCCGAGGTCGTGCCCGCCGCTTCGTGGCGATCGAGTGCCGCTTCGACCTCTGGCGGCAGCTCGGCACGAAGTTTCTTCGCCTCGCTCGCCCAAAGATCCATCGAGGCGGGGGAGTTGCTGATGACCAGTGCCTTTAGTCCCGCGGGCTGGCGGATGCCGTGCTCGGATGCGAGCATTCCTCCCCAGGACTGACCGAGCAGGAAGTAGCGGTCATTGATGCCGAGGGTCACGAGGAGGTTCTCCAGCTCCTCGAGAAAGAGGTCAACTGTCCAGAAGTCGCCCCCGCGATCGGGCAGGTGGGTGGAGCGACCGCCGCCCAGCTGGTCGTAGTGCACGACGGGTCGACCATCGTCGGCGAGGCGAGCGAGCGCCAGCACGTAGTCGTGGGTGCAGCCCGGTCCTCCGTGGGCTACCACCAGTGGCGTTTTGTCTGAGGACAGATCTCCGGTAACGCGATACCAGGTTTGCCATTCTCTAAACGGTATGAAGCCTTCAACTACCTGTGGCGTGGACATTTGGTCACAGTAGATGAACTCCTCTCGCCGTGCCAAGTGAGGTTCGCTTGATCGCCGAGCTTCGAGTCGCGGCGCGACGCGAAGCACTCAAAGAAGCACGACACCATTGACCGCGGCGCGTGCGCGGGCGGGTCATCTACGATGCGGCTATCGAAACACGTACCTTCCTCTTTACTGATATCGAGGGTTCAACGGCGCTGCTGCGGCGACTTGGGGACGACGCGTATGCCGCGCTCCTGGCCGAGCATCACCGCGTCATTCGCGCGGCCCTGGCGGCCCACGAGGGACACGAATACGACACTCAAGGCGACTCGTTCTTTATCACCTTCAACTCAACAAGTTCGTGCGTAGCTGCGGCAATTGACGCCCAACGTTTGTTGAGCGAACACGCGTGGCCCAATGACGAGAAGGTCCTGGTGCGTATGGGGATACACACCGGGGAGGCCACGGAGCGCGAAACGGGGCTCGTCGGTTACGAAGTTCACCGCGCTGCGCGACTCGCCGCAGTCGCTCACGGCGGGCAGATTCTTCTCTCTGGTGCAGCTGCCGTCCTGGTCGAAGACGCCTTGCCTCGCGAAATAGCGCTTCGTAACCTGGGCTCGCACCGTTTGAAAGACCTCGGGCGACCCGAGACAATTTTCCAACTTGTGGTACCGGGGCTTCCCGACGAGTTCCCGGGCCTTCGATCACTTGACAGCCCAGACGTCGCGAACAATCTGCCGAGTTCGCTGACACCTTTCATTGGGCGTACGGATGACGTGGCGCAGCTTCGAGAACTTGTGAGTCGCTGCTCACTCATAACGCTCACCGGTGCGGGTGGGGCGGGAAAAACTCGCCTCGCTCTGCAGCTCGCGGCGGATCTTTTCGAGCGTGGGCCCGACGGCGTCTGGTTCGTCACGTTGGCCTCCGTGCGCGATCCTGAAGCGGTATCGCTTACCGTCGTCGAAAGCCTCGGGCTCGCCAGCGCTTCGACGACGCAAACAGAACAGATGGAGCGGAGCCTCGTCCACCGGCTAAAGCCGCAAAGCGTGGTGCTCGTGCTTGACAACTGTGAGCACGTGGTTGGCGCTGTCGCTCGTTTGGCAGATTCGATTCGTCGGGAGTGCCCGAATGTACTCATCATCGCCACGTCGCGCGAACCGCTTGGCGTCGAAGGTGAGGAGATCTACCGGGTTCGGTCGCTCACGTTGCCAACGGGCGAGGTCGAAGGTGTCAATGATCTAAGCGGTTGCGAATCGGTTGAACTCTTCATTTCGCGAGCCCGGTCGCACGACAAAAGCTACCGGCTCGACGACGAGACCGCCCCGGAAGTGGCGTCAATCTGTCGGCGACTCGACGGCATTCCTTTAGCCATCGAACTTGCCGCCGCTCGGCTGTCCACGATGTCGGTCAATGATCTCTCTCGGCGACTGGATCAGCGCTTCAAACTGTTGACGGGGGGCGCTCGAAGCGCGATGCCTCGTCAGCAGACGTTGGGCGCCACCGTCGCCTGGTCCTACGACTTGCTGAGCGTCGAAGAACAAGACTTTCTTCGACGACTGACGGTGTTCGTCGGAGGCTTTGACCTCGAAGCGGCCGAAGCCGTCGGAGCAACGGACCGAGCATTGGCGAACGACGTGGCCGACCGACTCGGTTCGTTGGTCAACAAGAGCCTGGTAGTCGCAGAGCGGGACTCGGGCTCCCTTCGCTACTGGATGCTGGAGACGATTCGCCAGTTCGCCGTGGAACAGTCAGTCCAGACCGACGGAGCGGGTTTAGTGATGGCCGTAAGAGCGCGCCACGCGGCGTACTACTTGGAATTATGCGAATCGGCGCGATCGAAAATATGGGGTGGCGCCGAGCAGGTTCACTGGGTTCGCCGCCTCGACATTGAGTGGGACAACATTTACGCCGCATTTGCGTACTACGCCGAGGAGGAGGGCGGCGTTTCGCCGTTGATTCGTCTTGGAATCGCGACGGAGCGAGTACTGGCCACTCGACCGAATACGGCCCCCTATGACTTGATGGCCACCGTGCTCACTAGCGGGGTGGTCCTCGAGCCCCGCGTCCGACTGGGTGGAATCATCGTCGTCTGCGAGGCGTGGAGCTCGACGTTTCGAAGCGAAGACGAAAGCTCTCGAAAAATGCTCGGTGATCTCTTTGAAGAGGGATTCGCCCTGGCGACGGGACTCGCGGACGAGTTTGCCCAGACTCGTCTACTTCTCATTCGCGCTTTTCGACGGGCGCTCGCGTCGGATCAGGGGGGCGATGAGTCACTCGAAGAGGACCTCGTCGACAGAGCCCGCGCCGTCGGGGATCTCGTGCTCATTGGTTTCGCCTTGCTGGTTCGCGGCGTCAGCGCGGCCCAGAGACGTTCGGACGACGTCGCCGACGCCGCCATGAGCGAGTCTATGGAGTCGTACCGACGCGCCGGTGACTCGATTGGGGTGAGCACTGCTCAGGTTTTCTACATAACAGCACACATGCGGCGAGAAGGCGACTTCCAGCCGCTGATTCCGTATATTGATGAGGCGATCGCGGTCTCGGAGTCGGTGGGCTCACTCGCGGCGATGTGGTTGCTCAGGTGGCAGCTGGGCTACGCCGCGTTGGTGGCGGGCGATGTGGAGACCGCCGAGCGCGAGTGTCGAGTCGGTTTGCAGATCCAGCGACGACTTGGACACGAACCCTGGGCGTTCGTGTTCGCTATCTTCGTGTTGGCCTGCACGGCCGATCTCCGCGGGAACTTCGTCGCTGCCGCACGTCTGCGCGGCGCAACGGCGACCATGGCAGATCAGCTGCCCCCAGGGACGGGTTACCGGTGGACCAACGACGAATACGTCTTGCTGGAGAAGATGGAGGCGAACCTCGTGAGCGAGTTGGGGGAGCGAACGTACGGACAAGAAAGAGCGGTGGGAAGTGCGCTTGCTTTTGATGATGTCTGCAGATTGGCGCTTACCTATCAGCACTCGGGTTAGAACTGGGTTCGACCTAGAAACTGTTGCAGGGATGGTGACGGGCGACGAAGTTCCCCGGTCGTGTGGCCGGTTTCTCGGTGGCGGGTACGTCGGTCACGACTGCCTAAAACGATAGGAGTCGCGCTCGGTGTTCGGCAAGTGCGAGCGAGTGAACCGACTCTGAACCGAACTCATCGAGGTGCGTGGCGAGCGCGATGAACACCTGGGCCGTAGTGAGCGCGTCGCCCAGCGCGTGGTGGCGTCGGTAGACGGGAAGGTGAAGGTACTCGGCCAGCTCGTCGAGGGTACGCCGAGAGCTCCCTTCTCCACGTTGTCGCGACAGCAGTCCACCGAGTTCGAAGGTATCCAGTATCGGTCCACGAAGTCGAGTGCCCTGGCCGCGCAACGCTCGACCGAGAAACGCCTGCTCTACCCACGCCACATGTGCGACGATCACTCGGCCCGTCATGGCACTGATCAGCGGCTGGATGGCCTCGTCGAGGGTAGGTGCGTCGATGAGATCGAGGGTGCGGATGCCGTGGATCAGGACGGAGGCCTCGGGAAGCGGGCGAGAAGGGCGGCATACGCCGTAGACGGCGTCACCGGTGACGATGCGGCCGGCGTCTATTGACACCGCGGCGAAGGAGATGATCTCATCCTCTCGCGGATTGAGCCCGCTCAGCTCGAGGTCGACAACGCAGTAGTTGGCGCGTCGCCACGGCGTTCTCGGGGCTGTGCGCGGCGTCTTCGTGTACCGCGCAGCGGCGGGCGACGCCGGCGAACGGAGAAGAGACAGTCTCACGACGTCCAGCTGGCGTCGTTCGAGACGCGCCGTTGCACCGAAGCGACGGCGCGAAAGGCATCCTTTAGGTAGCGATGCGTCAGCGGGTTGAGCTCGCCCGGATCGATCACGTTGTCCGGCTCTTCGCCCACTTCGATCTGCTCTGCCTGGTGGTCGAGACGGAGCTGACAAACGAGTTCAAAGGCGTCAGTGAGCGACTCCGCGTCAGCGGCGCTGAGCGTACCCCCGTCGCGCGCGGCCTCGAGGCGCGCGGTTGTCGACGCACACGCCACGCCGACGGTCATGCCCGCCCAACGAGCGAGGTCGGTGATTGGCACGACCGCCGCACTCTTGAGATCGAGGCGACCACGTCGCTCGCCCCCGAGGTCACCGGCGAGTCCCCGAAGGAAACCGGTTGGTGGCTTGTGAGAGAGGGCGAACTGGGCGAGCAGACGCAACGTGTGCGGATACGACGGGGCGAGGCGGAATGCGTCGGAGATGAGTGGACCGGTGTCGACACCCCAAACTGGGCGACTGTCCACGAGAACTGAGGCGAGGATGAGGGCTTTTTCTTGCGTGGGATCGACGAGGAACGAGTTCGCTTCGCGACGCCAGAGAGAGAGCGGGCGAACGAACAGCGATGAAGAAGCGGTCGCCATGTGCTCGTCGGGACGAAAGCCGCATCGAGTGAGTGTTTCTGTGGCGCGCGTCGTGACTGCGCTGAGATAGTCACGAACTGCCGCTTCGTCGTTGGTGTCGTCGTCGTCCCAGGCGACGGCGCTGTCAAGATCCGAGCTCGGTAACGCCTCTCTTCGAGCCTGACTCCCGAGCGCCAGCCAGGTGAACTTCGCCGGACCCTCGCCGACATCTTCGGTCGCCAGATCGAGCGCACGGCTTGTGAGGGCGTCGGCGACGACCGAAAAGACTGACATGACGTCAAGCGCCGCGACGCCGCCACGGCTCATTGCAATCATCGCCGGGCGAAGTCTCTTCGACGTTTCAACCAGTTCGTCAACGGTCTTGGCTCGCGCAACCGTTCGGCGGAGAAAAAATGACGAGCGACTTTCGACGGCGACAAGGTCGTGGTCTTCCACGATGCCAAGGACTCTGCCGCTCGCCGACACCACGGGAAAGTGTCGTACCCCGTGCTCGAGCATGTCGAGGAGGACCTCGCTGCCTGGTCGTTCGCTCGACACCGTTCGCGCTGGCGCGGTCATCACCGCCGATACCGGCGTGTCGGGTGATCGCCCTGCTGCGACGACCCGGGTGCGAAGGTCGCTGTCGGTCAGGATGCCGAGCGTGTCGCGGAGGTTGACAATGAGCGCACTCGCGCCCGCAGTGACCATCTGACGAGCCGCGTCGCGCACGGACGTCTCGGGTGTCACGATGAGCGGGCTCGAGCGAATTGCCGCGCCGACGGGCTCTCGAAGCTGGTCACGCACAACCTGGGCGGAGGGCCCGGAGCGCAGGCGGTGGCGGTCCTCGAGGATGAGGCGGGTCATGTACCGCATTGCCCCGGGTTGGATGAGCGCGTTGGTGGCCGCTTCGGTCGGAATGCGGAACGTAAGGGTGTCTTCGGCGGCACGAGCCTCAAACCCTGGCGGCAGTCCCGAGAGCATTGAGGCGTGCCCGAATATTTCTCCCGGACCGATGAGGTCGAGCACCTCGCCGTCGCTCACGACCTCGACCGCTCCGGCACGCACCACGTGAAGGTAATCGAGTGGCTGAACACCCTTGGAAAAGATGATCTGCCCGGCGGGATGAAATTCAATCTCCATGCTCTGGCTCAGTTCGTCGAGCAGCGCGTCATCGAGTTCGGCGAACGGCGGATACTTGCGAAGGAAATCAGTGATCTCGGGGAGTGCCACCATGGGGTCAGCATAGGAACGTTGCGCCGTGGAGCGAGGATCTCCCGCGGGCTCGCGCCGGGTCTTAACGCGTCATGGCGTGATGCTGAACGTCTTGGACGCCGATACCCCGCCGCACGTCACGGTTGCCCGCGCCGTGCCGGGATCGGTTTCGGAGCTCACCCACCAATTCCACGTCATGTTGCCGCTCGCATTTGCCGTATCAGCACCGAGTCCGCTCGCCTCGCTCGTATACCCGCTCGGTAGCAGGACGCTCAGCGTGCACGACTCGCCGGGCTTGGCGTGTGCGCTCAAGGTTTCATAACTGCCGTGAGCAACTGAGGCGATGACCGACGTGATGATCACCTTCGCGCCCGCCGAACTCGGGGGCGGCGTCGGCGAGGGCGCTGAGAGTACTGCACCGACATCGAAGTCGGCGCCCACGGCGCTTCGCACTGCTCTCACTGCTGCGGGCGTCGAGGTCACGACACCGAGCTCGCGGTTGTAGGAGAGCGATGAGGTCGAGAAGTTCTCGCTGCCAATGAACACTGTTCCCGACGATGCAGTGCAGTCGGTACAGATCACCTTGGCGTGAACGTATATCTGCGTGTCGTTCAAGAGGCGAACGTGCACGCCTGCTGCCGCGAGTCGATCGAGAGCGCTCGTCCACGACGGGTCCTCAGTCATGACCACGTCCACCGAGACACCGTGATGAGCCGCAGCCTCCAGCGCGCTCTCGACCGGTGGGGAGTCCATCTCCTCATTCTCCACAAGGAGTGAATGCCGGGCCAACGCGATCAAGTTCACGAGCGCGCCAGTGGAGCCGGGGCTCCACACCAAGCCGGCAGCTTGGCGTGGCGCACTGCCGCTGCCCGTGAAGTCGGCGTCAAAGGTCGATTCGATCGCGTTTACGTCACTCGGATTTGACTCCTCCACCCAAAAGTCTCGCGTCGATGAGTAGTCCGAAGCGACGAAGTTGCCGGTCCCTACGTACGCTCTCGCACCGTCGACGACGAGATACTTGGCGTGGAAGATCTGGCCTGACGGCGCCCACACGACGTGCACCCCACCCGCGCTCAAGACGGACGCCGCGGCCGAGTTCTCCGACCTTCCGTCATAGTCAGAGTTCAAAATGACTCGTACGTCGACGCCGGCCCGCGCTCGAGCGACGAGATCGCGTTCGATCGTGAGATCTGACAGCTCGTACATCGAAAGATCAATGCTGGAACGGGCGCTCGAGATTGCGACGTCCAGGAACTCATATCCGCTGGCCGGTTCGACCCACACGCCAGAGACCGTCGTCGTTGAAAGGGCGGTCTGGGCGGACGAGACGGTCACAGTGAAAGAGAGGGTGACAATGGTCGCAACTAAGAGAGTTGTGACAATCCGAGCCCCGATCGTTAGACGCACGGCTCAGTTCTACTCCGGACGCTGTCCCAGCGACTTCATCGTTGGATTGGTTCCGAGGGGGCGACCCGAGCACGCAACTCGAATGATTAAAATTCGCCAATGCAATGGCGAGAGGCATCGGCAAAGATGTGGTTCATGCCGAAGAACGACTCCGGAGCGAGAACATGGTGATGCGCGCTTCGAAACCACAGGCCGTGTTGGCACCCGAGAGTCCCGATGTTCGTCCACTCCTTGGCGAGACGCAGTTGAGCATCCTCAAGCGCTACGGAGGCGAACATGACGTCGCCGAGGGTGAGTACCTGTTCGCCGACGGGGACCACAGCTACGACATGATCGTCATCCTCGACGGCACCGTTGACATCGTTGAGCACCACGGCCAACCTGACGAGCGCGTCATCTACTCCTATGGGCCGCGTGAGTTCCTCGGCGAAATGAGCCTTCTCACCGGCCAGATGGTCTACGTTTCAGCGCTCGCGACCTCGAACGGCCGGGTCCTGCGGATCCCTCCCGAGCAGGTCAGGTCCGTCATGGCCGAAGAGCCCGACCTCAGCGATCTCATCTTGCGGGCCTTTCTCATGCGACACTCCCGTCTCACCAACTTGGGTTCCGGCCTCATCCTCGTCGGGTCGCACTTTGACGCTGATACGAGGCGGCTGCTCGAAGTCTTCGCACGCAATCGTCTCGCTTCGCGGTGGATGGAGCTGGAGGGCTCGCCGGACACGGAGGCGCTTCTTCGCGAGCTCGACGTGCCGGTCGCCGAGCTACCGATTGTGATTCTTCCGGGAGGATCGATCCTTCGCAATCCGACAACCCTCGGCCTCCTCGATGCGCTCGGCCTCGCCGAGGCGCCGAGGGGAGACCGGTCCGAGGTGTGCGATCTCCTGGTCATCGGTGGGGGACCCGCCGGCCTCGCGGCCGCGGTCTATGGGGCTTCAGAGGGACTGACAACGACGCTGGCCGAGGACACGTCGCTGGGCGGCCAAGCGGGCACCTCGACTCGAATTGAGAACTACCTCGGCTTTCCGGCTGGACTTTCGGGTGAAGAGCTCGCCGCGCGCGCCGTTCTGCAGGCACAGAAGTTCGGAGTTCGCGTGAAGCTTGGCGTGAGCGCGGTCGAGCTGTCGTCTGGCGGCGGGTTGCACGAAGTTCGCTTCGACGACGGCGAGACCGTTGCCGCGAGGTCGGTCATCATCGCAACCGGAGCGCGCTACCACCGTCTACCCCTCGATCGGCTCAGCGATTTCGAAGGCATCGGTGTCTACTACGCCGCGACCCAGATGGAGGCGAACGCGTGCATGGGAGGACCCGTGCTCATTGTCGGTGGCGGGAACTCGGCGGGACAGGCGGCGCTCTATCTCGCGCGATCCTGCGCCGGCGTTCGCATCGTCATTCGAGGGGAGTCGCTCGCGAGCTCGATGTCGCGCTATCTGATCGACCAGATCGAGCGTCATCCCAATATCGTCGTCATGCCGCGAACTGAGGTCACCGCTCTCGTCGGCGAAGAGGGACTCAAGAGCGTTGAGTTGCGGAACAACGCCACCGACGAGACCTCGACGGTTGATGTCTGCGGATTGTTCGTCTTCATCGGTGCTGATCCCGGCACGGGGTGGCTCGGCGGTCAGCTCGCCACGGACGAGGACGGCTTCTTGCTGACTGGCGCCGATCTCGGGAACAACGGCGACCGCGGACAGGCTCCCCTAGTGCTTGAGACGAGCACACCTGGCGTGTTCTGCGTGGGCGACGCACGAAGCCGCTCCGTCAAGCGCGTCGCGGCCGCAGTGGGCGAGGGCTCGATGGCTGTGCGTCTCGTGTTCGAGCGCGTGGAGCAAAGTGGGCTCGCGACGCCAGACCCACAAGGAGGTCGTTGAGATGTCTGACGAACGGATCGACCCGAGCGTGCCGCCGAGCGGTACGGGCTGCGTCGAGTGCCTGGCCGCCGATGGATGGTGGTTCCACCTGCGCCGGTGCGCGCGTTGCGGTCATATCGGGTGCTGTGACTCCTCGCCCTCTCAACACGCGACGAAGCACGCGAACGAGACGGGGCACACCGTGATTCGCAGCTTCGAGCCCGGCGAGAACTGGTTCTGGGACTACGCGACGGACAGCACGTGCGATGGGAAGACCCTTGCGTCACCCGAGTCTCATCCCGTGAGCCAACCGGTACCGGGGCCTGCGGGTCGAGTGCCGCGGGACTGGCAGCGTTACCTTCACGGATAACTGGCCGAGAGCCAGCGCTCCACACTCCGCTTGATGGTCAGAGGTCCTTCGCCAACCGCACACCGGTGAACGGCCACCGCGCGCCCGGCGGGAAGAAGTTGCGGTACGTCGCGCGAGCGTGACCGGGGGGAGTGATCGCCGCACTCCCACGAAGCACGTGCTGTCCGACCATGAACTTGCCGTTGTACTCGCCGACTGAACCTTTCAGTGGTTCGAACCGTGGATAGGGCAGGTACGCACTCGACGTCCACTGCCATGCTTCGCTGAACAGCTGACGGGGCTCGCCCTTATACCGGGGAGCTGTCGCTATGCGCGGATGCAGCGCAATCGCGTTCGACTCGGGAGGCGGAGCGGAAGCAGCGACTGCTTCCCATTCCGACTCTGTGGGGAGGCGCGCTCCCGCCCAGCGCGCAAAGGCGTCGGCTTCGTAGTAGCTGACGTGCACCACGGGGTCCGTGGGCCTCAGAGGTCGACGGCCGTGAAGGGTGAACACACTCCACCCGTCACGGTCCGGGGACCAGTAGAGCGGCGCCTCGCGATGCTCGGACTGGTTGATCGCCCAGCCGTCCGAGAGCCAAAGGTCGAAGCGGTGGTATCCGCCATCTTTGATGAACTCGAGCCACTCTCCGGCCGTCACCAGACGGTCAGCGAGGGCGAACGGCTCCAGCCAGACGGCGTGACGGGGCGACTCGTTGTCGAACACGAATCCACATGTGAAGTCCATCGCTCCTGCGGCATCAGTGGGGCTGTCGGCACCGATCTCCACGAGCCCGCCCGGATGAGTGACCCAACCGAGGGGCTGCGTGATGAACTTCGCCAACGTCGTGAACTCGATGGGGGAGTAGCTCGGAGCGAACGGGTGGACGCTGAGCACGTGCTTGATGTCCATCAGCATGAGCTCCTGGTGCTGCTGCTCATGGTGGAGGCCGAGCTCTACCAGCGCGGACACCTCAGGCGACACGCCCGCGACAAGAAAACGCTCCATCGCCTCGTCGACGTTCTCACGATAGGACGTGATCTCGACGACACCCGGTCGCGAGAGGAGTCCCCGTTCGCCACGGGCGTGCCGGCGACCCGCGCTTTCGTAGTACGAGTTGAAGAGGTAGAGGTAGTCGTCGTCCATTGGCCGGTAGCCCGTTCGGTGCGGCATCAGCGCGAACCGCTCGAAGAACCAAGTGACGTGACCGCGGTGCCACTTCGTCGGGCTGACGTCAGGCATCGATTGAACGGTCTGGTCCTCTGCGGACAAGCGCTGTGCCAACGCTTCTGTCGCGGCGCGGACGTCGCGGTAGCTCTGCATCGAGGGGGTCGGCGAACTGACCGACGGCGCCAGCGACTGACGCTCTCCCTCCACGAGCCGAACACTCGACGGACCTCTCGACTTTCGGGCGAGTGTCACGGCGAAATCTCCCGCGTCATCCTCCCACTGCCGCACGATGTCGAACCCGGCCAACGCCAGCTCCTGGAAGACGCCGGTGGGATGGAACTTGGCGGAGACTTCGGTGAGGATCTCTTCGCCATCATCGAAGTGAACCGTGAGGCCGAGGCTCGCGATCGCTACGTCCTGGGTCCCGAGCGAGCGAAGGGCCATCTCCACCACTTCGGTCGACGCATCCCAGCGGGCTACGTACGCAAAGTTGTCAGCGTCAAAGTTGGCTCCGAGGTTCTCATTGATGACGCTGAGGACGTTCTTCTCGAAGGCGGCGGTGACTCCTTGAGGGTCGTCGTACGCCGCGAG
This sequence comes from uncultured Acidimicrobiaceae bacterium, assembly GCA_963724865.1. Taxonomy (GTDB): domain Bacteria; phylum Actinomycetota; class Acidimicrobiia; order Acidimicrobiales; family RAAP-2; genus RAAP-2. Next base: position 386,594 of record CAVRWO010000020.1, on the reverse strand, counting down.
GAGGCGTCCCGGATCCTTGACGAGGTCCGTGCCGAGCAACAGGTGCTCTCCGTCATCCAAGAGATCTGCGAAGCGAGCGAGCAGACGCGACCGCTCGATCGAACCGAGGTTGCCGATCGTCCCGCCAAGAAACATCAATAGACGCCCAGGGCCGGCAGGCATTTCGGAGAGATCTGCGTTGAAGTCAGCCATCACTCCCGACACGGCAGTCCTCGGATACCGCGCTGCGAGCTCTTTAATCGAACCTTGCAGCGTCTGTTCAGCCGCGTCCATGGCGGTAAACGCGTCGAGTCGGTCGACCTCGTCGAATGCCGCCAGGAGCAGATGCGTTTTCTCGGACGTTCCCGACCCCAGCTCGACCAGCGTGCTCGCCCCCGACATCGCAACGATCTCTGTCGCGTGCTCAGCCAAGATGGCTCGTTCAACTCGCGTCGGGTAGTACTCGTCGAGTTCAGTGATCTGTTCGAAGAGCTTGGACCCCGCTCCTTCGTACAGCCACCTCGAGGGCAGCGACTTCGGGCGGGCGCTAAGGCCCGCGCGGACGTCCCGGGTGAGAGCTTCGAGCACTTCGGGCTTGAGCCCTCCCTGTCTCTCAGTACTTATTGTCATCGCACCTCTGATCCCCGCTTAAGCATGTGCCTGCTCGTTGCGTCCTACGGAACTCGTCTCCGGATGTGACGGACGTCACTTTTGCCCACGATAATGGTCATCGTAGAAAGACGGTGTGTCATGACAACTGACTTCTGGAAAGAGGGAGTGGCGATCTGGCCAGACTTCCTTAGCGCCGAAGAGTGTGAAAAGCACTGCGAATCGGTACGGACGCTTGACCGCACGAGCGGCCTCCCACTCATCGAACGACGAGTGCGCGAACGGTCGCTGCGATACAAGGTCGTCGACGGCCGAAGAATCGCCGATGCCATTCCCGAAATTGACGACCTCACCACCCGGGTCGAAGAGGAGCTCGACCGCACATGCGGACCGGGCCTCGTGCCGATCGACGACGCAACGGCGGCCCGCAACGTAAACGTCACTCCGCCGGGCGGGGAGTACCGGTGGCACTACGACCGCAACGCCGCAACTGCTCTCATCTATCTGAACAAAGTTCCCGGCGGCGAGACCGAGATCTTCGCGAACTACAGGATGCTTATTCGCAACGGGCGCTACCAGCGGGTGCAGCGGTGGCTGGATGGCATGCTCCGCCCGCGTATCGTTCGTCGACTTTTCGGTCACGGGCGACTGGTGGAGCCGCGCCAAGGCACGCTGGTGATCATGCGAGGGAACACCACCTTGCACAGCGTGCGAGAGGTTCTTGGTACCGAAGACCGCATCGTCATCGTGCTCGCCTACGACTATCCCGGTCACGGTCACCAGCGAACGGCGCTCAACAGTTACCTCTACACGAGCGCGTCCCCGGCGGTAGCAGACCCGAACTACAGCGCGTAAGTGTCGTTACGTTTATCGATTCATCTTGAACCGCGTCGAAGACGAATACGTGCAACGTACTATGAGGCATGACCGACTGGGTAACGGTGTCTGCGTTCGTGACTGGAGGCGGGACATTGGTTCTCGCGGGCGCCACGTTTGCCTCCGTGCGCTCGGCCAACAGAGCGTCACGCGTCGCTGAGCAATCGCTCCTCTCGGGGATCCGTCCTCTCCTGATGACGTCGAGACCCACGGACCCCACACTCAAGGTCGGTTTCGCCGACAATCACTTTGTAGAGCTCCCGGGTGGGAGCGCCACGGCGGAAGTGAACGAGTCAGCCATCTACCTCACCATGTCGGTACGGAATGTCGGCAACGGCATGGCCATACTGCACGGCTGGCGCGTCGAACTCTCGAGGGATCTCTCGGGCATGACGCGACCTGCGGTAGAAGCGTTCCATCGGCTCACTCGGGATCTCTACGTTGCTGTCGGCGACGTGTCGTTTTGGCAGGGCGCCTACCGCGATCCGACGGAACCGGAGTTCTCAGAAGTGAGCGCACGAATCGCGGCCCGAGAGAGAATTCTCCTGGACATTCTTTATGGAGATCACCAGGGTGGCCAGCGCGTGGTGAGCCGGTTCTCGCTCATTCCGCGCAGTGATGGAGGCTGGTACCCAACGGTGGTACGGCATTGGAACGTAGACCAACCCGATCCTCGATAGCAGCCGCGATCCTGTCAAGAAGTTCCCCAACTCGAAAGGCAGTAGCTGATGGCACGAGTTCTCATCACCGGTTCCTCTGAAGGTCTCGGACTCATGGCCGGCCAAGTGCTCGTGCAGGAGGGGCATGAGGTGACGCTGCACGCGCGCGACCACCAGCGGGCCGCCGACGCAAAGGTGTCGCTGCCGGAGGCGGCGCACGTGCTTGTTGGCGATGTGTCGAGCATTGCGGGAATGACGTCCGTCGCTGGACAGGCGAATGAAACGGGGCGCTATGACGCGGTGATCCACAACGTCGGCGTCGGATACCGCGAACCAGTGCGCCGCGTAACAGCCGATGGTCTATGCCACGTCTTCGCCATCAACGTGCTCGCTCCGTACGTGCTCACCGTACTCATCGAGCCGCCCGATCGGCTCGTCTACTTGAGCTCGGGCATGCATCGTGGCGGTGATCCGCGTCTTTCGGACCTTCAGTGGGAGAGGAGAACGTGGAACGGCCCTCGGGCGTATTCAGACTCGAAGCTCTTTGACGTCGTCCTCGCCTTTGCGGTCGCTCGACGTTGGCCATCAGTGCTGTCGAACGCGCTCGAGCCAGGGTGGGTGCCCACGAAGATGGGTGGTCCGAGCGCGCCTGATGATCTCGCGCTGGGTTCGATCACCCAGGCGTGGCTCGCGGTCAGTAACGACGAGCCGGCCAAAGTCTCGGGCGAGTACTTCTACCATCAACGCTTGCGCGAGTCCAGTGCCGCTGCGCGAGACCTGGGAATCCAAGAAGGTCTACTTTCCGCGTGCGCATCCCTCTGCGGAGTGGAACTTCCCTAGGCGCGCTGCTCGCTACTCGTCGACGGGCGAGGGCGGGTGGCCGAACAGGTATCGAATCGAGGAGATCATTCCCGTGTCCCAGCTGCTCACCAGCTCCCAGGCGCGACCGATTCCGATCAGCAGCGACGCGATGAGGACATCTCCAACGGTGCTGAGATCTCCGCTGGCACGGGGATGGTTCAGTAGTCCCAGACCGCAGTAGATCTGAAAGCCAAAGACCGCGATCAGCCCAGCGATCAAGGGCAGCTGATGCCCGCGGCGCTGTTGACGCACGGGTTGGGCGAGCGTCGTGCGAACGCCGACGCCGACGAAGAGTATCCCGAGCAGCCCCATGATCAGCGAGGGATAGCCCGTGTTGTTGCCAGGTACCATCCCGTAGAGCGAGACGACCAACGCGTTTGTAAACGCGAACAGCGACGCGGCAGCGCGGAAGTCGCCGATCTCCTCCGATCCCTCCATGGCGCGTCGTTTTGTCACGGTGACAGCGACGAACAAGAGACCGATCAACGTAGCCGCCGACTCAGCGATGACCTCGAACAGCAGGGTGAAGCTACTCGTTATCACGTCGTACGATCCCACTGTCTTCGATCATCACCTCGGACCTTACGGGAGACGGCCGCGAAGGGACGGTACCGAGGGCGCCGCGCGTACGACCACGGCCCTTTCCTCGCAGATGGTGTTCATCTTTGCCCACCTCGCCGATTCGTGTCCGACCCCGTAAATTCCGCGACGCAATCACCCTTGTTTTAAGGCAAAACCTCTCCAATTTGCGCAGAACTGTTGCCAGATGTAAGCGTTGAGACCCAATGGCGCGGGGTCGGATAACGCACTTCATGTGGAGTTACGCATTGGTAAGGACGCCGGCCGTCCTTGCGCTTCTCCTCTCGCTCGTCGTGGGAATGCAACTCGTGCTCACCGGTGCTGCGAGCGCAAACGTGAGTGAGTCGTTCCATGAGTTGCCCTGGACCGGCGAAGCTGGCGTCTCGCAGTCGCCCCGCTGTGCGGCCATCTCTCCCGGGTACGCCTGCACGGTCGGTGGGTATGCCAACTGGCTCACGCATCCGAGCGGCTGGGCGTGGACCGACTACGGCGGTTCCTACCCCAGCCGCAACGCCTACGGCCCGCACAACTGCACGCTCTACGTCGCCTATCTGCTGCAAGAGAGTGGCATCACGCTCTCGTGGAGTGCCAACGCCTCCAACTGGGGGAGCGAGGCTGCGAGCAACGGTGCCGTCGTCAACCAGACACCTGCGGTCGGCTCAGTCGCCCAGTGGAACAGCGGCCACATCGCCTTCGTTGACGCCGTCACGGCGCGTTACATCGTGATTACGTCGGACAACTTTCAACCCTACGATGTCGGCACGATGCCCGGAGGGTTCACCGACAGCTTCGACATCGCGCGCGCCTCGCCAGCCATGCCCGACAACTTCATTCACTTCACCACGCCCGCGGTCCAGCTCTTCGCGCTTGCGCACGTGCGCTAGACGCACCCCGCTGTCAGGTTGCAGTCGACGCTCGTCGCACTGGCGCCGCGCGCTCTACTTCGGCGGTCTCATCGACGTTGCCATCCCCATAGCGGCAGCACTCACGTCGAGTCCGTTCGCCCCATTGACTACCAGCTGGCGCCACCGGTTGGCGATCGCAGCGGCGATCGGCGCTGCGTCCAACCCTGCGTCGGCCCCCACGAGATCGAGATCCTTGAGGGCCAAATTGATTGAGAAGTCCGGACTGAAGTCGCCGTCGAGGATTTTTTGAAGTTTGGCCAGCGCGTACGGCGAGGTGAGTGGGCTGTCCCTGAGTGCGTCCAGCAGGGCGGGCGATCCCACGCCCAAACGACCCGCGAGTGACGCCGCTTCGGCGGCTCCCTCGATCTGGAACGCCAGCCACGTGTTCATAATCAATTTCATTCGACTGCCCGCGCCGACGGCGCCCAGCCACAGGGTCTTCCTTCCGACGACCGCAAAGACACGATCGAGAAGGGGTCGTTGGACTTCGTCGCCCGAGGCAAGGATCACGAGCTGTCCCGCTTCGGCGGGACCTCTGCTGCCCGAGACGGGGGCATCGATGAACGTGATGTCGGGGCGGTCAGTTCGAACTCGCGCGGCGATGCCGTCGGTGGCGTTGGGGCCGATCGTCGCCATCTGGATCCAGATCGCGTCGCGTCGCATCGCCTCAAGACCCCTCTCGTCGAACATCAGGGCGATGGTGATATCTGCCGTTGGCAACATCGTCACCACGACGTCGGCTTCTGCCACTGCGTCGCTCACCTCCGCGTGGTTCGTCGCGCCAAGGTCGATGAGCGCCGGGACCGGATCATGGGACCAGACGTCAACGACGAAGTGGGCGCCGAGCCATCGAGTGGCCATCGCCCCTCCCATCGTGCCCGCGCCAACCACCGCCACTCTCGGTTTTGCCACAACTACTTGCTTTGGATCACTCATTTCCTCCTCCTGGAACCCACTTACCCGCCATCTTCGATCACTCGCGAGGCTGCGTCAATGCGTCGCAGCGATGACAGCGTTACCTCGCTGGGCCAATCGCTCCACTCGGCGCTACCAGAGCCGCGGCCGCTCCAAAGTCTTCCTTTGAGAGTTGGTTCACGAAGTGCACCGCGGCGTCGCTCGGGTCGACGAAGGCTTGCCCTTCGTCGCGAAGCACGACCGAGGTGAATCGCGCTGAACACGAACGATCCAGTGGCCGTGAGCGTCACGTGCAAGATGTGCGACAGATCGAGGTCGCCGTTCAGGGCGAAGCCGTCGTAGTTGACGAAGTCACCCAAGCTGTAATCGATGAGGCGTCCTTTGTAGAACTCCATGCCGCGAAGGACGTGGGGACCACTCGCGATCACGAGATCAGCGAGGCGAACCGTATATTGAGGTGTCGCTACGCGTCGATGCAATGGTGAGTCAGCGAGTGTCTGTCTTGGCTGCTGCGCTCAACCCTCAAACAGGTCGTTGAGCTCGTCTGCGTGGTCCTCTTCCTCCTTGAGGATCGACTCCATCATCCGACGCGTCGTGATGTCGCCTTCGCCGATCCAGCGAATGATCTCGGTGTAGACGTCGATGACGAGGCGCTCGCCGATGAGGTTCTCTTTGATCATGCCCTGAAGGTCGGTGTCCTCGTCGGGTGCTTTGTACTCGGTGATCGCGCGCTCTTTCATGGTGGCGGGATTCAGGTCAGGCGTTCCGCCGAGCTGGTTGATGCGGTCCGAGACGCGAAGGAAGTGCCCGAGCTCTTCTTTCGCGTGATCGACGAACATGTCGGCCACCTGCTCGCGATTGATGCCTCGGCAGACGATCGCGTTCTGGGTGTAGCGCAAGTAGCACACCATCTCACTCGCGACGACCTGGTTGAGCACCGCGATGACTCGGTCGACGTTGGTGGTGTCGGACGGCATGACCGGCCCTTGCTTGAGATGCTTGCGGGCCTCATCGCGAATTTTGGCGATGTCGATGGCGAAGTCGTTGGGCATTGGTCCTCCGTGGTTGGTAGTTGATCCTCCAGCACAAATTAAAGCCGCCTTCTCGAAGTGTGACCAGTGCTAATTTCCCTTTCGATGCGACGCGGGCTGCTTCGCCATCCGACGGCCCTCGCGGGACGTCGTCAGTCGTGGCCGAGTTATTGTTGGGGGGCGACGTCACGGAGTGGACGTGCGAACGCTGTTCAAATCCCGCCCCCGAGTAAAAGGACAACGAACGCAATGACCACCTTCGAAGGTTCCTGGAACGTGACCATCGACACGCCGATTGGCCAGATCGCCGTCGTGTTCGACATCACCGAACAAGATGGTGCGATTCACGGCACCGCGCGATCTGACGACGAGACCGTGGAGTTCGTCGACGCGGTCGCCGACGGTGACCGGCTGACCTGGACCCAGGTGGTTACGACGCCGATGAAGCTCACGCTCAAATTCGACGTCACCGTCGACGGTGACACGATGACGGGTACGTCGAAAGCTGGCCCCATGTTCCCCGCCTCCAAGGTCAACGGCACTCGCACGCTGGCGAACTAGCTCGACAGAGGCGCTGGAGCACGCCGCGCTGATCCGTCGCAGTCTCGTCACAAAACACGCCCGGGTTCGCAAGAACCCATCCATCTGTCATCGGCGCCGCGGGTGCCGTCGCCGTCGCGTACGTCCTACCCGGGCCTGCCAAAGTCCAGGAGGCGAGCGCCGCGCAGGGAACACCCCTCAACCTCACGTGACCGTCGTGCGCCGCGCTTTTTAACTCGAAGACTCAATTGAGATCGTGACCGTGCCGGATCCGTCGTTTTGGACGCTCGCGGCCACTTCACACCCCGAAGACTTCGCGGTGAACTTGACCGGTATGACGGCGGGGAACTTCACCGTCTTCTTGGAGCTTTTGGAGGGAACGACTTTGTTGTTCTTCGTGCACCCCACGGTCCACTGCACCAGGCCACTTGCGCTGGGCTTCGATGAGACCACCACTTCGATCTTGGAGGGATTGATCGCTTCGCCATTCGTTTCGGCGAGGGCGTACTGGCCCTTGGCGTGCGCCGTTGCTACAACGTGCATCGACGAAGCGCCCGCGGTTGTGACCAACGGGCCGCTCACGACGAGCGCCAAAGATCCAACGAAAATTGAAGCCCTCTTCACTGCGCGCATGCGAACGCCCTTTCCGATGGGCCAAGCACAGAGGCCGTTGGTCGACAAAGCGTACAGTTTTGGCGTGCGGCCCGCTCGAAAGATCTACGGTAGCCCGTCCATCCTGAGTTGGCCCGAACGCGTGTGCTCCGGGAACGCCGACAGCGGGGCTATTCGCTGGGGATGCGCCTCTTCATTTCCTTCTTTGCGTGCTTGTCGTTTCGCTTCTCTTTGAGCGACTTTCCAACCTTCTTCGTATTGTGTTGGTTCGGTGATTTATCGGCCATGGTGACTCCTCAAATAGGCGACGTCAATATTGGCGGCGTCGAGATCGAACCATGTGAGCGACTGCCGATGAGGTCGCTTCACCCCAAAAGGCAACTCATCACGGAGTCTCTTCACCGACTTTACGCCGTACCCAACACCGCGTCGCGCCTTCGGTGACGCCGAGCGGGCTGCACGAATTGTGACTGACGACATTAATTTTCTCAAATGTCAGCCTTGTTAAAGAAATAGGAGAAGTCCATGACCGAAATTCCGCCCTCGTACCGCGATCTCCTCCAAACTTCGGTGGGCACGCTCGCCACCATCGGACCCGACGACCGACCTCAGCTGTCTGAGGTGTGGTTTCTCGCCGACGGCGACTCGGTGTCGATATCGCTCAATGCCGGCCGTCAGAAGACGAAGAATCTCATGGTGCGGCCCGAGTGCTCGTTCCTCATCCTCGATCTCGCGGCTCCCGAGCGTTACCTTGAGCTGCGCGGGGACGCCGAGATCACCCCAGACGACGATTACGCCTTCGCTGACAGAGTGAGCGAAAAGTACGGAGTGAACGTGCGTGACTATGACCCACCCGGTGTTGCAAGGGTCGTGGTTCGCATCGTCCCCACGAGAGTCAACGCAGTTGACGTGCGTGGCTGAGAACTGGCGACCTACGCACGCTTCGTGACCCGGCCGAAAGCGGTGCGTACGCAAGACTCGTAGGATGCTCGTTCCACTAAAGAGCTTCATACGTACTTGCTTGCCTCGAAAACGGCCGAGCGCGCGCTCCGTCGTACGCCGTGGGTTCGTAGCGGCACTGTTTGGTCTCTCGTCGGTTCTTATCGCACCGTCGCTTGCGAGCGCCGTGGTGCCGTCGACGCTCGAGGGCTTTGACGCGACGAACCTTGGTGCGCCGCCACCGTCTGCCCCCGCGGTCGTCGGCGTCACGGCCGGCGCGAACGGCACGGGCTACTACGTGCTTCGCGCGAACGGCACCGTCGACGCGTACGGCGCAACAGCGTATGGGTCGATGACGACGCCGCCCGCCGGCTCGACGGCGACCGGCATTGCGCTTGACGCAGCGACGGGCGGCTACTGGATCGTGAGCTCGAATGGCACCGTCGAGGGCTTTAACGCGCCGATGCTCGGTGAGCCGCACATCCGTGCGGGCGGATGGGGTCAGTATCCCGCGGCGGTCGCAATCGCAGCCGCCCCCGGCGGCACCGGCTACTACGTGCTTCGCGCGAACGGTGCCGTCGATGCGTACGGTGTGAAGGCTCACGGCGGGCTCCACCTGAAGTACGGGGCAATCGCTCCAGTCGTCGCGGTCGCGATCGCCGTCGATCAGACGACCGGCGGGTACTGGATCGCGACGTCGACTGGGGAGATCGCGGGCTTTGATGCGCCGAGCTACGGCTCGCCGCTCGCGAGTGACGGAGGGAAGTACGACGGCGTGCCGGTGAGTGCAGTGGCCGCGACCTCAACGGGCACGGGCTACTTCGTGCTTCGTGCGAACGGTGCGATCGACACGTATGGCGCCACGTTCCGCGGCTCACCGTCAACGCAGCGCTCGATGCCTGACGGCGGGCTCGCAACGGCGCTGGCCGTCGATCCAACCACGGGGGGCTACTACGTCGGGATCGACGACACGCCGCTGGACGGGTATCTCAACCCCTTGCGCGCGGTGACGTCGCTCCTGCCCCAAGAGGTGGACCAGGGCGTCGACTACTGCGCGTCAGGCCCGATCTACGCAGTCGGTGACGGCACCGTCGTGAGCACCTTCGACAACCAGTGGCCGAGCGGGGTCTTCATCTCCTACCGCTTGGCGAACGGTCCGGCGAAGGGGCTGTATGTCTACGACGCCGAAGACGTGACCCCGACCGTCACCGTCGGCGAGCACGTGACGGCGAACACGATCGTCGGCGTCGTGCACGACGCGCTCACGTGCCTTGAGACGGGCTGGGCCGATCCGCCCTCGTACCCCGAACGAGCTGCCGCCCACCGCGAGTACAACGGGGCGAACTCGACCGCCTACGGACTCAACTTCAACACGCTGCTCCTCGCGCTCGGTTCGCGTCCGGGACTGCCGCAACCCGACGGCCCACCGGGCCCGATTCCTGCCAGCTGGCCGACCTGGTAGCACCGTCGAACTTCTTGCGTCGACCCCTACAGTGATGGTCGGCGCCGTTCGATGTAACAACAGCGTGCGTCGCAAGACGGTATCTCTGGCCGAGTGCCCATCGGGTCGGCTACGAGAGAGGAGCACGGTGAAGGACTACACGAAGGACCCAGAGAAGGTCGCCCAGCTCACCCCGAAGCAGTATCGGGTGACCCAAGAGGCGGCGACCGAGCCAGCCTTTCACAACGAGTTCTGGGACCACAAGGAAGCCGGCATCTACGTCGACGTCGTCTCGGGCGAGCCGCTCTTCGCCTCCACGAAGAAGTACGACAGCGGCTGTGGGTGGCCGAGCTTCACGGCGCCGCTCGCACCCGAGAACGTCATAGAGAACAGTGACGTCAGCTTCGGCATGGTTCGCACCGAGGTGCGCTCGACGCACGGCGACAGCCACCTCGGCCACGTCTTTCCCGACGGTCCCCGCGACCAAGGGGGACTGCGCTACTGCATCAACTCAGCCGCTCTGCGCTTTGTCCCGTACGAGGATCTCGACGCCGAGGGCTATGGCGAGTACAAAGAGCTCTTCGACCACGTGAAAGGAAGTGAGAAGTGACAACCGAAACCGCGGTCCTCGCCGGGGGATGCTTCTGGGGCATGCAGGACCTCATCAGAAAGCGCCCCGGCGTTCTCTCAACGCGCGTTGGCTACAGCGGTGGGGACGTCGCGAACGCGACGTACCGCAACCACGGCACCCACGCCGAAGCCATCGAGATCGTCTTTGACCCCGCAGTGATCTCGTATCGCGACATCCTCGAGTTCTTCTTCCAGATCCACGATCCAACGACGCTCAACCGCCAGGGCAACGACCGCGGCACGAGCTACCGATCAGCGATCTTCTACTTGAGTGATGAGCAGCGTCGCGTCGCTGAGGACACCATCAAAGACGTCGAGGCGTCGGGCCTGTGGCCCGGTCGCGTCGTCACCGAAGTGGCGCCGGCCGGCCCGTTCTGGCAGGCCGAACCGGAACACCAGGACTACCTCGAGCACTACCCGAACGGCTACACCTGCCACTTCCCCCGACCGGGCTGGGTACTTCCTCGGCGCAGCGACAGCGCCGCCGTCTAGTTAGGCGCTCACGATCGGCGAGGGGTGCTCGTTCTTGTTGAGCGAGTCCGCGATGGCAAGAAGTGCCGCGATCGCACCGACGACCGCACCGGCGACGCTCACCCCTGCCCACTTGTCGTGCTCATAGACGAGGCTCCCTAGATAGGAGCCGATCGCACCGCCGACGAAGTAGCAGACCATGTAGGACGAGTTGATGCGACTGCGCGCGTGCGGGGCTAGGCGGTAGATGAGTGACTGGTTGGTCACCTGCAGGCCCTGGACACCGATGTCCATCAAGACGATGCCGAGGATCAGCATCGAGAGGTTGTCACGGCCCAGCCAGATCGGAAGGAACGACACCGGCAGCAAGAGAGAAAAGACGAGCGTCGTCGGCTTGGTCCAGTGACGGTCCGCCCAGCGTCCGGCGAAGTTCGCGCACAGCGCCCCCGCCGCGCCGACCAGTCCGAAGAGACCAATCGTAAGGTCGTTGTAGTGGTACGGCGCGCCCGAGAGAAGAAAGGCCATCGTCGTCCAAAAGATGCTGAAGATGCAGAATCCCAGTGCGCCGAAGAGCGAGCGACGGCGCAGGAACGGCTCGTTCATGAAGAAGGTGACGGTGCTACGAAGCAGCGCGCCGTAACGAACGCGAACACGCTCGTGCTCCGGCGGAAGCTGACGCCACAAGACCAGCGAGAGCGTGGCGATCATGACGGCGGCCACCACATAGACAACGCGCCAGCTCGAGAGCTCTGCGATGATGCCCGAGATGGTGCGCGCGAGCAAGATGCCCAGCAGCAATCCGCTCATCACCGTGCCCACCACGCGGCCACGTTCGTGGTCGGAAGAGAGCGACGCCGCCATGGGCACGAGCAGCTGTGCTGCGACGGAGCCGAGTCCGACGATGGTGGCGACGGCAACGAGCACGCCGACGTTCGGTGCGACGGCCGACGCGACAAGCCCGACGGCACAGAGCAGCAAGACGGCGGGGACGAGCTTGCGGCGCGCAATGATGTCGCCAACCGGAACGAGCAGTGCGAGTCCGAGCGCGTAGCCGACCTGGGCGAGGGTGACGGTGAGCCCCACCGTGGCCGAACCCGAGTGGAAGGTCTTTGCGATGCTCCCGAGGACCGTCTGGGCGTAGTAGAGGTTGGCGGCCGAAAGGCCACAGGCGACGGCGAAGAGGAGGATGAGGCTTTGGCGCAGCCCGGTCTTGTTCTCTGTCACGGCAGTTGATTCGGACATCGTACTCCTTTAGTGAACGTTGCGTACAGTATAGCATGTTTGTGTACGGACCGTTCACGAAGTACGCTAGCGCCATGAACGGCGGCGGGGCCACCAAGACCCCGAAGGTGGGGCGTCCGAGGAGCGAAAAGACGCGTCTCGCAATTCTCGAGGCCACAGCGGACCTTCTAGAAGAAGGGGGTCTCGCGGCGGCAACCATCGAGTCAATTGCCGCCCGCGCCGGAGTCAGCAAAGTCACCATCTACAAGTGGTGGCCGAGCCGCGGGTCCGTGGCGATCGACGCTATGTTTCATCGCCATCGTCAAACGCTCGACTTTCCCGATACCGGTGACGTGGGAGAGGACCTGATCTCTCAGATGCTGGTGATGGTCGCGGCGTTTCGAGGACGGACGGGGGAGATCATGGCCGAATTGATCGGCCAGGCTCAGTCGGACCCCGCCCTCGCCGAGACCCTCCTCACCGGGTGGATTCAACCGCGTCGAGAAGCTTCGTACGCAGTCGTTCGACGTGGCATAGAGCGAGGAGAAGTGCGGCCGGACGTGGATCTCTCACTCCTGATGGATCAGCTCTACGGTCCGATCTACTACCGCCTGGTCTCACGACACGCCCCCCTGAGCGACGACTTCGTCCGCGGGCTCGTCGACAACGTGTTGAACGGTGTTCGCATGAGGCCACCGAAGGCCACGTAGCTCGGCTTGACGGCGATCTACCAGAGCTCGGAGATCTGACCTGCGACGACGCGGGCGGCATCGATGGCAAGAGGTTCTGACAGGCCCATGCTGAGCGCGTTGGGATCGAGGTAGGGCGTCTCTTCGAGCGTCGCGCGGACGGGTTCGCTCAAGAAGCGAGAGGGTTGAGCCCACGAGTGGTCGTCACGCACGCGGTGGTGGTGATAGCGAAGCGGCACGTAGATCGCGAGGTCGCGCCGGGCTCTCGTCACCGACACGTAGAACAGTCGACGCTCCTCTTCGAGTCCTTCGAGAGAGCCGAGGGCCATGTCGGACGGAAAATTTCCATCGGCCGCGTGGATGACGTGCACGGCGTCGAACTCGAGGCCCTTCACCGAATGGACGGTCGAGAGCACGAGCCAGTCCTCGTCCATCATCGGAGGACCCGCGAAGTCGCCCGTCGAAGCCGGCGGCTCGAGCGTCTGGTCCGCCGCCACGTCGCTCAAGCGCCGAGCGTCGGCGCAGGCGAGCACGAGTGCGCCCAAGTCCTCGAGTCGTGGCGCGGGATCCTCGTACGTCGCGGTGATAAGGGGTGCCATGGCTAGTCGAATCCGTTCGGCGTGCACGGGCACCGGTTCAAGTGCTCGATGGCACATCGCGTCGATGAGCTGGCTTGACATCTCGCGTGACTCGCTCGGCAACGCGTCGAGTGCCCCCGACCAACGCCGGGTGATCTCCTCGTGGCTGAGGGGGAGTGCCTGATCGATATCTCGCAGCGAGTCAATCGCTCGCCGGGCCCTCGCTGGTCCAACTCCCGGTAGCAGTTGAAACAGTCGAAACCAGGCCATCTCGTCGCGCGGGTTGTCGGCGAGGCGAAAAGCAGCAAGAAGGTCCTTCACGTGCGCCGCCTCGAGATAGCGCAAGCCGCCGTACTTGATGAAAGGGATGTGACGGCGCGCGAGCTCCAATTCAAGATCAGAGCTGTGGTGGGCGGCGCGGTAGAGCACGGCCTGCTTTCTGAGTACGACGCCCTGTTCATAGAGCTCGAGCACGCGATCGGCGACGAACTCGGACTGCTGGCGCTCATCGGTGCAGCGAATGAGCGTCGGTGGGTGCGCGCCGATGACGGGCGCGTGCTCGCGTAGCACCGAGGAGAACCCTTCGGGCGCGTCGGCCGCGAGCGCGTTCGCGACGTTGAGGATCGCGGCTGACGATCGGTAGTTCACCTCGAGCGTGATCGTGGTCAGCTCATCGAAGTAACGATCGGCGTGCAGCAGATATGTCGGTGAGGCGCCGCGAAAGCCGTAGATCGCCTGTGCGTCGTCCCCGACGAGCGTGACGCGAGGGTCGTGGCGACGAAGCCCCGTGAGGACTTCCAGCTGCAGCAGATTCACGTCTTGGAACTCGTCCACCAAGATGTGGTCGTACGCTTCACCGAGCTTCTTTCCCAACGTCTCGTGCTGGGCGATGACGCGCCAGAAGAGCAGGAGGTCGTCGAAGTCGAGAAGGCCGAGTGAGCGCTTTCTCGCGACAAACGCGGTGAAGACCATCGCCACGTCTTCGAAGCGGTCGGCGCACCAGGGCGTTATCTCGGCCATCACGTCACGCAGCGGCACCCCGGTGTTGACCGATCGCGAGTACAGCGACGCGAGCGTCGACTTTCTTGGCAGACGGCGCTCGCCGCTGATGAGACCGAGGTCGCTGCGCACGAGGTCCATGAGGTCTGCCGCGTCGCCGTGATCGAGGACCCCGAAACCTTCAGGGAGCCCAACGGCGGCGTGATGGTGGCGAAGCGTGCGGTGGGCGACCGAGTGAAAGGTGCCGCCCGCGACCCGCTGGGCTCGATCGCCCGCGCGAATCGAGTGCACGCGATTGACGATGTCGCGCGCTGAACGTCGCGTGAAGGTGAGGAGCAAGATGCGCTCGGGTCGCACGCCGTGATCGAGGAGATACTCGACGCGAGCGGTCAGCGTGGTCGTCTTTCCGGTGCCGGGCCCGGCGATGATGCGAAGGGGCGTGTCACCGAAGGAGACGGCCTCGAGCTGGCGTTCGTTGAGATCCCGCACGGAAGCGAACATATGTTCGATAGTACGCCGATCATGTTCCACCCCGCGGCAGCACACAGGGGTGTCGCCGATTGTTCGATGATCGAACAATCGCCTTTACCATATTTTCGTGACGAATACGACCTCCGAGAGGGACCAGCAGGACCACGAGGCGCTCGCCGCGGTCCGCGGCTTCGCCCGCGCCGTGCGGATATTGGAGCGAGCGTCGGGCGATCTGAGTATGGCCCATTATCGGGTGCTCAGGGCGGTGGCGGCGGGCGAGGAGCGGGCCTCGCGCGTTGCCGAACGTCTCGAGCTGGGACGACCGGCGATCAGTTCCGCGGTTGAGGCCCTCTGCGCACGCGGGCTGGTGGAGCGTCTCGAGGTCGACGGCGATCAGCGCGCCGTCGATTTGCGCGTTACGCCCGAGGGCTTCGCTGTCCTCGAACGCGTCGAGCACGAGATGACCACGGCGTTGCGCGCACTCTGTGCTCGAGCCGAAGGCGGCGACCAACTACTCGCGTCGCTCGCCGCACTCGACGCCGCGGTCGAGGCGTTGCACGCCGAGAAGCGCGCCGCACGACAGGAGCTTCGCTCGTGAGCGAGGGCGCGCAGCCCGGTTGGGTGCGCCAGCTGTGGGGCTACATGATGCGCCACAAGCGCAACGTGGTGCTCGCGATGTCGGCCGCCATCCTCGGCAGCATCTGCCAGACGATTATTCCGCTCATCGCTCGCGAGATCGTCGACAACGTGATCCTCTCGCATCACTCGAGGCTCTGGCCCTGGCTCGTGCTCCTCGGTGCGCTTGCCGGGGTGAGCTTTTGGGCGGCGCACGTACGCCGTTACCGCGGGGGTCAGGTCGCCCTCGAGGTCCAGTACGACCTTCGAAACGAGATGCACGACCACCTGCAGATGATGGACTTCGACAACCTCGGTCGGATGCCCACCGGACAGCTCGTTGCGCGCGCGAACTCGGACTCGACCCTCGTCCAAGGACTGCTCAACTTCTTTCCGATCATGAGCTCGAACATCCTGCTGATGCTCATGTCTCTCGGCGTGATGATCTTCTTGTCGCCGCTGCTCGCTGTCATCAGCGTCATCCTCGCTCCGAGCCTGGTGATCGTGTCGTACCGCATGCGCCGAAAGATCTTCCCCGCGACCTGGGACGGCCAGCAGCGCGAGGGCGACGTCATCCAGATCGTCGACGAGGACATCAATGGCGTGCGCGTCGTCAAGGCGTTCGGTCAAGAAGAGCGCGAGCTCGAACGGGTCGCCAACGCTTCTCAGGTGCTCTATGGGTCACAGATGAGGGCCGTTCGATTGCAGTCGCGCTACCAGCCACTTCTCGAAGCCATCCCGACGATTGCTCAGGTCGCGATCCTCGCCCTTGGCGGTTGGATGGCGCTGCATCATGAGATCTCGCTCGGCACCTTTCTCGCGTTCTCCACATACGTCACCTCGATGATGGCGCCGGCGCGCCAGCTCGCGGGCGTGCTCACGATCGGCCAGCAGGCCCGGGCCGGTCTTGAGCGGATCTTCCAGCTGCTCGAGCTGAAGCCCGCCATCGCCGATCCGCCGGACGCGATCGAGCTCGGAGAGCTGAAGGGCGAGGTCACCTTCAAAAACGTGCACTACCACTACGCGGGCGGCGCGCCGGTCCTTCGCGGTGTGGATCTCACGGTCAAGCCGGGAGAGCGCGTTGCCATCGTTGGCCCGAGTGGGAGCGGCAAGTCCACGCTCGCGATGCTCGTGCCGCGCTTCTACGATCCAACCGAGGGCAAGGTGCTCGTCGACGGTCACAGCGTCAAAGACGTGACGCTCCACTCCCTGCGCCGCCAGATCGGTGTCGTGTTCGAAGACAGCTTCCTCTTCTCAGAGTCAGTGCGCTCCAACATTGCCTACGGCCGTCCGGAGGCGACCGACGAAGAGATCGAAGCCGCCGCCCGCGTCGCCCAGGCGCACGAGTTCATCCTCGAGCTCCCGCGCGGCTACGACACGGTGGTCGGTGAGCGGGGTCTCACGCTGTCGGGCGGTCAACGCCAGCGCATCGCGCTCGCGCGCGCCATCTTGTACGACCCGCGGGTCCTCATTCTCGACGACGCGACGAGCGCGATCGACGTCGGCATTGAAGAAGAGATCCACGACGCGCTGCGCGTCGTCATGGCAGACCGCACCACCATTCTCATCGCGCACCGTCGCTCGACGCTCCACTTGGCAGAGCGCATCATCGTCCTCGACCAAGGGCGCGTCGTCGACCAGGGGACCCACGAGGAGCTGATGGCAGCGAGCGCGCTCTATCGCGGACTTCTCAGCGGGTTGGACGACGCCGACGCCGAAAAGATCGGTGACCGCATTGAGGTGCTCGCGACGATTCCCTCACGGAACGGTACGACGGCGTCGGCCTGGCGCCAGTACACCGCTTCTGCGCCGACGGGTTCGACGATGGCGCCTCGATTCGGCGTGCCGAGCATCGGCCCGGGTCTCGGCGGTGGTGGCGGCGGCTGGCGCCTCAACCTCGCGCCGACCCCTGAGCTTTTGGCTCGCGTGGCGGAGCTGCCGCCCGTGCGAGACGAAGCCGAGGTCGATCTCACGCACGAGTCGCGTCACGATCGCGGTTTCAACCTCAATCGGCTTCTCTTCGAGTTCCGTTGGCCGCTCCTCGTCGGCCTGTTCTTCGTGGTGGTTGACGCGATCGCGACCCTCGCGGGGCCGATCCTGATCAAGGTCGGCATCGACAACGGCGTCGCCAAGCACTCGGCGGGCGTGCTCTTTGCGGCCGCGGCCGTCTTCCTCTTCATCACCGTGGTCGACATGGTGGACGAGATCGGTGAGACCTTCGTGACCGGTCGCGCCGCCCAACGCATCATGCTGTCACTGCGCATTCGGATCTGGGCGCAGCTCCAACGCCTCTCACTCGACTACTACGAGAGCGAGATGGCCGGACGCATCATGACGCGTATGACCACCGACGTCGACCAGTTCGAGTCGCTCATTGAAAACGGCGTGTTGTCGGCCCTGGTAGCCATTGTCACGTTCTTTGGCGTCGGGGTGGCGCTCGTCGTGATCAACACGGAGCTCGGCCTGTGCACGTTGAGTGTCGTCGCGCCGCTCGCCGTTGCGACGGTCTGGTTCCGTCGGCGCGCGTCACGGCTGTACGACCTGTCGCGAGAGCGCGTCGCGATCGTCAACGCTGACTTTCAAGAGAGTCTCTCGGGCGTGCGCGAGTCCCAGGCCTACGTGCACGAAACGGCGACGATGACTCGCTTCCACCGTTTGAACGGGGACTACCTCGACACGCGCGTCCAGGCGCAACGGCTCGTCGCGACGTACTTTCCGTTCATCCAGTTCCTCTCGGGCATCGACGACATCATCGTGCTCGGCGTGGGGGCGGGACTCGTCACGGCGGGACACCTCACGACCGGCGCGCTGATTGCCTTCGTGCTCTACATCGACATGTTCTTCTCCCCGATTCAGAGCCTGTCCCAGGTCTTTGACTCGTGGCAGCAGACGCGAGTCTCGGTCAATCGAATCTCCGACTTGATGCAGCTCGAAACACGCACTCCCGAACCCGTACATCCGCAAGAGGTTGGTCGACCTCACGGCGAAATCGTTCTCTCTGATGTTCACTTCTCCTATCCGACGCTGCAGCGACGCCCCGAGGTCGCAGGGAAGCGCCGGCGTGGCCCCGCTGACGCGCGACTGCTCATCTCGCCGGACGCCGAGTTGCGCCGTCCGCCCGAGGCCTTGCGCGGCATCGACCTCCACGTCGAGCCCGGCGAGACGGTCGCATTGGTCGGCGAGACCGGTGCGGGCAAGTCGACCGTGATGAAGCTCCTCGCACGCTTCTACGATCCCGATGAGGGGAGTGTTCGCATCGACGGTCACGACCTTCGCTCGCTCGATCTGGACTCGTTTCGCCGCCAGCTCGGCTACGTGCCCCAAGAGGCGTTCCTCTTTTCGGGGTCGGTTCGCGACAACATCGCCTACGGGCGCCCCGACGCGGACGACGCGCGCGTGGAACAAGCCGCCCGCGCGGTCGGCGCGCACGACTTCATCGCGGAGCTCGTGGGGGGCTATCACCACGTATTGACCGAGCGAGGACGGTCGCTCTCCTCGGGCCAGCGTCAGCTCATTGCCTTGGCGCGAGCAGAGCTCGTTGATCCCGCCATCTTGCTGCTCGACGAGGCGACGTCGAACCTCGACCTGTCAACTGAGGCGCGCGTGTCGGCGGCGATGCAGGAGGTGTCGCGCGGCCGTACCACGATCATCATCGCCCACCGATTGCAGACGGCGAGGTCAGCTCACCGCATCGTCGTCTTGCACCAGGGCCAGATCGCCGAAGTCGGATCACACGATGAGCTCGTCGAGCTCGATGGGCGATACGCGGCGATGTGGACCGCCTTCGAAATGGTCTCGGGCGCGAGCGGCTCCTCGGAGCGCTAAATACCTCTAGTGCGGGTGTCCGCCACCTAAGAGATAAAGGATGTGCTCGAGCACGTCGCTCACGGCCTCGAAGTTCTCCCGGGCGCCACTTGGCGAGCCGGGCAGGTTGAGGACGAGGGTCTCACCGAGCGTACCCGCGACGCCACGGGAGAGGCGACCGAGCGGGTTGACAGCGCGCATCGCCTCGCTGAGACCTGGCGCGAGGCGTTCGAGTACCCGACTCGTCCCCTCGGGGGTCTGGTCGGTCGGCGAGAAGCCGGTGCCGCCGGTAGTGACGATGAGTCCGTGAAATCCGGCGCTCAGTTTCAAGAGCGCTCCCGCCACGTTGCTCGCGCCATCAGCGATCGTCGAGCGCTCGACAACTCGAAACCCGCGTGCACCGAGCAGCTCGACGAGCACCTCGCCGGAGCGGTCGTCGCGGGTTCCCGCTGCGACCGAGTCCGACACGGTGAGAACCTTCGCGTCCAACGTCATGGACAAAGACTAGGACCGACCGTGCTGTGCAAAAAGGGGCGCCCGCGAGGGACGCCCCTTTTTGATTGACGAGTCGCCTTATGACGAAGGCTGTCCCGGATCGGTCGGGGGCGGTCCGAGAGCTTCCAGCGCGTTGGCGCGCACGACGATCGCGTTACCGACCGCCGCTTGGTACGCCAGACGCGCTTGCTCACGCTGCCAAGGCGTCGTCGCAGCGGCGAGCGCAGCAGCAAGGGCGCTCTGCGCGCTCGTCACCGAAGCGCGATATGCCACGTTGGCGGCTTGAATGCCAAGCACGTACGCCGTGCCGTTGTAGCCAGCGGGCGGAGCGGGCGGGTCGCCCGCGGCCGTGATCGCCGCGACGCGCGCGTTGAGTGCGGCCTCAATGGAGACGAGGTACGCCGCGCGCGCTGCTTGGCGCTCGGCGGGTGTCGTCGACGTTGAGAGAGCCTCGTCGAGCGTGGCCAGCGCGGTCGCCCTCGCCGCGCGGTACGTGGCGTTGATCGACTTCAAGCCGTACACGTACGCCTTCCACTGCGCGTGGAACGCTTTCCATGCCGACACTGACGCGCTCGTTGAGGCGGACACCGTGGTCGTAGAGGTCTTCGAGTCACCGTACGCCGCGACAGCCGGCACGCTTACTCCAAGTGCGGTCACGACCGTGAGCGCCGCCAATGTACGCAGTTTCATGATTCCCATCGGTTCTCCCTTCACAAGAACACCTTCAGGCTACGTAGGAGAAGTGTGAGAACGATGTGAAGAGGCTGTCGGACGACTGAGAGAAGTCGTACAAACAGATGTGAATCGTCAGCCGTGCGTCGTCGTCGTGTCACCCGGCGGGGTTGGGCACGTCGTCGACGTGCCGGTGATGGGTTGACCCGCCTGCATCGCCAACGCTGCTTCGATCATGCACTTCATGATCGGTCCCGCGATGATGGCGCCGGTCACGTTGTAGGCCTGATAGGGGACGCTGACGGCGAGGGCAATGGTCGGATCGCTCGCGGGCGCGAAGGCGATCATCCAGTCGTCGGTGTCGTTGGTCAAGATGCTGCCAACCTGGGCGGTGCCGGTCTTCGCCGCGACGTCGTCTTGTGGCAGGAATCCGACGCCAGCAGCGGTGCCCTCGGTGACCACGTCATGCATGAGCGGCACGACCATCGCTGCCTGGGATGCGGTGAGGGGTTGCTTCCAGATGGAGGGCTTGAAGCGATCAATGATCGTGCCGTCGGGACTCGTGACGTAGGACAAGAGGTGCGGGGTCATGATCGTGCCGCCATTCGCCACGCCCGCTGCGACGAGCGCGTTCTGCAGCGCCGTCGAGCTCACGTCCTCCTGGCCGATTGCGGAGTACGCCAGGTAGGGCGGGTTGGCTGCGAGGTAGGACTCCGTCGGAAAGTACGACGCGACCACGCCGGGTAGGTCGAGTGGTGGTATCTGGTCGTAGCCGAAGGCGTGCGCTTCTGCGGTGAGATCCTGGGCGCCGAGGGCGAGGCCCAGCAACGCGTAGCCCGGGTCACACGAGGCGGGCAGCATCTCGGCAATGGTTCCCCCGCACGAGGAGTCGCCGTCGTTGTAGAGCAGCTTGTCGGTGTCGGGCAGCTTCGTGAACACCATCGGGGGGTAGTCGATGGTCGTGAAGAGCGAGGGCTTGTAGGCGGCGATGCCCGCCGTCGTGATGACCTTGAACGTCGAACCGGGAAAGATCGTCTGCTGGGTCGCGACGAGTCCAAGCGGCGGATACCCGTGGGCGTCTTTGATGTTGTCCTTCTTCCACGCCGCCTCTTGGACGGCCTGAATCGATGACGAGAACGGCGCTGGGTTGTACGTCGGGTTGGAGTAGAGCGCGAGGATGGCCCCCGTGCTCGGTGCGATCGCTACGACCGACCCGTCGCGACCCATGAGCTCTGCTTGGGCCAGCCGCTGGAGGGCGGGCTGGAGAGTGAGGGTCACTGAGTCTTCGCCCTCGGTGGGGGCCAGCACCTGCTCGAGGCTCTGGGCGGGCTGACTGTGCGCCTCGAGATAGTTGTTGTACTGGGCCTCGAGCGCCCACTCGCCGTACACGGAGGATGTCCAGCCCACGACGCCGGCGAACAGTGCACCCTCGGGGTAGACGCTCCGGTAGGGGTTCTGGGAGTTTCCTGTCGGCACAGACTCGGCCAGGACGGTGCCGTTCGCAGCCAAGATCTCACCTCGCGGATCTACGTTGTTGGCAACGTTGTTGCGCGGATTGAGCGAGGAGGCATTGAGCGCCGACGCGTGGAACCACTGCACCCAGAGGGACTGTCCCGCGACCACCATGAACAACACGGTGAGGACGATGGCCAAAAACCAGATCCGGCGAGACACTATTCGACCCTGCTAGGTCCACTCGGGGGCGTGACACGACATCTGATACCTCCGATTCTTCTACACGGAGGCCCCAATATTGAGCGCAACCGTAATCCGGAGTCCAGTGCGGTGATTTTGTCGTGGCCTCAGACAAGTCTCACCCGTGGTGCGGATCTCATCGCCGGGGCAGACGCTCCTAGTTGCCGGACAGCATCGAGAGCGGATTGAGCTCGGCGACGGCCGTTTCAATGGAGTCGCTCAGCGTTGCGGCGCTGTTCAGATTAAAGAGGGGGCCTGAACCGTCGCGCAGCATCGCGACCGACATGGCGAGACCGCGGACCGTTGGCAGTGGTCCAAGGAGTGCGTTGGCGAGTGAGTGGATCTGTGCGTCTGCGTCAAAGACGTGCTTGCGAACAAGTGGGACGGAGGCGTCAAAGAGCGAGCGCTGACGGCGAGCCTCGATGAGCAGGTCGAGCCACGAGTCGGCGAGGCTGCGGCGATAGCTAACGGCCGCCAGCTGTTGGGCGCGCGCCGCCAGCACCGGGCTCTCTGCGGGATGCGTCCCATTCGCCAGTCTCGTATCGAGCGATGGCGCCAAGAGTCGCGCGGCCAAACTGGCCCACCACGGCGCGAAAACGGTGTCACGGTGGGCAGTCGGAGTTTCCATCACTGTCGTGAGGGAGCGGAAAACGGATTCGTCGGTCATGGAGCCTCCTCGGTAACTTCCCCCATATCCATTCAAATGGCGAGGCAATAAAAACGGTCTTAATAGCGGCGAGGAAGTCGTCAAAATTTCTTCACAGGCGATAAAACTAGGTATGCGCGTGCGGGGGTTCTGTTGCGGTTGGTTGGAGATGGATACCTCGGGACTGATCGAAGGCGCACCAGGACGAACGCGCGCGCCCGTACCGTCGTACCTGATCGAGCACGCTGGCTCCCTCGTGGTCTTTGACGCGGGGTTGCACCCGGACTTGGCCGACCACCGCTCCGAGCGATCTGAAGAGCTGTCAGCATACTTCGGCTGCTTCTTGCCCGCGGGAGCAGCGCTCGACGCCCGACTGGCGTCGTGCGGCGTCGAACCGAGCGACGTCGAGTACCTCGTGCTCAGCCACATGCACTTCGACCACGTGGGCGGCAGCGTGCTCTTGCCCGACGCGGACATGGTGGTCCAGCGCGCCGAGTGGCTGGCTGCGGTCGCAGACCTCGATGGCGCAATCTACATGCCGGCTGACGTCGACCCCGCACGACCTCGCCAGCTCCTCGATGGGGAGTGGGACATCTTCAACGACGGAAGAGTCGTCGTCACGCCGACGGCTGGACATACGCCCGGGCACCAGTCGCTTCGCATCCTGAGCGACGACGGAGCAACACTCGTGCTCTGCGGTGACTCGTGTTACACGCGCGAGTCACTCGATACGTCCACCTTGCCGCCCGAACCGTTCGACGGTCGCGCACAGCTCTCGGTGTTCTCATGGCTGCGCGACCTCGAGGCCGAGGGAGCTCGGCTCATCTTCGGTCACGAACCGAGCCAGTGGCCCACGGGGCCGCAGGACGATCGCGTTGTCGAACTCGCCTGAGGCTGACTCGGTGGAACCTTCCTCGGCGCTCGCGCTCGAGCTTCGGGCGGCTCGAGTGCGCGCTGAACGGTGCGCTCGCCAGTGGGGTGTCGCACTCGGAGAGCCCTTTCCTATCGCGTTTGCGTCCTTCGTTGCGCCCGCGGGCGAGCACTACGTGATCAAAGCGCCCGCAGAGGTTGATGACGAGTCGCTCGATGAGGGCGACGCACTTGAACGCTGGGGGAGCGACGTCGCCGTTCGCGTGGTGCGACGCGAGGGACGGACGTTGCTCGAAGAGCGCGCCGTTCCCGGTACGGACATAGGCAAGCTCGACGAAGGTGCTGCGACGCGCGTCGCCGTGGAGGTCGCGGGGCGCCTCTGGCGCCGCGCGGGAACCCCGTTTCGTCCCGTCGATCCCGAGGTCGAACACTGGCTCGGCGACGCAGAGATGAGAGGGAGCTCGCTCGTCGACCTTGCTCGAACGCTGCACGATGAGATAGGAGGAGGCGGATCGTGGCTCGTACACGGCGACTATCACCACCACAACATCCTGCGCGACGGCTCGCGTTACGTTGTCATCGATCCAAAGCCCTATCTTTCAGACCGAGAGTATGACGTCGCGTCGTTTCTTTGGAACCCCATGGATAACGACATGACCAATCGCGAGCAGACCGAACACCGGATTGGGTCATTTGTCGCCGCCGGGCTCGACGATTTTCGCATCCGCGCGTGGGCCGTGATTCGTGGTGCCTACCTTCGACCGGAGTTCGCCGTGTCCTTACGCGCCCTCGTCGAGTGACGTCGTCGCGGCGATCCCACAAGTGCTCGTGCGCACGTGCTGGCGGTTCGAGGAGTGTGTACTGACCGCCGAGTAGCCGCGGAAGGTGGGGGATACACTCCGGCTACGGCCGGTTCGACGGACGGAGCCGTGCGCCACGTCCCGTCGTCTCGCCCAAGCGATTTGATGAGAACCGGCGAGATGCCGAGCGATAGGAGAAACATGGCCATCACGTCGGGAGCACGGTTGTGATACAGCATCCCTTTTTCGACGTCGAGCCGTGGCGTCTGCGCGAACGCCAGTTTGACCCCGAGGTGCTCGCTCAGAGTGAGTCGCTCTTCACGCTCGCGAACGGCCACATTGGCTGGCGCGGCAACTTGGATGAGGGCGAGCCGCACGGTCTGCTCGGTTCGTACCTGAACGGCGTCTACGATCTGCGACCACTTCCTTATGCCGAGGGCGGCTACGGCTACCCCGAGCAAGACGAAGTCGTCGTCAACGTGACCGATGGCAAGATCGTTCGCCTTCTCGTTGACGACGAGCCCTTCGACATCCGCTACGGCACCCTGCACGATCACGAGCGGATCCTCGATTTTCGTACCGGGCTCCTCGAGCGTCACGCCGACTGGTCGACACCCACGGGCAAGCGCGTGAAGGTCTCATCCACACGCGTCGTCTCGTTCACGCAGCGCGCGGTCGCCGCCATCAAGTACGAGGTCGAAGCGGTCGACGCCGTGCGGGTCGTCGTCCAGTCCGAACTGGTTGCGAATGAGACGTCGCCACCGCCGCCTCACTTTGACCCGCGTGCCGCGGCCGTCCTGGATGACACCTGGCGCTCGCTGGAGTTCGAGAACTTCGACCAGCGGGCGATACTCGTGCACGAGACGAGCTACAGCAACCTCACGATGTCCTCTGCAATGGATCACGAGGTGAGCGGCCCCCGAAATGTCGTCATGGCGTCGGAGAGCTTTGCCGACATTGCTCGTGTGACAGCGACCGCCGCCCTCGAGCCGGGCGAGCGACTCACGGTCATCAAGTACGTGGCGTACGGCTGGTCAGGCCAGCGCTCCAAGGAGGCGCTGCGAGACCAGACCAACGCGGCGCTCGTTGCCGCTCGCGCGGACGGGTGGGAGGGACTCTGCAAGGAGCAGCACGACTACTTGGACGACTTTTGGCGCCGCGCGGACGTCGAGTTCGAGGGCGATGCCGAGATCCAGCAGGCGGTTCGCTTCTCGCTGTTTCACGTGCTCCAGGCGGGCGCTCGCAACGAGTTGCGGGCCATTCCTGCAAAGGGCCTCACGGGTACTGGCTACGACGGACACTCATTCTGGGACAGCGAGATCTTCGTATTGCCTGTGCTCAAGTACACCGTGCCCGAGGCGGTTCGCCATGCGCTCACCTGGCGGCACAGCACGCTGACCCTCGCGCGCGAACGGGCCAACCAACTCGGCTTTAAGGGAGCAGCGTTTCCGTGGCGCACCATCGCCGGCGCCGAGTGCTCGGCCTACTGGCCGGCGGGCACCGGCGCCTTTCACGTTGGTGCCGACGTCGCCCACGCCGTCGTGGCGTATCTGCTCGCCACCGGCGACAAGACCTTCGAACGCGACTTCGGGTGCGAGATCCTGGTGGAGACGGCGCGGCTCTTTACCTCACTGGGTCACTTTGATATGACGGGCAGATTTCGCATCGATGGCGTGACCGGGCCCGACGAGTACAGCGCCATCGCCGACAACAACATCTACACGAATCTCATGGTTCGCCAAAACCTGCGCGCTGCCGCCGACTCCGCCGAGCGCCAGCGCGAAGCAGCGAGCGCGCTCTCGGTGAGCGCCGAGGAGATCGCGGAGTGGCGAGCAGCCGCTGACGCCATGACGATCCCGTACGACGAAAAGCTGGGCGTGCACGAGCAGGCCGAGCGTTATACCTCGCATCAAGTGTGGAGCTTCGACACGACGAGCGAAGACGAGTATCCCATGCTGCTGCACTTTCCCTACTTCGATCTCTACCGCAAGCAGGTCGTCAAGCAGGCCGACCTCGTGCTCGCGATGTACCTGTGTGGTGACGCCTTCACGGAGGCGGAGAAGCTCGCGAACTTCAACTACTACGAACGCCTGACGGTGCGCGACTCCTCGCTGTCGGCGTGCGTGCAGTCGGTCATGGCGGCCGAAGTTGGCCACCTGGCGCTTGCCTATGACTACCTGGCCGAAGCCGCGCTGATGGATCTCGATGACTTGGAGCACAACACCCGTGACGGGCTGCACATGGCCTCGCTCGCCGGGGCGTGGATCGCGCTGGTCGCCGGACTCGCCGGCATGCGTTCTACGGACGCTTCCATGAGCTTCTCTCCGCAGCTGCCCGACGGCATTAGCCGGCTCGCCTTCAATCTGATGTTCCGAGGCAATCATCTGAGGGTCGTCGTGACGCCGGACTCGACGACGTACGAACTGATGCAGGGCGATGGCCTGACGATCAAGCACGTCACCGAGGAGCTCACGCTGAAGGTCGGCACGCCCGTGTCGAGCACAGCCAAGTGCCCGGTGAAGAGCCCGATGGAAGCGCCGAGCCAGCCCTTTGGACGTGCACCGTTACGTCGTCTCGCCGACGCCCAACGAGGAGAGGTGAAGTGACGAGCGACCAACCGAACGTGATCAGTCCCGCTGCGGTTGACCCCACGGCGTACAAGGCGTGGCTGTTCGACATGGACGGGGTGCTGACCCAGACGGCCCTCGTGCACGCGGCTGCCTGGAAGCAAGCGTTCGACGCCTTCCTCCTCGAAGAGGGAAAGCGCACGGGCAAGACCTACGCGCCTTTCGACGCCGAAGCGGACTACGAGAAGTACGTCGACGGCGAACCTCGCGAAGACGGCGTACGCAACTTCCTCGCGGCGAGGGGCATCACGCTCCCCGAAGGCAACGACAACGACCCGCCGACCGCGCGCACCGTCTGTGGGGTGGGCAACGCGAAGAACGCGCTGGTCCTCAAGGTCATGAAGGACCAAGGCGTCAAGGTCTATGACGGCGCGGTCACGCTGGTCAAGTACTTGCGCACTCACGGCGTCAAGGTCGCCGTGGTCTCGGCGAGCGAGAATACCGTCGCGGCGCTCACGGCAGCAGGCATCGTCGACCTTTTTGACGCGCGGGTTGACGGGCACACCGTAAAGGACCTGCACCTCGCAGGAAAGCCCGCTCCTGACAGCTACCTCGCGGCAGCGAAGATGCTCGATGCCGAACCCCCGCAGGCGGTCGTGATCGAAGACGCGCTGGCGGGCGTCGAGGCGGGCAAGGCCGGCCACTTCGGGCTCGTGGTCGGCGTCGACAATCACGACCACGGCGACGCCCACGACTACGCCGACCAGCTCCACGCGCACGGGGCCAACGTCGTCGTCACAAACCTCGCCGAGTTGGTGCCCGCGCCAGCGACGTCGTAATCCCATAGCGATCTTTCGCGGGCACGCTCGGGGCTAGGGAACAACCGCGGCACCCCCAAGTAAGGTGAGCACCAATGACCGCTGACGATGCTTCCTACGATCTGAGCCTCGCGGCAGCGACGCTTCGTTCGAACAGTGGCGACGTGCACGCTCTGCTGAAGGCGCTCTGTGACGAGCTTTCTGACACCCTGGGCGAGCGACTCCACGTCCAGCGATCGGGTGGAAAGTTCCACAAGTCAGACGCCATCTCGTCGTTGCAGATCGCCCTTGACGGCAATCAATTCGAGGCGACCATCGATGGGCCGGTGCTGCGCTGCTCCGTGGGCCACGTCTCGGGCGGCATACGGATTCGCAACGAGACGGTCGACATCGATCAGTGGATCCTGAAGCTCCTCGAGGCCCTCAAGGCAGAAGCCACCCACAGCGAGTCCGCTCGCCAAGCCCTGGAAAACATTGTCATCGGAGGACACTAGTGAGCGACGTAACCAGCGATTTACCCGAAGCAACGGAGCATCGTCTCGAAGAGCTCGAGCACGGACTGTTCACGTCTGACCTTTCGGTCAATGAGTTCCTGCTCATCAAGGAGGTGGGCTTCCATCCGGTCGGCTTCGTCATGGGCTCGTCGATCTACCACACCGGCATCCAGGCGCGTAAGTGGAGCCAAAGCCAGGAGCTAACCAAGCTCACTGAAGCGATGTACAACGCGCGCGAGCTCGCGATGACGCGCATGGAAGAAGAGGCCGCGGAGTTGGGCGCCGACGGGGTCGTCGGCGTGCGACTCGACGTCAACTACTACGAGTGGGGCAAGGACGCCGCGGAGTTCATCGCCGTGGGCACTGCTGTCAAGGCCGAAGACGGCGTGTCGCGCCGCAACAAGCTCGGCAAGCCGTTCACGTCGGACCTCTCCGGTCAAGACTTCTGGACACTGTCCCAAACCGGGTACTCGCCCCAGGGGCTGGTGATGGGGACGTGTGTGTACCACATCGCCCACCGCGGGATCGGCCAGACACTCAGCTCAACGGGCCAGAACGTCGAGCTGCCAAACTTCACCCAGGCCCTCTACGAGGCCCGCGAGCTCGCGATGACGCGAATGCAAGACGAAGCCAACCAGCTCGGTGCGTCGGGGATCGTTGGTGTGCGACTCGAAGAGAAGTCGCACCAGTGGGGTTCGCACACCATTGAGTTCCTCGCCCTCGGGACTGCCGTCACCAAGAGCGCCGATGACATCACGCTGACTAAGCCCATCACGATCATCTCGCTCGATAACTAGTGAGCGGCCCGAGCGACCTTCCTGAAGCGGCGGAGCGACGTCTCCACGAAGGCGCCTTCTCCTCGGGTCTGAGCGTCAACGACTTCGCGGCGTGTCTCGAGATGGGTCTCGAGCCGGTGGGCCTCGTGCAGGGGTTCTGCGCGATGCAGTCGAGTAACTTCGGCGGAGGACTCATGCGAAGAGGGCTCTCGCCCTACGGCGGCGGCAACCAGGGTGGGTACGTCCAGAACTACCAGTGTCCCCACGGGTTCATCTCCAACGAGCACCGGGCCTGGGGCCAGAACTACGAAGAGACCTGGGTCGAGAACGGCTGGAACGAGGGTTTTACCTCGGCCTACTCGCGAATGCTTGAAGAGGCTCAACAGACCGGCGCGCACGGGATCGTCGGCGTCATCGACACCGAGAGTGCGATGAGCGAAGCAGGCATCATCGAGTTTCACCTGCGTGGCACTGCGGTCAAGCTCGAAGACGCACCCGCGCCATCGACGCCACCCTGGACGACATACCTGGCTGGACAGCGTCTGGCCAAGATCTTTGAGGCGGGCTACGCGCCCGTGTCCATCGTTGGTGCGATCAGTTCGCTGCGCGTGTGGGCGTACTGCATCACCGAGTATCTGATGGGCGGCAGCGGTGGGATGTGGGGAAACCCGAACTCGATGGAGATCGACCAGCTGGTCCGCGCACAGACCTACGTTCGATCGACGGCGCTCAGTTACGCGCGCAATCAGCTGCACGGCGATGCCCTCCACGGCGCCGCGCTCACCGTGCGCGAGCGAGAGTTTGAACACGGCGACTACGAGGTGCAGGCGCTGCTGCGCGGCAATCGCATACGACGCTTCAAGGACTTCGAAGCCCTCTCCATTCCCCAGCCAACGGTGCGCCTCTCGTGAGCGACAAGTCCATCGACTTAAAGGCCGACGTACGCGCGGCCCTGCTCTCAACGGGCACCGCGCCAGCCTCGACGTCCGGTCAGTTGACCTCAGACCTCACGATCGATGAGGAGCTGAACCTCCACTCGATTGGCTGGGAGCCGGTCGAACTCGTGAATGGGGTGTCGCTGTACTCGGCGCCCGCGGGTATGTGGAACTGGGGACAGGGCGAGATCGTCGGCGCGTCTGACGCCCACAACCAAGCGTTCGCTCACGCCATCCATCGCATCCACCAAGAGGCGGCCAACGCGGGTGGCCACGGCGTCGTCGGCATGCACATCGATCGCTTTGTCTACTCAACACACATCGAGGTGTCGCTCACGGGCACTGCCGTACGTCCGGTGGGCGCGAAGAAGGTTGACGCGAATGAGGTCTTCATCACCGACCTCTCCGGCCGGGACTTCACCTTGCTGATGCTCTCCGGGTGGGAGCCCCTTGGGCTTGCGACGGGCGCGAGCTTCGTCTACGCCCCGCGGCGCACCATGGGTGCGGTCGTCCAGCAGCAGTCCCAGAACATCGAGCTGAAGAACTACACCGCCGCCATGTACTCGGCGCGTGAGGCGGCGATGCAGCGCATGCAGGAATCGGCGCTCGCCATGAAGGGGACTGGCGTCGTCGAGGTGAAGATCGTCGAGGGTCCCATGCGGTTCGCCTCCCACGCCGTGGGCTTTGCCGCGTGGGGGACCGTCGTGCGTCTGGTGAAGTCGAGTCATCAGTCGGTGCATCCCCAGGCAGCCGTCTCGCTCAACGACGCGGCCGTCGCCTTCGACGCGGCGACGCTGGAGTGAGCGTTCGAACCGTACATTTCGTTTGATGTCGCTTCGTGCCACGGCTAGTCTGCGAGTCGAGGTGGCCTATGACCGTGACGTGCAAGGTAACTGGTGAGTTTGCCCAGATCATCACCTGTCAGCTCGATGACGGACAGACGATGTTCGCGGACGCGAGCAAGTTTCGATGGAAGACGACGAACGTCGCCTTGGAGACCCGTCTCACGACCCCCGGGGGCAAAGCTGATCAAGCGCATCAGGCCTCCCAGCAGGGGAGTGGCAGCTTCTTGAAGGCAGCCTTGGCGACCGCCACCGAAGTCGCCAAGCGCGCCCTGTCGGGCCAGAGCCTCGCGTTTCAGTGGTTCACGCCGGCGGGTGGCTCGGGGCTCGTGGGCTTTTCCGGCGATCAACCGGGTCAGGTCAAGGTCATCGAGCTCGACGGTTCCTCGGGATGGACGGCAGAGAGCCGGGCGTTCGTATGCGCCGAGTCCACTGTCAACTACGACATCAACTTCGCGGGACTCGCGCTCGGCTACCGGGCGAAGGACGGCTACATCTTCGAGAACTTCACCGGCACCGGCACCGTCGTGTTGGCGGGCGGGGGAAGCCTGATCGAGCTCAATCCCAAGGACTACGGCGGCAAGCTGCAGGTGCACGGTGGCGCACTGGTCGCCTTTTCGGATGCCGTGAACTTCAACGTCGAGCGCGTGGGTGCCTTCAACGCCCAGACCGCGATGACGGCCGTCTTCGGCGGGTCGGGCATGAATCTCATCTCGCTCACCGGCGACGGGCCGGTGATCTTGCAGTCCACGCTGCACAAAGAGTACGAAGATGAGGACAAGCAAGATCAGAGCGCGTCGAAGACCGGCATGCTCGGACGGTTCTAAGAAAGGAAGAGAGATGGCGCTATTTGACAAGGTGAAAGAGCAAGCGTCCCAGCTGGCACAGAAGGCTCAAGAAGCGGGGAAGGCGGGTCAGGCGAAGATCGAAGACGCGCAGGCGCGTCGCAAGGCGGACGCCATCTTGCGCCAGCTCGGCGCGGCGGTCTACGCACAACGTTCTGGGACGGCGGGCGCCGACAGCAGCGGCGACGTTGACAAGCTCGTGGCGGAACTGAAGGCGTTCGAAGCCGAGCACGGTCCTATCGCAGCGAGCGACGCTGACGACGACACGATGGCACCTCCGTCTTCGACGAGCGACACGGCACCGCCCGCGGCGCCCGATGCCGACACCCCCGAAGGTGGCTTCAAGCTGTAATCGACGCGACGAGCAACCTGTTTGCTGAGAAGCGCCACAGATTTCTATCGCTCACGTGCGAGACAAAATCATCGACGCGAGACATCGGTCTAACGCAATTATTCCGGAAACAAAACGAATGCGCGGTGGTGCGCGTTTTCACCATATCTCTCGCGCGAGCTCAGTGGACTTCTTCTCGAACAGATACTTGGCAGTAATTTTTTTTATCTCGCGAAGACACCCTTTTCCATGTTCGCGCCGGGAATGCGCACTATTGTCCGCACCAACAGATTTCTATCCTCAGGGGGGGCCGTATGGAGGGAAACAAGGCAGTCGTTGAATCGGACTTGAAACGCGACGTCGGTCTATGGGGGCTCTTTTGGGCGTCCGAGGGTTCGATTATCGGTTCAGGATGGTTGTTCGCGGGACTCATCGCGACGGAGCTAGCCGGTCCATCGGCATTGATCTCGTGGGGCATCGCCACGGTCATCATCATCATCTTGGCGCTGGTACACGCCGAGCTCGGTGGGATGTTCGCCGTGACCGGTGGCACCAGCCGATATCCGCACTACGCCTACGGCAGCTTCGCGGGCGCTTCGTTCGGGTGGTTCGCCTACCTCCAGGCCGCGTCGGTCGCTCCGATCGAGGTGTTGGCTACGATCCAGTACTTCTCGACCGTGTCATGGGCTAACTCCTGGTACAAGCCGCCCGTCGCTCCTGCGATCAACGGAACGCTCTCGGGCGCCGGCATTGCGGTAGCCGTGGGATTGATGGTGGTGTTCGTCCTCGTCAACCTCATTGGTGTTCGGTGGCTCGCCAACTCGAACAATGGCATCACGACGTGGAAGGTGCTCGTTCCAATCCTCGCGGTCATCGTGTTCTGCGCCTTCCACTTCCATGGGCACAACTTCAGTGCCGGCGGTGGCTTCTTTGTGGCGGGCAAGGACGGAGGTGCTCACGCCATTCTCGACGCCATTCCTGGCGCGGGCATCGTGTTCTCGCTGCTGGGCTTTGAGCAGGCGGTCCAACTCGGCGGCGAGGCACGCAACCCTCAGCGCGACCTGCCTCGTGCGGTGATCAGCGCGATCCTTGTTGGAGCCGCGATTTACATTCTGGCGCAACTGGCTTTCATTGCCGCGTTGAACCCGAGTGTGCTCGTTCACTACCACTCGTGGACAGACCTCGGCTCGTACGCGGGCCTCTCAGCGGCGCCTTTCTACACCGTCGCGAAGCTCGCTGGGCTCACGTGGCTGGCGTACATTCTGCGAATTGACGCGGTCATCTCTCCGGCCGGTACGGGATTGATCTATCTCACCTCTGCGTCGCGCATCAGCTTCGGGTTGTCGAAGAACGGGTACGTCCCCGACGCCTTTGAGAAGACCAACCGGTTCAAGATTCCCGCGTTTGCGGTGATCGTGTCGGCGGTCATTGGACTCATCTTCTTGCTGCCGTTCCCGAGCTGGAGCAGCCTGGTGGACATCGTGACGGGAGCGTCCGTGCTGATGTATGCGAGCGCTCCGCTGGCGCTGGGCGCGTTGCGCAAGGCCAAGCCGGACATCGCGAAGAAGTACACGGTGCCGTACGGCAAAGTCCTGATACCCGCGGCGTTTGTGTGCGCAACTCTTGTTGTGTATTGGGCCGGTTGGGAGACGTACTCAACGCTCATGCTCGCGCTGCTTGTCGGCTACGTCATCATGATCGTGTCGCGTATGGCGGGCTTGAACAAGAACCAGCCAAAGATCGACTGGGGCGCCGCGCCGTGGATCTTCGCGTACTTCATCGGGCTCGGTGCCATCTCGTACTTCGGAACATTTAGCCCCGGTCCCATCATCGCCGGCGTAGGCCCGTTCAGCGGCGTATGGCTTGGCGGCGATGGCCGCTTACCGCTCTGGTGGGACATCGGCGTGATCGTGGTGTTCAGTCTCATCATCTACTACTGGGCGCTCAGTACCCGACTTCCCGAAGAGGAGATCGACCAGTACATCGGCACGGTGGTTGTGATGAGCGACCCGGAGTTGATGCACTAACAGTCGAATACGAACGTCAAAAGCCCCGCCTTCTCGAACCGGGAGGGCGGGGCTTTTGTTTGTCGAGTCACCCTCTCCATCGGGAGTTCGTCAATGAATCTGCGAGGTTACGAATCAAGTTCGGGGGTCAGTCGAGCTATCGTGCGATCAAATCGAGCCTTGATGTCCTCGAGGTCGTTGATCTCGCGGACGGACGCGTCGGCGCTGCGCATGATCATCTGAACTTGATTGACCAGTACCTCGCGTTGAAGCTGCGAAGTGGTCGCATTGGCGACGACCGAGATGGTGTCGAGCATGCGAATGGCGACGGCGGGCATGCCCACCGCAGCTTGGCGAATCTTGTCAAGGGCCCGACTGATGATCCGCTCGTAGGACCAACCCGCGCCGATGAGTCGGATACGACCCTCTTCGTCGCGATAGATGTCGTGCGTCAGCTCGCGCTGGGAGAGTCGACAGAGACCCTCGGATAGCCAGTCGAGGCAGGTGAGGGCCGTGAAGGTGTCGTTGACGGCGGGGGAGAGGGCCCGTATCGCTATCTCGACTATCTGATCGATGGCAAAGACGGGGTCCTGCATGAGGGTTCGGTGGGGGCCCGTCACGTGTGATTTGGCAAGGGCGTCTTCGACCTGCTTCGCGGCGCCCTGAGGAAAGACCTTCGCAATGGGTTGGCCCGCGACGATGAAATGACCAGGGCGGTAGTCGAGACGAATCGTCGCGTCGAGGAGTCGGGCGATCTTCGTGAGCTGCGAGTAACCGACGAACTGGAGGTAGCCGCTTTTCGCCGCGAGAACGACCCCGCCGCGGCGTTCGAGCGCGTCAAGTAGTTCGTCGGGCTGCTGGAGTCGCACGCGCAGATCCCGCGCGCTGATAACCGCGGCCTGATCCCTCGTGTCATCCTGCTCGGGGAACTCCTTGTCGATGGCGACGTCCAGATCATGAGCGATGCCGGCGATGACCGCGGGCAGCTGAATCGATCCGGCGATGTGATTGATGAAGTAGATAAGGACCGCGAGGTCAAGCAGAAGCAGGAGTTCGGCAACGGCGATGCACAGACGTGGCACGAAGTCGGGGTGCGGATAGCTCGAGATGGAACCAAGCGCCAGCACGGAGTAGACAAACGAGGCGACGAACGTGCCGAGTGTGAACTGATTGCCGAAGTCGCGCACGAAGTTGCGCATCATCCGAGGGCCGAACTGCTGGGACGCGAGTGTGAGGGCGAGGATGGTGATGGAAAAGACCACGCCAACGGTGGTGATGATGGCGGCCGCGATGGCGATGAGGACGTCGCGGCCCGCGCTGGCTGAGCCAATTCGCAACCAGAAGGGAAGTTGGATGTGGTGGTAGTACGTGGCGACGTCGATGGCGAAGGACGCCACAAAGATGACCGCAGCGACGAGGATGAGCACCGTCGGCACGAACCAGAACGTCGTGCGTAGGGCTTCCCAACGCCAACTCGGCAGGCGCTTGCGGGTTACTGCCATCAAGCGCTCCCGTCGGGTCGCGTCGTCGCTCCTGCCGTGCCACGGGACGCGTGAACGTAGGCGTACGTGCTGATCATCGACGATCTCCCCTCGCCGACCAGTCTTCCCGGCACACCCCGTACTGCTTTAACAAATTGTAGTAGACGCCCTGATTGCGTCCGACGGGTGCCGAGAGAGCTAAAGGTCGCCTACGCCTCACTGGTCGACGCGACCGGGCGAACACTGAGCGGTCGTCGCGGTTGAAGGAGCGCGACGACTTCCCCGTACGGAACGGCGGGCGACCAGAGGAAGCCCTGCGCCAGCTCGCAGTTGAACCTGCGAAGCTGCTCGAGCTTCGCTAAGGTCTCAACGCCTTCGGCCAACACCGTCATGTCGAGCTTGTGGCCGAGCGAGATGATGGCTTCTAGCAGTACGTCGTTACGGGAGCGTTCAACCCTTGGGTTGACGAACGAGCGGTCGACCTTGATGATCTTCGGTCGTAGCAGGGTGAGGTAGGAGAGTGAAGAAAAACCGGTTCCGAAATCATCGAGCGCAAAGGAGATACCGAGGACGGAGAGCTGCTCCATGACAGTGATGGTCTCGGTCATGTTCGTAAGAGCAACGCCTTCGGTGATCTCGATGATGAGTCGGCCCCGCACGAGCTCGGCCTCTTCTAGAAGCGATTCGACGAACGAGACGAGTCCAGGATCGTGGAACTGCGGCGCAGAGAGGTTGACGGTGACAAAGAGGTCGTCGGCTCCCCACGAACTCGCGGCGTTGATCGCTTCGCGAAGCGCAAAGTATCCGAGCTCGACGATGAGGTCGCTTTGCTCGGCCGCTTCAATGAAGATGTTCGGTGGTATCCAGCCTTTCGTGGGATGGGGCCAACGCATGAGCGATTCGAAGCCGACGATCTCGCTCGAGTCCAGGTTCACGATCGGTTGATAGTGCATGAACAGCTCGCCAGACTGGAGAGCCTGCCTGAGCTCTTGGACGAGCGTGAATCGGTTGACGGCCTTTTGATGCATGCTCGGGGTGAAGATGATGTAGCGACCCTTGCCCAAGCGCTTTGCTTCGTAGAGAGCAACGTCCGCTCGCTGGAGGAACTCGGTTGAGTCGTTTCCGGGGTCATTGGTCACGACAATGCCGATGCTGGCGCTTTGGTCGATCGTGAGGCCCGAGATAATGAAAGGTTCGGCCAGTGACTCCAGGAGGCGCTGGGCGACGTGTTCGACGTCGGCAGCCGAGATGAGTCCCTCGGCCAAGTAGAGAAACTCGTCACCACCGAAGCGGCACAGCGTGTCCGAGTCGCGAACGACCTGTTCTAGACGCCGAGCGACCGAGATCAAGAGCTGGTCGCCCGCGAGGTGACCGAGAGAGTCGTTGACGCCTTTGAAGTCGTCGAGGTCCAAGAGCAGCACGGCACAGAGTCCGCCGTCGCGCAGGAGCTTCGCACGGGCTTGGTCGAGACGATCATCAAAGAGCGCGCGATTGGAGAGGCCGGTCAAGGCATCGTGAAGGGCTTGGTGAGAGAGCTGCGCGGCGAGCGCGCGTTCGTCGGTGATGTCGCGCTCAGAGATGACGTTGTAGAGGATGTTGCCTTCGGCGTCGCGCGCCGGCGAACGGAGCACCTCCACATAGATGAGCCGTCCGTCCTTGCGGAGGTATCGCTTCACGTAGCGCGATCGGGGGAGCTCACCTGCGGCGACGCGGCGGTGCGACTCCTCGGTGATGCCGATGTCCTCGGGATACGTGAACGGCGCGGAGTCGTTACCGAGAATCTCCTCCCGGTCGAATCCGACCATCTCGCAGAACGCGTCGTTCGCCGCGATGACCCTATCGTCGAGGTCGGTGAAGATCATCGGCGCCATGTTGTCCTCGAAGGCCAGACGAAACTGCTGCTCCAGCGACTGCAGCTGCTTGATGTAGCGCTTGTTGTCCGTGACGTCATGTCCGTTGACGATGACGCCGGCGACCACGGCGCTGTCGAGGGCATTGGTTGAGACAATCTCGATCTCACGGATCTCGCCATTCGCGCCGATGGCGTGGACGGTGTCGCGGACGGTGCTGCCCGGCGTTTCGAGCAGGGCGAGGAATCGAACGGCGACGCGCTCCAGGTCGTCTGGGTGGAGGTAGTCGAAGGCGTTTGTGCCAATCCCCTCTTCGAGCGAAAGTCCGAAGGTTTCGAGCGACTTTGGGTTCGCGTACTGCACGATCCCAGAAGCATCGATCACGAGCATGAGATCTTCTGAGTGTCGACCGACTTCTTCGAGTGCGGCGAAGCGCTCGTGGTACGAAGCCTGCAACTGTTGGCGCGGTGTTAAGTCCTCGTCCGAGACGGAAGACGGCGTACCGTCAAGATCAGGGTGTCCGGCCTTATCAAACGTCACTTTCGAAATGTACTTGCTGTAAAACAACTCCTAGGCCATGCCCGTGTCAATCTTGACCGGCCAAATGAGAGTGAGCGCGCGACTACCCGACGGTGACCAGCGTGCCGATCGGCGTGTGCGGCCAGAGGGTCGCGGCTTCGGCGAAGGGCATCTCGACACAGCCGAGACTCTGGGGCCACCCGTACGAGGCACGAATGAAGCCGTGGAGCGCGTCGCCGCCGTTAAAGTAAGAGACCCACGGGATACCCGTGTCGTCGTAGGGCTTGCCATCGGGCAAGACCCCTGACATTGTCGTCACGGTGAAGCGAAGGTAGACGGGGTAGGTGCCGTCCGCGGTGGGCGCCACCGAGATGCCCGTGTTGGCGAGCGTGGTAAAGGTGACGTGTCCGTTCTCGTACAGCTTCACCGTTTCGGGCGACGCCTTGCTGACGTAGACATAGTTGTAGCTGGTTGGATCGTATTGATGTTCAAGCACCGCGGTCACGAGTGCTTGCCACGTTGGCAGGTTCATCGAGCCCGTCGTCGTCAGATCTCCCTGCACCTCTTGGAAGTGCATGAGCGCCCCCTTGAGGACGACGTTGTATGTGCCGACTTGCCACTGCGCGCGCAGGGCTCCGGGCAGTGAGTTGTAGCGCCAGACGAATGAGCCAGGAACGATCTTCGTACGCGACGTCGTCGGGGTCTTCTTCGGCAATGTCGTGGTGGTCGTCGTAGGCGTCGTCGTCGTTGTGGGCTCGGTTGTGGTGGTGGTCGTGGTTGAGGTGGTGGTGGACGTCGGCAATGTCGTGGTGGTCGTCGTGGTCGTCGTTGTAGTGGTCGTCGTCGACGACGACGTGGAAGCGGGGACGAACTTCACGGGAAGGTAGTGCAACTCCGCGAGAAACTGATCTTCGAGACGGATCGAATAGGGAACTGGCGACGACTGATGACTCGACGCTTGTGCGGTCGTGGTCAAGCCCAGTGAACCCAGCGCAAACGCACTCACCGCGATCAGGTACGGGACCGAGGGGTTTTTGGGGCGCATTGACCAAGTTTACTAGGCACGGTCTGTTCAAAATCGCAGGCCCCATTGCGTGGACGGAGTTTCGCACGTCGATCATCGAGAGTTGGCGTGGCTCGGTCTGATGTGTGACGTCGGGAGGGACTTCGTCAGGCTAGAAGCGATTCTCTGCGCGAAGCAGCGCGAACAACATCGATCGACGGAGTCACCGGACCTCGTCGCAGCAGAGGCCACCGTTGGCGTTGATTGCGATCACGTTACGAGACGCCTTGACCGATTATCCAGTTACGCACGGGTAAGACACAACTTTCCCTGTAAGCCAATTGTGCCCGGAGCGTGCAGCGCGACAATGTAAATTAGCGGGGTGAATGCGTCGTTGCCGTCGAGGTTCGTGCGCTTCATCTTGATCCCTCTCGCGCTCGGCGCTCTCGTTATCGGCCTAATCGTTGGAGCGAGCTCACCGACGTCCGGCACAACGACGACAACCTCATCGCCATCGACCACCTCGACGTCTTCGACCTCAACGACCGTGACCACACCGGGATCGTCGACATCGTCAACATCGTCAACGACGTCAACCTCAACGACCATCGCCGCGGATCTCCTCTGGCCGCAAAAGGGGAGCGCCGCCATCATCGTGCCGCAGCTCGGCGTCGAGACGGCATCACCGTCCCAGCCAATAGAGCCGATTGCGAGCCTCACCAAGATGATGACCGCATGGGTAGCCCTGCATCGCCTGCCGTTGAGTGGCGACGGCACCGGTTCATGCCTGGTGGTGGATACGAGCGACCTCGAGATGTACAACACTGACATCGCTACGGACTTGTCGGTGGTGAAGATCGTTTCTGGCGAGACGCTGTGCGAGCGCACGCTGCTGCGCGGGATGCTCGTGCACTCGGCCGCCGACTATGCACAACTCCTTGTGAGTCTCACGGGTATGCAACTGCCCACGTTTGTCGCGGCGATGAATCAAAGCGCTCGCGCGCTCAAGCTCAATGCAACGCACTACGTCGACGTCACCGGTATATCGGCGGGAGACACATCAACGGCGGAGAACCAAGCCACCATGGCCGCCGCACTCATGAACGGCGAGCCGGTCGTCCAGGGCATCGTTGATCTGAGCCAGGTGTCGCTGCCCGTCGTCGGAGTCGTTGCCTCCTTTACGCCCTACGCAGGCCAAGGCAACGTCGTCGGCGTGAAGTCGGGCTTCACCGACGCTGCGGGAGGGTGCGACGTCATGGCGATGGTCGATCGGATCGACGACACCGTCATCACGACGTACGCCGTGGTGCTCGGCGAGCACGGCGACAATCCTCTCGGTACGGCCGGACTCGACGCGCTCACCCTCTCTCGCTCGATTCGATCCCTTATGGCGCGTGTCGGCACACCGTCTGGTCCTCAGGTGCGCTGGATCGGTCCCGCGACGGACGTGGTTACGACAACGACGTCGACGACAACGACGACTTCAACAACGACCACTTCGACAACCTCAACGACCACAACTTCGACGACGCTGGTGCCGCTGACGCGCTAGAGACGGCGGTCCGGTCGGGACGCGCTCGCTCGAGTATCGATGTCGAGTGCTCGAGTGTCAACCTCCCCTGCTCCCAAAGGAACTGGCTGGCGGTGAGGTCGAACGGCCCCGTCGTCAACGCCTGATCCCCAAGACCCTTCGCGAGAGCCGAAGAGATGTGGACGGTGAGCGTGAGGGGCAGATTCGCCGATGACTGGCCAACCGAGACACCGTAGGTACCGGTGAGCGTGCGCAAGCCTCCGCCGAGGTAGACGGCCAGGCTCGAAATCGGAATCGTCAGCGACACGCTGCGCGTGGTCGCGGGCGGGAGGCTGACTCGCACAAAGGCCCTCAGCTGCTCAGGCGGCTCGTCGGCGTTCGCGGGGTCCTTGACGTAGGCCTGCACGACGTCAACGCCGGTTCTGTCCCCGGTGTTCGACACGTCCAGGTTCACGACGATGGTCCCCGTGTTGATTTCGTAGGAAGGATTCGAGAGCGAGAACGTCGTGTAGTCGAGCCCGTATCCGAAGGGAAAGAGGGGGGTGACGTTGTGGGCCTGATACCAGCGGTATCCAACGTCCAGCGCAGCGGGACCAGTGCCAAAGCTGACAGTGTCGTTGACACCCGGAAACTGCCTCGGCATTGAGATGGGCTGTGCCGCGAGGCTTGCGGGAAACGTGACAGGGAGTCGTCCCGACGGGTCGACTGTACCGAACAGAATCGACGCGATCGCGGCGCCATCTGCTTGTCCGGGATACCACGCCTCAAGGACGCCTTGGACATCGTTCAGCCAGGGCATCACCACGGGTCCACCGGTGTTGAGCACGACGATCGTGTGAGGATTCGCGGCCGCGACGGCCTCGATCAGTTCATTCTCATCGCCGGGCAGACTGAGGTTGTCCTGATCTGCGCCCTCCGTGCTCGACTTGCCGGCAAAGACCAACGCGACCTTCGCGTGGCGCGCCGAGTTGACGGCAGCGTCGATTGCGGGTGTGACGTCGGTGATGCCGAATTCGGGCGGTCCCTTTCGACTGACGGTGAACCAGACCCCACTGAACTTGTAGCGGTGGCCGCGCTTCAGTTGCACGACGGTCGAAATAGTCTCGGGTTCATGTAGGCCCGCTGATCCGAGGATCTGGCGGCCGTTCATGGTAAACCACGTGTCGCCTATTTCGCGGACGGCCACCTCGTACGTGCCAGTCTTCTTCGCGCGGAAGGTGGCCGACCAATGACTCCAACCACGACGAACGCCGGGGGCGGTCGCGGTGATGATTGCGTTCGAGACATTCGCCGCCGCCTCGATCGACAAGTCATCGTTGTCAAGCTGGCTCTTCAGCCCGGTGCCGACGAGTACCGGGAGTGGCGTTTGGGTGATCACGCCCGAGTCCCCGAGACGGCCTAGGACGACCGCGGCGGGACCTCCAGGCTCGTAGGTGATCTTTGTTCGTGCGCCCGCCATCGAGCGAATGGCCGACAGTGGTGAGATCAGAAACGGCGGTACGACTCGCGAACTACCGAAGCCGGTATTGACGGGCGACGTGGAGGCGTCGCTGCCGATAACGGCGATGGATGACGCAGACGTTGAGACGGGGAGTGCGTCGCCTTCGTTCTTCAACAGCACGATCGACTCTTCGGCGGCGCGCATCGCGACCTGGTTGTGCGCTGGCGTCGTTGTCACGGTATAGACGTTTGGGTCCCTCGGGTGAGCGACGATTCCGTACGCAAACATCTGAGTGAGGATGGTCGAGACTGCGCGGTTGAGATCGTTCACGGGTAGCAAGTGTTTGAGCACGATCTTCTCGATGAACGCTGCCGAGGAAGGTTTGATCATGTCAAGGCCCGCCCTGAAGGCGATGGCTGGGTAACGGACGGCTCGCAAGTCCGAGCGCACGAACCCGGTGAAGCCCCACGACTTGAGCGTGTTGTAGACGTAGGAACTGGAGCAGGCTGGCACGCCGTTTAAGAGACCGGACGAGCACATCAGCGCCGCCACGTGCGCGTCTTCAACCGCCGCTTCGAACGGCGCGTCGTAGAGTTCAGCGAGCGCGCGAGGCGTGACAATCTGGTCGATGCGTGCCCGGGCGGTCTCTTGGCTGTATGCCGTGAAGTGCTTGGCGAGGGCCATTGCGCCCGTTGATTGGATTCCCTCGATATTGGCGACCCCGAGCACGCTGGTGAGATACGGATCCTCCCCGAACGACTCGAAGATTCGCCCGCTGAGTGGGACGCGAGCGATGTTGAGGTCGGGGCCTTGAACGACGTCGAGGCCCTTTGCCTTTGCCTCCTGGCCCAGAAGTTGGCCGGTCGCATAGGCGAGTGATGAGTCGAAGCTCGCGGCGATGCCAATGGCGGCCGGAAGCTGTGTGCCACCAGTCGTTCGCCCCGCAATGCCGTCGGGGCCATCGGTCAAGGTGAGCTGAGGTATGCAGAGAGACGGGACTCCGATATTGAAGTTTTCGATGTCATGCCCGTCAGACAACGTGACGAACTTGGCCTTTTCCAGCAGCGTCATC
Source organism: uncultured Acidimicrobiaceae bacterium (assembly GCA_963724865.1). Taxonomy (GTDB): domain Bacteria; phylum Actinomycetota; class Acidimicrobiia; order Acidimicrobiales; family RAAP-2; genus RAAP-2. The sequence continues at coordinate 343,481 of CAVRWO010000020.1, read as the reverse complement.
TTGGCTATGACTTGGTCTGCCAGCTCCGAGGGACTCTCGAAGTGATGGGCCGATTCACGGACCCACGGACACGCGTGCGCGGGGCCCACCGGTTTAAGTATTTCGGCCGCGCCTGCACGGACGGCCGGTGAAAGTGCCGTCATGGAAGCGATCGCTACCAGCCCAACGACGCTCAGTCGTCCAAATGGGAAGAATGATTGTTGTCGATTCATGTTGTGCGTAGTCGTTGAGAACAAGCGAGCGAGCGCTTCGCGACAGCCGTCATCGGAGACTGACGCCACACCGTTGGCGCACCCGTGGACACGTCGTCGAGCGATGAGGCGTTTATGACTGCTCCATTCGGACATGTTCGATGACTACGAGTAGCACGTGGACTGGACGCAAACACTCTACGAGAGTCGGAAAACGCGTGGGTCGAGGAGCAAGAGAGGTCCGAGAGCACGAACTATGCGCGCTTGTTAGAGGGCCCGACCAGCGGTTCGACCGCTGCGGTGTTCCAATCGGTTCTTGGGCAGGTGAAGATTACGTAGAACCGCTCGATGAGGGCGTCGTAGTTGATGCGCCAGCCAACGAAGTCGGACCATGCCGCGTCGTGGTCGGCGAGAATCGGGACGCCGACAAGCTCAAGCCGTCCGAGGACGATTTCGAACTCCTCTCGGGTGATGGAGATCGGAATGTCCTTAGTCATTGTTTTGGGATAGCGAACCTTGAAGTAGTCGCCGATCCGGCGAAGTGTGAGCCATCCTGCGCGAATGCAGAGCCCCGCGGTGGGCGAGGGTTTGGCGTCGACTGCAGCGTTGAAGAGGGCGGCGGCGTCGAGCACGGTCGCAGCGGAGCCGATCCACGTTTGCGTCGGGGTGGGGGATCGATAGAAGTTCAGGATTGGAAGGGTGGTGTGCGTCTCGCCGACGTCGATGAACCACTGCTCCCATTCGCGCCACAGCTCGTCGAGGCGGTCGTACGACTCGACGCTCTGGGCGATTTCGAGCACCCCCCACGGTGTCGCAGGAATGCCCGCTCGAACCGTGAGGCGCGAGACCGCGTACTCGCGACGCTGAAAGGATTGATAGAGCGGTCCAATGAAGGCGATGAGCAGGGCGAGGAGAGTGAGCCCGACGAAGGCCTCACTGTATTCCAGGGCCGAGGCACCTCCGTGGCGCACCGACACGATGCCAAGGGTAAAGAGCGACGAACCCGATATCTCGAATGCGGCAGAAAAGCGTGAAACGCCCGCTGCGACAAAGAAGAACCCGAAGGCGACGAGGCTGAGCGCAAGCCACAGCGTCTGATAGGTGAGCAGGACGATGGAGGCGTACAGAGAGAGGATGCGATCTTTCGTGAGGTATGACTTGTGGCCCGCGAGGAATTGGAAGAACTTGCGAATGACCAGAGCGGTGTAGCGACTGAAGGGCACGTTCGCGGCCCTCGGCAGCAAGAAGGTTCGGATGGCGGCGTCAAGTACGACGACCTGAATGATCAGGCCGGCGAATCCGCTGACAATGCGAACCCATGTGCTCATCGTCCCTCGCGCTGACTCGCCGTTTCGCGCGCCCGATTTCTTCGCAACGCGTCGGCGTTCATGTCGAGGAAACTACTTCAGCTGTACTCGTCATCGCTGGGGCTGACCTCCAGCGCTTCGTCGGCCGTGAGGTCAGCGGCCGGATCTGCCTCGAGACGCTCGTCGGGAATGGTCGCTCCGCTACGGACCGAACGGCCATACGTGCCGTCGCGCAGACGCTGCTCGGCTCGCTCAATTGCGGCGAGGCGCTCTCGAAGCGATTCATTGACCGCGTTCTGGACCTCCTCATCGTTCAGTGATACCTGGGGGTCGGCCCAGTCGCCTATCTCACTGGCACCCGCGCGGTCCGATTCGACCAGCTCTGCGTCGTCACCCAAAAGCTCGAGAATCCGGGTCTTCTCCACACGCAGCGCCGCGGCCGCTTTTTCGTCGTCCATCACGTGTCTCCTATGTGTTCGAGCGTTGATCTCGAGATTACTTCTCCGAATCTCGACGCCGATCACGGGTTATCCAAGCGGCGCGGGAGATGGGCAGTACATGAAAGTTCTGTGAAGATGACAAATTCTGCCGTAGTTGCTCAATGTTTCGTAAGCGAGCCACTAAAATTGCCCCGTATTACCGACAGTGTTGGCCGGTAGTGAGTTAGTTGTAAATGCCTACGTAAAGGACGGCCACGTGGCGGGCGAACGAGCACATTCCATACGAGCCTTGGACGATCGGATTGGACTGTGGCCACGACGACCCCAGCCGCTCACCCCGTCGCGGCTTGCTGTCCCCAATACCAGGCGCCCTAACCAGGAAACGCTCGAAGCGCTCTTTCCACCCATCGCCGACTACGCCTTTCTTTCCGACTGTGAGAACACCTGCCTCATCGCTCCCACCGGTGCCATCGAGTGGTTCTGCATTCCCAAGCCCAACGATCCGAGTATCTTTGGCACCATCCTCGACCGTGCGGCGGGCTCGTTTCGCCTCGCGCCCGTTGACAGCGCCGTGCCGGCCCACCGTCAGTATGTGCCGGGCACCATGGTGCTCGCGACGACGTGGCAGACTCGCAGCGGCTGGTTGATCGTGAACGACTTTCTCGCGGTTGCGCCGTGGTACCGCACGGGCGAACGCTCGGAGCACCACCGACGCACACCCGGGGACTTCGACGCAAAGCACGTCCTCATTCGAACGGCCACGTGCCTTCACGGCAGTGTCGACATCCTGCTCAACTGCGAGCCGTCCTTCGACTACGGCCGCGTTGACGCGGAGTGGGAGTACGAGGGCTCGACGTACGACGCAGTTCGCACGACGAACCCTGACTTCCCACACCTCTCCTTGAACGGTGACATGCGCTTTGGCATCGAGGGCCGAGCGGTGCGCGCTCGCCACCGTCTCACCGAAGGTGAGACGTCGTTCGCGGTGCTGAGCTGGACCGACGCTCCCGCGCCGACCAGCCGTGCGGAGGTGGACACGCATCGCGCGGAGACGAGCCGATTCTGGCGGGACTGGATTGACGGCGGACGATTTCCCGACCACCCGTGGCGCGAGTTCCTCCAGCGAAGCGCACTTACCTTGAAGGGCCTCACGTACGCTCCGACAGGCGCGCTGCTCGCCGCCCCGACGACGTCACTGCCCGAGAGCCTCGGGGGCAGTCGCAACTGGGACTATCGATACACCTGGGTTCGCGACGCCGCCTTCACCCTTCGTGAGCTCCACGCGCTCGGGTTTGACACCGAGGCCGACGACTTTCTCGCGTTCTTGGGCGACGTGCTCGAGCCACAAGGTGGCATCATGGCGGCCAAGAGGTTGCGAAACAACCTGCAAGTTCTCTATCCCGTCGACGACGCGAATCCTCCGATCGAAAGCGAGCTCGACCATTTGAGCGGATACGCCGGCAGTCGGCCCGTGCGGATCGGAAACGCGGCCTACAACCAGGTGCAGTTCGACATCTTGGGCGCGATTGTCGACTGCGTCTTCGAGCACACGCGCTCGCGCGATTCACTGAGTGAGCGCTCGTGGCGCATCGTGGTCCAGGCCGTCGAGATGGCGCTGCGCGGATGGCGAGAGCCCGACCGCGGCATCTGGGAAGTGCGCGGGGAGCCGCAGCACTTCACCTTCTCCAAGGTGATGTGCTGGGTAGCGGCCGATCGCGGTGCTCGCCTGGCGGCCCTGCGCGGTGAGCGCGATCGGGCGGACCAGTGGTGGAGCGCGGCCCAAGAGATTCACGAAGAGATCTGTGCGAAAGCCGTCGACGATCAGGGCCGCTTCACCCAGTTCTACGGATCGAGCGAACTCGACGCCTCGCTGCTGCTGCTGCCGCTGCTCGGATTCATGCCGCCCACCGACGAGCGCATTCGCACGACGGTGCTCGCCATCGCCGACGAGCTGAGCGACGGTCCGTTCGTCTATCGCTATCGCGCGTCGAGAACCGACGACGGAATCAACGGTGAGAACGAGGGGACCTTCACGGTCTGCTCATTCTGGCTGGTGTCGGCGCTCGTGGAGATCGGCGAGCTTGACCGCGCGCGCACGAACTGCGAGAAGCTCGTCGGTGCCGCGAGCAACCTCGGACTTTTCGCAGAGGAGCTCGACTCGAAGACGGCGCGTCAGTTGGGGAACTTTCCTCAGGCGCTGACGCACCTCTCGCTCATCAACGCGGTCCTGCACGTGATCGAAGCGGACCAGCGCGCGAGCGAGAATCACATCGGTCCCGCCGGTTCTCCGAGTTGGTGGAACGCTGCAGGTAAGGACGACCGCCCCACCCCATAGACGCGATGAATTAGCGGTATTCGTGCCGATCATCGCTGGAGATAGTCACTCGCAATGCCAGTCGGGGACCGTTAGGCTCTGGCCAGGTACTCACCATGGTGGACCACAGCACAAGCTCCAATGATCCGACCGAGCTCAAGGATCGTTCAGTAGATCGCACCAGAGCGAAGCCAGATCTCGTGGTGGTTGCGAACCGACTGCCGGTGCGTCACTCGAGCGTCAACGGCGCCGAAGAGTGGCGACCGAGCCCGGGGGGCTTGGTGTCGGCGCTCACCGCCGTCTTGCAGAACCGCAACGGACTGTGGATCGGGTGGCCAGGAACCTCCGAGCACAGCACGTCGCCGACTAACTACGAGGGCATCCGGCTGAAGGCGGTCGACATCACCGCCGAGGAGTACGAGAACTTCTATCTCGGCTTCTCGAACGCAACGCTCTGGCCCCTCTATCACGACGCGATCCGCGCCCCGACGTTCCACCGTCACTGGTGGCAGGCCTACACCAAGGTGAACATGCGCTTTGCCGTCTCGGTCGCCGAGGAGGTTGCCCCCGGTGGCACGGTGTGGGTGCACGACTACCAGCTCCAGCTCGTGCCCCAGATGCTTCGCCAGCTGCGTCCCGACGTGCGCATCGGGTTCTTCTTGCACATCCCATTCCCACCCATTGAGCTCTTCATGCAACTGCCGTGGCGCAAGGAGATCCTCGCGGGACTCCTCGGTGCCGACCTCATCGGGTTCCAGGTGTCTCAAGCGGCGTCCAACTTCTCGCGCATGGCGAGGCGACAGTCGGCGGCGACCGGTACCGATTCGCTGCTCGACTACAACGGACGCACCATCCGCGTAGGCGCGTTTCCCATCGCGGTCGACAGCGAGCAGATCATTACCCTCGCCAACGACCCGATTATTCGTGCGCGCGCGAAGGAGATCCGCACCGACCTCGGCGACCCCGAACTGATGCTGCTGGGTGTTGACCGCCTCGACTACACGAAGGGCATCCAGCAACGCATCAAGGCCGTTTCGGAACTGTTCCAGGACGGCTCGCTCACTCCAGGTAAGCACGTGATGGTCCAGGTCGCCGTGCCGAGTCGAGAGACCGACGCGCACTACGAACGCGAGCGTCACAACCTCGAGCAAGCCGTCAGTGAGATGAACGGCGAGTACGGTCAAGTGGGCAGTCCGGTGATCCACTACCTCCACCAGAACCTGCCGTTCGCCGAGCTCGTCGCGCTCTACCTCGCCGCTGATGTCATGCTCGTCACGCCGTTTCGCGACGGCATGAACCTTGTCGCGAAGGAGTACGTCATGTGCCGCACGGATCTCACGGGTCGCCTGGTGTTGAGCGAGTTCGCGGGCGCGGCGGCCGAGTTGCGCGGCGCGTTCATGGTGAACCCCCACGACCTCGAAGGCGTGAAAGAGGCCATCCGGCTCGCGGTCAATGCGGGGCCGAAGGAAGCGAAGGACCGAATGACGCGCATGCGGCGAAAGACATATCGGCACGACGTCTACGACTGGGCGAGCTCGTTTCTCGTCGCCCTGCAGCAGACGGGGATGTAGCGCTTAGAGCTCGTCGATGAGATCGGCGACAGAGTCGACGATGAGCGAGGGCTGGAACGCGTAGCGCTCGATCTCGTCACGCTGGGTGAAGCCCGAGAGCACGAGAATCGTCTCGACGCCGGCTTCGACCCCCGCCTTGATGTCGGTATCCATGCGATCGCCGACCATCACCGTCGACTTCGAGTGGGCACCGAGTATGTTGAGCGCGTCGCGGATCATGACCGGGTTCGGCTTGCCGACAAAGTATGGCTTCACTCCGGTGGCGCTCTGGATGAGCGCGGCGAGGGCCCCGCATCCCGGCAATAGACCGTTCGGTGTGGTGCCGTTCGCCTCGGGGTTCGTCGCGACGAACTTGCATCCATCGTCGACGAGGCGAATGGCCCTTGTCAGCTCATCGAAGTTGTAGTTCCACGTCTCGCCGAGCACCACGTAGTCGGGGGTCGTGGCGTCTTCCACGTAGCCCACGTCACTCATCGCGTCGTGGAGGCTCGTTTCACCGATGACGAAGGCCCGACCCTTCGGACGCTGGTCGTGGATGAACTGTGCTGTCGCAAGGGACGACGTCCACAGCTGGTCCTCGCGCACAGTCACGCCGAGTGAGCCGAGGTTCTCGTGCAGCTCTCGAGGTGTGAAGAGCGCATTGTTGGTGAGCACGAGGAACGCCCGATCGGTCTCGCGAAGTCGATCGATGAACCGATCGGCGCCCGGCACCATCGCGCCGTCGTTGATAAGAACACCGTCCATGTCACACAGCCAGCTGATGGCATCGCCCACGTTTTCCATTCTTCAAGTATGAACGAATCTCGAACGCGGCGCCTCAAGTTCGACGTCGCCATACGACAAAAAGCAGCCGCCCCGCGAACTCGTCGCGGGGCGGCTGCGTGATGTCAGCTGGGGGTCAAACCTACCGTCGGTTGTGGCTCCGATGGCTTGCTGATGCGTGAATGCCGCCACCGAATCCTCCACCGAATCCGCCGCCGTTGCCCCCGCCGAAACCGCCGGGGAGCGGGCTGATCGGGCCGCCCGTCGTAGTGGGTGCGCAGATGGTGATCGTCAGGGCATCAAGTGTCGTGCCGTTCGTGTCGACAACGCCCTCAGCGCGAATGCGAACACCCTTGACAACGTACGTGAGTGACGACGGTGCGCCACTCTGGCTGTACGTCGTGGTGGCACCGACAAGGATCATGCGAATGAATCCCTGGTGGTCTTGGACCGTGATGTTGTCACCACTGACCGCCGTCACCGTGCCCGAGATGTGGGCCAACTTGATGTCGATGGTCACCGCCGTTGTTGCGGCACTCGTGTCGTAGGCGACGCCCACGTGCTCACCGGTTGCGAGGTCGGAGGTCGTCAAGGTAGCTGACGGATCGCCGATCGCCTTCACGTTCGTTGCGGTGGTGTAGGTGAACATGATTGGCGTGCTGCCGTTTCGCGGTTGGACCGTCACCGTGGAGCTCGTGACCGCAGTCACGGTGCCATAGGTGAAGCCCATCTGGCCGGACGAACCGATCTCGACGGACAACGCGTCAAGGGACGTGCCGTTGGTGTCAATGGTTCCTAGGGCGAGGATCTTCACTCCCTTGACGACGTCAGTGAGCGATCCCGGACCACCGCCCATGGTGTACGTCGTCGATCCACCCACGATGATGTTGCGGGTGAATCCCTGGAAGTCCGTGATGTTGATCGAGTCACCTGTGACCGAACTCACGGTGCCAAACAACATGGCGAGTTCAATCGTGACCGACGTTGCGGTCGTCGGGTCCGCCGAGGACACGCCGAGGATCACGCGCTCGCCGATGGCGAGAGCGCCATACGCCGCAGCGGTAGTTCCTTCGGTATAGGTCGTGGTGCCCGTCAAGGTAAAGGTCGCTGACGTGCCGTTCCACTCGTCAACCGTGATCGATGTGGGCGAGAAGGCAGTTACGTATCCACCGGTACCGCCGCTGGCGTAGTCAAAGGCTGACACCCTTCCGCTGGCGACATTGCCCCATCCACCTCGGTGGAATGACCCGGCTGACGCAAGGCTCGCGCCTCCCACTGTGAGCGCCGCCCCTAATGCGAGTGCGACGACCGACCGGCCCAGGACTCCCATCGATTTGATGTGCATAGTGCTCCCTTCATTGCGTCCGTCCAAGATGTTCTCGAACGGACTCAGTCTTGCTAAAGAAACTGTGAGAGCAATGTGAGATGTCTGTGAGAACGCTGGTGAAATATCAAAAGCTCGATGGCGCGTGGGCAAGAGAACTCATTAGTCCTGATGCGGGGCTGCTATGCCGCGGTCGATGTCGTGGGGAGGTCAAGCAATCGCCGGCTCAAGCGTCTCAATGTTCGAGGGAGGCGAACCGCTGACTTTATCTATGACGGTTGTTCATTGACGACGCGATTGACGTGACGTCTCAGCGAACAATGTTCGACAGTTTCGCGCTGGCGTCGAGAGTTCGGACTTCGAGGGATCGATATTTGCTAACCCTTGATCCTGTTGCTTTTCTGTGCTTTTCCCGTAATGTGAACAGTGCAACTTCGAGCCAAATGAGGTAATCATGCCTGCAGTTACGCCTGAGAAGTGGACCGACTTGGTGCATTTTTCCGCTGTTGATATCGCCAACAGCACTGAACGATCGGTAAAAACGGTAACGACCGCGCCCGCGGGGCTTGAAGGAGAGGGCTTTCCGGTTCGTCGAGCTTTTGCGGGACTCTCGTTGAAGGATCTCGACCCGTTTGTCCACATGGATCAGATGGGCGAGGTCGACTACGCACCGGGAGAGCCGAAGGGAACGCCGTGGCACCCGCACCGTGGATTCGAGACGGTCACGTACATGATCGACGGCACGTTCCAACATCAGGACTCCCACGGTGGCGGGGGGCTCATCGAGAACGGTGCGACGCAGTGGATGACCGCCGGCAAGGGAATCTTGCACATTGAGACCCCGCCCGAAGAGCTCGTGGTCTCGGGCGGCCTGTTTCACGGTATCCAGCTGTGGGTCAACTTGCCGAAGAAGGACAAGTTCATCCCTCCGGCCTACCAAGGTCTCGAAGCGAATGACGTCGTCTTCGTTTCTTCTCCCGACGGCGAGTCACTGGTGCGTGTGATCGCGGGGAACATCGCGGGACAGCGCGGGCCGGGCTCGACCCATACGCCCATGGCAATGACCCACGTCTCGATAGCGCCGGGTGCGCAGCTTGACCTGCCGTGGGATCACACGTTCAATGCGCTCGTCTACGTACTCGCGGGAGCCGGCTTCGTTGGCAGCGAACGTCGTCCGATAGAAATGGGTCAACTTGCGTCGTTCGGTCCTGGCGATTGGCTGCGCGTCGGCGCCAGCGAGTGGCAGGACTCGCGCACGGTGAACATGGAGCTCCTCGTCCTGGGCGGCCAGCCAATCGGCGAGCACGTCGAGCACTACGGCCCGTTTGTGATGAACACCCGCTCCGAGATCGTCCAGGCGCTGGAGGACTTCCAGGCGGGCAAGCTGGGAGTCATCCCGCCCAACGCGCTGATGCCCCATGTGCCTGACCCGAATCCGGTTCGCGCCGAGCACACCGGCATCTAGTCATCCGTGCGGTCACTCGGAATAAGGTGATCGCAACAACGCAGTGAAAGGAACAGTGGTGGACGACGAAACCATTTTGGAACTCATCGAAAGGCTCTCGAACGAAGAGCAGGAGCTCGAAGAGTCCCATCGCGGCGAACCGCTCTCAAAAGCGCAGCGCGATCGACTGCAGGACGTCGAGGTGCAGCTCGATCAGGCCTACGACCTGTTGCGACAGCGGCGTGCACGTCGCACGGCGGGTCAAGACCCCGACGAGGCGAGCGTGCGGCCCGAGGGCGTCGTCGAAAACTATCTTCAGTAGTCGGGACCGCGGCAACCATTTGTAGGCTGGCACAATGGACCTCGAACTTCGCGACAAGACGTTCTTGATTACCGGCGGCACAGACGGCGTGGGCCTCGCACTCGCCGAGCGACTGGTCGAAGAGGGAGCGGGCGTCGCCGTCTGCGGGCGCGACCAAGCGCGCCTCGACGAAGCCCAGGCGGTGCTTGGCGCCGGCGCGCTGTGCGTGCGCGCGGATGTCACGGATCCTGGGGCACTCGACCTGTTCATCGATATGACGCTTGCGCGCTATGGGCGTCTGGACGGCGCCGTCAACAACGCGGGCACGTCGTCGAGCAGCTCAGTGGCCGCCTCGACCGATGACCTTTGGCGCACCGACTACGAGCTGAAAGTGATCGCGGCGCTGCACGTATCGCGTCGCGTGGTGCCACTACTCGAAGCGACGAACGGCGTGATCCTCAACGTGCTCGCGACGGGGGCGCGCACACCGGGGGCTAACTCGGGGCCGACGACCGCGTCGCGTGCGGCGGGGCTCGCCTTGACGAAGGCCCTCGCAAGTGAAGCGGCACCGCGCGGCGTTCGCGTCAATGCCATTCTGATTGGCCTCATCGAATCCGGCCAGTGGGTGCGTCGCGCGAAGGAGGGCAACCTTGAGCTTGCGGCCTTCTACACAGAGTTGGCGAAGAACGCGAGAATCCCGCTCGGCCGCGTCGGACGCGCCGACGAGTTCGCCGACCTTGCGTCGTATCTGTTGTCCCAACGCGCGAGCTACGTGACCGGCGTCGGGATCAGCCTCGACGGGGGACTGTCGCCGGTTATCTGATCGTCGACGTCGACCTAGGGTCGCGCGAGACTGCCGACGAGTCGATCGAGGGACGCCGCTACCTCTAACGCGTGCGCGTACGGCGCGAGTCGCGCACCGGCGCGTCCGTGGAGGTACGCCCCGACTGCTGCCGCCTCGAGCGGTTCGTAGCCGCGCGCGATGGTGGCCGCGATGAATCCCGAGAGCACGTCGCCGGTACCCGCCGTCGCGAGTGACGCGGTGCCCGACGTGACGACGCGCAGTCGTCCTTGGGGAGAGGCGATCACCGTCGTTGGACCCTTCAACAACACGACACAGCCCGTCGCGCGGGCGAGTTCGCGCACGTCGTTGAACCGGTCGGGTCCGACCTCGCGCCCGGTCAGGCGAGCGAACTCGCCGTCGTGGGGGGTGAGCACCCAGGTGCCGTCGTGGGGGGCGACGTCGTCGATGAGCTGGCGGTCGAGTCCGTCGGCATCGAGCACGACCGGACACGCAAGGTCCCTGAGGGGCTCGCGCAGCCAGTCCGGTGCGCCCGTTCCAAGTCCGGGACCCGCGACGACGGCCTTGCACCTTTTGTCCACCGTCGAATCGGTGACGTGTACGACCTCGGGCGGCAGTTCCACTTGGGTAGCCACCTCGCCGCGGCTCGCGAGTCGAATCATCGAGGCCCCGCCGGCGAGCGCCCCGCGCAGCACCAGCTCTGCGGCCCCGGGCATGAGGGTTGAACCGACGAGCGCTTGGATCGCGTGCATCCACTTGTGGTCGTGCGCGTCGAGCCGGACGAATGAGGAGACGTCGCTTCCGCTCACGAGTCCGTCCTCGAAAGACTCCACGATGCCGAGACCGTCGAAATAGAGCTCGCCGACGATGTCAGCGGAGGGGCCGCTGAGGTGGGCGGGCTTCAACGCGCCAAGGGCAATGGTGGCATTGGCGACCATCGGTTCACCGAGCAGCGCCCCGGTATCGGTGTCGACACCCGAGGGTAGGTCGACCGCGAGCACGAGGGTGCCAGCCGCGACGTTCGGCGCTACGTACGGGCGGCTCGCACCCGTGCCGAAGGCGGCGTCGAGGATGAGGTCGTAGCCCCTGAGCCGTGCAGGCGCTTCGTTCCAGTTGATGACGTCGACGTGCGCCCCGCGGTCTGTGAGCCACGCCGCGGCGATGCGCCCATCGGCGCCGTTCAGGCCAGGCCCCACAACCGCGCCGATGCGTGCGCCATAGCAACCGTCGAGCATCTGCCGTGCGGTGATCGCGACCGCGGTACCGGCCGCGCGTACCAGCGCCTCTTGACCGCGCGCGTTGACTGCTCCGTGATCAGCGTCGCGCATCGCCGACAGCGAGAGAATCGGAATCATCCTGCCTCCTCACTCGATCGACACACGACTGGAATGTTAGAGGCGAATGCTCGGTGCGTTGTGGGCCTAACAGCACGAAGCCACCACCGTTCGGTGGTGGCTTCGTGCTGTTAGCGACGATGAGTTACTTCAGCCAGCTCGGTATCGGGCTGAAGAGCAGGTTGCTCACCTGCTTTAGCGGTGTTGACGCGACGTTGTTCGAGGTGAACACCGTTGTGTTGGTGAGGTCCGCGACGACGGGCACCTTGCCTCCGTTCGCCGCGATCTTGGCGATCACGCCACCCTCCAAGCCTTGGTGGTTCCCCGCAGAGTACTGCAGCGGCGTGATGGCCGGGTCGTCAAGCTTCACTGAATCGAGCGTCTTCACGAATCCGGCGCGAGTCACGTTGCGACCCTCAGCCTTCAAGGTCTCGGCGAACGCGACCGCAAAGCCGGCACCGTAGAGCTCGTTGCCGTCGAGGTACGACGTAGCCGTGACGTCGGGGAAGTCCGCCTTGTCGGCCATGAGCACCTTGCGGATCCAGGGAATCCACGGGTCGCCCGTGTCCGTGACGGAGGGGAAGTAGTCCATGGTGATGGCGCCCGCTTCGCTGGCGTTGGCGACCAACGATGGGTCTGAGCCGACGCTCGAGATCACCCACTGAGGCGAGTACCCGAGGGCCTTGGCGACTTCCAAGATGCCGTTCGTGAATCCGGGTACGGCGTCGAGCACGACCACCTGGACGTGGTTGGCGGCGAGCGAGCCCACGTCGGCCTGGATGTCGCTCGACGAGCCGGTGATTGCGTCAGCCGCGTTGTAGCTCAGGTGGTTGGCGCTGGTGATCTTCAGTCCCGCATCTTCGAGTCCCAAGTAACCGTCGGCGCCGAAGTCGTCGTTCTGGCCGATGAACCCATAGGTCTCATTGGGGAAGTGGCCTTCGATGTAGCGCGCGAAGATCTTTCCCTCAACGACGTAGCTCGGCTGGTAGCCGAACAGGTCCGGGTACTTCGAGGGCTCGTCCCACGCAATGGAACCCGAGTTAACGAACAATTGGGGCACGCCGTTCTGCTTCAAGTAGCTCTCGACGCTCTCTTCGGCAGCGGTGCCGAGCGAGCCCACCGTCGCAAAGACGTGGTCCTGGGCGACGAGGACCTGGTTCTGGCTCAGCGTCGTCACGCTCGCGCCTGCCGTGCAGCCGAGCCCGTAGGCGGCGAGGTCGTAGCAGTCGTCCAGGCGAATGTACTTGATCTGGCGCCCGTTGACGCCCCCGTGCGCGTCGATCCACTTGAAGACCGCGTTGGCGGCCGCCGAGACTGGCGCGTAGCTGGCAGCAACGCCCGACAGCGGCACCGTGGCGCCGATCGTGATGCTGTTCGAGGTAACTCCGGGCGCGGAACCGGCGGCGCCTGCGTTACTCGCCAGTAATCCCATGCTGAGCCCCGCCAATGCGAGTGCCGAAGCGCTGATGTACGTCAACGGTCGGCGTAGTCGTGTGAACATGTATCCCCCTATGTGAATGTTCTGGAAACAACCTTGGACTAATGTACTTCGCCCGCGCCCCTTACCTGGTGTCGGGCCCTAAAAATGCGCTGTACCGGATTTTTCAGGCTGACGATCCCACGCGGTGCGAACAGCATCGTGAGAATGAGTAGGGCGCCGAAGATAATGCCCTGCATATTCGCTCCGAGGTTGGAAGTGGGATTCACTCCGGTCAGGGAATTTACGTGAGCAACGAGGTTGGCGCTGAAGGAGTAGATGATCCCGCCGATGACGGCGCCGCTCAGCGTGCCGATACCTCCGAGGACCATCAGGGTGAGCAGCGTGATCGACAGTGTGAGTGGGAATGTCTCAGGCCTCACCGAGGCTTGGAGCAGGGAGTAGAGGGCGCCACCAAGGCCCGCGTACGCTGCAGCGATCATGAAGGCCAGCGAGCGGGTGCGCGAAAGGTTGACGCCCATGAGTTCGGCCGCGACGTCATTGTCGCGCACAAGGCGCATGGCACGACCGATGCGGGAGTGAAAGAGGTTCGCCATAAAGAAGAACGTCACACCCGCGACCACCACGGCAAGGTCCGCCGTCCACTGCGCGTTCGCGTTGATCGAAGCGTTCGGCCCGCTGAAGAAGTGACCGAACCACGCGGGCGTCGTCAATGAGTTCATGAAGATGCCGCCCTCGCCACCCGTGAACGAGGTGAAGTTCTGGGCGATCGGCGTGACCGCCGCAGAGAACGCAAGCGTCATGCCCGCGAGATACGGTCCGCGAAGTCGCGTCGAGGGAATCGCGATGATGAGTCCACTGAACGCGCCCGCGACGATCGCCAAGAAGAAGGTGAAGACGAGCGGCGTCGTCGCGTGATGGTGCGCCCAGATGCCCGCCGCGTACGCACCGACCGCCATGAAGCCCGAGTTGCCGAGCGAGATCTGCCCGCTCCAGCCGATCAACCAGCTGAGTCCGAGGATGACCACGGTGATCGCCGCGCCCCCCGCGAGCTCGGAGTCGGCGACGGGCGGCAAGATGAAGGTGATGGCCAGTGTGACGGCGGTAAGAAAGGTCACGGCGGCGAAACGCGAGAGGGTTGTCTCTTGACGAAGGAACGTGCGACCCATCAGACCCTGCGACCCGCGATCTTGGTAAAGAGGCCTTGCGGACGGATCATCAAGGCGACGACGAGGATGATGATGCCGCCAAGTGGCGCCACGTTGGGTGACCAGTAGGCGAGGATGAACTGCTCGGCGAGGCCGATCAAGAGGCCGCCCGCGACGGCGCCGATCGGCGATTCGAGTCCACCGACCGCCGCCGCAATGAATCCCGCGACGAAGATGCCGTCCATGTCGGTGGGAAAGAGGCCGAAGGTCTGCGACGCTTGGATCACGGCCGCGATGGCGCCGACCCCCGCCGAGAGGATCCACCCGATGGTGAGCATGCGCGACACCCGAATGCCGAGCAGTCTCGAAACCTCTGGCGCGAGGGCGGACGCTCGCAGCTGCAGACCCAGCTTCGTGTATCGAAAGAGCGCCGCGATGAGCAACATGATCCCCAACGCGAGGACGATCTGGTAGATGATGAACGGCGAGAGAAACACGAGGTTGCCGTGGTCGTGCCAGTAGATCTGTGAAAACGGTTCAGTGATGTTGCGCGTCGTGCTCGTCCAGATCGCCGCCGCGAGCGCTTCCAACACGCCGAGGAATCCCACCATCACGACGATCGGATTGATCTCTGGTTTGCCGTAGAGGGGGCGAATCAGCACTCGCTCGGTGAGACCGCCGAGCAGCATGCCGACGGTGACCGAGATGATGACGCACCACCAGTACCCGATGTTCCGGTCGATCAGAGTCATGCCCACGTACGTGGCAAACATGGCCATCGCTCCTTGGGCGAAGTTGAGCACGTGCGTAGACTGCCAGATGATGACGAGACTGAGCGCCACGAGCGAGTAGACGACACCCTGTGCGACGCCGCCAAAGATGTTGTGCATGAAGGGAGACGAGAGAAAGGCGCTCACTCGACCACCACTCCCAGGTAGTAGCGCCGCAGGTCCTCGTCGGCCGCGACGCTCGCCGCGGCGCCACTAGCGACCGCCGATCCGAGGTGCAGCACGACGGCTTGGTGTGCGATGCGCAGCGCGCTCTTTGCGTTCTGTTCGACGAGGATGACCGTCAAGTGCTCGTTCTCGCAGAGATCTCGGATGGTCCTCATTAGTTGGGCGGTCACTTGAGGCGCGAGTCCGAGTGAGGGCTCATCCAGGAGCAGCACGCGGGGCTTTGCGATGAGGGCCCGAGCCATGGCGAGCATCTGACGCTCGCCGCCCGAGAGGGTTGCACAGAGCTTCTTTCGTCGTTCCCCCAAGGAGGGGAACCGCTCGTACTGGTCGGCGAGTCCACTGGCGAGGTCGACCTTCAAGGAAAGTCCCCCGAGGCGGAGGTTCTCTTCGATGGTCAGCTCCTCAATCACCCCGCGGCCCTCGGGCACGTGAGCGACGCCGAGCCTCGCAATGTTCTCAGTCGCGAGACCAGTGAGCGCGTGCTCGTCCAGAGAGACCGAACCGCTCTTGGGTGCCACGAGACCGGAGATCGTTCGCAGCAGCGTGGTCTTGCCGGCACCGTTCGCACCGAGTACGGCCGTGATCTGACCGGTCGGCGCTTCGAAGCTCACCTCGCGCAGGGCGCGCACGGCGCCGTAGTTGACTGAAAGCTCCTTGACGGTGATCATTCGTCGATACCGAGGTACGCCGCGAGGACGTCAGGGTTGTGGCTGATCTCGCTCGGGGTGCCCCGCGCGATGACTTCACCGAAATTGAGCACCACGAGCACGTCGACGAGCTGCATCACGAAGTCCATGTTGTGTTCGACCAGCAGCACGCTCATCGACTGGCGCAGTTCGATGATGAGTGCAGTGAACGTATCCAACTCGCTCTCGTCAAGACCGGACGCCGGTTCATCGAGCATCAAGAGCGCCGGCTTGGTCATGAGTGCGCGGGCGATGGACACTTTCTTTGCGATGCCGTACGGGATGCCGCCCGGCAGGGCAGCCGCGTAGCGGGCAACGCCGAGGCGTTCGAGTTGGCCCATCGCTTCGTCGCGGATGGCGCGCTCGTGGCGAAGACCCGCGGGTAGTCCGAGGAGCGACGTCCAGACCCCTCCGCCCGGTCGACTCTGCGCTCCCGCCATGACGTTTTCGAGCACGCTGAGGTGATTGAAGAGTCCCACGCCTTGGAGCGTGCGCGCGACGCCGGCCTTCGCGAGTTGAGAGGGATGAAGACCCGGATGATGCAGTTCAGGAAAGCTGACCGATCCGGATGTCGGACGCTGAAACCCGCACGCGACATTGAAGGCAGTCGTCTTGCCGGCGCCATTCGGACCGATCAGACCAACGATCTCACATTCGGGAACATCGAAGCTGACGTCACTGAGCGCGAGCAGTCCACCGAAACGCACCGACACGTGCTCGAACGCGAGCGTGATCGGTCGGGGGGCGGAGTCGGTCATAGCGGTAAAAACTACTCCGAAGTAAGCAGGCCAACGTTGACCTCACCGCCCGTGCGCCGATGATGTTGCTATGAAGGGAGTGTCGCGACGGCCGAGATCGTGCTGACGATTTCATCGGCGCTTGCGCCGGGTCCGAAGACCGCAGCGACGCCCGCGGCGCGCAGCTCGGCCTCGTCCTGGGGAGGAACGATGCCGCCAAGCACGACCGGTATGTCCGAACCGCGTTCGCGCAGCGCCGCAACGACGAGCGGCGCGAGCGTCATGTGGGCACCCGAGAGCATTGAGAGACCGACGACGTCGACGTCTTCTTGGATGGCGGCCGACGCCACGGTCGCCGGCGTCTGAAACAGTCCGGTGTAGACGACTTCCATTCCCGCGTCGCGAAGCAGTCGAGCGACGACTTTGATGCCGCGGTCGTGTCCGTCGAGGCCCACTTTGGCGACCAGCACGCGCACGCTCACAACGACGGGACTTCTACGTATCGTCCAAACACGTCGGCAAGCGTTGACATCATTTCGCCGACGGTGGCGTAGGCCTTCGCCGCGTCGATGAGGGCCGGCATCAAGTTCAGCTCGGGATCAGCTGCGTCGCGGCGAAGACGCTCGAGCGACACGCGAACCAATTCGGCGTCGCGCTCGGCTCGAACGCGTTCGAGTCGAGCGAGCTGCTTGAGCTCATCTTCATTGGTAATGCGAAGCGTGACAAGGTCCTCGTCGTCGTTCCCTTCAAGAAAGTCATTGACGCCGACGACGATTCGCTCGCCGCTATTGAAGGAGCGCTCGAGTTCATACGCGGAATCGGCGATGCGGCCTTGGAACCAGTTCTCTTCGATCCCGCGGATGCAGCCTTCGAACATAGAGCCCTCGCCGAGCTTGGCGATGTGGGCAAAGAGGAGTTCCGCCTCTCGCTCCATCTCGTCGGTCAGCTCCTCGATGAACCAGGAACCGCCGAGTGGGTCGGCGACGTTGGCCACGTTCGTCTCGTGCGCGATGATCTGTTGGGTACGCAGCGCGATTCGAGCGGCTTTCTCTGAAGGGAGCGCGAGCGCTTCGTCCATGGAGTTCGTGTGCAGCGACTGCGTCCCTCCGAGCACGCCCGCGAGCGCCTCGATTGCCGTGCGGGCGACGTTGATCTCGGGCTGCTGCGCCGTGAGTGATACCCCCGCCGTCTGCGTGTGGAAGCGCAGTTGCCACGACTTCTCATCGAGGGCGCCGTAGCGCTCTTTCATCCACTTTGCCCACAGTCGCCGCGCCGCACGGTACTTGGCGATCTCTTCGAAGAAGTCGATGTGCGCGTTGAAGAAGAACGAGAGCCGTGGCGCGACCTCATCGACGCCCAGTCCCGTTGACTGTGCGAGCTCTACGTACGCGAAACCATTGGCAAGTGTGAAGGCGAGCTCCTCGACCGCCGTCGAACCAGCTTCGCGTATGTGGTAGCCCGAAACAGAGATGGAGTTCCACTTGGGCATCTCGGCTGCCGTAAAGGCGATCGTGTCACGCACGAGGCGCATCGAGGGACGGGGAGGAAAGACGAACTCTTTTTGCGCCTGGTACTCCTTCAAGATGTCGTTCTGCAACGTGCCGCCGAGTCGCGATCGATCAACGCCGGACTCTTCGGCCTGGGCCACGAAGAGGGCCAGCATGACTGCTGCCGGTGAGTTGATCGTCATCGACGTCGTGATGCTCGCGAGGTCGATACCAGCAAAGAGGTCGCGAACATCGGCGAGCGAGTCGATGGCGACGCCGCAGCGCCCGACCTCGCCGATCGACATGGGATCGTCAGAGTCGAGACCGAGCAGCGTGGGCATGTCAAAGGCGGTCGAAAGTCCGGTTCCGCCTGAGCGGATGATCTCGCGAAAACGCTCGTTCGTGTCGACCGCCGTGCCAAAACCTGCGAACATCCGCATCGTCCAGAGCTTCGTTCGGTACATCGAGGCGTGAACGCCGCGCGTGTAGGGATAGACGCCGGGGTACTCGGCCTCGGGCGGGCCATAGACCGGGGCGAGCGGGATGCCCGACATCGTCGAAAACGTACCCGAGCGAAGCGGCGCCTTGTCGTAGAGATGACACCAGCGCTCTTGGGGAGTCTCCTCGTCCACCTCGCCTCCTCGTTGGATCAACTGCCTCGTTCGAGCATAGGTCGGGTGTTTATTGGGACTGTGAGCACGACCTACTGCTCAGAATCGGGTTCGCGCAGCGACTCGTGATGGGCGAGTTGATCTTGCTCGCGTTCGCTCAGCTCTTCGTCGGTGGCGACTTCGAGCTTCACGGCGCGGTCGTCGGCCTGGGGTGACGACCGGATGAGTTCGTCAAGCTTTAGCTGCAAGACCAACTGATGACGGCTTTGGGTGTGCTGAATGACAAAGAGCATCACGAGCGTGATGACCTCAGCGATCGCAGAGAAGATCGTCATCCACCGTGAGGGAAAGCCCCTCGCCGCAAGCACAATGATGAAGATCAACAAGACGGACGCGACCGCGACGGCGGTGCTGGCCCGCGAGGTGACTTCACCCAACGATCGCAAGACGCGACTAATGCGACGAAAGAGCATTCGTTGTTCCATAGATCTCCGATCGGTAACGCGGGACAGCGCTTCGGGCAGAACGCCCGTCGAGTTCGGACGGCCACTGGGCCGGTTCCAGCGTAGCGACGAGTACCGAACTAGGCGTCGGCTATGGCGAGAGCGAGCAGCGGTGCGGATGCCTTGTTCAGGCATTCACGAAACTCCCGGTCGCTGCGACTGTCCGCAACAACGCCGCCGCCCGCTTGAACGGTCGCGACGCCGTCGCGCAAGGACACCGTGCGAATGGTAATCGCAAAGTCGGCGTTGCCCGAGAGTGAGAAGTAACCAACGGCGCCTCCGTAGGGGCCGCGGTAGACCGACTCGAACTCGTCGATCAGTTCCATCGCGCGAACCTTCGGCGCACCGGTGAGGGTGCCCGCGGGAAACAGCGCATTGAACGCGTCAAACGCGTCGAGGCCCTCGCGCAGCTCGCCATCGACGTGGCTGACGAGGTGCATCAGGTGAGAGAACCGCTCGACGTGGGCGAGCCGCTCTACCCGCACGGTTCCGGGCGTCGCCACACGCCCGACGTCGTTGCGGCCGAGGTCGACGAGCATGACGTGCTCGGCGATCTCCTTTTCGTCGACGAGTATCTCGGCTTCGAGCGCGAGGTCTTCGGCGTCGCTCGCGCCGCGCGGTCGTGTGCCGGCGATCGGTCGGGTGCTCACGACGCCCTCGTGGACGCGCATCAGCATCTCGGGGGACGCGCCGACGATCTGGTGCTCACCGGAATCGAGCAAGTACATGTACGGAGAAGGATTGAGCGCGCGCAGCACGCGATAGAGCGTGAGTGGATTGACGGTGCTCGGGCGGCGGAACTGCTGGCTCGGCACGACCTGGAAGACGTCGCCCGCGACGATGTACTTCTTTGCGCGCTCGACCACCTCGTCGTAGTCATGCTCGGTAAAGTTCGAGAGTTCCCGCGCGAGGGCGTGCAGATCAATGGTGCCACGCTGCTGGGGCGCGGTCGCGACCAGTCGCTCCGTTTCGGGATCGCTCGTGGGCGCGGGGCCGAGCAGGAGCGCGACGAGATCGTTGAGCCGCTCGATGGCCCGGTGGTACACCATCGGCGGGTTGCTGCCTTCGACGATTGCGAGCACGACGACCGTCGTCGAGTGACGCAAGTGATCGCAGATGAGGATCGCGTCGGGGAACGAAAAGTCGACGTCAGGCCAGATCGATTCGCTCGACCGACCGGGGAGACGCTCGAGGCGGCGAACGTAGTCGTAAGTGACAAAACCAACGGCGCCACCGATGAAGTCGGGCAGTTCACCCGAGACATAGGTGCGATAACTCCCCAGAAGTCGTCGAAGCTCGTCAAGCGGAGCGAGGTCGCTTTCACGCGTGTCCGCGCCCTCGACGATCGTTATCTCGTCTCTCGTCGTCAGGCGCCAGCGCCGATCAAGGCCAATGAAGGAGTATCGACCGGTCGTTTCACCGAGGGCGGCGCTTTCGAGCAAGAAGATGGCGCGACTCTGCATACGTTGATAGAGCGAGACAGGCGTCTCGCGGTCGAGCTGCAGCGTGAGATGCAACGGCACGACATTAAAGCCCTCGTCAACGAGGTCGAGGAACGAGTCGAGTTCGAGGGGTTCCATAGGGAAAGGTTATCGACTGGGCGCCTTATGATCTCTACCAATGTCTGACGAACTCACCATCCTGGTCGTTGATAACTACGACTCATTCGTGTACAACCTCGTCCAGTACCTCGGCGAGCTCGGTGCGAAGGTGATCGTGCGGCGAAACGACGACGTCAGCGCGCGAGACGAGGCCAGCCTTCAGGTGAACGGCGTCTTGATCTCACCGGGTCCCGGTCATCCCCGCAACGCGGGCAACTGTCTAGACCTCGTGCACTACTGTGCCGAGCACGAACTGCCGTTGCTTGGCGTGTGTCTCGGTCACCAGGCCATCGCCGAGGCCTTCGGCGGCGAGATTGCCGTGGCGCCCGAACTGCTGCACGGCCGCGCGAGCCTCGTCACCCACGACAACACGGGCGTGTTTCGCGGTGTGTCGAATCCCCTGGTCGTCGGCCGATACCATTCACTCGTCGTGCTCGACGAAGGCCTCCCTCGTGAGCTCGAGGTGACGGCCCGTTCAAACGGACTCATCATGGGGATGCGCCATCGCGCGCTCGATCTCGAGGGCGTGCAGTTTCACCCCGAGTCGGTGCTCACCCAGGACGGCTACCTGATGCTCGCCAACTGGCTCGAGCGCTGCGGCGCTCAGGGCGCCGTCGAACGTGCCGTGAACTTGAGCCGTCGAGCTGATGACGTGCGCGCGGCGTTGCCGCAACCGCAGCGCTAACGCGCTCCGTCGACCCGCTGGGGCACTTCGAGCGGGTTGTCATCGCGCAGCACTTCGGGCAGAAGATCTACGGGTACGTTCTGAAACGTCACGGGCCGCGTCCACCGATCGATGCTCGCCGCACCGACGGAGGTGGTTGAGGACGAAGTCGTCGAGGGCCACGGACCGCCGTGTTGCATCGACCAGCTCACACCAACGCCCGTGGGATAGCCGTTCATGATGACCCGACCTGCCTTCGTCTCGGCAAACTCGAGGAGCCAGCCCGCGTCCCTGTCGGACTCAGCCCCGAAGATGCTGAAGGTGAGAGCCGGTTCGGTAGCGTGCAGGGCGGAGCGCAGCTCTTCGTCACTGTTGTAACGAATGAGGAGGGCGAGGGGACCGAAGCGCTCGTCGCGCAGTGGCTGCGAGGAGGGGTCCGCGAACAACTCGGCGGGCACCTCGAAGAGCTGTGGGTTCACCTCGGCTCCGTCCTTTGGTTCGCTGATCTGCGGCACGAGACGATGGTTGCCGTCGACGCCGGCAATCGTCACCACCCCGGAGCGGAACTGCTCGGCAATGCCTTCGCTCAGCATGGTCATCGACGTCATCTTTTCGAGCGCAGCGACGAGAGCACTCACGAGCTCGTCGCCGTCGTCGTTCTGGGGCACGAAGAGCAGCCCCGGCTTCGTGCAGAACTGTCCGACGCCGAGGGTCATCGAGCCCGCGGCGCCTTCGCCGATCTCGCGGGCGCGCTCTTTCGCGGCAGCCGGCGTGACGACGAGCGGATTGGCCGAACCAAGTTCGCCGTAGAAGGGGATCGGGTTTGGCCGTGCGTTCGCTCGAGCCCACAGCGCCCGTCCGGCCGGAACCGATCCGGTGAAACCCACGGCCGTGATGGCGGGCGCATCCACCAGGGCGGCACCCGCGCTAAAGCCGAAGACGAGCGCGAGCAGACCTTCGGGAAACTCGAAGTCCCGCGCCGCGCGCTGGAGCGCCAAAAAGCTCGCGAGGCTTGTCTCGGGGTGCGCGGGGTGCGCCTTGATCACGACGGGACAGCCGGCGGCGAGCGCGGAGGCGGTATCGCCGCCCGGCACGGAAAACGCAAACGGGAAGTTCGAGCTACCAAAGACCGCAACCGGTCCGAGCGGCACGTGCATGCGGCGAAGGTCGGGGAGTGGTCCCATGGGTGAATCAGTTGAATGGTCGATTGAGGCGTGCAGGAACGCTCCATCGAGCACCACGTCGGCGAAGAACCGAAACTGAAACGCCGCGCGACGAACCTCGCCTTCGAGGCGGGCGCTGGTGAGTGCAGTCTCGCGACTCGCGATCTCAACGAGATGGGAGCTCTGTGCTTCGAGCTCATCGGCCATGGCGCGCAGCAGGCGCGCTCGCCAGGCGAGGGGTCGGCGCGCGTAATCGGGCGCCACGACCACCGCAAGCTCGCTCAGTTGAACGACCTCTTCAGGCGTCGTCTCGTACACGTCGAGGAGACGTTCGTCGCCGGTCGCGGGATTCACGCTCACGACGCGGACCGGCCCGTCGCCGTGGAGTAGGTGGGTGGTCATGTCAGCTCCTGCGCAGCGATCGGCCAGTCTCAACGTCAAAGAAGTGGGCGTGCTCAGGAGAGATCTGCACCGAGAGCACGTCGCCAGCAGTCACCTTAACGCGCGGTCCCATCTTCGCCACGAGCGCGGCGCGCCTCGCGAGATCTTGTCGCACTCGTTCGGTGGTGGAGAGCGACTCGTCCAGGACCTCAGCATGCGAGAGGTGAACGAGGATCTCTGAGCCGAGCGCCTCGGAGCGCTCGACACGAGTCTTGACCGTGTTTGAGCTCGAGGCGTCGGTGATGACGACGTCTTCGGGTCGAACGCCCAAGATGACCTGGCTACCGCTCGCCGGCAGGTCGTGCGTGCTCGCGTAGCTGAGCGGGAGTTCGACCACCTGTTGACCGAGAACGATTTCGATGCGCTCTCGTCCTGCTCGCACCTCACACGCGAGCAGGTTCATCGGGGGAGAGCCCATGAAGCCCGCGACGAACTCGTTGGCCGGGCGGTCGTAGAGATCCTGGGGGGTGTCGACTTGCTGCAGCTTGCCGTCACGCATCACCGCGACACGGTCGCCCATGGTCATCGCTTCAACCTGGTCGTGGGTGACATAGACCGTTGCGACGTTGAGCAGACGCTGGATGCGCGCAATCTCCAGACGCATCTCGACGCGCAGCTTCGCGTCCAGGTTGGAGAGGGGCTCGTCCATGAGAAAGGCTTGGGGGCTGCGCACAATCGCGCGACCCATGGCGACGCGCTGGCGCTGACCGCCTGAGAGCGCTTTCGGGCGCCGGTCGAGGTAGTCCTCGAGACGAAGTATTGCCGCTGCTTCATCCACCTTGCGCTTGATCTCGGCCTTCGAGTCGCCGCGGATCTTGAGCGCAAAGCCGATGTTCTTCTCCACCGACATGTGCGGATAGAGCGCGTAGTTCTGAAAGACCATGGCGACATCGCGGTCTTTCGGCAGCGTGTTGTTGACGACCGCGTTGCCGATCTTGAGCGTGCCCGATGTGATCTCTTCGAGACCGGCGAGCATGCGCAGCGCGGTCGTCTTACCGCACCCCGAGGGTCCGACGAGCACCATGAACTCTCCGTCATTGACGTGCAGCGACAGTCGATCGACCGCCGGGGGCCCGTCACCGAAGACCTTCGTGACGCCGTCGAAATCAATCTCAGCCATACGGCATTTCTCCTTTGTGCGAACGCTGCCCGACGATCATCGGTCAATACCCATCGTGAGGCCCTTCACCAGATAGCGCTGGAAGATGAGGTACACAACCATTGCCGGGACCGCGCTGATCAGTGATCCCGCCATGAGCGCGGGTATTGACGTGGTCCGACCTGCGGCGAGCACCGCAAGTCCCACGGTGATGGGGCGCTCGTTGGTGTTTTGAATGAAGAGCAGTCCGACGAGCAGGTCGTCCCAGATCTGGATGAACTGTAAGACCGTCACGGTAGCGATCGCGGGAATGGCGATGGGCACGACCAGTCGCCAGAGGGCGCCGAAGTACCCGAGGCCGTCGACGATGCCCGCCTCAATCAGCTCGTCGGGCACCCCACGAAAGTACGTGGTGAATAGAAACACGGAGAAGGGCGTGCCCAAGGAGGCGTAGACGAGGATCGCTCCGAAGTAGCCACCCGTGAGGCCCAGCTTGGTGACGTTCACGAATTCTGGCATGAGGATCGCCTGGAGAGGCACCATCATGGCGCTCACGATGACGAGGAAGACGAGCGTCGAGGCGCGAAACCTCAGCTTCGAAAACGCGAAGCCCGCGGGGAGTCCGACGAGCAGGATGACGAGGATCGACGAGGCGCAGACGATCGATGAGCTCAGCACTTCTTGTACGACGGGAATCGTCGAGGAGAGATCCTTCCAGCTCAACCACGAGAACCCGGTGCCCGAGAGGAACTGGTTCTCGGACTTGAGGCTCGTGATGATCATCACCCAGAAGGGGTAGAGCATGACGACGGCGATGACCACCATGGCGCCGAAGAGGATCCATCGACCGACCTTCCATCGATTGCGCGGAGCGTGCACCACTGGCTCCTGCTCGACGTCCGGGATCTCCGGTGTCGTGGGTGGCGTCGACAGGGTGGTCATTCGTTCGATCCGATCAGTCGCAGTTGCACGATGCCGACGACGGCCGTCAAGACGAACAGGATGAGTCCGTACAAGGCGGCGGTGCCGAAGGCGCCTTGGTCGAAGCCGGTCTGGTAGATGAGGAACTCCATCGTCGTCGTGGCGTAGCCCGGGCCGCCACCGGTCATTACGAAGATGAGGCTGAAGAGCGCGGAGAACAGCGCGATCACCGTCATCACGAATGCGAGCTGGATGAAGCGGCTGAGGTGGGGGAGCGTGATGTTGCGAAAGATGCGCCAGCGTCCCGCCCCGTCGATGCGCGCCGCCTCTTCGAGGCTGGGATCAAGGGTCGCGAGGCCGGTAAGAAAGAGCATGGTGTTGGTGCCGATCATCGTGAAGACGAACGTGATGCCCAGGGCAGTGAGCGCCGTTGACTCGTAGCCGAGCAGGTTGGTGTTCGTATGGGAGAAGCCGAAGAAGTGGATGATCGAGTTGAGCGTGCCCTGGTAGGCGAAGAAACGCTCGGCAACGAGTCCGAGCACGACCCACGAGATGGCCGTTGGGAGGAAGTAGATGGAGCGGAAGATCTTCCAGCCGGCGACCCGTTGGTGCAGGAGGACGGCGATGCACAGTGGCAGTCCAAGAGCGAAGGGGACGGCGAGGAGGAGCTTCGCGTTGTTCTCCAAGGCCGTCCACAGGTTGGAGTTGTGGAACGCCTGGGTCCACGCTGAGGCGCCGATCCAGGTGGAGGTGATGCCGTTCCACGTCGTGAACGAGTAGTAGACGGCTTGGCCGATCGGCACGCCGATGAATCCAATGACGAGCCCGATGGCTGGCAGCGCGAAGAAGAATCCCGCCACCTGGCGGCGCCGACGCAGGGTCAGGCGTCGTGTTCGTGGCGGAGTAGAGAGTGCGCTCATGCGGGTACGTCGATCACTGGGGTCCCATCAGAATAAGTCGTCGCTCCCACCCGGCTCGGGGTCGAGCCGGGTGGGAGAACGGGTGCGGTTATCCCGCGAAGTCTTTCTTGCTTCGTTGCGCGGCGGGGAGCTGCTGCCAGGCTTCGGCCATGTTTTGGAGGGCCGCGAGCGACTTCTCCTGGCCGGCGAGCACAGCGGGGAGCACCTTGTCCGCGGCGTCACCGACATTGACCTGGACGTAGTTGTCCATCATCGGGTACGGCGTCAGGTGATCGACCGTGACGAAGTTGAGCATCTCTTGGTTCACCGGGTTCGTTGTCTTCAGGCCCGAGATGTCGGGGATGAGGCCCGCCTTGTTGATGATGTTGCCCGCTTGGGTCGTCGTCAAGAAGTCGAGGAACTCGAAGTCCTGCTTTTGGTGCTTGGACCACTTCATCACCGAGAAGCCGTCACCCGGGTACTCGACGACGCCCTGGATCGGGGTGTTGGAGTACGGCGGGACGAAGGCCGCGACGTTCGTACCCATCGCGGCGGTGTAGTCCGCCGTGTCCCATGTGCCGTCAACGAGCATCGCCGCCTTGCCCTTTTCGAACTGCTGGATGTTGGTCGTATTGGTCAAGACGTCGTCGTTGGTGTAGCCGTCCTTTTCGAGCTCCGCCCACTTGTTGAGCTGGGCGATGTTCGTTGACGAGGTCCATGGCAGCGAGCCGTCGTAGAGGTCTTTCCACTGCGACAACGGGTGCGCACCGATCATGAGGTAGCTCATGTCGTACCAGGGGTAGAACTCGGTGCTGATGGCTTGACCACCATTGCCGTAGACGAGCGGCTGGATGCCCTTCGCCTTCAGCAGCTTGCAGTCGGCAAAGAGCTGCGTCCAGTCCGTGGGCACGGTCTTGATGCCCGCTTCTGCAAACAGCCTCTTGTTGTAGAAGCCGATGTAGAACTGGGTTTCGAGCGGCATGACGTAGGCGCCGAGTGCAGTATTGAAGTTGGGCGCCTCCCACTGCAGGCCCTCCATCTTCGCGAGGTCCGCCGCGGGAACGTTACCCTTCAAGTTCACAAGGAAGTCCGAGTACTGCAGGTCGTAGATGCCCGTCCACATCACGGCCAAGTCCGGGCCGTTGTTAGAGATCGCCGAGGACTGCAGCAGCTGGAAGTAGTTCGTACCGGGCTGAGCGACATCGGTGATGGTGATGTTGGGATGTAGCTGCTCGAAGGCCTTGATGAGGTTCTTCGTCGCTACCGCGTTCTGCTCGGTTCCGTAGTTCTGCCACAACGTCAATGTGACCTTTGAGCTGGCCGAGGCTGGTGCGACGGTCAAGACCGTGCCCACCAGCATCAAAGCGGCCGCCGCCGCTCCGATCCCCCTGATTCGTATCCGTTTCAAAGTTATTCTCCCCTAACTATCTCGAAGTTCACGGTGAACTCCAATTCTCGCGAAGCTCTCACTTCTCAAGACCTTCCCACTACCGGTTCAACCAGGACAGGCGGCTCGCCTTCTGGTTGCGCCAAGAAATCAAAGTCACAGCCCTTGGGGGCTTGGGTCACGTGCCGTCGGTAGAGCTCGACGTAACCGCGCTCACTGCGCTCACTGCGCTGAACTTCGCCGCGCCGGCGCGCGAGTTCATCGTCGCCGACTTCGAGCTCGATGAGACCAGCTTCGGCGTCGACGCGGATCATGTCGCCGTCGTGCACGAGACCGATGACACCCCCCGCGGCCCCTTCGGGCGCGACGTGCAAGTAGACAGTGCCAAAGCTCGTGCCACTCATTCGCGCGTCGGTGACGCGGACCATGTCGGTGATGCCGCGGGCGAGCAGTGGGGCAGGGATCGGGATCATCCCCCACTCGGGCATGCCCGGGCCGCCGATCGGTCCGATACCCGAAAAGACGAGGACCGCATCATCGGGACAGTTCGCATCCTCGCCGGTGCGAGCAGCGAGACTGTCGTAGTCGCCAATGACGTAGGCGGGACCGCGATGAGAGAGAAGTGCGGTGGTCGCCGCCGAGCGCTTGATAAGCGCCCCGTCGGGTGCGAGGTTGCCGCGCACGACGCGAAAGGCACCGTTAGCGTCGACCGGACGATCGAGGGGGTGCACAACACCGGCCGGTGGCACCGCGTCGGCCTGCACCTGATTCATTGTTCGCCCGTCGGCGAGCTCCGCGTCGGCGCTCAAGCGACCCTCAAGGGCGCGAAAGACACTCGGGAATCCGCCCGCGGCGTCGAGGTCTTCGATGAGCGCCGAGCCCGAGGGTTCGACGTCGACGAGCACGGGAGTCGTGCGGCCGGCGCGATCGATGTCGTCGAGCGTGAGGTCGTGTCCGAGGCGACGAGCCATCGCGGTGAGATGGATCACCGCGTTCGTCGAACCGCCAACGGCAGCGAGGACAACGAGGGCGTTGGCGAGCGCGTCGGGTGTGACCATGCTCGTCGCTGTTTGACCGCCGAGGGCGAGTTCGACGATTCGCGCACCCACGAGGCGAGCGACCTCAACGTGGCGCGAATCGCCCGCGGGCACCGTCGTCGATCCGGGCCACGCCAGTCCCAGCGTCTCAGCGAGTGCGCCCATGGTGCTCGCCGTGCCCATCGTGTTGCACGTGCCTTTGCCGAGTGTCAACGCGCGCTCGAGCCCGTCCCACTGCTCGTCGGAGAGTTCGCCGGCGCGACGCTGATCCCACAGGCGCCAGAGGTCGGTACCGGTCCCGATACGCCGGCCCTCAAAGGTCGCCACGGGCCTCGGCCCGGAGACGACGAGCAGCGTCGGCAGATTCGTACTGAACGCGCCCATCAGCGCTCCCGGCACGGACTTGTCGCACGCGGCGAGCACGACGATCGCGTCGAGCGGCTGGCTGCGCAGCGACTCTTCGAGTTCCATCGCGACGAGATTGCGATACAGCATCGACGAGGGCTTCATCAGGTCTTCACCGAGGGACATCATCGGGAACTCGACGGCGACGCCCCCCGCACGCGTAATACCTTCCTTCAGCGGTGCGACCAGGTCGTTGAGCGGTTGATTGCAGGGATTGAGGTCACTTGAGGAGTTTGCGATGCCGACGATGGGGCGCCCACCCGCAGCATCGACGGCGGCGCCGCCCATGCGCAGGGCGACGCGACTGTCGAGGGCGACTTCGTCGTCGCCCCGCACCCAGCGGTCGCTACGAAGCGTCATACCTCGGGCACTCCAATGCCTTCTGCACCGGGCTTGGAGACGACGAGGTCCAGCGCCGACGCGTCGAGCCACTCGAGCGCGATCTGAGCCCGTCGAACCTTCTCGCGCACGTTTGCGACGACGTCACCTCGCAGGTGCCCACCCGCGGGGTAGACGGGCCGCGCGTTACGCAGGCCGAACTTCGCGTAGAGAGGTGCGGCGACGGTCGCGATCTCGCCGAGCTCGTGTCCGCGCACGACACCACCCATAGAGTCGGGCGACTCGAGGTAGAGGTCGATCGGTGCATCGCAGAGCGTGCGAAACTCGGCAAGCTGCGCCAGGGTGATGTCGCTCGGCACGTTGACGGTCGAGCCGCCGAGCGCGACGAGCTGGCGAAACGTGACCGGGTTGGACGGCGCGAGCACGGCCGAGATCTTCCAGACGATGGTGGAGGGCAGCTCGCCCGCGTCGACCATCGTCGACAAGATCTCCATGAGTCCGGTGTCGGCGATCAGGAACCCGCGTATGCCAGCGTCGGCCGCGCGTTGAATGTCTTCGATGGCGTAGCGCAGCTGGTGAAACCCTCGTAGCCGACCCGCGAGCGCGCCACCTTCGGGGCTCCGTGCAGATCCGCCCACGCCGTACTCCTCGCGGGGACCGACGAACAGGCTGACTTCGATACCTTCGTCGGCGCCGATACGGGCCATCTCCGCCAGCTCGTCATTTGAGAGCAGCATCGCGCCACTGCCCTGAGAGGCGCGGTGAATCGGCACCTTTCGCTCGCGAGCTTCGTCGATCACGCCGCGAAGGGCTTCGGGATTCTCGACGCTCGGGATCTCGACTCGAAAGTGCGCTCCGTCGGGGAAACGCGCCGTACTCGCTGCGGGCGAGTCACCGACCGCTCCGATGTGCCGTGACAGGGCCGCCGATCCTCGAGGACTACCTGCGCCATTGATCATGTTGATCCTTTCTTTTGTCTACAGCACTCTGATGGAGCTTCGTGGTGCGCCCAGCGGCCCTACGTCGAGGGGCCAGCCCGGTGTCAGGGTGACCAGTTCGACAGCGTCGCCCACGAGGTACGTCTCTTCGAGTTTCGCGCCACCACGAAGGCTCGGATTCCAGGCGACGGCGTAGGGTGCGCGGCGCTCGAGGCTCCAGAATGGCGAGTCACCTTGACCGGGTGCGAGTTCGAACTCGCGCTGCTCAAATCCAATGGGACCGCCCTGGTAGTGCTCGCGCCAGGCGCCCGGTCGTCCGACCGTCTCGTAGCTGGCGGCGAGCACGTCAACGGCGTCACCCCACGTGCCGCCAGGGAGCGACGCTTCCACCACGGCGTCGTGCACGGTAGCAACCGATCGCATCAGTGTCACGATGTCGTCGTTCGCGTTGCGCACGGCGGTGCGCGTCGCGGCAACATGGAGTCCACCGCGCTTGGCTACAACGACCGCCATCATCGCGTCGTGCACGACAGCACCCACTGCGAGCGGGTGGCGCAGCGTGCGAAGTCGGTCGTCGCCACCGACGATGAGACAGACCGCTTTTGCACCCTCTGATTCGAGGATGGAGCTGACAGCTGCCGCCGAGTCGAAGTCGGTCGTCACGCCGGGCCGCCACGAGTCAAGGCCCGCGCCGAGCGCGCGCCCGACGAGGCTGCCCAGTTCGCGCAACTCCTCTTGCTCGGGTGGCGACAGCGTGAGTCGAGCTGCGACGACCTCGTCGCGCACGTTGTTCCCCACACCCAGCATGTCGCTCATCAGTTCGAAGGCGGAGACTCTCGCGTACGCGCAGGCGAGCGAGAGACGCGCAGCGTTGTCGTACCACGGTGCGCTCAAGACGTCCCAGCCGCGTTCTGAGACCCGAAAGTCGCGCTCGAGTCGTGGCGCTTCGATGTCGCTTGTGATGAGCGCGCTGCCGCGGTCGCAGTCGAGGACCCAGACGGGATCGCTCGCGGCCGTGAGGTCGATCGGATCAGAGAAGCCGCCGGTGCGCCAGTTCACCGAGCCGGGTGTCGTGAGGAGGAGCCCGCGCCCGTGGTGCGTTTCGCGCAACGCAGTCGTTGCGAGCTTCGCCGCGTCGGCGCGCAGACCCACTCGGTCAGTGTTCGGCTGTGCAAAACGCGTGTCGGAATTAATACTTGCATCCAAGCACGTTCTCAGGGCTCGGTCAAGTTACTTCGAGCACGCATACACTGATTCCGTATATTGTTTTGTCGTGCCGAACGCCCTACGACCTCTCGACGACCACCGCTATCACGTCCAATCGGTCGGCAGAGCCGCGACGCTGCTCAACGAAATCGCTGATTGTGGCGCCGGGGGACTGAGCGTCACCGAAATCGCTGATCGGTTGGGCGTGGCGAAAAGCACCGCGCTCGCCCTTGCGCGCACCCTGGCGACCGCGGGACTGTTGCGCAGCGTCGAGCCGGGTCCGCGCTACGTGCTCGGTCTCAACCTGTTGCGACTTGGGGACCTTGTCGGTCAACAGACCTCGATCGGAGAGCTGGGACTGCCAACGCTGCGTGATCTCTCTGCGGTGACCGGGATGACCGCGCGGCTCGCCTCCAACGAAGCGGGCTATCCCGTCTTTATTGAGCGCATCGACGGCGAAGGCTCTGTGCGTTTTCACGCCCCACTTGGCCAACGTGAGCAGCCCCACGCCACCGCTGCCGGAAAGGCCATACTCGCTCACCTCGGCGAGGCTGATGTGCGTGCGCTCATCGGAGAAGCCGGCATGACTCGCTACACGCCAAAGACGCTCACCGACGTCGAATCGCTGCTCACTGAGTTGGATCGTGTTCGTAGCGAGGGGTATGCGCTCGACGATGAAGAAGAGGCTGAGGGAGTTTTCTGCGTGGGTTCGGCGTTCTTTGACCATCAGGGCGCGTGCGCCGGTGCATTGAGCGTGACCGGGCTCAAGGTCGATGTCGCGCTTCGCGAAGTCCAGCAGCTGGGCGTCACGGTGCGCGAGCACGCAGACCGCATCAGTTCGATGCTCGGGGGCAGACGCCCGAGGGTGGTCGCCTAAGTCGTGAAGGCCTTGGTCGTCACTGATCCGGGATCGAGCGCGGTCCTCGAGTGGCCCGAGCCCGTCGACGTGCCCGGCGAGCTCCTCGTGCGGCCGCTGCTCGCGGGAATGTGCGGGACCGACCTCGAGCTCATCGACGGCACGATCGATCCGGCGTACGTGCGCTACCCGCTGGTGCTTGGACACGAGTGGGTCGGTGAAGTCGCGAGTGACACTGAACTCGGGGCCGTCGGCACCCGCGTGGTCGTTGAAGGCATCATTCCCTGTACGAAGTGCGAGGCGTGTCTTCGTGATGCGACCAATCTCTGTGAGGTCTACGACGAGATCGGGTTCACTCGAGCAGGCGCCATTGCCGAACGCGTCAGCGTTCCCGCGACGTTGGTGCATCGTCTCGGCGACGACGTCGACCTTCGCGACGCGGTGTTCGTCGAGCCCATGGCGGTCGTGTGGCGCGCGCTCACGCGGCTCGCGCTGCGGCCCGGCCTGCGGGTGGCCGTGGTCGGTGACGGAACCATCGCACTGCTCGCCGCCCATCTCGTCCAGCTCTTTTCGCCATCGGCGACGACCGTGATCGGGCGACGAGAAGAGCAGCGCGACCTGGCGTTGCGCGCCGGCGCCGACAAGTTCCTCACGGAGATGCCTGACGCGACCTTCGATCTCGTGATTGAGGCGGCGGGTACCGCGAACGCCGTAACGAGTGCGCTCGCGCACTGCGCGCGTGGCGGGATGGTGATCCTGCTCGGCCTGCCGCCGCACGGGACCACGATCGAGATCGCACCGGACGATCTCGTGAATAATGACGTCATCATCCAGGGGAGCTTCTCCTACACCCGCGTCGCATTCGCCGACGTCGTCGCGCGACTCAATGCCCACGAGCTTCGCCCGTCGTTTCTCATCACTCACCGATTCGATCTCAAGACGGCCGCCGAAGCCGTCGCCGCCTTACGCGGTGGAAGCGACGAGGCGCCGCGAGGCAAGGTCGTGATCGACCTCGCCTCGCACTAGTGAAAGCGACCGCCGACGCCCACGCGAGTCTCTCTCACGCTGCCGTCTTCGACCAGTTCCACTCGATAGGCGGCAGGCCCGTCTGACGGGTCCACCGTGAGGTCCGCGACGACGGACGTTGGCTCTGTGCCTTCGTACCAGATGCCAACACGGTCGTCCGTGGCAAACGCGAGAGGTCCGAGGGTGCGGTCTTTGATCAGCTGGTGCAGCAGCGGTCGACGCTGTGCTTCGGAGTCGTAGTGCACGCCGTTGGCGTAGGGCAGAAAACCCAGCGCGTCGGTGATGGCACGAAGCGTCGGGCCGAAGGAGTCGGTCGTGCCGCCGTCGTGCCAACAGAGGCTGCCCGCTGAAACGCCACCTAATATGACACCCTTCTCCCACGCCGCACGCATCGCCGCGTCCACGCCGTGCAGGCGCCACAGCGCGAGAAGGTTCGCGACCGAACCGCCGCCGACCCACACGAGATCGCTCCCGCTGAGTCGCTCTTCGGGATCGGCTGAGGGTTGGGTAAAGAGCTTCAGCTCCGTCACGTCACAGCCCGCCTCGTTGAAGGCTTCGTAGCTTCTCGCGTAGTAGAGATCGGCGTCGCCGACGGCGGTATAGACGAGGCAGACTCGCGGGCGATCCTTCTTCGTCAGGGTGAGCGCGTGGAGCAGCATCTGGCCGAGGCGAACGGAGCCCTGCACCGGTCCCTCGACGAAGCCGCCCGAGGTGGCGAGTATTCGTGGCGTCGTCATACGTCTGTTTTAATGCAAGTATTCGTGTACCGACAATTCCGGGGAGAGCAGTGAGCACGAGCGAAGCCGAACTGGACGACCTCATCAACGACCTCGTCACGACATTTCCGCCGACGACCACCGACCCCGTCAAATTTCTCGGCGAGCAGTTCGACCGAGGGCTCGCGTGGGTGAACTTTCCTGTCGGGCAAGGCGGTCTCGGTCTCAGTGCCGCCGACCAGCTACACGCGCTTCGCCGTCTCTCATTGCTCGGCGCGCCGAGCTCGGGAAGGATAAACCCTCTTGGCTACGGCATGGTCGCGCCAACGATCGTCGTGCACGGCACCGATGAGCAAAAGTCGCGATATCTGCGGCCGCTCTTTACTGGTGAGGAGATCTGGTGCCAGCTCTTTTCGGAGCCGGGGGCGGGTTCAGACGTCGCGGCGCTCGCGACGCGCGCGACGCTCGACGGCGACGAATGGATTCTCACCGGTCAAAAGGTCTGGACGACGCTCGCTCACCTCTCCTCGTTCGGCCTGCTCATCGCGCGCACCAACCCCGACGTGCCCAAGCACAAGGGCATCACGGCGTTCCTCGTCGACATGCGCGCTCCGGGTGTCGAAGTCCTGCCGCTCTTTCAGGTGACCGGAGAAGCGGAGTTCAACCAGTGCTTCTTCAACGAGGTCCGCGTGCCCGACCGCAACCGGCTCGGGGGAGTGGGCGAGGGCTGGGGTGTCTCCATCACGACGCTCATGAATGAGCGCGTCTCGATTGGCGGCACCGTGCCGCCGCGAGAGTCCGGACTGATCGGTGAGGCGATGAAGATTTGGCGAACCAGGTGGGCCGCACGAAGCGACGCCCACGCGATGGCGGTGCGGGCCGAGCTCATGGAGGCGTGGGTTCGCAATGAGGTCGGGCGCCTCACCAACTGGCGGGCGAGCGACCTTCGCCAAGCGGGCACGCCGGGCCCCGAAGGTTCAGTGGCAAAACTTGCCTTCGCCGAGGAGAACCAGCGCACTACCGAGCTCTGCGTCGATCTCTTAGGTGCTGAAGGAATGCTCTACCCGTCGAACTACCCGCTCATTCGCCCGAGCGAGTCGGCTATGGCCTCGGGCGACATGCGCAAGGCCTTCCTGCGCATGCGTGCGAACTCCATCGAAGGCGGCACCAGCGAAGTGATGCGCAACATCATCGGCGAACGGGTGCTCGGACTCGCGGGCGAGCCGCGAAGTGACAAGAGCGTCCCCTGGAAGGACGTGCCGCGCTAGCGACACGCCGATCAGGTGCCAGCGAGGTTGGCCGTAAGAAAGTTGACGGCGCGCTCGAACGCGTCGGCGGCGTCGACCTCGTCGTAGACGCTCGGTCGCTCGTCACTGTGGAAGCCGTGGTGGGCGTCGGGGTAGCGGACGATCTCGGTGGTCACCGCGACCCGGGACGTGGCCTCGCGAAGGGCTTCAACGTCGGCGACGGGAATCCCTTCGTCGAGGTCGCCAAAGAGCCCGAGCCAGGGGACGTGCAGCTCACTCGCGAGATCGAGCAGCGGCGGCAGTCCCATGCGGCTTGCGGTGATGCCGCCGCCGTAGAAGCTCACGGCCGCCCCGAAGTTGGGCGTCGTCGCGGCGTAGAAGGCGACCGAGCCGCCCATGCAAAATCCGACGGCGCCGATCGAGTGTGTGCGGAATCCCTGTGACGTAAGAAAGTCCGTCGTCGCATCGAGGTCGTTTTGCAGCCCCTGGAGGCTGAGGTGGCTCATGGCGAGCTTGGCCTGCTCGAGGTTGTCATAGGAGATCTCCGGCGAGCCGTCGCGGTGATACAAGTGCGGCGCGACCGCAAAAAATCCGGCATCAGCGAATCGATCGGCGACGGTGCGAATATGACGGTTTACTCCGAAGCCCTCTTGGAGAACGACGACGGCGCGTTCGGATGTCGGGTGGCCCGTCACGTAGACGGGAAATCGCGGGCCGACGTGCGCGCTCATTCGAAGATCGGGCCGACCGTCCTTGTGCGCTTGAGCTCGTAGAAGCCCGGCGTGTTTGCGACCAGCATGACGCCGTCGTAGAGCTTGCCCGCGGCCTCTCCTTTGGGCGCCGGCGTCACGACCGGCCCGAAGAAGGCCACCTCACCCACGTGGATGACGGGCGTGCCGACCTCGTAACCGACGGGGTCCATGCCCGCGTGGTGACTCTTTCGCAGCGCCTCGTCGTAGTCGGTGCTGGTCGCGGCGTCCGCGAGCTCGGGCTCGAGCCCGACGTCGCGCAGCGCGCCTGCGATGACCTCGTCCCAGTTCTCGTTTCCCTGCACGTGGTGTCGCGTGCCCATGGCGCTGTAGAGCGGCTCAACAATGTCGTTGCCGTGGCGCTCTTCGGCGGCGATCAACACGCGCACGGGGCCCCAGCCCGTTTCGAGGAGCTCTTTGTACTGCTCGGAGACGTCGCGTCCCTCGTTCAGCACGGAGAGGCTCATGACGTGAAAGTCGACCTGTAGATCGCGTACGTTCGCTGCTTCGAGGATCCACCGGGAGGTGATCCAGGCCCAGGGGCAAAGGGGGTCGACCCAAAGGTCTACGTGTTCGGTCATCGAGGAGTCCTTACTTGGTTGCGTGTGCTTCCAACACAGTAACGACCGAGTTGGTCACACCGACCGCCATCGGCAGGTCCAGCATCTCGTCGATAGCGTGCGCGTTCGAGTGTGGGCCGCCAACGCCCGTCGCCACGAACTGCACGCCGGGATAGCGCTTGGCGAGATCACCGAGAAAGGGGATCGAGCCACCTTCGCCGGTAAATCCGACGGAGCGGCCAAAGGCGTCGAGCGACGCGCGTTCGAGCGCGGGCGCCAGCCACGGCGCAAGTTCGGGCGAGACCCAACCGTCAGCCGGGTTGACGTGGGAGATCGTCACCTGTGCGTTCGACGGCACGTCAGTCGTGAGCAGCTTTCTCACTGCTGCTTCGGCGAGATGGGAATCGACGTTCGGTGGAAGTCGAAACGACAGCACGACCGACGTGAAGGGCCGCAGCACGTTGCCCGCGATGTCGGGCGTGGGAATCCCGCCCATGCCGATGATCGAAAGCGTCGGATACCAGTTTCGGCGCAGGATGCGATCTTCGGCGCTTGAGCCCATGAACTCGACTCCCTCAGCGAGGGGAAGCTCGTCCGCGAGGACATCGCCGAACTCCTCGGCGATGTCGTGCGCCGCCTGACGGTGCGTTAGTGGGATCGTTGGCTGCATCTCGGGGACGAGCACCACGCCCGTGCGCGAATCCTCGAGGCGATCGAGGAGCTCTCGCAGGATGCGAAATGAAGAGGGCACGACGCCGCTCACCGAACCACTGTGCTGACCCTGCTCGAGCACGCGGATCGTCACTTCGAGGTTGAGGACGCCGCGCAGCGAGGTGGTCACCCACAGCCGGTCGTACGTCAAGGCCCCCGAATCCAGGCAGATGAGCAGCTGCACGTCGCCGAGGTGATCGGCAAGCTCGTCCAGGTACGCGTCGAGGTCCGAGCTGCCGCTCTCTTCGCTCGCTTCGATGAGGACGACACAGCGCGCGTGCGGCACGCCGTGGCGTTCCATCGCTTCGATCGCTGACAGCGCAGAGAAGAGGGCGTACCCGTCGTCAGAGACGCCGCGGGCGTAGAGACGGTCGCCGCGCCGCGCGGGAACCCACGGTTTGAGCCCATCGGACCAGTCGCCGAGCGGCGGTTGCTTGTCGAGGTGGCCGTAGAGGATGACGGTGCCTTGATCGCCCGCGGTCGAATCAACCGTGACGACGAGCATGGGGGTACGGCCCTCGAGGCGATGAATGGCGACGTCAGCGTGCGCGAGTTTTCGCGAGAGCGCCCAATTCGACAGCAACGTGGCGGCGTCTTCCAAGTAGCCGGTCTGTTCCCAGTGCTCGTCGAACATGGGTGAAAGCGCGGGGATGGCGGCGAACTCCGTCAGGGTCGGCAGGGCGTCGCGTTCGAAATCAGCAAGCGAGATGAGAGGCATGCGCTCGAGGTTACTTTGAGCGCGAAAGGTGTACGGCCTCCCAGCAGTACCACGCGACGTCAGAGCGCACGCCTTCGAATACGTCGCCTTGGCGCTTGAGGTCGCCAACGCTGATGAGCTCGTCGAGCTCGTGGACGAGCGTCCAGCCCGCTCGCACGCCGAGATCGCCGGCGGGCCAGATGTCGTGGCGAGCGAGCGTGTGCATCAGGTACATCTGGGCCGTCCACGGTCCGACGCCGCGCACCGCGACGACGTTGGCCAAGACGTCGTGGTCGCTCATCCGGCCGTGTCGGGTGAGCTCGAGGCGTCCGTCGAGCGCGCTCGCCGAGAGATCGAGCATGGCGGCAGCCTTCGCGTTAGAGAGCCCGACTCCCCGAAGTTCCGCGTGTCCCGCCGTAGCGATGGAGTCTGGTGTCACGGTCCCGCCGCAGAGGTCGACGACTCGCTGGTGAATCGTGTTGGCGGCTTTGGTGGCGAGGAGCTGGTACGTGATGGAACGCGCGAGATTCCCAAATCGATCGGCGACGGGGGCGCTTCGACGTGCGGGCGGCGATCCGACAAGCTCGATGAGGGGGCGAAACGCACGATCACGCTCGGCGATGGTCGTTGCTCGCTCGTTCGGCGTCATCGTTGGGGGCACCGTTCGACTATTGCAGATGAGACTGACATGCCGCCTTACGTCGACGTCGTCAAGCGGGGGAGATAGACGCCGTCGGGCGGATGGGTGGCGTTGGCGACCACGTCTTCGAGCAGGGCATGGATCGCTCGCACGGGCGCCGCGGGGAAGCCGAAGCGCCGGCTCGCGAGTACGACGCGCCGCTTGGCGATGTTTTCTATGGGCAGTCCCACGAAGTTCGCGCGCAGGTGCGGCGAGAGCATCGTCGCGGGCAGGATCGACGGACCGTGTCCGTCAAAGGTCATCGAGGCAATCGTGCGCAGGCCGTCGATCTCGACGAGTGGTTTCAACTCGACACCTGCGTGGCGAGCGGCCTCATCGATCTCGCGGCGGATTGGCGTGCCGCGCATTGGCAATAAGAGGTCGTGTTGGGCGAGCACCGAGAAGGGAAGTGGACCATCGTACTGAGCGAGGGGATGATCGCGGTGGGCGATCACGACGAGGTCTTCAGTGAAGAGGTCGACCTCGGTGAGTTCGTCGGCCATGACGGGCCAGGCGAGGACTGCAAGGTCGAGCTGACCGTTGACGAGTCGCGGCTCAAGCGCCGAGTTCGTCCCTTCGCTGATGCGCAGGTTGATGTGCGAGTAGCGCTGGCGCAGGTTCTCAAGCAACAACGGCACGACCCATCGACCCGCCGATCCAATCATCCCGAGCGTGACCTGGCCGCGGATCTCTGCGTTGAGCTCTGAAACGTCCGACGCAATGGCGCGCAGCTCGACCAGAATCCGTCGCGCGCGTTCGACGACGATGACGCCCGACTCGGTCAGCGTGCCCGAAGCGCGGTTCACGAGCTCAGTGCCGAGTTCGCTCTCAAGACGCGCAATGCGGTTGGAGATATTGGATTGGACGGTGCCGAGTGCCTCTGCGGCGTTGGAAAAAGTGCCGTGGTCAGCAATCCCGACCAGGGCCTCAAGTTGGCGAATCTCCACATCTCAAGTATAGATGGCAAGTATCTGATGTATTCACTTGAAAGATACGAACACGAGCGTCATACTTATTGGAGCCTGTTTTACTCGAACCCCCCCTCGAGTGATCCAAAGGTTTTGCAAAAGGACCAGCCACCCCCCGGTTGGTCCTTTTGCTTTTTCTAGACCCGGTCACCCATTAGCGTTTGGCTCAATGTCCCCGGCACGTTCCATTCGCGACGAGTTCGCGACAAGGGCCGTTCGAACAGTGAATCTTCTGTCTCGTGTGACGGTGAAGGGTTCGGGGACCGTGATCGGCGGTCGCGTCGGACTGGCCATCGCCCCACAGCTGCTGACCAGTCTCGCGAATGGTCGCCACGTCGCCCTCGTGAGCGGTACGAACGGGAAGACCACCACGACCGCCATGATGGCGGCAGGCTGCGGCGGCGACGTGGCGACGAACGCGACCGGATCGAACATGCCCGAGGGGCATGTGGCGGCACTCGCGGCGTCGTCCAGCGACAACGTTGTCCTCGAGGTTGACGAGGCGTGGCTCGCGCGCGTTGCACGAGCGAC
Source organism: uncultured Acidimicrobiaceae bacterium (assembly GCA_963724865.1). Lineage (GTDB taxonomy): Bacteria > Actinomycetota > Acidimicrobiia > Acidimicrobiales > RAAP-2 > RAAP-2. The sequence continues at coordinate 303,285 of CAVRWO010000020.1, read as the reverse complement.
CGCGCCACACGTGGTGGTGCTCTTGAACCTTTCGCGCGACCAGCTGGACCGAGCCAACGAAGTTCGTCAACTGGCCGAGCGATGGCGTTCGCTGTTCGGCGAACTGCAAGGAGCGACGGTCGTTGCAAACGCGAACGATCCGCTGGTCGTCTACGCCGCTGAGCTCGCACCCGAGGTCGCCTGGTGCGATGTGCCCACACCGTGGAACACCGACGCCGTGTCGTGTCCAAAGTGCACGCTTCCGCTCCATTTTTCATCTGAGCGATGGTGGAGCGACTGTGGTTTCGCCAAGCCGAGCGCCACAGCGGTGACGCTGAACGGCGATCTCGTGGTGAGGGGAGTGCCGCTCTCCCTCGAACTCTCGTTGCCGGGCTCGTTCAACCGCGCGAACGCCGCGATGGCCCTTGCCGCGCTGTCGTACCTTGGGGTCGATCTTGCGAGCGCGCTCGAGCGGATCAACGCGCTCTCGAGCGTGGCGGGACGCTTCAGCGTTCGAGCGTGGCGGGGTCACCGCGTGCGGCTGCTGCTCGCAAAGAATCCTGCGGGCTTTGCCGCGATGCTCGCCACGATTGCTCCCGACGGCAAGGACGTGTGGGTGGCTATCAATGCGCGCCTCGCAGATGGTCGTGACCCGTCGTGGCTCTACGACGTACCGTTTGAGCTGCTGCGAGGACATCGCGTGTACTGCTTTGGGGACCGCCGGCTCGACCTCGCGGCTCGACTGGACTACGCCGGGGTCGACTACTTCGTCGCGCGAGAAGACGCGCAGCTACCGACATCGAACGACGTCATCGACGTGCTCGCTAACTACACCGCGTTCCAAGACTGGCGAGAAATGTCGTCGGCGTGCTGAGCATCGCCCTCGTCTACCCCGAGCTGCTCGGAACCTACGGGGATGGCGGCAACGCGCTCGTGCTGGTGGAGCGCGCTCGTCGACGCGGCATCGATGCGGAGGTCATACGCGTGGGCATCAGCGATGAGATGCCCGAAGCGTCGCTGTACCTGCTCGGCGGGGGAGAGGACGGTCCACAGCGCCTGGGCGCAGACCTGCTGCGCCAGTCGTCACTCGCCTCGCGCGTGAACGACGGGGGCTTCGTCTTTGCGGTCTGCGCCGGCCTTCAGCTTCTCGGCACAACGTTTGCCGTCGAGGGCGACGACGAGTACGAAGGACTCGGACTGGTCGATGCCGTTACCACTCGCGGGCCTACGCGCTCGGTCGGTGACCTCGTCGTCACGACGGGTTCATCGGTCCTCGTGGGCTTTGAGAACCACGGCGGGCGCACCTCGCTCGGCGAGGGAGTCGCGCCCTTCGGAAAGGTCGAGGTCGGTCGCGGCAACGACGGGGTCGTCGACGGGTTTCGCACCGAGAACGTGTGGGCCACCTACGCGCACGGCCCCGCGCTCGCGATCAATCCGTGGCTTGCTGACGAGATCTTGTCCCGCGTGCTTCACGAAGAACTTGCGCCGCTGGCGAGCGTTGCCGATGAGCTGTACACCGCGCGCCGATCGGCGCTGCGTCACTCGGCGACTTCGGGCCGGCGTCCGTAGTTGGGATCGCCACTCACGTCTCGACCGAGCGCTTCTACCGCCTCTTCGATGCGCGCACCGAAGTGGCGCATGTTCTCACCGGGTTCGCAACGCATCGCTGGTCCAAAGGCGACGATCACGTGATGTCGGCGCTCCTTGGGCGCCTCGAGGTAGATCGGCGCTTTCGCGTACTTGGCTGCTTTGAGGTATCCCGAGTCGTGGATGTACGTAGGAATCACCGTTGCCTTTGATCGTTCCGCCAGGTACGCGGCGCCGCCCTTGAACTCTTGAAGGTTGCCGTCGGGCGTGCGTCCACCCTCTGGATAGATGATGAGGTTCCAGCCGTCTTCGACCAGCTCCAGCGCCAGCTGGGCGCTGCGACGATTGACCTTCAGTCGATCGACGGGAATCGCGTTGAAGAGAACCACGGTCTTGATCGCTTGGCGGTAGTCCATGAAGAAGCTGTCCATGGCGGCAGCCACCACCGTTCGCGAGCGCTCCTTTGGGGGAATCGAAGAGAACAGCAGTGACGTGTCCGAGTGGCTCGCGTGGTTCGCGACAAAGATGAACGGACGCTCGCCCTGGACGTGCTCTACGCCGCGCACCTCGAGCGACGAGAGGTAGCGCACGTAGGGGTTCATGAAGTAGGTGTGCAGCACCTTTCGCGCAAAGCGCATGGTGTAGCCCCGACCCCACTTGGTGGGAAAGTCGAGGCCGAGCTTCGTCATGACCGGCGGCGTCGAGGTGGCTTCTTGGGCGTGTAACGCTTGGAAGCTTCGGGCGTCGCCGGCTTGGGGGAAGTCGACTTTGACGGAGTGTCGGCCGTGCTCGAGGCGTCACTCTTGTAGGCGCGTCCCTCTTTCCGGGCGGTAGCCATATCTCGCGCCACTCGGTTCGAAGCCAGCATCGTGGCGACACCGTACTTCTGGAGTCGGTACGCACGCACGATGAGCCACACGCCCAAGAAGAAGAACACGAGACCGGACTCGATTCCAAGCCCCAGACCGAGAAAGATGGCAAAGCAGGCTACGCCCGCGCGCTTGCGGCGAAGGGAGAAGTAGAGGAGACAGATCGCGACGAAGACAATGAAGAAGAATTTGATTTCCCATTCGCTTCGCGTCGTGATGACTTTTTCTTCACAGAGGGAGGTGACGAGATGGTAGAGCTTCGGACAGGCCTTTCCCTTGACGTGCTTGACCGTATTAATGACGGGAATGTTTCGTGCCCACTCGATGCCGGTAACGATCGCCAGCACGAACGCGATGGATGCGCCAAAGAGGCTGATGCCCCGCTCGAGGTTGTCAAGTCCAAGGACAGCCGCGCGGGGCGCAAGTGATTCTCGCTTCCCTGATCTACGCCCAAACAGTCCCGTCGGGGTCGAGTCACTGTTTTCTGGCACCATCGAAGGTTACAACGCTCTACCAAAGAACAACTTTGCCTCATCCGGTAGCATTGTTGGCCCGGGCGCTTAGCTCAGTTGGTTAGAGCGCAGCCTTCACACGGCTGAGGTCACAGGTTCGAGTCCTGTAGCGCCCACGGGTGGTGAGACTTCACAGTGAGTCTTTACAGTGAGTCTTTACAGTGAGTCTTTACAGGCTCATCGGATTTCAATGGGGTGGCGACACCCTGAGGGTCACTCTTTGGAAGACGAAGGTGCTTCAGGCTTTAGGTGTGACCCAAAAAACTCGAAGCACCTTCGTCCTTACTGACCCTACAGAAATCGTTGAGGCTCTCGTCGGCTTAAAAGACGTGCGGGTGCTGGCCTACGAGCGCCGCGGCCCCGAGGTCGCCCTCTGCATCGAGCAGGTGCTGGGCGAGGTGGCGTGTCCCCGGTGTGCCTCGCGCGCCCTGGTCAAGGACCGACCGCTCGTGACCTACGTCGATCTCCCCGTCTACGGCGCCGCGATTCGCCTGACCTGGAAGAAGCACCGGATGCGCTGTGACAACGACGACTGCTCGATGAAGAGCTGGGTGCTCACCGATCACCGCATCGCCGCCCAGCACTGCCTGCTCACCACGAGGGCCGCCAAGTGGGCGACGGTCCAAGTGGGCACCGGTCGCACCGTCAAGGAAGTGGCGGGGGAACTTTCCTGTGACTGGCATACCGTCAACGACGCCGTGACCACCTACGGCACCGCGCTGCTCGAGGCGGACAAGAAGCGCCTCAATCAGACCACGGCGCTGGGCTTGGACGAGACCAGCTTTGTGCGACTGGGCGGCCACCACACCAGTTACCTCACGACCGTCGCCGACGTGGGCAACCACCAAATCATTGACATCTTGCCCACGCGCAGCTACGTGGACGTGGCCGGTTTCATTGGCGAACAACCCGAGGCCTGGAAGGCCCGCATCACCTACGGGGCCTTGGACATGTCGGCCACCTACGCCGCTGTTTACAACGTGATGCTCCCGAGAGCCGCCCAGGTCGTCGACCGCTTTCACGTGATCGCCCTGGCGAATCGATGCCTCGACAGTGTTCGACGTCGCGTCCAGACCGAACAGCTAGGCCACCGGGGCCGAAGGGATGATCCGCTTTATCGAGTGCGACGAGTCTTACTCGTGGGCGAGGAGAAACTCAGTGAGGAACAGGCCACGCGGCTCAACTCGCTGCTCTCACTGGGTGACCCCAGCGCCGAGGTCGCTCTCGCTTACCGCGTGAAGGAGCGACTGCGTGACTTCTATCGGTGCTGGAACGCCGAGGAGGCTCGAGCGATGCTCGAAGACTTACAGACCCATTGCCTAAAGAAGGCCATGCCGCCCGAGATCAGAAAGCTCGGACGAACACTGAAGGAGTGGTTTGACAAGATCTGCAACTATCACCTGGCACGAATCACCAACGCACCGACCGAAGCACTCAACAACCTCATCAAGCGCATCAAGCGGGTCGGCTTCGGGTTCCGGAACTTCGAGAACTACCGAATCAGAGCCCTGCTCTACGCGGGCAAACCGAACTGGCGAGTGCTCGGCTCGATCGTCGTCCGATGAGACTCACCCCGTCAGAATCCGATGACCCTGTAAAGACTCACTGTAAAGACTCACTGTAAAGACTCACTGTAAAGACTCACTGTAAAGAGGCTCATCGGATTTCAATGGGGTGGCGACACCCTGAGGGTCACTCTTTGGAAGACGAAGGTGCTTCAGGCTTTAGGTGTGACCCAAAAAACTCGAAGCACCTTCGTCCTTACTGACCCTACAGAAATCGTTGAGGCTCTCGTCGGCTTAAAAGACGTGCGGGTGCTGGCCTACGAGCGCCGCGGCCCCGAGGTCGCCCTCTGCATCGAGCAGGTGCTGGGCGAGGTGGCGTGTCCCCGGTGTGCCTCGCGCGCCCTGGTCAAGGACCGACCGCTCGTGACCTACGTCGATCTCCCCGTCTACGGCGCCGCGATTCGCCTGACCTGGAAGAAGCACCGGATGCGCTGTGACAACGACGACTGCTCGATGAAGAGCTGGGTGCTCACCGATCACCGCATCGCCGCCCAGCACTGCCTGCTCACCACGAGGGCCGCCAAGTGGGCGACGGTCCAAGTGGGCACCGGTCGCACCGTCAAGGAAGTGGCGGGGGAACTTTCCTGTGACTGGCATACCGTCAACGACGCCGTGACCACCTACGGCACCGCGCTGCTCGAGGCGGACAAGAAGCGCCTCAATCAGACCACGGCGCTGGGCTTGGACGAGACCAGCTTTGTGCGACTGGGCGGCCACCACACCAGTTACCTCACGACCGTCGCCGACGTGGGCAACCACCAAATCATTGACATCTTGCCCACGCGCAGCTACGTGGACGTGGCCGGTTTCATTGGCGAACAACCCGAGGCCTGGAAGGCCCGCATCACCTACGGGGCCTTGGACATGTCGGCCACCTACGCCGCTGTTTACAACGTGATGCTCCCGAGAGCCGCCCAGGTCGTCGACCGCTTTCACGTGATCGCCCTGGCGAATCGATGCCTCGACAGTGTTCGACGTCGCGTCCAGACCGAACAGCTAGGCCACCGGGGCCGAAGGGATGATCCGCTTTATCGAGTGCGACGAGTCTTACTCGTGGGCGAGGAGAAACTCAGTGAGGAACAGGCCACGCGGCTCAACTCGCTGCTCTCACTGGGTGACCCCAGCGCCGAGGTCGCTCTCGCTTACCGCGTGAAGGAGCGACTGCGTGACTTCTATCGGTGCTGGAACGCCGAGGAGGCTCGAGCGATGCTCGAAGACTTACAGACCCATTGCCTAAAGAAGGCCATGCCGCCCGAGATCAGAAAGCTCGGACGAACACTGAAGGAGTGGTTTGACAAGATCTGCAACTATCACCTGGCACGAATCACCAACGCACCGACCGAAGCACTCAACAACCTCATCAAGCGCATCAAGCGGGTCGGCTTCGGGTTCCGGAACTTCGAGAACTACCGAATCAGAGCCCTGCTCTACGCGGGCAAACCGAACTGGCGAGTGCTCGGCTCGATCGTCGTCCGATGAGACTCACCCCGTCAGAATCCGATGACCCACATTGAACCTGGTCAAGGTCAGGCTTGAAAGTGACAACGAAAGTCTACGGCTCGATGTCAGAACTTCAACTCTTGGGGGCTACCTGCGAACGCGGGCATGCAAGTGTGTGTCATGCCACCCGTCTTGATAGAGACACTCGCTCTTCATTGTGCCTTCCAGTTCAAATCCTGACTTCGTGGCTACACGACACGAAGCATCGTTGTGCACAGAGTGAATCAACTCCAACCGATGTAGTCCCAGTTCATTGAACGCCCACTCACTGATGGCGGAGGTTGCCAGCGGCGCGTAGCCTTCACCTCGCGATTGCGGGAGCAACCAATAGGCGACTTCGGCTGAGCCTCCGATTGGGTCGATGGTTTGAAAAGCAAAGCGACCGAAGGCGGAATTATCAGATCGTTTGGCGATGGCCCAACATGCGCCGGTCTCGTTTCGCCAAGTGTCAGTCCACCGCCCAATGACTTGTACGGCCTCAGCCGAGTCGAATGTGTAGGGGATCCATCTCTGGATCTCAGGATCACTGTAGGCGGCGACCACTACAGGGACATCTTCGAGAGTCCATGGTCGCAGAAACGAACGGTTATCAATTTCCAGATCTGGTTGAGGACTTCCTCGCATTGAGCCTGGGGCAATTACGGGGTCGATTAGACGGGGCATTGCTCAATTATGGTTGAAGCAGTTCGAGAATCGTGCTACTTGGGGAATTGGCGGGGTCTGACAACCTGGGTATCGGCATTGAGGGAAGACTTGCATGGTGAACGGTGACGCGCTGGCAATAGAGCAGGTCGCGGCGTTCCTCGCGGATCAACATGCCGCGCGCATTGAGGACCTTGAACCGCTCGGGGGAGGATGGTGGTCGTCCGCGTGGGGATACCGGATAGGCGACGAGGAGTTGGTGGTCCGTTTCGGACGGAACGTGTCATGGTACGAAGCCGACCGAATGGCCATGGCGTTCGCTCGTCACGGAATACCCGTTCCGCAGGTACGCGAAGTGGGTCTCACTCCCGACGATCGCGCATGCGCCATCTCGGTGCGCCACCACGGGAACTTCTTGGAAGACACGCCCCTCGAGTTGAGCGCGGCTCTCGCTCCGACCTTTACTGGTTTGCTCGTTGCGTTGCATGCTGTGCCTTCTGAAACCCACAGCCCAGTCCTTTGGCACCAACCGGATGCACCACTGATCTCGTGGCGACAGTACCTGTTGTCCGGCTTGGTCGACGACCCCAAGAGCGCGACATATGGCTCGAGCGCCACGTTGGCCGCCGACCCCAATCTCGCCGCGCTTGCGTCGGGAGTTGAAGAAAGGATTCGGACTCTCGCGAACGTCTGTCCGGAGCGTCGGGACCTCGTGCATGGTGACCTGCTTCACGGCAACGTCCTTGTCAGTCCGGACGCCGGCCGGATCAATGCAGTGTTCTCGTGGAAGTGCTCTGTGCGTGGCGATTTCCTCTTCGACGCCGCGTGGTGCAGCTTCTGGGCGCCGTGGCACGAAGGAATCGCCGCCGTCGATCCGCTGTCGGGCGTAATCGCCGCTCCAGCCATACGGTCCGATGTGGACGCGCTCGTCGACGCCGCCGTTCGCCACCATTGCTACGAGCTCTTCATCGGCTTCACCCATCTCGGATGGAACATCTGGACCGGAAACCGGGCAGAACTCGACGCAACGACCCTTCGTCTCAGCGAGGTCTTTGAGCGCGGCCCATTGCCGCTCCTTGGGTCCTGAACCTGCACTCTGAATAATCGTCTCCGCTCGGACTTTCGGTTCAAAGGAGACCACGTTCATTTGCGATGAACCCAAAACTGACATATTTGTGGTCGCACCGTGAAGTCGATATAAATCCAGAGGCTCGCCACCAAAACATGCGAAGATTTGCCATGGTTTCCATACGGACGGCCACTTCCAACGATACGAATAACGTTGCCCACGTTCATGTTCGCTCGTGGCAAGTTGGTTATCGAGGACTGATTCCAGAGGACGTACTGGGGCGTATGAAGGCCGAAGATCGTGCAGCCCGATACACGTTCGGAGAGGAAGATGCGACGTCTCCACTGACCATTGTTGCGACCGAAGGTGAGGAGATTCTTGGCTTCGCAACCCTTGGCGCGTCACGCGATGTCAATAGCCCCAATGAAGGCGAGATCTTCGCACTGTACGTCGACCCAGACTCTTGGGGGCAAGGCGTCGGACGCACACTCATATTGAACGCTCGCACCTACCTCCGCGAGAAGTCGTTCTCGACCGCCACCCTCTGGGTTCTTGAAGGGAACGAAAGGGCAATACGGTTCTACGAGAGTGATGGTTGGATGTCCGAGGGGTTAATCCGCGAGGAAGTGGTCTGGGGAGTTGCGGTCAATGAGATTCGCTTGACGCGCTCATTGATCTAAATCTCACCCTCATCTTCGAAACAACGCGAGCGCGACGTGCCAAACTCGTTGCGTCGGACCTCCGACATGAGCCTCACTCTCGGGTGGGATTGGGACTCACAAGTCAGCCCCCCGAGGAGAATATCCTGACGAACTAGAGCAATTCATCCTTCCGCGGACTGATCAAGGGGGTCAGAAGGGTTTCGAAGCTTCCCGCCAGAGTCCATGTGTGTTGTGATTGTCACAGCGTTGCGCCAGGTCAAAGGCTGGTTTGAATGTGGCAACAATCTCTGTTGGCCACTGATGGCATCACAACGACTCACGACCTCGCTGCTACTGTCTCAAAATGGGCAACGCTGACCTGGTGATTAGGCCCGCGAACATCGGCGACCTCATTGCGGTGTGGCCGCTTGTAAGAGATTTCGCAACGTCCTACCATCCTGAGTTCGACAGATTTGAAGCCTCTTTTACCACTCTTATTTCCCGTGACGACACCTTGGTACTTGTTGCCGAAGGTCTCGATGGCGGCATTGTTGGATACCTCCTCGCAAGTTACCACGGCACTTTTTTCGCAAATGGATCAATTGCGTGGATCGAAGAGGTAATGGTTGCTTGTCCATCCCGGCGAACTGGCGTTGGTGCCGCTCTGATGGCAGAGGCTGAAATCTGGGCAAGAGGTATTCCCGCCACATACCTCTCGTTGGCAACCCGACGAGCTGCGGACTTCTATCTCAGTTTAGGCTACGAGGAGTCAGCCATCTTTTTCAAAAGGGAGCTTTGACGTCTCCCGATGGGTCGTCTGGGCCTCGATCCCAGCGCGTGAGATTGAGAAAGAGACTCAGGGCGTTCAATCGATGAAGTCAGCCATCATCTCGAAAAGGTTTGAAAGCTGTCCGCTAAGGTCCACTCTTTGTGGCGCCCACTCTTGGACCTGTGTCATGACATCGTGATCTGACGTTGTCGTAGGGCTAAAAGTCTCCAACGTATTGCGGGCCGGAACCTGTTCGGCCCGCCAGGTCATCAGGATTTGCAAGCGCGCACGTGCGAAGAGAGAGGCAGCCGCAACCAATGCAACTGGTTAACCCGCCTCGCAGCGCTTCCAGTATCTCGATGCGTTCATCGATACGCTGTCGCCAGCCAGCCGATAAGTGCCGCCACTGCTTTGCATTGGGGGCCCTGTCGATGGGCAGTTTGCTTAGAGCCTCCGCGACCTCGTCGAGCGTCAGCCCGACCCTCTGAGCGATTCGAATGAAGGCGAGCCTTCGCAGCACATCACGGCGAAAGTGTCGTTGATTACCGTCCGTGCGCTCGGCATGCACGAGCCCTTCCTTCTCGTAGAAGCGAATTGCGGACGCGGTGAGGCCACTGCGGTCGGCCACTTCACCGATAGTAAGTAGATTCTTGTCCATGTTGTCGCCACCTTTCTCCAAGAATGACTTGACTTAAACATAACTTTAACTTGTAGTTTCTGTTGGCGGGCGATTTCCGCAGAGAAAGTTGGTTGGGTATGCCGATTGCCGTCATTACGGGCGGGTCACGAGGTTTCGGACGGGCACTGGAGGCGTACGACCTTGAAGAGTTACGGCGCGTCTTCGAAGTGAATACCTTGGCCCCCTTAGCCCTCATTCAGCTTGCTCTACCGCTGCTGAAACGGTCTCACGGAACGGTGGTATCGCTGACATCTGACGCGGGTGTTGAGGCGTACGAGGGTTGGGGTGGCTACGGAGCCTCCAAAGCGGCGCTCGATCAGCTGCATCGCATAGTTTCGACCGAGACCTGCGACGTGCGCTTCTACTGCTTCGATCCGGGCGACATGCGCACTGAGATGCATCAGGCCGCGTTTCCCGGCGAGGACATCTCGGATCGCCCCGTGCCGGAGACGGTCGTGCCAATGTTTCGACAGTTGCTCGCTTCGGGCCTGCCGAGCGGGCGCTATGTCGCGAGCGAGGTGAGCTCATGAGCGTCCTCGCCGGCATGTACGAACGCTTCAATTTCGAGTTACCGGCGTCCTTGGAGGCGGCGGAACCTCCCGAAGCGCGAGGACTCGCTCGTGACGGCGTTCGGATGCTTGTCACACATAAATCATCGCGAACGCTTGTGTCGACCACCTTTCGGGAGTTGCCCGACCATCTCGAACCCGGAGACCTCGTGGTGATTAACACCTCGGGAACGATCCCCGCGGCCGTCGAAGCGACAGCGGGTGATGGCACGACGCTGATGGTTCACCTCTCGAGCGAGCTCGACGCCGCTCGATGGATCGTCGAACTGAGGCGAAATGCCGGTGGATCAACGCAGCGATGGTCCGGCCCCATTCCCTCCCTGCGACTTTGGCTGCGCGGAGGTGCCTCATTAGAGCTCGAAGAGCCGTACGGAACGAGTGACCGACTGTGGGTGGCGACCCTCCGACTGGGCGAGCCAGTACTTCGCTGGCTCGAAACGCACGGTCGACCAATTCGCTACGGCTACGTGCACCGAACGTGGCCCATCGAGATGTACCAGAACGTCTATGCAACCGAGTACGGCAGTGCCGAGATGCCGAGATGCCGAGTGCCGGTCGGCCCTTTACGACCGACATCATCGCCCGGCTTGTCGCGAAGGGAGTGGGTGTTGCGCCGATTTTGTTGCACACCGGTGTCGCCTCTCTCGAAGAGGACGAGGTGCCGTACCCAGAGCGTGTACGAGTCTCGTTGGAGACCGCCGAACGAGTGAACGGTGCACACCGATTAGGACATCGGGTGATTGCTGTTGGTACGACGGTCGTGCGCGCACTTGAAAGCTGCGCGTCACGCGAGGATGAGGCGTTCGATTTTGACGGCTGGACGGATCTCGTAATCTCGCCCGAGCGAGGCCCACGGATCGTCGACGGGCTGGTCACGGGATGGCACGAGCCAGTCTCCTCGCACCTCATGATGCTCGAGGCCGTGGTCGGGCGCGAGCTGCTCGAGGACTCTTACAACGCAGCCCTCGTGCAGGGCTATCGGTGGCACGAATTTGGCGACACCCACCTGATCCTTCCTTAGGCGACTGCCGATCGATAACTCGGAACAACTCTCTGTCGTGAAAAGATGGACGATTCGCGCTAAGTCTCGGTCTCCGTCTCGTTCGGGATCACTTCGGGATTTCGGGCGTAAGGAAATACCGCGAACGTCGCTCTTGGGCGCGCGAGAGTCCGATGCGCGTTGACCGACCCACCAAGCGGCGATCGATGGGGGCGGGAGCGGCAGAAAAGCTCAGGCGGTGGCGCGGCCCGAGACAGCAGTCAAGCCCGTTGTCCGCACCAGTGATCTCGAGTCCACGGGTGAGATTGCCCGGACCTTTTAGTAACACTGGCGTCGCATTGGCGCCTGAACCATCGATCATCTCCGCACTTCGAAAGAGCACCGCGCTTCCCGATCCCTCTTGTCCAGTGACGATATTCATGCACCAGTGAACGCCGTAGCTCAGGTACACGTAGAGAAAACCGGCGGGGCCAAACATGATCGCGGCGCGGGGCGACGGGCCTCGAAAGGCGTGGGACGCGGGATCCTTGAGTCCGCCGTACGCTTCGGTTTCGAGAATGCGAGCACGAAGCACGCGAGACCCACGCACGGTCATGATCGTACCGAGAAGGTCCTTCGCGACGACATCGGGAGGACGTTCAAAGAACTGCCGTCCGAGCGGCATCCCCTCGTCGCTACCCGACTCCTTGGGAATGCGCGCGCTCACGAGGACATCGTACGAACATGGTGTCTCGAATGTCGCCGAGCGTCACTGGGAACGGGACTTTCCTCGGCGCGACACATTTCACGGCGCCGCGCGTAAGACTCGCGATAGCTATGAAAGAACTGGCCCCTCATGTGCCTATGCGTCGTTCGCCAAGGCGGGTGATCGTGGGCGCTCTCGCCCTGTCCGTAATGGTGCTGTTCCCAGTTTCGATGTCCGAAGCGGTGTCTCGTCCATCGGCGACGGCGGCGCGAACGTCACCGCGCCTCTCGGGGACGACGATTCCCGGCACGAACTGTCCGGCGTTTCCGCCAGACAACGTGTGGAACACGCCGATCACGGATCTTCCGGTGAACCCGCAGAGCGGGACCTGGCTCGCTGCAATGGATTCGTCCGCGACGTATCTGCATCCTGACTACGGACCGTCGGGCAATCCAAAGGAGCCCTACGGCATCCCCTGGGAGGTCGTGCCCGCAGGCACCGCATTTACGCACGTCACGTTTCTCTACGCGTCCCAGAGCTATCGCGGACTGTATCCGCTGACCGCTCGAACGCCCATCGAGAACGGTTCGGACCGCCACGCGTTGATGGTCGATCCGAGAAAGTTTGCGACGTCGCCCGCGTGCTCACTCTTTGAGACGTGGGACACCAACTACCATCCACACGGCAGATCGACGGCCGGCTCGGGCGCCATGTGGAACCTCGAGTCCAACGCGCTTCGACCCGCCGGCTACACCTCGGCCGACGCGGCGGGACTGCCGATACTTCCCGGACTCGTCAACTACAACGAAGTCGCCTCAGGCGCCATGGACCACGCCATTCGCTTCACCGCCCAGTGCACCCAGGAGTCCTACCTCTGGCCAGCGCGTCACGAAGCGGGTCAGTCGGACTCAAGCTGTCCTCCGATGGGCGCGCGGTTTCGCCTGAACGCCTCGTTTGCGTTGCCGGCGTCGAGTTGCAGCGCATTCTGCCAGACGGTGTTGACGACGATGAAGACGTACGGCCTGATTCTCGCCGACAACGGCAGCAACTGGTACTTCCAAGGAACGGCTGACGCGCGATGGACGTACGCGGATGTGGATCAGCTAAAGCAGATTCCCGCCAGTGCGTTCGTCGCGGTGGATGAATCGTGTCTCATGGTGAACGCCAACTCCGCCCAAGCCCTTCAACCGGGCACGAGCCAATTCGCAGCACGCTGCGGCTAAGTGCCTGATGCGTCGGTCATGTTGGGTGACGCCGCCTCGGCCACGGTGCAAGCTCTCGGGTCCCACGGCTGCAAGGCCATGTCCGTCTGGCTGGGCGTGGTGAAGTCAGGACTGTTCTTCATCCCCGGCGGTGTGTAGACAGTCGTCGTCGTGACCGAACTCGTCGAGGTCTTCTTCGCGCCCGTGCTCTTCTTGCTATGACCGTGCTTGAGGGTCGTGGTAGTCCTGGCAGAGCTCGCGCTCGACGTCACCGTGAGGCCGCTTCCCGTCTGGACGGTGACTGTCGCGCCCGCCGTCACCATCGAGGGGTCGTAGCCAAGGATTGCTGGTCCCTGCAGCTGCGCGAGAACGCTCTGCGCGGCTGCCTGCGCGGGGCTTGTCCAGTCACCGTTCGCGGGTGGCGGGGGTCCGCCGTACCACACGATGGTTTCGCTGATCGGCCCGTCGGACGTCACGTCTCCCGTGGAGAGGACGTCGTAACCCTTCGCGCGAAGCGGGTTGGCGATCACGTCCGCCTGGTTGGTGATGCCGGTGCCGTTTTCGACAGTGAGTTTGATGCTGGATGGCGCAGGCAACAACTTGTCGGTGAACGAGTTATAGCCCGACTTGATGCCAAAGATCGTGTTCGACGCCTTCAACCCATTCGGTTGCACGGGGAACACCACATCGCCGTAGGAGTAGCCCTGGTAGAGAAGTCCGTTAGCGCCCGATTCGACGTCCGAGATCGGGTACGTGAACTGCGGCACGTCGCCGATGCTCGTGTGCGCGAAGGTCTCGGCGAGGCTCCTCATCTTGCCCTCGGAGAATCCGCTGTCAACCGTGAGGTCCGGCAGTACCGAGGTCAGGATGCTTTGGTCGACGAACGGGTTACCGAGACCGCGAGCGGAGACCTTGGCCGCGAGCACGCGGAGGAACTCGTGGGTCCGGCGAATCCGTGCGATGTCTGAGAGTGCCTCATAGGGCCAGGTGTGGGGGTCGTGGTTCGAGGAATTGGGCTGAATCTGAAGGTGGCGAGCGCGCACTACCTGCAGCGCGTGGTAGCCGTCGAGCTGGTAGCAACCCGGGTGTTCGATGTTGAGGCCGGAGTAGGCGTCGTAGATCGGGATCGGGAACTCCATCTTTAGCCCGCCGAGGGCATTCACGACATCGGCAAACGTGTCGAAGTTGAGCTCCACGTAGTTATTGATCGGAATGGCGAAGTCTTCTTCGATGGCGGTGACGAGTTGGCTCGGGCCTTCGTAGAGCGCCGCGTCGATCTTGTTCGCGCCGATCTCTCGTGCATTGGGTACAAAGGTGTCTCGGGGGATCGACAGCAGCGACACCGTGTGGGTCTCGGGCACCAGGTGAAGGATCATGGTGATGTCGCTGTTGACGCCGCTGTTGGCGGTGGAACAGTATCCGTAGGCGGCATTTTGGACCTTCAGTGCGCAGCGGCTCGTCGAACCGATGAGCAAGATGTTCTCCGAGGAACCTGAAGACTGCAGTGTTTTCACGTTGACCCGTTTCACCAGCGATCCGAGGTAGTAGTAGTCGCCCACGACGCCGCCGATGATCAGGACGATGACGAGCCCTACGGTGATCACCGAGCGTCGGATCCAGACTTGACGTCGGGTGCGCACCCGTCGGCCCTTCTTTTTGTCATTCCCGTTACGGCGTTCGACCGCCTCGCCCATGGCGACTAATCGATCGTGGTTCGCGATTTTCCTTTTTGATGGCTCGCGACGGGTTGAATCTCTCTCGCCAGGCACTGAACAATTCTAGTGGGGGAACATCCTTGGCTTGAATCATCCCTGGCTCGATCAGCGGTTGTATATGTTCGCGAACATTCGTCGTTGAAGCCGTTGGCGCTCAGTGACGCCGTACCCACCAGATGCTGAATCCCGCGAGCAGAGCGGAGAGCACGATGTAGGAGCCAAGCTCGTACCACTGGAACGTCCAGTACCGGTTGGCCGGCTGATACGTCATGTAGTTGATGAGGTGGAACGAGTTCACGCACTTGGAGAGCGCTTCTTGCACGATGGGTGGAGCGCCCGAGTTTCCCGTGTGCAGGACATTGGGGATCTTGTTGGGGCATCGACCGGCGCCGACAAAGATGGTCGATCCGTTGGCACCGTTCTGAAAACCGATGTTGTGGTTGCTGAGCTGGGGGAAGACCTTTCCCGCAGCGTTTTTCACTGTGTCGCCGAGGGTCCAATCGGCAGGGTTGATGCCTGGCCTGAGTGAGACGCTGTTTCCATTTCCGACGGGCAGCTGAAACTTCGTCACCGCGTGCAGGGCGCTCGCGAAGTGTGGCCGCACGTACTGATTGAAAGAGACGCGCACCGCTGCAAAGACGACGATTGTGAGCACCATGGTGGGGATCGTGCGCCGCACGAGCGCGCCGAGGGCGGCGCCGAGCGCGAAGGCGAACAGGGCGTATCCGATAGGGGCGATGTCGCGCGTGTCAAACAGGCTGAAGGGCATATCGCGCACTCGATCGAGAGGGCTCGACCACCAAGTCGCCATCAACGTGAACAGTCCGGCCGTGACGACGCTCGCCAGCCCTCCGACGAGCAGCTTCGCGGCGAGCCAGTGCGTGCGCGTGGCGCTCTGGGTCCACGCCAGGCGGTAGGTGCCGGTATCAAACTCGCGGGCGACGACCGGGGCG
This sequence comes from uncultured Acidimicrobiaceae bacterium, assembly GCA_963724865.1. Lineage (GTDB taxonomy): Bacteria > Actinomycetota > Acidimicrobiia > Acidimicrobiales > RAAP-2 > RAAP-2. The sequence continues at coordinate 287,349 of CAVRWO010000020.1, read as the reverse complement.
CCCCAGAAGATCCCGATCAGCACCGACAGCAACTCGCTCTCGGTGAGCAGGTTCTGAAAGAAGGGATCTCGCGAAAGGAAGCTGCCGGTGGCGCCGTTGCAGTTGCCGCGCGCCGCGCATCCCACGATCGTGGTGTCGTAGACGTGGACGAGTCCAGAGCCGGTGATGAGAAAGCAGATGGCAAGAGCGATGAGCAGCACCCCCGCGATGAGCGCTTGGAGGCGGAATTGGCGCCATGCGAACCAGATCACGCGGACTCCTCACCGGTCGGCGTGCGAGAGCTGCGGCCTTGACCCATGTAGGCGAGAACGAGATCTTCGAGGTTGACAGCTTCGACGTTCCAGCGCGGGTCAGTGATAGGCCCGTCGGAGCGGACGAACAGCGTGCTCTGGCGGTCAGTGTAGCTCGACTCGATGATCGCTTGATTATCGGGAGGTGGTGCATCGCTCGGAGCGACGAGACGATGGTGAGAGGCAAGGAGATCGTCGACGTCGCCTGCGAGCTGAACTCGCGAGGACACGAGGATCACGAGATAGTTGCACACTCGCTCGATGTCACTGACGAGGTGCGAAGAGAGCACCACGCTGACGCCGTGGTCGGCCACCGTCTCCATCAGGATCTGGAGGAACTCTCTACGCGCGAGGGGGTCAAGACTGGCGACCGGCTCGTCGAGCAACAGAAGATCGGGCCGCTTCGCGATGGCGAGCGTGAGCGCGAGCTGCGCGCGCTGACCTCCGGAGAGCTTGCCCGCTCGTTGGGTGAAGTCCAGTCCGAGCTGATCGATTCGTCGACGCGCGAGCTCGTCGTCCCACGTGGGGTTGGCGTGCTTGCCGTAGCGCAGATGATCGTTCACACTGAACCCCGAGTACACCGGCGTGTCCTGGGCGACAAAGCCGACCCGCCCAAGCTGCGTCGGGTTCGACGCCGGCGGCTCGCCCAACACTCGAACGGATCCCTCGCTCGCCGAGAGCAAGCCCGCCGCAATATTGAGCAAGGTCGACTTGCCGGAACCGTTCGGCCCGACGAGGCCAACGACGAAGCCCTGCGGGACATCGAGCGTGCAGCTGCTCAGGGCGGTCGTGCGCCGGTAGCGCTTGGTGAGATCCTCGGTTTCTAAGACGGAGGTCACGCCACTACCGTCCCCGAGGTCGCCCGAAAGCACTCCTGTATAAGTGCCTCGATGCTCTCGTCATCGAGACCCGCTTTACGAGCGGTGTCCATCCACTTTTGCAAATCGTGACGTAGCGGCGCCAACGATGCGAGCGACTCGTTGCTCACTGATGTCGCCACGAACGTGCCGACGCCCGCGCGAGCCACGACGAGACCCTCGTGTTCGAGTTCGCGGTACGCCTTCGAGACAGTGTTCGGGTTGATTGCGATACTGCCTACGACCTCTTTCACCGTGGGCAACTGGTCACCCTCGAACAGGAGGCCCAACTTGAGTGCTCGTCGCACCTGTTGGATCAGTTGGAGATACGGCGGAACGCCCGTTTGAGCGTCAATGTAAAACTCAATCATGTAGACCTCTAGTTCACTAGTCTCCTAGTTAACTGTCTAACAGGTCTACGACCGAAAGTAAAGCCCTAGTGCGTCACCACGTAGCGCTGCACAGCTTCAACGTGGAGGAAGGTCGGACCGGGCTTCGCGCACGCGACGAAGGGATACGGCACGACCGTTGACTCCTTCTGGCCGGGCGGATAGACCCGCAGCCCCGCCGCGGTAATGGGCACACAGAACGACGGAGAGTAGTTTCCTGTGTCGGTGATTTGAAGAATGATCGTTGCCGTGTTGTGAACGGTCGATGTTTCGAGGCCCCTCGCGCTGCGCGCACTCGTGAGGGTGATCGTTGACGGGGCGTGCGCGTCATCGCGCCCAGCAGCGCTGCCGAGCTGGATGCCCGCTTGCGTGACGGCGGACACACCGGGATAGCCGTAGAGCGTGCACGAGTGAGCCGACAGGTTGGTCAGGTTGAGGTTGTAGTAGTCACTTCCCGCGGTGCCGCTCGCCATCGTGTTCAGCCACACGTCGAGGTTCGCCGTCGTGCAGGCGGGAGTGGTCACCGCGGCTGAGGCCAGGAGGCGAGAGGAAAAACCCCAGACGAAGAGTGCCGCGACGAGGACTAACGCGATCGCGACGATGAGACTACTCGTCGTGCGGTGTCCCGCGAGGAGAATGCCAGGGCGACGCATCACGCACCTCCTATGTGCACTCGTTGCTGGGCGCCGAAACTGCTTCCAGGTTTCGCCGTCATGCACCATCAATGGTAGGGGTGGGTCACCGGCATTTTCTTTGCGCGTACTGGTTTGTCACGAAGTTGTAAAGAAGAAAACGATGGTTTCGTCACGCAGTTGTAAAGAAGCTTCGCACCGCGTCTGCATACCACGACGCCGAGGGTTTGGGCGTGCGTTCGAAGCTCGTTCGATCGACGTCGACGATGCCGAACTTGGGGCGGTAGCCGAGCGCCCATTCGAAGTTGTCGAGCAGCGACCACTGGAAGTAACCACGTACGTCGAGTCCGTCGTCGAGCAGTGAACGGACCCCTTGAAGTGCCTCTCGCAGGTAGCGAATCCGTTGCCCGTCGTTCGCCGTCCCGATCCCGTTTTCCGTGACGATCACGGGCACGCCGGCGAGATGGATCGCTCGGCGCACCGTGTACTCGACGCACTGAGGCCAGTAGAGATAGCCCATATCGGTCGTCTCACCGTCGGGATGCGCGACGACCCCATCCCGTCCGATGAGGAGTTTTGTATAGCACTGGACGCCCAGGTAGTCGTCGTCGCGAGCAGCCCCGAGGTACTTGTCCTCCATCTCTTCGCGGAACGTCTCCATCCGATGCTCGTACCCGGGCAGCGCTTCGAACTCCTGCATCGAAAGCGGAAGCCCAACAGGGAAGTCTCCGGGGCCCCCCTTCAGCACATCGCGCATCGCAGCGTGGCACGCCCGCATCGTGGTGTTCACCTGCACGAAGCGGTCCCAGCTCTTTGCTTGAGGAGGAAAAAGACCGTAGAGGTAGCCGTAGACCGCGACAATATTCGGCTCATTGATGGTGCACGCGACGCCGATCATGTCGCCGTACTCGCGACTGATGACGCGGGCGTAGTCCGCCATCCACGACACGATGTCGGGGCTCTCGAAGCCGCCGCCGTCGGCAACCCACAGCGGCAACGTGAAGTGATGGAGCGTCACGACGGGCAGAATGTTGCGCGCGAGGCACGCTTCGATGACCGCTCGATAGTGGTCGAGCGCGTCGGTAGAGAACGTGCCGTGCCGTGGCTCGACGCGAGCCCACTCGATAGAGAATCGAAAGGCGTTGAGGCCCAGGTGTTGGACGAGGTCGAGGTCTTCTTCGTAGCGATGCCACGAATCGCAGGCGTCACCGCACGGCTCTACGGCGCGTGTGCCGGGCGAACGCTCGTATCGATACCAGTCGTCGTTCGTGTTGCCGCCTTCAATCTGGTACGCAGAAGTAGCCGTGCCCCAGAGAAACTCCTCGGGCAATGAGACGTCGTTGCGGGCCATGGCACCAAACTAGAACGTTCGATCCTCAGCGGCGCGTTGATCACTTCTCGGTGCTTGACGTCTCACGTCACGCTCGAAGGCGCTTGCGGCGACATACGTCCAGTGACGTTCGCGCCGCCTCGTAAGGTGAACATCCATGATTGGTGGCGGACAGCTCGCAGCATTCATCGTGGCCTCGATGGCGATCCTTATCGTGCCAGGTCCGAGCGTGCTGTTCACATTGGCGAGAGGCGTCGCGTGGGGACGTGGCGTCGCTGTGCTCACCGTGCTCGGCAACACCCTGGGGACGTTGACGCTCTCGGTGATCATCGCGATTGGCCTCGGCCCGCTCCTCGCACACTCGAAGACGTTCTCGGTCGTGGTACAGCTCGCCGGTGGCCTCTATCTCGCGTGGCTGGGCGTCAGCGCGTTCCGGCACCGTCACGAGCACGCCAGGGCGATGACCGAACGCGAGACCTCACGGCCCTCAAACATTCGCGTGGTGCGCCAGGGCTACGTCGTCGGGATACTCAATCCAAAATCTCTCGTCTTCTTTGCCTCGGTCTTTCCGCACTTCGTCAAACGTTCGGCCGGGGACGTCACGGGCCAGTTGCTCATCCTTGGTGGACTCTTTTGCGTCATGGCCTTCTGCAGCGACTCGACATGGGGCATCATCGCGGGCACGGCGCGAGAGTGGCTGTCGGGCTCGACCATGCGACTCGTCGTGCTGCGCACGATTGGTGCGTGCGTGATGATGACCCTCGGTGTGGTCATCGTCGTGAGCGCATTGACCTTGTAGCGAGGAGTTTGCGAGCTCGCCTTCCTACACTGCCTGTACGAAGGAGTCGATATGGGTATGCACGGGGGAGTGGGGTTCTCGGTTCCACGTTCGATGGGACGCGACCGCAAAATTCTTGAGCACCGCCTAAAGAAAGGCACGCTGCCGCGGATTCTCAAGTTTGCCAAGCACTATCGCCCGGCGCTCGTGATCTTCCTCAGCGTGGTCGTGCTCGACGCCGTGATCTCGTCCGTCTCGCCACTGCTGCTGCGGGCCATCATCGACGTCGGCATCCCCAAGCACCGCGTCGACCTCGTCGTCGGACTCGCGGCCCTGACGGCGGCGCTCGCCATCGGCGACGCCGGGTTGCAGCTCGTAGAACGGCGGATCTCTGCCATCATTGGCGAGGGGCTGATCTACGACCTGCGCGCCGAGGTCTTCCGCCACATCCAACAGATGCCGATCGCCTTCTTTTCGAGAACGCAGACCGGTGCACTTATCAGCCGCCTCAACAACGACGTCATCGGCGCCCAGCAGGCCTTCACGGACCTGTTTTCCAACGTCGTGGGCAACATCGTGGTCGTCGCCATCATTCTCGTCGTCATGTTCTTCTTGAGCTGGCAGATCACGCTCGTGGCGCTCATCCTCGTGCCGATCTTCTTGATCCCCGCTCGCAAGGTGGGGCGTCGACTCGGCACGCTCTTCCAGCGGGGCATGGAGCTGAACGCTGAGATGAATATGGTCATGAGCGAGCGGTTCAATGTCGCGGGTGCCATGTTGGTCAAGCTCTTCGGTCGTCCCAACGAGGAACGAGCGACGTTCGAACAGCGCGCCGCCCAGGTGCGCGACATCGGCGTTCGCCAAGCGACCTACCAGCGCTACTTCTTTGTCACGCTCTCGCTCACCGCGTCGCTCGCGACTGCCTTCGCCTACGGCTTCGGGGGCGTCGAAGCAGCCCGCGGCGTCGTCATGGTCGGCACGGTCGTCGCGCTCACCGCGTATCTCGCTCGCCTCTACGGGCCGCTTACCCAGCTGTCAAACCTCAACATCGACTACATGTCGGCGATGGTGAGCTTCGAGCGGCTCTTCGAAGTGCTCGATCTTGAGCCCATGATCAAAGAGAGTCCGAACGCGGTGCCGATTCCCGCTGGCCCCGCCGAGCTGCGCTTTCGTCACGTGGACTTCTCCTACCCCGGGGCACAGGACGTCTCGCTCGCCTCACTGGAGGCCGTCGCTCGACTGGACGACACGCCGCGCACCGCGGTGCTGCACGACATCAGCTTTGACGTGGAACCTGGCACGATGACCGCGCTCGTCGGTCCGAGCGGGGCGGGCAAGACGACGATCTCGATGTTGGTCTCGCGGCTCTACGACGTGGACGCGGGCTCGGTCACGATCAACGGGGTCGATGTGCGCAACGCGACGACCGTTTCGCTCAACGCGACGGTGGGTGTGGTTACGCAGGACGCGCACCTCTTTCACGACACGTTGCGCGCGAACCTGATCTTTGCCAAGCCCGACGCGACCGACGATGAGATCGCGAGCGCGCTCGCGTCCGCACAGATCGCCGACCTCGTTGCTTCGCTGCCGCTCGGTCTTTCGACGGTGGTGGGTGAGCGTGGGTACCGGCTCTCGGGCGGCGAAAAGCAGCGCGTCGCGCTTGCGCGACTTCTCCTCAAGTCTCCGCACATCGTGGTGCTCGACGAGGCGACGGCGCATCTCGACGCCGAGAGCGAGGCGGCCGTGCAGCGTGCACTCGACGAGACCATGAGCCAGCGCACGTCACTGGTGATCGCCCACCGCCTCTCGACGATTCGCAACGCGGACCAGATCCTCGTCGTCGACGGTGGCCGCATCGTCGAACGCGGTACCCACGTGGAGCTTCACGCCCGCGTCGGTCTCTATCGGGACCTCTACGAGACGCAGTTCAAGGGACAGGAAGAGAACTAGCCCATCGAGTGGGCGCCGCCGTCGACGTAGATGATCGATCCGGTTGTCGCGCGCAAGAGCGGTGAGAGCAGCGCCACGGCGGCGTCGGCGACGGCGCTGGAGTCGTGAATGTCCCAACCGAGGGGCGCGCGTTCCGCCCAGGTCTCTTCGAAAAGCGAGAAGCCGGGGATGGATTTCGCGGCCATCGTGCGAACCGGACCCGCCGCGAGCATGTTGACACGGATCTTGTCTGGTCCCACTTCGCGGGCGAGGTAGCGCCCGAGGGATTCGAGCGCCGCCTTCATGACGCCCATCCAGTCGTACGCCGGGTACGCCCGCGAGCCGTCGAAGTCCAGTGCGATCACCGAGGCTCCTCCGAGCGCCTCGCTCTTTTGCAGGAGGGGACGAAAGGCACCGACCAGCGCCGACAGTGAGTAGGTCGAGGCGTGCATCGCCACCGCGACGTCCTCGAAAGGCGCCACAAACATCCCCGAGCCGAGGCAGCTGGGTGGGGCGTAGCCAATGGCGTGCACCAAGCCGTCGAGACGACCGAAGCGAGCGGTGACCTCTTCGACCGCGGCCGTCACCTGATCGGGATCGGTCACGTCGAGCTCGATGATCTCTCCGATGTCGCCGAGCTTGCGTGTCGTTCGCCGGGTGATCGACGTTCCCCGTCCAAAGCCCGTGAGGGCGATCGTGGCCCCTTCTTCCAGCGCGCGTTTCGCAATGCCGAAGGCGAGCGAGTCGTCAGTCAGCACCCCCGTGATCAGGATACGGTTATCGCTCAGCAGTGCCATCTTGTTAGCGTAGTTCTAGGCGTTGTGAACGAAGGGCGACTATGACGACAGTGGGCGTGTTAGGCGGCACCGGCCCCGCCGGTAGGGGCGTGGCGATTCGTCTTGCCAGCGCGGGATACGACGTGATACTCGGTTCGCGTGACGCACTCCGTGCCGAGGAGATAGCGACCACGTTGCTCGCGCGGGGCGACGGGGTCATCCGAGGCGCGACGAACGACGTCGCGGCGGACGCTGAGCTCGTCATCGTCGCGACGCCGTGGGATTCGGCGGTCGCGACGGCGATTGCGGTGCGCGATCGTTTGAAGGACAAGGTCGTCATCTCGATGGTCAACGCGCTTGTGCGCGAGGGTAAGGAGCTGTTGCCGCTCTATCCGCCGCGCGGCTCGATGGCAGCCCAGCTCGCCTTCGCCCTGCCCGACAGCACCATCGTCGGAGCCTTTCACCACCTGCCCGCGAGCGAGCTGGAGAACCTCGACAGCGGCATCGAGGCGGACGTGGCGATCTTTTCTGACAGCGACGCCGCGCGCACGCTCGTCGCCGAGATCGTCGACGAGATGCCAGGCCTTCACGCCGTCATCGCGGGATCGATGTCGCTCGCGAGCGCGATTGAGTCCTTCACGGCCGTGTGCGTCTCGGTCAACATCCGCTACAAGGGACACAGTTACGTAAAGTTCGCCGGACTGCGCTGATGCTGCTGTACGACACCGCGCGCCGGGGCGTGTACCCCCTCGAAGCCGGTCCGCTTGTGAAGATGTACAGCTGTGGCATCACGCCCTACGACGCCGCACACCTCGGTCACGCCTTCGTCTACCTCGCCTTTGACGTGCTGACGCGCCGTCTCATCGACGCGGGTCACGACGTTCACCTCGTGCGCAACGTCACCGATGTCGACGACGACATCTTGCGCAAGGCGCGCGAGCTCGGCGTGAACTACCTCGACCTCGCAGCCCAAGAGATGGTCACGTTCGAGCGAGACATGAAGCTGATCAATCTGCTGCCCGTCTACTCCGAACCTCGAGCGACGGGAGCGATCTCTGAGATCTTGAGTCTGATCGGCCGAACCTTTGAGAACGGGTTCGCCTACGAAGTGGACGGCAACGTCTACTTCGAAGTGTCGAAGTTCCCGCGCTACGGACAGGTGAGCCACGAGTCACGGGCCTCCATGCTCGATCTCGCGGCCACGCACGGCGGCAAGCCGGACGATCCTCGCAAGCGCGATCCGCTCGACTTCGTCTTGTGGCAGACGTCGCTCGAGGAGGAGCCCGCGTGGGAGTCACGCTGGGGTCCGGGGCGACCGGGCTGGCACATCGAGTGCTCGGCGATCGTGCTGCGCGACCTCGGCGAGACGATTGACGTGCACGGCGGCGGCAAGGACCTCGCCTTTCCTCATCACGAGTGCGAGGCGGCCCAGAGTGAGACGGTGACGGGAGCGCCGTTCGTCAAGCACTGGATGCACGTCGGCCTCGTCGCCCTTGACGGGATCAAGATGAGCAAATCCCTCGGCAATCTCATCTTCGTGCACGACCTCGTCGCGCGTTCGGAGCCCGCGGCCGTGCGTCTCGCACTGCTCGACCAGCAGTACCGCATTGACTGGGAGTGGCGCGAGGAGCTGCTCACGCGCGCTCAGTCTCGCCTTGCCACGTGGCGCTCGACGATCACCGCACGACCGTCCTCGGTACTCGATGACGTTCGAGAGGCCCTCGACGACGATCTCGACACGCCGCGCGCGCTGCGTGCGATCGATGCAGCGGCCCACGCGGGAGCGAACGTCACCTCGGCTGCCTCGTTGCTCGGCATTACTCTGTAGGCGACGAAAGGCGACGATGTCTGAGATCAGCGTTGAGCTCCCTGATGGCAGTACCCGTACCCTCGATGAGGGCGCGACGGCGCTCGACCTCTCACGTGCCATTGGTTCCCGTCTCGCCAAGGATGCCCTCGCCGCGCGGGTAAACGGCCTGCTCACCGATCTCACCTCGCCACTCTCTGACGGGGACAAGGTCTCGATCGTTACGCCCGCGAGTGAAGACGGTCGCGACGTCATTCGCCACTCGACCGCCCACGTCATGGCCCAGGCGGTAACACGGCTCTGGCCGGGCGCTCACTACGCGATCGGTCCGGCTATTCGCGACGGCTTCTACTACGACTTCGAACTACCTGGTGGCGCGCACTTCAGCGACGATGACCTGGCGCGGGTTGCCGCCGAGATGCACGCCATCGTCGCCGAAGACCAGCCCTTTACTCGTGAGGAGTTCTCGATCGAAGAGGGACTCGCGCTCTTTCGCGACCAGCCGTTCAAGGTCGAGATCATCGAAGCGGTCGCTCGCGGCAGCGAGGACGATCTCGCCGAGACCGGTGGCGTGGAGCTCGTCTCGACGTACTCCAACACCCCCGCTTTCGTCGACCTCTGTCGGGGGCCCCACGTCCCACGCACCTCGCGACTGGGGAGCTTTCAACTCACGCGCGTCGCGGGCGCGTACTGGCGAGGCGACGAGAACAATCCTCAGCTCCAGCGAATCTACGGCACGGCGTGGGAGTCCAAAGAGGCGCTGGCGGCGCACCTGACCCAAGTAGAAGAAGCCGAAAAGCGCGACCACCGCAAGCTCGGCGCCGAGCTCGACCTCTTCTCCTTCCCGCCCGAGATCGGCCCGGGCCTCGCGGTCTTTCATCCCAAGGGCGGGATCATCCGCCGAGTGCTCGAGGAGTACTCACGCCAGCGCCACGAGGTCTCTGGCTATGAGTTCGTGTACTCGCCCCACATCACAAAGGCCGACCTCTTCGAGACCTCCGGTCACCTCACCTGGTTCGCCGAAGGGATGTACCCGCCGATGATCCTCGACGAGGGCCAGCGCTACTACTTGAAGCCCATGAACTGCCCGTTCCACGTGACAATATTTAAGGCGCGCCAACGCAGCTACCGCGAGCTGCCGCTTCGCATGTTCGAATTCGGCTCGGTTTATCGCTACGAGAAGTCGGGCGTGATCCAGGGTCTCACCCGGGTGCGCGGCATGACCCAGGACGATGCACACATCTTCTGCACCCGTGACCAGATGGCCGAAGAGCTCACGAGGACCCTCAACTTCGTGCTCGATCTGTTGCGCGACTTCGGACTCGCCGACTTCTACCTCGAGCTGTCAACGCGCCCGACCGGCAAGGCGGTCGGCAGCGACGAAGAGTGGCAAGAGGCGGAGACGATTCTCGCTGACGTCGCGTTGGCGGCGGGGCTCGAGTTCGCGATGGACCCGGGCGGCGGCGCCTTCTACGGCCCGAAGATATCGGTCCAGGCGCGCGACGCGATCGGACGCACGCACCAGATGTCGACCATTCAGCTGGACTTCCAGACGCCGCAGAACTTCGATGCGACGTACGTCGCTCCAGATAACACCCGACAGCGCCCGATCATGATCCACCGCGCGCTCTTTGGCTCGGTGGAGCGGTTCCTCGCGATCTTGATCGAGCACTACGCGGGCAACCTGCCGACCTGGCTCTCTCCCGAACAGGTTCGTGTGCTCGGGGTGCGCAACGACCACGACGACTACGCCTACGGGGTCGCAGAGCTCCTGCGCCAACGCGGCGTTCGCGTGAGCGTCGAAGAGGCGAGTGAACCGCTCGGCGGGCGGATCCGAAAGGGCAAGCTCGAAAAGATCCCGTACATCCTCGTGGTTGGCGACGACGACGTGGCCAACGGCACCGTAGGGATCAACGCGCGCGGCACGAACGATCCCGAACGCGGTGTGTCGCTCGAAGCCTTCGCCACGCGCCTCGAGCACGAGATTCGCAATCACGCCTCGCCCGAGGTGCCCTGATGCCGCTCGACCGGCTGTCTGCGGCGTGGCGTGAGACGTACGTGACCAGCGCCTTCAATCACGAGTTTGAGAACGAGCGCAAGGAGTGCGTCTTTTGCGTCCTTGGCACCGAGGACGTCGACGAATCAACGGGGGTCCTCAAAAAGAGCGCGTACAACTACATCGTGCTGAACGCCTTTCCGTACGGATCCGGACACGTGCTGGTCGTGCCGTATCGTCACGTCGGCGGGCTCAGCGAGCTGAGCACGGACGAGTACCTTGATTTCTCTGGCCTGCTGCGCGAAGCGACGATCGCGCTCGAAAAGGCCTACGAGCCCGACGGCATGAACGTCGGCATGAATCTGGGCACGGCGGCGGGCGCGGGGATACCCCAGCACCTGCACGCGCACGCCCTGCCTCGCTGGAACGGCGACACGAACTTCATGACGTCCATCGGAGAGACCCGGGTGCTCTCAGAATCGCTCGCCTCGACGTGGCGCAAGGTCCACGCCCATCTGTAGGCAGGGGATTGACATGCCTGACGCGCCCGGCGGTTCGCGGCGAATTGGTCAGGGATAACGTTAACCCGTGAGTGCCGAAGAGGGAGCCGACATCGGCACCGTGAATAAGGGCCCAGAACCGGCGTCCCGGAAGAGAGGCTCGATTCGCTCACATGAGCAGTTGATTGGACTGATCATCCTCTCGGCGGCGTTCATCATCGGATCGTTCTCGGTAGCGTCGGGAATCCGAAACCGACTTCTACCGCAGAGCAACCAGATCACGATCACCGGTTCTGCTGAACGGGCAGTCACGTCCAACACATTCCAATGGATGGCAAGTTTTGCCAGCACGCAGCCGACAACCTCGGCGGCACTGGCGCAATTGAACGGGTGGACCGCCCAGATACGCACCGCGCTGATCGCGGCGGGAGCTCTCAGCGACGAAATCTCATTTGGCACGGTAAATGTGCAGCCCAACACACTGGCCACCGGTCAAGTGACCAGTTTCACTATGACCCAAACGGTCACGGTGGAGTCCTCTCGCCTGACCGCCATGCAGCGTGTGCTGGGCGTCAGTAATCTCCTGCTCGCCAACAACGTTCCGTTCATCGCCCAACAACCGCAGTACACCTTCAATGGATTGAAGAAGCTGCGACCCGCTCTCACGGCAGAGGCGGCCGCAAACGCTCGACAGCGTGCCCAAGCCGCGTTGGGCAAACAGGTCAAGTTGGGCAAGCCGATCTCGATCACGGTGGGACAGGTGTCCGTGGATGCGCCCGGGTCCGTCAATTACGGCAGCGGAGACTTCAACACCAGCTCGATTCCCAAGGTCGTCTCGGTGGTGGTTTACGCCACTTACTCAACGTAGTAAGTGGTTGGCTGCGCCGTGAATGTCTGGTACGTCAGTCCCGTAAGCAGGGAGTTACCGATGGGTATCGGTAGACTCACGATCATGAGCCAAGAGGGCCGATGTTCGACGGTAAGTTCCGACAGTCGGTAGACGCGAGGATGGCGCCCGTCGGGCGCGGACTCGTTCGCATCGGTTTCTCCGCTGACGTCGTGACGGCCTCGGGGCTCGTCTTTGCCGGCGCGACCGCGTGGGCGATCGCCATTGGTTGGCACTGGTGGGCGATCGTGCTCTTGACCCTGACGGGCTTTCACGATCTTCTCGACGGGGCGGTTGCGAAAGCCTCTCACCGAGCAAGCCAGCGCGGCAGCTTTTTTGACTCGGTGAGCGACCGTGTCGCCGACGCCCTGCTGATGGGTGGTGTCGCGTACTACTTGACCGCCCACCACCGAGGACAGCTCGTCTTGTTGCCGTTTGCGATCTTGACGACCACCTTTCTCATCTCGTATGAGCGCTCGAAGGCAGAGAGCCTCGGCCTCGTCGCGAAGGGTGGCCTCATGGAGCGCGCCGAACGGCTGATCCTCCTCGGTGTGGGCCTCATTGCGGCGCCGATCTTCGTGCCGGTGCTGTGGATCATGCTGGGGCTAACGGCGATGACCGCCGGAGGGCGTTTCTGGCGAGTGTGGCAGATCGCAGCGCGCCCCGCGCCCTCGCCGTCGTCGACGTTGCGACTTCGCCAGCACAGCCAGCGCCTGCGCCGAGGCCTCAGCCGCGCCCCACGTCACTGACCGTGGCGGGAAAAGCGCGCGTCGCGCTCTTTAAGTCGGTCGGCGCCGTGATGGAGGCGCTCCCCGAGCGCGTCGACGTTGGTCTGGCCATGGCGATGGCCCAAACCTACGGTCACCGCAGCCGCGTCACGCGCGAGAATCTCGCCGCGAACCTGCGCCACGCCCTGGCAGCACCCGGTGAGCCGGTCGACGAGGAGCTCGTGAACGAGTTCGTCGAGCGCGGCTTTCGCAGCTACGGACAGTACTGGGCCGAAGGCGCGAAGCTGCCGGCGATGAAGCCGGCCCGCGTCTATGAACGATTCGTCGTCTCAGAGGGGATCGAGCATCTCTACGCCGCCAAGGAACGCGGCAGGGGACTCATCATCGCGTTGCCGCACATTGGCTCATGGGAGTGGGGCGGGTCGTATCTGGACTCGCTCGGCATGGGCATGACCGCCGTCGCTGAAGAGCTCGAGCCGCCCGAGCTCTTCGAGTGGTTCAAAGAGAAGCGCGAGTCGATCGGCATACGTGTCGAACCACTCAACGACAGGGCCGGAGCGACACTCCTTTCGACACTACGTGGAGGCGGTGTGGTGGGGCTGCTCTGTGATCGCGACATTCAGGGCAATGGCATTGAAGTCGAGTTCTTCGGTGAACGCGTGACCATGCCCGCAGGGCCTGCCACCCTCGCCCTGCGCACCGACGCGACGCTCGTCGCTGCCGCCTGCTACTCGGGTCCACGGCGGGATCACTTTGCGGCGGTGACCCCGCCGATCGACACCGTGCGCACGGGCAAGCTCCGAGAGGACGTCACACGCGTGACCCAACTCGTCACCCGCGAGCTCGAGGGTCTCATTCGGCGTGCCCCCGAGCAGTGGCACGTGCTCGAACCAAGATTCGTGTCGTGACCCAACGCGTCGTGCTCGTCTCGCCCTACGCGTTGAGCGTGTATGGCGGCGTCCAAGAACAGGTGCTTGCGATGAGCCGGGTGCTCGCCAAGCGTGGCGACGACGTGCTCGTCATCGCGCCCGACGCGCGCGACCACACCGCCTACGACACGTCGGCGAAGGTCCTTCGATTGGGCCCGCGCGTTTCCATGCCGGCCAACGGGTCGCGCGCACCGCTCACTCTTTCGCCGGTTGCCGCGTGGCGCGCCAAGGACGCCGTCACCTTCTTTCGACCCGACGTCGTGCACGTGCACGAACCGTTCGCGCCGCTGCTGTCATGGGTTACGCTCCTCGCCCACGAATACCCGACGGTGGGCACGTTTCACCGCAGCGGGGACGGGCCCGCGCTTCGCTATACGCGGCCCCTGATTCGTCACCTGGCGACGCGCCTTGACGACTCGGTCGCGGTAAGTGGCGCGGCGGCAGAGACTGTCGAACGGGCGGCGGGTGTCAAGAGCGAGGTCCTCTTCAACGGCTTCGAGACCGAGCGGTTCATCGAGACCCCCCGCGAGCGCTCGGTCGAAACCGTGCTCTTTTACATCGGACGACTCGAACAGCGAAAGGGCGTCGCGACCGCCATCGAAGCGACGCGCGAGCACAACGCGAAGCCGGGAGTGCCCTGGCGGCTCGTGATCGGTGGCGACGGACCCGAGCGCGCGCGCCTCGAGGCGCTCGCGGCCCGCGATCCGCGCGTCATCTTTCTCGGTCGCATCAGTGACGCAGAGAAGCGATCGTGGATGCGACGTGTCCACGTGCTCGTCGCGCCATCGACGCACGGCGAGAGCTTTGGGCTCGTGCTGCTTGAGGGGATGGCGAGTGAGACGCTCGTCGTCGCGAGTGACATCGACGGGTATCGCGAGGCGGCCGACGGTCACGCGACACTGTTTCATCCCGGTGACGCCGCATCCCTCGAGCGCGCTGTCCTCTACGCCCTCGAGGGGGAGACCGACGAGAAGCTCGCGGCCGCCCGCGACTATGCGCAACGCTGGTCGATGTCGCGGCTCATGGACAAGTACCAAGAGCGGTACGACCTCGCACGGCGCCGTTTCAGCAACCGCGAACTAGCCTAGATATATGGCTACCAAGCAACGATCGCGCGCTCGACGCCCACACGGCCAGAGCGACCGCACCGCTCAGTACGTGGCCCCCGTCCTCGATCCGAACTGGCAGAACCCCTACGCGCCGTCACTCGGTGAACGCCACGGCCACCTGCGTGCCGTGCGACGCTTCGCCGTTCGACGCAGCCTTCCCCAGACGTTCGCGGTTGGGGTGATCGTGCTGGCGCTCGTGGTGGGTGCCGTCGTCGTGCCGTGGCTGCCCGCCGTCGCGGTCGTCGTGGCCGGCCTCTATGCGTGGTCGCTGCATCACACGCTGTCGACCTATCACCAGCGTGGCCAAAGTGTGGGCGCGGCGATGCTCGTCGCACTCGAACCGGGCGGGAGCGCCACTGATCGTGTTCGTCTCGTGACGGTGCTCGACCGACTGGCGGCGACGTTTGGTGTCGACAACGTATCAACGTTCATCGTGCGCGACCAGGCCTACAACGCGGCGCTCGTGCCCGACGGTTCGAAGTACTCGATGTTCGTCACGTCAGCGATGATGGCGGACTTCGATCTGATCGAACTCGAAGGAGTCGTTGCTCACTGCCTTGCGCGCCAGCGCCTCGGCCTGCTCGATCGCCAGAGCCTCGCGTCCACCTTGAAGCTCGCTGACGACCAGCGCGCCACGTTGGCCGGAGAGGGCCAGGCCTACCGCGCCGACGAAGTCGCGGCGGCGAGCATCCGCTATCCTCTCGGGCTTTCGGGGGCGCTGCGCAAGTGCGCGCGCCAACAGCTCGCTCCCACCTCTTTTTTCGTGTCGCCCGCGTACGACCAGTGGCGCTGGGTCTTCTTTGATCAGCACAGTGATCGAGCCCAGAGTGACCTTGGAGACCTCGACGACGTCGAGCTGAGGGCGCGAGCACTCGAAGAGTGGTAGACACCGCCTATTGCAGCGTGTGTCCTACTCGGACCCACCGGTTTGCCTTGACCAACTAAGCAAAATCGCTCAGCGGTGCTTGCTTACCGTCCGACTTCCCAGACGATCAAACGTCCAAGTCCTCGGTTCCGACCCGGAGTCCTCATCAAACAGATGTCTGCGCGGGTGACGATCGGCTCTTCCCGCGTGCTTCGCGGTGCAGATCTGCGAAAGATCAGGTTGTGGAGAGAAGAAGCGAGCGCGTTTCAGTCGGTGGTTTCCCAAAGGCAGGCTCTTTCGGATGACAAAAGGCAAGGTTGATGGCGGCGTTGAGGTTGCTCTTGACTTCGCCGTAGCTTGAGCAGGTCTTGGAACTCGGGAAGAATCGATCGACCTTTCGCACCTCGACGCTGTGCCAACGGGCCTTGTAGCGGATCTGGAGGGAGAGCTCTCCCATGGCGGCGTCTGAGACGGACTTAGCCAATTGACGATTCCTCATCGTGCGCGCGACGTTGAGGTCCTCTAACACGAGGACCTGGGACCGAGTGACCAGAGCCTTAGAGGCCTGGTGCACCCAGTATCGCCGGGTGTTGGCGATCGTGCGGTGGGTCTTAGCGAGTCGGAGCCGTGCTCGTTGGTTTCCTTTAGACCCCGGTGTGGTTCTGGCCAGGGCCATGTTGGCCGCATTGAGCTTCTGCTGCGCTTCTCGTAATGGTTTCACCCCCTCAAAACGCTCGAAGGGAACGCCGTTCGCGTCGGCCGTGACGGCGAGGGAGGTGATTCCCCGGTCAACGCCGACGGGAACAGCGTGGCGGGTTTTTCGGCTGCGTTCGGCCTGGTGCAGCTCCGCCGCGACCCCGGTCAGTGACACGATCCATCGGCCGGCGCGCTGGGCGAGGGTGGCCGAGTGGATGTAGAAGCGACCGGAATTTCGTGTCGCCACGAGAGGCCTCGTGAACCATCGTCGTTGATCGGCGAGGAATCAGACTCGCCGTTCTTCCAGGCATTGAACTCGTTGATGAAAGAAACCTTTGACCAGGAGAGCGCTGAGGTGGGGAGCTCGGACGATTCTTCCTTGTCCCGGAGGGCTGTTCGCTCGGTGGTGCGGGCATTTAAGTTAGCGTTCACGCGGGCCAGATGGTGGTTGACGGTGAAGCGGCGTGCTCCCGCGCATTTGAGGAGCAGGGTCTTTTGCTCACTGTTCGGGTCGAGCGTGAACTGAAACGTGACGGCTCGTGAGAGCACGTGGCCTCGGTGGGAGGTTGGCGCAGCGGCTGACGTCGTTGTCACGAACCCAAGCCTCTGTCAAGGCTGTCACATGACATTCGATCGCGGTCGAACGCATCCCAGTCGCTGGAGGTCGCTCAGCGCTTCAGGATCTTTGGTGCGCACTCGCGAGATAGAACACAACCCCATAGGCTGGTGGTATGAGTTCTTCAGGAAATTCTTCAATTACCGGTTCCGCGCTCGTCAAGCGTGGACTCGCCGACATGCTCCGCGGCGGGGTCATCATGGACGTTGTCAATGCCGAGCAGGCGAAGATCGCTGAAGACGCGGGCGCCGTGTCGGTCATGGCCCTTGAGCGGGTTCCTGCGGATATTCGCCGTGACGGGGGCGTGGCGCGCATGAGCGACCCCTTGATGATCCAACAGATCCAAGCGACCGTGACGATTCCCGTGATGGCGAAGGTCCGCATTGGCCACTTCGCCGAGGCGCAGATTCTCCAAGCCCTCGACGTTGACTACATCGACGAGTCTGAAGTGCTGACGCCCGCTGACGAAGAGAACCACGTCGACAAGTGGGCCTTTACGGTGCCGTTCGTGTGCGGCGCGACGAACCTCGGCGAGGCGCTTCGTCGCATCGGCGAGGGAGCGTGCATGATTCGCTCGAAGGGCGAAGCCGGCACGGGCAACGTCGTCGAGGCTGTTCGGCACCTGCGTACGATCAACGCCCAGATTCGTCGTCTTCACACCGCCGACGCGAGCGAGCTCTACTCGCTCGCAAAGGACCTCCAGGCTCCGCTTCCTCTCGTCCAAGAGGTCGCCGAGACGGGCAAGCTGCCGGTGCCGTTGTTCTGTGCGGGTGGCATCTCCACGCCGGCGGACGCGTCGCTCGTGATGCAGCTCGGTGCAGAGGCGGTCTTCGTCGGATCGGGCATCTTCAAGAGCGACGACCCCGTTCGCATGGCTCAGGCCATCGTCGAAGCGACGACCCACTTCGAGGACGCGAGCGTCGTAGCAAAGGTCTCGACGGGACTCGGTGCTGCCATGAAGGGTTGGGAGACCGCGTCGCTCGAGGTGCGTTTGGCCGAGCGCGGTTGGTAATGAAGCGCGTCGGGGTCTTGGCGCTGCAGGGCGATGTCAGAGAACACGTTCGCGCGCTCAGCTCGCTCGGTTGTGAGGTCGTAAAGGTCCGCACCGTCGAGGAGCTTGATCACGTCGACGGCCTCGTGATGCCCGGGGGAGAGTCCACGACAATCGCCCACCTGCTCACGACGTCAGGGCTGAGCGACGCGCTCGGCCTGAAGCTGAAAGAAGAGATGCCCGTCTTTGGCACGTGTGCCGGACTGATTCTCCTGAGTGAGCAGGTGATCGATGGCAGGAGCGACCAGTGGAGCTACGGCGTGCTCGCGGCGTCGGTGCGTCGCAATGGCTACGGCCGCCAGATCGCGAGCTTCGAGGCACCGCTTGAGGTGAAGGGCGTGGGTGTTGTACCCGGCGTCTTCATCCGCGCGCCCAAGATTGAGCGGGTGGGTAGCGAGGTCGAGGTCCTCGCGACCTACGACCAGGACAACGGCGAAGGCCCTCACCCGGTGCTCGTGCGTCAAGGTCACGTCTGGGGCGCGTCGTTTCACCCAGAACTCACGAGTGACACGCGGCTTCACCGTCTCTTTCTCAATTCGCTTTAATTTTCGCTACGATTACGAAGCCCTTATCGGGCAGGAGGAACAATGTCCGGCCATTCCAAGTGGGCTACGACCAAGCATCGCAAGGGCGCCAAGGACTCGGCGCGCGCGAAGGTTTTCGCCAAGCTGATTCGCCAAGTCGAGGTCGCCGCGCGCGAAGGCGGCGGGGACCCCAACACGAACGCGCAGCTGCGCACCATGTTTCAAAAGGCCCGTGAGTCGTCCGTGCCGATCGACACGATCGAGCGCGCGATCAAGCGAGGCACCGGCGAGCTCGAAGGGGTGCGCTACGAAGCGATCAGCTACGAGGGCTACGGTCCTGACGGCGTCGCGGTGATCGTTGAGACATTGACCGACAATCGCAACCGCACGAGCGCCGAGATCAGGCACCTCTTTGGCAAGAACGGGGGAGCGACTGCTGAACCCGGGGCAGTCGCCTGGCAGTTCGACCGCAAGGGCGTCATCGACGTGCAAGGTCCCCTCGATGAGGATCAGCTGCTCGAATGGATCATGGAAGCCGGCGCCGAAAACTACGAGGCGAACGGGCCTAACTACATCGTGACGACCGAGCCCCACGATCTCGCCTTCGTGCGAGACGCGCTGGAAAAGCACGGCCTCAAGGTGACGAGCGCCGAGCTCACGCTCGTTCCCCAGAACACCATTCCGATCACGGACGAGGGTGAAGCAAAGAAGATCCTTCGGCTCATGGACGCGATCGACGATCACGATGACGTCCAGAACGTCTATTCCAACTTCGACATTTCCGACGAACTGCTCGCCAGCTACGAGGGATGAGTTACCCGGCTGCGAGCTAGTCACGCAGTAGCATCGAACGTATGTTCGTACTCGGCATCGACCCCGGACTGACCCGATGCGGATTCGGACTGGTCGAAGGCTCCTTCGAGGGGCTCGAGTCGTTTCGAGCGGTCCGGGCCGGCACCCTCGAAACAGACGCGAAGGCGCCCGTCGAACAGCGGCTGCGCCAGCTGCACGTTGAGCTTGACGCTCTGCTGCGTGAGACCAAGCCTGACGCCGTCGTCGTTGAGCGGATCTTCTACCAGCGAAACGCGAAGACCGCCATACCGGTCGCCCAGGCGAGTGGCGTAGCGATCGCGCTCGCCGGTATCGAGGGCGTGACGGTGCGCCAGTTCACAGCCCAAGAGGTGAAGCTCGCGGTGACCGGCTACGGTGCGGCGAGCAAGTCCCAAGTCCAGGGCATGGTGGCTCGACTCTGCGGGCTGAGCGAGGTGCCGCGTCCGGCCGACGCCGCTGACGCACTCGCGCTCGGCATCGCCTACTTCGCGATCGTTCGCACCGAACGCCGGTTCGCGCTCGGGAGCCCCGCGTGATCGGCTGGCTCGCCGGCCGAGCGCTCCAGCAGCTGCACAATGGAGCCTTGCTCGTTGACGTGCACGGGGTTGGTTACGAGGTGCACGTTGCGTCGAACGACCTGCCGGCCTTTGACGAGTTGATCGAGCTGTTCATCTTCACCGTGGTGCGCGAAGACTCCATTCAGCTCTTCGGTTTTCACACGCTCGAGGACCGAGAGTTCTTCGCGCTCCTGCTCGCTACGCCCGGTGTCGGACCGTCGACCGCCCTCGGGGCGCTGCGCACGATGAGCGTCGCCGAGCTCGCCTTTGCCATCGAGCACGACGACGCGAAGAAGGTCGCGACGATCTCTGGCATCGGACCGAAGACGGCGAGCCGCATCGTGCTCGAACTTAAGGGCAAAGTCGTCGTCGACGGGACCTTTGGGCCGAGTGAACCCAGCGATCACGTCGACGCCGCCATCGATGACGCGCTGCACGCACTCGGCTACACGAGCCACGAGGTGCGCGCAGCCTTGCGCGACGTGGTATTGCCCAGTGACGAAGCGGCTGCCCTTCGCACGGCGCTACAGCTGCTGAGGCGGCCGTGAAGCGCGAGATCGACCTCGAGGGTTTGAGCGACCACGTCGTCACGCCGGCGGCGAGTGAGCAAGAGCGCCGTTCGGAGGTATCGCTGCGCCCCCAGACGCTCGCCGACTTCGTCGGACAGCGAGACCTCGTTGGCCACCTCCAAGTGGTGCTCGGATCGGCGCGGGCACGGGGACAGTGCGCCGATCACCTTCTCTTCGCGGGTCCGCCCGGGCTCGGCAAGACGTCGCTCGCAAGCATCGTGGCGAGCGAGATGGGTACGGGGTTTCGGGTGACGTCGGGCCCCGTGCTCTCACGGCCCGGCGACCTGGCAGCGCTGCTCACCGATCTTCAAGACGGCGACGTGCTCTTCATCGACGAGTTGCATCGGCTCTCGCGTGCGGTCGAAGAGGTGCTCTATCCGGCCATGGAGGATCTGCGCCTCGATGTCATGATTGGTCGCGGTCCCTCGGCTCGATCGATTCGTCTTGACCTACCGAACTTCACCCTCGTCGGTGCGACGACGCGCACCGGGCTCGTCGCCGCGCCACTGCGCGACCGGTTCGGTTTCATTGGACAGCTCGACCTCTACGAGGTCGAAGAGCTCACGAAGATCGCCGAGCGCTCGGCCAAGCTGCTCGGGGTCGCACTCGACCCTGACGCGGCGTCGCTCATTGCAACACGCAGTCGCGGCACCCCGCGCATCGCCAACCGACTGCTTCGACGAGTGCGCGACTACGCGTCGGTGAAAGACCACGAGCAGGTGACGATTGAGGTCGCCAAAGACGCGCTGGCGCTCTTCGGCGTTGACAAGCTCGGCCTCGACAAGGTCGATCGAAGGATCCTGCTGCTCCTCTGCGAGCAGTTCGCGGCCCAACCGGTCGGCCTCACAACGCTCTCCCACGCCTGCGGGGAAGAGCCCCTCACCATCGAAGACGCCTACGAGCCGTATCTGTTGCGCGCGGGACTGATGGTGCGCACGCCACGAGGGCGCGTGGCGACGGAACGGGCCTACCAGCACCTAGGGATTCAGCCTCGTCACGCTGGCCTGTTCTAAACGACTTAGGCCCAGCGACTAGAGTTTCCCTGTCCGTTAACGAAAGATTCCCACATGTTGCCTGCCGTGCTCGCTGCCACCAAGTCTTCATCTGATTCCTACCTGATCCTCATCTATATCGTCATCTTCGGCGCCCTGTACTTCTTTTACCTGCGCCCGCGCTCGCGCCGCCAGAAGGCGCAGCGCCAGACGGCTCGCAAGGTCGAAGTCGGCGATCGGGCCCAGACGATCGGCGGATTCGTCGGTACCGTTGTGCGAAACGACAGCGATCTCATCACCCTGCGCACCGACGCGGGCGTCGAGCTCGACTTCATCCCCTCGGCGATCGCCCGTCGATACGAGCCGATCGTCTCCGAGCCCGAGATTCCCGAGTCGACCGACGATGACGAGCATCCGACGGAAGGTGACGCTAAGTAATGCCCCCTCAGGTAGGGTCACGGCGATCCCTGATCGTCAGCCTCATTCTCACGATCGCGGTCTCCTTCGGAGCGCTTGCAACGACCCTCTCTCTCGGGTGGGGACCGAAGCTCGGGCTTGACCTCGCCGGTGGGCTCTCAGTCGTCTACAAGCCCGCGACCAACGCGACGACCGCCGACATGCAAGAGGTGGTCTCGATCCTGAGCAACCGTGTCAACGGCCTCGGTGTGTCGGGGGCGACGGTGAACCTCCAGGGTAAGGACGTCAACGTGAGCGTGCCCGGCGTGACGCACGCCCGTGAGGTCCTCCACACGGTCGGCGAGACCGCCCAGCTGCTGTTTCGCCCGGTGCTCTGCCAGGCCGACGTCGGCACGGGAAAGCTGAAGTACGTCGCACCCGGGAAGCTTCCCGCTTGTGGCGCCGACTATCTCATGACCGCGGCGAACCTCGCCGTGAGCACTTCAACCGGCTCACCGACCAACGACATTCCCCCTGACCCGGCCTTCACCGACTTCAAGTCCACGACGCCCGCCCAAGACGACAAGCAGGACGAGGTGCTCCTTCCGGTGCTCGGCGAAAAGGGCGTGCGCTACGTGCTCGGGCCGTCCGAGCTCACCGGCACCGCGGTCCACAAGGCGGTCGCCCAGCAAGACCCCGCGGGTGCCTGGGTCGTCAACTACACCTTGACCTCAAAGGGAAGCCCCGAGTGGGACAAGGTTGCCGACGAGAACTTCCACGCGCTGCTCGCCATCGAGCTGGACGGGATCGTCCAGTCAGCGCCCATTATCCAACCCGATCAGGCGACGTTCACCAGCTTTGACGGCGCCGGTGAGATCTCCGGTGACTTCACCGAGGGTTCGGCGAAGAACCTGGCGCTCGCCATGAACTTCGGCGCGTTGCCGGTTCGACTGGAGCCGCTGGACACGTTGACCGTTTCGCCAACGCTCGGCCACTCGGCCCTCATCGCCGGACTGGGCGCCGGACTGGCGGGACTCGCGCTCGTGCTGCTGTACACGATTCTCTACTACCGCGCGCTCGGTCTCGTGATCGTGCTCGGTCTGTCAGTGACGGCGTCGCTGCTGTGGGCCATCATCTCTGCGCTCGGCCACACGGCGCTTGCGCCGAGCTTCGACCTCGCGGGGGTGACCGGACTCATTGTGTCCATCGGCATCACGGTCGACAGCTACATCGTGTACTTCGAACGACTAAAGGACGAGACCCGCGCTGGCCGGTCGGTGCGTTCGTCGGTCGACCGTGGGTTTCGCTCGGCGTGGCGCACGGTGCTCGCCGCCGACACGGTGAGCCTGCTCGCTGCGATCCTGCTCTACATCATCGCGGTCGGCGACGTGAAGGGCTTCGCGTTCTTCCTCGGCCTGTCGACGTTGATGGACGTATTTATTACGTGGTACTTCACGCGCCCGCTCGTGGTGTTGCTCGGACGGCGTGGATCGACCGGGAACTCGATGCTCTCGATGGCGGCCGGCCTTCACGCAGGAGCGACAGGAGCCCAAGGTGAGTAGCGATACCGACACCTTCGCCCCCGCAGAGGACCGCCACTACGGGCCTGTTGGACGGCTCTATCACGGCCTCACGACCGTCGACTTTGTCGGGCGTCGCAAGATCTGGTTCAGCGTGTCGATGCTCGTCATCGTCGCGGGGCTCTGCTCGCTCGGCTTTAGAGGTTTCAACCTCGGCATCGACTTCAAGGGCGGCAGCTCGTGGGAAGTGCTCGCCCCGCACACGACGATCGCGGACATGACGACGGCAGCGACCAAGGCCGGTCTCACCGACCCCGTGGTCGAAAAGCTGGGCTCCGAGACCTATGAGGTGACGGCCGACATCAACTCGCTGTCGGCGAGCCAGCAGCTGAAAGTCACCAACAACGTCGTCGACGCGATGGCCAAAGTCGCCGACACGACGCCAAACCAGGTCTCCACGAGCGCAGTCGGCCCCACCTGGGGCGGTCAGATCACGGACAAGGCGCTCGAGGCGCTGATCATCTTCTTCATCGCTGTCGTCGCGTACATCAGCATCCGCTTCGAACTGAAGATGGCCATCGCGGCGTTCGTCGCCATGGTCCATGACCTTCTCGTGACCGTCGGGGTGTACTCACTGTTCGGTCTGCAGGTGACGCCCGACACCGTGATTGCGATCTTGACGATCCTCGGTTACTCGCTTTATGACACCGTCGTCGTCTTTGACCGCGTTCGAGATAACACGGGTGGCGTCTTGAAGAGCGGCGATCTGACCTACAGCGAGATGGTGAACCTCTCGATGAACCAGACGCTCGCGCGCTCGATCAACACGTCGCTGGTCGCGATCTTCCCCGTGCTCTCCGTGCTGATCATCGGCGCCTACGTGCTCGGCGCGACCACGCTGCAGAGTTACGGTCTCGCGCTCTTCGTCGGCCTCATGAGTGGTGCGTACTCGTCGATCTTCATCGCGAGTCCACTGCTCGCGTGGATGAAAGAGCGTGAGCCGCGCTATCGCGATCTTGCCGCGCGCGTCAACGTTCGCACGGAACGCCGCGTGTTAACGGCAACGAGCGCCGCCCTCGTGGGGGCTCAGGCGAGTGCGAGTGGCACCGCGCGCACACCGCGCACGAGTGCAGTGACCGGCACGATCCAAGCGCGTCCTCGCAAGGCGAAGGCGAAGCGTCGATAGCGTCGTCGCTCGCTGCTCTCATTGACGAAGAGTTAGCCTCGCGTGATGGAGAGTGACACCAGACCTAAAGTCCTCTTTCCCTGCCCCGCGTGTGGCGCACCGCACGTGCTCGGACCCGACACGCATACGTTTCAATGTCGAGTCTGTCTGCACGTCACGCGCTTCTTCTACTGCCGCGGATGCAAGGCCACCTTTCCCACCCAGCACGATCCCGCCGGTGAGTGGGGGAGTGACGGACCCGACACCGTGAGATGCGGGGGGTGCGGCTATGTCACCAGAACGCGCGCCCTGCGCGCCGGGCGGCTGGTCGGGGCGAAGTCGGACTGGTCGACCACCAAGAAGTTCTACGCGCGATTTGGCATCAACTTCGAAGACGCTGTTCAGTTCGCGGGTCGCAGGGTGCTCTTCGGCGAGATCTTGAGCTCGTCGGGGATCCAGGGGGTCGACGTTGGCTGGGTCATGGTCTCATTCGACCGCGACGCCATGTACGTGCACGCGGGCGACGGCTACGAGGTGCCCTACGAGCGGATTCGCCTGATCGAGATCGCCAGTCGCCAGGAGATCCTCGACACGCCGCCGCGCGACGTCGTCGCGACGCTCGTTGCTTCGACGTTGGCGGCGAAGCCGGTCTCGCCCTCGGAGTCGATTCTCGCAGTCGGCTGGCAGGAAGGGTCCTTTGTCATCGTCAGTCGATCGCTTCGCCCTGAAGAGCTTTCCCACGTGCTCGAGGACTATGTCTCACGACTGCCGCGAAGCCCCTAGAGCGAGGCGACGTCAACTGGTTGCGGTCCCACAACGTCGCTCCGCCGCTTCTGCGTACGCCAAAAGCGCGCGAACCCGCCGGTAGGCTGACTGTATGGTGAGTTTCACTTCGCGCTCGACGGCCGATCCGGTCTTGCTGAGCTCGATCGAACGCCTGATCGCACGTTTCAACGAGCATCACGAGGACGGCAACGTTGACCTGATCCGCCGCGCTGGGATCGCGGCGATCAACGCCCACGAGGGCCAGCTGCGCCGCACCGGAGAGCCATACGCGACCCACCCGATCGCCGTCGCCGGCATCACGGCTGACCTCGGACTTGACGAAGTCACCATCGCCGCCGCGCTGCTGCACGACGCGGTCGAAGACACGGGAGTGACGACTGAGTGGCTCGCCAGCGAGTTCGGTGCCCAGGTGGCCGCCGTCGTCGACGGGGTCACCAAGCTCGACCGGCTCGAGTTCGACTCGAAAGAGGCCCAGCAAGCGGCCACGATCCGCAAGATGTTCATCGCGATGGCCCAGGACTGGCGGGTGCTCCTCATCAAGCTCGCCGACCGCCTCCACAACATGCGCACGATCTCGGTGATGCCGATGCACCGCCAACGCGCCATCGCCCAAGAGACCCTTGACGTCTACGCCCCACTCGCGCACCGCCTCGGTGTCCAGCAGGTCAAGTGGCAGCTGGAAGACCTGAGCTTTGCAACGCTGCACCCCAAGCGATACGCCGAGATCGAACAGATGGTCGCCGCACGTCAGCCCGAGCGCGAGGCGTACCTGAGCGAGGTCATGGAGACCCTCTCCAAGAAGCTCGCGGAGTTCGGCATCGGCGCAGAGGTGCGCGGCCGACCGAAGCACTTCTGGAGCATCTACGAAAAGATGGTCGTCGGCGGCAAGGAGTTCGACGAGATCTTCGACCTCGTGGGGCTGCGCCTGATCGTCGACGACGAGCGTGACTGCTGGGCAGCGCTCGGTGCCATCCACGCGCTCTGGTCGCCGGTGCAAGGACGTTTCAAGGACTACATCAACTCGCCCAAGTTCAATCTGTACCAGTCCCTGCACACCACGGTGATCGGTCCGCGCGGGAAGTCCGTCGAGGTGCAGATTCGCACCCAGGAGATGCACCGTCGCGCAGAGTTCGGCGTCGCGGCGCACTGGAGCTACAAGGAGGGTGCGACGGCCCAAGAAGTCGCCTGGATGCAGCGCCTCGCTGACGTCGAAGAGGAGGAGAACGATCCGATCGCCTTCCTCGAGGCCCTGAAGCTCGACCTCGGCCAAGACGAGGTCTATATCTTCACGCCGAAGGGCCGAGTGATTCCGCTCATCGAAGGCGCCACCCCCATCGACTTCGCCTACGCCGTGCACACCGAAGTGGGCCACCGTTGCGTTGGGGCGAAGGTCAACGGCCGACTGGTGCCGCTCGACACGGTGCTGCGATCGGCTGACGTCGTCGAGATCGTCACGAGCAAGAACGACAGCGCCGGTCCGTCGCGGGACTGGCTGAACATCGCCAAGTCCTCGCGGGCCAAGTCGAAGATCCGCCAGTGGTTCCAACGCGAACGTCGCGACGACGCGATCGAGGGCGGTCGCGAGGAGCTCACAAAGGCGCTTCGCCGAGAGGGTCTGCCGATCGCGACCTCACTGTCGTCGAGTGCGCTCGACGCCGTGATCAAGTCGCTCGGACTGGAGGATCGCGACGCGCTCTTCATGTCGATCGACAGCGATCAGATCTCCGCGCTCGCGGTCGTCCAACGCCTCGATCGTGAGCTGCGCGGCGGTGACGCCGAGCAGATGCCCACCACCGTCACGAAGGCGCCGCGCAGCTCACGCACGTCGCGACGCACGGCCGGGGTCTACGTCGAGGGCCTCGACGACGTCATGATTCATCTTGCGCGCTGTTGTTCGCCCGTGCCCGGCGACAACATCATGGGTTTCATCACGCAGGGCCGGGGCGTCTCCGTCCACCGTGACGACTGCTCGAACGCCGTCGCGCTCGCCCAACGGCTCGGCGAGCGCATCATCGACGTCGAGTGGGATGGTTCGGCCGGTGGCCAGTACCGCGCGGTGCTCGAGATCATGGCCTTTGATCGGTCGCGCCTGCTGCTCGACGTCTCGAAGGTTGTCGCCGAATACCACCTCAACATCATCTCGTCGAGCTCGACGACGTCGGGCGCGCGCATCGTGCGCATGATCTTTGACGTCGAGCTCGCGGACCCTGCGCACCTCTCGAGCCTGCTCGCCGCGCTCAAGGGTGTCGACGGAGTGTTTGACGCATTTCGACAGTTACCAGGTCAGAACAAGACGTCATGAACGACTCGGTCGTGCCCTTCCAGGCACCCATAGGTACCCACGACGTCCTCGGACCGGAGTCGGCGCAGTGGGAGGGGCTCGTCGCCACCTTCGCGCAGTACGCGTACCGCTACGGATTCTCCCTCGTGATGACGCCGATCTTCGAAGACGTCGGCGTCTTTACGAGAGGCATCGGCGAAGAGAGCGACGTCTTCAAAAAAGAGATGTACGTCTTCACCGATCGCGGTGAGCGTCGCTACGCGCTGCGCCCCGAAGGGACCGCCTCGGTCGTGCGCGCCTTCGTTCAACATCAGCCGACGACCCCGTGGAAGGCGTGGTACATCACGCCGGCGTTTCGCTACGAGCGTCCCCAGAAGGGCCGCTACCGCCAGCACTATCAGCTGGGTGTGGAAGTTCTCGGCACCGACGACCCCGCGGTCGACGTCGAGGTCATCGCGCTCGCGCACCGCTTCTATCAAGCGATCGGGCTCAAGCAGGTGACCCTCCTCATCAACTCGATGGGTCATGCGGAGTGCCGGGCGCGCTACGTGAACCTCCTCACCGCGTACTTAGAAGAGCACCAAGACGAGCTGTGCGACGAGCACCGCGAACTGTGGCGCCAGAACCCACTGCGCGTGCTCGACTGCAAGAAGGAGGCGTGCATCGACGTGACCTCAAAGGGTCCAATGCTGATCGACCAGCTCTGCGATGACTGCCGCGTGCACTTCGATCGCGTCGTCGAAGGGCTGACGAGCATCGGGATCGAGACCACGCTCGCGCCTCGACTCGTGCGCGGCTTTGACTACTACAACCGCACCACCTTTGAGTTCATAGCCGACGCGTTTGCGAGCGCGCAGAACTCGATCGGCGGAGGAGGGCGCTACGACCAGCTCGCCGAGGAGCTTGGTGGCAAGCCCGCGAGCGGCATCGGTTTCGGCAGCGGCGTCGAGCGGATCTTGCTCGCGCGAGAAGCAGAGGGCGTGGCGATGCCCTTGCTCAAGCGCACCCTCGACGTCTTCGTGATCGATACGACCGGCGACGTCGCGGCGGCACAGCTCGTTGAAGAGCTGCGCCTCGCGGGCATCGCGACCGATCGCGCCTACGACCGCCGCTCGATGAAGGCCCAGATGAAAGCGGCGGACCGTTCCGGCGCGTGGTTCGCCGTGCTGTTGGGGCCCGAAGAGCTGGCGGCGGGCGAGGTTACCATTAGAGACCTGCGAAGCCAGGACTTCGACCAGACGCAGCGCCGCGTCGCTCGAAGCGAGACCGTGGCGACCGTCGCCGACTTACTGACGAAAAAGTGATCATGCCTGAAGACGTTGAAGCCACCGCGCTACGGGACCTGCTCTGTGGGTCGGTCAGCGAAGACCACGTCGGCGAGCGACTCAGCGTGTGCGGCTGGGTCGCCAAGCGGCGCGAACACGGCGAACACCTCGCCTTCTTGGACATTCGCGATCGCTCGGGCGTCGTCCAGGCCGTCGTCCCCGGGTCGGTCGACGTGCGCAGCGAGTACGTCGTGCGCGTGACGGGCACCGTCGCCCCTCGACCCGAGGGCACCGTCAACGAGCGACTGACGACCGGTTGGGTTGAGCTGACCGACTGTGAGGTCGAGGTGCTCTCGCTCGCCGAGCCGCCGCCGTTCCAGCTCGACGATCGCGTCGAGATAGACGAAGCGGTGCGCCTGCGATACCGCTACCTCGATATCCGCCGTGACAAGATGCAGCACAACCTGCGCCTGCGCGCAAAGGTCAACGCGGCGCTCAGAGCGGCGATGGACGACCAGGGCTTCTGCGAGGTGGAGACGCCGCTCCTGTGGGCGCCGACCCCAGAAGGAGCGCGTGAGTTCGTCGTGCCCTCGCGCCTGCATCCCGGCGACTTCTACGTCTTACCCCAGAGCCCCCAGATTGCCAAGCAGCTGCTGATGGTCGGGGGACTCGACCGCTACTACCAGATCGCTCGATGCCTGCGCGACGAAGACCTGCGCGCCGACCGCCAGTTCGAGTTCACCCAGATGGACATCGAAGCGAGCTTCGTCACGCAGGCGGACGTCTTGCGGTTTGTCTCTCGGGCCGTCCTGGACGCCGCCGAAGTTGTTACCGGCACGCGACCAGAGGTCATGGACACGATGACGTGGGCCGAGGCGCTCGACCGCTACGGCACCGACAAGCCGGACCTGCGCTTCGGCATGACGCTGGTGGACCTCTCAACGGTCTTTGCCGCGAGCGAGGTGAAAGCGTTCGCGGCACCCACCGTGAAGGCGATTCGCGTAGAGGGGGGCGCGAGCTTCTCACGCGCGAAGCTTGACCAGCTCACCGAGCAGGCAAAGTCACTCGGTGCCAAGGGACTCGCCTGGTTTCGCGTCGCGCCTGAGGGTCTCGATTCGCCGCTCGCTCGATTCCTCAGCGCCGACGAGTCGACCGCCCTTTCCCAGGTCGATGGCGCACAGGTCGGCGACCTCGTGCTCGTCGTTGCCGACGAGTACGCCCAGGCCTGCCACGTGCTGGGCGCGCTGCGCGTCACGTTGGGATCGCCGCCGGTCGGAGAAGGTCAGCACCGCTACGTCTGGGTGACGGAGTTTCCCCTCTTTGAGGGCATCGACGAGGACGGTCACCTTCAAGCGGCGCACCACCCCTTTACGATGCCCCACCCCGAAGACATCGACCTCATCGAGACCGACCCAATGGCGGTTCGATCCCAGGCCTACGACCTCGTGCTCAATGGCTGGGAGCTCGGAAGCGGGTCGGTCCGTATTCATCGCGCGGACATCCAGTCGCGAATCTTCAGAGCGCTTGGCATCACGGACGAAGAGGCGCAGAGCCGTTTCGGCTTCCTGCTCGGGGCGTTTCGCTACGGCGCGCCGCCGCACGCCGGCTTCGCCTTCGGCATCGACCGCTTGGTCGCGATCTTCGCCGGCGAAGAGAACATTCGTGAGGTCATCGCCTTTCCGAAGACGCAGTCGGGCACCGATCTCATGACCGGCGCGCCGAAGAACATCACCGAGCGCCAGCTGCGCGAGCTGCACGTGCGCTTTAACGCCAAGGGATCGTGACCTACGTCGCTCTTTGACGACGCCGCGACTGACCGCCTTCGAGAGGCGGCGCCACTCGCCGAGCTGTTGCGGCCGACGTCGCTGGATGAGATCGTCGGCCAAGACGACCTCGTCGGTCCCGAGGGGCCGCTGCGTCGTTTCGTGGAGAACCGCCAGCTCACCTCGATGATCCTCTGGGGGCCCGCGGGGACGGGCAAGACGACCATGGCGCGCATCCTCGCCGCGGCGGCGGGCTACGAGATGGAGAACGTGTCGGCCGTCTCGAGCGGCGTGAAGGACGTGCGCGAAGCAATCGTGCGCGCGAGGGAGCGTCTCGGTGAGCGGGGCGTGCGCACGGTGCTCTTCATCGACGAGGTGCACCGATTCAACAAGGCGCAGCAGGATCTTCTTCTCCCCGCGACCGAGACCGGTGAAGTTGTCCTCATCGGCGCGACGACCGAGAATCCCTACTTCGAGGTGAACGCGGCCCTGATGAGTCGAACGACGCTCTGGCGCCTGAAGCCGCTCGGCGAGGACGACCTCACGACGCTCGTGCGGCGGGGCCTCAGCCTGCGAGGGGCGTCGATCTCCGATGAGGCGCTGGCGGCACTCGTCGCCACGGCCGACGGCGACGCGAGAAGTGCGCTGACGACCCTCGATACGGCCATCGTGCTCGCGAAGATGAACAACGAGACGAGCGACGAGTCGAGCGTCCAGATCGACGACGTCGCTCGCGCACGCGACGGTCGGCTCTATCACCAGTCGGCCGACACCCACTACGACCAGATCAGCGCGTTCATCAAGTCCGTGCGAGGGTCTGACCCCGACGCCGCGCTGTACTGGCTGGTCACGCTGCTCGAGAGCGGGGAGAGCGCGCGCTTTATCGCACGTCGGCTCGTGATCTTGGCGAGCGAGGACGTCGGGCTGGCAGACCCGCTCGGCCTGCTCGTCGCCGAATCGGCAGCGCGCGCGGTCGAGTTCGTTGGCCTGCCCGAAGCGCGCCTCACCCTGGCGCACGCGACGTTGACGCTCGCCCTGATGCCCAAGAGCAATTCTGCGACCCGCGCGCTCGGCGCGGTGACGGCGGCCGTTCAGGCGGGCGGTCTCGTGGAGGTTCCCGCCCACCTGCGCGACGCCTCCTACCGGAGCGCCGCCAAGCTCGGACACGGCACCGAGTACCGCTACGCGCACGACTATCCCGGCAGCTGGGTCGACCAGCAGTACCTGCCCGACCGCTACGTCGACGCGACGTTCTTCGATCCGTCGATGAACGGTAGAGAGGGTCCGCTCGTCGAGCAATGGCGGGCCAGAACGAACCGCTCCGACCAGGATGAACCACCTGCGCCAGTAGAGTGACTCTTGTGGAAGCCGCGCAACTTCGCTCAATATTCCTTGACTACTTCGCACGCAACGGCCACACCGTCGTGCCGTCAGCGAGCTTGATTCCTCACGACCCGACGCTCCTGTTCACGGTCGCGGGCATGGTGCCCTTCAAGCCGTACTTCTCGGGAGAAGAGACGCCGCCGTTCACCCGTGCCGTCTCGGTGCAGAAGTGCTTTCGGGCTTCGGACATCGAGAACATCGGCATCACCCAGCGTCACCTCACGTTCTTTGAGATGCTCGGCAACTTCTCATTTGGCGACTACTTCAAAGAGGGCGCCATCAGGTACGCCTGGGAGCTGATCACCGAGGGTTTCGGCCTCGATCCGGACCGACTCTGGATCACGGTGCACGTCTCTGACGACGACGCGGCCGACCTCTGGCGCAACCTCATCGGCATCCGCCCCGAGCGCATTCAGCGCCTCGACGAGGACAACTTCTGGTCGATGGGCGAAGTGGGGCCGTGCGGGCCGAGCTCGGAGATCTTCTTCGACAAAGGTTCATCGTTCGGGGCGGACGGGGGTCCGGCCTTTGGCGGCGAGGACCGATTCGTCGAGTTCTGGAACCTCGTGTTCACCCAGTACGAGCGTGAGCCGGGTGGATCGCTGAGCGAGCTGCCCAAGAAGAACATCGACACCGGCGCCGGACTTGACCGCACGCTCGCCATCTTGAACGGCGTGGAGTCGGTCTTTGCGACGGACTACTTTGCTCCGCTCATCGACACGGCGGCAAAGATCCTCAAGACCCCCTACGGCAGCGACGACGCCAGCGACGTCGCGATACGCCGCGTGGCGGACCACGGGCGCGCCATGACGATGCTCGTCGGCGACGGGGTGCTGCCCTCCAATGAGGGACGCGGGTACGTGCTGCGACGCATCATCCGCCGAGCGATCCTCGCGGCCCGGCGCGCGGGCTCTGACGCGTCGCTGACCGAGCCACTCGTTGACGCGACGATCGAGAAGATGGGAGGGGCCTACCCGAACCTCGTCGAACAGCGCGACCTCATTGTCGAGATCCTCGAGCGCGAAGAGGCCAGGTTTGCGCGAACGCTCCGCACCGGCCTCACGCTCCTCGAAGAAGCCCAGCGTGAAGTGGTGGCAAAGGGTGGGCACGTCTTTCCTGGTGACATCGCCTTTAAGCTCCACGACACGCACGGCTTTCCGATTGAGCTCACGAGTGAGCTCGTTGGCGAGTCGGGCCTGCTGGTTGAACGCGAGGTCTTTGACAACGAGATGAACGCGCAGCGCGAGCGCGCTCGCAAGGGCGCCAAGACGCTTCGCGTCGCCGACGACGACCAGTACCGCGACGTGATCGAGCACCACGGCGCCACCGAGTTCGTCGGTCGCGACATCACGCGCTACTCCGTGGAGACAACCGTCATCGCGGTCCTCGCCGGCGAACACGGCGAGAGCGAAGTCTTCCTCGACACGACCCCCTTCTATGCGGAGTCAGGTGGTCAGGTTGGCGACACCGGAGCGATTGTCACCGAGACCGGACGCCTCGAGGTGCTCGACACGCAGAACGTGGCCGGCGGTCTCTTTGCGCACCGCGGACGCCTGACTGGCGAGATCCTGCCCGGTCAGAGCGCGGTCGCGACGATCGACGCCGAGCGTCGTGAAGCGACGCGTCGCAATCACACTGCCACCCACCTCCTGCACGCGGGACTTCGAACGGTCCTGGGCGACCACGTGCGCCAACAGGGGTCATTCGTCGGTCCCGAGCGTCTTCACTTCGACTTCTCCCACGACGGCGGCCTCAAGCCCGAAGAGACGCGCGACGTCTTGACGCTCGTGAACACCGACGTCGTTCTCAACGAGCACGTCGACACGATCCAGACAACAAAGGTCGAAGCCGAGACGATGGGCGCCGTCGCCTTCTTCGGCGATAAGTACGGTGACCGCGTGCGGGTCGTGCGCGCGGGTCGGCACAGCCTCGAGTTCTGCGGGGGTACCCACGTCGATCGTCTCGGAGATATCGGTCAGATCCAGGTCGTGAGCGAAGCGTCCATCGGGGCCAACACCCGGCGGCTGGAGGCGGTGAGCGGGCTTGGCGCGCACCGGCGAAGCTACGAGATGGAACAGACCCTCGCTTCGATGGCAGAGCTGCTCAAGACCTCGACCGACGACGTCGTACCCGCCCTCGAGCGGCTCTTCAAGCGCCAGCGCGACGTAGAAAAGCAAGTCGCGTCGTTGCGTCAGTCCCAGCTCAGCCAGTTCGCAAACGAGTTGCACGACTCGAGCAGCGGTGACGTGGTCGTCGCGCGCGTCGATGGATTCGGCGGCGAACAGCTTCGCACGCTCGCCCAAGATCTCCAGCACCGCAACCGCCGGGTGGTCGTGCTCGCGGGGGAGCACGAGGGCAAGGTCGCCGTCGCCGTTGCGACCGATGGATCGCTCGACGCGGCAAGCACCGTGAAATCACTGGCTGCCCACGTCGGGGGCGGGGGCGGTGGTTCCGAGCGCCTCGCGCTCGCCGGCGGTCGCGACGCGAAGGGCATCGACGCGGTACTCGTCGCGGCACAGGCGCTCTAAGCACTTAATGGCAAGAACTCTCGGCATCGATCCCGGCGTCAAGCGCTGCGGGGTCGCTATCACGGACTCGGCAAACACGATGGCCTTTCCACGACCGGCACTCGCGAACGACGGCCATTTGATCGACGTGTTGCGAATTCTCGTCGAGGAAGAAGCTGCGACGACCATCGTCGTCGGGCGACCGGTGGCGCTCTCGGGCAATGAGACAGCGAGTACCCAGAGCGCCGACGAGCTCTACCAGCGATTCGTCGCCGCATTTGATGACCTCACCGTCGTCCAGTGGGATGAGCGACTCACCACGTTCGAAGCGCAACGCTCCCTCGCCCAAGCCGGGATCAGGGCGAAGGCGCAGCGCGAGCACGTCGACAGCGCGGCCGCCGTGATCATGCTGCAAAACTACGTTGATGGCCTTTCTGCTGACTAAGCCGCTCGGCCGGATGCTGCTCGCGATCGTCGCCGTCGTGATCGTCGCCGTCGTGTGGTTTCTTCTCCAAGTCGACCCGGTGTTCGCGGGCAAGGGCAAAGAGGTCATCGTGAACGTCGCGCCCGGCGACTCGCTCGCGACGATTGCGGGTGAGCTGCACCACGAGGGCGTCATCGCCTCGCCCCTTGCCTTTCGCATCGACACCTTGATCTTCGGAGCGCCGCTCGTCCAATCGGGAAGCTATGAGATGCGCCAAGGTTCTACGTTTGCGACGATCAAATCGATCCTCGGAACTGAGCCCAACGTGCAGACGGTGTCGGTTGACCCGGGCCTCACGATCAAAGAGGTCGCGTTTCTCGTCGATGGGGCGAAGGGCGTTGGCTACGCCAACACCTTCGCGCGGGACGTGCGCGCGGACATGACGCCGAGTCCCTTTGACCACGGCAGCTCGCTCGAGGGTCTCATTGGCGCAAAGACGTACCTCATCACCTCGACCACGACCGCGCATCGGCTCGCGCGCGAGATGGTTAAGGACTTCAACAAGGAAGCGGCCGCGGTCGGTCTCACACCGACCACATCGGTGGACGGCCTCGACGCCTATCAGCTGATCACGGCGGCGTCGATTGTCCAAAAGGAGGCGTACTACCCGCGCTACATGGGAAAGGTCGCCCGCGTCATCTTCAACCGCCTCGCTCGGGGCGGCCCACTGCAGATGGACTCCACCGTCCTCTACTACCTGGGACAAGATGGGGGCACCGTGACACCGGCCATGCTCAGGATCAACACCCCCTACAACACGTACCTCTACTCGGGGCTGACGCCCACGCCTATCTGCACCGTGTCAAAGGCGGCGCTCGAAGGCGTCCTGCACGCACCGCAGGGCTCGTGGCTCTACTTCGACACCGTCACCCACAACGGCAAGACGCTCTTTGCCACCACGTTCGCCCAACAGCTGAAGAACGAGGCAATTGCGAAGAAGAACGGCATGCCATGAACTGGCGCGTTGGGGTCGTCGGCTCACCGGTCGCGCATTCGCTGTCGCCGCAGCTGCACGAGGCCGGGCTGCGCCTCGCGGGACTCACCGGTACGTCGACCCGGGTCGAGCTGGCGCTTGCGGACGCAGAAGAGCTGGTCGACCTTCTTCCGTCGCGTTTCGACGCGCTTTCGGTGACCAGCCCGCTCAAGGGCTCCGCCTTTGCGATCGCCAAGGAGCGCACCGAGGTAGCCGAGCGAACCCAATCAGTTAACTCACTCCTCGTGCGCGAGGGGATCCTCTGTGGGGCGAGCACCGACGGCGACGGGTTCATCTCCTCACTTACCTATACCTACGGGCCCGTCGTCGATAACGCGCACGTCGCCGTGCTCGGTGCCGGAGGAGCCGCGAGCGCGATCGTCGACGCGCTGGTGCGCCACGGCGCCGCATCGATTGCCGTGCTCGGACGCACGGAGTCGAAAGTCGAGTCGCTCACCAATCGCTACTCGAACGTCTTTTCAAGCGCACTCGTCTATCGTCCCGTCGATCTCGTGGTGAACACCGTCCCTATCGCTGCGCGCGTCGCCGAGGCGGCCGTCCTCCAGGGCGTCTGCCACGAGACGATCGCCATAGACGTCACCTACGAACCTCGCGAGTCCGAGTGGCTGCGTCGTTACGAGGACGCGGGGTGTCGTACCATGAACGGCCTCGCGATGCTGGCGTTTCAAGCCGCCCTCCAGATGGAGTGGTGGTGGGGCGTAACGTTAGAGGGCACCCGACTACTCGAGGCGCTGCTATGACGACTGACACCCTGAGCGCTCTGACGACGCGGATCCGAAGCAAGGATCACGTCGACTACGGACTTCTGTGGGGACTGGTCGTCCTCGGCATCACTGGCATCGTCGTCAACTACTCGGCGTCGCGTCAGCAGCTCATCAACGCCTACGAGAATCCCCACTACTACTTGGAGCGTCAGGCGCTTTTCGTCATCCTCGGTTTCATCGCGATGTTCATCGTCGCAAGGATCGACTATCGCCGGTACGAGATCGCGGCCACGCCCTTGTACGTCTTTTCGCTCTTCGCGCTCGGGGGCGTCTTCGTCATTGGCCAGAGTGCGCTCGGCGCCGAGCGCTGGTACAGCTTCGGGAGCACGATCCAGGTACAGCCGAGTGAGTTCGCGGTGCTGTTCTTGATCCTCGCAATCGCCACGTTCTGTGGACGAAGATCCGAGGGCCTCAAGATGTACGACGTCATGAGGTTGCTCGTGATGGCGGCCGTGCCCCTCGCGCTGATCGTGAAGCAGCCCGACCTCGGCACCGCGATCATCGTCGTCCTCATTGTCTCGGCGATGATGGTGATCGCGGGCGTGCCGCCGCGGTTCATCACGCTGCTTGCGGTGTTGGGCTCACTCGGGCTCGCGGGGGCCGTCTATCTGGATCTCTTCGAGAAGTATCAGGTTGAGCGGATTACGTCGTTCTTGAATCAGAACTCGACGAACCCGGCGGTCCAGGGTCTGCTCTACGAGGTGGCGAACGCGAAGAGCGCCATCGGTTCGGGTGGGATTCACGGGGCCGGTCTCTTTCACGGGCTCCAGACGACGCTCGGCTACGTGCCCGAACAGCAGACCGACTTCATCTTTACGGCCATCGGCGAGCAGATGGGCTTCATCGGCTCGGTCGCCATTGTCTGCCTGCTCGGCTTCATCGCGTGGCGCATGTTCGTCATTGGCAAGAACGCGCGCGACACGATGGGGCGTCTGCTCTGCATCGGCATCTTCATCTTCTTTGCGTTCTCCACTTTCGAGAACATCGGGATGTGCATGGGCATCATGCCGGTCACGGGCGTTCCCCTGCCCCTGCTGAGTTACGGAGGTTCGGCGACGCTCGTGTTCTGCGTCGCCGGGGGCGTCGTGCTCTCGGTCTCGCGACGCGGCCCAACGAGGGCGCCTTGATGGGCGAAGAGATCCAACGTGACGAAGAAGACGTCACCAGCGACGTGACGGCAGCGACCGAAACCGATGAGGTGAATGTCGAGGTCGAATCGGTTACTGCGACCTACGAGGACGTCCCGTTTCGCGTCATGCACATGGAGTCGGTCCTTTACGACTTGACCGATCCGTCACCCATGGTGCATCTGC
This sequence comes from uncultured Acidimicrobiaceae bacterium, assembly GCA_963724865.1. Taxonomy (GTDB): domain Bacteria; phylum Actinomycetota; class Acidimicrobiia; order Acidimicrobiales; family RAAP-2; genus RAAP-2. The sequence goes on along the minus strand of CAVRWO010000020.1, from coordinate 249,091 downwards.
TCGAAGCGGAGGCACCATTTCGCTACCTCGTGATTCCCGTGGCGTTGCCCGACGCGATCGCGATCCAGCACGCCCACTCGGCCGTCGAGGGTCGACGCCCGACGACCCACGAGCTCTTCAATGCAGTCCTCGCCGGTCTCGGCACGGAGGTCATTGCCGCACGCATCGTGCGCTACGACAACGGCGTCTTCTACGCCGAGCTGGATCTCATGACGCCAAAGGGTCGCCAAGTGTTCGACTGTCGCACGAGCGACGCGATCTCGATGGCGCTTCGCCAGAAGACGGCGGCGCCGATCCTCTGTTCCGAGGAGGTCCTGCAGTACTACTACGCCTCGTAGCTATTTGCGCGAGAGATTGACCGCGACGACCTCGCCGCCCTTTCGCTCGGTGTTGTTCTCATCGGAGATGCGAAGCAGAATCGCCACGATGATGTAGTTCGCGAAGAGCGAGCTACCCCCATAGGCCATGAAGGGCAGCGCGAGTCCGGTGAAGGGCAGCACGCGCAGCACCCCGGCCATGATGAAGAACGCCTGAAATCCAATCATCGCCGAGAGTCCCGCGGCGGCGAGGCGTGCGTAGTCCGAGTGCGCGCGCTGGGCGATGCGGAATCCCTCCCCGACGAACGCGGCAAAGAGGCAGAGCACCAAGATGATGCCAAGGAAACCGAGCTCCTCACCGACGGCGGCGAAGATCATGTCCGACGTGATGTTGGAGACGGTGCCGGAGTGACCGAGACCGAGACCGGTGCCGGTGACGCCACCGGCGGCGAGGGAGAACCAGCCGTATGCGATCTGGCAACTCCCTCCCTTGGCACAGACGGACCAGGGATCGAGCCAGATGGTCACGCGAGCGTGCACTTGACTGAACAGGCTCGACAGGACGTAGAGGCCCCCGGCGAACAGCCCCACGCCCAAGACCACGTATGTCTTGAGACCGGTTGAGACCCACAGCAGCGAGATGAACAACGCGAAGAGCAAGAGTGCGAAGCCGATGTCGTTCTCGGCCCCGAGGATCGCCATGGCAAGGCCCCACGCGAAGACAATCGGCAGCAGCACCCTGGGTGGAACGAAGAGGCGACCGCCAACCCTCATGGTCGGCGTGGAGAGCAGCTCGCGGTTGGACGCGAAATACGACGCGAAGAAGAAGACGAGCAGAATCTTGGCGAACTCCACAGGCTGGAAAGAGATTGGTCCGAACTTCACCCACAGACGCGCGCCGTTGATGTCCTCGCCGATGTGCGGCACAAGGGGCAACAGCAACAAGCCCATCGCTATCACGAGGGTCATGTGCCGGTAGCGATCGAGGTCCTGGGTTCGTCGCACCACCATCAAGGTGGCGACCAGGCCGACGGCACTGATAAGGAACCACAGCGACTGGTAGCCGGCGAAAGCCGGATTCCACCGAGCGATCTCGACGTAGCCAATGCCATTGAGCAAAGCGGCGATGGGCAACAAGACCTCTGAGGCGTACGGCGCCCAGCGCTGAATGGCGAAGTGCATGAGGAGCGAGATCACGACGATGCCGCCCAAGAACCAGATGAACCGAGAGGGCATCTTGCCCTGGCTGCCGAGCGAGGCCAGGGCGTAGAAGGACGACGTGATGATCCACGCGAGCACCAACAGGCCGAGTTCGGTGAGACGGGGGTTGCCCCTTCGTTCAACGGATGGTGGCGTTTGACGGGCGTGTGACGTCGAAAGGGCGGCGCCGGGGCCTGCGTGTCTCGCCACGTTTCAACAGTAGTCCTACGATAGTGTGCAGAACTTGACTACACCGAGAGGAAGGCGTCGTGAGTACAGACCTGTCGTCTTTCGGACCGGAGCGGTTCTCGAGCAGGGAGTTGTCACGTCTCGAGTTCGGCGCGCGCCTGTTGGACCTCGGCGAGGATCAGCAGCTGCCCATCCTCGAGCGCTGCAAGTTCGTCGCGATCTTTGCCGACATGATCGACGAGTTCTTCCAGGTTCGCGTCGTGAGCCTCCAGGACAAGGTCGCCGCCGGCGTCCAGACTCCCTCGGTCGATGGCATCCGACCTCGCCAACAGCTCGAAGCCATCCGTGAGCGGGTTCTTGAGCTCATAGAGCGTCAAGACCGCCTGATGCTGGACTCGATCCAGCCGGCCCTCGCCAACGGCGGCATCAAGATCGTGCGACACGACGAGCTTGATCAGAAGTCAAAGGACAGCCTCGCGCGCTACTTCGACGAGAACGTCTATCCCGTGCTGACGCCGCTTGCGGTCGACCCGGGACACCCGTTCCCGATGATCTCTAACCTCTCGCTCAACATCGCCGTGACGGTGCGCGACGAAGTCACGCACGACGAGAGAAACGCCCGGGTGAAGGTACCCAACTCCCTGCCTCGGTTCCTCCAGGCGAGTGAGAACGAGTGGATTCTCCTCGAAGACCTCATCATCACCCACCTGGGTCAGCTCTTTCCGGGCATGACGATCGGTCGCGCCGACCTCTTTCGCGTGACGCGTAACGCAGACCTGACCCTGGAAGAAGATGAGGCGGACGATCTCCTGGTTGCCCTTGAGGTGGAGCTGCGACGTCGACGCTTCGGCGAGGCGTTGCGCGTGGAGATTCAGCGCGGCATGGACGAAGAGTTCTTGAAGCTGCTGATCACCCAGCTCAACCTTGACGCGTCAAACGTCTATGTGAGCGACGCCATGCTTGGCTTGAGCGACCTGTGGAGCCTCTACCGGCTCGATCGCCCCGACCTGAAGAGCGAAAGCTGGTCGCCAATCACGCCCCGCCGGCTCCTTGACGGCGAACACGTCGGCGACGTCTTCGCCGCGATTCGCGAAGGTGACATCCTTCTGCACCACCCCTACGAGTCGTTCACCGACTCGGTCGAGTCCTTCACCGCCCAAGCAGCAGTTGACCCGAAGGTGGTGGGCATCAAGCAGGCGCTCTATCGAACCTCGGGTGACTCGCCGATCGTGGCGTCCTTGATCCAGGCGGCCGAACGCGGAAAGCAGGTCGTCGCGCTCGTGGAGCTGAAGGCCCGCTTTGACGAGGCGGCCAACATTGAATGGGCGAAGGCGCTCGAAGACGCGGGCGTCCACGTGGTCTACGGCATCGTGGGCCTGAAGACCCATGGCAAGATCACCCTGGTGCTGCGCTCTGAGGGCGACACGACCGCCCGCTACGTCCACATCGGTACGGGCAACTACAACGACAAGACGGCGCGAATCTACGAGGACTTTGGCCTGCTCACTCGTGACACGGCGATCAGCCACGACGTGGGCGAGCTCTTCAACTTTCTCACGGGCTTCGCGCGCATCGGCAACTACGAGAAGATCATCGTGAGCCCGCTCTCGACGCGCACTCGCATCATCGAGCTGATCAAGGGCCAACGCGACCGCGGCTCGGGCGGCAAGATCGCCATCAAGGTCAACGGCCTCACCGACCCCACGATCATCGACGCGCTCTATGAGGCGAGCATCGCGGGCGTCGAGATCCGGCTCATCGTGCGCACGCTGTGCTCGCTTCGTCCCGGCGTGCCCGGGCTGTCAGAGAACATCAAGGTCCATTCGCTCGTGGGAGAGTTCCTCGAGCACTCGCGGATCTTCATCTTCGGCGAGCCGGGCGACGAGGAGTACTCGATCTACATCGGTTCCGCGGACCTCATGGAGCGCAACCTCGACCGTCGCGTCGAGGTCGTGGTGCCGATCGACGAGGAGGCCCTGCAGGCCGAGCTGCTCGAGGCCTTCGAGATCACGTGGCGCGACGACCTCTTTACGTGGGTGCTCGGAACCGACCGGCGCTGGCGACGTTTGCAGCCCGTCAATGACTTCTCGGCGCAAGCGGAGTTCAAACGTCTGGCGATGGATCGGGCACGATCCCTCTCGCAGGTTTGACCTCGGTCGGACGACGCCACTGAAGGCTCGCGTAGCACGCCCCGCCGAGGGGAATCGGCAGCCAGAAGTTGACGAGCCGGTAGCCGATGACGGCGAGGATCGCCTCGCTGTGGGGAACGCCGAAGCCGACGAATGAAGAGATGAGCACGGCCTCGACGACGCCGAGCCCCGCCGGGGTGAGGGGAATGGCGGCCAAGACGTTGGCGAGCCCGTAGGCGACGAGCAGATCGACCGGCGAGATGACGGACCCGAACGACCAGAGAAAGACCCACAGACACGTGGAGTCGAGAAGCCAGTTGAGCGCGGCCCACGTGAAGGCCCACCAGAGGGTCCGACGGTTGTTGATGAGGAGTGTGATGCGGCCGGCGACCTTGCGCAGCAGGGCCGAGACCGCGTCGGGATTGACCGAGGGCACGTGTCGAGCGACCACTCGTATCCACTCGTCGGCGCGTCGCTGCCCCCGAGTGATCAGAAGAATCGTCCCGAAGAACGCGAGGAGCAAGAAGACCCCCGCCAGGGCGGCGAATCCGTAGGCGGGGTTGAATCCGTTCAGGGGAATTGAGATGACGAGCGCGATCCAAAAGATGATGTTGAGCACGACCGCAGAGCCCGAGCCCTGGGCCGCCAGACCGAAGGCGTTCGTGTCCTTCGGCACCCCAAGCTCGTTGAAGATCCGATACGAGAGCGCTCCCGCGGGTGCGGTGCCGCCGGGCACCACGTGGCTGATGGCAAAGCCCGCCATGTCAACGCGCAGGGTGTTAAATCGGCTCGGGGCGTAGGGAAAGAGCACGGTGCGGGTGAGTTCGACGTAGGCGAGGATGGCGGCGACCTCGAGCACGACCGCGAGGACGACGAGGACCGGGTTGACCGAGCCGAGCACGGAGAGGGAGTGTCGCGCTCGGCCCAGCTGGGGCAGCACGAGGTACTCAAAGACAAAGACGAGGGAGCCCAGGCTGAGAATCAAGCGAATCTCACGGGGGAGCGCGAGTCGCTTCTTCGGGTCAGCGTCGGCCATACCTACATCCTCTCGCGCTACGGTCGGGCGGCGCGGCAACCGGACAAGTGTAGTTGAAGGCGTAGAATCGTCTAAATGCGCACGCTCGTGGTTCTGCCCACGTACAACGAGATATTCAATATCGAGTTGATGTTGCGCACGCTGAATGAATTCGTGCCCGAGTGCCACGTGCTCGTGGTCGATGACGGCAGCCCTGACGGCACCGCCAAGCGCGCGCACGCCGTGGGGTCCGAACTGGGTGGCGTCGACGTGCTCGAGCGAAGCGCCAAGACCGGCCTCGGCGACGCGTACCGGGCGGGATTCGCCTGGGGCCTCGAACGAGGCTTTGATCACTTCGTTGAGATGGACAGCGACTTCTCGCACGATCCCAAAGCGCTGCCCACGCTGTTCGTCGCTGCTCAGAACTACGACCTCGTGATCGGCTCTCGCTACATATCGGGCGGCCACATCCCCAACTGGCGCTGGTCGCGACGCCTGCTCTCGCGAGGTGGCAACGAATACGCCTCGCTCGTGCTCGGCCTCAAGGTCACTGACTCAACCTCGGGCTATCGGGTCTATTCGGCGACGGCGCTCGAGAAGATTGACTATACGAGCGTGCGGGCCGACGGCTACGGGTTCCAGATCGAGATGACGTATCGGGCCCGAACCAATGGCGTGAGCATCATTGAGGTACCCATCACCTTCAAGGATCGTCTTCGCGGGGAGTCCAAGATGTCAAAGGCCATCGTCGTCGAAGCCTTATGGCTTGTCACGACGTGGGGCGCAGAGCGCGCGTTCGCAAAATACCGCGAGCGTCGCCGACGCTAGAGCGGGTCGACGAGGACCGAGCCCAAGACAACGGCAAGCTTGTCGCGAGTCTCTTCGCGTTCGGATAACGGGTCGGACTCACTGACGATCCCTGCCCCGGCCCAGGCTTCGAAGTCGGGCCCGCGCAACAGCACGCCGCGCAGTCCGATCCACCACTCACCGTCGCCCTCTACGTCAATCCAACCGACGGGACCGGCAAAGACGCCGCGATCGTGTTCTTCGAGCCGACAGAGGAGCTCATACGCGCTCTCGCGTGGCATCCCTCCGACGGCAGCGGTGGGATGGAGCATGCGCAGCACTTCGAGCGCGTCGGGTGCGGGACGCTCGCCGCTCCAGCGCGCGGTGATTCGAGAGCCGAGGTGCGCGACCGTACGCAGCGCGACGATCGACGGTGTCGCGTCGGCCGTGATGTCGTCGTAGACGTTCGATAGGTTGCTCACGATCTCGTCAACGACGACGGCGTGCTCGTGGAGGTTCTTCGTGCTCCCGAGCAGCCAGGTCTCGTAGTCGTCGGGCGCGACGTTCTCGGGCAGGGTGATCGTGCCGGCGAGCGGGTGGCACTGAATGACGTCGGCGCTGCGTCGAACGAGCAGTTCGGGGCTCGCGCCGACGAAACGCCGTCCATCGTCAGTCGGCACGCTGTAGAGCGTGCAGATCGGCTCGCGCGCTCGCAGACGCTGGGCGATCGCGGCGGCGTCGATGTCCTCGGGGACGGTGCCGAGGACGGCCCGCGAAAGCACAACCTTGTCGATCTCTTTGCGGCGAAGGATTTCGACGGCGAGTGCGACGTGATGCGCGTACACCTCGGGCTGGGGCTGAAAGGTCACCGAGGTCGGGCGCTGGGTCGCTTGGCTCGGTGCGACGACCGTGTCGTAGAGCGCTCGCCAGTCGCTGACGTCACTCGGCGTCGTGAGCCACGTCTCGCCGGTTGCGAGCTGTGTCACCACGAACTCGGGCACGCAGAGCGTCGCCCCTGCGTTGCGGTCAAAGGGCAGTGCGCCAAAAGCGACGACGCCGCTGCCGGCGGGGCCGTCGTCACCGACGAGCTGGTGGGCTGAAAGCGCCGACGTCGCACTGGTCGTGGCACCGAGACCACCCCGCAACTCGATCCGATCGACCACGCGACCGGCACCCACGCGGATCACCTCAGGGGTCTCTACGAGCCAACCGTCGCGCGCGCCGAGCGTGCGCAAGGTCTCGCGGCGAAGCGGGGCGAGGGCGTGGCGGACGAACTTCACGCGGTCCTCGTCGCGACGAACTGCTGACTGAGCCCGCCCATGATGCGCCGATGGTTCACGCCGCTGAAGCCCGCGCGGTTCAACATGGTGACGATCTCTGCGGCGGTGGGGAGGTACGCGGTCGACGCCGGAAGGTAGCGATAGGCGTCGCGGTCTGAGACGAGCGACCCGATCAGGGGCACGACCGTGCGAAACCAGAAGCGGAACCCACTTCGCCAGAGACCCGACGAGGGCTCTGCGACCTCGAGGAGGGAGAGCCGGCCTCCGGGGCGCAGCACCCGGGCCATCTCGCTGAAGCTCTTTTCCAGGTCGGTGAAGTTGCGCAGTGCGTACCCGCACGTGGCGCCGTCGACGCTCGACCAGCGAAAGGGGAGTGACGACACGTCCGCCTGAACGCGATCGACCACGTCGTGCGCGGTGTGCAGCATGTTGTAGCTGAGGTCGCACGCCACGGGTCGATGGCCCTGGCGGGCGAGCTCGCGATAGAAGTCGCCCGTCCCGGACGCGACGTCGAGGACGATGCTGTCTTTCGCGAGGCGCAGGTCGTGCACGGCGCGCCGACGCCAGCGCTTGTCGAGTCCGAAGGTCATAAGGGTGTTCACGAGCTCGTAGCGCGGTGCGATCGCGTCGAACATCGAGCGAACGTGCTGCGTCTTGGCGTCGCCGCTGGGGAGGGGAGTACTCAACAAGGCCTTAGAGGTAGAAGCGGGTGACTATCTGAGCCACACACGACGGCTTTGGCGCGTCGCGCATCTCGACGACCACGTCGAGGACAACCTGCACACCGCCGTTGACTTCGTCGATCGAAAAGAGCGTCGCGCCGGCGCGCACGTCCGAGCCGACCGGTACGGGCGAGGTGAAGCGCACCTTGTTCGCGCCATAGTTAATGCCCATCGCGACACCCTCGACGCGCAAGATCCCACCGAGCAAGACCGGGATCAGGGACAAGGTGAGATAGCCGTGGGCGATCGTACGGCCGAAGGGACCGGTCGCCGCCCGCACGGGGTCGACGTGAATCCACTGGTGGTCACCGGTCGCTTCGGCAAAGAGGTCGACCTGCTCCTGGGTCACGGTCCGGTAGTCGGAGTATCCCAAGTGGGTGCCGACGAGGGCGGTGAGGTCTTCGATGCTGTTCACGTGCGTGGTCATGTGTACCTCCGCTCAAAACCTTATCCTTCACCTTCCAGTCACCAGTCTTTCCAAACAGGCGACAGTAGGCTCGCCTGAGTGACGTACGCATCCAGTGAACCCCATCACCGCCAGATTGCTGACGGGGGTTTTCGAGCCGCGTTGTTTGGCCTCTTGGACGGACTCGTCACCAACGTCTCGCTGATTCTGGGCTTCGCCGGCGCCAACCCGGGTCACGGCGTGGTGCGTCTGGCGGGACTCGCGGGTCTTGTGGCGGGCGCATTTTCGATGGGGAGCGGGGAGTACCTCTCCATGCGCTCACAGAAGGAGCTCTTCGAGTATGAGATTGACGTTGAGCGGCGCGCACTCGCGAGCGAACCCGAGCTCGAGCGTCAAGAGCTCCAAGCGATCTTCGTACAGCGCGGCATCGACAAGGAGCTGGCCGAGCGCCTGTCGACGGATCTCATGAAGAACCCCGACCTCGCCCTCCGTACGCACACCCGCGAAGAGCTGGGCATCGATCCCTCGGCAACCGGCTCGCCGTGGCTCGCGGCGGGATCATCCTTTCTCTTCTTCTCGGTCGGGGCACTGATCCCGTTGCTGCCGTGGATCATCACGTCGTTCGGCAACGTGATGTGGTGGTCGGTCGGCCTCGCCGGGTCCGCCACACTCTTTGTGGGCGGCTCCGTCGGTCACTACACGCGACGGGGCATTGCCTTTTCTGCGGCCCGCGCACTCGTCATCATGGCGCTCGCCTCCGCGGTGACCTACGGCGTTGGCTACCTCGTCGGCGTGCACTAGCGAGGTCGCCGCTCTCAGGTGCGAAAGAAGCGCACGAGTCGATCTTCGCGTTCGAGGCGAAAGCCCAGTGAGTCGTAGAGCTTCCGCGCCGATTCGTTGGACTCGTCGACGAACAAGACGGCGTCGCTGACGCCCTTGCGCCACAGCACGTCCAGACCCTGGGTCACCATCACCCGGCCGAGGTGGTGGCGCTGAAAGTCGGGATGCACCGAGACAACGTAGATCTCGCCAAAGCGGTCCGGGTGGAGCTCATGCACTTTGGTCCAGCACGACGCGGCGATGCGCCCGTCGATCTCGAGCAGCAAGAAGCCCGAAGGGTCGAACCATGGCTCGTGCGTACGCTCTTCAAGGTCTTCGAGCTGCCACTCGCCCTGTTCAGGGTGGTTGGCGAAGGCCGCGTTGTTCTCTTCAATCCAGGCGGCCTCGTCGTGGTGACGCTCGAAGTTGCGCAGTGTGAATCCGAGAGGGACCGCTTCGACGGGAACGGGCAGCGTGACGCGCAGGAGCTGCAGCATGCGAATGACGCTGCCGTGGGCGTGCTCGCACGCTTGGGCACCGCGCGTCCACCAGTCGACCACTTCGTGCGCGGCGAGCAGGTGGCTGAGGAGCTGGTCGTCGATGTCGCCGCCACACATCTCAACCGTGGCGTGATCATCACCGTTCGCCATGGCGTACTGGGTGAGGGTGCCCTCGTCGTAGTAGAGCCAGTGTTCGGCTCGCCAGCCGTGCACGACGATGCGACGCCGTCCTTCATCGATAGCCTCGCGACCGAGGAGCACCTCGGTGCGATCGAGCAAGCTCAAGACGTCAAGACGCTGCTGCGGCGTGAGCGAGGGGACACGCAACCACTGAGACGCCATAGTGAAAACACTATCGGCGAGATCTACACACTTCGACCAGCGACGCGAGTGAGGCGGCGCAGCAGCGCGCCAACGGTGCGCTCTGCTGCCACCAACTCGGAGTAGACGTCAGGCGCCATAGCGTCGCCTTCTGATTCGACGAGCGCCGTGATACGGGCGGAGAGCTCGGTCATCGTGGACGTGATCGTGTTGAGCTCAGTCTGCATGCTCATCCCGGGCCACCCTTTCCCGGCGAGTCTCGCCGCGTCGGCGCATACTGTAATGGTCGATGAGCAACGCCACGGACAGCGAGACAACGACCCTCGAGTGGTCGGTGATCGAAGCGCGTGGCAACGAAGCGGAGGTCTTTCTTCAAGGCCAGCTCAGCCAAGACCTGACCTCACTCGACGAAGACGGATCGTGGACGCTCGTCCTCGCCCCCGATAGCGTCGTCGTGACCGCAGCGCTCGCCGTTCGTCGTGAGGAGGGAATCGATCTCGTCGTGCCGCGCGAGCTCGCCGAGATGGCTGCCGTGAGGCTGCGGCGCTTCCTCCTTCGCACCAGGTGCACGCTCGTCGTTCGCGACGCCGACGCGGGACCCTACGCCACCCTCGAAGAGCTGATCGACGCGCGCTGGCCCGGCGCCAACGAATTCGCGCGTTCGCTCACGCCGCACTCATTCGGGCGGCACTTCGTTGATTCCACGATCTCCTTTCAAAAGGGCTGCTTCACGGGTCAAGAGCTCGTTGGCCGACTTGACGCCCGTGGGTCGAGCGTTCCGTGGCGCTTTGTGCGGGTCGTTGGTCCAAGCGTCGGCGTCCTCGAGGAAGTTCTGACGTCGAAGGGACCAGACGGTCCGAAGGGCCTCACCAGCTGGCGCGAGCGGGCGGGTGTCATCGAGGGGCTCGGTGTCGTGCACCGCACGCTGATCGGCGTGGAACTTCCAGAGGGCGTAACCGTCGAGGAGATCGAGTAGCCCAAAGTAACGTGAACCCATGGGGCGCGCGTGAGATTCAACACTGAGGGACTGTTCATCAAGATCTCGGGCATCACGACCGAGGACGATGCGCTCTTTTCAATCGGGCTCGGCGCGAGCGCGGTCGGCTTCGAGTTCGGGGTCACCCCACGTCAGATCGCTCCGTCGGCGGCGCACGACATCGTGCGCCGCCTGCCGAGTGGGGCGATCTCGGTGGGCGTGTTCCGCCACGAGATGCCCCAACGCGTCGTCGAGATCGCGAACACGCTGGGCCTGAGCGCCGTGCAGATCGAGGGCGCGATCACGCTCGATGAGCTCACGTACATCACCGAACGGGTGAACACGGTCTTGCGGACCGTGCCCGACGGCACGAATCGTCTGTCGCTCCTCGGTGGCGTCGACTACCTCGTCCTTCCCGAGAGCGACGATCGTCCCGCGCTCGCCGACTCCTTGGAGCTCTTCCTCGACGCGGGTCCGCGCGTACCGCTCATCGCCTCTGGTGGTCTTACGCCCGCGAGCGTGATCGATGTCGTGCAGAACTTCCCGGTGTTCGGGGTCGACGTCCGCTCCGGCGTCGAAACCTCGCCGGGAACAAAGGACCCTGCTCTTCTCGGTGAGTTCATCGCCAACGCGAAGTGGGCGTACGAGAACTCCTACGTTGAGCGCCACTTCGACGAGTGGACCCTCTAGCTAGGCGCGATACCGACCAAAGATCACGCTGCCGTTGTGACCGCCAAAGCCAAAGGAGTTCGAGAGCACGACGTCGACCGTTGCGGGTCGAGGCTCGCCAATCACGACATCGAGGGCGATCTGAGGGTCGACGACGGTCGTGCCGGCCGTTGGCGGAATCAGCTGATTCTGCAGCGTCAAGACCGACGCCACGCCCTCGAGGGCACCCGCGGCGCCAAGAGAGTGGCCGAGGTGTCCCTTGATGGACGTGGTCGGGGGCGCATCATCGCCAAAGACCTCGCGAACGGCGATCGCTTCGGCGAGATCGTTGAGCGGGGTTGAGGTGCCGTGCGCGTTGATGTGGGACACGTCGGCGGGGCTGAGCTGGGCGTCTTCGAGCGCAAGCTCCATGCAGCGAACGGCACCGCGTCCGCTCGGGTCGGGAGCCGTGATGTGGTGCGCGTCGGCCGTCGAGGCGGCGCCGAGCACTTCGGCGAAGATCGTGGCGCCGCGCGCGAGCGCGTGCTCCCACTCTTCGAGAATCAAGACGCCCGCGCCTTCGCCCATGACGAATCCGTCACGATCGATGTCGAAGGGCCGAGACAGGTCCTTGTTGGAGAGTGCGGTCATGTTGCGAAAGCCGGCCATCGCGATCTCGACGATCACGGCCTCGGCGCCGCCCGCGACCGCGACGGTAGAGCGTCCCGACGCGACGAGACGCGCCGCGTTGCCGATCGCGTGCGTGCCGGCGGCACACGCCGTCGTCACTGTCTCGCAGGGGCCGCCGAGCCCAAAGCGCATCGACACGGCGGCGGTGGCGGCGTTCGGCATCATCATCGGCACGAGGAACGGCGACACCCGATCGGATCCGCGCGACGTCAGGACCGCGTCTTGTTCGAGTGTGGTCTGCAGCCCTCCGATGCCTGAGGTTACGATGCAGCCCGCGTCGTCGAATCTTCCCGCGAGACCGCTCTGGCGCCACGCTTCATCGGCGGCCGTCAATGCATAGAGCGCGAAGGGATCGAGACGCCGCAGCTCTTTCGCGTTGCCGAGGTGAGTGGCATCAAAGGGTGCGACGCGCTTGCTCTCGGGTGCTTCGGACTTCGTGAGCACACTCCACAGCGCGTCGACGCCTTCTCCGGCGCATGTGAGGGCCCCAAGACCAGTAACGGCGACTCGGCGGCCATAGATCGGCCCCGAGGGAGTGACGGCGACGCGCACTACAGCTTGGCGTAGATCAGTTCGAAGGCCTCGCCGACGGTTTTGATCTCTTTGAGCTCGTCCTCGGCGACTTCGATGTCGAAGGTCTCTTCGAGCGCCATCACGAGTTCCACGAGGTCCAGGCTGTCGGCGCCGAGGTCGTCGCCAAAGGACGCGTCCAGGGTTACTTGTGACGGGTCGACGGCGAGTACCTCTACCGTGTCGTCAGTAAATTTCGCCAGCGCTTCGTTGCGATCCATGGTGTTGCCCCTTTTTTCTGTCGCTCCATCGTACTCAAAGAGGGTGGCGTGAGTGGACGTTAGTGACCGAGTCCGAGGCCCCCGTCGACGGCGATGACGGCTCCCGTGATGTAGCGAGCGTGGTTACTGGCAAGGAACCCTACGACTTCAGCGATATCGGAAGGCTGGCCCGCGTGGCCGAGCGGGATCATGGCGAGCATCGCGTCCCGAGAGGGCAGGTCGGTTGTCATCTCCGTGTCGATGAGCCCGGGCGCGACGACGTTGACGGTGATCGAACGCGACGCGACTTCAGTCGCGAGCGAGCGTGCGAGCCCGACGAGGCCGGCCTTCGCCGCCGCGTAATTCGCCTGCCCGGGCACGCCCATAAACGGCGAGATCGAACCGATGAAGATGATCGATCCCTTGCGAGCGCGCACCATCGACGCCATGGCCGCGCGAGCGGTGTAGAACGCCCCGTCGAGGTTGATCGAGAGCACGTCGCGCCACTGGTCATCAGACATGCGCATCGCGATGCCGTCGCGGGTGACCCCAGCGTTCGCGACGACGACCTCGACAGGCCCGAACTCGTCGACGGCCGCTTTCACGGCGTCGTTCACTTCTTGGGAGTCGGCGACGTTGACCGTGAAGGATCTTGCGCATCCGTCCGGCGCCACTCCCGAGCGCGAGAGCGCGACGACGGAATCGCCCCCCGCGACGAAGTGCTCGGCGATCGCGGCGCCGATGCCGCGACTCGCACCGGTGACGATGACGTGACGACTCATAGGGCGATCTCCTGTAGTTCGGTGATGCTGGCAGGGGCGAGTTGGCGCTCAAAGGCCCGGATGCGCTTTGTCAGTCCGGTCAACACGGTGCCAGGCGGCATCTCGATCGTGCTCGTCACCGATTCGGGGAGCGCCAGTGTCGCGTCGAGGAACTGCACGGGCGAGGTGAGCTGGCGACGCAAGAGCTCGCGCCACTCGGTGGCCGCCGTGTGGATGTTCGCGTCGACGTTCGAGATCAAGATCGCCTCGGTAGTGCCCCACTCGGTGGCGTCGAGCACGTCGTCGAGCTCGCGTTGGGCGGGCGCCATCAGCGGCGAATGGAAGGCGCCACCGACCGGCAGCGGCGTTGCACGACGCCAGCCGAGGTCACGGTGGTGCTCCATCAGATGATCGAGCCCGGCGCGCGTGCCGCTGACGACGATCTGGCCCGTGCCGTTGATGTTGGCGATCCAGACATTCTCGAGGGATTCGAGCGCGTCGCGCGCACCCTCGTCGCCACCCATCACAGCCACCATCGATCCCTCTTCGAGCTCGGCCGCCCGGGCCATGGCCGAACCCCGCACGGCGATGAGTCGCGCGCCCTCTTCCACGCTCAACAGGCCCGCGGCGACAAGGGCCGTGAACTCCCCAAGGCTGTGGCCCATGAGAAACCGCGGCCGAATGCCTAGGTCGAGCAGCTCGTAGAAGCCGACGAGGGAGAGGGCAAAGGTGGCGAGCTGGGCGCGGTCGGTGCGCACCACCTCATCGTCGTTCGCTCCGAGCAGCAGCCACGCGACATCGATGCCAGAGACCTCGCTCACTCGATCGACGATCGTCCAGTGGGAGGAGTCACGCCACAACAGGCCCGCCGCGCCCGAGAGTGAGCCTTGGCCCGGGAAGAGTGCCGCCACGTCGTCGCGAAACGAGCTTGGCCCTGACATGGTCGCCACCATAACAGCGCTCGAATAGTGGGTCATCGGATTCTGACGGGGTGAGTCTCATCGGACGACGATCGAGCCGAGCACTCGCCAGTTCGGTTTGCCCGCGTAGAGCAGGGCTCTGATTCGGTAGTTCTCGAAGTTCCGGAACCCGAAGCCGACCCGCTTGATGCGCTTGATGAGGTTGTTGAGTGCTTCGGTCGGTGCGTTGGTGATTCGTGCCAGGTGATAGTTGCAGATCTTGTCAAACCACTCCTTCAGTGTTCGTCCGAGCTTTCTGATCTCGGGCGGCATGGCCTTCTTTAGGCAATGGGTCTGTAAGTCTTCGAGCATCGCTCGAGCCTCCTCGGCGTTCCAGCACCGATAGAAGTCACGCAGTCGCTCCTTCACGCGGTAAGCGAGAGCGACCTCGGCGCTGGGGTCACCCAGTGAGAGCAGCGAGTTGAGCCGCGTGGCCTGTTCCTCACTGAGTTTCTCCTCGCCCACGAGTAAGACTCGTCGCACTCGATAAAGCGGATCATCCCTTCGGCCCCGGTGGCCTAGCTGTTCGGTCTGGACGCGACGTCGAACACTGTCGAGGCATCGATTCGCCAGGGCGATCACGTGAAAGCGGTCGACGACCTGGGCGGCTCTCGGGAGCATCACGTTGTAAACAGCGGCGTAGGTGGCCGACATGTCCAAGGCCCCGTAGGTGATGCGGGCCTTCCAGGCCTCGGGTTGTTCGCCAATGAAACCGGCCACGTCCACGTAGCTGCGCGTGGGCAAGATGTCAATGATTTGGTGGTTGCCCACGTCGGCGACGGTCGTGAGGTAACTGGTGTGGTGGCCGCCCAGTCGCACAAAGCTGGTCTCGTCCAAGCCCAGCGCCGTGGTCTGATTGAGGCGCTTCTTGTCCGCCTCGAGCAGCGCGGTGCCGTAGGTGGTCACGGCGTCGTTGACGGTATGCCAGTCACAGGAAAGTTCCCCCGCCACTTCCTTGACGGTGCGACCGGTGCCCACTTGGACCGTCGCCCACTTGGCGGCCCTCGTGGTGAGCAGGCAGTGCTGGGCGGCGATGCGGTGATCGGTGAGCACCCAGCTCTTCATCGAGCAGTCGTCGTTGTCACAGCGCATCCGGTGCTTCTTCCAGGTCAGGCGAATCGCGGCGCCGTAGACGGGGAGATCGACGTAGGTCACGAGCGGTCGGTCCTTGACCAGGGCGCGCGAGGCACACCGGGGACACGCCACCTCGCCCAGCACCTGCTCGATGCAGAGGGCGACCTCGGGGCCGCGGCGCTCGTAGGCCAGCACCCGCACGTCTTTTAAGCCGACGAGAGCCTCAACGATTTCTGTAGGGTCAGTAAGGACGAAGGTGCTTCGAGTTTTTTGGGTCACACCTAAAGCCTGAAGCACCTTCGTCTTCCAAAGAGTGACCCTCAGGGTGTCGCCACCCCATTGAAATCCGATGAGCCCGAATAGTGCCCGGAGTGGGACTCGAACCCACACACCCTCTCGAGTAAAGGCTTTTGAGGCCTCCGCGTCTGCCAATTCCGCCATCCGGGCTGCGGCGACCACGGTAGCAGG
The DNA here is from genome assembly GCA_963724865.1 of uncultured Acidimicrobiaceae bacterium. Lineage (GTDB taxonomy): Bacteria > Actinomycetota > Acidimicrobiia > Acidimicrobiales > RAAP-2 > RAAP-2. The sequence goes on along the minus strand of CAVRWO010000020.1, from coordinate 233,061 downwards.
AACCCTAGTGTGACCTTCATGAAGGCCGACCTCTACGTAGAGCGTGTCGCGCTGGAACGACCGGTGCGAGCGAGCGAGCAGCTCCACGCCCATCGCTCTCGGCTCTTCTTACGCCTAAAGGACGGCGCCGTGGGGTTCGGGGAGGTGTCACCCCAGCCGATCACGCTGCACGGCGATCCGGGCGTTGACGAGGTCATCGAGGGGATCGGCGACGCACTCAGTCGCGTGGAGGCGCTCACGCAACGCGAAGGCGCGTTGCCCGCGTGGACTCGAATGGCGGGGATCTTCGCAGATTCACCGGCGCGCCGATTCGCGGGGACGCTCATCGAGATGGCGCTTCTCGACCGAGAGCTTCGTCACCGCGTGATGTCGATTGGCGAGCTCTGGCCGCCGCACACGTCGCCTCCGCGCCAAACGACGGTATCGGCGCTCGATGATCGAGCGTGGGATGTCGGTCCCCTCGACGCGCGCGTGCGCGTGAAGACAGCGCCGGGCGTCCTCAGCGATCGCGCACTCGCCCAGCTCTCCCTACTGGGCGCGCCGGTGCTGCTCGACTACAACTGTTCGGCCACGAGCGACGAGGACGTGCTCAGCCAGGTAGCGGCAGTCCGTGAGGTGGCGGTGCTCGACGCGGTCGAGCAGCCCTACGCGGTGGGCAACCTGGTCGACCACGCCCGCCTTGCGACGCGCCTCGGCGTCGCCCTCAGCCTTGATGAGAGCGTGCGTACGTTGACTGATCTCACTCAGATCACCCGATACGAAGCGGCGTCCATGATCTGTGTGAAGCCCGCGCGCGTGGGCGGACTCGCGAACGCGCGCGCGATCATCGCGCGCGCCCACCAGCTCGGGCTGCGCGTCTATCTCGGGGGGTTCTTCGAGTCGCCCTACGCGCGCCGCGTGCACCGGGCGCTCGCGAACGGCAGTGCGATCACCGAGCCGAGCGATCTGGGTGACGTAGCGCTCGAAGCGGCGAGCGGCGAGGTGACGGTGATCACGTCGAGTTTCGGCGTCGAGCCCGCCGCGTCCATGCTCGCGGGTGCCCAATCCCTAACAGTCCCTTGAGGAACCCAGTCCTACACTGGAGCCATGGGGTCTCGACTCACAAAGCGACGCCTTGAGGACGTGCAACGCCAACTGTCACACGCCCGTGAGAGCCTGGCGGTCTTGGAAGAGCAAGTGGTGGTGTGGAACGATGCGCTCGATGACGCGCGGATTCGCGCGCTCGTCTCGGAGACCCCCCTGCAGTCGAAAGAATACGATGAACTCTCACGCCACGTGCAGGTGGCGAACGCCGAGATGAAGCGACGTTCGATGGAGGTTCGAGAACTGATGGCCCAGCGAGACGAGCTGCTACGAGAGTGGACGCCGAAGGATGACAATGGATAAGCGCGTAGTGATCGCCGACGACGAGTCAATCATTCGGCTCGACCTCAAAGAGATCCTCGAGGATGACGGCTACCTGGTGGTGGGGGAGGCGGCCCGCGGCGACGACGCCCTCGCCATGATCAAAGAGCACGAGCCCGACCTTGCGCTCCTCGACATCAAGATGCCGGGGCTGGACGGCATCGAGGTGGCGAGCGCGCTGAAGGGCTCATCGACGGTGGTCGTCCTGCTCACGGCGTTCAGTCAACGCACCTTGATCGAGAGTGCGCGCGACGCGGGCGTCGCCGCGTATCTGGTGAAGCCGTTTCGCAGCAGTGAGATCTTGCCGAAGCTCGCGGCGATATTGAACCCGGCTGCGAGCGAGCCCCTGGTCAGCGAGAGCTCGAGCGCCGATGACAAGATCGAGACGCGCGAGATCGTCCAGCGCGCGAAAGAAGTCCTTATGGCCGAGCGGGGTCTTGACGAGCCCGCGGCCTTTGAAGTGATCCAGCAGTCGGCGATGCGCGGGCGAACTCGCATGCGTGACGTGGCTCAGCAGATCCTTAAGGGCGAGTTCGTTGGCTGAGACATCGAGTGAGGCCGACCAGCGGCCCCTCGTACTGCTCGACGGCATGTCGCTCGCGTTTCGCGCGTTCTTCGCGCTCCCGGTGGACATCCAGACCTCAGCGGGGGTCATCACGAACGCGCTGCACGGCTTCGCCTCGATGCTCGCGCTGCTCGTGGGCACGCAGAACCCCCGTGCGGTGGCGGTCGCGTTTGACCTCGCCGGGGGAACGTTTCGCGACGAGCTGACCGAGGACTACAAGGGCGGTCGCGCCGCAACCCCACCGGAGATCGAGCACCAGTTCGATCTCATACGCACCATGTGCGAGACGTTGCACATCCCGGTGCTCGGTGTCGAGCAGTTCGAGGCGGACGACGTCTTGGCGACACTCGCGACCTGGGGTCGTGACGCCCAGATCCCGGTCGTCGTCGTCTCGGGGGACCGCGACACCTTCCAGCTGGTCGAAGACCCCTTCGTGAAGGTCCTCTACAACCGCCGCGGGGTCTCTGACTACTCGCTGTACGACGAGGCCGGCATCTTCGAGCGCACCGGCATCGAGTCCGCTCGCTACCCGCTGCTCGCGGCCCTGCGCGGCGATACGTCCGACAACCTGCCCGGGGTGCCGGGCGTGGGAGAGAAGACGGCAGCGAAGCTCTTCTCCCAGTACCGAGACTTCGACGAGCTCTACGCGAACCTCGACGCGCTCACGCCGAAGCTGCGAGAGAATCTCGCCGCCTACGAGGGGCGCGCGCGCAACAACGAAAAGCTGATGCGCCTCGTGCGCGACGTGCCGCTCGACTTCTCACTGGAGGACCTCACCCTTGGCGGGTGGCGTCGCGCCGAGGTGAACGCCTTCTTCGAACGCTACGAGATGAATTCAATGAGAACGCGCTTCAACAAGCTGATGCAGGACGGTCTTCTCGGCGAACCGGCCGAGAACGACGTGCAGGACGCCCCGGTCGCCGTCACCGCGCCCGCACTCGCGCTCGTACCCGAATCATCGCTCGCGGCGGCGCTCGCCTCAACCGAGACACCGATCGTCGCCTTCAACCACGAACGCATCGCCGCGTTGAACCCCGTGTCGGGCGCGGTGGCAGTGGGCGACCTCGCGGAGTTCTTTGCGTCGGCCAAGGACGTCACCGTCGCGGGGCACGACGTGAAGGGCCTCTATCGCCTCGCGGGCACAGCCGGCGTCGAGTTGCGCGAACCGGCCGACGATACATCGATCATGGCCTTTCTCGTCGACTCGATCAGTGGGCACTACGAGCTTGCCGACGTCGCCTTGCGCTTTCTCGGTGAGCCGATCGAAGATACCCGGCCCTCGCTCTTCAGCGCCTCGAGCGACGAGACCCTCGTTCGCGACGTCCAGCAGATCGCGCGACTGCGCGACGTCCTGCGCGCGGAGATCGATCGATGGGAGCTGAACCGCATCTATGAAGAGGTGGAGCTTCCTCTCGTGGCCGTCCTCGGAAGGATGGAGGCGCGGGGCGTTCGCGTCGATGCGGGCTTGTTGCGCACCATCTCCGAGGAGTTCGCCACGGAGGCTCGCGAGCTCGAGGCCGAGATCCAGAAGGTGGCCGGACACGAGTTCAAGGTGAACTCGCCCCAGCAGCTCCAGGTCGTGCTCTTTGACGAGTTGGGCTTGACCGCTGTGAAGAAGATCAAGTCGGGCTACTCGACGGACGCGACGAGCCTCGAAGCCATCGAAGACGAGCACCGAATCGTCTCGCTCATCCTCCGGTACCGCGAGATCGAAAAGCTGCGCTCGACCTACGGCGCGCCGCTCATCGACGCCGTAGAAGAGGACGGACGGATTCACGCCATGTTCTCCCAAGTCGTTGCGCGAACCGGACGGCTCTCTTCGGAGAACCCGAACCTGCACAACATCCCGGTTCGCTCGCTCGAAGGTCGCCGGTTGCGCTACGCGTTCGGGCCCACCGAGGGATGGCTGATCGCGGTCTCTGACTACAACCAGATCGAACTACGAATCCTGGCCCACCTCTCCCAAGACAAGGGGCTGCTCGCCGCCTTCGATTCGCACCAGGACGTGCATCGGACCATCGCCGCGTCCGTCTTTGGCGTCGCGCCCGAAGAGGTCACCAACGAGCAGCGCGAACGCGCGAAGGCGGTCTCCTACGGCCTCGTCTACGGGATGGAGGCGTTCGGGCTCAGCCGACGCCTTGGCATCCCGGTGTCGGCCGCCCGAGAGATCATGAACAAGTATTTCGAGGGATTCCCGAGCCTGCGCGAGTACCTCGACAACGTCGTAAAGGAGATTCGCATCCAGGGATTCTCGCGCACCGAGTTCGGCCGCGTTCGACCGTTTCCGGATCTCGCGACGGCCGTCGGTCCCCAGCGCCAGGCCGTCGAGCGCCAGGCGATGAACGCGGGCATCCAGGGACTCGCGGCCGACATCTTCAAGTCAGCCCTCGTGCGACTCGATCGCGAGCTCACCGCCCAGCACCTGGAGGCGCGGCTCATCCTCCAGGTCCACGATGAAGTCGTGGTCGAAGCCCCGCCGCACGAGAAGGATCGCGTGAGCGAGATCATGGTGGACGCCCTCACGAACGCGGCGCGCCTCTCGGTGCCGCTCGAGGTGTCGCTCAGCTGGGGCGAGAATTGGGCCGCCGCAAAGGGGTGAGAGACCAGGTGGTAGCATTGCTTCCTGGGTTTACACCGGCAACCCAGCCCTATTGACGAGTCAGACCCCGGTGTGGTCGAACGAAAGACGTACCCCATGACGGACGGCACGAGCCTCCTCTCCACCCAGCAGATGGGTTCCTTCGACGAAAACGGAAACTACATTCCGCGCGTCATCACCGAAGACGACCTGGTCGGCACCGACCTGACCGCGCTCGTCGGCGACAGCGTCCTTGAGTTCGATGACGGTGACCTCGTTGTCGGCACGGTCGTGAAGATCGACCACGACGAAGTCCTCCTTGACATCGGCTTCAAGTCCGAGGGCGTCATCCCCTCGCGCGAGCTTTCCATACGCAACGATGTCGACCCTTCTGAGATCGTGTCGCTCGGCGAGCGCGTCGAGTGCCTCGTGCTCCAAAAAGAGGACAAGGAGGGGCGACTCGTCCTTTCGAAGAAGCGCGCCCAGTACGAAAAGGCGTGGGCCAACATCGAAGAGCTGAAGAACCGCGACGAGGTGGTAAAGGGCGTGGTCATCGAAGTTGTTAAAGGCGGCCTCATCGTCGACATCGGATTGCGCGGCTTCTTGCCCGCGTCGCTCGTCGAGCTGCGCCGCGTGCGCGAGCTCCAGCCCTACATCGGCAAGACCGTCGAGGCGAAGATCATCGAGCTCGACCGCAACCGCAACAACGTGGTGCTCTCGCGTCGCGCCTGGCTTGAAGAGACCCAGAAGGAACAGCGTGGCGACTTCCTGTCGAACCTGAAGCCGGGCGAGCGCCGTCACGGCGTCATCAGCTCGGTCGTCAACTTCGGTGCCTTTGTCGACCTCGGCGGGATGGACGGTCTCATTCACGTCTCCGAGCTCAGCTGGAAGCACATCGACCACCCGAGCCAGGTCGTGGCGGTGGGCGACGAGGTGGACGTCGAGGTGCTCGACGTCGACTTCTCGAAAGAGCGCATCTCGCTGTCGCTCAAGGCGACCCAGTCGGATCCGTGGCAGGTCTTTGCCGACAGCCACGCTGTCGACCAGCTGGTCTACGGCCGCGTCACCAAGCTGGTGCCCTTCGGCGCCTTCATCCAGGTGGGCGAGGGCATTGAGGGTCTCGTGCACATCTCCGAGATGGCGGCTCACCACGTCGACTCACCCGACCAGGTCGTCACTGCTGGTGAAGAGCTGTGGGTGAAGATCATCGAGCTCGACACCGCCCGTCGTCGAATCAGCCTGTCGATCAAGCAGGCGGCCGAAGGCGGCGAGGTCTCCGAGGAGTACCGCGAAGCGTTCGGTTCGCACGCCTACGACGCCGAAGGCAACTACATCGGCGCCATTGAGTACGGCGAGTTCACGCCGGAGACCGAGGCCCAGGCCGCGTGGGCGGAGTACGCCACCGAGGCTGCCCCGAAGTCAGCGGAGCTCGAGGCGGGAACCGAGACGGAGCCGGCGGCGGAGTCGACGCCAAGCGAGTAGTCGGGACGCCCGCGCTCACCGTTTTCTAGCGTCAATGAAATCGGCCGCGAGGCGGTTGAGCCACTGTCTCGGGTGTGCGCTGGAGCCAGCGCAAGAAGAAGAGGGCGTGTTGGCACGTGGTGTCGCCGCGTCGTTCCATATGGGCGATAGTGGACGGACTGATCGGGTGATCGCGCCGTTGATCGTTGAGAACTCATGACAGCGTCCAGATCTCGCGGGTCACGCCGCTCCACGTGAGCTGCCGCGCCATGCGTTCGTCGTCGAGGGCGTGATAGAGCGCTACGGCGTCGAAGTCGTTGATGTCACCCATTGAACCGCCACGACCAGAGGTGTCGGCGAGTTTAGAGGCCGGCCGGAAGCTCGCTGTCTGCTCGACTGAGCGACAGGGGATAGTGGCACGCCACCTGGTGGCCCGTCGCGAGCTCGACGAGCGGAGGTTCGACCTGTGCGCACAGCTCCGTCGCGTACGGGCAGCGCGTGCGGAACCGACAGCCGCTCGGCGGGTTGAGCGGGCTCGGCGGTTCGCCGCCGAGAACCTCGGTGTTCACGGGCGCGTCGGGGTCGGCCTCAAGGGCTGCGCCAAGGAGAAACTTCGTGTACGGATGCTCGGGAGCGTCGTAGAGCACGTCTGCCGGTCCGATCTCACAGATCTTGCCGAGATACATGACCGCGACGCGGTCCGAGACGTTCTTCACGACGGCGAGGTCGTGGGCGATGAACAGCAGCGTCAGTCCGTACTCGACCTTCAGGTCTTCGAGGAGGTTCAAGATCTGCGCTTGGACCGACACGTCGAGGGCGGAGACCATCTCATCGCAGATGAGCAGCTTCGGCCGCATGGCGAGCGAGCGAGCGATCGAGATGCGCTGGCACTGGCCGCCCGAGAACTGTCGCGCGTAGCGGTTGCCGTAGATCTCGGGGTCGATGCCGACTTTGTTCAAGAGATCGCTTACGAGACGATCACGCTCTTCGCCTTCGACCGTCTTCCAGCAGTCGAGCGGTTCGGCGACAATGTCCTTGACGCGACGTCGGGGATTGAGCGAGCTGATCGGGTCCTGAAAGATCATCTGCATGCGCGTGCGCAAGTTCCGCAGCGCTTTGCCCTTTTGCTTGGTCAGTTCGATGCCCTCGAGCTCGATCGACCCACTGGAAGGCTCCACGATTCGCATGAGGGCCTTGCCGGTCGTCGATTTGCCACAGCCCGACTCGCCGACCAGGCCGAGCGTCTCGCCCTCAAAGATGTCAAAGCTGACCCCCGCGACTGCGCTCACCCGGTGGCGATGTGACCCGAAGGTGACCGTGAGATCACGGACCTTGAGCAGCGGCGCGGAGTGATCGCTCATGCGTGGATCTCGACGTTGACGGGAAGGGGATTCCAGCAGGCAAAGGCATGACCGGGCGTGTCGGCGGGCTGGAGCTCGGGGCGTTCTTCGTGACAGCGAGCCGTCGCGTAGGCGCAGCGAGGGGCAAAGGCACAGCCCGGAGGGAGGTTGAGCAGGTTGGGCGGACGCCCCGGAATCGCGAGCAGGCGAGTGTGAGAAGGGTTGGAGATCTTCGGTGAGCCTTCGAGCAGTGCGCGCGTGTAGGGCATGCGGTGTCGCGCGAAGATCTCGCGGGTAGCGCCCGTCTCGACGATGCGCCCCGCGTACATGACGATGATGCGCGAGGTTCGTGTCGCGACAACGCCCAAGTCGTGGGTGACGAGCACGACCGACATCTGCATCTGCTCTTTGATCTCGTCGAGGAGGTTCAAGATCTGCGCCTGGATCGTGACGTCAAGGCCGGTGGTCGGCTCGTCGGCAAGCAGGAGCTTGGGCGAACCGGCGAGGGCTGTCGCGATGACGACCCGCTGACGCATGCCACCGGAGAGCTCGCCCGGGTAGGCGCAGTAGCGCGCGGCGGGCGAGGGGATGCCGACGAGTTCGAGCAGCTCGATCGCGCGGGCCCTGGCCGCTTCGCGACTCATGCCGAGCCGCACGCGAAGGATCTCGTCGATCTGTTTGCCGATGCGCATGACCGGATTGAGCGAGGTCATCGGGTCCTGGAAGATCATGGCGACTTCGAGCCCCCAGATCGCGCGCTTATCCTTCTCGCTCGCGCAGACGACTTCGAAGCCGTTGAGTCGCACCGATCCCTCGACCGTCACGTTCCTTCGCGGCTGCAGCCCCATGATCGTGCGCGACAGGACCGTCTTGCCGGACCCCGACTCGCCGACGATGCCGAGCGTCTCGTTCTGACCCAACGTGAACGACACACCACCCACGGCGGCCAGTGGTCCCGTTGGGGTGTCAAACGTTGTGTGCAGGTCCTTGACGACGAGGAGCTGGTCGAGGTCGCTCACAGCTTCACCTCGCTCACGTCAAAGTGCGCTCGGAGTCGGTCGCCGATGAAGTTGAGACACAGCAGAAACAGGCACATCGCGGCGGAGGGAAAGATGGCGAGCCACGGGTTGACTTGGAGGATCGAAAGGCTCTCGTTGATCATGTTGCCCCACGAGGGCGTCGGGGGATTGACCGACAGCCCGAGGAAGGCGAGGGCTCCTTCAAGGGTGACCACCGTCGCGATCCCCACCAGCAGGAACGAGACGCCAATGGGCGCGATGTTGGGCAACAGCTCTTTTACGAGGATGCGCCGGTCGGTCGCCCCCTGGACCTTCGCGGCAACGACGTAGTCCTTGGTTGCGACGTTCAAGGTGGCGCTGCGAATGACGCGAAAGACGAGCGGGATCGCGGCGATGCCGACGACGATGATGATCTTGAGCAGGGAACGAGGCGTCCAGAACGAGAGGACCGCGATGGTCGCGATGATCGCGGGAAAGGCGAGAAAGACGTACATGAAGCCGCAGAGAAGGGCGTCGAACTTCCCGCGGCGGTAGGCCGACAGCATGCCCAGGGGCGCACCGATGCCAAAGCCGATCAGCATCGATCCGAGACTCACCTCGATCGACACCCGCGAACCGAAGACGATGCGCGAGAAGATGTCGCGCCCGAGGTCGTCGGTGCCGAGCAGGTGGTGCAGCGACGGCCCGACGTTGACGGCGCTGTAGTTCTGGGCGAGCGGGTTCGGCAGGGGGAGCACGTTGGCAAAGATCGCTCCGAGGGCGTTGAGCGCGAGCCACCCGACGCAGATCCAAAACAGGATGCCGAGTCGCTTCTTTCGCTCGGGCTGGACCTGGAGCGTGGCCTCTTCGACGAGCTCGTTGACCAAGAAGCTACTCACGACTGATCCTGGGATCGATGAAATTCGCGAGCAGATCGAAGCCGAAGTTGATCAAGATGACACCGACCGAGACGACGAGCACGATGCCCTGGACGACGAGATAGTCGCTTCGCCCGATGGCGGCGATCAGCTGGTAGCCGAGTCCGGGGATGCTGAGGAGGTACTGCACGATGAACCCTCCGGCGAGCAAACCGCCAATGTTGACGCCAGCGGTGCCCATCAGCGACACCGACGACGGTCGCAAGGCGTGTCGCCACATGATGCGTCGCTGGCTGATGCCCTTGGAGCGGGCCATGGTGATGAACTCCTCCTGCAGCGTGGCAATCAGGTCGCTGCGCAGCACTCGGTAGTAGACGACGAAGCTGCCAATGGCGAGCGTGACAGCGGGGAGCGCCAGGCTCTCTAAGTTGGCGATCCAGTCCGAACCGAGAGACACGTACGAGGAGGGACCCGTGTGAGGTACGCCAAGCTTGATGGCGATCACGAGCACGAGGACCACGATCAGGACGAAGGATGGGACCGACAGTAGGGTGAAACTGCCCGCGCTCAAGACGCGGTCGAGGACGCCGTCGGGTTTGCGGGCGCTGCGCATGGCGGTCGGAATGGCGAAGGCGAAGGCGAGAATCTGACTCAGGATGATGATCTCGACGTCGATGGGCAGGGCCTGTTTGACAGTGCTCCAGACCGAGGTTTCAGTGATGAATGAGGTGCCCAGGTTGCCGCGCACGACGTTCTTGATCCAGACGAAGTACTGCTCGATCACCGGCTTGTTGAGCCCGAGTTGCTGGTAGAGCTTTGCCCGGTTGGCGGGGGTGTCCCCGGAGCCCAATATCACCGCCGCCGGATCGCCCGGCAACAGGTGGATGAGGTAGAAGGCCCCGACGGTGATGACAAAGACGATGCCGATCAACATGACCAGCCGCTTCAATAAATACCGGGCCAAATTTCCCCCTCGAGGACCTGCCTAACGAGATTACCGAACGCCACACGGCATTCCTGTCACAGGGGCGATGGGTCGTCCTGTGACAGGCCACAAGTACCGTGGTCGTGTGAAGAGGATCGCCATCACTGGCGGGATCGGTGCTGGGAAAACGACCGTGACCGATAAACTGTCAACCCTCGGTTTTTCGGTCGTGGACGCTGATGAGGCGGCACGACGCGTGGTCGAAAAGGGCGAACCAGCGTGGCGAGCGCTACGCGACGCGTTCGGCGACGCCGTGCTTACGCCCGAGGGCGAAATTGATAGAAAGTTTTTAGCAGACGTGGTCTTTCACGACGCCAGCGCGTTGCGCCGGCTCAATCACATCACTCACGGCTACATCGCGGCCGAACTCGACAAAGAGGCGCGCGCGGCGAACGGTGAGACCGTATTTATCGCCATCCCGCTCTTTTCATCCGAGCATCGTGCGGCCCTGACCCTTGACGAGGTGTGGGCGGTGCTCGCCGATCCCGCGACGGAGATCTCGCGTTTGACCACGCTGCGCGGCTTCAGCGAGGACGACGCTCATGCTCGACTCGCCGCCCAGATGAGCAACGACGAACGGGCGGCGCTCGCCGACCGAGTGATCTGGAACGAGGGCACGTTAGAGGAGCTCTACGCCCGCGTCGATGAAGCGCTCGCCGATCTGGTGACCCAGTGACGGACTTTCTCGTCGAGTCGCTGTTCCAACCCGCCGGCGACCAGCCGACGGCCATCGAGAAGCTGACCGAGGGCGTCCAAGACGGGCTGCGCTATCAGACGCTGGAGGGCATCACCGGGAGCGGCAAGACGGCGACGATCGCGTGGTTGGTCGAACGAGTGCAGCGCCCGACGCTCATCTTGGAACCCAACAAGTCGCTCGCCGCGCAGCTGGCCTCAGAGCTGCGAGAGATGCTGCCAACCAACCGCGTCGAGTTCTTCGTCTCCTACTACGACTACTACCAGCCCGAGGCGTACATTCCTCGCACCGACACTTACATCGAAAAGGACAGCTCGATCAACGAGGAGATCGACCGGTTGCGCCACGCGGCCACCTCGTCGCTCTTGACGCACCGCGATACGATCGTCGTCGCCTCAGTGTCGGCGATCTACGGCCTCGGCTCACCCCTCGAGTACCGCGAGCGCATGCTGCCCCTCGAGGTGGGCGAGCGATTCGAGCAGCGCGGCTTGCTGCGGCGACTGGTCGAGATGCAGTACACCCGCAACGAGCTCGTCCTCGATCGCGGGACGTTTCGCATGAAGGGCGACACGCTCGAGGTGCAGCCGGCCTATAGCAACGAGGCGGTGCGAGTCTCCTTCTTTGACGACGTGATCGAAGAGATCTCCTTCTTCAATCCCGTGACGCAGGAGAGTCGGGGCAGGGTCAACGAGTTCACGCTCTTTGCGGCGTCGCACTACGCGACGAGTCTCCAGACGCTCCAGCGCGCGTGCCGCACCATCGAGATCGAACTCGGCGAGCAGCTGGCGCTCTTTCAAGCGCAGGGCAAGCTCCTTGAAGCCCAGCGCCTGCGTTCGCGCACCGAACACGACCTCGAGATGCTCGAGCAGACGGGTGTCTGCGCGGGGATCGAGAACTACTCGGCCCACCTCGACGGTCGTCAACGCGGCGAACGGCCCTTCACCTTGCTCGACTACTTCCCCTCGGACTTTCTCGTGGTCATCGACGAGTCGCACGTCGCAGTGCCCCAGATCAGGGGTCAGTACGCGGGGGACCAGGCGAGGAAGGAGACGCTCGTCGAACACGGCTTTCGCCTTCCGAGCGCGCGGGACAACCGTCCGCTCAACTTCGACGAGTTCATGGAGCTCGTGCCGCAGATGGTCTTTGTCTCGGCGACGCCGGGACCCTACGAGATCGAGCACTCCGACCAGATCGTCGAACAGGTGATTCGCCCGACAGGACTCCTCGATCCTGAAGTGACGGTCGTGCCCACGAAGAACCAGATCGACGACTTGAGGCTTCGACTCGACGCGGTCGTCGAGCGAGGCGAGCGTGCACTGGTGACGACCCTCACCAAGCGCATGGCGGAGGACCTCACGACGTTCCTCACGAAAGCTGGCTACAAGGTTCAGTACCTGCACAGCGACATCGACACGATCCAGAGGATCGAGATCCTGCGCTCGCTGCGTCTCGGCGAGTTCGACGTGCTCGTGGGCATCAACCTGTTGCGCGAAGGCTTGGACCTGCCCGAGGTGTCGTTGGTGGCGATCCTCGACGCGGACAAGGAGGGTTTCTTGCGCTCACGGAGTGCGCTCATCCAGACGATCGGTCGCGCCGCACGCAACGCGAACGGCGAGGCGATCCTCTACGCCGACCAGATGACCGATTCGATGCGCGCTGCCATCTCGCTTACCGAGCGACGCCGGCACCTCCAGATCGCCTACAACAAGGAGCACGGGATAGAACCCCAGACCGTGACGAAGAACGTCGCCGACATCTTGAACCGACTGCGCAGCGAGTCGCCTCGCGAGATCACCCAGAAGCAGCACGGGATCTCGTCGCTCGAGGAGTTCCTGCCCGATGACCTCAGCCTGGAGATCGCCCGCGTCGAAGAGGCGATGCTGAAAGCGGCGAGCGATTTGCGCTTCGAAGAGGCGGCCGTCCTGCGCGACGCGCTCCAGACCCTGCAACGCCAGATGATCGCGCCCGTCGCGAGTCTGGCGGGTGAAGTCGAACCGGTAGATTCCCCCTATGTCTAAGTCGATTCGGATCCAGGGCGCGAAGGTGCACAACCTGAAGAACCTGTCCGTTGAGATTCCGCGGGACCAGCTCGTCGTCTTCACCGGACTCTCGGGCTCGGGCAAGTCCTCGCTCGCCTTTGACACCATCTACGCAGAGGGCCAGCGCCGCTACGTAGAAAGCCTCTCGGCCTACGCACGCCAGTTTCTCGGTCAGATGGACAAGCCCGACGTCGAGTTCATCGAGGGACTCTCACCCGCGATCTCCATCGACCAGAAGACCGCGTCGCGCAACCCGCGCTCGACGGTGGGCACCATCACCGAGATCCACGACTACCTGCGACTTCTGTTTGCCCGCATCGGCGTGCCGTACTGTCCGAACTGCGGAAAGGCCATCACGAGTCAGACGCCCCAGCAGATCGTTGACCAAGTCCTCGCGCGACCCGACGGTGAGCGCTTCCTCGTGCTAGCCACGGTTGTCGAGGGGCGAAAGGGCGAGTACAGCACGCTGCTCAACGAGCTGGCGGGACAGGGCTTCTCACGCGTGCGCGTCGACGGCATCGTGATGGAGCTGTCCGAACGCGAGGCACTCAACCTTGCGCGCTATGAGCAGCACACGATCGACGTGGTGCTCGACCGTCTGACCGTCAAGGCCTCCAACCGCCAGCGTCTCACCGAGTCGGTGGAGTCGGCGCTCAAGCTCACCAAGGGGATCGTCAAGTTCCTCTTCCTCGAGCCCGAAGAGATGGTGCAGTTCTCTGAGAAGATGGCGTGCAGTGATTGCGGGATCAGTTTCAGCGAGCTCGCGCCGCGCGACTTCTCCTTCAACTCGCCCTACGGTGCCTGTCCGGTGTGCACCGGGCTCGGGACACGCTTTGAGGTGGCGCCCGACCTCGTCGTGCCGGACGAGACGCTGTCGCTCGCCGAAGGCGCCCTGGCGCCGTGGTCGGGCGCCCGCTTCAAGTACTTCGAACGACTTATCGAAGGGATCGCGACGCTCGGTGGCTTCTCGGTGGACACGCCCTGGAAGAAGCTGAAGGCGAAGGATCGCAAGCTCATCCTCTACGGTGTCGACAAGAAGTCGGTGCCGGTGCGCTACCGCAATCGCTACGGACGGGTGCGCTCCTACGAGACGACGTACAACGGCATCGTCGACTGGCTCGAGCGCAAGCGCAACGAGGCAGACGGCGACTGGTCGCGCGAACAGGCCGAGCAGTACATGCGTGAAGTCGAGTGCACCGTGTGCCACGGCCAGCGGTTGAAGCCAGAGGTGCTGGCGGTGCGCGTGCACGACCGCAACATCGCTCAAGTCAACGCACTCACGATCGACGAAGCGATCGACTACTTCACGAACTTGAAGCTCACCGAGCGCGAAGAGGCGATTGCCCACCAAGTGGTCAAGGAGATCGTCCAGCGACTGACGTTCCTGCTCGACGTGGGACTCGACTACCTCACGTTGAGTCGAGCCTCGGCGACGCTGTCGGGTGGCGAAGCCCAGCGCATTCGACTGGCGAGCCAGATCGGTAGCTACCTCGTGGGGGTGCTCTACGTGCTCGATGAGCCGTCGATCGGCCTGCACCAGCGCGATAACCGCCGCCTGATCGCGACGCTCGAGCGGCTGCGCGACCTCGGCAACTCCGTCATCGTCGTTGAGCACGACGAAGAGACCATTCGCCTCGCCGATTTTGTGCTCGACATCGGACCGGGCGCGGGGGAGTTCGGCGGCGAGGTCGTGCACGCAGGCTCCTACGAGTCGCTGTTGCGAAACGAGAAGTCACTCACCGGTCAGTACCTCTCGGGCAAGAAGTCGATCGCGATCCCTTCAGCGCGCCGCGACGGCGACGGCAAGACGCTCACCATCAAGGGCGCGCGGGCGAACAACCTGCAGGACATCACCGTCGATATTCCGCTCGGCGACTTTGTGGCGGTCACGGGCGTGTCCGGCTCGGGCAAGTCCTCACTCATCAACGCGATACTCCTCGCCTCGCTCGAGCGTCAGCTCAATCGCGCAAAGACGGTCGTCGCCGAGCACGACACCATCCTCGGGGTGAAGAACCTCGACAAGGTCGTGGCGGTCGACCAGCAGCCGATCGGTCGCACGCCGCGATCGAACCCCGCAACCTACACGGGCGTCTTCGACAAGATCCGCAAGCTCTTTGCCGAGACCCAAGAGGCGCGCGTGCGCGGCTATCAGCCGGGTCGCTTCTCCTTCAATGTGAAGGGTGGGCGCTGTGAGAACTGCGCGGGCGACGGCACGATCAAGATCGAGATGCACTTCTTGCCGGACGTGTACGTGAACTGCGACGTCTGCCACGGTGCGCGCTACAACCGAGAGACGCTGGAGATCCTCTATCGCGGCAAGTCGATTGCCGACGTGCTCGACATGTCGATCGCCGAGGCGCTCGAGTTCTTCGAGCGTCAGCCGCTGATCTTGCGCCATGTGCAAAGCCTCCATGACGTGGGGCTTGGCTACGTGAAGCTCGGCCAGCCCGCCCCGACCCTCTCGGGCGGTGAGGCGCAGCGCGTGAAGCTCGCCACCGAACTCGCCCGTCGTCCGACCGGTCACACGCTCTACGTGCTCGACGAGCCGACGACGGGCCTGCACTTTGAGGACGTGAACCGACTGCTGCACGTGCTGCACCGTCTCGTCGACCAGGGCAACACCGTGCTCGTCATCGAGCACAACCTCGACGTCATCAAGACGGCGGACTGGGTGATCGACCTCGGTCCCGAGGGTGGACGGCGCGGCGGGAAAGTCGTCGGTGAAGGCACGCCGGAGGCAATCGCGAAGTTGAAGACGGCCACGGGAACGGTTCTTAAAGAGGTGCTCACCGGCCACGGTCGGGTCTGATGCTCGACAAGCCCTCGGGCATACCGCGCCAGAGCGGGTGCTACCTCTTTCGCAACGCGGCGGGCACCATCATCTACGTCGGCAAGGCGCGCGTGCTCGCCCAGCGCCTGTCGAGCTACTTTCAGCGCGAGTCGGGCCTCAGCCAGAAGACCCAGCTCATGATGGCCGACGCCGCGTCGGTCGAGTGGATCGTGACGCCGACCGAACTGGACGCCCTGATCCTCGAGAACGAGCTGATCAAGGACAACCAACCGCGCTACAACATGCGTCTGAAGGACGACAAGAGCTTTCCCTTCGTCGCCCTCGACGGCCGCACGCCGTTTCCCGCGCCGTACATCACGCGCGCCCAGCACGTAAGGGGTGTGCGCTACTTCGGTCCCTTCGCCGACGTGGGCGCGTTGCGCGTGACGATGGACGAGCTCCTCCAGGCCTTCCCCCTCCGGTCGTGCTCCAAGCACAAGTTCCTCTACCAGCAGCGCATCGGGCGGCCGTGCCTGCTCTACGACATTGGCAAGTGCTCTGGCCCCTGCGTCGGTCACATCGACGAGGAGGGCTACGCGCAGCTCGTCTCATCGTGGGCGCGATTCTTTGAGGGTGACGTGCGTCAGCTTCGTGGCCTGTTGGAACGTCAGATGCACGAAGCGGCCGAGCACCAGCACTACGAAGCGGCCGCCAAAGCCCGTGATGGCCTCGAGGCGCTCGAGCGGGCGGCGGGTGCCCAGAGCGTGGTGCTCGACGATCACTCGAACCTCGACGTGATCGCCATCGCGAGCGAGGGGAGCCGAGCAGCCCTGGTGCGATTTCGCGTGCGCTACGGGCGCGTCATCGGGCGCAGCGTCCATCTTGTCGACCGTTCCCTCGATGAGGACGACGAGGAGATCCTCGAGAACGTCTTGACCGAGCTCTACATGGACGCGGAGTCGGTGCCCGGTGTCGTCGTCGTCCAGCGTGCCGAGCTCGCGTCGCCACTCGTCGTCGAGTACCTGTCGGCGGTGCGAGCGCGCCCGGTCGACGTGACCGTCGCCCAGCGCGGCAAGCGTCGACGCGTCGTCGAGCTCGCCGCCAGTGACGCGGAGTCGGTCATCGCCCGAGACTCGCTCCGTCGCCAGGGCGACCACAACGTGCGTGCGCGCGCGCTCCAAGAGCTCGGTTCGGCGCTCGGGCTCGAGCAGCCGCCCTATCGCGTCGAGTGCTTCGACATGAGCCACCTGCAGGGAACGAACTACGTCGGCTCCATGGTCGTCTTCGAAGACGCGCTACCCGTGAAGCGCGACTATCGCCACTTCAACGTTCGAGAGGTCCTCGGCAACGATGACGTGGGCGCCATGGAAGAGGTGGTGCGCAGACGGCTCTCGCACTGGGAGGAGCACCAGGGCACCTCCAGGTTTCGTCGGGCGGATCTCATCATCATTGACGGCGGTCTGCCCCAGCTGCACGCGGCGGAGAAGGCGGCACGGTCGCTCGGACTGTTCGGACTCGTCGAGTTCGCCGCGCTCGCCAAACGAGAAGAGCTGCTCTACCGGCCGGGCAGCTCGGTGCCGATCGCCCTCGAGCGCGGTTCGGAGTCGCTCTACCTCGTCCAGCGCATCCGCGACGAGGCGCACCGCTTCGCCATCACGTTTCACCGTTCCAAGCGCGGTCGCTCCATGGTCGCGTCGTCGCTCGAGGGCGTTGAGGGACTCGGCCCGGCGCGCCGCGAGCGCCTGCTCGAAGCGTTCGGGTCGCTCAACGCGCTGCGCCAGGCCACGCTCGACGAGCTCGACGCGCTCGCGTGGCTGCCGAGTGACGTGGCGACGAGGCTCTACGATCACTTACGTGCGCCGACGGCGCCTCGACCCACGAAGGACAGCGACGATGAGTGAGGTACTGCTGGTCACGGGCATGTCGGGGGCCGGACGATCGACGGTGTCGGCCGCCCTCGAGGACCTTGGGTGGTTCGTGATCGACAACTTGCCCCTCGAGCTCGTCGTGAGTGCCGGAGAGCTCGCCTCGGCGGGCACGCGCGAATACGTGGGTGTTGCCTTCATCGTGGGGCGTGCCGCCGGGCTCGAGCCCGAGACGTTGCTGCAGGTGGAGCGCGAGCTCAAGAGCGCCCACGAGAACGCGAAGATCCTGTTTCTCGACGCACCCGACGACGTCCTCATTCGACGGTTCGAGGGGAATCGCCGTCGCCATCCCTTCCAGGCGGCGACGCTCGCCGAGTCGATCGCCGGTGAACGCGAGCTGCTCGCGCCGCTGCGTGACGCGGCCGACCTCGTGATCGATACCGGCTTGATCAACACCAACCAGCTGCGTCGGCGCATCGTCGAGATGTTCACCGACGTCAACTCGCTCGGTTCGCTGCGCGTGTCGCTCGTGAGCTTCGGCTACACCTGGGGCATCCCGCGCGACGTGGACCTCGTCTTTGACTGCCGGTTCCTGCCGAATCCCTACTGGATCGAGGACCTGCGGCCCCTGACCGGTCTCGACGAGCCCGTCGCAGAGTACGTGCTCGACCAGGAGCCGGCACAGCACTTCTTGAAGGACGTGGTGGGACTGCTCAGCTGGCAGATCCCCGCCTTCGCCCTCGAGGGAAAGTCGTATCTCTCGATCGCGATCGGCTGCACCGGGGGACGGCACCGCAGCGTCGCCATCGCCGAGGAGATTCGTCGGCGACTCGGTCTTGAGCACGCCGTGTTTCACCGCGACATCGTCCGATGAGATTCGTCGCGGTCGGTGGGGGTCACGGCACCGCCGCGTCCCTTCGCGCCCTGAAGCGCCTCTCGCCCAACGTCACCGGCGTCGTCTCGGTCGCTGACGACGGGGGCTCGACGGGTCGACTTCGCGCGATGCTGAACGTGGCGGCGGTAGGCGACATCCGAAAGTGTCTCGTCGCGTTGGCCGACCCCGACAACCCACTGACGGCGTCGTTCGAGCACCGCTTTAGCGTGGGCGAACTGAGCGGCCACGCGGTCGGGAATCTGCTGCTCGTCGGACTGATCGACGCGACGGGCGACCTCGAAGAGTCAGTGCGCGCCCTCGCTCAGGTCATGGGCGTGACGGGCACGATCCTGCCCGCGAGCTCCGAGGGCGTCGTGCTCGTCGCTACTACTGAAGAGGGCGAGACTCGCGGTCAGACCAAGGTCGCGCGCACCTCGGCCATCCGTCGGATCAGCCTGGAACCGGTGAGGCCGGCGGCGCCGATCGACGCCGTCGAGGCGATCGAGCGGGCGGACGTCGTCCTGATCGGGCCCGGCTCGCTGTTCACGAGCGTCATCGCCGCCTGCGTGGTGCCGGGCATCACCCAGGCGCTCGCGGGCACGCGCGCGAAGAAGATCTACGTCGCCAACCTGCACCCCGAACTCCCCGAGACGGAGGGGTTCGCGCTGCAAGACCACCTCGACGCCCTCGAGCGACACGGCGTCAACGTCGATCTCGTGCTGGTCGACGAGCGATCGTCGTTCGCGAACGACTCGTCGAGCATCGAGCGGCGGGTCGTTGACCTCTCGGGCAGAAATGGCCTCGTCCACGATGTGCAAAAATTGGCGGTGGCGGTCTTCGAGGCTGCGCCAGAGACACGATAAAGGAGATCCCAGTGGCAACACGGGTTGCGATTAATGGATTTGGGCGCATTGGGCGCGGCTTCCTGCGAGCCGTCCTCGCCGACCCGAGCATCGAGGTGGTCGCGCTGAACGACCTCGTGCCGACCGCGACGAACGCTCACCTCCTGCGCTACGACTCGACCCAGGGTGTCCTCGATATGGCGGTCAGCGTGGGCGAGAACGCCCTGCACGTGGGAGATCGCACCATCAAGGTCTTCGCGGAGCGCGACCCCGCGGCGCTGCCCTGGGGCGAGCTCGACATCGACGTCGTGATCGAGTCGACGGGCATCTTCACGTCTCGTGAGGCGGCGGCAAAGCACCTCGCGGCGGGGGCGAAGCGCGTGATCATCTCCGCGCCGTCGCCGGACGCGGACGCGACCTTTGTGATGGGCGTGAACGAGACGACCTTCAACCCCGAGACGGACTTCGTCATCTCGAACGCTTCATGCACCACGAACTGTTTCGTGCCGATGGTGAAGGTTCTTGACGACGCCTTCGGGGTCGAAGCCGGCCTCATGACCACGGTCCACGCCTACACCAACGATCAGAACCTGCTCGACCTCGCCCACAAGGACCTGCGTCGCGCTCGTGCGGCGGCGATCAACATCGTGCCTTCGTCAACGGGGGCGGCCCGGGCGACGAGCCTCGTGCTGAGCTCGATGATGGGCAAGCTCGACGGCACCTCGCTGCGGGTGCCGATTCCCGTCGGCAGCATCACTGACTTCACGGCGGTGCTGCCAACGACGACCGTCGGTGCCATCAACGACGCCTTTCGCGCCGCGGCCGCGGGCTCGCTCTCGGGGATCGTGGTGTACACCGACGAGCCGATTGTGTCCTCTGACGTCGTGGGAAGCCCCGCGTCGTGCACGTTCGACTCGCTCATGACCATGGTGCAGCCGATTGACGAGGCGAAGTGTCTGGTCAAGGTGTTCGGTTGGTACGACAACGAGTGGGGCTACTCGAACCGCCTGGTCGACCTCGCGCGCCACGTCGCGAGCTAGCGGTGGCGCGCGTACTGCCCACGATCGAGCGCTGGGAGAACCTTCAGGGCAAGCGTGTCCTCGTGCGCGTCGACTTCAACGCGCCCGTCGAAGAGGTCGACGGCGTGCTCACCGTGACCGACGACTTCCGCCTGCGAGCCGCCGTGCCGCTGTTCGAGGCGTTGCTCGAACGCGGCGCGACGGTCGTTGCCTGCACCCACTTCGGGCGACCCGGTGGACGAGTCGACGAACGCTTTAGCGTGGCTCCCCTTCGCCGAGCGCTGGCGCCGCTGTGCCCGGGCGTCGAGCTTCTGGAGAACCTGCGCTTTCATCGCGGTGAGGAGGACAACGACCCCGCCTTTGGCGCGTCGCTCGTCGAGGGCTTTGACTACTACGTGAACGAGGCGTTCGGCGCGTCGCACCGACGCCACGCGTCCATCATGATTCCTCCGACCCTGGTGCCGAGCGCCGGAGGACCGAATCTCCTGCGCGAGGTGTCGACGCTGCTCGGCCTCCTCGACGCCCCCGACCGGCCGTTCGTGGCCGTCACGGGTGGGGCGAAGATCAACGACAAGCTCGCCATCATGAAGGTGCTCGCCGCAAAGGCGGACGTCGTGATCGTCGGTGGCGGGATGGCCTTCACGTTTGCCGCGGCCGAGGACCGGCGCATCGGCAGCTCGCTGCGGGACCTCAACTACATCGACGAGTGTCGCGAGCTCTTGGACGGTGGGAACGTGCTCATCCCTGTTGACGCGCGAGGTCTTCCGACCGGGGCGCCGTTTGGTCCTGACGGCGGTCCCGACAAAGTGGTCGACTTCGGCGAGGACATTCCCGACGACTTCGTGGGTCTTGACATCGGTCCCGCGTCGATCGAGATCTTCGAAGCGGCCATTGGTACTGCCCGGACGATCCTGTGGAATGGGCCCATGGGCGTCTTCGAAGACCCACGCTTTGGCGCGGGCACCGAAGCGATCGCTCGAGCGATCGCTCGCACGCCCGCCACCAGTGTGGTCGGCGGCGGTGACTCGGTCGCGGCCCTCGCGTCGTACGGCCTCACTGACGAAGTGAGCTTCGTCTCGACCGGTGGGGGAGCGTCCCTCGAGCTCGTGGAGTTCGGCGACCTGCCCGGGCTGCGCGCGCTGCGCGAAAGTCCCTGGATCTAGATGCGTCCCCGCCCCCTCGTCATCGGCAACTGGAAGATGAACCTCGACTTTGTCGAGGCGCTGCACCTCGTCCAACAGCTCGGCGTCTTGATGAAGAACCACCCGGTTGAGCACACCGACATCGTCGTCGCGCCACCCTTCGTGGACCTGCGCAGCGTGAGCTCGGTCATCGACGCAGAGCGGCTCGCGATCGGCCTCGGTGCCCAACACGTCAATCCTCACGACAACGGCGCCCATACCGGAGAGATCAGCACCTCAATGCTCCAGCGCCTCAATGTCGAGTGGGTCATCGTCGGGCACTCCGAACGGCGCACGCACTACGCGATGAGCGACGACATCGTCGCTGCGACCCTGCGCAGCGTGGTGCGCGCGGGACAGCGCGCCGTGCTGTGTGTCGGAGAGGACCTCTCCTTGCGAGAAGCGGGGGACCAGGAGATCTTTGTCGAGGGCCAGCTCTCGAGCGCGCTGCGCGGCCTCGAGGAGCGATACCACCCGCTCATCACCATCGCCTACGAGCCGCTCTGGGCGATCGGCACCGGCGTCAACGCTACCTCCGAACAGGTTCGAACGATGACCCGATTCCTTCGCCGCGTGCTCTCGTCCCTTGGCGTCGGAACTCCCCACGTTCTCTACGGCGGGTCGGTAAATCCGGAGAACGCCGATTCGTTGGTGCGAGAGGGCGAGGTCGACGGCTTCTTGGTGGGCGGCGCGTCACTCAAAGCAGAGTCCTTCTACGCCATCCTTCGGGCTTGTGACGACTGCTACGCTATAAAGCGCTAATCGGAGGACCCAATGCTTACCTGGGCAATCATCGCAATTGAAGCCGTTACCGCTGTGTCCCTGATCTTTCTCGTCCTGCTCCACTCGGGTCGCGGGGGTGGCATCTCCGACCTCATGGGTGGCTCGATCAACGCCGCGGCGTCCGGTTCGACCGTGGTCGAAAAGAACCTCGACCGCATCACGATCGCCGTGGCCCTGGTGTTCACCTTTGCCACACTGGCGCTCGACCTACGCCTGCAGTAACGGCGATGCCCTCGCGTCGCGGCTGGCTCGCGCTGGCGTTGGGTGCGCTGTGCGTCGCTACCGTGGCGGTCCCGTTCTCATTTTCCGCCGCGGCGTCGAGCGCCAACGAGAACTCCCAGACGCTCGACCTCGCACTGCCCGGACCGTTTAACGGCTGCTCCTTTCTCAGCCCCGGCGCGACGCCGACGTCAGATGCCATCCTCGACCTGATCCGACCCTCCGCGTTTCTCACGGCGTCGAACGGCGTGCTCGAAGGCGAGGACGGGCCCATCGCGTCGGCTGAGCTCACCTCGCTCTCACCCGAGACCGTGCGCTACACCATCGCCCCGAAGATGGACTGGAGCAGTGGCGTCGCCTTCACGGGCGAAGACCTCGTGGACTGGTGGATCCAGGCGCAAAACCTCGCGAGTGTCAACTCTGATGGCTACCGCGCCATTAAGTCGCTCGTGGTCTCAAAGAATCACCTCTCGGTGACCGCCGTCTTCGCCACCCCCTACGCGGACTGGGACCTCCTCTTTCGCGATATCGAGGCCCCGGGAACGTCGGGTGGCTGTGCCGTGAGCAATCTGCTGACCCAACCGTCCCTCGGTCCCTACTACGTGACGAACGCGACGCCCAATCGACTGGTGCTCAACATGAACCCGGCGTGGCCGCTCGACCCCAATCGATTCGGTCGCATCGTCATCACCGACTCACAAGTCCTTCCGAGTTCGAGCACCGTGAACTTTGTGGACTACTCGATGACGGTCAACCGAACGACAGTGGTGACGCTCAGCAACCGGCCCACGCTCTCGAGCAAGATCGCCTCGTCGAGCAACATCGAAGAGCTGACCTTCTCGCCAACCGCCGCCACAGCGGGCCTCCTCGCCGTGCGCGAAGCGCTCAGCTGGTCAATTCAACGCCAGTCCTTGATCGACACGCTCTTCGGCGCGGTCACCTACTCGCCGTCAGTTGCCGCATCGGCACTCTTCTCCCAAGGGCAGGCCGACTATCCCGGGGGCGCGGGGTCTAATCCGGTGGGACAGACGACCACCACCACGACGCCGCCGACGAGCACGCTGAGCGACTGCCTCTCGTGCGCCCTTTCGATTCTCAAGTCGAGCGGCTACGTGCGCACGCCCCGGGGCTGGGTGAGTAGCGCCGGCAAGTACCTGACCGTGCGACTTGGCGTTGGACCGAGCGCACTGGACCACGCGGTGGCGTCGCTCGTCCAAGCGGACTGGGCGAAGATCGATGTGCCGTCGACGCTCATCGATGAGCCGTCAGAGATTGGTGCGGCCGAAGCATCCGCGTTCGGCAGTGTCGACGTGGCGCTCTTCGCGCGCCCGACGACGACCACGCCCGCGTTCGCGGCGCGCTCGTGGGCGGGTCCCGCGTATCCCGACACGTATCCGAGCGGCGTGCGCATTCCCGCCGTCGCTACGCTCTTCGATCAAGCGACGGCGATCTTCAACCCCGTCACCGCGTCGTCCACGTGGCTGAAGCTGGACCAGACGATCATGACGGACTTCTGGGTCCGTCCGCTCTTTACTGCGCCGACGCTCACAATCTGGTCAACGCTGCTTTCAATGGTCGCGAACAGCTTCACCGTAAATGGTTTCGTCGATCAGCTACCGACGTGGACGAGGCTCCCGACGACGGCTACGACCTAGCGATTCCGCTGGAACGAGTCAGCGGCTAGACTAGAACCCGCGTCGGAGTGGCGGAATAGGCAGACGCGCCAGCTTGAGGGGCTGGTGCCCTTTGGGGCGTGTGGGTTCAAGTCCCGTCTCCGACACCAAAAGTTAGCGACAGAAGTCAGTCGACCGCACCGACAAAAGTCGGCTCTCAGAGTGTGCCATGGCGCTGCGACATGCGCGTTCGGCGTAGCAGAGGTCGACGTCAGGAGATGGAGCGAGCGATTCTCGCGAACGAAGTCAGCTGGCGAGGTAGTCGGTCAAGCTCGTTCTTCTGATCCGTAAGCGAAGGACTGGGCGTGGCGCGCCGCCACGTCGGGCGCGATGGTGATCGCGTGTTGGCGACAGAGCAGCGGTGGCGCGGCGGGTGGGTCGACCGTTCTCGCGGTGGTCGCCCGATCACCGCGAGCGAGGCGGGGCGCAGCGCGCAGCGCACCGTCGGGCGCTCACCCTGCGCCGGGCACCTGAAGCGTTCGTAGCCATCGGCGTCGGGCCCGGACTTGCGCCGCAGCTGATAGGCGCGCCGCGCCTCGATGCGATGGCGATAGGTGTCGGCGTCGATGGCGCCGCTTCGCAGGTCGATGGTGGCCCTCACCAACACCTCGGGCATACCCGGGCAGTACCAGGTGCCCTCGACCAAGACGGCGCCCTGGCTGTTGGCCTGGCGACCGAGCTGGTCGAGGCGGTAGTCGACCACGAGTTGGAAGCCCATCGCGCGCGCTGGCAGGTGAAAGTTCGTAGCGATGGCCCCGGAGTAGGCGCGGTCGACGCCCAAGGGACCCGGGGCGAAGCCGCGCGAGCGCGCGCCGGAGAGCACCCGCACCGCCGTGCCCCCGGGGTCGATCCCCGGTCGATCGAGCGCCACACCGACGACGAGGTTGGGAAACGACGCGAGACTGCCGGGCTCGGGCGACGCGGTCGTGAGCAGCGTCGCCTCGAGGGCCCAAGCCACGCGACTGCGGCGCCGTCCCCGGTGGTCCTCTCGCTCGCGGTGGTCGCCCTCGCGCACATACCATCCTCCGTCAGGGTCCGTGGCGCAGAGCCCCGAACGCGTGGACGGTCCGCGCGAGAACAGCGGCACCGGCGTGGCGTCCAGTCCGTAGGCGAGAGTGGCGGGGAGGGCGTCGGTGCACGCGGCGACGCTGGCCGAGAGCATCGCGCCCATGAAGGACTCGAGGCGGTTCCTCGCCGTGCCCGACTCCTCGTCACTCATCGCGGTGCAGCGCTCCGCGAACGCTTGTGCACGGAGTCGGTGGTTCTTCGGGAGTCCCGACGGGTCGAGCACCGAGGTGACGCTGTGAAACAGGTAGCGCACCTGGCGGTAACGCGCCAAGAACGAACGCTGATCATGGGCGTCACCGGTGACGCCCAGCGTGGCCTTCGCCTCATCGGAGAGACGGTGGAACAGCACCTCGGTCACGGCTGAAAGATGCAGCGCCCGGTCGTCGGTGGCGAGCAGAAGGAGCGCCGTCAGCAGCGCCGCGACGGACAACTCGCGCGGGCGACCCGCTCGACGGTAACGAGCTTCGATCTGCGCGTCGAGCCACGGCGCCACGCCCGAGTGCTCGACGAGCCCGAGGCAACGCGCCACCTCCTCGTTCTCGATGACGCGCCGTCTCATTGTTGACTCGCTCGCGCGCGCAGTTGGGCCTTCGTCTGGGGCGCGCCCGGCACGTGGAGTGCGTAGCGCAGCAACGACTCGACGTCGATGAGACCGGCCATCGCGCACAGTTCGCGCAGCGGCGTCGAGTTCGCCAGATGCGTGCAGAGGAACGTCGAGCGCGCTCGTGCGCTCGAGAGCACGACCTCGTCGCGGTCACCAACGAGCGAGCCCGCGATCTCGCCCACGAGGTTCTTGGTGTCGCGAACCAACGCGTTCGGGCGAAAGAGATAGCCGCGTCGTTCGCGAGCGAGGCCCACGAGGACGCTCGCGCTGGGACCGGTGACCGGCACGAGTCGCGAGCGTGTCCCGCGCACGCGCACGCGCACCCTCACCTCCCTCGAGTAAAGAACGTCGGATCCGCGCAGGTGGGCCACCTCGCGCGGGCGCAGCCCGGCGCCCACCATCGTCGCGAGCAGCACCGTAGCGTTGGTGATGCGCGCGCGGCTTCCCTGATGATTCGCTTTCGCCCAGAGCGCCGCGAGGTCGCGCGTGCCATAGGGCGGGGGCGCCGGCGAGGCGGGGAACTCGCGGGTCGTGCGAGACGCGCCGCCCAGTCGGCGCAACGTGGAGCGGTAGGTGCCGAGCGAGTGCGCGCGCAGCGCCGAACAGCTGATCGTGAGAAACGCCTCGACGACGTGAGCGTCGTCGAGCACCTGATCGACGCGGAGCCCCTCGCGCGCGCAGAACTCCTCGAAACGTCGAAGCACACTGGCGTCGCGTTGGCCGAGAGCCATGAGATATCATGACATGAAGTAATATCAAGATCAGGGATGGGGGATGCTGGTGACGGTGAAGAGTGAGCAGCGACGTCGAGCCATCCTGGCCGAAATCGCCCGATTGGGTCCGGTGGTGCCCGGGAATCTCTCAGAGCGTTCCACGACCTGCGCCGGTGCGGGCTGTCGGTGTCGAGCCGATCCCCCCATGCTGCACGGTCCCTACCCGACCTGGACCCACCAAGTAAATGGTCGCCAAGTCACGAAGACCCTGAGTGACGAGGAAGCCGCCGAGCTTCGCCCCGCTATTCAAGCCAACCGACGGCTGCGCGAACTGGTGAAAGAACTCGAAGCCCTCTCCGCGAGCGAGTTCGAGTCCCACCTCACTCGATAGGCGTCACGCGGTGGGACAACCATCCTCTTAGGGTGGGAACGAAATGAAACGAGTGGGTTAACAGTGCTGATCAACAACTTCTGTCGCTAACCCACCAACGATCTCCGACTTGTCTATGCGCTTGACACTGCAACGTTTTCGGCGTCTTTGGTTGACGGTCGCAGTTTGCAGGTGCTGTCATACAGGTAACGCGCCCGCCCGCGAGACCAGCGAGCAGGGCTTGGAGGTTGCCAACAGAGAGCACGCGTTGCGAACTCTTAGTGCCACCGTGAGCGACTATAACGTTGCCTCTCAAAAAGTGCTTGTCAAGGCCGGATTCGTTCCGATCGAGACAGCAGAGGTCGCTGGGAGAACTGGCATGCGCTACGAACTCACTCTGGAAAGTCGTTGACTCACAGTTGGCTGTCATGGAGCGAGTAAGAGCTGTGGGGTCACCGAGAATCACGTGACCCGATTGTCAGACGCCAGTGCCTGGTAGCAAATCTGCTGCTTCGGGTCTCCGACACCAGCAACCTCAGACTGGTACGCCGCCTGCGCCGCTCTCTCACGGCGGTGCCTCTTTGCGTCACCCGAACAATTCGTCGCCCGCGTACTGATCGGTCGAGGCATCCCAGAACTCTGTGACACGACCGTTTCGGAAGTGGAACACGTGCGCCTCCATCATCTCGACTGGTCGGCCGTCACGCGATCCGGACGTGGTCACGAGGGCCACCCCGTGTTCGTCGTCTGCCAGCGCCGCGTGCAGGTCGATGGAAAAGCTTCCGCCGGTTACCTCCAAGATGCGACCGAAGAAGTTGTAGACGTCGCCGCGGCCACGGTAATCGCCTGCGAGCTGGCTGCGGCCGGGAACGTGCCAAACGACGTTCTCGTCGAACAGGTCGTCTAACACGGCAAAGTCCCCCGTGGAGAAGGCGGCGTAGCCGCTGCGCAGACGGTCGATGTTGGGATGTTCAGCCATTATTCCTCCCCATGCCTCGAGTTTGGCCGAGCCTACCCTGAGTCATTAGCGTTGCGCACGAGCGTCCAGGCGGCCACGGTCATCAGATCCTTCGCTAGAGGCGATGGCGTTTTGGGTTCCGTTCAGAAACTGCCTTTAGGTTGGGTGTGACGGGCACGAAATTGTGTCCAAAAAGGAGTGACCACATGGTGATCATCCGAAATCCCGACGGGAGCTTGGTCGTTCCCGTTCCCGAGGTGCGGCATCACGACAGAGATGATGCAGGTGACGTTCCAACCGGCAATAGTGCTGACGCGGTCGCTGAGCCGACGACTCGACTGTTACATCCCGGTGAGGGAGGTTATAGCGAGGCTCTCGCCGAATGGGATCTTCAGCAAAATCCCGATCGGGCCGCCGCCGTATCGACGGCTGGCGGGCGAGAAGAAGCGATGATCGTCGTTCACGCGCTAGCTGAATCGCCTGACCATGATGTTGCTGCAGCGCTTAAGGACGTTAAGAACATCGAAGCGAGCGGTGAGGCCTTGCGGCACGTGCTGATCGGGGGGACTCACTCGGTCGAAGCTTTCTCTGAAGAAGTGGCGAAGGCAGAAGGGGGCGAACCACTGCCGGCTCACAAGATGACAAAGATCATTGGCGAAGTCTTAGCCGAACTGGACAAGTAATAGGCCTGTTCGTGCGAGATCGCTTGCGTCGGGTCTTCGACACCACCAGTTGTGTTAGGCGTCGTGAAACCCGTGGCGCACAACTCATTCGCGTAATTTGAGGACGGTGTCTCTGATTGAACCCGACGCAGAATTCTCGTTTGTCGTCGAGCGGGTAATGGTGGCCTCGCCCGAGCGACTCTACGATGCGTGGCTCCACCACCTCGACACGTGGTTCACGGCGCCCGGTGCCATTTCGATGCGCGATGACCTGAGCCCCCTCTGGTTTGCGACCGAGTTCGACGGCGTGCGCTACTCGCACTACGGGCGCTACCTCATCCTCGACGAGCCCAGGTTGATCGAGATGACGTGGGTCACCGGTCGCAACGGCACCGACGGCGCGGAGACGGTCGTCCGCGTAGAACTGGCGCCATTGGGCACTGGTGCGGCGCTCACATTGCACCAGCGCGGCTTCTATGTCGACAGGGCCATGAATCAGCACCGTGAGGCGTGGCCTTCGGTCCTCGAACACCTGGACCTTTCGCTTCGGAGCTCCGATGCCCCATCAAAGAGTTAAGTCCCGGAAGTTACGTCATCTGACACGTCAGTAGGTTCAATCGGTGACTCGCTCTCTCATCGATGACCTCACTGCGTCGCCCCTGCGAAGTGATTGAGCAATACCGGAGCCCTAGATTCTTCACAAAGATTCACGTGAATGTGAGCAGGTGTTCCCTTCCCGAGGTCGTCTTCGTTCGGCAATCGCTAGTGCAAGGCTGCAGACTGTCGCGTCCGGGGTCTCCGAAAAGGGCATCTTCAGATCGTTGTCAAGGGCGATGCAACTGAGTACTCTGAATTGTTCAAAAGGACGGGCGATGCCAAAGGAAATCAAGGGATACGCCTGGCGAAAGCCGCCGCAGCCGGCGCCGAACCACGATGACATTGATGATTGGTTGCGGCGCCAGATGCCAGACCTCCAGGACATCGTAAGGCGGTTGGACGAGGCGATACGAGAAACGCTTCCTACTATTCACTTCGCCGTGAATCGGAAGAGGGCATACTACGGGCTGTCGAAATTCGGGTGGATTATCGAGTTAGCCGCATACGACGTCTCGGTAAATGTTGTTTTCTTGGGCGGCGCGGACTTTGATCCGCCGCCGCCGCTCGGAACCACCGACCGGACGCGGTACATCAAGGTGACCACTTTGGCTGAGGCCGAGCAACCGGAGCTGCATAGGTGGATCGAGCAAGCGGGCCGTACCACGGGTTGGAGGTAAAACGCATCGCTCCGTGTGGGACTGTCCGCCTTTGGAATGACCTCGTTTATCTGGCCTGTGCTGGTGTGTGGGATTTTCTGTGGGATACCTTCGCGACACCCTTTAGGAGAGTGACCTTTCTATTCCTTGGCCTCTCGACTTCTTAGAGAGCGTTGGTATTACGTAATCTGATATAGTCCCAAGCACAAAGGGGTGACTATGGCGGTTAAGGGTTGGCAGCGAGCGCAGGATCCCGCCCTTCTTGTGTTGACCTCGCTTGCCGGGGGTCCGAGGCACGGCTACGCGCTAATAAGCGAGATCGAAGACATTGCGGGCGTCGTGCTAGGACCGGGGACCTTGTACGGTGTACTGGCGCGACTGGAGCAAGACGGTCTTATCGAAGCTTTGCCCGCTGAAGATCGACGGCGGCCGTATCGCATCACCGGAGCGGGCAGTGTGGCACTCCGCGAGAGGCTTCTCGTGGCTTCGGTTGTCACTTCAGTCGGTCTCCGCCGTCTCGGGATCGCGCCGACATAATGGCGGCGAAGCTCATATCTGTTGCGTTGCGCACGTATCCAACGTGGTGGCGCAAGCGATATCACGACGAGATGATCGTAGTGATCGAGAGCCTCCTGGATGACGGGCGTTCGCCACTTCGGGTTGCCTTCAATCTTCTAGTCGGTTCACTGCACGCCCGATTGGCGGGCGCAGGCGCTCCTGCGTCACGAGAGTTCTGGGTTCATCGGACCCAGCGGTCGCTTCTCGTGGCCTCGCTCCCGTGGTTTGCGATAGTCCCACTGACAACAGCCTTCGCGCTATCCATCAGCGAATACAGCTTTACGAACGGTCCATCGTCCGTTCAACCCAGCCAAGCCGGCATGGTTGCGCGGAGTCTTCAGAGGGACATGCTCTATGTCTTAGTGATTGGTGTCGTGGTCGCACTGGTGGGATGGCGACGACTTCGAAGTGGATTAGAGGGTCAGCCCCTTCAATTGCGATGGTTTCGTCTCGTTAACGGAGCAGCGATGGCGGGTGTCTCGCTGGTGATTTTGGCGCTGTTTCTGGGTCAACACAACGTTACGTCGACGCTCGCCGAGGTTTTCGCTTACGTGGGACTCGGGTTCTTGATGGCCTCGTGGCTCTCCATGCCAGGGATCATCACGCAAATGTTGCGCACGGGTGAGCTGCCACTTGCGTTCCTGCGGACTGAAGTCCTGGTGTCGACATGGATGGCGAGCCTTAACGGCGCCATAACTCTTATGGCCGTTGGCATTCGCGTGGCAATCTCACTCCAGCCGTCGCCCGTGCCGGAGGCGAGTTACACGATCTATCGTTCCACGCTGGGTGGTTGGGGCTTGGCACTCTTGATCGGCTATTTCGTAGTAACGGCCGTGAGCGCCACCGGGGCGTTTGTTGCGCGACGTTCATATGCATCAACGCTGGCCGTTTGAAGGATTTGGCGAACTGGCGCGTCATCAGCGGGCACGACGCTGTTGACGTTCAATCGATCGACTTGATTGCAGAATCCCTGCGCGAATGCTGGTGGAAATTGGTGCAGGCTTCAGGTTGGTCGGACTTAAGCCAAGACGCCAAAGCGACGTTGCACTTCTAATGGGCAGACCTTCGAACTTCGGCTGTGTCCGACGTGTTGTCAGGGGGCGTCGATAATTGGAAGATACGCACGCCAGGGGCCGACGGCGTCCGCGTACTGTTTCGCCATCGTTTTCACAATTTGGCCGATGTGATTCAGATCGTGAACTACCCATGTGGCTAGGAGTTGGTTCAGTCGCACCTCTCCGAAATCGGGATGGACACCGCGTTTGTCCAGGTTCTCTGGCGGAACTAGGGACTCAAGCAGGAGAAGGTTTGCATTTCGTACTTCGGCAAAGCGTTCTAGAAGATCAGGAAGACTCACGCCTCTGAATCGCTCGAATCCCGCCTCGCGATCAATGGGCTCGAAGACCCGATTCGGACCGTGCTCAAGAATGATTCGAGTCCGATCGATCCAATCGCTCTCCTCGATGAACGTGAGGTGCCCCACTACCTGATAGGGCGTCCACGCTCCCGGACCCTCGCTGTGGTCGGTCCATTCCTCGGAGAGCTCAGACAATAACGCTTCGAGTATCAACGGCGTTTGCCGCAGCACCTGCGATGCGAGGTCAAGCGAATATTCCATGACGCCGTCCGTAACCCACGTGAGTGAATCTTCAGTGTAACTCGGGCCACCTTCATCTCGTCGAAGCCTGATCGCGTTCACAGCGCGTGCTCTCGGGGTCTTACCCGTGTGGACTCAATCGCCAGTGCTTGGCAGATATGTCGAGTCAGGTCTCTGACACCGAGTTCGCCTACGCGTACGGTATGGCGAAGTCGCAGTAGGGGGCGCTCGTCTCCGTGATCGGCCCGATCGCGAAGTAGGTGATTCGCATGCCGAGATCCTCGACCTGATTCTCGGGGTCGATGCCGTGCTCGGCTGCCCACGCGCGCAATGCCTCTGACGCGAGCTGCCACTGCACGCCTGGGTGCCCGCCCGGGCCTGCCAGTATCGCGTCGTTCGGCAGCGCGACATACGCCTCGCGATGCGCGGGTTCGCTCCGCAAGGTCAACTCGGGGTACTGCGACACAAGCGCCTGCGCGTCGGACTCCGGTACCGGCTTGCACCATTCAACGGGGCCGTCGCTGTCGGCGCTCACTTCACCCCAATAGATGGAAAACATTGCGCCTTCTCGCCCTTCCATCCTCGGCAGTGGTCGCTCCCGCAGGATTGCGATGAACTCCTTGCCGAGCGCCCACGC
The DNA here is from genome assembly GCA_963724865.1 of uncultured Acidimicrobiaceae bacterium. GTDB lineage: Bacteria > Actinomycetota > Acidimicrobiia > Acidimicrobiales > RAAP-2 > RAAP-2. The sequence continues at coordinate 200,473 of CAVRWO010000020.1, read as the reverse complement.
GCCCTGTTCGTCAACGTGGCGTTTCAGGCAGAGCACGCTCCGCTCGGGAATATCGCGTGTGGCGACCTCGTACATGACGGACCTCTTTCCACTCAGTCGGTTGACGAGGTAGTCGGCGAGCTCGCGGCGCGCGTCGTGCGCGGACTCGACCTTGCGCCAGTGCGCCGCTACTTGCTCGGCGGCATCAGCCGGATCGCATGCGAGCAGTTCCCTGATCGCGGCAAGCGGTATCTCGAGCTGACGCAGCATCGCTACGAGACGCGCGGTATCGAGCTGGAGGGCGTCGTAGTAGCGATAGCCCGAGTCTTGGTCGACGCGCGCGGGCACTAGCACCCCGAGTTCGTCGTAGAGGCGAAGTGCCTTGACCGAAAGGCGCGACCGTCGTGCGAACTCGCCGATGCTGACTTCTTCCACACCGCTCACTCTCTCGCCGTCGCGCTGGACGGCACGACATGGCAAGTATGCAGTCTCCCCCTAGGTGAGAGTCAAGCCGTCCGTTTCGAGCTCGCAAGGGCTTGGCATCGCCCGCTATGGCACTCGGCCATATCTGAGACCAGGCGTCGTCAGCTCAAGCCGCCAGTGCAAGATTGCAGATCTGTTGCTTCGGGTCGTTGACATGAGCCGGTATGCGACGTCCTGTCGACGTGAGTCACGAATCTCGCCAATCCGCGGGCGATTCTTGCGGGAGTGATCAACTTCGTCGTGATCTCGATCCTTGATCTAGTATCCCAGCAACTTTCAACGCGGGGTGGCAGCGTCAGCCGGCAAGGGAGGACCATGAGAATTCTGTGGAAGCAACTCGGTGCCTTTGCCTTGACGGTGGTGCTCATCGGCAGCGTTGCCAACATCGCGGTTGCGGGCGGGTCCAGTGCTGCGACGGCGTAATGCGCGAAGATGCCCTCTTCTAAAGTCTCTTCGATCGTAGGGTGGACGGTGACTCTTGGCGAACCGGTGGTCGCAGGTGGCACGATCGCGTGTCTTTACGAGGGCTCCGCAGGGAACGTCAGCATCGAGAGGGAAACCGGCATGGCGGCATCCGGGATTGCTACTCGTCAAAAAGCTGAGGCCGGACACAAGAAGCTGTTCTACGCCAGTCAGCCGAAACCGCTTCCAAAGGGAACGACGATCAGCTTCACTCCTCTCGCGGCTCTTGGCGCGAGCGCGTTCTACTGGACCGGCGTGATCGGGGGAAGCGCATGGAGTGGCGCGGACGCCTTCAAGGGCACCACGGGATACTTCTCCGAAATGCCCGGAACGCTGCAAAAGTCAAAGTTGGAACAACTGGAGCGGCTTGCTCTCGCGGCATGAAGGACCACTAGTTATACCTGCGACATCTTTGGACTCGCTTGGAAGCGGCACAGCCGGGGAAAGCCCCAAGGTCTTATCAAGCGGTTCGATCGCGCCGCTGTGACTAGCGCCACATAGGCACTGTGTCGGCGTATCTGGCGCGTTGGTGACTCAAGTTCTGGCATCTCTCCATCATTAGCAGTTGAAGTTCAATTATGAATTGGGTGCTTGGACCCCGGCAAACGCATAGGGACGTTCGTCATAATTGGTGTTGTGCGAAAGCAGTATTACTTCAAGCCGACCGACTGTGGGTACGACGCTTGGGACGTCGCTCGCCTGATCGAACTCTCAGCAGATCTCCCCGTCAAACAGGTTCCACTCACATCAATCCGAGAACTTGATACCGTTCATTGGTTTGGTGCCGACGGTTCTCCTACGACAGTGCGAATCCTCGTGCGACACATGCAACTTCTAAATGAGGTTGACCTCTCCCATCCAATAATCATCGGTGCCGAGGGGCAAATCATGGACGGTATGCACCGGGTGGCACGCAGTCTTCTCGAAGGACGAATCACGGTCGCAGCTGTCCAGTTTGATGAACAGCCCGAACCTGACTACAGAGACGTACAACCTGGCGATCTGTCATATGACTGATCTCACCTCATGGCCAAAGCTCCATGAGCGTTAGGCGCGAGATACCTTGATGTCAAGATGACTTTCAAATCTGCATCTGTCTCGAGTTCCGGCGTTCTTCGCTTCAGCGTTCACGTTCATCCCGGATCGGCGACCAGTTTCGTCGGCGGCGCGTATGACGGTGCTCTTCAGGTGCGTGTTCGGGCCAGAGCGATGGACGGCGCCGCAACGAATGAAGTGTGCACCGCACTGGCAAACGCTTTCGGAGTGCGAAGCCGAGTCGTGCAATGTGTACGCGGTCTACGGTCTAGAACGAAGTTGATCGCTATTGAGGGCAACGTTGACGACCTATCGGGGAAGCTTGAGATTCTGCTGGCCCGCACCGTCCTGAGATGAAGTGAGCCCAAGACAGCGTCCCCGGATTCAGAGAGAAGACAATCGAACATCTAGGAAACTACGCGCCAGCTTCCGCTCACTCGGGCGAGCAGGCGAAACTTCCCGTTACCGTCACCACGTTTCGCGGGGACGACGGCTTGTATCGCGTCAAGACAGCCTTGAGGCTGCCCTGGTCGGAGCTTTTGAAGGTGACAGAGCCCGACGTTGACAGCCACCTCTCGCCCGGGGTGGTCAGAAGCAGGACATAGGGCGGAGTCTTACCATTCGAAGTGAGAGTAAATGTTCCAAACTTTGGTGGGAGGTACACGTTTAATGTGTAGTTCTGGTACACGCCCGGCTCATTGGGCTTGTGCATCCACCACGTTGCGATCGCCATCGTGTAATGGATGCTGCTCTCCAGCGATTTGCACACCACGTCGTCGAGTTTTCCCTTCATCGAGCCCGTGACGCTGAAGCCAGGGGCGGACGCTGCGGTAGGAGCAGTGAAGAGCGTTACTGTCATCGCCGACGCCAGGAGCGCCCCAGCCCATCTGGCTAAGGGGAGACCAGTCTTGACACTTCGGGGCGCTGCGGCGGTGCCACAACTCGCTTCCAACGCAGTTCCTCCCTCCCCGAGGCCGTCGAGGCGGATGCTAACGCTCAGGCTTGTTTTGGTCAAGGGTTGGGGCCTGGGTGCGTGTGACGGCACAGGTTTGTAACCTTGGCTAAGCAAATCCTTTGCACCACCAGACGCAACTGAAACTCTTCGTCACGACGTCGGACTACACAGACCACGCTCGGGCGCTTGCACGTCTGCACGCCATACACCTCATGAGCGGAGCAGACATAGAAGACCAGGCGCGAATACAGCGAGGTTCGACCCTCTAGTCGGTGCGGTCAGGGAACATCGTGACCCATTGCGCTACCACTCCCGCTTAATGAGGCCGTACACCCACGAGTCCGAGACCTCGCCATTGACGACGCAGTCTTCCCGCAACGTCCCTTCCCGCACGAATCCGAGCTTCTCGAGGACGCGAGCGGATGCCGCGTTGCGCGTATCGGTCTCGGCCTGGACTCGATTCAGTTCAAGCGTGTCGAATGCCCACTGCAGCAAAGCGCGCGCGGCCTCAGTCGCGTAGCCGTGGCCCCAGGCTGCATCGTTGAAGCAGTAGCCCATCGACGCACTCCGGTACTCCGGGTTCCACCGGGTCAAGCTGCACCAGCCGATGAACGACCCGTCGGATATGCGGTCCACGGCGAGACGCGTCCCGGTACCCGCTTCGGCCACCTCACGGCAAGTCGTTATGAATCGCTCCGCGCGCGCACGTTCGCTCCAGGGTGGCGCGTCCCAGTAGCGCATTACATGGGCGTTGCTGTGCAGGGCGAAGAGAGCGTTGGCGTCCGAGTCGTTGAAGGGACGCAGTCGCAGACGCGAGGTGTGCAGTGTGGGGGGCAACAAGGACACTCGTTGTAAGGTACCGCGTCACGGATGCCGCTCACCCACAGCCCTGGCTTTCGGCGGGCCAACAGCAAGACAGGCCCGCCCATTTGGTCAACGTGCTTCATCGTCCAAACGCCCACGCCAGCATTGGCGCGAATTCCGCGCGCCACAGGTCGGCCCCGTGCGACACGTCCTGCTCATTCATCACGACGTCCGCACCGGCCTCGCGCAGAGCGACTGCCCATCGGTTCGCGTTGGCGAGGAAGAACGGCTCCCGCGTGCCGCCGAAAAGGTACGCGCGCGGAAGCGAACTCGGTAATTCGCAAGTCGGTTTGTAACCCCCGCCGGGCGAGCCAGAGAAGACCGCACCGTAGATGTCTGGATGGCGAAGCCCAAGCGCGAGCGCGAGCTCTCCGCCAGCCGAGTAACCGAACACCGCGGTGCGTTCGGGCGAGAGCGCGACTCCAAAACGCGACTCCACCCATCGGCGGACATCCTCGACGAAAAACTCCTCGTGTGCCGCGAACCGATCCGCATCGAAGATCGACGAGTATTCACAGAGTCGCGGCATCTCTTCAGACAGCCCGTGTACGCCAACGATCATTGTGGACGGCACATCAGCCGTTTCGAGGAGCTGACCCCACTTTGAGAACTCCCAACCGTCACCGGCGAATACGACCGCCTCGGGCTCATTCGGGGGAGGTAGACGCTTACTTGGCGACCTCCGTCGTACTCGAGCAGCGTCTCGGTGACGAACTCTCCCGCTCTTGAATCGAGACGCGGCGATTCTGGCACTGCGTCGGGAGTACCGTGCCCATCGGATACTTGGCCATTCAAGGTCAGGCTTCTTGCCTCGACCTAAGCGTCGAACTCTCGGGAACGTGGAAATGACGGTGTCATCAACGGGGTCGACCATCGGCTTCACGGCGGAGCCGGAGCGCCAGGCTGGGAACGATGAAGGACGCGAGGAAGATCGGTAGGAAACTCTTTCCGGTGCATCGGAAGGCGACGGTTTCACCATCGGCGGCCTCGAAGGCTTGAGTCCGGCTCGAGTCACGGCCACTGCGAATCTGCAGACTGTGACGTCCAGGTTCGATCGGTATCTCAATCGTCTTGTTCATTGCGACCGATCCGACACTCTGACCATCAACGACGATGTCGTACGGGCCGCGACGGACCTCGACCCCGATTGATTTATGCGTCATCTTCAAGAGCGCTGTCAACGTCAATCCCCTCTCATTCTCTTGCAAATCAAGTAAGCGAGACCGTCTTCCACACACTCCCTCCATCAGTTGTCTCGAGCAGATACGTACCACCGGCGGCAGTCGCCGCCAGCGCCCAACTCAAGACCCGGCTCGCACGATAAGTGCGGACGATCGTAAATCCAACAGGGACGCGTTGCTTGACGTCGGAGGGACGTTGGCCCGATACGGGTGGCTTCGGAGCCGTCCGCTTCGAAGCGAGGACCCACGCATCGCCGCCATCAACCGTCCGGACGGCCACTCGCTGGGGAGATGCTCCGACGTTGGCGGTGGCCCAACCGTCCTCAGCACCCGTGAACTGCAGTGCGGCTGGGTTGTCGACATCGCTCGGAAGCACGCTCGTTCTCCATGTCGTGCCGCCGTTCCACGTGTAAGGGATGAAATCGAAGCGAGCGTCACCTTCGCACTCGAGCCATATGCGCTCGTTGCCAAACGAGACGATGCTCACGAGGTGGGACAGAATCTCAGGCTGCGAAGAGATCAACGGCGGCGTGATGTTCGTCCAATGTCGTCCCGCGTCCGTCGTCTTGTAGATGCCAACGAGATTCGCAACGATGAGAGCGTGTGGCCCAGTAACGCCTGCCTCGTTTGCCTTCAGAACACCACCGATGCTCCCGGATGTCTTCGTGGAAGCACCAACCTGAAGGGTGCCGAAGTTCACACCGAGGCACAGTGCACCGACAGCAACGAAGAGGGCGGTCCGCACCCGAACTGATGGGAGGCTCATGGGACCAAATCGTACGACTCGGCTTCAAAGGTTGCAGCGGCTAGGGCGGATTGTTCACATCGGCTGCGACATTCATCACCGACTGAGTCCGCTCGGATCGCCGCAGGCGAACTACGCTCAGGAAAAGTTGCGAAGCAGTTCACGCGGGGGAGGGACCATGCGCATTCCGCCAGAAGGAGTCGAAATGCTGGCTCAACGGCCTCTTTTCGCAGGACTTTCTCGAAAGGAGTTGAAGTCGGTAGCGGCTCTTGGCGTCACATTGGAGATTGTTGCCGGTGAGGTTCTGACAAAAGAAGGAGCGATCGGCCAAGAGGCGTTCCTGATTGTCTCTGGCACCGCGCACTGCACCATCGGCGATCAAGTTGAAGTTGCGAACCTCGGCCCCGGTGACCTCTTCGGCGAGATGTCACTTCTTGATGGAGCTCGCAGGAGCGCGACGGTGATCGCCGATACTGACATGACCGTCACGGTGTTCGAACGAAGAGAGTTTGTTCGCTTGATTGAGACATCCCCATTCATAGCAATGAAGATATTGGCAGCATTGGCCGCTCGTCTGCGATCGGCTGACCTTGAGCTCAAGAACCTGCGCTCCGAAGAAGACTGATTGTGGCCGATCACTGCTGCGTCGTGGGAGGAGGATCTTCGGCCACGTAAGCGCCCCTTGATCAACCGAGATTCATCGAGTCGAACTGGTCAGCGCTGCCCGATCGTGGCTGGGTGGGCCATGCCCCAGCGGCCGTGCTCATTTGTGCTTCAGGTATGTCAGATAGAACGCAGCGAACACGAGGACGATTCCGACGTTTGCAAGAAGCCGGCCCAAAAAGTGGTGTCTGAAGAAAAGGATGTCGACGCTGACAACGACGGCCACCAGCGCGACCACATAGAGCACAACGGCTGCTCTTCCCATCGACCCATTTTACTGAGGCTGACGGAACTGCCCGTGTAGACCGGACTGTGGCCTCGGCGTTCCGGTTTTGCCGTCTAGCGGGGGAGCCCAGCGAGAAATTCGATGAGGAGTGAGTTGACTTCGTCAGACCTCTCCTGCTGAGTCCAGTGACCGCAACCTTCGAGCACGACCGCCTTTGTCAAGTTTGGCATCGAATATTGACGAAGCGCCTCGACGACGTGGGCAACGCCAGGCCACCGATAGACGATGTCGCGATCGCCACCGATAAAGAGAGAAGGAGGCAGGAGAACGGCATTGTGCCACGTCGCCATGAGTTCCCAGTTTGCCATCGAGTTCCGGTACCAGTTGATGGGTCCGCGTAGCCCAGATCGCTCAAAGCGACTGACTAGGTAATCGACGTCTTCCTCGGTGAGCCATGTGGGCAGGGGACCCTCGGGGATCTTCACCTGTCGTTCTGATAGTCCGGGATCGTTGACCAGTGGGGCATCGCCTGACAGACCGTAGAGAGAAGAGAGCAGCGACCCACGAAGGTCGGCTTCCATGACCGCCTCAGCCCGGCCGACTTCTTGAAACCGTACGTGGTAGTTGTTCGGTCCGAGGGTCTGAGTGAGCCTCGTGAGAGAGTCGACGTCTCCTCGAGGTACGTACGGAACGCTGAGCAGGACGGCTCCTCGCACGAGGCCTGGCCGAAGTACGGCGAAGTTCGCAGCGACGGGTGATCCCCAGTCATGTCCGACGACGACGCACTCATCTTCGCCCAGACTGGCGAGCAGACCAACCACGTCGCCCACCAGGTGAAGCTGTGTGTATTTCTCGATCTCTTCAGGGGAATCGGTCTCACCGTATCCTCGCTGGTCGGGAGCTACCGCGTGATAGCCAGCGGCGGAGAGCGCTTCGAGCTGATGGCGATAGGAGTACCACGATTCGGGAAAACCGTGGAGTAGGACAACCAGGGGGCCCTCACCAGCCTCGGCGATGTGCATGTTGATGCCATTGGTCTGAACGAAGCGGTGAGTAACTGTCACTGATGCTCCCGATGTGTCTAGAGGCCCCTAGAAGTGAGTCGATGCATTCCCCTGCGACTCTAGACAGAGAACGCTCCCCAACGCTTGGGCATGTGGCAGGTCCAAAGGATCACGCGACCGCTCATCTACGTCAACTGGAATGAAATCTGGCTCGAACCTCAGCTAGGCAGAGACCGACTCACCCGGATCCACGAGTGACCTCAGGTAAGCCTCCATCTTGTCAGAGGTGTCTTCGAAGCCATCGGTCTTGCTCATATGGTCACGGCCGGCCTGGTCGCGGAACGCCAGATTGAGGGTCATCTTGGTGACACCGTCAGTCTCGACGAGATCAGTCGTTTCAACGGCCTCCGTATCGGGCCAGCCCTCGAACTGCCACGTCGCGACGGTTCGCCGTGGGGCCTCGACCTCGAGGTAAGTCCCTCGGAACGAGCACTCGGTGCCGTCTTCTGTCACGAAGACCTGGTGGTAGTTCCCTCCGACGCGCAGGTCGATCGAGCAGATCGTCATCTTGTCCTCGAAGGGAGCGAACCATCTGCGCACGTGTTCTGGTTTCGTCAATACGTCAAAGACGAGTTCAATGGGCGCGTCGAACTCTCGGGTGAGGACAATTTCGAGATCGCTCGGGAACTGTACGACTGCGGGTCCAAGCCATCTGTGTGTCATTTCTGCTCTCCTTGTTGTAGTTCTTCGAGATAGACATCCATTCGATCAAGTCGGTCATTCCAGGCCCGCTCGTACTTGGTCAACCATTCATGCAAGGGACGTAAGTGCGCGGGTTCCAGGCGGTACAGCCGGCGACGTCCCTCCGCTCGGCACCTGACGAGTCCCACCTCATTGAGCACCCGCAGGTGTTTTGAAACCTGAGGCTGGGACATCGAGAGTTCGCCCACGATCTCTCCGACCGCCTTCTCCCCGGTGATCAGGGCATCGAGGATCTCGCGACGGCGCGCTTCGGCGATTGCGTTGAAGACGTCTGATGTCGTGGAAGAGCGGGCCACGGTTCCAATATATATTCCGTTATCGACATATGGCAAGTCTTCGGCTATTTCATGTTTTCTCGAATTACAGTGCGCGCCAGGATGCCGAGCGTGGCACGCATCGTCGACTCCGGTATCACCGGAAAGTTGATGCGCGATCGGTGCACTTCGGGCACGTGTGACCAGTCGTAGAAACTGGTCACCAATGTTCCCAATTCGACGGGCTCGAGCAGATAACCGTAGACGTAGGCCATCGGTGGATCGATCAAGGGGTGCTCGATCGTCCAGGCAATCTCTCGGTCCTTGGCGAACGCCGTAATTCGGATGGAGACTGTGTACTGGCCCAGGGGAACATCGTTCAGAGACTCGCGATTCATGTGCACGAGAAAGACGTCTCCAACCTGGGTCACGGGAGCTCCTTCTGCGCTCATCAACATGCCCGATGCGTCGATCTGGACGTGCCCGTCGGGATCGCACAACACCGAAAAGATGACGTCTGGCGGGACGGGGATGGATCGTTGGACTTCGATACGCTGCTCAAGCATCCGCACATCCTGCCACTCGGGCTCTAACGAAGGCGGGGCTATGGGACCCCGTGTGCCTCACACGTAACTACCGGCCGCTACGCGACCACCTGAACGACGCGATCCATCGCACCTCGGTGGCTCTCCCGAGATTCAGCGTCTAGCGAGCCTTGTCAAAGAAGTGGATTCGATCAACCTTTGGCGTAGTCGGCGTAGCCCTGCCAATCGATCACTACGCACGGCTCATTTCCTATGACCCATGCGTCGTGCCCAGGAGCCATGACCGCAAAGTCACCGGGACCGAACTCCATCTCTTCGCCGTTATCCATGACCACCTTCATCTGACCAGAGATGAAGTAGCCGGTGTGCGCAGCTTGACAGCTCTCGGTCTTCGCGATTGGCTTCACGTGCTCCGACCATTTCCAGCCGGGCAAGAATGTGGCGCGTCCTACCGCGCCCGCATCTGCGAACACGACCTCGAGTTGACCTGTTCCGTCTTGAAACGGTCGGGTTTCGTCGGGTGAGTTCAGACTTTTGCGAGTTAATCCAGACATTCTGACCTCCTCTTGTGCAATGCCATCGTCTTAGTTGCCGACGAGGACGTTGTCAATCGGTGAGGGTCAGAGCTGTGCCTCTGAAATCGGACGCGCATTAGCTTGCCGACACCAGATTGACAAATCTCGGTTGTCATCTGATCGAGGCAGCAGACAGTGCCTAGCTCAGATACCTCTGAGGCCTAACACGCCATCTCCCAGATGTGCCCGGTGGGATCCTTGAAGGTCGCCGTTCGCGAGCCTCATTCGCGGTCCACGGGTCCATTTAACAGCGCGACCCCACGTGACGGCCACCGCGCAAGAGACGCGTGAGGACGTCATACGTCGCTCTTTTCATCTTGGCCGTGAGCGAAGCGGAAGATGAGCAAGCCGATGACGAGAAAAACGACGACACCAACGCCCACGGCAAGCGAGATTAGCGTGTCGTTAAACGCGGTGTGTGTAAGGACATTGCTGAAGGTCAGTCGCGCAGAGGCGCTCAAGATATCTCGAACGCCAGCAAGGATACCGATCACAAGGAAGGGCCGCACCGGAAAGACGGATGTTCGCACGTGACCGAAGACTGTATGAGCGATATCAATCAGGATGACGACAACGAGGATGCCGTCGATGGCGGCCACGATCGCGTTCGAGTTTCCGCCCCAGCTGTGCGAGAAGTTGACCAGCGTCCGCACTAAGACGACGCTCGCGACCAGCATCAGGCTGACCACGACGGCGTACTCGAAGATTACGATGTACCAACCTATGACCGCGTCAACCGCAGGACTCTTCTTCGTTGATTGATTCGATGTGGTCGAACCTCGTTTCCTAAACCACGACGCTTCGATTCGTTGCTCGACAGTTGACTCGCAATGGCAGCGGGGGAGCGCAACATTGCGGTTTCATCGTCGTACCCTAATCTTTGAAACGAAAACCTCGATCTCGGATCAACGCTCGTTTCGGCCGCCGTCCGGCGCCCGTGCGTCGTGCGCAGTTGGGTCATCCGATCCTGGAGTAGAGCAGAGAGTATGTGACGCTTGGGTCAGCGGAGTAACAGTTGGTGGCCCCGTCGAGGTACTCGAGCCAACCCATGTCGGCGTTTAGTTTCTTTTGGGCCGCCTCGAAGGCCGCGATGCTCTCGTAGCCGGTGATCCATCCAACGCCACCCCACGTGCCGGTGGTTCGGGCCGTGAAGGCAGTCGAATGACCGCTGATGGCTTCTGCCTTCTGCGCAATCTCGACGCCTGTCGCCATGCCACGAACCACGCTGCCGTTTGCGCACGCGGACTGCACGACGCTGACGTATTTGGCGTCGGCACCGCCGCCGACACCGGCGTAGACGATCTCAGACAGCGAGTCGTCAATCCCCGTCGCGAGGAACTTTTGTCCTTCGGCCGCAAGTGCGAGATAGTCAGCGTCCTTTGAAAGCGCCTCGAAGGCCGCTTCGCGCGTTGACAAGTCCTCCCAAAAGCTGCTCCAAACGACGGAGCCATATGCGGGAGACATCGTTCGAGACCACACCGTTACGTCACTGCCTGCGGCTTTAGCGGCGGCCGCTCCGATCGCGATAGCCCACGGCGCCGCGTCAAGTCCGGTCAGCCGAGCCTGCCTGGTGAATAAGTACATGTTTCCCCCTTGCGCGTGCTCGACGGTCGCGGGCACAGTGTCGGACGCTACATCAACTTCACTCATTGTGCTCGTGAGAGTCGAAGCAACGCGTCGAGACGCCGGAACGTCGCGCTGTCGCTCGCAGACCCCATAAGCGGGACCGTCGCGGGCCCATCAATCAAGAGAGGAAAGCGTGAACAAACCTCGTACTGAATGAGAACGACAGTCTCTTCTAGCGCGACCTTGATTCTGGTCAGATGGTTGCCAGAACCTCGAGCGCCTCATAAGCGCACTTTGTCGACCGTGAGTAGTGTGACGCACAGCCGACAGACCGCGGGGGAGCGGTTGAGGTTCTAGGCGCTGACGATCCGTCTCAAACAGAGGAGTGCAATGTCCAAGGAAACCGACCTCATTGATGGCGAGATCGCCGCGTACCGGAAGCGCGACCTGAATGCCTTCCTCGACTTCTACGCTGCGGACGTGGTCATCAAGGATGCCGATGGGAATGTCCTCGTGCAAGGCCTGCAAGGAATGCACGAGTTCTACGAGCCGTTGTTTCGCGACAGTCCGGACCTAAAAGTGGAGATTCCGACGCGGATCGCTTTTGGAGAGTACGTCATCGATGAGGAGCTCATCGACGGCGTCAACGTGGAAGGCTTTCCGCGGCAGCTTCACGCCGCAGTCGTCAATCGCGTAAAGGACGGGAAGATCAGTGGCGCCACGTTTCTGATGTGATTGGTGACGCGGTTGCGGGATCGTCGGAACTCAACTTCGGCTTGTCGGCGAAGTTGCAGCGCATTTAGCATCTAGGGTCCCGGTCGTTTGGAGAGTCCTCTGATCGGGCCGCCACATCATCTACGAAAGGCCGTATGAAGCTTCTTCTTACCTCCGCAGGCGTCAAGAACGTGAGCATCTCCGACGCGCTGGTCGACCTTCTGGGCAAACCGATTGGCGAGTCCAACGCCCTCTGCATTCCGACCGCCATGCACGCCAATACTGACTTTGCCGGCAATGCATGGCGATTCATCAGTGGAAACGAGCCGCGCACGCCCATGTGCGAATTGGGCTGGAAGTCCTTGGGAGTGCTGGAGCTCACCGCGCTGCCCAGCATCGATCAAGGTAACTGGGTTTCGAGGGTCCGTCAGAGCGACGTCCTGCTGGTGGCGGGCGGCGATCCCATGTATCTGTGCCACTGGATTCGCGAATCCGGGCTAGCGGACCTTTTGCCAACGCTGGACGAGACGGTCTACGTGGGACTGAGCGCCGGGAGCATGGTGATGGCACCCAACATCGGAGAGGACTTCGTCCGTTGGAGGCCGCCCGCCGGTGGCGATAGAACGCTGGGACTGGTTGAGTTTTCGATGTTCCCCCACCTCGATCACGAGAACATGCCAGGCAATTCGATGTCCGAGGCAGAAAAATGGGCCGCCGGGATACCGGGTCCGGCGTACGCGATTGACGATGAGACTGCCCTCAAAGTGGTCGACGGTACCGCAGAGGTTGTCTCCGAGGGACACTGGAGACTATTTGCGTCCTAGGTCCAGTTTGCAGACGCCAGGGTGCTCAATGTCCAGGTTGCCACTACCGCATTTGAACAAGGGTCTCCATTAGCTTGCCGTGATGGCGTCGTAGATCTGACGCGCCAGCAGTTCGGATGAGTTTGACGTCGTGTCGATGACGATGTCGTAGACCATCTCTTGGTGAACGACGGCGGACGTACCCGAAGCGAAACCGATGTGCCGATCGCCTCGAGCAGTCTCGCGCCTCACTAATTCGGGGACATCGCACATGACCCCAACCCAGAACGCACCCCCTAGAGCATCTCGAGCCTGTGTGCGCAAGATCGGGTCGATAAGGACATGGTCGATGACCAGGTTGACGCCGCCTTGACTGAGCAGGGCCCACGACTCGTGCGCGAGTCGCATCAGGGCATGGAAGTCCGCGCCAAATTCGGGGACCCACGACGGAGCCGGGCCGAGGCCGGGAACGATGCGTATGCCCGCGCTCGGCGCGGCAGCTGATCCCTCTTCCCCGGGAAACGTGATGTGGCTCTCGGGCCATCCGGCAATAAAGGTATCGATTCCCGTAAGGACCAGGGGACGCGGCCAGAGGCACTGAAGTGCTCGTGCGATCGTTGACTTCCCGCTGCTGCTGGCTCCGTTCAGCACGATCATGGGCGAAGGCACTCTTCGAGTGTGGACTACTTTCCATTCATTATCAACCGCCAATGGGGCGATCGCGGACGGTGAGCAGTCACTGGCCCGAAGGCAGCTAGCCCGAAGCACGTTGTTCAGTGTTAAATCTCAAGTCATGGCGACGAGGTTCGCGATGCGTGGGACGCTTGAATCGATGGCCTCCTCGCCGCGCATCAGCATGTGAGTTTCATGAGAACGCAGATCGTAAAGTGCACTCTTCGCCATCGATCCTCGAAAGTGACGTTGGCAGAAGGGTCTTCGATCAGTGTGTCAGTCCTAAACAATTCGTTGCTCTTTTTGAATCACGTAAGTGAGGACGCTTAGCGTTTTTTGAGGTTGTAGATCGCAACCGGCAAGGAGACAATATGCGTGGACGTTACCGTGTACTAGCCGCTTCACTGATAGGTGCTTCATTATCACTCGGCGTGTTCGGCGTTGGTGTTGCCAGCGCAGGAGCGTCGTCGAAGACGACGACCCCCGCGGCGACCAGCTCGAGTGGCCTGTCGACACTGTCGTCGCTGCTGCCATCACTTCCGGCGATCCCGACACTGTCCTCGCTGCTGCCATCCCTCCCGACGACATCGTCGCTTCTCCCGCCGGTGTGCACAGAGTTAGCCGGCACGCCGCTCTGTGGGACCGCGTCGACCATTGCCGCAATCCAAGAGGTGAGCGCTATTCAGAACTGGCTCCAGGAGTTCACGACAATGCTCGCTGCGAAGGTTCCCGCCCTCCCGTAGTGGACTTCGAGTCTCCTCCGGGGTCCGCGGGTTCGTCCCTCCCTGGACCCGCGGCCCCGGAGGGCGACACTCAGTGCGGGCTCGCCCGGGTCCGTCGGTTCGTCTCGTCCTGCGTCAGGCGTGGGTCGGGTTACTCGATTCTTCAGGCAGGCGTTGAGAGTGAGCGAGGATGGTGAACGAGAGCGGAATCCGAGGACGACTCGTCGGACTCTGAGCACGCGCGCGTCGCTCTCAACGAGCCACGGGAACTGCTGAAACACTGTCCAGTCGTGCTCGACGAGGGAATCGAGCACAAGGCCGCGTGAGACTAGCGACATTACGACTTCGCCAATCGAGTGGTTCCACTCGAAACCCCTTGTGGCCTCGCTCAGTTCTCCGCCATCCGTGTACGTTGCGGTGGTGTCGTAGACGAGAGGATCGTCCGGCTCCTCGAAAGAGCGGTAGGAGACCTCTTTGGCGTCATCGTCGAAACACGCCGCAAACGGGTGAACGTCGTGAAGGTAGAGCCGACCACCGGGCGCAAGAAGCTGTGCAACGACGCCTCCCCACGCAGCAACGTCGGGGAGCCAGTGAAGCGAACCGAGGCTGACGTAGACGACGTCGTAGCGAGCGCCCGAGAGCGCGGAAGGAGCGTCATACACGTTGGCACAGACGAAGGTCGATCGGTCGGAGAGTCCTGCGCGCAGAGACAGTGACCTCGCTTCGTCAACTGCCACGGGAGAGAAATCGACACCGGCGACGATGGCTCGGGCCCGGGCCCAAGTCAAGGTGTCCATGCCGAGGTGACACTGCAAGTGCACGAGCGTCATGCCCTTCAGATCACCGAGCGCCTCAACCTCTCGAGCTCGCGGGCCCGGCGCATCGCGAAGCCAGCCTTCGACGTCGTAGAAACGCGAGCGGGCGTGAATCTCGACGCGAGAGTCCCAATTGGCGCGGTTGGCTTCCATTCGCGGATCCATCGGCCAAGAGTACTGTCATCGATTCCGGTTACGAAGGTGAAGTGGTCTGGTGCCAGCCGTTCACGCATTCTTCTTCGAGACGTAAAGGGGGATGTTAGGGCGATGCGCAACAGTGATTCTCGGCGATACTACGTACATGGTTGATCGCAATGTGTTAGGTGGAGTGTTGGAGTCCTGCGGCACCGACCCCGTCACGGGCTTCTTTCGCGACGGGTGCTGTACGACGGGGCCGGAGGACCTGGGGAGCCACACCATCTGTGCCGTGGTCACGGCCGAATTCCTGGCACACCAGCGAGGAATCGGCAACGACCTCACCACGCCGATGCCTCAGTACCACTTTCCAGGACTCGTTCCAGGCGACCGGTGGTGCGTCACCGCCGCCAACTGGCTTCGCGCGCATCGTGACGGGGCGGCGGCGTACGTGGTCCTCGCCTCGACGCACGAGCGCGCTCTTGACATCGTGCCTCTCGACGCGCTGCGCGAGCACGCGGTCGACGTCCCGGCCGGCCCGGGAGATCTCCAGGCTTGACGCGCGCCTGGTCGCGAGAGGCCCGCGTCCGGGCCACCCGTAACATTTGGTACGTGAAGTACGCGCAACGAGATCTGAGCGGTGGCGCGACCACGACGCACGCGTCAAACGACGTTCTTCGCGAGCGCGGGAAGTGGCGGTGAGCGCGCTCGCTGTATTGGTTATCGCTGTGCTCGTGGTCGCTGCAGTGCTCTCGTGGTCGACTCGCCACGGCGACCGGCGCCGGGGAGCCGGTACGTCGCTGCGTCGTGGAAGAAGCTCGCACACGACGTCGCGAGGTCTACCGAAGAAAGGCTTCGCGACCCGAGAGGAAGCCGCGGCGCGCGCACAGGTCATGTCACAGCGCGATGGCGTCTCGATGGGGGTCTACCAGTGCGCCACCTGCTCGAAGTGGCACGTAGGCCATAACTGATCAACTAGCTTCGAGACGAAGACTGATCGCGAAGCACGCGCGCGGCAACGGCTCACAGTGGATTGAAAGAAGCCGTCTGAGACGATCAGGCCTTTCCAAGACCTCCGCGCAGAAGCACTTCGGTGGCCCTCGCATCGTGCGGTCGGCCGAGGTGGTATCCCTGCGCCCATCGGCATCCGATGCTGATCAGATAGTCGACCTGCTGTTCGGTTTCGACTCCTTCGGCGATCGTGCGCAGTTGCAGCGTCTCAGCCAATTGGACGATCGCGCGTGCAATATCGGGCCGGCCCTCAACGTGATGGCCAGCGTCGATGAACGATCGGTCGATCTTCAGCATGTCGATGGGCAGCGTGCTGAGATGCGAAAGCGACGAATAACCCGTGCCAAAATCGTCGACGGCGAGGCTGAGACCCAGATTCTTGAGCGCCCGAAGATTGGCGACTGCTCCGCGCACGTTGGTCATGATGGAGCTCTCGGTGATCTCGAGGACCAGCCGCGCGGGATCGAAGGCTCGGGCCCGCAAGACCGCGCCGACACGATCGGCGAGTGCTGGATCCGCGATCTCGCTCGCCGACACGTTGACGTTGATGAGGAGGTCGTTCGTTCCGAGTCCGTCCGTGCTCCACTGGCTGAACTGACGACACGCCTCGTCCAACACGAAGTAGTCAATCCCCGAGATGACGCCGAGCTCTTCGGCTCGAGTGATGAACTCGGACGGGGGCAAGAGCCCTCGTACCGGATGGCGCCAGCGCACAAGGGCCTCGAAGCCGATCAGCGTCCTCGAGGAGAGGTCGATGATCGGTTGGTAGTAGACCGTCAGTTGCTCGAGGAGTTTCGCCCGTCGCAGGTCCGCCTCGAGCTCGAGGTGGGCCAGCATCGCGGTGTGCATATGATCCTGAAACTCCTCGTATCGGTCCTTGCCCTCCGACTTCGCGCGATACATCGCGAGATCTGCGTCGCGCAGGAGTTGCTCGCTGGTGTTCCCGGCGGCACCAAACGTGACGCCAATGCTGGCCGTGGTCGACACGCGATGCGAACCGACGAGCATCGGTTCGCGTAGGCTCGCCATCACCCGATCGGCGAGCTGCAACGCTTCGTGTCGGTTGTCCATGTCTTCGACGAGAATCGCGAACTCGTCACCCCCGAGGCGCGCCGCCGTATCGGATCGCCGTAGGCATCCCACGAGCTGAGCGCCGACGGCTTTGAGCAACCCGTCGCCGATGGAGTGGCCGAGGCTGTCGTTCACGGTTTTGAAATTGTCGAGGTCGAGGTAGAGAATCGCGACAAACTTGCCGCTTCGCTCGACCCGGGCAAGGGCTTGGCCCACGTGATCGTTAAAGAGCGCGCGATTCGCGAGACCCGTGAGATCGTCGTAGAAGGCCATTCGCTCGAGATCGGCTTCCAAGCTCTTCTGCGTTGTTATGTCGATAAAGCTCCAGACGCGGCCGACGACGTTGCCGTCGATGTACTGCGGCTTGGAGAGTCGCCGAAAGATCCGTCCGTCGCTGAACTCGACCGTGTCGTCACTCTCGGACTGAGGTGACTGATAGAGCTCCTCCACCCGAGCAAGGAACCGGTTGGGCTCCTTCACTTGGTCGATGACGGCTGCGAGGAGAAGACGGTCAGTCCCGAGCGTGATGTAGTTCTCGTCGAGGTGCCACATGCGCAGGAACTGACTGTTCACGCTCGTGACGTGACGGTCTGTACTGACTACGAGGATGCCGTCGGCCGTTGACTCTAGCGTCGCGTGCAACAAGGATGTGGTCTCGCGCAGCTCGCGCATCGCGCCGTGAAGTTCAGATTCTGCCAGCGCTCGCGTGGAAACGTCGTGCGCGGTCACGATGATCCCTTCGACCGTCGTGTCGTCCAAAAGATTGACGATCGAGAGCTCGTAGGCAACGGGCGTGTCGGACTTGTGGCGGCTCAGACGAACGACGCACGTGACCGGCGCCGCCGAGTGCGCGCCGAGAAGGGCTTGATCCATGGCGGATTGGAGAATCGGCCAGTCCCCGACGTGAACGATCGAGCGCAGCGGCTGGCGCTCGACGAACTCGGGATCGAGTCCCAAGTTGCGGGTGATGGCCCCCGACACCGAATCGACGATTCCCGAACTTGAGACGAGCAAGACGATGGCGTTCGAATAGTGAACGAGAGAGCGAAATCGCGCGACGTCATTGCTCGAGACTTCAAAGCGCCGTCGTTCGGTGAGGTCGCGAAAGGTGAACAGGACTGCGCCCCGGCTGAACCAGTTGACGGTGCGCCCCACCACCTCGAAGAGCCGCCAGCCCGTGCCCGTGAGCGCGCGAATCTCGATGGAGTTGCCAATCTCCCTGTCCTGGACCGATTCGAACGAGCGAAATGCCAGTTCGAGGTCGTCGGGATGGATGCGCTCGACGACGGAACGGCCAAGCGTCTCGGCGACGCTCACTTGAAAGACCTCTTCAGCCTGGTGGTTTGCCCACAGAAGGTTGAAGTCGGCGCCCAAGATGAGCGTGGGGTCGGGCAGCTCGGCGAGCACGCGAGTCCGTTGTCTGGCGTCGAATGGAGTGTTCTGAGTCACAGTTTCAATCTGTCGCTTGATGTCACCCGACATCGTTCACTATCCAAACGGTAACCCATGGCGGCGGCTATCTCGGGTTTCCTAGGCGCCGCCACCTGGGCAAAGAGGGGCCTTAGACGATTCGGTGAGTGCAGGGTTGCCTTCGGCTCGGGCCACTTCGGTCGCTGGGGATTCTCAGAAGTTCAGCTATGGGAACACTGGCGAATGGACGAAAGGGGTGGCGTCGCCGTTGGTGCCCACACGTGCGTCGAGACTGCTCGGCGTCTCGACGTGGTGCTGGCACACTCGCGTTCTAGGATTTCGCGTCATGACAACAATCGATAGTCACGGTCGTACCGATCCTCCCGAGACCGGGGACGAACCGGCGACGCTGCTGGGTTTTCTCGACTATCAACGCGCCACCTTCGCCTGGAAGACAGCGGGGCTCGACGCCCGTGGTCTCGCCGCGACGATCGCCGCCTCTTCCATGACGCTGGGCGGAATGATGAAGCACCTGGCACTCGTCGAGGACTACTGGTTCACGGAGTGGCTCATGGGTAGGGGCCATTCCGTCCCGTGGAGCATCGTTGACTGGCAGGCAGATCCCAATTGGGAGTGGCACTCGGCCGCCAACGACTCGCCTGAGGAGTTGAGGAGTCTGTGGGAAGAGAATGTTGAGCGATCTCGAACGAACCTCGCCGAGTTCCTCGCAGAAGACACCTTGGGTCAACTCGCGCGCAAAGTCCCAGAGAGCGGCCCGGTGCCGGGCGCCCGCTGGATTCTGTGTCACATGATCGAGGAGTACGCGCGCCACAACGGCCACGCCGATCTCTTGCGCGAGGCCATCGACGGCGAGACGGGCGAGTAGCTCGCGTACCGGCATCGCGGAGGCGTCCCAAGCAAATCTACGAAATGTATGTTACGGTCCGCCCTGCGTCTCGCGAACCACGCGGCGCGAGGGGAGGAACGATGTATCTGTTCACGAGACAGGGTCGCCTCACGAGGGGTGTTGAGGGCGCGCAATGGGCCGCCGCCATCCGCGATCACGCGAGCAAGATCATTGAGAATGACGTTGGTCTGTGGGTGACCGTGTATTCGTCGGCTGCAGGCACGATGACCTGGACGTCGTGGTGGAACGACCTTGGGTCACTGGATGCGGCGATGCGACGGCTCACTGGCGACCAGCACTACGTTGAACTGGTCGTCGAGGGTATCCAGTACATGCCCAACGGTGTTGACGACACGCTCTATCAGTCGCTGTACCTGACCGAAGGGGACCTCGCGTCGACGAACGTGGTCGCTACCGTCCGGGCGGTCTCTGCCGTTGGCAAGGCCGTCGAGGCAGTCACGTCGGGCGTCACCATCGCTCAGAAGTTCGAGTCGATCACCGGCAGGCCGTCGGCGTTCTACGTCAACGTGACAGGTAACTACGGAGGCGTCGGATGGCTGTCGGCGTACGAGGACTTTGCCGCGTTCGAAGTCGCGAACGACAAGGTCGCATCCGACGACTCGTGGCTGAAGTACTTGGACTCGCTTTCTTGCTACGGAACCGACGTGAACGCCACCCAGGCGACCCTCTTCCAGCGAGTTCCATAACACTCGTACAAATCAAGGCTCCCACGCGGTAGTCACTGTGCGGTAGTGGGAGTGAATCGTGCCCATCGTCACGCGGTGTCAGCGACGGTCTCCCTCGTTCTTGCCGCGAGCCCGTTCTGGGGTGTTTCATACGTAAGGGTCCTCGCTGTTCGCGCGTGCCCGTGGCCGGGGCCGGGGTCATCGTTCACGGTGACGTTTTCTCGGGTTCTGGTGAACGCTTTGTGGAGAGTCTCACGCGTCTGCGTCTCTCGCGACCCGTAGCCAACGGGAGCATGTCGAGCGTTGCGTCCAACCCGTTCGCAAAGCTCGCTGGCGGCACGAAAATCCTGCGAAATGAAACACGTTCGCGCGAAGTCGCTCAGTAAAATTGTGGCGTCGCTATTGAGGGAGATGTCGGTGAGTGCTCTAGCGCTTGTGCCACTAGGGGAACCGTCCAGCATGACCACAGACGAAGCATCTAGCGCGCCAAAAACCGTCCGCCGTCCGGCGTCGGGGGCCTGTGGGTGCACGCGCAACGCGTGCTGGCACATGCGCGGGTGTCGGGGGACTGGGGTCGTCCGCATCGTCCGCGCACCGGATCCAGCCAAGACCTTTCGTCCTTCGGTGGTCCTGTGCCGCGAGTGCGCGGCACCGACGCAGCGTAACCGCGTCGCCTAACCCCGCCTGGTCGCTCGGCGATCACGATGCACGGTACACCTGCGTCGTCAGTTCCAGTGTCTGCGCCGCGGCTGCGGGTTGCGCTGAGGGGCGACTTTCTGAGCGGCCTGCCTCAGTTCTTCTTAACCTTCTTCTTGCCGAGCTCGCGCCAACTGCTCTCGGAGATCATGACGTCGAACTTCTTTGCGGCGGCCGTGATTCGCTTCCAGGCACGATCGCGTTCCGCGTCAGTCACGCCCTTAACTTGATCGAAGCGCGCGATCGCGTTTCGAACGTGCCTCGCGTTCATCAGAGGCTCTTTGCGCTGCTTCGAGAACGCGAACGATGAGTCCGGTAGCTCGTCTTTCTGAGCGGTAGTCACTCGCGAAGACTTTGTCGCGGCACTCTTTGCGCTCGCGGCCTTGGTCACTTTCTTGCTTGCTGGCATGGCACACCTCCGGTGCACGGTCATCGATTACCACAACACGACGCAATATACCGGCGGTGTCACAAGGGCGCGCACGGTGGAGCGTGCGCGGTCAGATGGCGTTGAGAGGAAAGCGCCGCCACGCGCGGTAGCCGCGATGATCGTCCTCGTGACGAAAGAGCGTCAGTTCGAAAGCAGTGAAGGTGTCGACGTGAAGGAGCTTCGGGTCAAGCGTGTTGTACGTCGGAAGACGACCCCCGTGTCGCGCGACGACGAGTGTCAAATGGGGCACGTACGGACGGAGGTCGCCCGCACACGATTCGTCGCCCGCGGGCGAAATGGCCCCGAGCAGGCGGCAGCGCAGCTCGGTGAGCTCTGGAGCGTCAACTGCAAGGTACAGCACGCGGTCACCGAACGTGCGCGGTTCCGCCGGCGAAACATCGATCGGTTGGCTGTGGGCTGCGACGTCGCGCGCGGCATCCATCCAGGAAAGGTCGCAAGAGAGAAGCGGCGGCTCGATGACGGTCACGTGGGGGAGGGGCGACGTATCGCCCAGTCGTCTCATGAGGAGCGAGAGTCGCCCCAGATCGCGTGCCGGCGGTTCGAGGGCGAGGTAGTAGGTGCTCACGTTCGTCCCTTCGCGCTGTTGTGAACCTATCGCGGCCCCGCCATGTCTAGAGGCGGTGACGACTTGCACATATCAGAGCACTCGCTAGAGCTGTCCGAAGTATCTAATATGGCGACCGCCGTCACTTTCGGACGAACCGACGTACGCGTCCGTCAAGGGCAAGGGAGGGACCGTGCGTCGACTGGTACGAAACGTCTCGGCGGCCGTGATCGGCACCGTGCTCATAACGTCCGGGGTGGTTGTTGCGGGCGCGTCGTCGATCAATTTGAGTGCGCAGGCGCTCAGCATCAATCAGATGCCTTCGGGCTGGTTCGCCGCGAGCGACGCCGGTAACACGGGCGCGGGATGTCTCGCGAACCTGTTGGAGCCAAAGGGCGTCACGCAGACGAATGTCACCGAGGACTACTTCGTCCATTCGGGGGATATCCCGTTCCTCGATGAGAAGCTCGCCACGTACTCCAACGCGAAGAGGGCTTTCAAGGACATCGCGCGCACGATCGCGAGCTGTCACCATCCTTCGGGCCCCTACAAGGGCTACGAGGTCACCGGCACCGTTACGAAGTGGAGCTTCCCGACCCAGGGCAACGCGAGCATCGCCTATCAAATGGTCTTTACGACGACCACGCACTTGACGGTGTACTACGACTACGTGATCGCTCGAAAGAACAAGGCGGTCGTCGCGGTCCTCGAAGGCAACTATCCCGCCGTGAGCTTGACCCAGTTCAGCGGATTCGTGACCATGGCGATGGCGAAGGTCACCGCGTAGGCCTAGCTGCTCGACGTCGCAGCGAGCGCGGAGGAGAAGTCATCGAGGAGGTCATCCGTTGACTCGATACCCACCGAAAGCCGAATGAGGCCGTCGGTCGCTTCATCGGAGTGTTGCGCGTCGTAGGCGGGCTGGCTGCTCCACATCGCCGCGGGACGCGTCGCGATCGAGTGCACCGAGCCCAGGCTCGCTGCGCGGGTCGTCAGGCGCAGCGCGTCAAGCAGACGCTCGGCCCGAGCGCCGCCGCCGGCAGGCGTGAACGACAGCAGTCCGCCGAAGCCAGTCATCTGGGAGCGGGCGAGCGTGTGCTGGGGGTGACTCGTGAGACCCGGGTAGAAGACGGAAAGGACTTCGGGGTGTTCTGCGAGCGCCGATGCGAGCGCGAGGGCGTTGGTGTTGTGACGCTCCATGCGAACGTCGAGGGTGCGCAGCCCTCGCAGCAGCAGCCAGGCGTCAAACGGACCGAGGACCGAGCCGACGGCGAGGTGGGTCCGCCAGATCGTCTCGACGAGGTCCGCCCGGCCCGCAATGACGCCCGCGGACACGTCGGAGTGCCCGCTCAGGTACTTTGTGGCACTGTGCCAGACGAGGTCAGCGCCGAGGACGATCGGCAGCTGGTTGATAGGTGTCGCGACAGTGTTGTCGACGACGACGAGAGCGCCGTGGTCATGAGCGAGGTCACTCGAGCGTTGTAGATCGGTCATCGTCAGGAGTGGATTGCTCGGCGACTCGAGCAGGACGAGGCGCGTGGGTCTCGTGAGCGCGTCTTTGAGCGTGGTGAGGTCGTTCTGCTCAATAAGTGACGCCGTCACACCGAAGCGCGCCAAGAGCCCCGTCACGAGGCTCGTCGTTCCCGGGTAGACGGTGCGTTGGAGGGCGACGTGGTCGCCGGGCTGGAGGAGGCTCAAGGCGAGCGTCGTCAGCGCGCCCATGCCGCTCGCGGTGACGATGGCCCGTTCGGCGCCCTCGAGCGCAGCCACGACCTCGGCGACCTGGGTGTGGTTGGGGTTTCCGTAGCGCGTGTAGAACTCGTCCGTGAAGCTGCGATTCGCGACGTCGAGAAACTCCTCACTCGAGTCGGCGGTGAACGTGGTCGCCTGCACTATTGGGGGGACGAGCGCGCCTCGTCGAGCCTCATGGTCGGCGTGGACTGCTTTGGTGCCAGGACCATCATTCGTCGAGTCGAAGGAGTCAGTGCTCATCTCCCAACGTTAGGCACGCGTCTCGGTGTCCCCGTCGGCTAGCGATGCCTCGACTCTAAAGGTGACTAAACCCATTAGAGTTCTAGGATACTATCGACCGTCGGCGCGATGTCGACGGACGGGCCAAGCGACAGCACAAAGGAGACTGCGATGAGTAGTGAGTGGGGTTTTGAAACGCGTCAGATTCACGCTGGGACCGCGCCAGATCCGTCGACGAACGCGCGCGCGATTCCGATCTACCAAACGACGAGCTACGTCTTCCGCGACACCGACCACGCGGCCGCACTTTTTGGACTCGCCGAGCTTGGCAACATCTACACCCGCATCATGAACCCCACGCAGAACGCGTTCGAAGAGCGCATCGCCTCTCTCGAAGGTGGCGTCGCGGCATTGGCGGTCTCGTCGGGCCAAGCGGCCGAAACCATCGCGCTACTCAACCTCGCCGAGAACGGCGGCCACATCGTCTCGTCCACGTCGCTGTACGGAGGGACGTACAACCTCTTTCACTACACGCTGCCCAAACTTGGCATCGAGACAACGTTTGTCGCGAACCCCGACGATCTCGAAGAGTGGGCGGCTGCGGTGCGTCCGAACACCAAGGCGTTCTTTGCGGAGACACTGGGCAATCCGAGGGGCGACGTCCTCAACTTCGAAGGCGTCTCAAAGGTCGCCCACGATCACGGCATTCCCCTCGTCATCGACAACACACTCGCGACGCCGTTTCTCTGCCGTCCCCTCGAGCACGGAGCAGACATCGTGGTGCACTCTGCGACGAAGTTCATCGGAGGTCACGGCACGTCCATCGGCGGTCTGATCGTCGACGGCGGCACGTTCGACTACGAGGGCAGCGGTCGCTTTCCTTCCTTCACCGAACCCGACCCGAGCTATCACGGTCTCATCTTCGGCGAGCTGCCCGACTTCCTCTTTCCTGCGCGCTTCGTGTTGAAGGCTCGCCTGCAGTATCTGCGCGACATAGGAGCAGCCATAGCGCCGCTCAACTCGTTCCTTTTCCTCCAGGGGCTTGAGACGTTGAGCCTTCGCATGGAGCGTCACGTTGCGAACGCGACGACTGTCGCGAAGTGGCTCGAGGCTCGAGAGGACGTGAAGTGGGTCAACTATCCGGGCCTTGCATCGAGCCCCTGGCACGACCTTCAAGAGCGCTACCTGCCGCGTGGCGCGGGTGCGGTGCTGGCCTTTGGGATCAACGGTGGTGTCGCCGCCGGACGCCAGTTCATCGAAGGTCTGGAGCTCTTCAGCCACCTCGCGAACGTCGGCGACGCGAAGAGCCTCGCCATCCACCCCGCGTCGACGACCCACTCCCAGCTCAGTGAAGACGAGCGGGTCTCGACCGGCGTCAGCGAGGACCTCGTGCGTCTTTCGGTGGGCATCGAGTCGGTTGAGGACATCCTCGCCGATCTCGAAGCGGGATTTCGCGCGATCAAGGGAGCATGACCGCGCAGAACTATTGGCGGCCGGGCGACGAGCCTGGGGCGCGGCGCTTCGTGACCTTTCGGGGCGACGGGCGCCGAGGCTTTGCGTTTGAGGGCGGCGATCATCTGAGCGAGGTCACCGTCGCTTACGAAACGTGGGGTGAGCTGAACGCGGAGCGCACGAACGGCGTGCTCATCGAGCACGCGCTGACCGGCGACTCTCACGCGACGGGCAATGCCAGCGCCGGTCATCCGACGCCTGGTTGGTGGGACGGACTTATCGGGCCAGGTCTCGCGATCGATACCGACAGGTTCTACGTTGTCTGTCCCAACGTGCTTGGCGGAGCGCAGGGCTCCACCGGTCCGTCGTCCCTCGCCAGTGACGGCACGCCGTTCGGGTCGCGTTTTCCGAGCATTACCGTGCGCGACCAAGTGTCGCCTGAAGTCGGGCTCGCGAACTGGCTAGGGGTGGAAGCCTGGCACGCCGTCATCGGCGGCTCGATGGGCGGGATGCGTGCGCTGGAGTGGGCCGTCGAGTACCCCGAGCGAGTCGCCCGGTTGGTCGTGCTCGCCGTCGGTGCAGCGTCAACCGCCGAGGAGATCGCGCTGAGCCGGCTCCAGATCCGCGCCATCAAGGCTGATCCGAATTTTCGAGGTGGTGACTACTACGACGGTCCGAATCCGAGCGAAGGACTCGCGATCGCCCGAGGTCTCGGACAGATCACGTACCGAACCGCGGGGGAGTTCGAGGCTCGATTTGCCCGCCGCGCACAAGACAGCGTCAGCGTGCTTGAGGGCGGGCTGTACGCCATCGAGTCCTACCTTGGGTACCACGGGGAGAAGCTGGCTCGCCGATTCGACGCGAACAGCTACATCGTCTTAAGCGAGGCAATGAACCATCACGACGTGGGTCGAGGCCGCGGGGGAGTGCCCACGGCGCTTGGTGCCGTTCGGGCGCAGACAACGGTGCTCGGGATCGACTCGGACCGCCTATACCCGCTTCACCTGCAAGAAGAGCTCGTCGAACTCATCGTCACCGCGTCACCGCTGCATGTACTCTCATCGCGGTTTGGTCACGACGCGTTTCTGCTGGAGGTCGACCAGATTGGCAAGGTCGTCGAAGCCGCGCTTGACGCCTAACCCCGGACGGAGTGCCTGACCTCGTTGTCGGCTCTCTTTCGAGGTGCCTTGTGACTGACACGGTGGCGGGCACGCCGTCGTTGTAGTTTCTTCCGTATGCGCCGCCCCCTCCTCCTCGCGGTGGCACTGGGCCTCACGTCGTCCTTGGCAGTGGCGTCCGTTTCGTTTGCCGACTCGACGACGACTACCACGACGTTGGCGTCAACCTCGACAACCACCACCTCAACGACGGCGCCCACGACCACGACCACGACGAAGCCACGACCAACACCGCCCGTGGCGCCACTCACCGGACTGCCCTACCCAAAGCGACTGCTGAAGAATCGCTCGGCGCTCACCATCAAGATCGACAACACACCCCAGGCTCAACCGCAGTACGGGGTCCAAGACGCCGATGTCGTCTATGAAGAGATCGTCGAAGGCGGCATTACGAGATTGGCAGCAATCTTTGATTCGAAGGTTCCTTCGATTGTGGGTCCGGTCCGGTCCGTGCGCCGCACGGACCGCGAGATCGTGTTTCCGATTGGCGGGATCTTCGCATTCTCGGGAGGCGCGGAGTATGCCGTCAAGAGCATCGAGACCGCGCCAGTCAAGCTCTACGACGAGTCGACGAGCGGTGCGGCAATGTTTCGAGACCCGAGCCGGATTGTTCCGCACAACCTCTTCGCGTACGCCCAGCTGCTGATGGATAAAGACGGCAAGCCCCGTCCGCCCCCTCCGCTTTTTACCTATCTGTCGAGCGGCGAAGTGTTCGGCGGACCGAAGGTCAGTTCGTTCACCGTCAACTTTGAATCGGGCTATGCCGCCACGTACGACTGGGACGCGAAGACGAAATCGTGGGATCGGTCGATCTTCGGCGCGCCGGACGTGACGGCGACCGGCCAGCGACTGTCGCCGACCAACGTCGTCGTCATGACAGTGAACTACGTCGGCGGTGTCGGCGTCATCGACTCCTACGCACAGCTGATTGGCACGGGTCCGGTGGAGGTCTTCAGCAACGGGCGCGTCGAGCACGGCACGTGGTCGCGCGCGAACCTGCGCCACCGCGCGATCTACAAGAACCTTGAGGGAAAGATCATCAATCTGACCCCGGGCCAGACGTGGGTGGAGCTGCTCGCAATTGGCGAGGGCGTGAGCATCACGCCCTAGAGGGTGCCGAGCGCCTGCGGCGACTCCCCACTAGTCTCGGTCGCGCATTCCAGCGAGCGCAGATCGCGGTGAGCGAAAGGCGCGAAGGATGCCCACGGCCCGGGTCCTCCACGCGGTGTTCGCTGAAGCGCCACGAGATGGCGACGTCACCATGAGGTAGAGGGCTCCCGCGAGGAGCCCCCACACGAGCGAGGTGGTGTGTTCAATGGCGTCAACGCCCGGCGCAGCGACCGCCGCGATCAGCAGACCCACGCACAAGAGCACCGCACCTCGATTCATCCGCGCCGCGATCAAGAGGCAGGCGCCAACGGCGGTGGTCGCAGCAGAGGGCCCCGCGTCGAGCACGTGTGCGAGCGCCGGAGTGAGGCCGAGCACGTGGCTGTGGACTGACTCGAGCAGCATCCTCGCGATGAGTGTCGAGCCCAGGTGTGCCACGACCGCGACCGCAATCGTGAGCCACCGCCCAAGGATCAGCTCGCCGAGTCCGATCACGACGACCAGTTGCGCGCACGCGGCCCACAGTGGCAGGTAGGCCGTTGGAAAGAAGAACGACATCGGCAGGCGAGCGAGCTCGCTCGTGAGAGGAAGTGCGGCGTCGACGTCGCCGGAGTGCCAGAGGTCGGGTCGGAGAATGTGAAAGTGCAAGAAGCCAGCGACAAGGATCGTTGCGAGCGCCGTGGCGATGCCGAGCCACGGGCGCGAGCCACGCGACCAGCCGTAGCGGGCGAGCAGCCAGAGGCGAAAAAACTCTCGACTGAGCCCGAATCGCGGCGTGGGTCGCTGGGCCAGCTGCTCGGTGACGTCAAGTGCCGCACTCAGTGCCGGAAGTTCGTTCGCCGGTTGAGTGCTCTTGCAGTCGCCTCGTCCTCGCGCGTCACCGTGTTGCGGGTTGGACTCCGTAGCGCCACCTCATTCCACTCGTCCGTCGGGGACCTACGTTCGACCTTATAGTCAAGTCCCAACGGACGAGCCGTCTCGCCGCTACGAAATTTCGACGAGCGCAACGCGCAAGCACCATGCGCGATGTGGCATACGGCGGCAACACTTCTGCGTATGAGGGTCGCGACTTAGCGTTGCGCCGAGGTGCCTAGCGATTGAGCATGGCGCGGATTGATTCGCGAAGTGAGTCCATCGTCGCGATGACCGCAGTGGGCTCGTAGCCACAGTGCGCCATACAGTTCTCGCAGCGCTCGTCGCGACCTCGCCCGTACTTGGACCAGTCAGTAGTCTCTACGAGCTCTTGGTAGGTCATCGCGTAGCCGTCAGCCATCAAGTAGCAGGGTCGCTGCCAACCGAACACCGAGAAGCTGGGAATGCCCCACGCCGTGCATTGGAAGTCGCGCTTTCCCTCCAAGAAGTCGAGGAAGAGCGGCGAGTGGTTGAGACGCCACCGCTTGCGGTGACCGTCGGCGAAGGCCTCTTTGAACAGTTCGCGGGTCTGGTCGACACCGAGGAAGTGCTCTTGGTCGGGCGCCTTCTCGTACGCATAGGCGGGCGAGATCATCATCGCGTCGACCTTGAGATCGTCGTTCAAGAAGTCGAGCACGTCACGAATCGTCTTTGGCTGGTCAGTGCTGAAGAACGTGGAGTTGGTCGTGACGCGAAAGCCCTTCGCCTTGGCTGCCTTGATGGCTGAGACCGCTTCGTCGAAGACGCCGTAACGATTGACCGCGAGGTCGTGACGCTCCTGGAGGCCGTCCATGTGGATAACCCATGAGAAGTAGCGCGACGGCGTGAACTTCTCGAGTCGGCGCTCCAGCAGCACCGCGTTGGTGCAAAGGTAGACATAGACCTTGCGCTTGATGAGTTCTTGGACCATCTCGGCGATCTGGGGGTGCAACAGCGGTTCGCCGCCGGCGATCGAGACCATCGGTGAGCCTGTTGACTCGACAGCGTTGACCACTTCGTCGACGGTCAGACGCTTGCGGAGTATCTCGGTGGGGTACTGGATCTTGCCGCAACCCGGGCACGCGAGGTTGCACGCGAACAGCGGCTCGATCTCGATAATGAAGGGATAGTATTTCGTGCGCTTCAGTCGGTGCTTCATCAAATATGTACCGATGCGCAGGTTCTGACGAAGAGGGACGGCCATTACCGCACCCTAGTCGGCAGCGCGAAATGAACGGTCTCTTGCACGATTCGTTCCTCACTGAGATGGACGGGTCCGAGCGAGGAGATCGCTCCGACGACGTCGTGGACAAGTACGTCGGGCACTGACGCCCCGGCGGTGATACCGATACTGCGCACACTCGAGAGCCAGGCGAGCTCGAGCTGCGTGGCGTCTTCGATCAACACGGCCCGGCAACCCTCGCGTTCGGCGACTTCGACCAGCCGCGCCGTGTTCGATGAGTTCTGCGAACCAACCACGATCATCAAGTCGCAGCGGTGCGCGATCGAACGGACCGCATCTTGACGATTCTGAGTGGCGTAACAGATGTCGTCAGACGCGGGGGCGGCGATATCGGGGTACCGCGCCCGAAGGACGCCCACGATCTCTGCCGTCTCGTCGGTCGCGAGGGTTGTCTGTGTGAGAAAGGCAATGGGCTCATTTCGGTCGAAATCGAGATCCGCGACTTCCTCGGCGCTCGCGACGATCCGCATGCGCGCTGGCGCTTCACCGAAGGTCCCTTCGACCTCTTCGTGTTCGGCGTGGCCGATCAAGACGAGGTTGTAGTCCTGGGCGGCGTAGCGGCGAGCCTCGACATGGACCTTTGCGACCAGTGGACACGTCGCGTCGATGACGGTGAGGCTCTCACGCTCTGCGGCTTGACGACGAATCTCGGGTGAGACGCCGTGCGCGGCGAGCACGACGACGGCGTCGTCCGGGACGTCGGTGAGCTCTTCGACGAAGACGGCGCCCTGGCGCTCAAGGTCGTGCACCACGTGAAGGTTGTGAACGATCTGACGACGCACGTAGACCGGAGCGCCGAACTGGGCGAGCGCACGTTCGACGGTCTCGATTGCGCGATCCACGCCGGCACAGAAGGAGCGAGGCGAGGCGAGGATGATGTCGTGCTCGCCACACGCTCTGGCCCAGCGTTCCAGCGGCCCTCTCGCCGATGACAGCGAGCCAAGAGCGCGAAGTCCTCCCCGCATCGGTCCGGTCGTCGACGTGTCTGAGATCGACCGAACGACGGCGAGCGGGTTGTTGGGGAGGTAGTCCATCACCCATGACGACTCCATGTCAACGGCGATCGCGCCCGACGCGGCAAGACCGGCACGTTCGCCCGCCTTCACGTACTTGGGCGAGGTCATCAGCGGGCCGAGTCGCACCGCATGACGAGATCGGCGAAACTCTGCGCTGAGCAGCGCTGACCCCGGCAGGTCTCGAGAGGTCGTCGACTCGGTGCTGCGCAATTCGCTTGCGATGATGATGTCGCCCGGGACAAGTTCCGGCGCGAGGGCGCCCGCGACGCCCACGAGGGCTACGGCCGTCTGCTCATCGAGGCGAGCGGCGAGCCTGGCGCCTGCGCGCGTGGCTCGCGCGCGTCCGGCGCCAATGATCGTGTCAGCGCCGCCAAAGGCGAAGGATTCGATGCGAAGCGGTGCGAGGACCTTGAGCTCAGCCGTTGGGATCACCTCGCCTCACGTAGCGACCGAGTGCCATCAGTGGAAACACGAGACGATACAGGTGATAGTTGATATAGAAGTCGCCCGGAAAGCCCGTGCCGGTAAACCAGGGCTCGTCCCAGGAGCCGGCGTCGTTCTGGGATTCGACGAGGTACTGGACGGCGCGCTCGGTCGCTTCGGAGCGCTCGTCAGCGGCAATGAGCGCCATGAGCGCCCAGCCGGTCTGGGACGCCGTCGAAGGACCCCGCCCGCGGTAGGAGGGCTCGCGATAGGAACGCAGATCCTCGCCCCATCCGCCGTCCTCGTTCTGGTGAGCTTCGAGCCAAGTGACCGCGCGCCGGATAGCCGGATGATCGGTAGCGACGCCCGCCGCGACCAGACCGGGCAGCACCGCACCAAGCCCGTAGACGTAGTTCGCGCCCCATCGCCCAAACCAGGACCCGTCACTTTCTTGGTGCTCGAGCAGCCACGTCACCCCGCGCTCGAGCGGGACCCGGTATTGGTCACGCCCGGCGAGCGCCTCAAGCACGTGCGCCGTGACGTCAGCACTGGAGGGATCGATGAGTTCACCGAAGTCGCAGAAGGGGAGCTCGCGAACGAGCGTTTGGACGTTGTCGACGTCAAACGCGGCCCAGCCGCCGTCGCGTGACTGCATGCCTTCAACCCACGCGAGGCCTCGCCGCTCCGCGTCGAGGGACGGCTCGGCCGTACGCCCGAGCGCGAGGACAACTTCGGCAGCGTCATCGATGTCGGGGTAGGTGTCGTTCTCGAACTCGAAAGCCCACCCGCTCGGTTTGAGGTAGGGGCGGCGAAGTGCCCAGTCACCCTTCACGGTGATCTCCTGACTGAGGAGGTAGCGAGCGGCCGAACGCAGCACGGGGTCTTCGGGAGAGAGCCCCGCGTCGGCGAGCGCAGTGACCGCGAGGGCGGTATCCCAGACCGGCGACTGGCACGCCTCGAGGCGGCGACCGGTGGCGTCTTCGATGGTGAAGCCGTCAAGTCCCGTGATGCCCGCGTGCATGACGGGGTGCTCAAGGGAGTAGCCCTGCAGACGAAGTGCGATCAGCGAATACACCCAGGGAGGCTGGATGCCGCCCCATGAGCCGTCGGCCTCTTGGCGCTGGACGATCCAGCGTTCGGCCTTGCGCAGCGCCGCACGGCGCAGGAACTTGATCGGTCGGCGTTCGTAGAAGTGCAGCAGCACGTCGATGGCCTGGAATCGGCCGGCCCAGGTGTTCAAGGGGTCGCGGCGAGGTGCGGGCACTCCCGTCTTGAGCTCGTCCACCGTGAACTCAAGGTGGTGAGTGGGTCGGTGGGCGCTCACGACGGTGAGCGCGACGACCGTCTGGCGCGCCCAGCAGGCAAAGTCGTAGATGTTGAGCGGGAGGTGACGACTCACGAAGATGATCTCTGGCGGCATGACCGGCAGCTCTTCCCACGGCCAGAGGTTGAACATGGCGAGCCAGATGCGGGTGAAGACCCGGCTGCTTTCGATGCCGCCCGAGGCGAAGATGAAGTGGCGCGCTCGCGCCATGTGCTCGTCGTCGGGGAGGTCACCGGCGAGGCGCAGTGCCACGTACGCCTCAATGGTCGTCGAAAGATCAGCGGGACCACCAAAGAAGTTGGCCCACGTGCCATCCTCGCGTTGGCGCGAACGGATCCACTTCGCCGCGGCCGCTGTCTGTTCGATCGTGCGAATGCCGAGGAACTCCCGGAGAAGAAGGTCTTCGGCGTCCATGGTCACGTTGGTTTCGAGCTCACCCTTCCACCAGCCGTTCGGGCTCTGGAGCGCGATCAACGCGTCGACCGCGTTCTTCAACGAGTTCTTGACATCGCGATCGAACGACGGCGAGGGAGCATCAGGTCCTTCGGCGCCGGGTGCGTCAAAGGCACCATGAGGGGTGAACTCGCTCACTGATCTCTCTCAATGACGTATCGAGCGAGCACGCCGAGCTCGCTTCGAGCGATGGCGCGCATGGGTGCGCGATCGAGAGCCGCAAGGGCAGCATCCAGCTCCGCCTCTGCCATCTCGGTGGTTTCGTACTTGGCGCCACACTCATCGAGCAGCGTCATCGCCCCTACCACTTCGGCGTCGGTGAGCTCGCGCTCGAGGGATGACGTGAACTCGGCAAAGACGTCGAAGCCTTTGGAGTACGCAATACATATTGGGAGCGTCTTCTTGCGCAGGCGAAGGTCATTGCCGACCGGTTTGCCGGTCACGGTCGGTTTACCCCAGACGCCAAGCATGTCGTCGATCGCCTGGAAGGCCTGTCCGAGATGATCACCGAAGTCCGAGAGGGCGTCGATGACCTCGTCGCTCGCGCCGGCGAGGATGGCTCCGATGGACGCGGCGCACGACAGGAGCGCTCCGGTCTTGCCGGCTTCCATGCGCAAACACTCCTCGACCGTCAAGGAGAGCTGGCGCTCAGAAGCGATGTCGAGGGCTTGACCGACGATCATCGCCTGGGTCGCTTCTGCGAGACGTGCTGCTGCGCGCACGCGTTCCGGCGTTGCGCTGTCCAACAGCAGCTGGAAGGCGAGGGTCGAGAGGGCGTCGCCTGCGATGATTGCCGGGCCAACGCCGTACTTCGCCCAGACCGTTGGTTCGTGGCGGCGCTCGAGGTCGCCGTCGATGATGTCGTCGTGGATCAGTGAGAAGTTGTGCACGAATTCGATGGCGAGCGCGCCAACGAGACCCGCGCGCTCTTCGGCGCCACCGGCGCTCGCCGAGAGCAGCGCCAGGCTCGCGCGAACGTACTTGCCGCCCGCAGACAGGTGATGACTCACGAGGGGGCGCAACTCGGGGCTCAGGCGTCGGGTCGCCTCCTCGAGGGCCGGGTTCACCAGCGCCTTTGCGCGAGCGAGAATCTCGAGTGCGGTCGCCTCGTTCTCGTGCTTTGACAGTTTGTCGGCCAAGGTCACGTTCTCACCCTCTCGCGATCCTGCGGGCCGATCTCGGGCGAAGCCGAGAAGAGATCGAGGACGTGTGCGGCCGCGTCGTTACCGCTTCGCACCGCCCCCTCCATTGTCGCGGGCCAGCCGGTGTTGCACCACGCCCCCGCGAGAAAGAGTCCCGGGATCGCGGTCACGCTTGAGGGACGAAGGGATTCGATCCCCGGCACGCCGCGAAACGTCGCCGCGTGTTCACGAGTGACGACCGACGTCGTCACAACGGCCTCGCGTGCGACGGGAAAGAGGTCGCACAACGCGTCAAAGAACATCGGCACGAGATCGCTCGATCCAACGGCGGCGTACTTGTCGGCGGCCGACAGCGACACCACGAGACACTGGCCCTTTGACACACCCGACGCGTCGGTGCGGTCGAAAAGAAACTCGATGGGTGAATCGATGCATGCGACCATCGGAAGATCGGTTACCTTTCGATCGAGAACGAAGTGAATGTTAACAATCGGCGACGTGCCCAACTTCGTGGCGAGATCTTCATCGCCGGGCAACGCCCCGAGCGTCGCCGCCACCCTAGGGGCCGTTGCCACGACCAGTGCGTCAAATATGAATGCCTCCTCAGTTGCGACGACGCTGAAGGCGCCACTCGACGTTCGCGTTATCGACGTGACTGACGTACTGAGATTGAGGGACACTTCGCTCTCTTGTAAGGAACGCAGGGCATTTTCTCCGTGCAACTGCGCGAGCGGCACGGTCGACCAGCCCATGTCGGCGCCGTCCGCGCGATCGAGGAAACCGATTCGAAACACTTGTGCGGCGAGCAAGAGGGACGTCTCGGACGCGGGAACATTCACGGTCGGTTGAATGATGAGGTTCCAGAGCCGCTCGATGGCCCGTGGCGACTGGCCGTGACGTGTCAGCCACGAGGCGAACGTTTCGTGATCGAGCGATGAGTCGTTGGGGTCAAGACGCCGCAGTGCAAGCACCGCACGCACGAGACCCACGCGCTCGCGCAGTGAGAGGAAGCGGTAACGGGCGAGCGAGGCAACCAGGTGGAACGGCGCGGGCAGCTTGGTTCGGCGAATGGCCGCGCGCGTGCCGTCGGGAGCGAGCACGGGCACGTTGAGTCGAGGCTGCAGGTAGACCTCGTTGCTCGCGCCGATGCGCTCGATGAACGCGCGATACGAGCTGCAGCAGCCAAGAAACACGTGTTGACCGTTGTCAAAGGAGAGTCCGTCTCGTTCGATGGACGACGTGAGCCCCCCGAGTTGGGCGCGTCGCTCGAACAGCGTTACGTGTGCTCCCGCGTCCGCCAACGCGAGCGCAGCAGCGATACCCGCGAGTCCTCCACCGATAACGCCGACGCGCGGCGCGCTCATGCGCGAGCGACGGCGAGGCTGTGCAGCGCCACCGAGATCTTTTCGTAGGCCGGAAGGGAGACGCGTCCTTCGGTCACGGCGAGGGGATTGCGCTCGATGCGTGCGAGCAGGCGTCGATAGATCCCCGACATCGCGGCGACACACGCGCGACCGCGGCCGTTCAGCAGGGGGAGGAGCTGAAGGCCCTCGGCGAACCACTGTTCCGCGCGCCCGCACTCGAAGGCAACGAGTCGGGCGACTTCCGAAGGAGGTCCGCTCAGGTCCGGAGTGCAGCTCACACGAACAGCGTCCTCGCGCGGCAGATACACGCGCCCGTTGGCGCGATCCTCTACGACATCGCGCAGGATGTTGGTCAGCTGCAGTGCCACGCCCAGCGAGTCGGCGAGGGGCACTGCTTCGGCCGGGCGATTGGTTCCAAAGACGGCGAGTGAGAGTCGTCCGACAGAACCTGCGACGTTACGACAGTACTTCACCAGATCGTCGATGGTTTCGTAGTCTGTGCCGTGCACGTCCATTTCGCAGCCGTCGATGATCTCGCCGAAGCACTCCATTGGCAGGTGATAGCGAAGCTTGGCGTCGGCGATGGCGAACAGCACCGGATCGTTCGTCTTCGGATCGATCGATTCGATCTCTTTGCGCACGATACGAAGACCGGCCAGCTTCTCTTCGGGAGTGTCGGTGCCGTCGCCGATGTCATCGATGCGCCGTGCCAACGCGTAGACGGCCGAGAGTGCTTGGCGCTCCGGCTTGTGAAGAAGGCGAATGCCGTAAGCGAAGTTCTTCGCTTCGCGACGCGTGACCTCCTCGCACCAGTCGTAGGCGGCTTCGAGGTTCATGCGGCGCTCCGGTGCCGGGTCGCGCGCGCGAAACCGCGCGCCGTGTGGGCAACGACGTCCCGGGTGCTCGTTCGACAGGTGACGCCGAGGACGTCGTAGTCCGCCCGCTCAATCGCGTCGGTTGCGGCAAGGCCCCCGCCGACAAAGCCCGCGACAGCGAGGCGTGCGCGAATCGGCAGGGACGCGGCGAGCGGATCACCAGCACTCAAGAGCTCTCTCGTTCGGCGGACTTCCTTGGCGACGAGCGCTCGCCACGCGTCGTTCGTTGTGGCGGCAAGCAGTTCGTCTTCAGCGCAACCGAACTCGCTCAAGTCCTCGAGCGGCATGTAGATGCGACCACGCCGGGCATCTTCGCCGAGGTCTTGGAGGTGCTCGACGAGTTGGAGCGCGATGCACACTTGATCGGACCACTCTGTTCGCTGTGGTGTTGCGACGCGAAAAATCGCGAGCACGAGCCGGCCAACGGGCGCCGCCGACAGCATGCAGTAGCCCACGAGGTCGTCGAAGGTCCCGTAACGCGTCACGCTCTGGTCGACGCGATTGGCTTCGATGAGGTTTTCAAACGGCTCGAGCGAGAGATCGAGTTCGCGAATGACCGGAGTGAGGCGCCGGAACACTGGGTGAATGGCTTGACCTTCAGCGGCGAGTTTCAACTCGTCGTCCAGCCAGTCCAGTAGGGCCATCCGATCGCCTTCGGCTTCATCCCCGACGTCGTCGGTGAGTCTCGCGAATCCATAGATGGCCATGAGATGGGAGCGAACGTCGCGAGGCAACAGCCGCGAGGCGACCGGAAAATTCTCTCGACTGGCTTTCAGGGAGAATTCATCGCGAGCGCCGAACAAACTGTTTATCGTCTGCGTCAACTTGCTTGACACCAGCGGCCCCTTTTCAACTCCGTTAAAAGTCAACCTATCAGCCTGTTTATGCACGGCCATCGTTCGAAGATTCGCCCACCGCGTGGCACTCGATCTCAGTTTGATCCTGAGCGATTCCTTAACTCTGACAATGCTGAGAAACACTTCAGACAACGTTGCACGATGCTGACGTTGTTCTGTGAGGCGACAAACCGAAGTGAGACGCCGCGCGTCGTAACGTACGAGAGGAGATACTGTGCACCGAAACGTCCCGCGCATCGCCGTTGCCGCAGCGATCGTCGTTGTGCTCGCCGTCGTCGTGTTCCTCTCGTACGCGCGACCGGCTCACGCAAAGGGTGTCGAGATAACGGTCGAGACGACCCGAGAGTACGGGAGCGTGCTCGTGGTCGATGGGGGAGTGCTCGGTGGCTTCCCCTTGTACGAATTCAGCGGCGATAGCCCCGGTCACTTCGGCTGTCGCACCGTCAAGGAAGAGGGCTACGACCTGGATCCTGACGCGCGCGTGACGCTCACGTGCACGGGACCCGAGGACAACATTCTCAACGGCGTCAACACCGACGACTGGCCTGCTCTCACGACCAAAGAAGCGCCCGTGGCCGGTCCGGGTGTCGACGGTCACCTTCTTGGCACGGTCCGCCGCAAGGGAGTTGGTGATCAAGTCACCTACGCCGGGCACCTGCTTTACCTGTTTGATCCATCTTCTGCTCCGTTTCGCCCGCTCGGTGTCCAGTACGTAGAAACGGTGCAGCCGCTCGCGCCCTGGCGTGGTTACTGGTTCCTTGTCTCAGCCACGGACGGCGGCCCCGACGCGGGCGTCGCGTCGCTCAAGCAGGCAACACTGCCCGGAGGGTCCCGCGTGCTCGGCGTCGTGGGCGACCCCGACATCGACCCCTTCGCTGTGGTCGTCTACACCTACAGCAGTGACCCCCACGACGCGAGTAGCTGCACCGGCGCATGCGCGCTGGCGTGGATACCCGTCACGACCACGTCGACCCCTCACGTGGCGCCCGGCATTCCCGTCGGGGCAGTCGGCACGATTAGGCGAGACGACGGCACGCTCCAGGTCACCTTCAACGGCAAGCCGCTCTATCTCTACTCTCGTGAGAGGGCGTTTCTTCTTCCGAATGGAGGAATAAGGGGGAGCGGCACCGCAGGAAATGGAGAGGGCGAGGCCGGTCCTACGGGCGGCACGTTCTCGACCGTTCACCTTGGGCGGACGTGACCGCGGTGGGTTAGGCGGTCACCGCGAGTCAGTCACTCGGGAGTAGTGCGTCGAAGTTCGACCACGGGAATCACCCTCGTCGTCTTTGTCTGATAGTCGCCAAACTGCGGCATGCTCGAGGCCATGAGCGCCCAGATCCGGTCGCGCTCATCTCCCTGGGCAACGATCGCCGTTGCGCCAAAGGGCTCGCTTCCAAGTTCGACGGTGACTTCGGGGTTAGCCACGAGGTTGTTAAACCAGTCCGGGTTCGAATCAGCTCCCGCTTTCGAGGCAAAGACGTAGAGTCGATTCCCGTCTTCGAAGTACATCACGGGGTTCACGCGCTCCTCGTTGGTCTTTGCCCCGTGGGTGTGAAGAAGGAGCAGGGGAGCATCCTCGAAGTCGCCGTGCAGGTGACCCCCGGTTGCTCGAAACTCCTCAATGACTTTCGCGTTCCATGCGTTCACGTCGCTCATGGTGCTCCGTTCGTCTGCTTCGTAGGCTAACGAAGCAGGGCGAATCTCCGACGCGCACCGCCTCGCCCTACTGTCGCATCATGTGCAGAAACATCACCACCTTGAGGGGCCTCGTACCAGAAGCCACGTCGCAAGAGATTGAGGCCGCAGCTCGCCAGTTCGTGAGGAAGGTGAGTGGCGTCCAAAAGACGTCCGCCTCGACGGACGCCGCGTTCGAACGAGCCGTCCGGTCCGTCGCTGCTGCGACAGCGGAGCTTCTAGGAGCGTTGCCGCCTCGCCAACGTCCACCCGCCTCCGAACCGCCTCTTCGACGGATCGCACGAGATTCCAGATAGGGCAGCCTTAGCTTCGTCCCAGGAAATGCGGAGTATCCACTAAATCTAACTTTGCGTCAAATAAACTTTTGATTTAGATTCCGGGGAACACCGGCTCTGGCAAGGGGAAACGGTGGACACTGACGTAAAGACAGATGGTCCCGCGCGTCCGGCCACGCTCAGTGTTACTGAAACGTCGTCGAACCGTTCAGCACGGGACACTTGCGAAGTTATTCAACTGAGCATCGAGCTCGCGATCGTTCACCAGGACGGAGTCACAGCGACGGTGCTCGAACCGCCCTACATTCTCGCGATCGCGACGCCGAGCACTGGAGTGCTTGTGTCCCAGCGCGTCGAGAGCATCGTGGAATCGCCCAAGCACCCCGGAACCGCTCGGACGAGGCGCGCGCACCGCTGGGGCGGCTACTCCAAGGGACGCAAGGTCATCTCAGTGGCGGCGGGTATGGCCCTTGCAGGTGGTGCGGCGTACGGCGCAACCAACTGGGTGGTTGCCTTGAATAGCGGATCTTCGGGCGAGGGCCAAGCAGCGACGATCCAGAACCTCACGATTACGAGCACCATCACGCCCTTGCCCGCCAACGAGCTCTACCCCGGGGGGGCCGGTGACGTGGTCGTGACGATCACCAACCCGAACCCCTATCCGGTCACCATCACGGCCGTCGATCTTCCGACGAGCACCACCTACGCGACGGGCTATACGACGTCTGCCCTGTCGACGACCCAGACGGGATGTCTTTCAACGACGCCGAGTGACGTCATCTGGAACTACGCGACGACGACCTCGGGCAGCGCTCACACACTGACGACTCCCCTGGTCGTCGGGGCGAGCGGGAACGCTAACAACCCCTTGACCGTGACCTTCACCAACGACGCGTCAATGACGGCGCCCGCGCCCGCCGCCTGCGCGAGCACCTACTTCGCGATGCCCGCACTGACGGGCATCGCGGCAACGGGCGGCGCCGCTTCCGCGACGACGACGCCCGCGACCGACGCTTGGACGAGCTAGGTCCCATGTCCAAGCCTCCTTACCGAAGAGGAAGGTTGATCGCGGTCTGCGGTGCAACGGCGCTCTTTGGTCTAACCACCCTGTCCTTTGCCGGCGCGGTGACGAACTGGATACCGAAGCTGAGTTCGGGCTCAAAGGGAGAAGGGGAGGCCCGGTCCGCGATCACGAGTGCGACGGGCAATCCAGTGACATTTACCGCGGCCTGCACCTCTTCGACCACCGAAAGTGCAGTTCTGACCTGGACCTCGGGGGGATCGGCCGTGACCGGCTACGCCGTCTACGTGAGTGCCACAGCCTCTGGCACCTACGCGTTGGATGGAACGCAACCCTCGGGCACCGCGCTGACTGTTAACGAGTCCTACACGAACAGTACGTCGGCAAAGAAGTACTACCGCCTCGAGGCCGAATCAGCTGACTGGCCCTTTCCCGGCACGACGATCACCTATGCGCGCGAAGCGTCGGTGTCGGGCACAAATGGGGGTTATCTGACGATGAGCACGTCGAGTTGCACGGCCACTGCCTAGCGAACGCCGCCCATATGTTGGATGTTGATTACGGAAAAAGTTGCGTGGTTGGTGGGCTTTTGTGCGCTCCGATCAGCGCATATGAGAAGTAATGCACAGCGAACATCAAAGTTGTGTCGTAGTTGTGCGCAAGTAGGAAGCCTCGTGATGTTGGGTTGGGAGGATACAGCCTGTATAAAACACGCAAGGGCAACTCTCCGCAGTCGCTCCTCAGCAATGAAGAGACGAAGGATCTGGGGACAGTCACTACGTGCGACAGTCCACTACCAGGGAGAGAACAATGAAACGAACTCGTACCAACCGAACGACGAGGAACCTCATGGAATCAGCTGAGGCAGGAACGGCAACACCGTCGTTCATTACCAGACGCGCGAAGCACCGTCGTCACCTGAGCAGCCGGTCTGTGACCTTTAAGGTCGTGTCGGGTCTCGCGGGCATGGCGATGGTCGGGGGCGCGGCGTACGGCGTGACCAGCTGGATCGTCGGCCTCGCCGCCGGTTCCTCTGGCGAGGGTCAGTCCGCAACGGTGAGCAACCTCGCCATCACGGCCGTAGCGACGCCGTCGGCGACGAACCAGCTGTATCCCGGCGGCACGGGCGACGTGGTGGCGACTATCACCAACCCGAACTCGTTCCCCGTCACTCTCACGGCAGTGGACTTGCCCGCGAACACGGTGTACGCGAACGGGTACACAACCTCATCGTTGGGCACCACCCAAACGGGCTGTCTGTCCACGACGCCGAGTGACGTGACGTGGAACTACGCCACCGGAACCTCGGGTACGGCGCACACGTTGACGACGCCGTTGACGGTGGCCGCGAGCGGCACGCTGACGGTGACCTTCACGAATGACGCGACGATGACCTCGGGCGCTCCCGCGGCCTGCGAAGGTACCTACTTCTCGCTGCCGTCCATGACGGGTATTGCTGCCTCCGGCGGCGCCGCCACCGCAACGACCAGTCCTGCGACCGACGCCTGGACGAGTTAGCAACTCGCCCAACCCGGGAAATCGGAATCACGTTCAAGGAGCCCCTGGCGCCGGTGAGCAACCGGCGCCAGGGGCTCCTTGCCTGGGCTACAACTAAGTGTGCCAGGTCGAACCCAGCTGCTGGTCGTGACGCCGCTGATCGCCGCAGCGCTCGCGCTCGTTCTTGCCTTCTCTCTCACCGACGGCGGCCCCTCGACGACGAACACGACCGTCACCTCGAGGGTCTTCACGGTCCCACGCTTCAAGGGACTCACGCTGACGAACGCTCGATCCCTCGCTCGCCTGCGCAACGGCCGCGTCTACGTGGTCGTTCGGGCCCCGTCACAAACTGCTGAAGGCACCGTTGTCTCTCAGAGCCTGAACTCTTCGTGGCCCGTCGGGCTCGTCGTGTCAAGCGGACCATGGCGAGACGACAAGGCGGTCCTTCCCGGTGAGCGCACGCCACCGGTTCGACCCGAGTGCGCACGAGCGGTGTGGCTGTCACAGGACGGCAACGCCTATCCGTTGCTCTGTTCGGGGAACCGGGTCAACGTGGGCGCATGGCTGTTCTATGCGCGCAATCATCCTTCGATGATGTCGATTGCTCGATCGGTGCCGATCTCTCGAGTGATTGCCGCACTCTGTCGCTACACCGTGGGCGATCCAAAGGGCTTCAACGACGGGATAGAGACGTTACCCGAACAAGAGAGCGTGTTCACGCTGGCGCCTACCTACAACGGGTGGAAGGTACCGAAAGGCCATAACTGCGCGCAGCACGACGCGATGTCTAAGTGAATACGTCGTTGCGGTATCGTCACCGCGGGTCGCAACGACCGTTGTTACTACCATTAGGTCGAGGTGACCCGTGGCGCAACTGCTCTTTACTGCCTTTAGCAACCGCACTGACGCGGTCGAACTCGCCCATGAAGTGGGCGACCAGCTGGCGCGCGAGGGGATCACCTCGTCGCTGTACCTCTTTGACACCGGGGGCGAGCCGGTCTTGGACGCGAAGACCCTTGTCGTCAGCCTGGGCGGCGACGGTACCTTTTTGAGGGCCACGAGACTCGCTCACCGTGTCGGCGCTCGGGTGGTCGCGGTGAACCTCGGTCAGGTGGGATTTCTTCTCAACGTGCCTTCTAACGACATTGTCGAGAACATCAAGTGGGCGCTGGTGAGCGATGCGGTCTCGGAGCGCTTGGCACTCGAGATCACTATCTCGAACTCCGATACGGTCGAGTTCGCCCTCAATGAAGTCGTCGTCGAGCGCGCGAGTCCTGGCCACATGGTCAAGGTCAAGACCTTCGTAGACAAAGAGGAGTTCCTCACGTACTCCGCCGACGGCGTCATGGTCTCGACGCCCACCGGGAGCACCGGCTACAACTTCTCTGCTGGCGGACCCGTTGTCGATGCCGCGCTCGCTCTGATGATCCTCACTCCCGTCGCTCCGCACTTCACGATTGGCCGCTCGATTGTGGTGCCCGTCGACAAGGTGATCCGGCTGCTGATCGACGATAAGCCGGCTGTGCTTGTCGCAGACGGTCAGACGATCGGGTCGCTGCAGCCCGGTGAGTACATTGAAGTCCGCCAGAGCCCGACGCCCGTCCACGTAGCAGCGACACGCAGCTTCGATCTCGCGACCCGTCTGCGCCGCAGCCTCAGAGAGGGTCATGCCTAAGGCGAACCTCGTCGAGCTCTACGCTCACAAGCTCGGCGTCATCGATGACGCTCGCCTCGAGTTCGGCTCCGGCTTCAATGTCATCACCGGCGAGACCGGGGCCGGCAAGACGCTTCTGCTCGGGGCACTGGGGCTCTGCCTCGGTGGCGATGCCAGCAACTCGCGCTACGCGCTCACCGCTGAGACGCGGGCCGTCGCGCTCTTTGAGCGCGACGGCGACGAACTCGCCTTCTCGAGAGAGGTCAGCGACTCCGGGCGACTACGCAGCTCCCTCAACGGCGCACCGTCGAGCGTGGAGGCGCTGCGACACCTCGCCGAGGACCTCATCGTGATTCACGGGCAGCACGACTCTTTGACCCTCCGTAGCCGCAGTGAAGTACTGCGCCTCATCGACGAGAGTGCGGGCGTGGACCCGAGCGGTCTCGACGGCGCTCGGCGAGACCTGCGCGAGGCACTTCGGCTTCGCAGCGACTACGGCGGTGACCAGTCGTCGCGCGAACGCGAGTCCGAGTTCTTAGCATTCCAACTGGCCGAGTTCAACGCGGCGAACATCCGCTCGAAGAACGAGCTCGACGAGACGCTCGAAGAACTGATTCGTCTCACCGCCCTGCGAGACGGACAGGCCGATCTCGCAGAGGTGCTCCAGCTGCTCGACGGCGAGGGCGATGAATCGGTGCTGAACCAGTTTGCGCGCGCCCTGAGCCGGTTACCCGGCGGCGACGCCTACGCGGCGGTTCGACACAATCTCGACGCGTCACTCATCCAAGCGCGAGAGGCGCTGCACGAACTGGCGACCTTGGCCGATCCTGACGCGTTCGATCCGGCGGTACTGGCTGACCTTGAGTCTCGTGCCGACCTTCTCCAGCAGATGGCTCGCAAGTACGGTGGCAGCCTCGAGGCGGCACTCTCACAGCAAGACGAGCTTCGTACCCGGCTCGAGCGGCTCGAGTCTGAAGGTGAACGCCTGAACGGGCTCGATGCCGAAATCAAGGGTCTAGAAGAGAAGGAGCGCGTGCTCGCGGCTCACGTGAAAGGTGAACGTGAGACTGCCGCCGCGTCGCTCACGTCGGCAATCGCTCGTCAGATGACGCGAGTCGCGCTCGCGAACGCCACGCTGCGCTTTGTCGTGGACGGCGTGGACGGTTCTGACGCCCAGATTCTCTTCACTCCGAACCCGGGCCAGCCTGAGGGTCCGCTCTCGGCGCTCGCAAGCGGGGGAGAGCTCAGTCGGGTATTACTCGCCCTTTCGCTTGAGACGGTGCACCACGACATCGTCGCCGTCTTTGACGAGATCGACGCAGGACTTGGCGGACAGGTCGCCCAGCAGATCGGTG
The DNA here is from genome assembly GCA_963724865.1 of uncultured Acidimicrobiaceae bacterium. GTDB lineage: Bacteria > Actinomycetota > Acidimicrobiia > Acidimicrobiales > RAAP-2 > RAAP-2. Next base: position 155,747 of record CAVRWO010000020.1, on the reverse strand, counting down.
AATGCTTGCGCGAGGTCGGACGTGAACAGCAGGTCATTGCGATTACGCATCTCGCCTCAGTCGCGGCGCGAGCCGACCACCACTTCGTCATCGAAAAGGAGATCACGCACGGGGTGACGACGACGTCGGTGAAGGCGCTGACGGGAGAAGATCGCATTCGTGAAATTGCGCGAATGCTCGCCGGCAAGGACGTGACTGACGAGTCACGCGCACTCGCTGAACAATTACTCCAAAACTCAAGTCAGGATCCGACCATCGTCGATTTTTCTCGCTAGGATGTTGTTCCGTGAGAAGCGCAGTTTTGCAATGACAAAATACGTCTTTGTTACGGGTGGAGTGTCAAGTTCACTCGGAAAAGGTCTCACGGCCTCCTCGCTCGGTCGCCTTCTCAAGTCTCGTGGACTCAAGGTCACCATGTGCAAGTTGGACCCCTACTTGAACGTCGACCCAGGCACGATGAACCCGGGCGAGCACGGCGAAGTCTTCGTCACCGACGATGGTGGAGAGACCGACCTCGACCTTGGTCACTACGAGCGCTTTATCGATGAATCGCTGTCCAAGATCTCAAACACGACCACGGGTTCGATCTATTCGAACGTGATCGCAAAGGAGCGACGCGGGGACTACCTCGGAAAGACCGTCCAGGTCATCCCTCACGTCACCGACGAGATCAAAGAGCGGATCCGACGCCAAGGGTCACTCGGTGCAGATGTCGTCATCGTTGAGATCGGTGGAACGGTCGGTGACATCGAGATCGTTCCCTTTATTGAGTCCATTCGCCAGTTTCGCCGCGACGCGGGCCGTGACAACGTCTGTTACGTGCACCTCACGCTGGTACCGTACCTCGCGCCCTCGGGCGAACAGAAGACCAAGCCAACCCAGCACTCGGTCACTGAGCTGCGCTCACGAGGCATCCAGCCCGACATCATCGTCTGTCGCAGCGACCAGCCGATCTCGGACAGCTTGAAGCGCAAGATCTCGCTGCTCTGTGACGTGCCCGTCAATGCGGTGATCTCGGCCGTCGACGAAGCGAGCATCTACGACATACCGATCACCCTCCACCACGAGGGCCTCGACACGATGGTCTGCAACACGCTCGGCATCGATCTCGACGAGCACCCGATCGATCTTGCCCCGTGGGAGAGCGTCGTGCGACGCGTGCACACGACGACGCGCTCGCTCAAGGTCGGCATCATCGGCAAGTACGTGACGATGCCCGATGCGTACCTGAGCGTCGTCGAATCGATCCGACACGCGGGGTTCGCTATCGGTGCACGGACCTCGATCGAGTGGCTCGAGGCTGAGCGGGTTCCCTCGGAGCTCGACGCCGATCGCCTGGGCCAACTCGACGCGATCATCGTGCCCGGCGGCTTCGGTGAGCGCGGCATCGAGGGCATGATCGCGACGGCGCGCATTGCGCGTGAGAACGACATTCCCTACCTCGGAATCTGCCTCGGCATGCAGATTCAGGTCATCGAGTTCGCTCGCCACGTCCTCGGCCTGAGCGACGCGCAATCGACCGAGTTCTCGCACAGCTCATCGGCACCAGTGATCTCGCTCCTCGCCGAACAGATGGACGTCACAGACCTTGGAGGAACGATGCGCCTCGGCGCGTGGCCCGCCATGCTGGACGAGGACTCACAGGTAGCCGAGCTCTACGGAGCGACGGTCGTCTCCGAGCGCCACCGCCACCGCTACGAGTTCAACGCGCGCTACCGCGACCAGTTTGAAGCGGCGGGCATGCGCTGTTCGGGAAACTCGCCCGATGGTCGCCTCGTCGAGTTCGTCGAGCTGCCGGGCCACGCGTACTTCGTGGGCACGCAGGCCCATCCCGAGTTCAAGTCGCGCCCGGACCGGCCCCACCCTCTGTTTCTCGGACTCATCAAAGCGGCCGATCTTCGCGCGGAGGGACGCGAACCGCACATCATCGATCCCTCGACCGTCGACAGCACCCTGTGAGCGACTCCTTCCACGTCGAAGGGGCCGAGGTCGTCTTTCGCTCGCGCGTCTTTAACGTCGAGCGCCGCACTGTTGCCCACGGCGAGGACGTCTTCATCCGTGATGTCGCTGCGCACCCCGGCGCCGTTGCCGTGCTGGTGTTCAATGAGCAAGGGGACGTGGGCTTCATCCGCCAGTATCGCGCGACCTTCGATCAAGAGCTCTACGAGATTCCCGCCGGGACTCGTGACGTTCCCGGAGAAGACCCGCTCGACACCGCGAAACGCGAGCTGCTCGAAGAGCTTGGCTACGAGGCGGGTGAGTGGACGCTGCTCGGGCGCTTCATGAACTCGCCCGGATGGTCCACCCAGGTGATGGTCGTCTACGAAGCCCGCGGTCTGACGAAGCGCGAGCGCGACCCCGCAGGGCCCGAAGAGGCGAGAGCGACGGTCCACTGGCTCTCGCCCGCGATGATTCGCGAGACCCTCCGTTCGGCCTTCGCTATTGACTCGACGACGGCGATCGCGCTGCAACGGGTCTTGGGAAACGTCCTTGACGAACTTTGACGAGGCGCTCGACGAGTTTCTCCAATGGATGACGATCGAAAAGGGTCGAAGCCGCGCGACGATCGAAGCGTACCGGCGCGATCTCATCGCCCTCGGCCGGTGGCTCGACGATCTTCACCTTGAGCTCACGGGCGTTCGAGAAGAGGACCTCGAACACTATTTCAACGCCCTTCGCGATAGGAGGCTCGCCCTCAACACCGTCGCGCGCAACATGGCAGCGGTGCGCGGACTCTTTGCGTACGTGACGGACGAGGGCTACCTCCCTGTCGATCCGGGGGCGCGATTGAAGGGCGGCCGACGGGGTAGAACGCTGCCGAAACCCTTGAGCGAGCGCGAGGTCATCAAGCTGCTCGACTCGATTCCCCGCGAGAGCCCAGTTGACCTGCGCGACAGATCGCTGCTCGAGCTCCTCTATGGCACGGGCGCACGAGTGAGCGAAGTCGTCGCGCTCAACCTCGGCGACCTCGATTTCGACGAAGAGCTGATTCTGCTGACAGGAAAGGGCTCAAAGCAGCGACTCGTGCCGATCGGGCGTGCGCTGAAAGCGGCTCTTCAGGAGTACTTGGGACCGGGTGGGCGACCAGCGCTGCTCGCTACAAAGAAGGGCAACCGAGTCTTTCTCAACACGAGGTCGGGACCGCTGACGCGCCAGGGGATCGACCTGGTCGTGCACAAGCGCGCGCTGCTCGTGGGCATCGACCGCAAGCGCATCAGCGCGCACGTGTTTCGACACAGCTGCGCCACGCACATGCTGGCCCATGGCGCCGACATCAGAGTGGTCCAGGAACTGCTGGGGCACGCCTCCATCGCCACCACGCAGCTGTACACCGCAGTCTCTGTCACGACGTTGCAACGCGAGTACCAGGACGCCCACCCCCGAGCCCACGACTAAGAGGTAGCGCAGCGTGTTCTATTGGTTCTACTTCATCAGCCTTATCCCGTCGGTTGTCCTGCACGAGGTCAGTCACGGCTACGTGGCGAAGCTCTTTGGAGACCGCACGGCCGAAGAACAGCACCGTTTGACCCTCAATCCGTTGCGCCACATCGATCCCTTCGGCACCGTGCTGCTGCCTGCGCTGCTCGTCTTTCTTCACTTTCCCGCGTTCGGCTACGCGAAGCCGGTGCCGGTGAACATTGGGCGGCTTCGCAAGCCGCGCCAGCAAGCACTCTGGGTCGCGCTCGCGGGGCCAGCGACGAACATCGTGCTGTCGGCGATTGGCTTCGTGCTCTGTCGACTCGCGATAGCCCTGTCGTGGACCTACAACGTCCAGCTCTTCCTCGTCGCGTTCGGTCTCGTCAACCTGGTGCTCGCGGCGTTCAATCTCATTCCCATACCGCCGCTCGACGGTTCGGCGATCATTGAGCGTTTCATTCCGATGCGCAGCCTTCCCGCCTACTACCGCTTTCGCCAGCGGGCGCTGCCGTTCTTCTTCATCTTCATTTTGATCGACTACCAGTTTCTGCACCTCGGCACGAACTGGCTCTACGACCTCGAAACGTGGTGGATCAGTAAGCTCTAGGCGAGGCCCATCGCGGTCGCGGCGCGCCGGTACACGGGGCCGGCCACCACGCTTGCCTTCTGCGCACCGAGGGCAGCCACGTCGTAGAGTTCGTCGGGCGACTTCAAGAGCTCGTGGTAGCGCAGGCGCAGCGGCGCGAGCGAGTCGTTCATGAGGGCGGCGAGGTCGCTCTTCAGTTCCCCGTAGCGGGTGTAGCGCGCCGCCACCTCTTCGGGGTTCTCGCCGCTAAAGCTTGCGTAGATCTCAAGCAGGTTGGACAGGCCGGGCTTCTTGTCCCAGTCGAAGCGCACCTCGCCGTCGGTGTCGGTGACCGCCTTTGAGATCTTTCGCTCGATGTCTTTGGGTTCGTCGAAGAGGTAGATCGTCCCGAGGGGACTTGAGATGGACTTGCTCATCTTGCGCGTCGGCTCCTGGAGGTCCATCACGCGCGCGGCGACGGGCGGCTGCACGCCGATCGGAACGGTGAAGGTCGTACCGAAGCGGTTGTTGAATCGCTCGGCGATGTCGCGGGTGAGCTCCAAGTGCTGGCGCTGGTCGTCGCCGACGGGGACCTCCTCGGTCTCGTACAGAAGGATGTCCGCTGCCATGAGGACGGGGTAGGTGAGCAGGCCCACGCGGTAGCCCTCCTGGCGCTCGGACTTCTCCTTGAAGGCGACCATGCGCGAGAGCTCGCCGTAGGTAGCGACGCACTCGAGCAGCCAGTTGAGCTGTGCGTGGTAGGAGACCTGGCTTTGGATGAAGATCGTGCAGATCTCGGGGTCGAGGCCCGCGGCGAGGTAGCTCGCGAGCAGGTCCGTCGTGTTCTCACGCAGGGCGTCAGGCTCGATGTGCAAGGTGAGCGCGTGCAAATCCACGACGCAGTAGTACGCGTCGCCGTTCTGCTCTTGGACCCAGCGCCGCAGCGCCCCGAGGTAGTTGCCGAGGTGCAACCTGCCTGATGGCTGCATCCCAGAAAGAATTCTCATCGCCCAATGGTACGGGAGCCGACGTCAAGTAGTCACCAAGTACGCTTGTGCGGTGACCTTCGTCGTGACGACGCCGTCCTTCAGCGGCCCAATTGAGCTGCTGTTGCAACTCATCTCGACCCGCGATCTCGACATTTTGGACATCCCGCTTGCGCCGCTCGTTGATGAGTTCGTCGTCACCCTTCGCGATCGGTCCAGTGAGCTCGATATGGACGGCCTCTCTGAGTTTCTCCTGATCGCAGCCATTCTCTTGGAAATGAAGAGCCATCGGCTCCTTCCCGGTCGCGACAGCGGTGAAGTAGATGAGGAGTTCGTCGGGTGGGAAGAGCGCGACGTCTTGCTCGCGCGACTGCTGGAGCTGCGCACGTATTCGGCGCTGGCGGACGCCTTCGTCTCGCTCTTTGAGCGCGCGAGTCGCGCCTACCCGCGACTGCGCGGCATCGACGATGGCTTCGTCGTCCAGCCCCCCGATCTGCTGGCGGGTGTAACGACCGCCCAGCTTGCCCTCGCCTACCTGCGCGGTATCGAAGAGAAGCCGGTGCCGGTCGTTCGCCTCCACCACGTGACCGTCGACGCCGTCACGGTCGCCGAGACAGTCGCGAGGCTCGCCCAGCGTTTTCCGACCATGGGCCGATTCTCGTTCCGCGAGCTGACCGCCGAGCTCGTCACCCGCATCGAGGTCATCGTCCACTTCTTGGCGATCCTTGAGCTGTGCAAGCTTGGCCACCTCGAGCTCGGCCAAGGCGCCACGTTCGGTGACGTGCAGATCACCTGGATCGGCACGGATGCAAGTCTCGATATCGGAGGAGTGGACAGCTATGAGGGATGAGCTTTCGCTAGAACAGAAGCTCGAAGCGATGCTCACCGTCGCGCTCGAACCGATCTCGGCCGAAGAGCTGGCCGACGTCGTTGACGCCGACTCGCACGACGTCGTCGAGACGCTGCGCACGCTTCGTGCGGAGTACCTCGAAGAGCGCCGGGGCTTTCAGATCGTCGAGCTCGCGAGCGGCTGGGTCATCCAGTCCTCGCCGGACGTCGCAAGCTGGGTCGCCAAGTTCGCGAACCGCGACGTCTCGCATCGTTTGAGCTCTGCGGCGCTCGAGTCGCTCGCCATCATCGCCTATCGCCAGCCGATCTCGCGTGCGCAGATCTCGGCGCTGCGCGGCGTCAACGTTGACGGCGTCGTGCGCCTGCTCGAACAGCGCGGCTACATCGAAGAGCTCGGCCGAGCACCCGGGCCCGGCCAGCCGATCCTCTACGGCACGACCGAGCTGTTCCTCGACCGGATGGGACTCGCAACGTTGGAGGATCTGCCCCCGATCGAGGAGTTCATGCCACCGATCGAAACGGCGAACTCGCTCGCCGACGAGCTTGCGGCGCGCTTTGACGAGTCTGAGGTGTCCTAGTTGGACGATGGGGAGCGGCTCCAAAAGACGCTCGCTCGCGCCGGGTACGGCTCGAGGCGAGCATGTGAGATCTTGATCGTCGAGGGTCGAGTCACGATCGATGGACGCGTCGCCGAGCTCGGCAACCGCGTCGACCCCGAGGTGAACGTCATCTGTGTCGATGGCAAGCTCGCACCGACCTCCCAAAGCAAGGTCTACTTCCTGCTCAACAAGCCCGACGGCGTGGTCACGACCGCGTCGGATCCCCAGGGTCGAACGACCGTGCTCGACCTGGTCGAGTCGCCGGTGCGGATTTTTCCGGTCGGGCGTCTCGACATGAACACCGAAGGCCTGCTGATTCTCACGAACGACGGACGGCTCGCTCACCTCCTGACGCACCCGAGCTCGGGGATCACGAAGGAGTACCTCGTTCGCGTCGAGGGCGACCCGTCACCGGGAGCGCTGCGACGGTTGAGAGAGGGCGTCGAGCTCGACGACGGCATGACGGCACCCGCGCAGGTGTCGCGCGTGAGCGAGGGACTGCTGCGCATCGTGATCCACGAGGGACGGAACCGTCAGGTGCGCCGCATGTGCGCCGCTGTCGGTCACGAAGTGACGCGACTCGTACGCACGCGCATCGGTCCGCTGCAAGATGCGACGCTTTCGCCGGGCTCGTCTCGTCAGCTTTCGCTCAACGAAGTGCGCCGACTGATGGACGCGGTTGGGATGACCGATGAGCTGGCCTCTACGATGCCCTCATGAGTTTTGCCATGGTACGAGGAGTTCGCGGCGCGTCAACGTGCGTGGCGAACACGCCCGAAGAGATCGATGAAGTCACCCGAGAGCTGCTGCTCGCCATGCTCGAGCGCAACGACATCAGCCACGACGACGTGATCAGTGTGCTCTTTACGACGACTCCGGACCTCACGGCATCGTTCCCGGCGACCGCTGCGCGCGGGGTCGGCTTTGGCGACGTGCCCTTGCTGTGCGCGAGCGAGATCAACGTTCCCGGCGCGATGCCGCTGACGGTGAGGGTCCTGATGCACGCCTACACCGAACGCGCCCGCGACGAGCTGCGTCACGTCTACCTACGCAACGCCGGATCGCTCCGCGATGATCTCCCCGAATAGCAGGCGCGCCCATGTCGTGGGCCTCGGGCTTATCGGATCGTCCCTCGCCCTCGCGCTCGGTGAGCACGACTGGCTCGTGACAGGAACCGACCTCGATCCGACCATCACCGAGGCGGCACTGCTCGGGGGCGTCATTGTCGGCAGCGAGCTGGCCGACGCGACCTCGCTCGTGATCGTCGCGACGCCCGCGAGCGTGGTCGCCGAGACGGCGTCAAAGATCCTCGCCGAGCGCGATGATGACGCAATGATCGTGACCGACGTCGCTGGGGTCAAAGAAGCCATCGTGGAAGAAGTCGCCGATCCGCGCTTTCTGGCCGGTCACCCGATGGCGGGCTCAGAGCTGCGGGGGCTCGCGGGGGCGCGCGGCGACCTCTTTCAAGGCTGCACCTGGGTGCTGACGCCCACGCCGCACACAAAGCCTGAGACGTACGGCACGCTTCACGGGATCTTGCGAGAGCTCGGCGCGAACGTCGTCGCCGTTGACGCGAGCGATCACGACCGGCTGGTCGCGATCGCAAGCCACGTGCCCCACCTGCTCGCCGGTGCGCTCATGAATGAGGCGAGCCGGGTCGCCGAGCAGGACGCGGTCTTGCTCCAGCTGGCGGCGGGAGGTTTCCGGGACATGACGCGCGTTGCTGCCGGCGATCCCGGAATCTGGCCCGACATCCTCTTCGAGAACCGCGACGCCATCAGCCAGTCGCTGCAGGCGCTCGAAGATCGCCTCGCGAACCTGCGCGTCGCGCTGTCAACCAACGATCACGACGCTGTGGCGGCTGACCTTTTGAATGCGGCATCCGCTCGACGCCAGCTTCCCGGTCGCGCCCTTCATTCTGAGAACTTGGCGTATCTCCGTGTCGCACTGACCGACGAACCTGGCAGACTGGCCGCGGTGACCATGGCAGCCTCAGAGATGCTCGTCAACATCTACGACATCGAGATCGCCCACCGCATCGAAGGTACGAGCGGCACCTTGCTGCTCGCCATCGATGAGCGTCAGGCCGATCTCTTTCGTCGCGCGCTCGTCGAGCGCGGTTTCGAGGTCGGCCGCGAATGAACGACGTCGAGCGCGTCGACCGCGCCCAGCAGTTGCGCGGATCGATTCGCGTGCCGGGTGACAAGAGCGCCTCGCATCGCGCCCTCATGTTGAGCGCCCTCGCCTCGGGAGAGAGCTCGATCACTGGCCTCTCGCCGGGAGAAGACGTCGCGGCCACGAGTGTCATCGTCGGACAGCTTGGTGCCGCGCGTCACGACGGCGACGGGATCATCTACATCGAAGGACCCGAGGCGGGGCTGCATCCCGCGACGGGCGATCTTGACTGTGGCAACTCCGGCACGACCATGAGATTGATGAGTGGCGTCGTGAGTTCGATTCCCGGCGTGCACGAGCTGGTCGGTGACGCGTCGCTCTCTGCGCGCCCCATGGACCGCATCGCGACGCCGCTCGCACAGATGGGCGTCGTGATCGATGGCGACGGTCCAACCGTGACACCACCGCTTCGCGTGCAGAGTCCCGAGCACCTGCGAGCGACCGACTATCACGTGCCCGTCGCGAGCGCGCAAGTGAAGTCAGCGATCTTGCTTGCGGGTCTCTTTGCCGATGGCCCGACGCACGTCTACGAAGACGTCCGCACACGACGCACGACTGAGGACATGCTGCGCCAGACCGGGATCACTGTCGACAGTCGCGACATCAGCCTCGGTCGCGAGGTGACGGTTCATCCTGGGCGACCGAGCCGTCGCGATTGGATTGTGCCGGGCGATCCGTCCCAGGCGGCGTTCTTTGCCGTCCTGGGAGCCATTCACCCCGACGCCACGTTGGAGGTGCTGAGCATCGAAAATGCTCCCGAGCGCGTTGGCTTCGTGCATGTGCTTGATCGAATGGGCGCGAAGGTGTCACTTGTCGATCACGAGCGCTACGCCGTGTTGCACACGACAAGCTCCGATCTCGTGGCAGCAGAGATCAACTCGACCGACGTGCCGTCGCTCGACGAGGTGCCGGTCTTGACGGTTGCCGCGTGCGCGGCTAAGGGCGTCAGTGTTTTTCGAAAGATGAGCGAACTTCGCGTCAAAGAGTCCGATCGCTTCGCTGGGTCGATGGCCCTCGCCGAGTTGCTTGGATGTCGCGCGTGGCGCAAAGACGACGACTTCTTCATCGAGGGACTTGGTTCAGCGGCGCATTTCAAAGAGTTCACCTCGAAGGCGACGCTTGATCACCGCATGGTCATGGCGAGTGCGGTCGCGGGCTGTGCGGGAAACGGCGCGACGATCGAAGGGGCGTCTACCGTAGCGTCCAGCTATCCGCACTTTTTTAGAGACCTAGCATTGTTGCAATGAGCCAGGTCATCGCGATTGACGGACCCGCTGGCTCGGGAAAGTCAACCCTCGCCCGTGCGCTCGCCACCTCGCTCGGATGGTCCTTTCTCGATACCGGGGCGATGTACCGTGCCGTCACCCTCGAGGTACTTCGTCAAGGGATTGACGTCTTCGACGAGGGTGCAGTGGCTGACGTCGCTCGGGCGGCAACGATCGAGACCGAGCCCCGAGTCACCATCAACGGACGCGACGTGAACGACGAGATCCGAACCGAACCGGTCAACGTCGCGGTGTCCGTCGTGGCGGCAAACCCCGAAGTGCGCACACAGATGGTAAGGCGCCAGCGTGAGTTCGCTGCCGCCCAGCCGATCGGGTCGGTCGTCGAGGGACGCGACATCACGACCGTGGTCTTTCCGAACGCGACGGTGAAGGTCTTCTTGACGGCCTCGTTAGCAGAGCGCGCGCGACGGCGCGATGACGAGACGGAGGCCTCGGTGGCGCGCAGAGACGTCATCGACTCGACGCGCGAGGCCTCGCCGCTCCGTCAAGCCGAGGACGCCCTCGTGCTAGACACGACGGGTCGGTCGGTCGATGAGGTGGTTGAGGAGATTACGCAATGCCTGAAGCTTCGGACCTCGTCCTAAACCCCGACAAGACCCTGGCCTACCGGGTCTGTGCGAAGATCATCGGCTCGCTCGCGTCACTGTTCTTCCATCCGGTTGTCGAAGGGGCGGAGAACATTCCTCTCGAAGGACCCGTCATCATCGCGCCGATCCATCGCTCGAACGTGGACTTCGCCTTTAGTCTGTTCATCTCGCCGCGAAAGGTCTTCTTCATGGCGAAAGAGGGTGTCTTTCATCCGAAGCCCTTCGCCGACCTCTTGACGAAACTGGGCGCCTTTCCCGTCAACCGCGCGACAGCCGATCGCGAGTCCATGCGACTCTCTGAAGAGGTCCTGCGACGCGGCCAAGCGCTGGTCCTGTTTCCCGAAGGCACGCGCAAAGAAGGTGCCTCCGTTGGGCCCTTGCACGATGGCGCGATGTTCCTTGCCGCCCGCACGAAGGCGAAGATCGTGCCGGTCGGCATCGCGGGTAGTGAGAAGGCGATGCCGGTGGGTGCCAAGTTTCCACGCTTCGCGAGGATCCACGTCGTCGTCGGCACCCCGATCGATCCACCGTCGGGAGATAGGCGGATCTCGCGTTCGGAGATCACAGCGAAGACTGAAGAGCTACGAAAAGAGCTCGAGGCCGTGTACGCAGAGAGCCGCGAGCGACTGGCTCGTTAGCGCTCGCGCCACCAGGTGCCAAAGACCACCCGGGCATAGCGAAAGCCGAAGAGCCAGTTCTTGCCCTTCTTCGTCGTCCCCGAGGCGCGCGGGTACCAGACGGTCGGTACCTCTGAAGCGCGCCAGCCGCGCTTCAAGCAGGTGATCAGCAGCTCGGCCGTTTGGTACTGCTCTTGGGTCAAGCGGTCGACGACGTCAGCGAGCATGGTCACGCGCAAGGCCCGATAGCCGGTCGACGTGTCGGTCAAGTTGGCGCCGGTCATGCGATTCATCACCAAGGAGAAGAATCGCACACCACTCTTGCGCACAACGTCAGAGGTCTTGTCTTCGCCGAGCACGCGACTGGCCACGACAAAATCGGACGTGTCGTCAAGCAGCGGCTGAAGAATCTGGGGAATCTCACTCGGGTCGTTCTGGCCGTCCGCGTCGAGGGTGACGACGTACTTGACGTCGTGGTCGATGCAGTAGCGATAGGTGACCTGCAGCGCCACGCCGTGGCCGAGGTTGACGGGAAACTCGATGACCTTGACGCCAGGAAACGACCGAGCGATCTCGGCGGTGCGGTCCTCGCCGCCGTCGACGACGACGAGCGTCGTGTACGGCTCGCCGTTGACGGTCTCCGGCATCTTCGCTAGTACGTCTCCGATGTTGCCCTCTTCTTCGTAGGCGCAGATGGACGCGACGACCGCTTCGGGCTGGAAGTCGGGGTACTCTGCGCGAAAGCTGGTCATCGCTTGGTCGATCGCGTAGCCGCGCAGTCGCGCGATGCGCCGCTTTTCGAGGTCTTGCGATGACATGGAACTCCTTAGATGGAATGAGCCTGCGCGAACACGTTCACCACCATGGGCTCAAAGTGCTCGAGGGGCTCGGCGTCGTACTGCGGGTCGAAGGCTTTCTGGTCGTAGTGATCAGCGAAGCGTTCGGCGAGGTCGTACCACGGATGTCCACGGTGCTGGTCACGCAGGTTCGGATCCATGCCGAGGTGCTCGTAGTAGTAGCGACCCTGGAAGTCCTGGTGAAAGGCGACCATGCAGTAGACCTCGTGGCGCACGTAGGGCTTGAGGATTTCGGCCGCGATCTTTGGGTGATTGGGCACCGAGATCAGCTTGCCGACGTCGTGCAGCAAGGAAGCGACGATGACTTGCTCGTCGGCACCGTCGCGCTCTGCGCGGGTCGCTGTTTGGAGGGCGTGCTGCATTTGGTCGACGGAGAATCCATCGCTGATATCGCTCAATCCCCTCACCATGGAGAGAAGCTGGCGAGCGACCCGCGGCTGGGCTTCGATCGTGCGCTCAATGATCTCTGACCACTGTTCTCGTGTCGAAACGTCCATGCTGGGAAACGATGCCACCGGTCAATACTAGTGGTGGACCCCGTTTTCTAGCGGCTGAGCGCCGAAAGGACCTCGGCAGCGGTGAATTCGCGATCAGCCTGCCCGTCGAACGTCGAACGTTCTGGTGCCTGCAAGACAAGATCCACGACGGCCGAGATTGCCTTCAACATCTCGCGCAATTCGGGAGGTGGTGGAAAGTACTCATCTTCGATGATGACCGACTTCACGGTGACGCCCTCAGTCGGGTCGAGCACGCTCAACACCTCGGTCACGAGACGCTCGGGCGCCGAGGCGCCAGCCGTCACGGCGATGGTCCCGCTCAGATCATCGGGCAGTTCATCGGCGCCGTTCACCCGGAGCACTCGAGGGACGCCTTCCGCCTCTGCAACCTTGGTAAGCGCGACGGTATTGGACGAGTTGGCGGAGCCGATGACGATGACCGTGTCCGCGCCTTCAGCGATCTCGCGAAGGGCGGCTTGACGATTGGTCGTCGCAAAGCAGAGGTCGCTGCGGTTGGGCATCCAGATGTCGGGGAAGACCTCTTCGGCGTACTCGCGCAGATCCTGCCACTCGTCGAGGCTGAGTGTTGTCTGGCTGAGCAGCGCCACCGGGCCGTCGTGGGCGCGTATCGCGTCGATGTCTTCACGGACCTGGATCAGATGGACGGCTTCAGGCGCAACCGCCATCGTGCCAACGGCCTCTTCGTGGTCCTCGTGGCCAACGTAGAGCACGGTATAGCCCTTGTTCGCCCGAACCTTCAGCTCATGGTGGACCTTGGTGACGAGGGGGCAGACGGCATCGATGACGGTGCCGCCGTTTCGGCGAGCAGCTTCGACCAGTTGGGGAGGCGAGCCGTGGGCGCTCAACATTACGGGCGCCCCGGGAGGCACGACCGCGATGTCGTCGATGAAGATCACGCCAACTGACTTGAAGTAGTCGACGACGAACTGGTTGTGGACGATCTCGTGGTAGCAGTAGACGGGCGGTTCGAAGACCCTCGTCATCCAGTCGAGCGCCTTAATGGCCTTTTCGACACCCGCGCAAAAGCCCCGGGGGGCCGCGAGGACGACTTTGTCAACCTTCACGCGAACAGCCTAGTAAGTCGATAGTTTTCGCAGTCCATAGGCTGTACGGGTGTCCGGCGCCCGAATTTCTTCCATCTCGACGGGTTCACCGGCCTCTGGCGTCGATCTCGCCATTGGCGACGAGCTCGTGAGCGTCAACGGGCGCGAGCCGACAGACATCATCGAGTACCAGCAGCTGATCGACGGGGAGGAGGTCGTCGTCGTGGTGCGTCGCGAGGGAGCGGATCTTTCGCACAAGGTCACGGTCCATAAAGCCGAGGGCGAGCCACTCGGCCTCAGCATCGATTCGGCGGTCTTTGATCGGATTCGCACCTGTGACAATCACTGCACCTTCTGCTTCATCTACCAGCTGCCGAAGGGCATGCGCCGGTCCCTCTACGTGAAAGACGATGACTTCCGGCTCAGTTTCCTCTACGGCAACTACACCACGCTGACCCGGTTCACCGAGTTCGATCTCGAGCGTGTGGTCGACGAAGGTCTTTCGCCGCTGTACGTCTCGATCCACACGACAAACCCCGAGCTGCGCGCCGACATGCTTCGCAACCCTCGCGGCGCGACGAGCCTGCGGTGGTTGCGCGAGCTCTTGCGCGCGGGCGTCACAATCCACGGTCAGGTCGTCGTCTGTCCCGGGGTGAACGACGGCTCAGAACTCGAGCGCACGCTCTACGACGTGGTGTCGCTGTACCCTGAGCTCGCGTCGATTGCCCTCGTGCCGGTCGGCGTGAGCGACTTCACCAATGAGGCGTCGATGCGTTCGCACACGCCTGATGAAGCCCGAAACGTGGTTGCGCTGGCGGAGTCGTTCCAGCACCTCACCCGCGAGCTCTTCGGCACCGCGAAGGTGTTTGCGAGTGACGAGTTCTACATCGTCGCGGGCATCGAGCCACCGGGGACGGAGAGCTTCGAAAGCCTCGACGAGGCGGAGAACGGCGTCGGGCTCGTGGCGGCGTTCAAGGAGAGCTTCGCCGAGCGGACCTCGATGGCGAAGCTCGGTTCCGGCTTCTTTCAGTCCGTCGACGGAGCCCCCGCGCTTGGCTACCGCGCACCACACACCGTTGAGGATCGTGACGTCGAGGGTGAGGAGATCACGGTCCTCACGGGCGAGTACGCGGCGCCCATCTTGCGCACGCTCTTTGACGAGTACGGGTTTGGCGACATCGAAGTGAGGGCGGTGCAGAATCGGTACTTCGGCGGCAACATCAAGGTCGCGGGACTCATGACCGGTGCCGACCTGCGCCGCGTGCTGGAGGACATTCCTGCATCGACGGTCTGCCTCGTGCCCGACGTGTGCCTCTCCGAAGGCCGTTTCCTCGATGGGCTCACGCTCGACGACCTGTCGCGCCCCGTGATGAGTGTGCCAACGACGGGGCGCGACCTGCGCGCGACGCTGGAGTCGCTTCGCTTAAAGAGGCTGAGTCACGCGTGAGCCGACCTCAAGTCGTCATCGTCGGGCGCCCCAACGTCGGCAAGAGCTCGCTCGTCAACCGCCTCGCGGGCAAGCGCATCGCCGTGGTCGAAGAGCAGCGCGGGGTCACCCGCGACCGCAAGGCGGTCGAGGTCGACTGGCGCGGCATCACCTTTGACGTGGTCGACACCGGTGGGTGGCTCGCCGCGGGCGACTCGCTGGAAGAAAAAGTGTCCAAGCAGGCCGACGCGGCGCTCAAGGAAGCGGACCTCGTGATCCTCGTCGTGGACGGTTCGACTGGACCTGTCGAAGAGGACTCGCGAGCCGCGCGCTGGGTGCTGCGCTCGGGCCGCCCCGTCCTCCTCGTCGTGAACAAGGTCGACGATCAACAGCACGAAGCAGCGAGCTGGGAGTTTCTCGGGCTGGGCGTCGGCGAGCCGGCGATGGTGAGCGCCCAACACGGCCGAGGTTCGGGCGACCTGCTCGACCGCATCGTCGACGAACTCGGGGACGTGGCGAATGAACCTGACCCCGACGCGTCACCCGACGACGACGGTGCGTTGCGCGTGGCCATCGTGGGACGCCCAAACGTCGGCAAGTCGACGCTGTTCAATCAGCTCATTGGCGAGGAGCGTTCCGTCGTCCACGACCTGCCGGGCACGACGCGCGACGCCATCGACACCGTCGTCGAAACGAGCGCCGGACTGATTCGCTTCATCGACACGGCGGGCATGCGCAAGCGAGCGCGCACCGAGCCGGGCTTGGAGACCTACTCGGTGCTGCGAAGCCTCGACGCGCTCGATCGCGCCGACATCGCGATTCTCGTCATCGACGCTACCCAGCAGGCAACGGGCCAAGACCAGCGTCTCGCTGAGCGCATCTCCGCAGCGGGCTGTCCCGCGATCGTCGTGCTCAACAAGTGGGAACTGGTGCCCACCGACGAACGCGACGCGGTGCTCGCGAGCGTGGGGGACAAGCTGGCCTTTCTCGGTGACGCGCCCGTGATCAAAACGACCGCCCTCACGGGGCGAGGCGTGCACCGCCTGCTGCCGGCACTCTCGAACGCGGCGGTCGACTACGCGAAGCGCGTGCCCACCGGCGTGCTCAACCGGGCGATCCGTGACATTCAGATCAAGCAACCGGCGCCGACCGGAAAGATCCGCTACGCCGTCCAGGGCGCCACCGAGCCGCCCACGTTCACGCTGTTCATCGCCGGCAAGCTGCCTCAGACCTATCTGCGCTACGTCGAGCGCAGCCTGCGCGAGCGATTCGAGCTCGGCGCGTCGCCGATTCGAGTTCGTGTTCGAGTTGAGTAGTGGCTAACTGGTGTGAACACTGCGATCGCCCAGAAGAGAGCGACGTGTGCGAGGTCTGCGGGGCTGAGCTCAGCGAAGAGGAACACGAGCCGATTCCCTGGCGATGGCGATTCTTCATCGTGATCTCAATCATCTACCTCGGTTGGCGGACGTACCAGGTAGTTTCGTGGCTAGTCCATCGTTAGGAGATGAGATGACCATCTACGCTCTCGGAGACCGCGTACCCCAGATTCACGAGGACGCGTACGTGCACCCCGACGCCGTCATCATTGGCGATGTGCGCATCGGCGCCGACTCGTCGATCTGGCCGTGTGCGGTGTTGCGCGGTGACTACGGCACGATCATTGTCGGCGAGCGCACGTCGATTCAAGACGGCGCCGTTATCCACGCCGTCGATGAATATCCCACCGTCATCGGCGACGACTGCGTTATTGGCCACCTGGCGCACCTCGAAGGCTGCAACGTTCACAACGCCGTGCTGATCGGCAGCGGCTCGGTCGTGTTGCACGAGGTCGTCGTGCACAGCGGTGCCACGGTCGGCGCGGGCGCGGTCGTGCGCAACCGCACCGAGGTGCCGTCCAGGGCCACGGCACTCGGCGTGCCGGCCGAGCTGAAACTCGAATCGTGCACGGCGAGCGTGGCGCTCGCCTCCGCCGCGCTGTACGCAGAGAACGGTCGCCGCTACAAGGACGAACTCAAAAAGCTCTAGGCGTTCGACACTGCGACGAGACGCTCCAGCGCGCTTGCCGCATGTCCTTCGACGACGCTGGCGCTGGCAAGCCCAAAACCCTGCGTCAAGGACGTGACGCGGCCGGCCACCATGAGCGCGAGCGCAGCGTTCGCGCACACCACGTCAAAGACAGGGCCCTGATGCCCGTCTAAGAAGCCACGGGTGACCGCGACGTTGTGTGCGACGTCGCCGCCGCGAAGCGTCGCCCCGTCGTGACGAATGCCAAGTTCGCTGCCGGCGTCCAGGCGCTCGCGCACGCGACCTTCGGCCGAGACCACTTCGAGCGTCGCGGGGGCACCGAGGCTGAGCTCGTCGAGTCCATCATCGGAGTTCACAAGAATCGAGTAACGCGTGCCACGGGCCTCGACGACTCGCGACATCTTCTCCAAGAGCGGCAACTGGGCAACGCCGATGAGCGAGCGCTCGACCAGCGCCGGATTGGCAAGGGGACCGAGCACGTTGAAGATGGTCCGAAAGCTGAGGGCACGACGGATCGGCGTCAGGTAGCCGAGTGCGTGGTGGTACACCGGCGCGAACAAGAACCCGATGCCGGCCTCTTCGACGCAGGCCCGCACGACGTCTTCAGCGGGGTCGAGTCGAACGCCGAGCGCCTCGAGCAGGTCCGCAGAGCCCACCGACGACGAGGCGGAGCGATTGCCGTGCTTGGCGACCGGCACGCCGCACCCCGCCACCGCGAAGGCCGCCATGGTCGAGACGTTCACGCTGTGCAGCTGGTCTCCGCCCGTGCCGACGATGTCGATCGCCTGTGGTCCGATGGCGAACGTGGTCGCGCACTCGATCATCGCGTCGACGAAACCCATCATCTCTTCTGCGGTCTCGCCCTTCGCCGTGAGCGCAGTGAGAAAACTCGCGATGAGCACAGGATCGACTAATCCGCCAAGGATCTCCGCCAGGGCGGCACGAGCCTCACGTCGTTCGAGGTCGGTCCCACGAACAAGCGGGTTCAAGATGTCAAGCGCGAATGAGTTCATGTGTCCAGTTCGTGGCAAACCCAGGCGCAGACATAGCGACACGATAGCCGTGACAGTTGCGGCGCTCGTCACAACTACGATTTCTGAGATGGCGCGCACCTATCTCGACTCCATCTTGGAGAGCCATCGCCGTCGGGCTGCGAACGACGAGCGCGACTGGCGGTCTCGCGTGGATGAGACCCGCTACGACGGGCCTTCGTTCGAACTCGTGCTGCGTCAAGGCTCTTCGCCCTTCATCAAGGTCATCGCCGAGGTGAAGCGACGCTCTCCCTCGAAGGGGCTTCTCGCGCCGGACCTCGACGTGGCGGGTCTTGCGCAGACGTACCGCGACGAAGGAGCAAGTGCCATCTCGGTGCTGACGGATCGAGACTTCTTCGAAGGTTCGATGGACGACCTGCGCACGGTGCGCAAAAGTGTGGCGCTGCCCGTCCTGCGCAAGGACTTCACCGTAAGCGAGAACGATGTCCTTGACGCGGTGGAAGCGGGTGCGAGCGCCGTCCTGTTGATCGTGGCGGCGCTCAGCGATCAAGAACTGACCTCGTATCTCGCCCTGGCGGAGCTCTGCGGCATCGACGCCCTCGTCGAGATCCATGACGCTGACGAAGCGCGTCGGGCCGTTGACGCCGGCGCACGGATCATCGGTGTCAACCAGCGAAATCTGCGCACCTTCGATGTCGACACGGAGCGCGCCGCGTCGCTGATCGCTGCGCTGCCCCGCGAGTGCGTGCGCGTGTGCGAGTCCGGTCTGGCGACCGTTGCGGACGTCGAGCGCGCCGCCGCGGTCGGCTTCGACGCCGTGCTCGTTGGCGAGGCTTTTATCACTGCGCTCGATCCTGCAGCGACCGTGAAGTCGTTCGCCCTCGTGCCAAGCGGTCAACGTGCCTGAGACGTTCCAGGGCTACATCAAGATCTGCGGGGTCACGTCAGTCGAGGACGCGGCGATGGTCGCGTCCTCGGGCGCGAGCGCGCTTGGGCTGATCTTTGCCGAGTCGCCGCGGCGTCTCACGATCGATCAAGCGATGGAGATGGCGCGTGCGACCGACGGCGAGCTGCTGCGATGCGCCGTCTTTCGCCACGACGACGACGATTACATCCTCGAGCGGCTCGACGCGGTGGGTGTTGAGATCGTTCAGTTGCACGGAGCGCTGAGCACGCGGTTGCGCTCTGCGCTGCGCGAGCGCCCGGTGAAGATCGTAAAGGCGCTCAACATCGAGGCCGACGAGTTCGATGATTTCGATGAAACCAGCGTCGATGCCGTGATGATCGACGGCGCGAAGCCCGGATCGGGCGTCTCGCACCCGTGGGACCGCCTGCGCACGCGATCCTTTCGCGTGCCAGTGATCGCGGCGGGGGGACTCAAGCCAGAGAACGTCGACGCCATCGTGCGTGCAACGGGCGTGTCCGGCGTCGACTGCGCGAGCGGGGTCGAGGCAAGCCCGGGCGTGAAGAGTCCAGTGCTCGTCGCGCGCTTTGTCGCGTCGGCTCGAAGAGCCCTAGCGAGCGTGGAGGTACTGTGACCGACACACGCTCTGTCATGGGCCAGCCGGACGAGCGCGGGCGTTTCGGCGACTTCGGCGGTCGTTTCGTCCCCGAAGCACTGATGCCCGCATGCCTCGAGCTCGAAGCGGCGTTCGCCGACGCTTGGAGCGATCACGACTTCGTAGAGGAGTACCGAACCACACTGCGCGAATTCGTTGGCCGCCCCACGCCGGTGACGCCGCTGCCGCGTCTTTCCGCCCAGCTTGGGCTCAAGCTCTACGCCAAGCGAGAAGATCTCGCACACACCGGCTCACACAAGATCAATAACGTCATCGGCCAGACGCTGCTCACGCGGCGCATGGGCAAAACGCGCATCATCGCAGAAACCGGTGCCGGTCAACACGGCGTGGCAACCGCGACAGGGGCGGCTCGGCTCGGACTCGCGTGCACCGTCTTCATGGGTGAGGTCGACACGGTACGCCAAGAGCTCAACGTCTTTCGCATGGAGCTCCTCGGCGCGAGTGTCGTGCCGGTGACCTCGGGCTCGAAGACGTTGAAGGACGCGGTCAACGAGGCCCTTCGCGAATGGGTGACCTGCGTTGCCGACACGCACTACTGCATTGGCTCGGTGATGGGACCGCACCCGTTTCCGTGGATGGTTCGGGAGTTTCAGAGCATCATCGGCGTCGAAGCGGCCGCGCAGCTCCGCGAGCTCGGTGCGGGCGCACCCGATCTCGTGGTCGCCTGCGTGGGCGGGGGATCGAACGCCGCCGGCGTCTTCGCGGGTTTTGCGGACACGAACGCCCGACTGATCGGTGTAGAGGCCCGCGGAGGAGCCGCCATTGCGAGCGGCTCACCCGGCGTCCTGCACGGCATGCGCTCAATGCTCCTCCAAGACGAGTTCGGACAGATCGAAGAGGCCGAGTCCATCTCGGCGGGACTCGACTACCCCGGCATCGGTCCTGAGCACGCGCACCTGGCGGCTAGCGGCCGCGCGGAGTACTACGGCGTGGGCGATGACGAGGTGCTTGACGCGCTGTCGCTCCTCAGCGAAAGCGAGGGCATCATTCCCGCGCTCGAGACGGCGCACGCAGTTGCCTGGATCACCCGCGAAGTGGGAGGCCTAGTGCCGACCGGCTCAACGGTGTTGCTCAATCTCTCTGGACGCGGCGACAAAGACGTCGCCCAGGTTCGGTCGATCATGAAAGACCAGTCGTGAAGTCACTCGAGCGCACCCTGCGTTCGTTGCGCGACGAGGGCCGCAAAGCCCTCGTGCCCTACTTCATGGCGGGGGCGACCGCTGACTGGACCCGCCACGTGGAGGCGGCGGTCGCAGCGGGCGCGGACGCCGTTGAGATCGGGATTCCCTTCTCTGATCCGATGATCGATGGTGTAGTGATCCAAGAGGCGGGGCTGCGGTCGCTCGCTCGCGGCACGACGTTTGAGTCGATTGGTCGAGATCTTGCGTCCTTTGACGCCAACGTCCCGCTCATCGCGATGACGTACTACAACATCTTTCTTCACTATGGCCTCGATCGCAGCGCTGGACGCCTTCGAGAATTCGGCTTCTCCGGCGCGATCATTCCCGACCTTGCGCTGGAAGAGTCGGACGACTGGAAGAGCGCGTGTGACGATCACGACGTCGCGGCGATCCTGCTGGTCGCTCCTTCGACCCCGCCCGGACGACTGAGCGATATCGCGCATCGAAGCGAAGGGTTCATTTACGCGTCGGCGCGCATGGCGGTGACGGGTGCGAGCAGCGATGTGGGTGAAGGGGAGCGGGTCGTCGCCTCGGTGCGCAATGCAAGTGATACGCCCGTGTATGTCGGAATCGGCGTCTCGACACCTGAGCAGGCAGCACAGACGGTCACCTTCGCCGACGGGGCGATCGTTGGCTCGGCGATCGTCAAGGTCGTGCTGAACGGTGCGTCGCCCGCTGATATCGAAGCGACGGTGCACTCATTTCGCATCGCGATCGACGAACACGTCAATCCTGAGAGCCGTCTCCAGCACCGCTAAAAGCCGGCATTTCCTGTGATCATCGGGGTTACCAGTCGGTAAGTCACGAAAACTGGACTCTCATGTCACATAATCGACCCAAGTAAAACCGCACAAACGCTGTTCAGGGGTGTTTAATTCAGTTTAGGCCACCAATCGGGGTGGCTCGCTGTGAACCTTTATTGGAGGGATGTACATGCCTGAAGAAAGAGTCGCGGATCCCGGTCCCTTGGGACTAGCCGGATTTGCCATGACAACGTTCTGCCTGAGTAGCTGGAATGCCAACCTCTGGCACGGTGCCGGCCTCGAAGCTGCGTTGGCCCTCGCCTTCTTCTACGGAGGGTCAGTGCAACTGCTGGCTGGAATGTGGGAGTTCGTACGAAAGAACACCTTTGCTGCTCTCGCGTTTTCGTCATATGGCGCGTTCTGGCTGGCGTTCTACGCACTCATTAAATTCAACATTCCCGGCGGCGGGAGCGACACCGTACCAATCTTCTTGCTCGGCTGGGCGATTTTCACGGTCTACATGACGATCGCGGCGACCAAGACCAACAACGCGGTGTTGACGGTCTTCGTGCTGCTGTCGATCACGTTCATTCTGCTGACCATCGGCAACTGGGGGACCACGAACACGTTCCACGACATTGTCAAGGCGGGCGGCTGGACGGGGCTCGCCACGGCGGCAGCCGCGTGGTACGCGTCCTTTGCGGGCGTGACAAATGCCACGCACGGCCGAGTTGTGATACCGGTAGGTCCGCGAAGCTAAGGTGGGGTCACTGGTGGCATGCCACCGGACCCAACCGCTAACAGCGCCCGTGCCGAAAGGTTCGGGCGCTGTTGGCATCTACGAGACGTTCCGTATCGTCATGAGCGTGAGCCACCGCTAACGCGCGACGCAATCGTTGTCTCTCCGACGCCGCGTCGGTGACGGCTCGCCGTCCCCGAGCGTCGCCCGTACTCGCCGCTCGCTGTCTTCTGCAGGCGGGGCGTCCAGTGCACATGTGCGTTGACCAAGACTGGGGCGGTATCGCGATGGTACAGTTCTGGCGCTGAGTAATCTGCTCTGGCGTATTCGGTCAAGGGGGGTTGTGTGCCCAAAAAGAGTGACGAAAACGAAGAGGCTTTCGCATCGGATCAGGCCTCGGAAGCACAGATCGCGGTGCACTGGCGCGAGGAAGGGTACTACTTTCCCCCCGCGAAGTTCATCGGTCAGGCGAACGCATCGGACCCGAGCATCAAGGAGCGTTTTACCGAGGACAAGTTCCCAGAGTGCTTCAAGGAGTACGCGGACCTGCTGACCTGGGACGAGTACTGGCACACCACGCTCGACACGAGCAACGCGCCGTTTTGGAAGTGGTTCGTCGGTGGTCGACTGAACGCGTCGTACAACTGTGTCGACCGCCACTTGACGAAGGATCGCAACAAGGCTGCCCTCATCTGGGTTCCCGAACCCGAGGACGCCGAGACCGTCGTGCTCACCTACCAAGAGCTCTACGTCCGGGTGAACGAGTTCGCAGCGCTCCTAGAGGGCGCCGGCGCGAAGACCGGCGACGTAGTGACCTTCCACATGCCCATGGTGCTCGAGCTGCCGATCGCGATGCTGGCCTGCGCGCGCCTCGGTGTCGTTCACTCTCAGGTGTTTGGCGGGTTCTCCGGCAACGCCTGCGGCGGACGAATCGCCGACTCCAAGAGCAAGATCCTCGTCACGATGGACGGCTACTACCGCAACGGTGATCTCCAAGATCACAAGGTGAAAGCAGACGAAGCAGTCGCTCGAGCGGCCGAGGAGGGCGTCACCGTCGAAAAGGTGCTCGTCTTTCGTCGCCACCCGAACGCGTACGCCTCGAAGAGCCCGATGGTCGAGGGGCGGGACTTTTTCGTCGACGACTTGATGCCGCAGTACAAGGGCAAGCTCGTCGAGCCAGTGTCGATGCCGGCTGAGGCGCCGCTGTTCATCATGTACTCGAGCGGCACGACCGGTAAGCCCAAGGGCTGCCAGCACAGCGTTGGTGGCTACTTGGCGTACGTGACCGGTACGTCGAAGTACTACCAAGACATCCACCCCGAGGACACCTACTGGTGTGCCGCCGACATTGGCTGGATCACCGGGCACTCCTACATCGTCTACGGGCCGCTCTCGCTCGGCACAACGTCCGTCATGTTCGAGGGGGTGCCCACCTACCCCGACGCCGGGCGGCCGTGGCGAATCGCCGAGCGCCTTGGCGTCACCACCTTTCACACGGCGCCGACGACGATTCGCACACTTCGCAAAGTGGGTCCCAACGAGCCGGCAAAGTACAACTACCACTTCAAGCACATGACGACGGTGGGCGAGCCCATCGAACCCGACGTGTGGCGCTGGTACTACGACGTCGTGGGCAAGGGCGAAGCCGTCATCGTCGACACGTGGTGGCAGACCGAGACGGGAGGCTTCATTGGCAGCACGCTGCCGGCGATCGACCCCATGAAGCCCGGCAGCTGTGGCCCCGCCGTGCTCGGCATCTACGCGACGATCCTGGACGAGAACGGTGAGGAAGTACTGCCCGGCAGCGGCATGGCCGGCAATATCTGCATTCGAAATCCGTGGCCCGGAATCTTCCAGACGGTCTACGGAGACCCTGACCGGTTCATCAGCACCTACTACGCCAAATACAACCGGGATAAGACGAGCACGGACTGGCACGACTGGCCCTACTTCGTCAACGACGGGGCCATGCAGGCCGAGGACGGATATTTCCGGATTCTCGGGCGAGTCGACGACGTCATCAACGTCTCGGGCCACCGGCTTGGGACCAAGGAGCTCGAGTCGGCAGCGATCATGGTGCAGGGCGTCGCTGAAGCAGCGGCCGTGCCCGTGGTCGATGAAGTACGTGGGCACGCCGTAGAGATGTACATCGCCTTGCAACCCGGTATTGCGCCCGAGGGCATGGCGGAGAAGGTGTCCGCGATGATCGAGAGCGAGATCGGCAAGGTCGCGCGACCGAAGAACGTATGGATCGTGGCCGACATGCCCAAGACTCGTTCGGGCAAGATCATGCGACGGGTCATCGCCTCGGTGTCCAACTTCTCTGACGTGGGCGACATCACAACCCTGGCCAATCCGGAAGTCGTCGAGGGCATCCGCCACTACGTCGAGAGCAGCAAGGTCGCCAGTGGCGAGGTACCGCGCGAGCTGAGCGATGCAGAGCTGGCGGCGATTAGGAACTTCGGTTCGGCGGACGCGTAGCCAACGGCACTGCTAGCCCCCGGTCGGGGCCGGGCCGCCGCCTCGGAGTCCCTTCTTCGTGCATGGACCCAGGGCAGCGTTCACGCACACCGTTGACGAGTTCGTCTCTGTCCCCTGAGTGACAACGCCCTTCGTGGCCGCGCCTTCGAGGTTGGCGCCGTCTAAGTTCGCGCGGGAGAGATTGGCGCGCCTGAGATTGTCGGACTGAAAGTCAAGACCTTGAAGATCGCGCCCGCTGAGATTGCACCCGGCGTAGTCCGTGTTCGTTGCCGACACCGAGCAACTGGCGGAGGGAACATATGACGTGGTGCTCGCGTTCCCGCACGCGTTGAGTGCCACACCGCAGACCGCCAGCGCCACCATGAAGGCGAGTGTCCGCACCCACCCGTTCTATCAGGATCGCGCTGGCGGCCGTTATCGCTACGAATCGAACCCCAGGTTGAAGAAGTCGAGCAATCTCAACCAGGGACCGCGGCGCCCCTCGCGTTCATCGGCGCGCTCGATGGCGCGCTGCGTCCAGCGAATAAACAGCCAACGAAACGGCTCGGGCGGGAAGGGCACCGGCTTCTTGCGCACCATGGTGAGCATCGTGCGCTCGGTCGTCCTTCCATCCAGCAGGTCGAGCATGACCGACGCGCCGAACCTCGTGGACGCGACGCCGAGCCCGGTGTAGCCCATCACGTAGGCGACCTTCTTGTGGTGGGCCATGCCCCAAAAGGGAGAGAATCGCGTGCACGTATCGATGGCCCCTCCCCAGGCGTGCGTGAACTTGATACCCGCGAGCTGTGGAAACGTTGCGAGGAAGTGAGCCGCGAGCTTCGCGTAGGTCTGCGCGTTGAACTCGAGGTCGCGTCGGCCCTTGCCGCGAAACTTATAGATCGTGTCGTAGCCGCCCCAGAGGATCGAGTTGTCCTTCGTGAGCCGGTAGTAGTGGAACTGGTTGCCCGAGTCGGCGATGCCCTCTCGGTGCTCCCAGCCGATGCTCGCCATCTGCTCGTTGCTCAGCGGTTCGGTGACGAGGGCGTAGTCGTAGACCGCAGCGACGTACTTGCGAGACTGGCGTATCAGCGAGGGAAAGATGTTGGTCCCCAGCGCGACCCTCGCGGCCGTCACGGCGCCGTAGGGCGTGTGGACCCGCACACCGTGTTCGACTTCTTCGAGCGACTCCACTTTTGAGTTCTCGAAGATCCTCACGCCGAGCGATTGACACGCTCGCTCGAGCCCCCAGACGAGCCGCGCGGGATCGACGAGGGCGGTACCGTCAACATCGAAGAGCGCACCGACGTAGGAGGGGGAGTGGACGCGAGACTGCACCTCTTCTTTGGTGAGGACCTCGACGTGGTCGCCCATCTCGTTGCGTAGGCGCGCCTCATCACGCATGCCTTCAAACTGCCACGGGGCGACGGCAACGCGAAGTTCGCCCGTACGCTCCCAGTCGCATTCGATGCCGTAGCGCGCGATCGTGGCTTCGATCTCGTCGAGGTTCTCGCGTGCCAGTCGCTCGATGACGGGCATCTCTCGGCGAAAGCGGTTCATCCCGTTGGTGAAGCCGTGCGTCAGCGACGCGCTGCAGAAGCCGCCGTTGCGGCCCGACGCGCCCGCGCCCGTCTCGTACTGCTCGACGACCACGACCTCGCGCTGGGGATCGCGTTCTTTGGCCAACAGCGCCGTCCACAGACCGGTATAGCCCGCTCCTACGACGCAGAGGTCGGCGCCGACCTCGCCGATCAGAGCAGGGTGCGGTTCGGGTTCGAGGGGATCAGAGTCCAGCCACCACAGCTCAGGCTGCACTTCTGCGAGATGGCGCAAGACGAAGGTGTCCTTCTTCTCCATACTGAGTCCAGCTCGCGGCTGGAATCACCCTCTCTAGGTACACGTCTTTCACGCGGGAACCGCGCGAACGTCGGGTTTCACCCCGACCTGTAGAACGGATTCTACCGAGGTCCCCTTTAGGTGCTGCACCTCATCGGAGGCCTCACCCATCGGTTCATGACACCGTCGTACCGTAAAATGCTCTGATTCCCTCTTAGAAAGTACATATCTTCATGCGCATCGTCAACTTGGCTGGCCGGGCAACCATCGTCACCGACCTCGGACTCATCGACATCGCGAACGCTTCCAACGGGGCTTTTTCTGCATCGGTCGACAAGTGCATCGCCCGACTCGACACGCTGCGCACATGGTTCGCGTCAGCCCAACCGGCCGTGACGAGCGAAACGACTCCCCGCGAGCTCTATGGCGATCCGCGTCTCGGACCAGTTGTCACGAGTCCCCAACAGATCTTCGCTATCGGTCTCAACTACCGTCATCACGCTGAAGAGATGAAGATGACGCTGCCCGGTGAACCGATGGTCTTTACCAAGTTCGTGTCATCCCTGTGCGGCCCAAACGACGAGGTCCCGGTCCGAGGCGAGACGACCGACTTTGAAGCAGAGCTGGTGGTCGTGCTTGGTACGAGTGCTCGCGACGTTACCCCGGACGAGGCGCTCGGTGCCGTCGCGGGCTACTGCGTGGGCCAGGACTTCTCAGAACGCACATTGCAGCGTCGCGGCGCGACGCCTCAGTACTCGTTGGCCAAGTCGTATCGCAACTTCACTCCCATCGGGCCGTGGCTCACGACGGCTGACGACATCCCCGATCCGAACGCTCTCGGCATCAGCTGTCGCGTCAACGATGTGGAGTACCAGAACTCGACGACGGGCGACATGATCTTTTCTGTCGCAACGGTGGTGAGCTACCTCAGCACGATCGTCGAGCTGCGGCCCGGCGATCTCGTCTTTACCGGAACTCCTCACGGCGTCGGTCAAGGACAGAACCCTCCGGTCTTCCTCAAACCCGGCGATCGAGTGGTCACCGCCATCGAGCGTCTCGGGCAAATCGAAAACATCGCGGTGTAGAGAGCGCGTCAGCGCCGAACCAACGACGCCTCGAAC
Source organism: uncultured Acidimicrobiaceae bacterium (assembly GCA_963724865.1). Taxonomy (GTDB): domain Bacteria; phylum Actinomycetota; class Acidimicrobiia; order Acidimicrobiales; family RAAP-2; genus RAAP-2. The sequence continues at coordinate 128,148 of CAVRWO010000020.1, read as the reverse complement.
AGCTCCACCTCACCTTGTAGCCGGCATCCCCGATCCGCCGCGGGGCACTCGATAGCCTGATCACAGTGACATTTAAGGCTCTCGAGTGACTCGATTCATAGGTTTCGACCTCGAGACGACGGGCGTCAACTCCTTCCAGGATGTGCCCGTCTCGTATGGGTTTGTCGAGCGCACAAACGGCCCAGATGGGCCAGAGTTACTCATGGAACACGGCTACGTGAACCCGGGAGTTCCCATTCCGACAGGGGCGACAGCGATTCATGGGATCACGGATCAGATGGTCGCCAACGCTCAGCCGCTCGAAGACGCGGTTGGGTTCCTGGCAGCGCGGCTCGCGTCGCACTGGGCGAACGGCGACGTCGTTGCTGGCATGAACGTTGCCTACGACCTCACGATGGTCGATTCGCTGTGTCGCCGACTGGGCCTACCCACGTTGAGCGATCGTGGCGACGTGGGCGCCGTCGTCGACGTGCTCGTCATCGATCGCCACTACGACAAGTGGCGAAAGGGTGGGCGAAAGCTGACCGATCTCTGTCGCCACTACTGCGTCACCCTCGCCAACGCGCACTCTGCCGCTCACGACGCCGAAGCGAGTCTCGCCGTGCTTGAGGTCATACGCTCGCGCTACCCCCAGTTCGACACAATTCCCGTCACCGACCTCAACTTCGCACTTCGTTCCTGGTACCAAGAGTGGCTGTCAAGCTTCTCGCTCTACCTAGAAAAGAAGGGCGAAGCGCCAATCGCGCCGGGCCGCTACGAATGGCCGATTCACGTTGACGACGATGCGGTGGTCGGGCTGGGGAGATTTGAACTCCCGATCTCTCGGCCCCCAGCCGAGCGCTCTAGACCAAACTAAGCCACAGCCCGTGAACGAACAATTCTATCGACCGCGTCTTGGGCGCCCGCACCGTGCACTATCCGCCTGCAGCAGCGGTGACGATCTCAATCGAGGTGCCGTCAGGAACCGGGGTCGTCTCCCACTCAGAACGATGCACAACCTCGCCGTTGAGCGCTACGGCGATACCGCGGGGCTCGATAGAACGTCGACGTAAGAGCTCCGCCACCGTTTCGTGGAGGAACCTCTCGTCGCTTCCGTTGACGCGAATCACGCGAACGTGCTCGCAAAGCGCGCGACGTCGTTCGCGCTCAATGGGGCCAAGGTGATGCCGTGACGATAGTGACCGGACACCCACGCCCAGCGTTCGTCGATGACCTCGAGGAAGGGGGTAAGATCACCCGTCGCGGGACGAAGGCCCTGGCGGGTTTCCACGACCCCGGCCGACTCGAGCGCTGGCACGACATCGAGTGCGTCGCGTAAGAGCCGCTGCAGCTCACCGACCTCGACCACGAGGTCGCTCTGCTCGTCCGAGGAGGCGCCCAGCACGCAGTAACCGCCCGGCCGACTGACAACGTAGAACGAGCGACCGCGCACGAAGGCACGAACGACGGGCTGGGAGGATCGATCGAGGCCGCTCACGCGCACGGTCATTCCCCGAACCGGTCGCACGGCGTGGTCGACTCTCTCAGCGACGCCTTTGGGAAGCCCCGACGCACCGGTTGCGAGCACGCCGATGTCGGCACGATAGGTGCCGTCGATCGTCGTCGCTTCAACGTGATCACCGAGCGCGGCAACGGAATCGACGCGTTGACGAACCGTCTCGACGCCCAGCTCGCGACCGGCCTCAGTGAGGAGCCGCATCGCCTGATCGGGATCGAGCCAGGCATCGCCACCGAGAAGAAGGCCGTCGCGTATGCGCGGGCTGAGGCCTTCGAAGTACGAGGCATGGAGCTCGCGTGTTACGGGCTGACACGAGACGTCGAAGTCGCACGCGATGAGCTCAAACTGTTTGACGAGTCGTCGGTCGCTCGCATCGAATCCAACGAGTAGCGTGCCGGTCTCTACGACGTCGAGGGTCTCGCCCGTCAGGTCGCGAAGTTCACGTACGACGTCGCGCCACGCCGCGACGGCACCGCGCTGACGTTCGTAGTTGAGCTGTTCGCCGGGCGACACTTCGGCGCTCGGAGCAAGCATGCCTGCCGCTGCCCACGTCGCACCAGAACCCGGCGCAGGATCGAACAGCGTAACACGCCAGCCCTCGCGTGCCAGGCGAAATGCGCTCGCGGTGCCGATGATGCCGCCACCGACGACGAGGGCCCCACCGTTCTTCGAAGTCACGTCGACAGCGTAGAGCGTGGGAGTGGGGGAGCCGTTTCGTTATAATTGCGGTGGGTCAGCGTTGCCCCGTGAGAACGCCATGACCAGAAGCCTCTACGACCCCTCCTTTGAGCACGACGCCTGCGGCGTGGGGATGGTCGCCGACCTGAGCGGAAACCAATCGAACGAGACGATCCGCGACGCGCTGACCATCCTTGAGAATCTCGAGCACCGCGGGGCCACCGGTTCGGACGTCGACTCGGGTGATGGCGCAGGAATCCTGATACAGATGCCCGATTCGTTCGTTCGCTCGGTCTTTGACGTCGAAGTGCCGCCCGCCGGTCGCTATGGCGTCGCGCACTGGATGATCCCGCCCGGACTCGACATCGAGGCAGTGGATAGCGAGATCGCAAGCATCCTCGAGCGGGTGGGGCTCGCGTCGGTGGCCTGGCGCCAGGTAGGCGTTGACTCATCCATCCTTGGCGCGACCTCTCGTGCGTCCGAGCCGCTCTTCTTCCAGCAGCTGATCGTGCGCGCCGAGGGCCGCGGAGACGTCGACCTCGAGCGCGCCCTCTACTGCGCGCGCAAGGTCGTCGAGCACCGCTGTGACATTTACGCGTCGTCGTGCTCCTCGACGGTCCTCATCTATAAGGGCATGCTGTCGTCGCCCCAGTTGCGGCTCTACTTCGAGGATCTGCGCAATGAGCGGATCACGTCGGCGATCGCTGTCGTGCACAGCCGCTTCTCAACGAACGTCCTGCCCCGATGGGACCTTGCCCAGCCCTTTCGGTTTATCGCCCACAACGGCGAGATCAACACCGTGCGTGGGAACCGCAACTGGATGACCGCGCGCGAGACGACGCTCGAGAGCGACGCGTTGCCGTTGCCAGTCAGCGATCTCACGCCGATCGTTACGCCCAACATGAGCGACTCGGCGAGCTTCGACGAGGTCGTTGAGCTCTTGGTCCACTCCGGTCGCTCTCTCCCGCACGCGGTCTTGATGATGATCCCCGAGGCCTGGGAGCGTTCGACGGCGATGAGCCCCGCTCGTCGCGCCTTCTATCGCTATCACGCCGGACTCATGGAGCCGTGGGACGGCCCGGCGTCGGTGACGTTTTGCGACGGCACGGTTGCTGGAGCGGTGCTCGACCGCAACGGTCTGCGCCCCGCCCGATACTGGGTGACGAAGGACCGTCGCGTCATCTTGGCGAGCGAAGTCGGCGTGCTCGCGATCGATCCCGCGAACATCGAGCGCAAGGGCCGCCTCCAGCCCGGGCGGGTCTTTCTCGTCGACCTGAACAAGGGCCGCATCATCGACGACGACGAGCTGAAGGACTCGCTCGCTGACAAAGCACCCTACGGCGAGTGGCTGGATCGCCATCAGCTCTCCCTCGATTCGATCGACGCCCCCGAGGCGCTCACCCCCGAGCACGCCTCGGTCGTTCGCCTTCAAAAGAGCTTCGGGTACTCAGAAGAGGACCTTCGCCTCATCATCCGTCACATGGCGCAAGTGGGCGAGGAGCCGATCGGCTCAATGGGCTCTGATACGACCCTGCCGGCGCTCTCAAAGAACCCCCGATCACTGTTCGACTACTTCACCCAGCTCTTCGCCCAGGTGACCAATCCGCCGCTCGACGCGATCCGCGAAGAGCTCGTCACGTCGACGCGCGTCGTGATCGGCGGCGAAGAGAATCTGCTTCGCGAAGCTGAAGAGCACTGCCATCAGATCGTGCTGCCGTCGCCCGTCCTGAGCGTGCACGAGCTGCTCAAGATTCGCTACATCGACGAGCAGCCCGACGTGATGGGGTTTCGCACCGCCGCCGTGGACGGGCTCTTTCCGGCCGAAGGCGACACGAGCCCGGCTGAGCGTCTCGCGACGGCGATCGAGGACGTGAGCAACCAGGTGGTCGCGCTCGTACGCGGCGGCGTCAACGTGGTGATCTTGAGCGATCGCGGGACGTCGGCGACCGACGCTGCCATCCCAAGCCTGCTCCTCGCCTCCGCGGTGCACCACCGGCTCGTCGAAGAGCATCTTCGCACGAGCGCGGCGCTCATCTTGGAGGCGGGTGACGTTCGCGAGGTGCACCACGTGGCGCTGTTGCTCGGCTTCGGCGCGTCGGCCGTCTGCCCCTACCTCGCATATGAGTCGATTGACGCGCTCGTCCACGAAGGCGAACTGAACGCCCTGAGTGCCTTCGAAGCCCGCTATCAGTACGGCAAGTCACTCAACAAGGGCGTCGTGAAGGTCATGTCCAAGATGGGCGTCTCCACGGTCGCGAGCTACGTGGGCTCCCAACTCTTCGAGCCGGTCGGCGTCTCGGACGACATTCTCAATCGCTACTTTCCGGGATTCAGGAGTCGGCTCGGCGGCGTCACGCTCGAGCACCTCGCACAGGACGTCCTGCGAATGCACGCACGCGCCTTTCACGCCGAGGCGCCCGAGCGCGTTGAGATCAAGAACCACGGTGAGTACCAGTGGCGACGCGACGGCGAACTGCACCTCTTCAATCCGCAAACCGTACAGAAGCTCCAGCACGCCACCCGCGAGAAGCGCTTCGACCTGTTCAAGGAGTACACCTCGATGGTCGACGATCAGACGAAGGACCAGCTGACGCTGCGTTCGCTCCTCTCCCTCGTGCCGAGTGCCACCCCGATTCCCCTCGACGAGGTCGAAACCGCGGCCTCGATCGTGAAGCGATTCAGCACCGGTGCCATGTCCTACGGCTCCATCTCCAAAGAGGCCCATACGACCCTCGCCATCGCCATGAACCGCCTGGGGGCGAAGTCCAACACCGGCGAGGGAGGAGAGGACGAGGAGCGCTACGACACGTCCAACCCCCGCGAGAACACACGCTCGGCGATCAAGCAGGTCGCCTCAGGTCGTTTCGGGGTGACGAGTCGCTATCTCGTGAACGCGGACGACCTTCAGATCAAGATGGCCCAGGGCGCCAAGCCTGGCGAGGGGGGACAGCTTCCCGGTGCCAAGGTCTATCCCTGGATAGCAAAGACCCGCCACTCGACCCCCGGCGTCGGGCTCATCTCCCCGCCACCGCACCACGACATCTATTCCATTGAGGACCTCGCCCAGCTGATCTACGACCTCAAATGCGCCAATGACGGGGCGCGCATCAACGTGAAGCTCGTGAGCGAACAGGGGGTCGGCACAATCGCGGCGGGCGTCGCCAAGGCCCACGCCGACGTCATCTTGATCTCGGGCCACGACGGCGGCACGGGCGCAGCGCCGCTCACGTCGCTCAAGCATGCGGGCACTCCCTGGGAGCTCGGCCTTGCAGAGGCCCATCAGACGCTCGCCGCGAATGGGCTGCGCAGTCGGGTGATCCTGCAGACCGACGGGCAGCTGAAGACCGGTCGCGACGTGATCGTCGCGGCACTGCTCGGGGCTGAGGAGTTCGGCTTTGCGACGGCGCCTCTCGTCGTCTCGGGCTGCGTCATGATGCGCGTCTGTCATCTCGACACGTGCCCTGTCGGCATCGCGACCCAGAACCCGGTGCTACGCGAGCGCTTCACCGGCAAGCCCGAGTTCGTGGAGAACTTCTTCGAGTTCATCGCCGAAGAGGTGCGTCAATACTTGGCCGAGCTCGGCGCACGAACGCTCGACGAGGTCATAGGGGACGTCACGAAACTGCGAGTCCGCGCCCTCGACGATCCGACGAACGACCTCGACCTCGAGGCGTTGCTCAAAGTCGTCGATCCCGAGCAACGCCGCCAAAGCATCAAACAGGACCACGGGCTCGACGACGCCCTCGACTGGAAGTTCCTCGCCGGTGCCGTCGACGCCGCGACCAACGGGACAGCGTTCTACTTCGCGAGCCCCGTGAGAAACGTCAACCGCGCGGTGGGAACGCTGACCGGTAGCGCTCTCACCCGCGCGCTCGGGACCAAGACACTGCGGCCCGATCAGGTGGTGATCGACCTTGTCGGTTCGGCGGGACAGAGCTTTGGCGCGTTCCTTCCCACCGGCGTCACCCTGCGCCTGGCCGGTGACGCGAACGACTACGCCGGCAAGGGACTCTCCGGCGGACGCATCGTGCTTCGCCCCGACGAGACGGCCACCTTTGCGAGCGAAGAGAACATCATTGCGGGCAACGTCATCGGTTATGGCGCCACGAGCGGCGAGATCTTCATCAGTGGTGTCGTGGGCGAGCGGTGTGGCGTGCGCAACTCGGGTGCGACGATCGTCGTCGAAGGCACGGGCGACCACGCGGGAGAGTACATGACCGGCGGCACGGTCGTGATCCTCGGGGGCATCGGTCGCAACCTCGCGGCCGGCATGTCGGGCGGCACGCTCTATCTCTACGACCCGCAATCTCGCGTGCACGACCACCTCAGTGCGGGCGTCTACGAGATCGACCCACTCGAGCTCGACGACGACGAGCGACTCCACGAGCTCGTGACACGCTTTCAGGCGGAGACAGGATCACAGAAGGCCGCACGTCTGCTGCAGAACTGGCGCGTCGAGCGCATGAACTTTGTGCGGATCGAGACCTCGGAGTATCAGCGAATTCGAGACGAGGCCCGCGGTGGGTAAGGTCACCGGTTTCCTCGAGTACCCGCGACAGGGTCCCGCGTATCGTCCCGTGCCGGTGCGCGTGCGCGACTGGCGCGAGGTCTACGAACCCCAGGGCGACGACGAGATCGCCGTGCAAGGGGCGCGGTGCATGGACTGCGGCATACCCTTCTGCATGCAGGGCTGCCCGCTCGGCAACCCGATTCCCGCGTTCAACGATCGCGTGTACCGCAACCAGTGGGCGAGCGCCGCCGATCAGCTCTTCAGCACGAACAACTTTCCCGAGTTCACGGGCCGGCTCTGTCCGGCGCCGTGCGAGTCGGCGTGCGTGCTTGGCATCTCTGGTGACGCGGTCACGATCGAACGCATTGAGTACGAAGTCGCCGAGCACGCGTTCTTGAACGACTACGCGGTCTCTGGACCGACCAAGCCGGACACCGGTCGTTCGGTCGCGGTCGTGGGCTCAGGCCCCGCGGGACTTGCGGCGGCGGCGCAGCTGCGAAGCGCGGGGCACGCGGTCAGTGTCTATGAGCGAAGTGACGCCATCGGCGGACTCCTGCGCTACGGCATCCCGGAGTTCAAGATGGAAAAGGCCGTTCTCGACCGCCGCCTCGCCGTGATGGTTGCCTCAGGCATCGAGTTCTATCCGGGAGTCGACATCGGTGCTGGGGGCACGCCACTGGACACCTTGTGCGAACGCTACGACGCGGTCGTGCTTGCCATCGGATCGACTCGCCCGAGACCTATCCCGGTCCCAGGAGCCGACCTCACCGGCGTGATGCCCGCGATGACGTACTTGGAGGCCTCCAACCGAGCCGTCAACGAGCGACGGACGTCGGTCATCGACGCCAGTGATCTCCACGTGATCATCCTCGGCGGCGGCGACACGGGCGCCGACTGCCTCGGCACGGTGCATCGCCAAGGCGCCTCGTCAGTGACCCAGATCGAGATCATGGATCGACCGCCGAACGATCGCCCCACCGACCAGCCGTGGCCGACCATGGCGCGACTCTTCAAGACGACCTCCGCTCACGACGAAGGCGGCGAGCGGCGCTTTTCCACCGAGACCCTCGAGTTTCGCGGCAACGAGTGCGTGCGTGAGCTGGTGATCGTTGACCACTCGAGCGAAGAGGTGATCACGATACCTGCTGATCTTGTGCTGATCGCGGCCGGTTTTGTCGGACCGGAGCTCGAGTCCCTCGGGCTCTCTGACGCGCGCCGCCTGACCCCCCGAGACACGCTCAACGTGGACGACAGCTGGCGCGTCCGGCCCCTGAGTGACGAGAAGGCGGTCTTTGCGTGCGGCGACGCGGTACGAGGACAGAGTCTGATCGTGTGGGCCATTGCCGAAGGGCGCAGTGCCGCCGCGTCGGTGGACGCCTATTTGTCCGGCCATCCGAGCGAACTGCCGGCGCCGGTTGTGCCCTACGCGCTCTCCTGGTAGCCGTCGGGTACTCGCCGGTTTTGTAGCATCGAGGCAGCAACACTACGAGGGGGAGCACGTGAAGAGCACCATGCAGGACGCGCCGCTGCTGCTGAGCGGCATCATTCGACACGGTGAGTCGATCTACGCCGAGAAGCGCGTCTTCACGGTCACCCCCGACGGGGTCGAGGTCGCCACGTTCTCCCAGATCTCCAAGCGGGCCGAACAGCTCGCCAACGCCCTTGAGAGGCTCGGCATCAAGCGTGGTGACCGTGTCGCCACCTTTATGTGGAACAATCAGGCTCACATGGAGGCCTACCTCGCCGTTCCCGCGATGGGAGCGGTCCTGCACACCCTCAACATCCGGCTCTTCCCTGAGCAGCTCGCGTTCATCATCAACCACGCTGAGGACCGCGTGATCATCGTCGACGCGTCATTGGCGCCGCTGCTCGCGCGGGTCCGTGACCAGATTCCCCTCGTCGAAACGATCATCCTCCACGGTGAGGAGCCAACGGGCGTGCTGGGCGAGACCCTCGACTATGAGACGCTCCTTGCGGCAGAGCATCCCTTCTACGAGTGGCCTGAACTCGACGAGCACGACGCGGCGATCATGTGTTACACCTCGGGCACGACGGGCAATCCGAAGGGCGTCGTCTACTCGCACCGGTCCACGTGGCTGCACTCGATGGCGTCGATGACCGCCAACTCGATCGGACTCTGCGAACGAGACCGGTGTCTGCTCATCGTGCCGATGTTTCACGTCAATGCGTGGGGCAGCGTCTACACGGCGCTCTTTGCCGGGATGGAACTGATCATGCCCCAGATGTTCCTCCAGGGCGCGCCCATCCTCAAGATGGTGCGTGAGCTGCGCCCGACCATCTCGCTCGGCGTGCCGACGATCTGGAACGATGTGCTGCGCGTCGCCGAGACCGAGCCGGACGTAGATCTGTCGAGTCTCCGCGGCATCCTCGCCGGGGGGGCCGCCGTGCCGCGCTTCATGATCGAGGCCTTCCGCGACCGCTACGGCATCGACCTCATCCAGGGCTGGGGCATGACCGAGACGAGTCCGCTCGCCGCCGTCTCCCTCCCGCCCGCCGGCACGCCGAAGGAGCTCGACGTCGACTACCGAGTCAAGGCGGGACGGGTCGTGGCCGGTGTCGAGCTACGAGTCGTTGGCGACGATGGCGCCATCCTGCCGCGCGACGGCAAGTCCGTGGGGGAGTTCGAGATACGTGGTCCCTGGATCACCGCCTCGTACTTTGGCGTCGACGACCCCGACAAGTTCCACGATGGTTGGCTGCGCACGGGCGACATCGGCACCCTGGACGCGGAGGGCTTCATGGTCGTCACTGACCGTACGAAGGACGTCATCAAATCAGGCGGCGAATGGGTGAGCTCGGTCGAGCTCGAAGTCAACGTCATGGCGCACCCGGCGGTCTTCGAGGCCGCCGTGATCGCCGTGCCGGACCAGCGCTGGACCGAGCGGCCGCTCTGCTGCGTGGTGCTGAACCCCGACGCGACGGCGAGCGCTGAAGAGCTGCGCGACTTTCTCTCCGATCGAGTCGCAAAGTGGTGGCTGCCAGAACGGTGGTCATTCATCGAGAGCGTGCCCAAGACGAGCGTCGGCAAGTTCGACAAGAAGGTGCTGCGGGCTCAGTACGCCGACGGAGAGCTCAACGTCGAGGAGCTCGGTTAGTGGAGTCCCTCGAGGACCTCGCCGATGAGGTCGCAGCACTCGAACGTCGGGTGGCCGACGCCATCTTCGACGCGGTGCGCGCGCAGCTTCGCAACGATGACGCGGACAGCGCCAAGGAGCTCGAACGTCAACTCGCGCGCGTGCGCCGAAGCCTACAAAAGGCGGAGCACTTACTCCGGCGCCAGGACGCCGACTAGCGATTCGGTCGCGTCGCTGCTCAGCCGACGTCACGCACTCACCGGAGATTCTTGTATCACCGATGCGAAGGAACCTACTGTTCGGGCCAGGCCTGAGCGATGCGAGTAGTCAGTAGGCGCTCGACAATGTGCTTCGGTAGCGGCGTGACGATCGGAAACTGCAGCGCGCCTTTGGAGGTCTTGAACTGAGCGATCTCGCTGTCGAGCGCTGATATCACAGAACCACTGTGGGGCAGGTAGCTCAAGTGATTCTTGAACGCAGCGAACCCAGCGATGGCCTTGCCGTTCAGCCAGACTGCCGGCATCGTGTAGTAGATCCCTTGTTCGGCGTCCGGTACCAGTTCGAGGATCGTCTTGCGTAGCTGCTGTAACGTCGACCGCTTCGGCTCGTCGAGCCCATTTAGGTAATCGTCTATCTCTGCGCTTGACATAAGTCTCAGTTTCGAAGTTACTGGCGCCTCTGTCAAGGGATTGCCGGAGCATCGAAGTCCCAGCGACGAAGTATGCAGGAGAAAGCCCCGTAACGGCTCGGCGACTTGCGCTACTGGCACACGGGGCAGCATCGACGGGTTCGACGAAACATCTCGATTGCGCTCGATCGCGAACTGGGGTATCTTCCAGCTTTACAAGACAGCGAGGAGAGCCCGTGGGCTCGCTTCCGATGCGAGGGGGAAAATGCCAAAGTTCATGGACTACCACGACGACTTGAAACTACCCGACGAGGCCATTGCGCAAATCACACGCGACGCCAAGGACCACAAGGCAGATGAGTTTGGTGTTCGCCAGGTGGAACTCTTTCACAACGCTGACGGCAAGGTGTACTGCCTTCTAGAAGCGCCCAGCGCTGACGCAGTGCGAAGCCATCACGCGTCGCTCGGCGTACCGTGCGGAGAGGTCAACGAAGTGTCGGGTATTCTCTAGTCGAAACTCAACTCATGGCGAATGCAAGCGGCTCATAAACGATTGAGCTTGGTGACACATCTGCTGGCGAACACTCGCGGATTACTGGCTGAGCCGGTGGGTCCGCCAGTTACCCTTCCCAACATGGGCTCGCGACTATGAAACAGCATTGCGAAGAGAGCGCGGGCGATTCCTAGGACGCAACTGGGTTGACGGCCACTAGCAATTGAGCGATGTGGTTTGGCATCGAAGGCCCGAGGTGCGGAGTTGATTATCACACGACCGTGTTCGAACAAAATGGAGATAAGTGAAGCGGATCAGATTTAGAAGGCGATGGCTGGGTCACAAGTACGGCCCGGCGCGCGGTGTTGCCGTTTTTGGGTCTGCGGACAAACGCGCGCCCGACAGGTTTGAGAATCTTGCACTTTCTTGCGACGGGCTTCGTGAATGGTCCCGTAACCACGGACTGATCCTTGACGATTCGCCGGAGAGTCTCAATGAGCTAGACGAGCTATTGGACTCGTGGAATGCAGACGAGACTCACCATGGTAAAGTCGATCTCTCAAACGAAGTTGGTATCTATCTAGGAACCGTCGTCATCAAGAATGTGGAAGGAGGCCGTTGGCGAGTCTGGCCGAACGGGCATCCAGTGATCCGACTTCTCAGCGGCAAGGAACTTGACGTCACGCGCATTGTCAATGATCGTCTACATCACGCGGGCCGAGGACTCGTTGCTCTCTACATTCAAGCGCAATCTTTTTAGATCTCTACTTTTTAGTCATGGTCGTTGAGATCCGAGGTCTCCGTTCCAAGAAGTCGCAGCGACAACAAGACCCACACTGTGATCAGCACAAGCCAGATGATGAGGCGTACCCAAGGGTGAAGACCGTCGGGGCCAAACTGTCCGCTGAGCGGAGCGTATGCGACCCATCCGTACGGCAGATTCGATCCAAGTGCGGTCAGCCACTCACCGAGAGCGAGGAGAGCTACGCCAAGCCCGACGACTATGACGATGCGCTGCGCTCTGTTTAGCGCATGGTTTCTCACCACCCAATCTTTTCACGGGAAGTTCTTCCTTGATGTGGTAACTGCATGTCGAAGACGGTAAGTCGCAGATCTTCCGCCAAGCCCTTGCTACGTCCTCTAGTGTCACTTCCACCCCCGTGTGTTCTCCGGCAGCGATTCTTCAGCGAAGGACGGTCTCACGGTGACTCAAGCTCTCCGATTCGCCAGTTCGTTCTACGGACACTCTTCGAAGGGACCGCCGTGGTTGATTCTCGCAGTGGTCGCGATTCTCATTGTTGCTGGTGCATTGTGGGTGTTGCGATCTGGCCACCGAAACTAGACCGCGCGCCGTTACGGATGAAGGCCCTATGCGAGTCAAGTACCGGCTTTGTCAGCGTTGACACCCCCATCGTGAGGAGAAAAGCACCTTGAACGGCGTCGAGAGGTCACTCAGACGAGCGGTGAACCCGGTGTCGACTCGACTCACTAGAGCATGGTGCAGTTCCCGTCTACGTCGATGGGCGATCCGTAGAGAAAACAGCTTCCTCACCGAAATGCCGAAAACCCGTCGCCAACGTAGATTGCGGGATCGAAACGGTTGACATCTATGAGCGGCATTCGCAGATCTCGTGCAAGACTTCTCAACGACACAAGCTCAAATGCAGGGTTAGGCTTAATCTCGTCGGTCGTTGAATGCTTCAGTTCGGAGAAGAAGAGATGATCCTAGCTTTTAGGAGTTCACTCGAGTGTCTCGATCGTCCGATGAGATTCGCTTGTGCCACCTGTAAGAGGACGGGCGCAGTCGCTCTTGTCATATCTGGCTCGATCGTGCTGGCGTTAGCGGGGGTCTATCTTGCTTACGCCGCAGTCGGAGACTGGAATCACGGATGGACGGCCCGGATCATTGGCGTCAGCCTTTTCTGCACTGCACCGGGAGTCGTCGCATTAGTCATTGACGATTTTCGGTCGACGCGAATCGACGTAAGTTTGACCGCGCGTTTGGCGCGAATAGGCATTGCACTGCTTTGTTTCGGAGCGCTGGAATTCGTGCTCGCATTCGCAGCCTTGATTTATTGGTCGGTGATCACTCCGGGCGCGATGTTCTAGAGGGTTCCGCAACGTAGAACGCGAAGTTAGCCGATGAGACCTGGTGTCAGAGAGCCGACGTCCACAAACTCCGACTGGCGGCTATAGACGTGGTCGCAAAGCGGTTAGGACGGGACGATGGAGGAGTGAATCCAGCCTCGGTGAGGGCTTGCCATGTTCAATCGATTCCTGCCTCTGGACTGAGCGCGAGTTCTAGGCGGCCACGTTCATTTGAGCCAGAGACACGGATACATTCTCTTCGGCCAAATGGAGTACCAGCCCGGCCAACGATGTCTCGTCGCATCGTTGAAGTGGCCGCAGGCAACGTGATGCTTCTGCTCTCCAGCATCATTCCTTGGGGAGCATCGAGCTTTAAACTTCCTCGGTGGATAGTCAGAGTCGGCCCGCCACCAAGTCGATGATTCGAATCAACCCACGTGTTGAGGGGTCTCCGGCTTCGTACGAATGACTTCGTTGTGAGAATTTCGGGTCTCGCCGACATGGGGACAGTCTCCCACTGAGCCGGTCGAGTGCGCTCCCTGTATCGCCGCACCCGCGAACGTGAGTGCTTCAGCACAAATGAGGTCGCATTGCCATCTGTTGACCCAGTTCGTCAACATAACTGCGGCCACAGGACGCTTCTCGTCGATCCAGGAATATTGACATCTTGGATCCTCATGCTGGTCCCGACGCCACAATCACTGTGAATGTGCGGCCTATCCACAATCGACAATAGTTACGTTATTCTCTGCCAGACCGCTCACCACGAGGAAATTTATGTACGTACGAAGAACGTCAGCACTGCTATTGGTAGCACTCCTACCTACCTTCATTCTCGTCTCACCTGTCTCTGCAACAACTGTTGAAGTGTGGGGACCTTCGATGTCAGTACCTGGCTTGAACACTCTCAACACTGCGGGACCTGGCATCGTGAACTCAATCTCGTGTAAGTCGGTGGGCAACTGCAGTGCTGCAGGCACGTACGGTACAGATTCTGGCGCGGCAGCATTCGTCGTTGACGAATCCAACGGTGTGTGGGGTTCCGTACAAACAGTGACGGGGTTGACAAACGCCGATGGTTTCGCTGCCATCTATTCACTTTCGTGTGGCTCAGTCGGGAACTGCAGTGCGGGCGGCATGTATGGAGGCCTGGTCGCCGACCCTGCTGACCCCACAACCTTTGACGATGATTACCAAGCGTTTGTAGTTAATGAAGTCAACGGAGTCTGGGGCGACGCGATTGAAGTTCCTGGTTCGGCGGAACTCAATGCGCAAGGTCAAGCGACAATCGATTCGATCTCATGTCCTGCTGCTGGCGACTGCAGCGCTGTTGGCAACTATCAAGCAAATGCAAGTGCGAACGGAGGAGCTCCGCAGGACTTCGTCGTGAACGAAACCAATGGCGTGTGGGGATCAGCTGAAGAAATTCCTGGCATCGCATCGATGTCATACGCAAGTTTGGGAAACACTTACATTTCGTGTTCTTCAGCGGGTAACTGTAGTGCGGGCGGTGGTCTAGAAACTTTGTCAAACACTTGGTTCGCGTTTCTCGTTAACGAGACGGATGGGGTATGGGGCGACGCCTTTGAGGCTCCGGGACTTACGGGTCTCAGTCCTGGTGAATCCAGTTCCATTCGGTCAATCTCGTGTGCATCGGAGGGAGAATGCAGCGCTGGTGGGCAGTACCAATTTGCAAACAACGACACTCTTCCCTTCGTCGTCGATGAGAGCAACGGAATTTGGGGCGAGGCGGAACCGATACCCGGGCTAGCGCAGTTAGATGTTGGCGATAATGCGACCTTTGATTCAATTTCGTGCACTTCGCCTGGTGACTGTGGTGCGGGTGGAGACTATACCGGCAAAGCTCAACAAACCTACGCGTACGTCACCAATGAGACGAACGGAATTTGGAGTTCAGCGATTGAGGTGAGCATTGCTAATTTGAACTCCGGCGATGGCGCGCAACTGGAGAGCGTTTCGTGTGGCTCGTCGGGCGATTGCAGCGCAGGTGGATACTACGGTGCCGTTTCATCTGGATTTGTGATCACTAACGCAAGCCCGTTCGTCGTAAATGAAGTTGGTGGACATTGGGACGCGACGACACCAATGACTGGCGTGGTGACGATGAACGTAGGAGTCGCCGAGGTCACTAGCCTTTCGTGCGTTGCACCCAATTTTTGTGCTGCCGGTGGAAGATACGCAGACAGAGTGAAGCCTTATAGAAGTCAAGCCTTCGTGATGAGCGCATCTCAATTTACTGAGACGAGTTTCCAAGCTCGAGCCGTCGCTGTTTCACCTCCACCGGAATCGAGGCAAACCTTCGAGGCGCTAGGTTTCCCCGTCGGAGCAACCGGTACTGTGAGTTTCAGCCTGGGTCAAGATGTTGAGTGCAGGGCCAAAGTCGTCAGTGACAGAGCAGTCTGCAGGTCGAGGTACACACTTGGTGCGGGGTCGTATCAGATCGATGCCCGATTCTCTGGCGACAAGGTCTTCGCGCCAACCACCAAAGCCTTTACATTCGTGGTTAGTTGACAGCGGCCTCCTGAGAACAGAAGTCAACCTCGATCTACCCAGCAGACTGCCCTGGCACCCCAGGAGAACAGACTGACGAACTCGTCTCGATGTTCGAATATTTGGGCCCGAAATGACCGAATACGCTCCACCGGTCCGAGAGTCCGGCAACGAACGACGTTAGCCAGACCTGGCCGTTAGATCGGCGGAACGGGTTGTTGCCGCTAGTCGACCCAACTGTTGACTTCGTCGATCACAAGACGCAAGCTCATGTAGTTACGACCATCGAAATTGAAGGAGATGGTTGAGCTGTTCTCTATTCGATATCCCGGATCACTCGCGAAGATAGGAACGGCCGCCGCGAGTGCGCGAAGCTGTTCGTCAGTCGGTGTGTGGCGCAACTTGATGAGCCCGCGTTCACCACTGGTCTCAAAGCCCTGATAGTTCGAGTAGAAGTGCTCGATCTCGTCGACCGTTTGCTCAATCGATGTGGCGAACCGCACGATAAACATGTCGTCAGTGTCGACGTAGTGGTTCTTGATTATTCCCTGGTCCATGAAAGTGAGCCACTCGCTCCAGAACGAGCCGTCTGGCGTGTCAAGCAGGACCACGGGCGCGGGGGTCGTCTTTCCGGTGTCGAGCAGCGTGAGCACTTCAAAGAGCTCGTCCATTGTGCCAAGACCCCCCGGCAGCACCACGAAAGCGATCGATGGACGCGTGAGGGCCACCTTGCGCGTGAAGAAGTACTTCATCGTGACCAAGTTCGTCGCCGCAATGAAGGGGTTCGCGTTCTGCTCAAAGGGCAGTTGAATGTTCACGCCAAGGGTGCTGTCGCTGCCCGCACCTTTGGCTGACGCCTCCATGATGCCCGGCCCCGCACCCGAGACGATCATCCAGCCGCGCTCGGCCATCGCACGGGCGAGCCCAATCGTCATCTGATAGGTCGCCGCGTCAGGGGCGACGCGCGCCGAGCCGAAGATGGTGATCTTTGGTCGCTCGCTCCATGGCTCGAAGAGCGCGAACGCTTCGAGCAGCTCATCGATCGCATGGACCGCCACGCGAAGGTCCTGCGTGTGAGCCTCAGACTCGGCGACGACGACAACTCTTGCCAACAGTTCGCGCAGCAGCTCTCGCCGGTCGTCTGACATGTTCGTGTCGGACGCAATGTCGTCGAGCAGCTTGTCGATGAGTGTCGTCACAGCTACAGCGTCTGATAGAGGGTGCTGCGCTGATGTAGCGGACGTCCGAGAGGTTCGACCAACGCCTGAAGCGCGACGACGTCCATCTCCTGGCCGTGCGTGGCACCGGCCGCTCGCGAGATGTTCTCATCCATCAGCGTCCCGCCGAGATCGTTGGCGCCAGCAGCAAGGATGCGGCGCGAGCCCTCGACGCCCATCTTCACCCAGCTCACCTGAATGTTGTCAATGAGCGTCGCGTAGTGAAGCCGTGCGACTGAGTGCATGAGCACCGCCTCGCGGAAGGTCGGACCCTTTCGCGAGCGCCCCTTCAAGAACAGCGGCGTCGCCATGTGCACGAAGGGGAGGGGCACGAACTCGGTGAAGCCCCCGGTCTCTTGCTGCAGCGCCCTCGTGCGCAGCAGGTGAGTCGCCCAGCTCTTCGGGCTCTCGACCGCACCGAACATGATGGTGATGTTGGAGCGAAGTCCCACGCTGTGTGCCGTCCGGTGCACCTCAAGCCACTGGTCGGTCTTGATCTTGTCAGGGCAGAGGATCGCGCGCACCTCGTCGTCGAGGATCTCGGCCGCCGTCCCGGGCAAGGTCTTGAGGCCCGCATCCTTCAGCCGTGTGAGGTACGTGGCGAGATCTTGCTCCGAACGTCGGGCCCCTTCAAAGACCTCGAGTGCGCTGAAGGCGTGAATATGGATGGTCGGCGATCCCGCGCGTACTGCGGCAATGACATCGACGTAGTAATTGCCGTCGAAGTTCGGGTGGATGCCACCTTGGAGACAGACCTCGGTCGCGCCCCGCTCTTCTGCCTCTCGGACCCGTTCGCTGATCTCTTCGAGCGTGAGCAGGTACGGGTCACCTCGCAGGTTGAGCGACAGCGGGCCCTTTGAGAACGCGCAGAAGCGACACTTGAACGTGCATACGTTCGTGTAGTTGATGTTGCGGTTGATGACGAAGCTCACGGCATCGCCGACGAGGTCTTCACGCACCGAGTTGGCGAGGTCTACCACGGCGTTGAAGTCACCGCCGCGAGCGCCGAAGAGCGTCACAAGCTCTCGTTCGTCGAAGTCGTAGCCCGGCTCGAAGCGACGGAGCAGACTCTCCACGGCACTCGTCCTGGTCGTCGACAAGGGTGGCGCCGGCGGTGTGTGGTCGGTGCCCGAATACCAGACGTCATTTCGAGCCAATGAGTGCGCGTCGGCTTGGGCCAGCACGAACGGACGGACCTTCTCGTCGAGGAAGCCCTCACGATCGATGAAGTCGGGATAGACGGTGAGTCGCGGCGTGAGGTGAAAGCCGCGCGCCTCGCACTCGCTAGCGAGCGTTGTCACGGCGGGCCACGTGCGTTCGGGGTTGACGTGGTCGGCGGTGACGGGGGAGATGCCGCCGAAGTCGTCGATGCCGAACTCGAGGAGTTTTGCGGGGTCGTCGCTCAGGTTGGGCGGAGCCTGGAGGTGGATATCGTCGGGCAGAACTAATCTCGCTGTCGCGATCGTCCAGTAGAACTCTTCGTCGCTAGCGGCAGGGTGGTGTGCCATCTGGGTGCGGGGCTTCGGCAGGAAGTTCTGGATGATGACCTCTTGGACGTGGCCGTATCGTTCGTGGCTCGTCGCGATTGCTTCGAGCGTCGCGAGGCGCTCCTCGCGGGTCTCGTCGATACCCACCAAGAGTCCGGTCGTAAAGGGGATCTGCAACTCTCCCGCGAGTCGCAGCGTCTCGAGACGGCGCTCCGGCGCCTTGTCGGGCGCGAGGCGATGGGCAGGAATGTCTGCCACAACTTCGAGCATCATGCCCTGAGAGGCGCTCACGGTGCGCAGCTGCGCGAGCTCGTGCTCGTAGAGGGCGCCCGCGTTCGCGTGGGGGAGAAGGCCCGTTGACTCGAGCACCATCTGGGCGGCGGTTGCCACATAGTCGACCGTCGAGCGGTACCCCCGGGCGGCGAGCCAGCGCGCGGCCTCGTCGTAGCGCAGCTCGGGCCGTTCGCCGAGGGTGAAGAGCGCTTCGGTACAGCCCGCGTCGCGACCCGCCTGCGCGACCGCCATGACCTCGTCGAGGCTCATGTAGGCCGACGCGACGTGGGCGGGGGCCTGGGCGAAGGTGCAGTATCCGCAGCGATCGCGGCACAGCTTCGTGAGGGGGATGAACACCTTTGGCGAGTACGTCACGACGTAGCCGTGCGCCGCTCGCGCGCGCAAGAACGCTTCGTCGGCGAGTGACGCGGCAGACGCCTCCACAAGGTCGCTTCTTCCAATGGAGACTCGTAGTGTCGTCATGGATTGATCCTATGAGGCGAGGTCTCGCTCAGAGCGTCGTCGCTCAGCGTCGACCGAGGCTCACTACTTGACAGCGCGCATCTTCGAGGACACCGTCTGGAGCAGGTCGTCGTAGGCCTTGGCGAACGAGGCGACGCCTTCGTCTTCGAGCTGCTCACTCACCTTGGAGAGCGTCACGTCGGGGGCGAGCTGGTCGAGCACTGCCGCTTCTGCCTTCGTGGACTCGTCGTTCAACAGGTAGGAGGCTGCAGGGTTGAGGTGGTCGAGCGCGTCAGCCAGCGTCGCGTCCGGCATCGTGTTCACGGTCTCGTCCGCCACGAGCCGGTCAACGTAGAGCAGGTCCGGGTAGGTCGGGTTCTTCGTCGACGTCGAGGCCCAGAGGGGACGCTGGACCTGCGCACGGAGCTCGAGAAGGTTCGTGATGTCGTCTCCCGCCACGCGGCGGCGGTAGAGCCCATAGGCGTCGGCTGCTTGGGCGTTGGCGGTCGTGCCGCGTCGCGGGTCACCTTCTGGGAGCAGTGCGTCCACTGCCACGTCGACCCGTGAGACGAAGAACGAAGCGACGCTGGCGATGTTGGCGACGTCGTGTCCGGTGTCGTAGGCGTCGCGGATGCCTTGACGCCAGGCGGAGATGACCTCGTTGTAGCGATCAACGGAGAAGATCAAGGTGACGTTCACGTTGATCCCCGCCCCAAGGACCGCGGTAATGGCGGGAAGGCCCGCCGGCGTCGCGGGAATCTTGATCATGACGTTGGGGCGACTCACCTCTGCGAACAGACGCTTCGCCGCGGCGATGGTGCCCTCCGTGTCGTGGGCGAGGCGAGGGGACACTTCGAGCGACACAAAGCCGTCCAGGTAGCGGCGCTTGCCATCGACGAAGTCGCTCTTGGACGTCTCGTGCACCACCGCGAGAAGGTCACACGCACTCTGCACGTCACTGACAGCCAGGCTTTCAAAGACCTTCTCGGGGTCGGTCTCATTGGAGTGTGCGATGTCCTCGTCGTAGGCCGACGAGCCGCTGATCGTCTTGGCGAATATTGACGGGTTGGAGGTCAGTCCACGAACGCCGTTCGCGAGATACGTCGCCAGTGTGCCGTCGTGGAGCCAATCACGGCGCAGGTTGTCGATCCACGGACTCTGTCCGTAGTTGTCGTAGAGGTCCGTTAGCTTGGTCATCGATTCTCTCCTAGAACGTGCTCGACGTGGGCGACCACGGCGGCGGGGACGATGTTGTACTCCTCAAAGACGACCTTGCCGGGTGCCGACATCCCAAAGGTGTTGATCCCGAGCGAGTCGTCAACGTAGCTAGCCCAACCTAAGGTCGCTCCCGCTTCGAGCGAGACCGAAGGGATCGAGCGGCGCAAGACCTCTCGACGGTACTCAACGGGCTGATCGTCAAAGCACCTCCAGCACGGTAGAGCGACCACGCGCGTGGCAAAGCCGTCTTCGGCGAGCTGTTCTGACGCGCGCAAGCAGACCGATACTTCTGAACCGGTAGCCACCAAGGTGAAGACTGCCTCGTCGTTTTCCTTGACGACGTAGCCGCCGCGACGCGCGCCTTTCGCACTCGCGGCGCGCTCACCCTCGTTGAAGGTCTGGACGTCTTGACGTGTCAAGACGAGCGCCGTGGGCGGCGGCTCTTTCGTGGTCAAGTACTGCTCCACCAGATCGATCGTCTCGTTCGCGTCGCTCGGTCGAACGACGTGCAGGTTCGGCATGGCCCGTAGGGCCATGAGATGCTCAACGGGTTCGTGTGTCGGACCGTCTTCACCGACGCCCACCGAGTCGTGTGTGTAGACAAACAACACACCCGCCTCACTGAGGGCCGCCAGTCGAACGGCCGGACGGGCGTAGTCACTAAAGACGAAGAACGTTGAACCAATGGGGCGAAGCCCGCCGTGGCAGTACTCACCGACCATCGACGCGCTCATCGCGTGCTCACGAATCCCGTAGTGGATCTGGCGGCCGCCGGGGTTGTCGCGGGACTGCATCGTTGCGCCCTTCAGCTCGACGCCGGTGTTCTCGGTCAGGTCCGCTGAGCCCGCGGTGAGACCGGGCGTCTGTGACCAGTAGCTGTCCATGGCACGTTGCATGCCCTTACGGGTAGCGACCATGGAACCCGGGGCGAAGAGCTCAGCCTTCGTGGTGATCTGCGCGATGCCATTGGTGTCGAGTTGCTCGAGAAGGCGAACGCCCTTTTCACCGCTGGCGGTAAGACGAGACTCCCAGGCGACCCGCTCATCACGGTTCTTTCCGATGGAGGCGAGCATCTCGCGCGGGAGCTCCGCGTCAAGCACGGCGAAGGGCTCATCGGGCACGCCGAGCAACGCCTTGACCGCAGAGATGGCCTCTGGGGGAAAGGGCGTGCCGTGCGCCTTGTTGCTGTCCATCAGTTGAACGGACGGGAAGCCAATGTGCGAGCGGATGATGATGACGCTCGGACGGCTGGTCTCGGCGATCGCCGAACGAACTGCCGCTTCCAAGACGTCGAACTCGTTTGCGTGTTCGCCGACCTCGATCACTTGCCAGCCGTAGGCGCGGAAGCGCTCGGCGGGATCGTCGTGGAGCGCCAGTTCGGTCGGTCCGTCGATGGTGATGTGATTGTCGTCGTAGAAGATGGTCAGACGGTCGAGGCCGAGCGAACCGGCGAGGGAAGCAGCCTCGTGACTGATGCCTTCCTCGAAACAGCCGTCGCCGGCGATGACCCAGGTGCGGTGATTGACGAGATCCTCTCCGTAATCGCTGCGCAGGATGCGCTCGGCGAGCGCCATGCCCACGCCGTCGCCGATCCCCTGACCAAGGGGGCCGGTGGTCACCTCAACGGTCGGTGCGACACCCCTCTCCGGGTGACCCGGCGTCCTCGAGTGCGCTTGGCGAAACTCCTTGAGGTCGTCGATCGTGAGGTCGTAGCCAAAGATGTGGGCGAGGGAATACTGCAAGATGCAGGCGTGGCCGGCGCTCAGGATGAAACGGTCCCGGTCGCTCCATTTCGGATCAGTCGGATCGTGGCGCATGATGCGGTGCCAGAGCATGACGCCGAGCGGCGCGAGGGCCATGGCCGTGCCGGAGTGACCGGAGTTCGCCTTGGCCGGCGCGTCCATGGCGAACGTCACCACTTGGCGAATGGCTTGCGCTTCGAGTTCGCTGGCGCCGGGATAGAGAGAGTCAGTCATGCCCTAGACAGTACCGAATGCGGCGCGCGGTGCGAGCGGCCAGGACTAGCCTCACGACGTGACGTTGCAGATTCCTCCGAACTGTGACCTGACGCTCGGACTCATCTGCGTCGATAAATCCGAGCCGGGTCGCACGGTGTGGCGAGCAAAGGTCGACGAGCGCTTCTTGAATCCGGCGGGCCTGTTGCAGGGCGGGTTCCTCGCCGCCATGCTCGATTCGGCGATGGGCGCCTCCGCGGTGACGATGGTGGGGGAGCGACGCGTCACCGTCGCCAACACCGAGATGAAGATCTCCTTTCTTCGCTCGGCGCGCGAGCACGACGTTCTCACGTGCGTCGCGACAGTGTTGAAGCCCGGTCGGGTGATCACCTTTGTCGAGGCGAAGGTCACCAACGACGAGGGAGCACTCGTCGCGACGGCGAGCTCTACCTACCTGATCAAGGAGAGGCCTGAGTAGGCTGGGGCGATGAAGAACCTGTCGTGGCGCAAGTTCCTGTGGGGAGCAAACCTTCAGCGCGACTTCGACGAGATCAAAGATCTCGTCATCCGCTACATCAAAGAGGAGACGGTCAAACCGCTGAAGGACCTTGGTCGCTTTGTCATGTGGGGTACGCTCGGCAGCCTGTTCGTCGGGTTCGGCGCCGTCTTGCTGCTCGTCGGGTCGCTGCGCTACCTCCAGTGGCAGTTTCCCGTGCTCGACGGCTCGCTCTCGTGGCTGCCCTACTTGATCGTGGCGATGCTCGCCCTCGCCGTCATCGGTCTCGCGCTGTGGCGGATCGTGAGTGGCACCGCAAAGCGTCGTCTGAGGGCGACCAAGTGAGAGAGCAGTCCCACCTTCGAAGAGAGCTCGAAGCCTCGTTGCGTTCGCTACTGCCCGAACAGCGACACATCGGAAAGTCCCTCACCGAGTCCAAGCCGGGCGTTGCGGCGGTGGGCTTCGGTGGCGTCGTGACTGGCTATGTCTTGGGGCGCATCCGTGGCCGCCGTCGCTACAAGCAGAAGAAGGCCTAGATGGTTCGGCGCCTCTTTCGTTACGCCGCGCTGGGCGCCTTCGGTCGGGCCTGGGCCCAGCGCTCGCCGGTCTGGTTGACGCTCGGACTCGCGGCCTTGCTCTTTCGTTTCATTGACTCGCGCTCTGCCAAGCGCGCGCGACGCCAGAGCGCGTGAGCGGCGCCCGGCTCGAAGCCGGCGAACGCGTCATGCTCATCGACGCGAAGGACCGCCACTACCTCATCACCTTGAAACCGGGCGCCGCGTTTCACACCCACGCCGGCATCGTCCAGCACGACGACGTGATCGACCACCTAGAAGGCTCCCTCATCACCTCGAACACCGAGCGCTCCTTTTTGGTCCTGCGCCCCACGCTCTCTGACGTCGTGCTGAAGATGCCGCGTGGCGCACAGGTCATCTACCCGAAGGACCTCGGTGCGATATTGATGCAGGCCGACATCGGTCCCGGGATGCGCGTGCTCGAAGCGGGCGTTGGATCGGGTGCGCTCTCGATGACGCTATTGCGCGCCGGTGCGTCGATCACGGCGTACGAGATACGTGACGATTTCGCTCAACACGCGCTCAAGAACGTCCGCGACTTCTTGGGAGAGGACGTCGACTACCGCGTCGAGATTCGTGACGTTACCCACGGCATCGACGAGGTGGAACTCGACCGCGTGATTCTCGACATGCCCGAACCCTGGGATGTCGTCAAGCACGCCGAAGGCGCGCTGCGCGCGGGCGGTATCTTTCTGTCGTACTTGCCCACCATCAACCAGACGCAGCTGCTCAGAGAGGCGCTGCACCAGCACTCGTTCGGACTCGCAGAGACGGTTGAGATCTTGCGGCGCACGTGGCACGTGGATGGACGTTCAGTGCGGCCCGATCACCGAATGGTCGCCCACACCGGTTTTCTCACGTCAGCTCGCCGCCTCGTCGGACGGCTCGACACCTAGTCGCGCTCGATAAAGATGCACTCGCCGGGGCACTCTTCGGAGGCCTCGACAACCGCGTCTTCGAACTCTGACGGAACCGTGGCAACGCCATCAGCGCCACCAGGGTTGCTCATCACGTCGGCGCCCTGCTTCACGTACGCCAGGCCGTCATCGAGCAAGGTAAAGACCGAGGGACAGATCTCTTCACAGAGCCCGTCTCCCGTGCAGAGGTCTTGGTCAATCCAAACCTTCATTTGCTTGTCCTCCGTGGCCAAATTACGTGACGCCACTCTAGTGGGAGTTGTGATGCGGGCGTGACCTTGGCGCCAGTGATTCAATGACCTCACGAAAAGTCTCAGGCTCACCTAGGGTGGGATTATGGACCGTTCCTCGGGATTCGACGACGCCACGAGAGGCGATCGTGACGACCTCTTTGGGTCGAGTACTCCTCCCGACTATGCGCTCAGCGAAGTAGAGCAGGCGAACCGTCGCATCGAGCTCCTCGAAGAGAAGCTCCTCGAGGCGCGCGGACAGCTCGCCCAGAGCCGATCAAACAACGAGAAGCTGACGATCACCATTCAACAGACCCGTGACCAGATCGCGGCGCTGCGAGACGAGGTGGAAAAGCTCACGCAACCGCCCGCTGTCTACGGCACCTTCACGGGCTTCAACGATGACGGCTCCGTCGACATCTTCGCCTCGGGGCGGAAGATGCGCGTGGCGTTGCACCCGGGACTCGACCCTGCCCAGATTGCCCGCGGCGACGAGGTCGTCCTCAACGAGTCGTTCACCGTGATCGGCGTGCGTGATTCCGACGGGCAAGGCGAAGTCGTGACCGTCAAAGAGGTGCTCGACGAGCGTCGCGTCCTCGTCTATGGACGTGCCGATGAAGAGCGCGTGGTCGAACTCGCCGAGTCGTTGCGCTCGGTGAAGCTGCGCAGCGGCGACGCCCTGCTCCTCGACCTTCGCTCCAACCTCCTTACCGAAAAGCTCATCCGGCAAGAAGCCGAAGAGCTGATCCTCGAAGAGGTGCCCGACATCAGCTACGCCGACGTCGGCGGGCTCGACGCGCAGATCGAAGCAATCACCGACGCGGTCGAGCTGCCCTACCTGCATCGCGCCCTCTTCCACGACTACGACCTTCCCGCGCCCAAAGGCATCCTCCTCTACGGCCCCCCCGGCTGTGGCAAGACGCTCATCGCCAAGGCCGTCGCCAACTCGTTGTCCCAGAAGGTCGCCGAGCTCACCGGCAACCGGAACGTGCGCTCGTACTTTCTCAACATCAAGGGCCCCGAGCTGCTCAATAAGTATGTCGGAGAAACCGAGCGACAGATACGCGTCGTCTTCCAGCGGGCGCGCGAAAAGGCCGAAGAGGGCGTGCCGGTCATCGTCTTCTTTGACGAGATGGACTCGCTCTTTCGCACCCGCGGCACGGGCATCAGCTCGGACATGGAGTCCACGATCGTCCCGCAGCTCCTGGCCGAGATCGACGGCGTGGAGTCGCTGCGCGACGTCATCGTCATCGGCGCCACCA
This sequence comes from uncultured Acidimicrobiaceae bacterium, assembly GCA_963724865.1. Lineage (GTDB taxonomy): Bacteria > Actinomycetota > Acidimicrobiia > Acidimicrobiales > RAAP-2 > RAAP-2. Next base: position 102,555 of record CAVRWO010000020.1, on the reverse strand, counting down.
ACCGCGAGGACCTGATCGACCCCGCGATACTGCGACCCGGCCGCCTTGACGTGAAGATCAAGATCGAGCGTCCTGACGCCGACGCGGCGGCGCAGATCTTCCAGCGCTACCTCCACGCCGAGCTGCCGCTTGATCCCTCGACCGTCAACGAGCTCGGCGGGGGAGACCGTTCCAAGGCAATCCAGGCGATTATCGAGGACACGGTCACCCACATGTTCCGCATCGACGACGAGAATCGCTTCCTCGAGGTGACCTACCAAGGCGGCGACAAGGAGGTCCTCTACTTCAAGGACTTCGCCTCGGGCGCCATGATCGAGAACATCGTTCGTCGCGCGAAGAAGATCGCCGTGAAGCGAGAGATCGCTGGCCAGGGGAGGGGACTGAAGAAGGAAGACCTCGTCGAGTCGATCCGCCAAGAGTTCCGCGAGAACGAGGATCTGCCCAACACGACCAATCCCGACGACTGGGCACGCATCTCGGGCAAGAAGGGCGAGCGCATCATCTTCATTCGCACCCTGATCAACCGCGAAGAAGACGACGTCAAGGGAGGACGCTCGATCCAGCACGTGGGTACGGGACAGTATCTCTAACTCCATGGCGATTGCGAAAGTTCTCGGCATTGAGACGGAGTACGGGATTGCGGGCGGTCCGGACTTCGATCCGATCACCTCGTCAAGCATCATCGTCAACGCCTACGCCCAGCAAGGCCGTACGCGCATCAACTGGGACTTCGAGGGCGAGACGCCAGATCTGGACGCGCGCGGCCGCGTCGACCTGACGTCGTTCGCCCCGATCGTCGAGACGCACCTTGCGAATACGGTCCTGACAAATGGCGCACGTCTCTACGTCGACCACGCGCACCCGGAGTACTCCTCACCCGAGTGTCGCACGCCGCGCGAGGCGACCCTCTATGACGTCGCCGGCGAAGAGATCATGCGTCGCGCGCTCGAGATCGCGAACGAGACCCTCGATCCGGGCCAGGCCATCACGCTGTACAAGAACAACTCCGACGGCAAGGGAAACTCCTACGGCACGCACGAGAACTACCTCGTGCAGCGCGACCTCGAATTCGCCCACCTCATCAGAGCGATGGTTCCCCACTTCGTCTCGCGCCAGATCATCATCGGGGCGGGGAAGGTTGGCGCCGAGACCGAATCGGCACTCGAGAGCAATCCGACGTTTCAGCTCTCCCAGCGCGCCGAGTTCTTTGAAGAGATCGTTGGCCTCGAGACGACGTTGAAGCGCCCCATCATCAACACGCGCGATGAGCCCCATAGCGACGCGGAGCGCTTCCGCCGGCTGCACGTCATCATCGGCGACGCCAACATGAGCCAGGTGGCAACGTTCGTGAAGCTTGGCTCGACGGCTCTGCTGCTCGCGGCCCTCGAAGAGTTCGGCCCCGAGCCGTTCCCGGCGATGCCGCGCTCGCCAGTGCACGCCGTGAGGGCCTTCGCACTGGATCTCACCCTGAAAGAGTCAGTCACGTGCGATGACGAGCTGTCGCGCACCGCCTGGGACTTTCAAGACGAGCTCTTTGAGCTTGCGGCACGCTACGTCGAACGCACGGGCGCGAGCGCCGTCGGCGAAGGCGACGAGGTACATCTCATTCTCAGTCAGTGGCGCGAGATGCTCGATGGCGTGCGCGATGACCCCGACACGGTCGCCGATCGAATTGATTGGGTGGCCAAGCTGCGCGTCGTGAATGGTTTTAAGGAACGTCACGGACTCAGTGATCGCGACGCGAAGCTGCGCGCCATCGACCTGCAGTATCACGATCTTCGTGCGTCGCACTCACTTGCTCAACGTGTCGGACTACGAAAAATGGTCGACGAGACTGCGGCTCGTGAAGCCGTTCACAACCCTCCGCCCAGTACACGGGCCTTTTTTCGAGGTCAGTGCGTCGCGCGATACCCCGAAGAGATCGTCGCCGCGAACTGGGATTCGGTCGTCTTTGATGTGGGAGAGGGACCGCTGCAACGAGTGCCAATGCTCGACCCTCTAAGGGGTACACATGCACTGACCGCAGAGTTGCTAGAAACAAGTGCGACGGCAAGTGAACTTCTGGCCGCATTAGACAGGTAGAACTGAAGTATGAGTGAACGCGAACGTATTCAAAAGCAGCGCACGGAGCGCACCGCTGAGACCACCGAAGAGGTGTCGGTTGACGCAACCAAGGGCGACCAGTTAAAGGCCGACCTCGACGACCTGCTCGACGAGATCGACGAGGTGCTCGAAGAGAACGCCGAGGAGTTCGTGCGCAACTACGTCCAAAAGGGCGGTGAGTAGTCACGTGGGTCTCCCGCTCTTCAGCGCCCACGGCGACCCTGGCCCCTCGTTCTGGCACTACGCCGACCTCGCGGGGCTGAACCGAACGCCGAGCGACTCGAGCGACATCCCCCACGCCACTACCGTCATCGCCGTGCGCTACGACGATGGCGTGGTGATGGTGGGCGACCGCCAGGCGACCGGCAACTACATCGCAAGCCGCGACGTCAGGAAGATTGAGCCAGCCGACCACTACACGGCACTCGCCATCTCGGGCAGCGCTGCCCGGGGCATGGAGATACTAAAGATCGCCCAGCTCTCCTTTGAGCACTACGAGAAGATGACCGACTCCTCGCTCAGCCTCGAGGGCAAGGCCAACTATCTCTCGCCGATCATCCAGCGCAACAATCTGTCGTCGCCGCTGGCCGTCTTGCCACTGCTCGCCGGATGGGACCACAGCCACCTCAAGGGCCGGATCTTCGAGTATGACGGTGCAGGCGGATGCTACGAGCGATTCGACTTTTCGACCATCGGCTCGGGCTCACCCTTCGCCGACGGAGCGCTGCGCCTCGGGTACCGCGAGGACCTCGATCGAGAAGGCGCACTGCAACTCGGCGCGCTCGCGCTCTACGAGGCCGGCGACAACGATCCCTCCACCGGAGGCCCCGACTTCGTGCGAGAGATCTTTCCGATGATGATTACCGTCAGCGCCGACGGCTTCCAAGAGCTCAACAACGACGACGTGGGAGAGAGGTTCCGCGCGATCAATGAACGACGCACTGAGTCGCGCGGCGTCGCCGGAGGATCGCTTCGATGACCAACTATTTCTACGTCTCACCCGAGCAGCTGATCAAGGACCGCGCCGAGTTCGCCCAGAAGGGCATCGCCCGGGGTCGCTCCATCGTTGCTGCCATGTACGACCAGGGCGTTTTGATGGTGGCGGAGAACCCGTCGGCGTCGCTCAACAAGATCTCCGAGGTCTACGATCGGATCGCCTTCGCCGGGGTCGGCAAGTACAACGAGTTCGACCGGTTGCGAGAAGCGGGCATCCGTTGGGCTGACTCGACGGGCTTTACCTACTCCCGCGACGACGTCGACGCCCGAGCTCTCGCGAACTACTACGCCCAGCACGTGGGCGACATGTTCACCGAGGGCCAAAAGCCTCTTGAGGTGGAGATCCTCGTCGCCCAGCTGGGCAACAATCTGCGTCCGACGAAGCTCTACCGCATTGCCTACGAGGGCACCATCTCCGATGAACCCAACTTCGCCGTGCTCGGTGGCGATGCCGACACGATCAAGGACCGCTTCGCACGGTCCGAAAGCTCGCCGCAGACCCTCAAACAGACCTTGAAGGATGCCACGAACGCGCTGGCGGGGCCCGACCGCGTCTTTGTCGCGAGCGATCTCGAGGTCTGCATACTGGAAGACCGCGGCAAGCGCCGGACGTTCGAGCGCTTCACCGACGAGCAAGTAAGCGAGCTCCTGAGCTAAGGCTTGGGTCAGATGCTGCGTAGGATCTACGGCGTAGAAACCGAATACGGGATCACTTTCTCGTTGCGTGGACAGCGTCGCTTGAGCCCTGACGAGGTCTCGCGATTCCTCTTTCGCAAGGTTGTCGCCTGGGGCCGTTCGTCGAACGTCTTCCTTGAAAACGGAAGCCGTCTCTACTTGGACGTCGGCAGCCACCCCGAGTACGCCACGGCCGAATGCGACACCTTGAGCGACCTCGTCGCCCAGGACAAGGCGGGCGAGTCGATCCTGCGCGAGCTCGTTGGTTACGCGCAGTCCCAGCTCTCCGACGAAGGGATCCGCGGGGACATCTTCCTGTTCAAGAACAACACGGACTCGACGGGCAACTCCTACGGCTGTCACGAGAACTACTGCATCGAGCGCATCGAGGACCTGAGCCGTCTGGAGAACGTGTTCATCCCGTTCCTCATCAGTCGTCAGATCTTCACCGGCGCCGGCAAGGTGGTCACCAACGCCAAGGGCACGGCGTACTCCATGAGCCAGCGAGCCGAGCACATCTGGGAGGCCATCTCCTCGGCGACGACGCGCAGCCGCCCCATCATCAACACTCGCGACGAGCCCCACGCCGACCCCGAGAAGTTCCGTCGACTTCACGTGATCGTCGGCGACTCTAACATGAGCGAGTTTGCGACCTACCTCAAGCTCGGCACCGCCGCGGTGGTGCTCGCGATGATCGAAGACGACATCGTCCAGCTCCGCGACTACGCGATGGCCTCACCCATCAACGCGCTGCGCGACATCTCCTACGACCTCTGGAGCAAAGAGCCGGTCAAGCTCATGAACGGCCGAGACCTCACCGCGCTCGAGATCCAAGAGGACCTCTGCGAGCGCGCCGAGCGCTTCGTGACGGTTCGCGATCTTCCGGCGGACCAAGTCCACGCCGTAAAGCTCTGGCGTGAAGTGATCGAGCAGTACCGCAGCGATCCGATGGGTCTTGCCGACCGCGTCGACTGGATCGCGAAGCTCCAGATCATCAATCGTGAACGCGAACGCAGCGGCATCGAGCTGAGCGACCCCAAGATCGCGCTCATCGACCTGCTCTACCACGACACGAACCTCGACCGCGGCCTCTTCTACCGCCGCTCTTCGCGTGGTCACTTTCAGCGCATGGTGACCGACGAGCAGATCGAACGCGCGACCGTGAAGCCACCGCCGACCACGCGCGCCCACATGCGCGGGACCTTCATTCAGGCCGCCAAGCAGTGGCGCCGCGACTACACCGTCGACTGGGTGCACCTCAAGCTCAACGACGAGATGCAGCGCACCGTCTTGCTGAAGGATCCCTTCAAGAGCACGGACGAGCGTTTCCAGAAGCTGCTCGCCTCACTTGAACGCCACGGGTAGGGAGCAGCGCCAAATACTTCACAAAGTGACATTCGCAGACGGAGGTCGCTCGATAATTTCCTAGGGATTCCAGCCCTACAATGGGCGTGTGATCAGTTTGAGCCCGTTGAAACTCCTCATCGTGGCCGCCGTGATCATGCTGCTTCTCGGTCCCGACAAGCTCCCCGAAGTTGCCCACCGGCTCGGCGCCGGATGGCGAGCCCTGAAGAACCTGCAGGAAAAGATGGAAGCCGAGGTCAGAGAAGCTATTCCGGACCTGCCGAGCGCCTCAGAGATCGCCAGAATTGCCCGTAGTCCGGTGTCACTGCTCAACCAACTCGCGGACCGTGTCGACGCGAAGGAGGCCGCTAACTCGACTGCCACCCCTGAGGCGCCCGCGGAGGCGCCGCCCATAACGCCCCCGCCGCGATTGCCGACGCCGCCGCCCGCACGCGCCGACTCGTCGCCCGATCCGTCCCTCAACTAGACCGCCGTGTCCCGACTTCGACGCGCCGAAAGCGGCATGACGCTGGCCGAACACCTCGCCGAGCTCCGCCAGCGCTTCATGGTCATCATGATCTGCGTCTCGGTCATTGCGGTGCTCGGCTTCATCTTCTATCCGCACCTGCTCGCGATCCTTCAAAACCCGTACTGCAACGCGAGTCCGACCCACTGCAAGTTCCTGGTCACCAACCCGCTCGACGGACTCAACCTTCGCGTAAAGATCGCCCTCTTCGCGGGCATCGTGATCTCTTCGCCGGTCATCCTGTGGGAGGCCTGGCGATTCATCACCCCTGGGTTGAAGGCCCGTGAGCGGCGCTACGCCATTCCCTTTGTCGCCGCCTCGCTGATATTTTTCAGCGCGGGCATGGCGCTCGCGTACTTCAGTTTCGCCCAGGCCATCCAGTGGCTCGAAGACATCGGCGGAAAGACGCTGCTCACCGAGTACAACCCCAATCAGTACCTGACGCTCTTTCTCCTCATGCTCTTCATCTTCGGGATCGCCTTTCTCTTTCCCGTGATCTTGGTGGCCCTCGAGCTCATCAACGTCGTGACCCCGGCCCGCCTACTTCACGGCTGGCGCTACGCGACGATCATCATCACGCTCGCGGCGGGGATCTTCACGCCGAGCAGCGACCCCCTGTCGATGCTCGCGCTCGCGGCACCACTCGTCGCGTTTTACTTCCTCGCCATCGGAGTGGGTAAGTTGCTGCATAAGTGAGCATCCTCGACTACCGCCGCCAGTTCATCGAAGGACTGGGATTTGGCCTTGACCGGTTCCAGCTTGACGCGATCGAAGCGGTCGACAAGCGTGTCAACGTCCTCGTGAGCGCCCCGACCGGTTCGGGTAAGACCCTCGTTGCCAACTACGCGATCGGGCGTGAGCTCGAGCGCGAACAGCGAACCTTCTATACGACCCCGCTCAAGGCACTCTCCAATCAGAAGTACCACGAGCTCTGCGAGCTCTACGGCTCGTCGCGGGTCGGGCTCTTGACGGGCGACACCTCTGTCAACCGCACGGCGCCGATCGTCGTGATGACCACCGAGGTGCTGCGCAACATGCTCCTCACCGAATCTGACCAGCTCGCGACCCTGGGCCTCGTGGTCCTTGACGAGGTGCACTTTCTCCAAGACCCTTTCCGCGGTGGGGTATGGGAGGAGGTCCTCATCTTGACCCCACCCGCGGTGCGCTTCGTCGCGCTGTCGGCGACCATCGGCAACGCGGCGTTCCTCGGGGAGTGGTTGGACGAGGTTCGCGGACCAACGACCATCATCGTCGAACTCACCCGCCCGATCCAGCTCCACAATCACGTCGCCGTCATGAAGCGCGGCGACGCCTACGCCGAGGTTCACGACCTGCTCGACGGCCAGCGGCTCTCTAACGAGGCTCGACGCATCGACAACCTCATGAAGTCCTCTCGCCGCTTTCGACCGGGCGCCAAGTGGCAGGGATCGAAATCGAGCGCCCCGCCGCCGCCCTTTCGAGCACCCCGCCGCTCAGAGCTCATGCAGGCGCTCGAGCGCGACGACCTCCTGCCGGTCATCGTCTTCATCTTCTCCCGCGCCGCGTGTGACGACGCGGTCCACCAACTGCGCCGCGACGGTCTGCTGTTCACGAAGCCAGAAGAGCGTCGCGAGATCGAGAGCATCGCCGAAGAGCGCCTAGTCGACTTCTCCGACGATGATCTTCAGGCGCTCGAGTACGCGGACTTCATCGACGCGCTGCGAAGAGGGATCGCCATGCACCACGCCGGGATGGTGCCCGCCTTCCGCGAGATCGTCGAAACCTGCTTCGAGCGGAACCTGCTCGCCGTCGTCTTTGCGACCGAGACCCTTGCACTCGGTGTGAACATGCCCGCCCGCTCGGTCGCCCTCGAGCGATTCACGAAGTACTCCGACGCCGGCCGACAGTTCCTTACGAGCGCGGAGTACGCCCAGATGACCGGACGAGCGGGGCGCCGCGGCCTCGACGACGAGGGCCACGCGATCGTCTGTTTCGCGAGTGACCTCTCGTTGCACGACGTCGCGCGCGTGGCCCTTGCGCCACCCGCGGATCTGCACTCCTCGTTTCGACCCACCTACAACTTCACGGCCAACCTGATAAATCACTTCGACTATGAGACGGCGCTCGATGTTGTTCGCCGTTCGTTCGCTCAGTTTGAGAACGACCGACGCCCGGCCGGTCGCCGGCGCCCTCTCACCGACCAGATGGTCGCGCGCTTCCACGTCCTTGAAGAGCTTGGCTACGCCGAGGGCTGGCGTCTTACGACCGAGGGTCAACTGCTGCGCTCGATCTACCACGAGTGCGATCTCCTCATCGCCGAGTCGATCAGCGCGGGGGTGTTTGAGGGACTGGACGCGGCGTCACTGGCGGGATTGCTCTCGTGCTTTGTCTACGAGTCAAAGCGCTCGACGCGCGCTGTCAACGCGGCCAAGCAGGTCTCAACCAAGAAGAAGAAGGTCCATCACGACCGGCTCGGCCAGGAGCGTCGCGCGAGCATCACCGAACGACTTCGCGAGATCAACGCGATCGCCCTCACCGTCCGCGAAGTCGAGGAGCGCTACCAGGTGCCCCACTTCAAAGAGCCCGACGGCCACTTTGCGACGGTCATCGCCGCCTGGGCCAGGGGCGCCACCCTCTCGACCGTCCTCGACCTCGCCGACGCCGAAATCGGCCAGACGTCACCCGGCGATTTTGTGCGAAACGCCAAGCAGGTAGCCGATCTCTGCGAGCAGCTGGCTCGCATGCGCCACCTCACTGACGTCGCCGACATTGCCCTCGACGCCCGTGATGCCGTGCTGCGCAGCGTCGTCGCGGGGGCCTCCACCGTCCACCCTCGCGCGTAGTTTCGCCTCTAGTCTCGTAACTCCATGCACCCCTACGTTGCCGAAGAGTTCTCCGACGCGGAGGTCGCCGTCCTTCGCCGCTACTTCACCAACCTCGAAGGCCCCGTCTTTGCCCTGGTTAACTTGCCTGAGGTGGTAAAAGGCGCACTCTTCGCACGCTACTCACGCTCCTCCAAGAGCCTTCGGCGTCTGTTTCTCGATGAGTTCGTTGGCGACCTCGAACTCGCCGGCGACGTGACCGTGGACGCCACGCTCGGTCTCGAACGGGCCGACGAGCTCTATCAGCGGATCTTCTTCGAATACGGGGACGATTCGGTGGCTCAGCTGGGGGGCGTTCACCTCGCCTGTGAGCAGGCGAGCAACCTGCTCACCAAGGTGCTCGAACGCGGGCGACTCATGAGCTATCTCGAGCAGTCGACCCGCTACCTCGGCTACGACCGGCGACTCAGCAACGGCCTCTACCGCTTCTATCGTGACAGCGACCTGCTCGACTCACGGTTTGGGGCCCGCTATATCGGCGAGATGGACCGGATGTTCGACACGTACCGCGAGCTCTTGCCGGTCCTCACCGACTGGCTCACGGTGAAGTATCCAAAGACGCCCGAGGACACCGACTTCGTCTACCGCCAAGCCATTCGCGCCAAGGCGCTCGACGGTCTGCGCGGGCTTTTGCCGGCGAGTGCGCTCTCCAACCTCGGCATCTACGCGTCCGGACAGGCGTACGAGTCACTCCTGCTGCGCATGCGCGCCCACGCACTGCCCGAGGTCCGCGATTACGCCCAGATGATGTACGACGAACTAGTGAAGGTCATCCCGTCGTTCTTGAAGCGACTCGACATACCCGAGCGTGGGGGGGCGTGGACGAAGTACCTCGCGGACACGAAAAGCGCCACGCGCGCACTCCTGCAGTCGAGTGAGGTCGACGACGACGCAAACGTGAGCGTCGACAGCTCGGTCCAACTCGTCAGTTACGACCCCGACGGCGAGACGCGCGTGCTCGAAGCGATCGTGTTCGCCAACTCCACCGGTTCCCACGACGACGCCTCCCGTCGAGTGAGGGCGATGAGCGCTGACGGACGTCGAGCGGTCTTTCAAAGCTACGTCGGCCAGCGCGGCAATCGCCGCCACCGACCTGGTCGCGCCTTCGAGCGAACCGTCTATCGCTTCGAGATCGTGAGCGACTACGGCGCCTTTCGCGACCTCCAGCGACACCGCATGCTCACCGTTGAGTGGCAGCCGCTTACCGTCGACCTTGGTTACGACATCCCCGAGGTGGTGGTCGAGGCGGGCCTTGCCGAGCGCTATGCAGAGTCTCTCGGCCGCTCTGGCGAGCTCTTCAACGACGTTCGCCGCGAGTTCCCCGAACAGGCCCAGTATTGCGTCGCGCTCGCGTTTCGAATCCGCTACGTCATGCAGATGAACGCGCGCGAGGCGATGCACCTCATCGAACTGCGCTCAGGCCCTCAGGGACATCCCAGCTACCGACGGATCGCCCACGAGATGGCGAGGCTCATCCGAGAAAGGGCTGGTCACAACGCCATCGCCGACGCGATGGCATTCGTGGACTTCTCCGATACCGACCTGGAGCGGCTCGAAGCGGAGCGCACAGCCGAACGGAACCGCCTCCAACGCTAAGAACGCGCCTTTTTATCCACTCTTTAGACGGAAAGGGCGCACGACTGGGCAAAAAGGCCTTACAATGCCTGCGCTACAGAAGAGGAACTTATGGCAAGTGATGTTGAGAACGACGAAGTCTTTGATGAGGAGGAGCTCGCGGAGGGTTTCGACGAGGAGATCGTGAGCGAAGATGACCTCGAAGACGTCGTGGATGACATTGAGGACGCAGAAGAGGTAGAAGACGTTGACGCCCTGGTCGTCGACGACGCAGCCGATGACGACGAGGTCGTCGTGGCGGCCGTCGTTGTCGCTGACGACGACGACGACGTGGTGGATGACGCCGACGTGGAGTTGGCGCTCGATGAAGTATTGGCTGAAACGATTCTGCGCACTTCCGTGCCTGAAGATGACGACGAGGCGCCTCTTGAGGTCGACCCCACGCTCGACGCGACTGAGGCCATCCTGCCCAAGCAGGACGACGAGTTTCGCTGCAAGTCGTGCCGACTGCTCAAGAAGACGAGCCAGCTCGCGGACAAGACGAGCATGCTCTGTCGCGACTGTGTCTGAAAACCCAACGGCCTAGTGTGAGCGTTTCGCTCGCCGAGGGCGTTACGCCCGAACTCGCGCAGCTTTGGGAGCGAGCACGTCGTGACGTACTCAACAAGCGTGGTGGGGGAGCGCTGCTTGCGACGCTCACCAACGGCATGCCCGAACATGAGCTGCTCGCCGTGGTCGTCGCGTCCGCAGCACTGTGGACCTACGAAGACGGCGAGGGGCTGAAGGGATTCGCGCTCTGTCGAGCGTCGCTGGTCGAAGCGATCTACGTCGCCCACGAGTTTCGACGCCAACGGATCGCTACGTCGCTCGTGCGAGCGCTTCTTGATGGTCCGACCCCTCCGGTCGACGCGTACGCCCTGCCGGGGGATAGGGGGATGAAGTCCCTTTACGAGTCGATCGGCTGGAAGGCTCGATTGCTTACGATGCGCGGCGTGTAGGCGGCCGACGCACGAGGCGCGTCGGAGGTGGTGGCGGTGGCACCCTCATGCCGAGCAGCTTCGCAAGTTCAGGAATGGCGCCGGCATTGTGGACGGCGACCGCGTGGCTCGATTCGTCGTTTGGGATGCCGAGCGGCTTCACGTTGCGTCGAATCGACGTATCGGCGGTGAGCTCGACAATCTCGTTCCAGAGGGTTGGCGCTTGATCGGCGTTAAGGGTCTCAGAGACCAGGGCGACAACCCGCGTCGCGGCGTCAGCACTCACGCGCGTTGACATGTCTGGTGGTCGCGCGACAAGGTTGAGCGCTTCTTTCACGTTCTTTGCCGTAATCGCCGCCTCAAGCTTCTCGTTCCACTGTGTGCGTAGGTGCTCGACACGCGCCGTCAGCGACACTTGGAGTTCCTTTAGCTGAGCACGCGCCTCATCGTCCAGCGACACGGTCTTTGCAGAAGTAACCACCGCTCGCAGGTCGCGCAGGCGAAGCTCGCGCCCCGCGCCGATAGCGCCTGCGGCGCGGTCCTTCCACATCGCGAGGTTCGTCCGATTGAGGAGGTCCTCAGCAATGCGCTCAATCGTGGTCGCGTCAATCGTCGGACGACCTTGGGTAGTGGCGTTCTTATTCTGCAGTTCGACCGCGGCGCGAACGGCGGGCATGCCTCCACGCAAGAGCTGCTCGGCGACCGGCAGCTGTTCCGGTGAAAGGGTGGCAAGCAGGGCATTTCGGTGCGTCGTCGTAACGGGCGGTGCTTGGGGGCCGCGCGGCCGCTCAGGACGAGCCGGGCGGCCCGCGGGACGCTCAGGGCGCGGGCGGGCGGGACGCTCGCGAACAGCGCCCTCGGAGCGCTCTTCTCGTGCGGGCCGTTCGGTGCGTGGTGCACGCGCTGGACGTTCGCCGTTGGCACTCGGGCCAGCAGCCTTACGGTCGCCGCGAGTGCTGGGTCGCTTCGATGCGTCGCGGCGGGGTGCGTCGCGACCATCGTGGCGGTCATCGCGTCGTGCACCACGACCCTTGGGCGCATAAGTAACGACGACGTCAGGGCCCTTCTTCGTCTCAGGAATCAGTTCGATGCGCTCGTTGCGAGGATCGAGAGGTGACGCGGTCTTCGGCGCAGTCACCGAGAGCACTTCAATGCCTTCCATGTACTGCTCGATGTCGGCGCGGTAGACATTGCCGACAACAGGACCACCGGGTATCAGCGACGCCGCGAGAACCCCCTTGGGGAGCTTCGCGCCCGCCGCGCGCCACGTGGCGAGGTCTCCGCTCAGACTGGTTATTTCGATCTCAATGCGTCGAGACATAGGGTTACAATCTACTCGCTCGTCAACTGATGAACATTTCGCAGAGTTTTAGTCCACTTTTATTTTCTTTGCCTAGCATGTATTTGTGACAGACCTCCCACCGAGCGCGCCCGACGATCGCCAGCCGCCCGAGGTTCCGTCGGCGCCTGTTGAGGCGGCTTCTACTCCGCCAGCAACACCCAGCGAGGCGCCACGCGAATCATTCGACGAATCGGCGAATGCGAGACCGGCGCCGGAACAAGTCATACCGTTGCCGGCTGCCGAAGAACCATCGACGACCGAACCCACGTACGCTGCGGGGCCTGCGTTCGAAGCGACCGGGGCAGCATGGGCTCCACCGAGTGAGCCCGAAGGAACCGGCGTCGAACGCAACCCGAACTCCACGAGCTCCATGATCGTCGACCAAGCACCCCTTGCATCACAACGTACGTCACGCACGCTGTGGTCAACGCGTGTGTCGCTGCTGCTCGTCGCGGCGCTCGTGGGCGGACTCGCCGGTCACTTTGCTGCGCCGTCGTCAACGAGTGGCGGGCAAGTGACTATCAACGAAGTGACGTCGCCACCTGGTGCTGGATCAACGGGTGGTGGCCTGAGCATTCCAAAGCTCGTCCAGAGAGTGCTTCCCGCGACAGTGAGTATCGACGTCACGGGCAATGGAGAAGAAGACCAGGGCACCGGCATGATCATCTCGAAGAACGGCCTCGTGATCACCAACAATCACGTAATTGCGGCGGCCGTCGATGGAGGTTCGATCACGGTCACTCGCAGTGGCACCACCAAGGTGATCTCGGCCACCTTGGTGGGCACGAATCCCATTGATGACGTGGCGCTCATTCGCATTGACGGTGCGTCCAACTTGCCCACGGTGACCTTCGGAAATTCGAACCGCCTCGAGGCGGGTGACTCAGTCGTCGCTATCGGCAACGCGCTCGGTCTTGCCGCCGGTACGCCGACGGTGACCTCGGGGATAGTCTCCGCACTCGGTCGAACGGTCACTGCGAGCTCAACGTCAGCCACCGAGACGCTCAATAACATGATCCAAACGGACGCCGCTATCAACCCCGGTAACTCTGGCGGACCGCTCCTCGATTCGAGTGGTGACGTGATCGGCATGAACACCGCCGTCGCGGGAACACTCTCTGACGGCGAGAACACCCAAAACATCGGCTTCGCCATTCCGACCGCCACGATCCAGTCGCTCCTTCCCACGCTCATGGCGGGTGAGAGCGTGGTGTCACACGGCGCGTTCATCGGCGTCGAGATCGAGTCCATGAACCCGACACTTCAATCGGAGTACGGCTTCACCGTCTCGACCGGCGCGGTCGTCATGAGCGTCATTTCAGGCACCGGAGCCGCAGCGGCGGGTGTCAAGCAAGGCGACATCATCGTGGGCATCAACAAGACGAAGATCGAGAGCGCCCAAGACGTCACCTCGGTGCTCTCCTCGCTGCGTCCAGGCGACGTCGTCACGTTGCACATCGTGCGCGGCACCAAACATCTGAGCGTCAAAGTCACCCTCGGCCGTTCGCCGTCGAGCTAGCCGATCGTCGCCATTCCTCCGTCGACTGGCACGACGGCGCCCGTGATGTAGGTGGCGGCGGGGGAGGAGAGGAAGATGGCGGTTCCCGCCATGTCCGAGGGCTTGCCGAGTCGATGCATCGGCACCGATCGCACGATCTGATCACCGGCGGCTTCAATCGTGGCGTGCATCATTCTCGATTCGAAGGGACCGGGTGCGATGGCGTTCACCGTGATCGTCGGCGCAAAGAACTTGGCAAGGTGCCTCGTGAGCTGGTGCACGGCCGCTTTCGAGCTCGAGTACGCATAGGTCTCCATGGAGGGAGCCCGCAGTCCGTCGATCGAGCCGATATTGATCACGCGTGACGGCTCTTCGCTGGTAGCACCGACGCTCAGGAGAGGGCGCAGGAACTTCGTCAAGTGAAAGACACCTTTCACATTGAGCGAGAGCACCCGCTCGAACGCGGCCTCGTCGTACTCATCCATCGGCGCACCCCACGTCGCGCCGGCGTTATTGACGAGCACGTCAAGGTGATCCTCGCGTTGGGCCATCTCGTCTGCAAGACGGCGGCACTCGGCCTCGGTGTTGAGGTTGGCTTGGATGAACGTGCAGGGCCCCGTTTCAGAGAGCTCCTTCGCGAGTTTCTCGCCGACGTCGGCCTTACGAGACGCGATGTAGACGATCGCGCCTGCATCGATGAAGCCGCGCGCAATCATCTCGCCGATGCCACTGGTTCCGCCGGTGACGAGCACAACTTTGCCTGAGACGTCAAAGAGTGAGTTCATGGGCGCAGTGTAGGCGACGCTCTACGCGCCACAAAAGAAGCAACCCCAACGGCGTTGCGGGCGACGTGGAACTACTGACCGACGCGAAGGTTGGTGATCGACTCCGAAGACACGGTCGACTTCAACACGCTCTCGTACTGCGCGTGGATTGCCCACACGCCGGGCGCCGTGAAGTTAAAGGAGCATTCCACTTGACCCTGCTGAACCGGCTGGAAGGAGCCGTACGGGTAAGTTGTGCAAACCATGTTGGAAAGTCCCGAGCCGCTGGGTGGAACTGCGACCATACGGATGTAGCCGCCAGTGTTTTCGGGAAAAGTGTCGACGATGATGTTGAATTCGTCGAGCGCACCCGCGCTGGCCGAGGGCGGCGTTGAGTTGTCGGTGAAGTCGAATGCCAGCAGGACATTCCCGTAAATCGGCACTCCGGAGAGGATCGGGTCAATCGGCACGGCGGGGGTGATATCGGCACCGGCCGTCCCGGCCATGCCAAATGCCACACAGGCCGCTGCAAAGAGCGACGCCAAAAGTACCCGACGCATGTGCATGATCCTAGCAGAATCATTCACACAAATCGCCGATAATCGTCGTTATGTAATGTGAGAAAGAATGCTCCGGCCTCGGACATACCGACGACCTCACCCCTCTCGCAGGGCCATGCGGCGCTGCTTAAGAGGTTTGGCCGATCATCCCCTTCTGTTCATCATGAACGGGCGCAGTGAGACGCATCACCGACGGCACCAAGAACGTCGAGAGAATCAGGACAATCATCAAGATGCCAGATCCGTCGAGTGTCGTGGTGATGCTGATCCTTGACGCCACCGGTCCCGCAAGCGCCATTCCGATGGGTAGGAATACCAACGATCCGAACCAGTCGTAGGCGCTGACACGCGAGAGCACGTCGGCGGGGATCTCGCGTTGCATGGTTGTCGTCCACTGCACCGAGAACACCGCGATGGACACGCCCGCGAGAAACGCCGACAGTGCGATGACGGTCACGCTGGACCGCGCCGCGACGAAAAACAACGGCAAGGGAAAGAGCAAGGCCGCAAGATTTCCTACGAGTAATGGTTTGTGAGGGTGCACTCGCAACATCACTATGCCACCTACGACGGCGCCGACGCCCTCTGCGGCCAAAATCGAACCCCATGACGAAGCGCCGCCGAGGGACTGTTTGGCGACCACCGGCCCCAGGACGAGAAACGAGGCGAACAGACCGTTGAAGAACGAGTACTGGACGACGATTATCCACAGCCACGTTCGAGACCAAAATTCGCGCCAGCCCTCGCTGAGCAGCGACAGGAATGATTCAGAACCTTTGGCGGCGCTCCAGTCGATGCGAATGAGTGCGAGCGACACCACGCTGACGAAATAGGTGGCACCATCGGCGAGTATTGCCCAACCAGGATTTGTGGCGGCGACAATGACGCCCGCGATCGCCGGACCGACGATTCCACCGCTCGAGGTGGAGATTGCGTTCAAGGCGTTGCCCTGCTGTAGCGCATCAGCGCCCAAGAGCTGTGGGACGATGGCCGTCATTGCCGGGCTGAAGAACGCCTGACCAACTCCCATCAGCGCCGCGAGCGCCATGAATCCCAACAAAGGAGGATGCCCCAACAGAACCCAGAGTCCCAACCCGACTTCGGCAAGCGTTCGCAGGCTGTCGGCCATCAGCATGAGTCGACGACGACTGATTCGATCGCCCACTACCCCACCGACGAGGAGAAGAACGACGAGGGGGACGGTGCCCGCCGTCAAGACGTATCCAACGTCGCTCGCGTCGCCGTGCGCGAGGACCGCAAACGCGACCGCGACGGGCGCCATTCCGCTGCCAATCTGCGACGCCGTCTGCCCAATGAAGAAGAGACGGAAGTTGCGTTCTCGCAGTGGTCGCAGCCACTTTGTCGAACTCATTCAGTGAACCTAACCGCTTTGTGCGCGCAACAGTTTTGCAGTCACATCACCGCTTTGCGCGGAACCGTCTTGGTCGAACAATGCCGGGGCCGCCGTAACGTCTGCGCAACGACTGATTCGATAAGTTTTACCTAGTCCCTTATGCCCCCCAACATCACCCTACGACCGCGTCAACTTGCGTCGACGATTGGCGCGACGGCGGCGGGAGGATTCGTCGGTACGCTGCTGCGCGCGTGGCTGAGCGGACTCGAGCATCTACCCAACCCGACTGGCTCGGTGACATGGCCCCAAGAGATCCCGTGGGTGCTGCTTGCCATCAACGTCGTCGGCGTCTACCTCGCGACTCGACTCCTGCGGGGCCATCTGCGCCGCCGCGACCCCAATGACATGGCCCGCGTCCTCGTGATCACCGGTTTCTTCGGTGGATTGACCTCATACTCAGGTCTCTACGTCGACCTGGCGACGATCTGGCACGTGTGCATCGGTGGCTGTCTCGCCGTCGCCGCTGGGGCGATCCTGAGCGGAGTGCTCGCGGGGTGGCTGGGCCTTCAGAGGCGCCCCTCGTGACCCTCTTTCTCGTCGCCGTCTTTGGTGCGCTCGGATGTGTCGTTCGCTATCTCGGCGAATATGCCGTTCGCCGCCACCATCCCACGAATCGTCCCTGGGCGACGGTAGCCGCCAACGCCCTCGGCTGTGGCATCGCGGGCTTTGTCGCCTACCAATTCGCTGGCTCACTCGACGCGCACCTCAGGGACGTCGTGATCACTGGTTTTTGTGGAGGACTGACGACGTTCTCTTCCGCCTTCGCCATTCCCGCCATACTGCAGCGTGAGCACCACTGGGGCTACTCGGTGACCTTGATCGTCACTACCCCACTTCTGTGTGCGGGACTCTTCGCGGCCGGTATGGCACTCGCCCACTGAGAGCTGAGAGTCCAGGCGCGGCAGACTTTGAGAGCTACAGCTTGACGGGCCCTTGTTCGGCGTCCGAGAGTTCACTGAAGTCCGCGAGACCCTTCGGCGCTACCGGAAGAATGAACGCCACGATCAGGCCAAGAGCGAGAACCCCGATTGCCGAGTAGGGCGCCCAGACCGTCGGTGCCGTTACTTTGTAGATCGCCCCGTAGATGGCGGCGATAGTGACCGCTCCCCCGACGAGACTCGCGAGATAGAGCTGCCACCTCTTGCCGCCAGCGCGAAGACCGCGAAGTGCTCCTACCGCAATGAAGAGATAGATCGCCGCGATGGCGAAGCCCCCGAACGTGGACATCCAGCTGAACATCGAAAAGTATTCGGGATATGTCGGAATAGCGAAGGCCGTGCTCCAGGTCACGAGCAAGATCACCACGGCGTAGACGAAGACCACGAAGGCACTACCGCCCAGCGGTGTGCCGCGCCGCGAAATACTGGCCAGCGGCTTCGGCAGTCGCTCGTCTCGAGCGAGCGCAAAGATGCCCCGCGACGCGGAGACGGCACATCCGATGAGGACCGCAATCATGTCAAAGACCACCACGAGTTCGACGAGTCGTCGGATGGCGACATCGGCGAAACCTCCCGCGCTCTTTGGTCCAGCGAGCGTGAACAGCGGTGCTCCGGCGTTCTTGCCGATCAGGCTCAGATTGAAGTGGAATCCCGACACTTGGGCGAACGATCCAATGATGTAAAAGCCTGCGATCACAATCACCGAGATGAGTACAGCTCGGGGGATGTTCTTTTCCGGCTTTTCGGCCTCCTCCCCCAAGTTGGCCGAGGTTTCGAATCCCGTGAAGAGCAAAACCCCATAGAGCACACCAAAGAAGATGCCCTTCCAGTGCGTGGGTGAACCGCTTGGATTGAAGCCCGATGAGACGTGATGAATACCACCACTCTGAACGATCACGAAAATCGAAAAGGCAAAGACCACGGTCACGGAGATGAGCGCCAGCGTGAGCTGCACGCGCGTAGAGAGCGCCACGCCGAGGTAGATGATCGTGCCAACCAGAAGCCAGAGCAACAGATCCCAGACGAAATACGGCAGCGGCGAACGATGAAACTCCGACTGAATCGTGTCGTGAATCGTCCCACCAATCATCGGCAGGATCCCCGCCCCGAGCGCCAGCATGCCTGCGTAGTACAGCCAGCCCGCCGCCGACCCGATGCGTCCTCCGAGCCCGTCGGTCACGTAGTCGTAGAGCGAACCCGCTGCTTGGATCTTTCGCGTGTACTCCGCGATGATCCATCCGAGCCCCAATACACCAACGGCTGAGATCAGCACGGCGAGTGGTGCAGCGTCACCACCGCCCTGTCCCGTTGCGGAGATAATGCCGACCACGAGGGGCACGAGGAACGCGATCGAAAAGACCGGCCCCATCAAACCTACGGATTGGGCCACGGTATCGATCAGCGTGAGCTTGCGTTTTCCGCCGAGCGTCGTCTTCTTGTCAGCCGCCATCTTCCCCCCGAAGAGATCCGCGAAGGGGTTCCCTTCGCGTCGTTGACGGATAACCGTATGGGGTCAAACGACCCGAGTCAAGGACCTCTTAGGGCGTCGCGCGCTGCCCGGCTTCTTGCACCAGCCATACGAAGGCCGGATCCGGTTTCTTTAAAAGCTCCGGATGCCACTGCACCGCGACGATTCGTCCGTCGGGAGTTTCGAGCCCTTCAACGACGCCATCGGGCGCCTTCGCAGAAACGATCAGCCCCTCCCCCACCTCGTCAACGACCTGGTGGTGCAGAGAATTGACGGCGATCTCCCCGTCGTAGAGCGCACCCGCTGTCGTGCCGTCGACGACGTGCACTCGGTGAGTCGCCTCGTGACCGTCTACGTCCCACTGGGGATGTCCCGCGCCTTCTTCAAGTTCGACGTGCTGACGCAGCGTGCCGCCGAAGACGACGTTCACCATCTGAAATCCCCGACAGATCGCAAGCACCGGAATATCGCGCTCACGTGCGGCGGCGAGTAGCTCCATCTCCCAGGCGTCGCGATCAGGCTCGAGCGGCCCCAGATCCGGGTCGGGGTCCTGGTCATAGTACGCGGGATCGATGTCTGCGCCACCCGTCAAGACAAGGCCGTCGAGGTGGTTGACCGTCTCCTTCGCGTCAGCGTCACGGGTGAGCTCCACGGGCAGTCCGCCCGCAAGCGCCACCGATCGCGGATAGTCCGTAAAGTGCAGGTCAAAGTGGAGATCACGCATGGCCGGTGGAACATGGGCACCGAGCGCGGTCGCTGGCCACCGGCGTCCGGAGATTCCGATCAGGGGTCGGGCCATGGGTTCAGTGTAGATGGCGGGCTCGCCTGTGGTGTACTAGGAGGATTGTTTGGAGGCAAACATCTTGGAGGGGCATGACCGAGCCGATCGTTGATCTGACATCCCACGACACCTACGTCGACGGAGTGCCGCGAGAGACCTTCCGGTACCTTCGCGAGCACGACCCCGTGCACTGGACCGAGGAGCCCGCCGGCGGCCGAGGGTTCTGGAGCCTCACCAAGTACGACGACGTGCTGCTCGCAAGCCGCACCACGGAACTTTTCTCGAGCCGCCTCGGTATCCGTCTTGAAGACATGGATCCAGAAGAGACCGAGGCACGGCGCACCTTGATGGAGATGGACGCTCCTGAGCACACCAGGCTGCGGCGACTCGTGAGTCGGCCCTTCGCTCCCAAAACGGTGTCCGCCTACGAGGACGCGGTGCGAAGCATCGTCGTCGAGATTCTCGATTCGATGCACGGCAAGCGCGAGTTTAATTTCGTCAGCCGGGTCGCGCGTGAGCTGCCGATGCGCATGCTCGGGCGTCTCCTCGGCCTTCCCGACGACGACCTCGAGTGGCTCGTCCAACGAGGCGACGCGCTCATCGGCAACACCGATCCCGATTTCACTGACTTCGTCGTTGATCAGGTCGACACGTCGGACTATCGACTACTCCCCTTCCGCTCTCCGGTGTCGCTCGAGCTCTTCGAGTACGCGACACAAGCGCTAGAGGAGCGGCGCCTCTCTCCGACCCACGACATCTTGAGCGCGCTTCTTGAGCCAACCACCGAAGGCGAAACGCTCGACGATCTGGCCCTGAAGAACTTCTTCACGCTGATGGTCGCCGCAGGCAACGACACGACGCGCTACACGATGACCGGTGGTCTGCTCGCACTCATCGAACGGCCCGACCTCTTCGCGCGGATTCCCTCAATGACGATCGACGAGCGAAAGAGCCTGACCGAAGAGATGCTGCGTTGGACAACCGTCACGATGCACTTTCGACGCACCCTCACCGAAGATCTCGACCTACGCGGCAGCGCCATGAAGGCGGGCGACAAGGTCGTCCTCTGGTACGCATCGGCCAACTTCGATGAGGGGCACTTCGATCGCGCCAACGAGTTCCTGCCCGAGCGATCGCCGAACGATCACGTCGCCTTCGGGCTCCACAGCCCGCACCTCTGTCTCGGTGCGCACCTTGCACGTTTGGAGATCCGCGTTCTCTTCGAGGAACTTGCCGCGCGCTGGAAGACGGTGGAACTGGCCGGAGAGACCGATCGATTACGTTCGAACTTCATCAGCGGCATCAAGATGCTTCCCATCAAAGTGGAGTGGCAGTAGCAGCTGACGATCAGGGATATTGAAGCGCGCCTTCATCTCGTTCTTCGCTGCTAGAGAAACGGTAGATACTCGCGGAGCTCCCAGTCCGTCGTCGCGGCTGCGAAGCGATCCCACTCGGTGCGCTTGACCGCGACATGCTGTGCGATCAGCACAGAGCCAATCGCTTCGACCAGCTCGGTATCGGCCTCGAGCACGTCAAGCGCCGCCGACAGCGACGGGGGCACTCCGACGGTCGCATCGATCGTGTCAAGTCCGTTGCCACCTTCGGGTTCTCCGGGACTGGTTTGATGAATGAAGCCCAGGCGAGCCGCCTGCAGCACCGCCGCGATAGCGCTATGGACAACCGCGCCCCCGTCGCTCAGACGGTGTTCGAGGCGAGCCGCCGCTCCACGTTCTGCTGGTACGCGCACGGTCGCACCGCGGTGGTCGTGGCCCCAGTTTGCCCAGTAGCCCGAGAGCGAGGCGGGTCGAAGGCGCTTGTACGCGTTGACGGTCGGCGCACAGATCCCCGCCAGCGCTCGATGGTGCTCGAGGAGCCCGCCGATCGAGTGCTTTGCGAGCGACGAGAGCCCGTCGGCCGCCGTCTCGTCGTTGATCAGGTTGACGCCGTCTTCGTTGCGGAACGAGAAGTTGATGTGCAGGCCCGAACCGCCCCGGTCGTTCAATGGCTTGCCCATGAACGTCAGGAGCAGGCCCATGCGCTGGGCTACCTCGCGGGCGAGCACCTTGAAGAGGAACGCCTCATCGGCGGCGACCATGGCGTCGCTGTAGCGAAGCGTGAACTCGAACTGTGGGGTGTCGTACTCGGAGTTGACCGATTCGAGCTGAATCCCCGCATCGCTCGCCGCTGCCCAGATCGCCTCCACCAGGCCGTACGGATCGACCGCGGTTCCGGTGCCGTAGACGAAGGCGCCCGGGGTATCCATTGGTTTGTAGCCCCCGACGCCATCAGGCACGAAGACGTACGCCTCGAACTCGACGCCGACGTAGGGCTCGCACCCGAGCGCTCGCCAGTCGGCGATGGCCCTCTCGAGGGCCGCGCGGGGCGCCACGGCGAGCGGCTTCTCTCCGCGAACGAGGCTCGCGACGACGACCTTGGTGTTGGGCTCCCAACCGGTGCGAGCGTCAGCCATGTCAAAGACCGCGTCAAAGTCGGGCAGGCCTTCGCTCCAGTAACTGCCCGGCGTCTCGGGCGTCATCACACGGTCGTAGCCGAGTGCCCAGGTGCCCGTGCAGTAGCGCGCCCCATGGTCGGCGAGGCTTGCCGGCACGTATTTGCCGCGCGCCAGGCCCAAATGGTCGGGCCACAGTACTCTTACGCGATCAAGGGAACTGGTCATGGAGCCTCCTCGGATGACCCTGGCGAACGTAGCACGCTCTCGGCCGGTTGGTTTGTAAGGTGAAAGAATCATTTGAACACAAACGATCGTCGGAGGGGCCCTGGAGTATCGCCGAATTCTGCTTGACGGCAACGTCGTCGAGGTGGTCCGCGATGGCGACACGCTCATCGCGGCCGACGGTCGACGCGTGGAAGCGGCGACCGCGACCCATCTCGCGCCCGCCACGCCAACGAAGATCCTGTGCTGCCATCTCAATCACGTGTCGCGCGTGCGCGAGTTTCAGATCGAGCTTCCGCCTGCCCCGACGTGGTTCCAAAAGCCCGTGTCAGCGCTCAACACGCACGGCGGTGCGGTCGTTCGGCCCGCCAACTGCCACTACCTCAACTACGAGGGCGAGGTCGCGATCGTCATCGGTCGTACGGCGCGCAACATCAAGCTGGCTAACGCCGCGTACTACATCGCGGGCTACACCATCGCCAACGACTTCGGTCTCCACGACTTTCGCGACACCGACGCCGGATCGATGCTGCGCGTCAAGGGCGCCGACACCCTCTGTCCCCTCGGACCGGGGCTCGTCACCTCTTGGGACTTTCACGGCAAGTCGATGCGCACGAGCGTCAACGGCGTCGTTCGTCAAGACGGCTCGACCGATGAGATGGCCTGGGACATGCACTACCTCGTCACGGACGTGGCTCGACTCATCACCCTCGTCCCGGGCGACGTCATCCTTTCGGGCACCCCCGCCTTCTCGCGGCCCGTAGAACCGGGTGACGTGGTCACCGTGGAAGTGGAAGGGCTCGGAGCGCTGACCAACTACGTCGTCGAGGGACCCGATCCGGTGAGCGACGAGGTGGGAGCACAGCCAACAGAAACCGAAGAGGTCCTCTCCACAGCCCTCGGTGGGGACTGGGAGTTCCGCGGACAACGACACCCCGAGCCCACCGACCGCTCAACGCTTCCCTACCCCTTGGTCCACCCGAGGTTCCGATCGTGAGCGTCCGCGTCGATGTCGCGGGGGTCTCGGTCGCCACGGGACACTTCATCGACAACGAACGAGTCGACTCCACCAAGACGTTCGACGACCGCTCGCCACTCGACTGGTCCATGAAGCTCGCCGACGTGTCACGAGGCGGCGCCCACGACGTGGACCTGGCCCTCGATGCCGCCGTGCGCGCTTTTCCTGGGTGGGCGGAGCTCGGGCCACACGCACGCGCCACGTACCTGCGACGTCTCGCCGATCTGATCGACGACCACGTCGAAGAGATCGCGCGCGTCGAGTGCCTCGACATGGCGATGCTCGAAGACTCGCTGCGCCTGCGCGTCATCAAGCGCGGGGCTCGCAACTTTCGCGCGTACGCGGACCTCGCTGAGGCGTACGAGCCGCGCCGGTGGGCGTCCAACGGGACACATAACGCCGTCTTGCGCATGCCCGCTGGCCCCGCCGTCGTCATCACGCCGTGGAACGCGCCGTTCATGTTGTCGACCTGGAAGTGCGCTCCCGCACTCGCCGCGGGCAACACCGTCGTGCTGAAGCCCGCCGAGTGGTCACCGCTCAGCTGTTCACTCTTGATGGATCTCGTCGCTGAGTCCGAGTTCCCTCCGGGCGTCTTCAATCTCGTCCAGGGCTTCGGCGAGGAAGTAGGCGAAGCCCTCGTCACCGACCGGCGCGTGCGCAGGGTCTCTTTTACCGGGTCCCCCGACACTGGTCGGCGCATTGGCGCCGCCGCGGCGCGGAACCTCGTGCCATTCACTGGTGAGCTGGGCGGCAAGGGACCGTTCGTCGTCTATTCCGACGCGGACCTCGATCTCGCCGCCGAGACGGCGGCGAAGATGTACGACGACGCGGGCCAGGTCTGTCTCGCCGGAACACGACTGCTCGTCGACGTGTCGGTGCGCGACGACTTCCTCGACCGTTTTACGACCGCCACCGAGCGCCACGTCCTCGGCGACAGTCGCGACGCCGTGACGACGATCTCTCCGCTCATCCACCCCGAGCACCTGGCGAGGGTCGAAGGCTTTGTCGAACGCTCCTTGAAGTCCGGTGACAGGCTCGTCTTTGGCGGTGAGCGACTGCGCCCCGACGGGCTCTGGTACGTGCCGACGCTGATCGAGCCGCGCACGAACGACGCCGAGATCGTCCAAAACGAAGTCTTCGGGCCGGTCCTCACCTTTCAGACCTTCTCTGGCGACGACGAAGCGATCGAGCTCGCAAACTCGACACCGTATGGACTGTCGGCCATGGTCTTTACGGAGGACCAGAAACGGGCTGACCGCTTCGGCGAGGGTGTCAGAGCAGGGACGATCTGGGTCAACTGTTTTTTGGTGCGCGACCTCACCGCACCGTTCGGCGGCACCGGTATCAGTGGCGTGGGACGAGAAGGCGGCGACTACGCGCTCGACTTCCACAGTGACCTCAAGACGTATCAAGTAAAAGAGGAGACCACCAATGGGTGAGATTGTTGGCGCTGGTCTCTTGGCGCATGTGCCCACCATCGTGTTGCCCGACGACGAGCGACGCGCACTCAACAACGGCAACGAGAGCACTCTGTACACGGGCCTGCACAAGTTGCGCCGAGATGTCTTCGACGTGCTGAAGCCCGATCTCGTCATCGTCTTTGACAGCCATTGGTTCACGACCGTGGAGTTTGTGATCACCGGGGCGACACGAAGGCTCGGCTACTTCACCTCCGAAGAACTACCTCGGGGGATGTCGAGCGTCCCGTACGACGCCAAAGGCGACCCCGCCTTTGCCAAGCTTGTAGGCGCCATTGCTGACGCGACACCTGAGTGCTGGATCACGCCCATCGACAATGATCACCTTCCCATCCAGTACGCCACCACGAACTTTTTTCCCTTCCTTCAAGGCGACGAGGCCTGGCTCTCGGTGAGCACGTGTCAAACGGCCGAACCCGCCGACTTTGCGACGGTCGGTCGGGTGATCGCTGCGGCAGTTGAACGGAGCGATCGTCGTGTTGTCCTCATCGCCTCGGGAGCGCTCAGCCACACCTTTCACACGCTTCGCACGCTGCGCCAACATGAGGCCGCCGGCGAGGAGCACATCTTCTCGAGTGAAGCTCGCCGCGCCGACCATGGCGTCATCGAAGCCTTGTGCCGTGGTGACCACAAGAGTGTGCTCGAGGATATGCCGGAGTTCGCCAAGGTGAAGCCCGAAGGTCGCTTCGCTCACTACCAGATGATGGTCGCCGCGCTCGGCGGGCCCGAGTGCGTCGCTCCGGGACGGCTGTACTCCGCGTACGAGAACGCGATCGGCACGGGTCAGATACACATCTGGTTCGACCGACCCGACACCGGTTGGACGGGTGCCGGGTGAGTCTGCGCGGCGTTCCCTTCCCTCGCACGCCGAGTGGGCAAGCGTCACTCTTGCCACCCCTCCCCTGGCACTACTCGGGCGACCTGTTGACGGTCGAGTACCGGACTGATCCCGCGGCCATCAAATCGCTTCTGCCCGAGGGTGTGTCGCTCGCCGACGACGATGAGGATCCCGGTGCGGTCGCGTTCATCTGGGCCGACTGGCAGAGCTGTGGCGATGACGGGGCCGAGTTGCTCGATCCCGTACGGAGCCAGTACAAGGAAGCGTTCGTCGTCGTGCGCTGTCGCTACGACAACAAGCTGTACAGCCGGTGCCTGTTCATCTGGGTCGACAAGGATTTCGCTCTCGTGCGAGGCCACCTCCAGGGTTATCCCAAGAAGCTCGGGTCGGCGCACCAAACCCGACCCATCACGCACGGCCAAGCAGGTCCTCGGCTCGAAGCCGGGGGCACCTTCGGCATGACGCTCGCCGCGAACGATCGGCGACTCGCCCAAGCGACGGTCACCCTCGAGGGCGAGTGCGCGAGCAATGGGTTCGTAAACGGACATCCCATGCTGCACCATCGATGGTTTCCCCGCATTGAGCTCGACGACCGCGACTCCTTGAGCGAGGTGGTTACGATGTCAGGCGTGAACGTCGACCTCGGTATTGCCTATCGGGGATCGGCGACACTGGAGCTCTTCGACTCACCGACTGAAGAGCTTTCCGCGCTCGCGCCCGTTGAAATCATCGGCGGCTACTTCCGGACCGTGGGTACCACCTTCAACGGTGGCGCCACGCTCGCCACCTAGATGTCTCGTCGCATCGCAAGCTCCGAGGCGACCGTCGTTTCGCAGGCCGAGCGAGATATCCGCGCCCGACTCGACGATCATGACCTCGACTTCACCGCCATGAGCGCGGTCTCGAATATCTATCGCGCCGGTTCGGCCATTCGTAATCACATGGAACGCGAGCTGCTCGCCGAGTACGACCTCAGCTGGGTGGCATTCACCGTCCTGTGGGTGCTCTGGATCTGGGGAGAGCAAGAGACTGGGCTCGTCGCCGCGGAAGCCGGTATCACGAAGGGAACGTTGACCGGTGTCATGAAAACGCTCCAAGCGCGTCGACTCATCCGACGGATTCCTCACCGCGATGACCGCCGCCGCGTCTCGATCGGACTCTCGAAGCCAGGCGAACGACTCATCGAGCGGCTCTTTCCGGAGTTCAACCGTCACGAGACGCTGGCCGTCAGCTCGCTCAGTGACACGGACCAGCTCGAACTCGCTCGACTTCTTCGACTGGTGCTGAAGACGATCAGTGACACCGACGAGCTTGGGTAGAGCTCTCAGCCGTTCACATCATGTGGGGCGCAAGTTGAAGTCGCTCGGCAATTGTCCCGATATCTTCAACCTCTGAACTCGCAATGTCCCAGACGAGCTGAAATGCGTCATCATCGGATAGGTGCGGAGCATGTCCATTCAGATCGCTGAATACGACCCCGCTCAGCCACGCGAGCCTTTTATTCCCGTCCACGAGTGCGTGGTTCTTGGTCATCGAGTGCAGAAGCGCCGCCGCCTTGAGGCTCAGGGTCTCGTACGCGTCGTCGCCGAAGGCGCTTGACCGGGGCCGGTTCACCGCAGAGTCCAGCAGTCCCAGATCACGAATAGGGCCAACACCCAGGATGCGCATGATCTCTACGACGTCCTCGAGGTCGAGGTATTCGACCTCGCTCATTCAGCGCCAAGCCGCTCCAGGACGTCAGCCCACCGCACCGCCATCCGGCGCGTCGAGTCGTCGACCCGAGCCACATGGCCGGATCGCTCATAGCGCTCAAGCACCGCGCGCCGAATTACTTCTTGACGCGAGACGCCTTCTGATTGGGTAAGGGCGCTGAGCGCCTCCTCAAGAGTCTCATCGGTCCGAACAGTAAGCGCCATGCACAAATGATACCGCTGTGGTATCAGACTTGACACGATCCCTTTTACACCGTTCGAGAATCTCCTGGTCGAGAGTGCCGGATCCGTCAGCTTCGCCTTTAACTATCTCCTTGGGAGGCAAGCGTCCTGTGATCGCGACAACGAGTCATGGTGCTCTCCGTGTTCCGGGCTGCCCTACGCGACGATGCATTCGAGAACGGCGCGACCAGTGCACTCACTCGCGATGGCTACGCGTCGTGTCGCTCCCCCACGTTTGCGTGGAAGCGACGCACACCTATACGTCGATCTTTCGGCATGGATGGATGCTGACGAAACCACTGGCGGTTCTTTCATGCCTACAACCTCGTCGAGGACCGGAACGTCGCCTTTGTACCCACTGATTTACCTGCGAAATCGTTTATTATGGGGACGTCGGATGATGCTCCGGCGGGCCTCCCGGCCCGAACTGCCGATACGGCTAATGGCCTCTACGTCTTGTTTCGAGCGTGAATGTGAGGGCCATGATTCTGACCAGCAACCCTTCTATCGAAGGCCGCACACTTCGACTGCGCGTGGAGCCCCTTGGTGTACGTCTTCACCGGGCAAAGGTGGGCGCGTCGTGACCCTCGAAACTTCGGCGCGCGATGGGTCAGCGACGACCACACAACACAGCATTCTTTATTCGCATCCCTACGATGCGACGTTGGTGGCACTCAAGGGCGAACCACGCTGCTTCTCGGACCTTCTACTAGATCAGGTGATGACCTCCATCACCCGGGGTCGCGAGGACTACCAGCTGCTTCCCTTCTTCTACGACCACCTCACGTCGGGAGAGGACATTGCCTTCCGTCATGAGGTCTGGCACGACCTTGAGGACAGATCGGTCGCGGCGGGTCTCCGATTCTTCATGGCGGAGATGCGGGACGTTCGACAAAGGCTGTCCTGGTCGAAGAAAACGCGCTTCAACCAACACCGACAGGGCATCCATCTCGACGCCGTGCTTCGTTACTGCGATGCGGTGGACCGCCTCGCAAGGACTCTTACCACGAACGAGCTCACTTCGCGCGCCCTGCTCGATTTTCGAAACGTCGTGGCGGAGTACGCCGCTTCCTCGGCATTTGGGAACCTCGCCCGCGAATCGCGTCGCCTCAAGGCGGGTCTCTCCGAGGTCCGCTACAGCGTCAACGTTCGTGGGCCCCGCGTTCGAGTCCTCAGATACGAAGGCGAGGCGGACTATGGGGCCGAGATTGAAGAGGCGTTCGAGCGGTTCCAGCAGGGAGCAGTCACGGACTATCGACTCAAGTTCTCTGACTGGCCCGACATGAACCAGGTTGAGGCACAAATCGCTGATCGGGTGGCAGTTCTATTTCGCGAGATCTTCTCAGAGTTGCAGACGTTCTGCGAAGGTACCGAGTCCTTTGTCAACGAGAATGTCAGTACCTTCGATCGTGAGATCCAGTTTTATTTCTCCTATCTCGATTACATCGGTCCCCTCAAGGATCGTGGCCTCTCCTTCTGCCTACCTGAAGTTCGCGACTCGAAAGCGATCCATGCGGTCCAAACGTTCGACATCGCGCTGGCCGCCAAGCTCGCTACGCAGGGAGCTTCGGTCGTTTGCAATGACTTCAGCCTCGACGGAGCGGAAAGGGTCATCGTCGTCTCCGGCCCGAACCAAGGGGGCAAGACGACCTTTGCGCGAACCTTCGGGCAAGCGCACTTCCTCGCCGGCCTCGGGTGTCCGATACCAGGTGAGCGAGCGAGTCTCTTCTTGTTCGACGAGCT
Source organism: uncultured Acidimicrobiaceae bacterium (assembly GCA_963724865.1). Lineage (GTDB taxonomy): Bacteria > Actinomycetota > Acidimicrobiia > Acidimicrobiales > RAAP-2 > RAAP-2. Next base: position 73,048 of record CAVRWO010000020.1, on the reverse strand, counting down.
CTTCACGCACTTCGGCAAGGAGGAGGACCCGACCTATCAGAGCGGAAAACTTGAGGATGATCTCCTAAGAATCCAAAGCGTGTTGACGCAAGCTACCTCGCGAAGCGTCATCATCATGAACGAGATTTTTGCGTCGACGACGACTCAGGACGCGCTCGTTCTGGGAACGAAAGTTCTCCACAAGATCATGAGACTCGATGCACTCTGCGTGGTGGTGACCTTCATCGACGAATTGACGCTGCTCGGGCCGTCGATCGTCAGCATGACGAGTTCAGTCAATCCCGACCATCCGGTTGAGCGGACGTTCAAGATCGCTCGACATCCCGCGGACGGTCTCGCGTACGCCATCTCGATCGCAGAGAAGTACGGACTCACCTACGATCAACTGAGAAAGCGAATCCTTCCGTGAAGGCGCACCTCATGTTCCGCGACGCCGACTTTGACGTCCACCAACCTCTTCCCGCGAACGCTGACGATCTCGCTCACGATCTCGACCTCCACACGCTTATTGAGGCAATGGCTCAAGGCGACGATCTGGTCTGGAGCGCGTCCAGGGTGGCGCTCTTGGACGGACTCGCCAGCCCCGACGGCATTAAGTATCGTCAGCAGGTCTTGGATGACTGCGCCCGCAATCCCCAGATCGTCCGAGACATCTACGGTCTCGCCGTCAACGCAGTGCGAGACCAGCGCAAGATGTTCTGGTTCATCTCACGTAACTCTCCTGCGGGAATGATGAGTCAGTCGCCGCAGGTGATTGCCATGTACATGGAGTATCTCCAGCGCCTTCGCAAGCTCGTCGACGAGCACGCCGACAAATTCCGCTCCGAAGGTTGGGTGACGCTCTTTGGCGTATTGAAGGCAGACCTCAGCGATGAGTATTTCCGTCTCGTTGAAGAACACCTTAAACAACTCAAGTTCAAAGACGGCATGCTGATCAGCGCCCGGCTCAGCTTCGGTAACACGGGACTTGGCTATGCGCTTCGAGATCCGCGCGGCACGAAGCAGTCCATTCGAGAGCGACTCGGCGTAGGGGGGCGCAAGTCGTATTCGTTCGAGATCCCACCGCGCGACGAGGCAGGCTCCAAGGCGCTGAACGAGCTCGTGAATCGCAGTGTGAACTCTGCCGCTAACTCGCTGACGCAAGCGGCGGATCATCTCTCGAATTTCTTTGTCATGCTCCGTGCGGAGCTCGCCTTCTACGTAGGGTGCCTCAACTTGAGTGAGTGTGCGAGCGCCCTCGGAGAGCCAACGTGCCTGCCGCGTCCGCTTCCTTGGTCACCCGCGCGGCTGAGGTTCGCCGGACTGTACGACGTGTGCCTCTCTCTTCGGAACGGTCGGCGCGTCGTCGGCAACGACGCCGACGCCGACAACCGGACGCTTATCGTGGTGACGGGTGCGAATTCGGGCGGCAAATCCACCTTCCTCCGCAGCCTGGGACTCGCGACGCTGATGATGCGCGCGGGAATGTTCGTCGCCGCGGAGTCGTTCGATGCCAGTACGTGCGAGGCCGTCTTCACTCACTTCGTGCGCGAGGAAGACGCGTCTATGACCAGCGGGAAGCTCGACGAAGAACTGGCTCGAATGAGCGCGATCGCTGATGAGATCACACCCCATTGCCTCGTGCTGTTCAATGAATCGTTCTCGGCAACGAATGAACGCGAAGGCTCCGAGATTGCCCATCAGGTTCTCCAGGCTCTTCTCGACTCGGGCGTACGGGCCGTCGTCGTCACGCACCTCTATGAACTTGGCCAGCGCATCTATCTCGAAGCGCCCGACGCCACGCTGTTCCTTCAGGCTGGCCGCGAATCGGAGGCCGGCCGAACGTTCAAGCTGCTCCCCGGAAGGCCGTTGCCAACGAGCTTTGCTGAAGACGTCTACGAGCGAATCGGCGGCTGGTGAGAGTGGTCGGCCTACAGCTGGACGGCTACCGATGGACAGGTATGAGAGCGCACGAGTAGCTCGAGTGAGGGACCGACCCGCGGCGCGACGGCACCGTCAACGCGCCTCGACATCCGCATCGTCACGACGCGATGTTGTTCTCGTAGCCAACGGGTGACCTGAGCAACCAAAAGTGACTTGACACGCATTTGACGCCGTGACAGCATGATTTCGTATCACGCGAAGAGGCTCGCGCAACCGCTGGGCGGAATGGTTCGCCCTCCTGATGGCTTCTACCTTAATGCTGCTTAAGTAATAAGGAAGGGGCTCACATGACGGTTGCGACCTCGTTGCAGATCCTTCAGAGCATCGTGGTGCTCGCGTTTTCTCCTCTTTACGCCGGGGTCTTGGCACGCGTCGAATCGATAGTCGCCTCCAAGCGCGGCCCGAGCATCTTCCAGCCCTATCGAGACCTCGCCAAGCTACTGCGCAAGGGCGAAACAATGAGTGACCAGGTCTCCTTTGTCTACATTGCTGCACCCTTCGTCGTCATGTCCTGCTATCTCACCGTCTCGGTCATAGTCCCGATCATCACGAGCAACCCGCTCCCGCTCGCATTCCTCGCCGATCTCATCGGTGGCGCGTTTGTCCTGACGCTAGCGAGTTTCGCCACGTCACTCGCGGGTCTGGATACGGCGAGCCCGAACGGCGGTCTCGGCGCGAGTCGAGCTGCGTGGATCGGAAGTCTCGTTGAACCGGCACTCATCATCGTCTTCTTCACCGTGGGCGTGCTCTCCTCGTCGGACAACCCTTACCTCATGAACCACGCCCTTGCATCCTCTGGGTATGCCTGGGTACTGCCCACCCACCTCCTCGGAATGGTCGCGTTCTTCATGATCATCCTCGTCGAGAATGGTCGGATCCCGATTGAGAGTCCGAACGTCAGCGTCGAGCTCTCAATGATTGAAGAGGGACGCGTGCTGGAATACTCGGGACGCCGCTACGCGTTGATGCGCTGGGCCTCGTGGATGAAGTTCTTTCTCATGTCGGCCATCTTCATGAACGTCTTTGTCATCCCGTGGGGTTTGGGAAACGCAACTAGCTTCGTGGGAGGCTTGGTCGCCATTCCCGTTCTGCTGGGAAAGCTCGCACTGTGCGGACTGGCCATCGTCGTGATCGACACGTCGTTTGCCAAACTCCGGTTCTTTCGCATCGCCGAGTTCGTGGGTGCCGCTCTGCTGCTCGCCCTAGTAGGTGTCGTTACTTCCTACGTGATCGGCGCTTGAGCGTGCAGAGCCTCTCGTCGAGCTCCATTGAGGGCATCCTCGTGTCTCTCAGCTCCGTGCTGATGCTTCTCCTCTCGTTCGCCTGTCTCGGTTCAAAACTGTTCAGCCGCTACGTCGCCTACTACGGTCTTCAGTCCATCGTCCTCTCGTTTGCCTGTGGCGTTGTCGCGTATCACTACGACAGCGTCGAGTTGTGGGTCCTCGCCGCCGTGACGCTGGCCATAAAAGGATTCGCCATCCCGTTTGCCACGCGGGACTTGCTGCTCCGCCGTCTCGATCTCAAACGCGACGTAGCGCTCTCGACAGGGCTCTCGACGTCGTTGTTAATCGGTGCTTTGCTGACCACTCTCGCCTACCTGTCGATCCGACCCCAGGATCTCCCACACGGCCTCATCGCCTCGTCGGTCGTGCCGCTCTCAACTGCGATCGTCTTGCTCGGTGCTCTGGTCATGGTGGTACGACGCCACATCGTCGCCCAACTGATCGGCTGGCTCATCACCGAGAACGGAGTCTTCCTCGGCGCCATCACGTTGGTCGCGACCTTTCCTTTCATCGTTGAGGCAGGCGTGTTCCTCGACCTCGTCGCGGCGGTCCTCATCATGGTGGTCTTCGTCTCGGGGATCGCTCGACAGCTCGCCGAGGCGACGTCGGTTGAGTTGAGGGAGCTTCACGGATGACCGCCCTCACGCTCCTCGTCGTGTTGCTTCCGCTCGGTGGAATACTCGGCGTCATTGCGAGATGCCAGTCACGAGGCATGGGAAACATCCTTGTCGTGTCGTCGTGCGGTTCCTTCGCATGCTGCCTGACACTGGCCGTCGATCTCGGGCATGGTCGAGTCCAGGGATTCGATGGCTTCTTGTACGTCGATCCGCTGTCGATCTTCTTTGCTCTCACGGTCTCACTCGTAGTGGTCCTCGCCGCCTTCGGATCAGCCGCGTACCTGCGCGCCGAGGAGGATCGAGGCGACCTGAGCTCATTTCAGGTTCGGCTGTACTTCGTCTTCTTTTCAATATTTGCGTCGGGAATGCTTGGCTGTCTCTTTGCGGGCAATCTCGGCCTTCTCTGGGTGCTCATCGAGGCCAGTACCTTGGCGAGCGCTGCGCTCGTCGGACTCGAGGCGAAGACGCGCTCACTCGAAGCCGCGTGGAAGTACGTGATCATCAGCTCGTTCGGCGTCACGATCGCCCTGCTCGCGACGCTGTGGCTCTTTTATGCCGGCAGCGCACTGCGTCTGACCTCTAACCAACGCCTGACTTGGTCCTTCCTCTTCGCGCACGCCCACGCTTTGCAACTCGGCAGCCTGCGCCTCGCATTTCTCCTCGCCGTTCTTGGATACGGTACGAAAGTCGGACTCGCTCCGATGCACACGTGGTTACCGGATGCGCACTCTGAGGCGCCGAGCCCGGCCAGCGCCATGCTGTCGGCGGCGCTACTCACAACTGGCATGTACGCAATCATTCGATTCCGCGCCATCGCGAGGGTGGGACTCGGCAGCGCGTATCCCGATCACGTGTTGCTCGTCTTCGGATTTGTCACGCTGTTCATCGGTGTGATCTTCATGGTGATTCGTGGCAACTACAAAAGAACTTTCGCGTACTCATCGATCGAGCACATGGGCATCATCGCAGTGGCTCTCGGTTTTGGCGGAGTGCTCGGGGTGTACGCCGCGCTCTTGCAGGTGCTGAATCACGCCATCGCCAAGGCCGTCCTCTTTCTGTCCACCGGTTACTTCGTACTGGGATATAAAACACGCGAGTCCTCCAAGGTGCGCGGTGCATTAACGGCGATGCCCTTCGCAGGCGCCGTCTTGGTGCTCGCTTCGTTGGCGGTCGCAGGAGCTCCCCCCTTCGGTGTGTTCCTCTCCGAACTCACCATTGTTCGTGCTGGTTTTGACGGCTCTACGCCAATCTTGGCCGGGCTCCTTCTTCTCCTGTTGATGACCGGCTTCATCGCACTCTTGAACACCACTCTCCCCATGGCCACGGGCGAAGCTCCGACAATCAAGCCCCTGCCCTACCCCCGTCCTTCCGAACGCCTCCTCGCGGGCTTACCCCTTGTCGGCGGGCTGGGCCTTCTCCTGCTTCTTGGTCTTTGGATTCCCGCGGGACTCAACGACCTGATTGTCCACGCCGTGCGAGCCATCTCATGAGCCGACCACCTCTGCCTTCGGGTGAGCCGCGCGCGTTCGACGACGCCGAAGGACACACGGCACCACGCGAGGACGACGTCGTTCAAGTTGGCGTCAACGAGGTTCGCCTTGCTGACGCCTTTGGCGCCCTCGAAGAAGGCGACCTCGTGTTGCGGGTGGTGTACGGCTACGACGTGGAACAGACCTACGCCGTTGTCCAGTGGCCGACCGTCGACGACGAGTACGCCCAGCTGTCTGATTCCGAGCCAGCGGCGTTCGTCGAGGAGTGCGAGATCTACGAGCAGTTCGGTGTGCGTCCGCGCGGCGACAAACTGCTCAATAGACTCGTCGTGCCGCCCGGCTCGCACCATGAGTTTCCTCGTCTGGGCTCCCCGCCCGCTCGAGACGCTCGCACCGTTCACGCCGCGCACTTCGTCGCCGGTGAAGCGATCGAGTTCCCGTTCGGACCAGTTCGCGCCGTCGCGCAGGAGTCGCTCTACATGGGTCTCGTCACGAGTGGCGAAGAGGTCCTCGACCTCTATCTTCTTCAGTGGCACAAGCACCGCGGCATCGAGCGACGCCTCCAAGGTCTTGATCCTGCGCGGGCCCTCTTCTTCGTTGAACGAATGGAAGGACTCTCGGCCGTTGGAAATACGTGGGCGTTCTGTCAAGCGGTTGAGACCGCCGCGAACCTGTCGATCCCCGACGATGTCCAACGCGCCCGAACGGTGGCCCTTGAACTCGAGCGCCTCTACAACCACGCGGCCGCCACCGCGGCCCTCGCGCAGTCCATGGGTCTTTCCGTCGGCCAGGCGCAAGCGGAGATCGCCTTCGAAAAGTTCTTGAGGGTGAACGTGGCCGCGGCTCGACACCGCTACCTCTTCGGTCTCCTCGCCATCGGTGGTATGCATCGCGCCCTTGACGTCGGGGCCATTCGCACCCAACTGCCTCTCGCCCATGACGAGCTTCGCCGAGTGTTCGACGCACTCATGACCACCAACTCGTTCCTCGATCGCCTCGAGGCGTGCGGCATCGTAAAGCAGGAGGCCGCCGTCCGGCTCGGTCTCGTCGGGCCTGTGGCACGCGCGTCGGGAGTCAATATCGATTGCCGTCGCGATCACCCGGTCTACCCGTACGCCGACTCGTCACTTGCGGTTCCCAGCTACCAGAACGGTGATGCTCTGTCGCGGTTTCAGGTCATGATCGACGAAGTCGGCGAGTCCATCCGGTACATCGAGCTGATGCTCGACGAGGGGATCGCCACCAGGCCCACAGCGTCCCCGACCGTGACCGAGGCCGGGTCGGCGCTTGGCTGGTGCGAGTCCTCTCGCGGCGAATCACTGGCGTGGATCGCCCTCGACGAAACGGGTCGGCTCACCCGGTCGCGTCTGCGTCCGGCGTCGGTTCGCAACTGGCGAGCCTTTGACGACGCTGCTCGGTCGCGCAACGTCTTTACCGATGTGCCCATCATTGAGGCCAGTTTCTGGCTCACCGTCGCCGGGATCGCCCGCTAATGGCGCTCTGGTTCGTTCGCGGTCTTGCCCGTCGGGTGGTGACGACGAAATACCCAGCCGTCACCGACGCCTGGGCCGCAGATCTTCCCACCCCGCCATCCTTTGACGCGTCGATCCTCGACGTCGAGATCGCAGAACATCTCGTCAACGCCTGTCCCAGCCATGCGCTGCGGCGAGATGGCCAGTCGCTGATCTTTGACGTGGGCGCTTGCACCGCGTGCGGTGAGTGCCAGCGGACCGCTCCCGGGGTCGTCACCAGCAGCGGCGAGTTCGAATTGGCAGCAAGCGACGCCGCCCAACTCATCAAGCTTGTGCCGATCCAAGGGCTCTCATCGTGAGTGACCTTGAGTTCCGCTCTCACGACCGCGAGGAACAGCTCGCCGGGCAGCTCGCCAGTCAGGTGCGCACTCTTTTCGGGCGGAGCCTTCACATCCGAACCATTGACACCGGTTCTTGCGCGGTGTGCGAGTCAGAGATTCGACTCTTGCTCGCTCCGCACTACGACCTGCAGCGCCTCGGCTTCTTCTTCACGCCTTCACCTCGTCACGCAGACATGCTGTTGGTCACGGGCCCCGGCGTGCGCGCCATGGATGTCGCCCTTGACAAGACCTACCGATCCATGCCCGAACCGAAGTTCGTCGTTGCCATGGGCGCGTGCCCTCTGGGCGGGGTCTACGACGAGGATGCTTTGGTGTGGGGGCGTCTGGACCGGATTCTTCCTGTCGACGTATCCATTCCGGGTTGCCCGCCGAGCCCGCTGGCTCTGCTCCAGGGCCTTCTCGTATCCGTCGGACGCCTGGCGGAGAAGGTCAGTGCCATGACGTTCGTTACTCACGACGAGCACAAACTATGACGTCGGCGCTCCTGTGGATAGCGGCCGTCGGGTGGTTGGCGGCTGCCGCCCTCGGACTCGGAGCTTCGCGGCGCTACTTCTTGCGAGTGGCGGGAAGTGTCTCCAGTGCCGCAGGCGTCGCTTGTCTCGTGGGCGGGGTGCGCCTCGCCCTCAGCGGGCACGCCACGGCAACGGTGCGAAGCGCAGCTGACGTAGTTGGCGGCTTCGATGTCCGCGCAACTCCGCTCGCGAGCGCGTTCGTCGTTCTGCTCGGTGTCATCACTCTCGCGATTGGCTTGTACGCGCCGAGGTACCACCATGCGTCGAAGGGGACTGCGATCTACCTGTGCGTCTACAACTTGGCGGCCCTCGCGTCGCTCGCCGTGTTGGTGTCGGGGGAGATCGTCACGTTCCTCGTCGCGTGGGAGTCGATGACGATCGCGAGCTCGCTCGTGATCCTTCGCTATCACCACCGCGACGGCGTCAGTCAAGGAACCTTCCTCTTCTTGGCGCTCGGCGAAGTCGGCTTCGTCATGGTCATCGCTGCGTTCGCGATCCTGGCGACCCAGACCCACAGCCTGGAGTTCTCGGTGATCGCCGCTCACGCGAACGCCGTTCCGTTCGGCTGGAAGAGTTTGGCCTTCGTCTTAGCCCTTCTCGGCTTCGGATTCAAGGCCGGCCTCGTGCCAATGCACGTATGGCTTCCAGCCGCCCATCCCGTGGCTCCCGCCGATGGCTCTGCCTTCCTTTCCGGCATGATCATCAAGCTCGGCGTCTACGGGATCATGCTTTTCGCGTTCGTCCTTCTCGGCCCGGGACCGCGCTGGTGGGGAATACTCGTGATGGCTCTCGGCGCTCTCTCAGCGATCGTGGGGATTCTCTACGCTATCGCCGAACGCGATCTCAAGCGCTTCCTCGCGTATTCGAGCGTGGAGAACGTGGGCATCATCGTTACCGTTGTCGGTGCGGCGATGACGTTCTCTGCGAATCACCAGCCCATTCTTGGAGCCTTTCTGCTTCTTGTCGCGCTCTATCACGTGGTCAATCACGGCTGCTACAAAACGCTGCTGTTCCTCGAGGCTGGCGTGATCGAGCATGCCACCGGCACACGCGATCTCGACGATCTCGGCGGGCTCGTGCGTCGCATGCGCGCGACGTCAATCTTCAGCCTCATTGGAGTACTCGGCATCGCGGCGCTGCCGCCACTCAACGGATTCGTCAGCGAGTGGCTCGTCTTTGAGGGACTCTTCCAGGGCTTTCGCGTGAACAACCACGTCATCGGAATTCTGATACTGGTCGCCGCCGCCGTGCTCGGCCTGACCGCAGGCCTCGCTGTCTTCGCGTTCGCCCGAGCCTTCGGCATCGGCTACCTCGGCATGCCGCGGAGCCACAAGGCAGCCGTCGCCCAAGAGACTGGTCAACCAATTCTCGGACCGGGCCTGCTTGCGGCGGCGTGTCTCGCACTTGCACTCGGGGCACCGGCGGTCCTGTCCGCGCTTGACCACGTTGTTCGAAGCGTCACCGGTGTGCAGTTGCGCCCCGTGCTTCTGGTGTCGAATCTCGCCGTCATCCCGGGACACAAGAATTTTGCCGCCTTCTCACCCACGTACCTTGCCGTCTTTCTCGTCGCCGTCAGCATCGTTCCACTCGCCATCTTCGCCCTGGGGCGTCCACGAGGACGATCGCGACAAGTTCCCGTTTGGGATGGCGGCATCCGCTCGTACACTGCCGCGAATCAGTACTCGGCGACGACATTCGCCAACCCCGAACGGGTGACCTTTGAGCGGTTCTATCACCCCAACGTCGAGATCGACCGGGCCTCCGACGATCCCGCCGGCCGCTCGGGGCCCGTTCACTACCGGTGGAAGGTATTACCCTTCTTCGAGACCTATCTGTACCGTCCGATCGCGCGCGCCGCGCAGTCACTTGCTCGACGATTGCAACCAATCCAGTCCGGTGACATCAACCAGTACCTGCTCTACATCCTCGTCGTCCTCGTCGTCATTCTCCTCGTCTACGCCTGGTAGCGGGCGCGTCGCCCGCATCCAGGACGTGCTTAGACGCGTCTGAGAACGCCGCTAGCTGTCAGACGAACTACGCCTTGATGAATGCGAGAAGGTCCTCGTTGATGACGTCCGCGTGTACCGAGTGCATTCCGTGCGGATAGCCCGGGTAGACCTTCAAGGTGCCGTTCTTCAGCAGCTTGATCGTGAGCAGCGAGGCATCGGCGATCGGTACCACTTGGTCATCGTCACCCTGCATCACGAACGTAGGAACGTCGATTGCCTTGAGGTCGTCGGTCTGATCGGTCTCGGAGAACGCCTTGATGCCCAAGTACTGGGCGTTGACAGCGCCCATCATGCCCTGGCGCCACCAGTTGCGGATGATCCCTTCGATGACCTTTGCTCCGGGACGGTTGAAACCGTAGAACGGGCCCGACGCCACGTCGAGGTAGAACTGGGCACGGTTGAAGGCGGTGCCCTCGCGGAAGCTGTCAAAGACCTCGATGGGCGTGCCGCCCGGGTTGGCGTCGGTCTTCAGCATGAGCGGGGGCACGGCACTCATGAGCACGGCCTTTGCCACACGGCCCTCGCCAAACTGGGCGGCGTAGCGAGCGACTTCGCCACCTCCGGTCGAGTGACCGACGTGGACCGCGTCGCGGAGGTCGAGATAGTCGGCGACCGCCGCCGCGTCCTTGGCGTACGTGGTCATGTCGTGGCCGTTCGATGTTTGGGTCGAACGGCCGTGGCCGCGACGGTCGTGCGCGATCACGCGGTAGCCGTGGTTGAGGAAGAACATCAGCTGCGCGTCCCAGTCGTCCGCGCTCAGCGGCCAGCCGTGGTGGAACACGATCGGCTGTCCGTTCCCCCAGTCTTTGTAGAAGATCTCCGTACCATCTTCAGTCGTAACGTAAGGCATGTCACCGCTCCTCTCATGACTCCCAGATGGCCTCACCGTAACGCGCGGGGTGACGTTGCGTCAATCGATATAGATGAACGTCAGGTGTCGATTTTGAATAGCGTTTTCACGATGGGCGTCGTCAAAGACTGCGTCGAACAACTTACTTGGCGTCGGCCGTCGCAATCAGGTGTCGCGCCGCTCGCGCCTCGTCCACTCGCGAGACCGGTGTGTGCTGCGGCGCGTGGTGCAACGGCTTCGCATCGATGCCCGCTTGTTCGGCGATGCGTTCGAGCGCCTGTGCCAAAGCCTCTAACGTCTGCACGCTTTCGGTCTCGGTTGGCTCGAACATCAGCGCCTCGTCGACAATGAGGGGGAAGTAGACCGTCGGTGAGTGGAACCCTTCGTCGAGGAGGGCTTTTGCCACGTCGAGCGCCCGCACGCCGTACGTGGTCTTGAGCGCCGTCGCACTCAGCGTGCACTCGTGCATGCAAACCCGGTCGTACGCGGCGGGGAGGATCTCGCGCAGCCGGTGCCGAAGCCAGTTTGCGTTCAAGACCGCGTGCTGGGCGACCCGGGTAAGGCCGTCGCCACCGTGCACGTCGATGTACGCGAGCGCACGAGCGAGTACGAGCGCGTTGCCGTGCCAGCCGTGGACCCGTCCAATCGAGCGCTCCGGCGTAATCCAATCAAATGTGCCGTCGGCGAGTCGAGTGGCTTTGGGCCCGGGCAGAAAGTCCACGAGATGGCTCGCGACCGCGACGGGGCCTGCGCCCGGTCCCCCACCGCCGTGCGGCGTGGCGAAGGTCTTGTGCAGGTTCATGTGCACGATGTCAAAGCCCATGTCGCCCGGGCGCACTGCACCGAGAATCGCGTTCAGGTTCGCCCCGTCGTAGTAGAGCAGCCCGCCCACGTCGTGCACGGCCTGGGCGATCTCAACGATCTCCTCCTCGAAGAGGCCAACGGTGTTCGGGTTCGTCAGCATGATGCCCGCGACGTCGGGCCCGAGCGCAGCGCGCAGCGCCGCGAGATCGACCAGTCCTCGCTCGTTGGACGGTACGGTAGTCACTTCGTAGCCACCCAGGGTGACCGATGCGGGATTCGTGCCGTGCGCCGAGTCAGGGATCAGCACGCGTCTGCGATCATCGCCGTTCGCGTCGTGGTAGGCGCGCATGAGCAGCAAGCCCGTGAGCTCGCCCGCGGCACCGGCCGCGGGCTGCAGGGTCGCAGCGCTCATGCCCGTGACCTGACAGAGCTTCTCTTCCAAGGTGACGAGGATCTCAAGCCAGCCTTGGCTGAGCGACGCCGGCGTGCCCGGATGCACCGCGTTGAGTCCTGGGTCGCCTGCAATCGCGTCACAGAACTTCGGGTTGTACTTCATCGTGCACGAACCCAGCGGGTACATGCCGAGATCGACCGAGAACTGACGATGCGAGAGGCGTGTGAAGTGCCCCACGAGATCTCGTTCAGAGACTTCGGCGATGGGCACCACGTCCGGGTTCAAGTATTCGGTCGGTATGAGGTCGGTGAGCGCAGCATCGGGGATGCCCGTGGTGCGCAGCTGGTAGGCGTGACGACCCGCGACCGACATCTCGAAGAGCGTGGGTTCGCTCTCGTGACCCATGAGCGGCGCGGAGGCGGCGCGTCCTCCCGGCTGCGGGCTCACGACAGCACCTCGTTCATGGCAGCGGCGTAGTGGTCGAGTTCATCCTTCGTGCGGCGCTCGGTCACCGTGACAAGGAGCACGTCATCGATCGATCCTTCTATGGAGGGATCCGCACCGTGGCTCAGCGCGCTCACAGAGAGACCTGCGAGCACGTCGCGCTCGGCCATCTGCTCGATCACGTCATCGGCCGGACGTCTCAGATGGACTGCGAACTCGCGGAAGAAGGGATGTGACGACACCGAGGTCACACCGGGCAACGCGGTGAGCTCGTCGAAGAGGTAGTGCGCCCCGCGCGCACAGCGCGTTGCCACCTCGCGCAGCCCCTGCGTGCCGAGCCAGCCGAGCTGGATCGCGGCCGTGACCGCCATCAACGTCTGATTGGTGCAGACGTTGGACGTCGCCTTCTCTCGACGGATGTCCTGCTCTCGCGCGCGCAAGGTCGTGACAAACGCACGGCGGTCGCTCGAGTCGACCGTTTCTCCCACGATGCGACCGGGCAGACGGCGGACCTGGTCTTCGCTGCAGGCGAAGAGCCCGAGATACGGGCCACCGAAGGACAGCGGCGTGCCGAACGCCTGACCTTCGCCCACGAAGACGTCAGCCCCCCACTGCCCTGCCGTCTTGAGCACGCCGGCGGCGACGGGGTCGGCGCCCACAATCAGCAAGGCTCCCTCACGCACCGCAAGTGACTTCGCGGTCGAGAGGTCTTCGAGCACGCCGAGGTAGTTGGGGTAACCGGCCACGATGGCCGCAGCGCCCGCGACGTCGACGCTCTCCCAGTCCGTCACCCCGTCACGAAGCGGCACCACGACGATCTCGTGTCCCGTGCCGCTCGCGAACGTACGCGCGACCTGGCGCCAGTGCGGATGGATGCCGGCTGAGATCACCATCTTCTGGCGACCCGTCGAGCCTTCTGCCATATTGAGCGCTTCGACCAAGGCCGTTGCTGCGTCGTAGAGTGACGCGTTGGGAATCGGCAGTCCGCTGAGGCGCGACACGAGGGTCTGATACTCGAAGATCGCCTGCAGCACTCCTTGGGCGACCTCAGGCTGATACGGCGTATAGGCGGTCACGAACTCCGAACGACCGGCCAGCGCCTTGACGACCGCGGGTACCTCGTGGTCGTAGGCCCCCCCACCGGCAAAGCAGGTCATAGCGGTTGCCGTGGCGGTGTTCTGCGCGCTATAGCCAGCGAAGATCGCTGCGACGTCGGGCTCGCTCAAACCCGGCTCGATTCCAAGACCATTCGCGAGACGCACGGCGGCGGGAATGTGAGTGAAGAGATCGTCGAGCGAGTTCATTCCGAGAAAGGTCAGCATGGAAGCGACGTCCTCTTTGGTGTGCGGCAGGTAGTCGGCCATCACGACTCCTTCTGGACGAAGGGCAGGGCAGCGACGGTGCCTTCGAGTTCGCGTCCACGCAACATCAGCGTGACCGGTTGACCCGGCGCGAGTCCGGGCTCGAGCAGTCCCATGCCGATGCCGTGTCCGAGCACGGGTGAGAAGTTGCCCGAGGTCAACGTGCCCACGGGATCTCCCTCGACGAGCACGTCGGCCCCGTCGCGCAGCGGCTTTCGGTCCGGTGACGCCACACCGGTCAAGAGCCGACTGACGCCGCGCTCTTTCTCTTCTTCGACTGCCTGGCGCCCGCGAAACGTCTGCTTCTTCCATCCGAGCACCCAGCCGAGTCCGGCTTCGAGGGTGGTCGAGTGCAAGGTGAGCTCGTGCCCGTAGAGAGGAAGCGCCGCCTCGAGGCGCAAGGTGTCGCGCGCGCCGAGCCCGGCCGGGGTGATGTCGGCCGCGATGAGACCGCGAAAGATCTCTTCGGCGACGGCGTTGGGAGCAGCGATCTCGAGTCCTGGCTCACCGGTGTAGCCGGTGCCCGCGACGCGCACCTCGACGCCGCGGTAGTCAAGGCGCTCGACGCGAAAGCGGGCGACCTCGCCAAATCGCGGGTCGACCAACGCGGCCTTTGCGCGGGCGTTGGGACCCTGGACAGCGAGGACGCAGCGTTCGAGGGTGACGTCGACGCCCGGCAGCGCCGAGGTGACGCCTTCGGTGTTGGAGGCGTTCGGCATGACGTCGAACTCGTTGTCGCCGACCCACCAGACGATGATGTCGTCAACGACAAAACCGTCCTCGGTCAAAAGGTGCGTGTACTGCGCGCGGCCCGGAGCGACCTTGTTGAGGTCGTTCGTCAGGGTGTTCTGGAGCGTTTCCAACATGTCGGGCCCGTCACAGCGCACCGTGCCGAGGTGGCTGACATCAAAGACCACCGCATCGTGGCGACACGCGAGATGCTCGGCCACAGTGCCCGTCGCGTACTGCAGCGGCATCTCCCAGCCGCCGAAGGGGACGATCTTCGCGCCCAGCTCGACGTGAAGATCGTAAAGATATGGACGGCGGTCGGTCATGGTCCCCTTAGGCGGCTCGACCGTCCACGTTATCGAGATCGTGCCGTTTCAAAATCGCGTGAAAGTCGCGTTGATAGACAACGAGGAGAGGGATCTCGGGATAGAGCTCGCGGAAGTGACGGACCTTGCGATTCTTCTTCGTCACCAGTCGCTGAGCGAGCACGGTGAGCTCGATGAAGAGGTGCTGCTCGGGCAGATAGAAGTCGGGGCGGAACCCCCGCACGGGTACGCCGCGCTCGTTCCAGGCGAGAGGAAACTCGAGTGGCTCGTACAGCCACTCGTGGCCGTAGAGGGTGAGAAGTTGCGAGAAAAGGCGCTCACTGGGGTGGGCGAATGACTGGGGTGAAACGGGTACCACGCTCGGGTGGCGACGGCGGGTGCCGTCGCTCATCGACGGAAACGTCACGCCGTAGCCGCCCCCTTCTCCGACTTTGAGAGTTCTGAGGTGAGCTCGGCCACGACCGTGCCGAGCGGCACGATGTTAAAGACGCCCTGTCCCCCGCGCAGAAGGTCGACGAGCTCGCCGTCGTTGGCGGCGAGCACGGAGCCCGAGTCCGAAAGAACCAGGCTGCTCGCGGCAAGATCGGCGCCGAGCGAGGAGCGCAAGCACTCAACGGCCTGGCGAGCGCGTGACAGCGAGACGCCGGAGTTGAGGAGCGACTTGATGACCTTGACTTCGAGCACGTCGCCGTAGGAGTACGCCCGCTTCGAACCACTACCCGTAGCAGGGGTGATCGATGGCGTCACGAGGCCCGTGCGCGCCCAGTAGTCCAACTGACGGTACGTCACCCCACTGAGGCGACACACTGTCGGTCCGCTAAAGCCGAAGGTTGTGTTGTCTGTCATTCGCCAGTCCTCCCGACCGAGGTTTGTCCAGACTATATCGATGGACTACACGAGTGTAGTTCAACAGGCCCTAACCAGCGAAAAGATCTGGACGGCCGAGTGACGGCGACGACGCCTCGGCGTGCAGGCGCGTCGGAATTCTCCCCGCTCGATGGGCCAGATAGCCCGCCCGCACCGCGTCGCAGAGGGCTTCAGCCATGAGGACCGGCTCCAACGCTCGGTTCATCGCGGACGCCGCGAGCACGCCGTCACAGCCCAGTTCCATGGCGAGCGCGGCGTCTGAGGCCGTGCCGACGCCCGCGTCGAGCAGGACCGGCACCGAGACGCGCTCGGTGATGAGAGAGATGGCGTGCGGGTTGCGGATGCCCAGCCCCGAGCCGATCGGCGAGCCGAGCGGCATCACGGCGACGCAGCCCACCTGCTCGAGACGCTGAGCCACGATGAGGTCGTCTGAAGTGTAGGCCCACACCTCAAAGCCGCGCCGCACCAGCTCGTCCGCGGCGATCAGCGTTTCGCTGGTATCAGGCAGCAAGGTCACGTCGTCGCCGATCACCTCGAGCTTGACCAGCGGCGTCGAAAAGGCCTCCCTCGCGAGTTCTGCGACCTTGACCGCCTCTTCGGCGCTGTAGCAGCCCGCCGTGTTGGGCAACAGCGTGATGTTGAGCCGCACGAGGAGGTCGTAGATCGACCCCTCGACGCTCGGGTCCACGCGGCGCAGCGCGACGGTCGCAATGGACGACTCTGAGGCGAGAAGAGATGCCTCGAGCACGTCGAGCGATCGGAACCCACCGGTTCCCACGACAAGGCGCGAGCTCGACACGAACGATCCGACTTGAAAGAGGTCTCCCACGTCGTCCAGCGTACCGACGAATGCCGCTCAGTAGGCTTGACGGGTGCAACCGGTCGTCGCTTTGAGTATCGCTGGCTCTGACTCCGGCGGTGGCGCAGGAATTCAAGCTGACATCCGCTCGATGAACGCCTTTGGCGTCTTTGCGACAACGGCGCTCACAGCCGTCACCGCACAGAACACCCTCGGCGTGAGCGCTATCGCGAACCTCGATCCCGACGTCGTCGAAGCCCAAGTTCGCTCGGTCGTGAGCGACTTTGACGTGCGAGCCACGAAGACCGGCATGCTCGCCCAGGCGAGCACCGTGCGAAGGGTCGCCGCGCTCGCACGAGAAGGTCTGCTCCCCCACCTCGTCGTCGACCCGGTGCTCGTTGCGACGAGTGGCGACGTCTTGATGAAGGAGGGTGGTGTCGAGGCCTATCGGCACGACCTGTTCCCCTTCGCCGAGGTCGTGACGCCCAATCTGCGCGAGGCGGCCGTCTTGTGCGGAGTCGACGTGCGCGACGTTCGATCGCTCGACGACGTCGAAACGCTCGCTCGCACGATTCTCGCGTTCGGTCCAACGTACGTACTCGTGAAGGGCGGCCACCTCATCGAGTCACGCCACCCTGACCGCTCCCCCGACGTACTCTTGAGTCACGACGAACTCGTCGTACTCGACGGACCGCGCGTTGTTACGACGAACGATCACGGCACCGGGTGCTCGCTGTCGTCGGCGATCGCGTCGGGCCTCGCACTCGGGCGTAGCGTCACCGAGGCGACGCGTGACGCGAAGTCGTTCGTGCTCGCGGCGTTAGAGGGTGCTGTGCAGTGGCGTATGGGCGAAGGACGCGGCCCAATCGACCACTTAGGATGGAGTGAGTGACCGAAGTTCCCGGGCCGTCTCCCGAGCCCAAACCCCCCGTAACAACGACTACGAGCATCTGGCCTGCGGCCGCGATTCTCGGACTGGCCGTCTTGATGCTCGGCGTCTTTCTCCTGGTCAATTTCGTCACCAGCAAGGGCGTGGTACCGCCCCCGACCACCATCCCCGTCGTCGTCGGAGGCCTCACCCGCGACACCGATCCCGGTCCCGCGCTTCAGTACTGCCTTCAGAACGAAGAGGTGCCGTCCAACATTGACAGCGCCTTCATCGTGCCCGTACACACCGTGCCACGCAGTGGAGCAAACACCCCCGATCAAGGGGCGGGCGAGTACGACTGCTTCGAGCCCATGGCGACGGCCAACGCGAGTGCGGGAGCCGTCCTCAACTTCTTTGACGTTCAGCTGGAGGCGCGGGGCTGGAGTCTCTTTTCCAGGGGCGCCGGCAGCAATGGCGACCCGGAGTCGCTCTTTCAAAAGGCTGGCAACGACGGCTTCTACTGGGAGATCGGTGTCACGGTCAACAAGACGACCGCAACACGCGTTGACTGGACCTTCGACATCTACCAGAACTCCGGCAGTATTTAGTCCGCAGCGGCCACCAGATCCTTTTCGGGCACCTTCGCCTCACGCGTGACGCTCGCCCACAGCGCAAAGTTGAGCGGGTAGATGATGTAGCCAATGCGCGTTGCTGTCGCCACGCAGATCAAGACGAGAAACGCGACGCTCAGCACGCTCAGTAGTCGCGAGAGCGTCAGCGGCCAGTGGCGACGCATGTACTTGGTGAGGAAGTACCCACCGACGACGAACGTGACAGGGGCGAGCACGTGACCGAGAACGGGCATCCACGTCGTCAAGAGGTGACCAGGCAGCGCGCTCGCGGCCGGCGACGCAACGCCCGAGATCCCGAGCGGGAACTCGAACACGTTCTGCATGAACGCAGCCGGCGCGTGGAAGATGAACGGCACGGTCGTCACAGCGACGATGGCAACGATCCAGGCGAGCACCCGTTTCCAGCTGGAGCGACCCTCCCTATCGCGAGCAACGAGCAATGCGCCGATTGCCATCGGCCACGCTGTCAGCTTCATCGCCGCAGCGAGCCCGAGACTGATGCCGGTGAGGTTGGAGCGGCGACGTTGCAGTGCGACGACTCCAAGCAGCATCAACGCGAGGATCGGCATATCGTCGCCGCCCGTCGCGAGGAACAGTGCGCCGCTCGGCAGGGCCACCAGCACTTGAGCGACGCGGATCTTCTGCTCCTTCGAAGCGCGCAGCAGCGCGAGAGCCCAGCCACTCGCGATCAGCGTCATGAGCGTCATGATGATCCGCGCGTCGGTGAGACCCTTCCCCTTGTGCGTGACGGCTGACGGCAGGCCGAAGATGCCCATCAGCGGGAAGTACGGGAAGAACGATTCAAAGGCGGGCAGTCCCTCGATCTGATTGACGACCCGACCATGGTCGTCGTAGGCGCGGTAGGGATCCTTGCCCTTGGCCAGCTGATCGGCCGCGCGGGTGATGACGCCCACCTCGGGCTGTGCGTGACGCCAGTGGGCTTCAAGACCGAGCGGCACGAACACCGCACCAACGACCACGGCACCGAGCAGGACCAGGCGCACAAGACTTTCGCGTCGCAGTGTTCGCCGTCCCAGCACAAAGGCGACGACGGCGATGAAGGCGTAGGGCCCGACGGTGAGATATCCCCACTCCCACTGCGGGCCCTGGGTCGACGTCCAACCGAGCACGATGGCGAACACGGAGGCGACGAGGTAGAGCCAGCCGTCTCGCGACAGGGCGCTCTGTGCGCTCCACCACGCGACGAAGCGCCCGCGCGCGTAGGTTGGAAGCGCCAACATTGTGCCGAGTCTACTGAAGGCGGATTGCGACGCCGCGGTTTGTCACGCGGGCTCTGGACGCGCTCGACGAAGCGGCGCACGGGTTTCAGGCGGCACCGGACCGAGCAGGAACCGCTCAATCATCCGCACACAGAGCTTGGGCTGTTCCTTCAAGACGCTGTGCGAGGCGCCAGGTATGACCGCAAGCTGCGCCTCGGGCATCGATTCGTACATGGCGACGGTGTGGTTCAGTTGCGCGACGTCGTCGTCGCCTGACATAACGAGCACTGGAACCACGATGGAAGAGAGATCTTCAGCCGTCATCGTCGGCTGCGTCTTCACGAGTTCGAGCGACTTCTCGACGACGACGGCGGCGTGCTCGATGCCGTCAGGCGAATGCAGTGCGAACTCGACCGCGAATTCGGGGAAGCCCTCGCTCTTGGGCGTGAACTCCGGCAACGAAACGAGTCCGTCGTAGTGGAAGTTCGCGCCCACCACCACCGCGCGGCGCACGAGATCGGGCCGGCGTCTCGCGACGATCAGCGCGACGTTGCCGCCGTCGCTGTGTCCGAGCAGGTAGACCGCCCGATCGAGATGCTCGATGAAGGCGATCGTCTCGTCGGCCATGGCGTCGTAGCTGAAGGGCTCGTCGGTGTCGGCCGTACGGCCGTGCCCGCGACGATCGAACGCGGCGAGCACGAACTGATCTTTGAGGTAAGGACCCACCGCGCGCATCATGCTCGCGCTGTCACTGAGACCCCCGTGTAAGAGGACGAGGGTTCGGCCCTTCTTCTTGGGTAACTTCACCCACGTGGGATGGCCGTTCAGGTCGATCTGGGTCACCTGAGAAATCGTATTGCCTCGTGCGAGGCGCCAGAGACGTTTGCCTAACCTGTTGTCATGCGCGCCTACGTCATCTCCGAAGAGAACGGTCTCCTATCACAAGGTGTCAGCGACACTCCGCTCACGCCAGGTGACGAGGGTGACGTGTTGGTGAGGGTCGATTATTCGAGCGTCAACTTCAAAGACGCGCTGGTCGCGAGCGCCCCGAGTCGGGTGCGTCGTATCGCCGAGCTCGCCGGCGGCGTGGACGCGAGCGGCGTCGTCGAAGCGTCGTCTAACGACGCGATTGATGTTGGCCAACGTGTCGCTGTCCATGGCGGTGACCTTGGCGTCGGTCGCGACGGCGGATTCGCGACGCACGTCTACAGTCCGACTCGCTTCCTCTCGGCGCTCCCGCACACGATCTCAACGCGCGACGCGATGATCATCGGCGCGGCGGGCTTCACGGCCATGGCGAGTGTGCTCGCGCTCGAAGAACGTGGACTGGCACCTGGAGCGACCGTCGTCGTCACCGGCGCGACCGGGGGTGTCGGCTCTCAATCGGTGACGTATCTCGCGGCGCTGGGCTACCAGCCCGTCGCCTCGACCGGCTCGATAGACCAGTCAGCGTGGTTGCTCGCACGAGGAGCCGTGCGCGTCATCGGTCGCAGCGACGTCAGTGACCGACCGGGTCGTGTGCTCGGCAGCGAGCTGTGGGACGGAGCGATCGACTGCGTCGGGGGCGAGACACTCGCCGAGATCCTCCGGTCGCTTCGCTACGGCGCCGCCGTTGCGGCGAGTGGTCTCGTGGCGAATGCCGAGATCACGACGACCGTCTATCCCTTCATCACCCGCGGCGTCGCGCTCCTCGGCATCGACGCCGTTGAGGCCACGTCCGCCACGCGCTCGCGCGTCTGGGCAGCGCTTGGAGAGGTGGCGCCACGCGTTGATTTCTCGGCGCTCGTCGATCGAGAGATTGGACTTGATGATCTGGACGAGGCGCTGGACGATGTTCGTCGAGGTGCAACGCGAGGACGGATCGTCGTGAACGTGAGACAGGGCGTTTAGCTGTAGAACGGGCTCAGCCAGAGCTCTCCGCCGTTACACGGCTGGACCGTGTACTGGGGTGTGACGGGAATCGCGTCGCCGCCCTTGGCGAACTGCACACTCACCGTGACCGCGCTCTCACAGGCCGTCGTGCCGACTTGGACGTCGGAGTAGGCGAGGGAGAAAGTGGCGCTGCCGTTCTGTTGAATCGTGAGAGTTGTGGGGGCGGCGTTCGCCTGCGCCGTGAGGAACTGAAAGCCGGTACTCGCCGAGGGCACATCGATCGAACTCTCGGGCAAGACCGCACCGAGGCGGCTCGAGAGCGTCACGATCGGCCAGCCCTTGAGCGTGCACGAGCCGGCGGTGGTCCTAGTGACCGTAACACTCGCGTAGATGGTGCCAGCCGCACCCTCGCCCTCGTTATAGATCCCCGTGAAGTCATTCGCGAGGCAGGTGGTGCCTGCAGCCGTCGTGGTGGTCCCCGACGCGCTCGTCGTCGTCGTCGTGGTTGGGGTCGCTGTCGTCGTGGTGGTGGTATTCGAATCGATGGCGTGTCGGCTCAACGTCAGAATTGCGAGGAAGGCAAAGAGGAGGCCAACCGATATCAGCCCCCGCCTCACGTGCCAAAGTCCTCGGGGCGCACCTGATCGAGAAACTCACGCAGCTGCGCGACGAGGTCGGCTTCATTCGGCGCTTCGACTTCGACGTACTCTTCGTCGCAGTCTTCGTCGTAGGCCAATTGCATGATCTTGCCCTCATTGGCCATGAGGTCGTCACTGACGAGTATGGGCGAACCGACCCGCAGCGCCAAGGCAACGGCGTCGCTCGGTCGAGAGCTCACGATGATCTCGTCGCCGCTGCGCACGAGGCGCAGGTTCGCGTAGAACGTGTTGTCGATGAGCTCGGTGATTTCGACGGAGAAGACCTGGGCGCCGAGGGCGCCGATGACGTGGCCGAGCAGGTCGTGGGACATCGGTCGCGGCGCTTCGGTGCCCTGGAGGGCGTAGGCGATCGCCGCCGCTTCCGGGGCGCCGATGAAGATCGGCAGTACGCGCTCCCCCCCGACTTCTTCGAGAAGGAGCAACGGCGTCGACGTGCCCACGTCGACGCGAACCGCTCGCAGCACGACCTCGATCATGGTGCCAGCCTAGACCCGAGGACCCGAAACGCGGGCGTCTAGCGGCGGAGGTACTCGTTCAGCTCACGTTCGACGAGCACGTGGCGAAGCGCGGCGACCTCGCGGGCGACGTCGTCGGTGATGGCTCGCACCTGATCGTCCGAGTACTCGGTACTCGCTTGGCGTAACGGAAACGTCAGGTCGTCGACCACGCCGATCTCGCGTTCGGCGATTCGTCGCAGCGAACCGAGGATGCGCGGCTCGACGCCGCGCGCGAGCAGTGCGCGCGAATGCGCCGCCACCCGCACGTCGAGCGCGCTGAAGCACGTCTCGCCGTTCACGTAGACGCTCGAGACGAGACCGAGCGCGTGAATCTGGTTGAACTCCTCAGGGCTGAGTCCGGTCGTCGCCAGCAGATCGTTGGTCGAGAAGTACTCCTTCACTCGCGCCGGCGAGTCGACCTCCTCTTCAGACACGATTGGCGCCGTCGTGTCGTCCATCACTTCGTCGCTCGCCGGCACGACACTCAACGCGGTTCGAGGCGCGCTGGGCGGGGGCGCCGGCGCGTTGATGACACCCACACTCGCTTCGCGCGCGACGTGACGGCCATTGGTCGATGAGCTCGGTGGATCGAGCAGACCCTGTTCGATGAGGCGCAGTCGCACCACGCGCAGCGGCACGAACTCCTCTTGGGCAAGACGGATTGCTTCGCGCAAACATTCGACGTCGCGCTCGGAATAGAGGCGATAGCCCTTGCGACTTCGACTCGGTTGCACGAGACCCTTGTCTTCGTAGTAGCGGATCTTGGAGAGCTCTACGTTGGGAAAGACCTTTCGCAGCTCCGCGTGCACTTCGCCAATGCGCATCACACCTTGATTGACGCTCATCGAGTTGCCTCCCAAAACACCAGTTTGAATTTGCCGATCTGCACCTCGTCGGCCGAGTGCAAGGTCGTCTCTTCGACGCGCTTGCCATTCACGTACGTGCCATTCAGTGAGTTGAGATCGCGCAGCGTGATGCGACCACTCGCGGTACGGGTAAAGACACCATGGTGGCGCGAGACCGACACGTCATCGAGCAGCAAGTCACTCGCCTCGTGGCGTCCCACGGTCGTCACGTCGTCGCTCAGTTCGATGCGCGTTCCGGCCTGAGGACCCGCGGCGATCACCAGTTCGTCACGGTGTTCACCCAGTGGTCCCCTATTGGCGTCGGGGTGCATCGCGTCAGGGGTGCTCACGACGGGTACGGCGATCGTCTCAGGTGACGTGGCGTCGTGTTGGGGGGCCCCGCACGACCAACAGAAATTGGCGTTGGCGTTGAGTATCTCCCCACAGCGACGGCAGTTCACCAGTCTCACACTAGTGAACTTTCTAAATGATCGCCGGGGCTAATTTGTCGTGAGTGCCTCGTACGCGGCCGCGTCGAGCAGCGCGTCGTACTCGCTTGACGAGGCCGTTTCGATCTCGCAGATCCAACCCTCACCGTAGGGGTCGCTGTTGACCAACTCGGGTGATGACGTGAGCGTCTCATTGACGGCGGAGACCGTTCCCGACACCGGCGCGTAGATCTCCGACACTGATTTGGTCGACTCGACTTCGCCGGCAACGCCGCCGACGCTTACCGACGTGCCGACCTTTGGAAGGTCGACGAAGACCACGTCACCCAACGCGTCCTGAGCGTAGTCCGTGATGCCCACGCGCACCCGTCCCTCTTCGCGCTTCGCCCATTCGTGATCGGAGGAGTAACGAAGGTCGCTCGGCGTCTGCATGGGAATCAACTTACAAGATCTGGCGCCCTCGGCGTCCAGCTCGCAGCGCGCTCAGTGCGGGACGCACGTAGCCAAAGAGGACGAGCCACGACAGCGAGAGTCCCATGATGCCGATCCCCCAGCAGACGTCTCTTGCGTCATGCTGCCAACCGAGGAGCGGCGCGCCGTGCGGGTTGGTCGTAAGCAGAAACAGCGGAAAGCTCGTCATCAGGGCAAACGTTGATACCTTGCCCCACCAGAGCACGTTGATGCGCGTGGCTCCGAGTCCCGCCAACACGATCGTCACGCCCGAGACGATGACCTCGCGAGCAAGGGTGAGTCCCGCGAACCACCACGGAACGCCCCCCGCGATCGCGACGGCGAGCAGACCAGTGATGACAAGGATGCGGTCGGCCGTCGGGTCGAGCACCTTGCCGACGTTCGACACTTGATGAAGTCGTCGCGCGACGAAGCCGTCGATCCAGTCCGTCGCACCGAGCACGCCGAGCAACCACGCCGCTATCGCGCGATGATTCGTACCAAAGAGCAGCCATAAGAAGACCGGCACCAGCAGCAACCGAAGCAACGTGATGGCGTTCGGCCACGTGCGCCATCCCGCATCCTCGCTGTTGGTCACGAGTTGAGCGTATTACTACGCGATGGTGATGGACTGATCCAAGTAGACGTCTTGAACCGCGTGCATGATCGTGACGCCATCTTCCATCGGACGCTGGAACGATTTGCGGCCAAGGATGAGACCTTGTCCGCCCGCGCGCTTGTTGATGACTGCAGTGCGCACGGCAGTGGCGAGGTCGTTGTCGCCCTTGGACTCGCCGCCCGAGTTGATCATGCCAATGCGACCGGCGTAGCAGTTGACGACCTGCCATCGGGTGAGGTCGATCGGGTTATCGGTCGTCAGCTCGGAGTAGACACGAGGGTCGGTCTTGCCGAACTTGACGGCGTTGTAACCGCCATTGTTGACCGCCTGCTTCTGCTTGATGATGTCGGCCTCGATTGTGACGCCGAGGTGATTTCCCTGTCCCGTGAGGTCCGCGCTCAGCTGGTAGTCGACGCCCCCCGCGACGAAGGCGTCGTTTCGCAGGTAGCACCACAGGACGGTGAACAGGCCGAGCCGGTGGGCCTCGGCGAAGGCCTGGCGAACCTCTTCGATCTGATGGACTGACCCCTCGGATCCGAAGTAGATGGTCGCCCCGACGCCTATGGCGCCCAGGTCAAAGGCCTGCTGGACCGACGCGAACATCTGCTGGTCGTAGGTGTTCGGGTACCGGAGCAGATCGTTGTGGTTGAGCTTGACGATGAAGGGGATTCGGTGCGCGTAGCGCCGCGAGACGATCCCGAGGCCGCCGACGGTCGTCGCCACGGCGTTGCAGTCTCCCTCGATTGCGAGCTCGACGATGTTCTTGGGGTCGAAGTACTCGGGATTCGGCGCAAAACTCGCCGCCGCAGAGTGCTCGATGCCTTGGTCGACCGGCAGGATCGACAGATACCCGGTGCCGCCGAGGCGGCCGTGGTTGTACAGCGTGCCGAGGTTGCGCAAGACCGCCGGCGTCCGGTCGCTCCAGGCGAAGACGTCGTCCAGGAAGTTCGGCCCCGGCAGCGTCAGCCACTCCTTGGGAAACGCCGTCGTCGTGTAATCCAGCAGTGACGACGCTTCGTCGCCCAAGAGTGAGGCAGTGTCCATTCGCGAATCTTACGCGAGGGGACAGAACCCCCGACACATTCGCGAACGACGGCGACGGGCGTCGGTAATGTGGCCCGGTGGATGCCGACTACCGCTCGTCGCTGGTGCGCCGGCTCCGCGCCGTTCACTCGCTCTACGGCGAGGCCTGTCGCACGATGACCCTCGAGCAGGTGAATGCCGTGAGCCATCCGGCAACGCTTCCCATCGCCTTTTCCCTCGTGCATCAGGCGCTCATCGAAGACGGGAGCCTGATATTTCTGGGAGGCCCCGCTCCCCAGTTCAACGACGAGTGGGCTTCTCGCATTGGCCTGGGCGTCAACGACCACGGCAAAGAACGCAGCGTTGAAGAGATGATGCGCCAGCGCATCGGCGACTACGACGCGTTTTGCGAGTTCCAACAACTCGTGTTTCGCGCGAGCGAAACCTATGTCGCCTCCATCGAGCCGGAGTCGTTCATGGACGTGATCGTTGCCGCACCCTACGGCGAAACGCTCGCACGCACGTTCTCTGCGCTCGTGGGTGGCAGCGCCGGCATCACCCGCAGCGACGCCCTGGAGTGCTGGGTATACCAACACGCCCTTCGCCATATGGGAGAGATCGAGCACGCTCGCTCCCTCGTCGGCCTCACCGGCATGACGTCCTAAAAGGAACAGCAGTGGCACTGGTTGACGGAACGACGACCGACAGATTTCACGACCTGCGAGAGCGACTCGAAGCAAGCGTCTCGAGCGGCGACGACCTCGGCGTGTCGCTCGCCGTCATTCACCACGGTGAGTTCGTCTGTGACCTCTGGGGCGGCTACACCGACCCGGAACGCACGACGCCGTGGTCGCGCGACACCATCGTGAACGTGTGGTCGACGACAAAGACCATGGTCTTTCTCGTGATGCTGATGTTGAGCGACCGAGGTCAGCTCGACTTCGACGAGGACGTTGCCACGTACTGGCCCGACTTCGCCAAAGAAGGCAAGGGTGACATCAAGGTGCACCACCTGATGAATCACACCGCGGGCCTCTCGGGGTTCAGTCCATCAGTGGTGCTGGAGGACCTCGCCGACTGGGACCGCTGTACGACTGATCTTGCCCACGCGGCGCCGTGGTGGTCTGATCGCGCGCAGTCGGGCTACCACGCCGTCACGCAGGGTTATCTGCTCGGTGAGCTGGTCCGTCGCATCACCGGGACGACCGTCGGCCAGTACTTTGCGTCCGAGGTCGCAAGCGTCCTCGGCGCGGACTTCCATATCGGACTGCCCGAGTCCGAAGAGCCGCGGGTGAGCGTCGTGGTTGCGCCGGAAGACCTCGGTGAGGTGACGGACGACCCCTCCTCGATGCGCTACCGCACGCTGACGTCACCGCCCATCGATCCGCTCGCTCCCACAAAGCGCTGGTGGCGCGCCGCAGAGATTCCCGCCGCGAACGGCCACGGTAACGCGCGCTCAGTGGCCCTGGTCCAACAGATCATCGCCAACAATGGCCACGCGAACGGACATCGTTTCATCAGCGAGCGCACCCTCCAGCGAGTCTTTCAACCGGTGACGAGTGGCGTCGACCTCGTCCTCGGCTTTGAGGGCAACTTCGGCATGGGGTACGGACTCTCCAGCACGAACGTTCCGATCGGACCTCGGGCGTGCTACTGGGGCGGTTTCGGTGGTTCGGTCATCTTCATGGATCAAGACCTCGAACTCACCGTCGCCTATGACATGAACAAGATGGCAGTTGGACTCGTCGGCGACACTCGTGGCGCGACGTTTGCGCTCGCGGCCGCCCTCGCCGCGCTGGCCTAGGAGGCTCCTAGGGCAGCTTCTTTTTTGACGTGGGCGTCACGCGTCGCTTGCGATTCTTGCGCGGCACCGTCGCGCCGAGCTCGGCCAGGCGATCAGCGGCGTCGTAGGCGTCAGGCTCGGCGAGCACGATGCGCGCAAAAAGCTCTCGCGCGGCCGCCGTATCCCCGGCTCGGTCAAAGACGTCGGCGAGCGCGTACCAGAGCCGTACGTGGCGATACGAGGGATTGCGCAGGCTCTTCGCGGCACCCGCACGCGTCAACAGCTCAATCGCTTCGACGTAGCGCCGCTGGTCGGCCCACGTGGCCGCCATGACGATGCGCCCCTCGGCCAAGACCTCGGGAGAGGGCTCGTGCTCGAGCAGCTCGTCGAAGGTCTTCTCGACGGCGCGGTAGCGATGGTTGGCCCGGTCGGCGTCCATGACGAGCGGCAGGTGCTCAGGGTCGCCCGAGATCGTGAAGTAGGCGCGCAGGTGGATCTTCGCCATCGCCCATCGATCGGCGCGATAGGCGGCAAGTCCCGTGAGCTCGCGCACCACGGCGACGCCGGGCGTCGCGTCGGCGACGATTCGTCCGAGACGCAGCGCCTCTTCGTATCGCTTGCGGTCATACGCCTCGGCGGCGCGAGTCAGCGTGTGGACCATCTTCTCGCGCATGTACGCAGTGCCGATGAAGGCCTTGCGCACGTCGGCGGCGATGTCGCCGGGCAGGAGGTAGGGAGCACGAGCCTTTGCCTTCTGCGGCGTCGTCGGTCGGGGCGTTCGTTCGACCTGCTGCCAGTCAGCAACTGGCTCGGGCGTGCGAGCGCGACTCTTCGTGTCGTCGAGCTCGTGGCCAGTGCTCGTGATATTGATCGCACCCCTGCGCGCGACGCTTCCCCAACCCTTCTTCTTGGCGACGTCGCCCGCAGCCTGGCGCTGGCGCTGCTCGGGTGTTAAGACCGGCGGTACGCGCTCTTTGGTGCGCGACGAAGGACGCGCTGGTCGAGATCCCGGCGCACTCGCGCGCCGAGCGGTGTCCTGCTTCTTGTAGGGGCGGGCGGGGCGGGCGCTACGGGGATCCTCGTCACGCGCCGTGCGCGTCGTCGGGCGAGCGCGGCGAGTCGCGCCGCCGGGCGAACCAGCTTTTGTACCTTCGCGGCGCGGCGGGCGGTCGTACGGTGCTTTGGCGAAGCTCGGGCGTTCGCCGCGCGTCGTTCCATGTGCGCTCGCGCCTCGACTCGATGATCGTTCCTGACGGGGGGCTCTTTTGTCGCCCCGTGCCGGCCGTTGGTCACTCGTGGGCCTGCGTGCGCCACCCGTGGTCGGGCGAGCCCGAGGGCTTCGGCGAGGAGGAGGAGTCGAAGCGGCCACGTGCCAGTCTACCCGTCACATAATTCGCTCCCCGCAGCGAGAAGACCGCCGCCCGTCACGGTGTCTGGTTCGCGCGTACCGGCCACGCGCGGCAAAAACGACGGTTCACTCGCTCGCGGAGCCACCGCCACGACCGGGTCCTTTAGATGGATAGACCAAAGAGCGCGATCGCTGCGGCCACGGTGTCACAGAACATGGGCGCTGCCGTCACTGAATGCGCGAAGACGCTGCGGCGTGGTGTGTTCGCCCTGAACGGGGCGAGTTCGAAGGGCGATACTTTCGAAGTGCAGTTCTTATCTCGGCGCTAGGTTGTAAGCGAATGTACGACCCCTCGATACACGGCTTCCCGACCCAGCGCCCCGCGTGGAAGGGGCTCATCGACCGGGCGACGGATCTCAAAACGCGGCACCTACGAGAGCTCTTTGATGCCGATCCGTCGCGCGCGGAGCGTTTCCACGTCGAGAGCGCGGGGTTCTACTTTGATTACTCGAAAAACCTGATCGACGCCGCGACAATCTCGCTTCTCGCCCAATTGGCGCGCGAATGCCAGGTCGAAGAACGCCGTGACGCGATGTTCGCGGGGGCTCACATCAACGTCTCAGAAGACCGGGCGGTCTTGCACACGGCGCTCCGGTTGCCCCGGAACGCCACGCTCGTCGTCGACGGGATCGACATCGTCGCCGAGGTGCACGCGGTCCTTGACCGCATGTCCGACTTCGCGACGCAAATCCGGCGCGGCGAGTGGCTCGGTTACACCGGCAAGCCCATCTGCAACGTGGTGAACATCGGCATCGGTGGGTCGGACCTCGGTCCGGTCATGGCCTACGAAGCGCTTCGCCACTATTCGGACCGAGGCCTCACGTTTCGCTTTGTCTCCAACGTCGACGCGACGGACTTCGTCGAAGCCGTGCGCGACCTCGACGCTGAAGAGACCCTTTTCATCGTCTCATCGAAGACCTTTGGGACCTTAGAGACGCTCACGAACGCCGCCTCGGCGCGCCGCTGGCTCGTCGACCGCCTTGGCGACGAGGCGGCCGTCGCGAGGCACTTCGTTGCCGTCTCTACCAACGCGGAGAAGGTCGCCGCCTTCGGCATCGACGTTGCCAACATGTTCGAGTTCTGGGACTGGGTCGGTGGGCGCTACTCGATGGAAAGTGCCATTGGCCTCTCGACGATGATCGCTGTCGGTCCCGAGCACTTCTATGAGGTGCTCGCGGGTTCGCACGCCATGGACGAGCACTTTCGCACCGCGCCTATCGAGTCGAATCTCCCAATGCTGCTCGGGCTTCTCGGCGTGTGGAATCGCGACTTTCTCGGCTTTCCCACGGTCGGCGTCATGCCCTATGACCAGTACTTGCATCGGCTGCCCGCCTACCTCCAGCAGCTGACAATGGAGTCAAATGGCAAGCACGTCACTCAAGACGGCGAGCACGTGACCTACGAGACCGGTCCGATCTACTGGGGCGAACCGGGCACCAATGGACAGCACAGCTTCTACCAGCTCATCCACCAAGGCACCACGACCGTTCCGGTTGACTTCATCGGCTTTGCTCGCAGTCTCAACCCGCTCGAGAACCACCACGACATTTTGATGTCGAACGTGTTCGCCCAAGCCCAGGCCCTCGCGTTCGGCAAGAGCGCAGAGGAGCTTCGCGCAGAGGGCGTTGACGAGAAGGTCATCCCCCACCGGGTCATGGAGGGCAATCGCCCATCGAACGTGCTGCTCGCAGAGGAGCTGACCCCGCACGTGCTGGGCGCGATCGTCGCGCTCTACGAGCACTCGGTGTTCGTCGAGGGCACCGTGTGGAACATCGACTCGTTCGACCAGTGGGGCGTCGAGCTCGGCAAGCAGCTCGCCGTAAAGATCATCCCCGAGCTTGCGAGCTTCTCTGCGCTCGCGCACGACCCATCGACCAACGCACTCATTTCGTACTATCGAACCCACAAGAAGGATGCGACGACATGACGACCTCTCACCCCATGCAACTTGGAATGGTCGGACTCGGCCGGATGGGGTCCAACATCGTTCGCCGGCTGGTGAACGACGGACACCACTGCGTCGTCTACGACGTCAATCCCGTCGCCGTCACGTCACTAGAGGGCGAACGCGTCACGCCCTCTACCTCCCTCGAGGACTTCGTGCGTGAGCTGGAGACGCCGCGGGCGATCTGGCTCATGCTGCCCGCCGCCATTACCCAGGCAACGCTCGATCAGCTCATGAGCTTCGTCGACCCAGACGACGTGATCATCGACGGCGGCAACTCCTACTACCAAGACGACATCAAGCGCGCGAAGGTGCTCACCGAGCGAGGCGTGCACTACGTGGACTGCGGCACGAGCGGCGGGGTATGGGGACTCGAGCGTGGCTACAGCCTCATGATCGGCGGCGAAGAGGACGTCATCACGCGCCTCGACCCGATCTTTAAGAGCATCGCGCCGGGTGACGACGGTTCCTCGCCCACGCCCGGTCGCCCGCCGGGCGACACCGCGGCCCTGGGCTACCTGCGCTGTGGACCCAACGGTGCCGGCCACTTCGTCAAGATGGTCCACAACGGCATCGAATACGGCATGATGGCCGCCATCGGCGAGGGGCTCAGCATCTTGAAGCACGCGAACGTCGGCGCGGAGTCAGTCGCCACCGACGCGGAGACCGCGCCGATCGAGAATCCCGAGTTCTACCAGTACGAGTTCAAGCTCGACGACGTCGCCGAAGTCTGGCGCCACGGCTCGGTGATCAGCTCCTGGCTCGTCGACTTGACCGCCGACGCGCTCGCCAAGTCGCCCGATCTTTCAGAGTTCTCTGGACGGGTATCTGACTCCGGCGAGGGTCGCTGGACGGTCGAGGCGGCGATCAACGAGTCCGTCCCCGCACCCGTCATCAGTGCCTCCCTCTGGCAGCGCTACGAGTCACGCGGCGAAGGCGAGTTCACGGGCAAAGTGCTCTCGGCCATGCGCGCGGGGTTCGGAGGCCACGTAGAAAAGCCCGCCTCGTGAACCACGAGTTGCGTGTCTTCGACGACGCGGACACCCTCGCCCAGGCTGCATCGGACTACGTCGCCGAGCTCGCCCGCAGCGTCGTTAAGCGCGGCACAACGTTCAGTTTCGCGGTCAGCGGCGGCAAGACGCCGTGGCTCATGTTCTCTCGCCTTACGAACGATCTCGTCGAGTGGAACCACACCGAGATCTTCCAAGTCGACGAGCGGGTCGTGCCAGCCGACAGCGACCTGCGCAACCTCAAGAGCCTGCGCGAGAGCCTCCTCGGCACCGACGCCCCCATCGAAGCGATGGACGTGGAGAGGCCTGACCTCGCTGGAGCCTGTCTTGACTACGCGTCGCGCCTGCCCGAGCGGATCGACCTCATCCACCTCGGCCTCGGACCCGACGGCCACTGCGCCTCCCTCGTGCCGAACGACCCCGTGCTCGAGGTGACCGATCGCTTGGTGGCACTGAGCGGCCCGTATCAGAGCACGATGCGCATGACGCTCACCTACCCGGGACTCGCGTGCGGCGACCAGCTGCTCTGGCTCGTGAGCGGCGAGGACAAGCGTGAGGCGCTCGAAAAGCTGCTGGACAGTGACCCGTCTATTCCTGCCGGCCGGGTGGAGGCCCGAGCGTCGCTCGTCATGGCCGATCGTGCGGCTCGGGGCGCGTGATGAGACCCTTCGTGCAACCAAAGGAAGCTAGACAGTGACGACTGCCCCCACCACCAGCTCGCGTCCGAGGCCGGACAATACCGTGATCGTCATCTTCGGCATCACCGGCGACCTCGCGCGTCGAAAGATCCTGCCCGGCCTCTACCATCTCGCCGTCGCGGGACTGCTCCCCGAGCGCTACCGGATCATTGGCTGTGCGCGCCCCACTCACCTCATGACCAACGACGAGTTTCGGCTCTATACCTACAACGCCATCACCGAGTTCGCGTCGGACAGTCCGACCGGTCCCGACTGGGATCACTTTTCGGAGCAGCTGAGCTACGCGGTCGATCCCGACGACGGGCCGCACGGGCTCGTGGCGGTGGTCGGCGACGCGGAGCGGGCCATCGGCGGTGCGGTGCGTCGGGTGTTCCACCTCGCCGTTCCGCCCGACGCCATGCACGACGTCATTGCGCAGCTGGGCACGACCGGGCTCAACCAGAACGCTCGCATCATCTGTGAAAAGCCCTTCGGCACGGACCTCGACTCGGCGAAGAAGCTCAACGCCGAGATCGACGAGTACTTCGACGAATCCCAGGTGTTTCGCATCGACCACTTCCTCGGCAAGGAGTCGATCGACAACATCTTGGCCCTGCGCTTTGCCAACGAGCTCTTCGAACCGCTCTGGCGGCGCAGCCACGTCAAATATGTGCAGATCGACGTGCCCGAGACCCTCTCGATCGAAGGGCGCGGCGCGTTCTACGAGGCGACCGGCGCCTTTCGTGACATGGTGGTCACCCACCTTTTCCAGGTCCTCGGCATCATCGCGATGGAGCAGCCAACGTCGCTGCGATCCAAACCCCTGCGCGACGAAATCAACAAGGTCTTCGATTCGCTGCGCGTGTTGGACCCGGTCACGGTGCTGCGTGGGCAGTACGAGGGGTACCTCGACGAAGAAGGTGTGGCGCCGGATTCGACGACCGAGACGTTCGTGGCCCTACGAGCCTGGATCGACAACGCCCGCTGGATGGGCGTGCCGTTCTACCTGCGCACCGGCAAGTGCATGGCTGAGAGCCGCCAGATCATCACGATCGGCCTTCGCGAACCGGTCATGGAGATATTTCCCGACCAGAAGAGCGGCCACCACTCCGAGGGCAATCGCTTGATCATCGACTTCAAGGACCCAGGTTCGATCCACGCCTACTTTCTTGCCAAGGAACCCGGCCCCGAGCTGACGCTCGGTCAGGCTCGGATGCACTTCCACTACCGCGAGTCCTTCCAGGAGAAGAACAACCTCGAGGCCTACGAGCGACTACTGCTCGAAGTGATGCTCGGCAACCAAGCACTCTTCACGCGCTCAGATGGCATCGAGCGACTGTGGGAGGTGGCAGCACCCGTCCTCGAGCGCCCCTCGCCCATCGAG
This sequence comes from uncultured Acidimicrobiaceae bacterium, assembly GCA_963724865.1. Taxonomy (GTDB): domain Bacteria; phylum Actinomycetota; class Acidimicrobiia; order Acidimicrobiales; family RAAP-2; genus RAAP-2. The sequence goes on along the minus strand of CAVRWO010000020.1, from coordinate 39,426 downwards.
ACCTATCCGAAAGGCTCCTGGGGCCCACCCTCGGTCGACAATGTCGTCAAGCCCGACCGCTGGACGCTCCCCCAGTGAGCAAGACACCGGTTCGTCTCGTCTTGAGCGACGTCGATGGCACGCTCATCACATCCGACAAGGATCTCACCGATGAGGCGGTTCGCGCGGTGAAGGAGTTGGGCGAACGCGGCATCTTGTTTGCGATCACGAGCTCTCGTCCGCCGCGCGGACTCAGCATGCTGATCGACCCGCTCACCATCTCGACGCCTCTCGGGGGCTTCAACGGCGGTCTCATCGTGGACCCGCTCTTAAAGCCGCTCCACCAGCTCACGATCAAGGCGGAGAAGGTCGGGCCGATCATCGACGCCCTTACGTCCAACGGCCTGTCGGTCTGGGTCTACCAAGGCGACAACTGGTTCGTGCTCGACCTTGAGGGACCCCACGTCGCCCGCGAGTCGAAGGCAGTTCAGTTTCAGCCCACGCAACTGACGTCCTTCAACACGCTGCGTAGCGACATCGTGAAGATCGTCGGAGTAAGCGACGAACCCGAGCAGATTGCCAATGCGACCAAGGCCGTGAACGACTACTGCGCCAAAGACGTCTCGGCGACGGCCTCACAGTCCTACTACCTTGACGTGACGAACTGGCGAGCCAACAAGGGCGCAGTCGTTGACTACCTCTCCGACCATCTCTCGATCGAGCGCGCCGCCATTGCGACCATTGGCGATGCAGAGAACGACGTCTCGATGTTCGCCCGCGCCGGAACGAGCATCGCCATGGGCAACGCCACTGACGACGTCCAGGCAAAGGCCACCTTCGTGACGAAGTCCAACAACGACAACGGGTTCGCGTACGCGATCGAGCACTTTGTTCTCGGCGCGACCACAGGCGGCACCACGGAGTAAACATCGAAGCCCCCGTCGACAGCGACGGGGGCTTCGATGGGTATGCGAGGGCGTGTTACCCGTGCAGGCTGTACCTAACTGAGGTACGTGCTCCGCTCGCAAGGATGATGGTCATGACCTTGACACCGGGCTTGGAGTTCCCCTTGATGGTAAGAACCACCGTCAACGACGTTCCTGAGTCGTGCGATACGACCGCGCTGAAGCCGGCCACGTTGCTGATCACCTTGGGGCGACCGCTGAAGTTGTAGCCAGTGATGGTCACGGTCGACTTGTGGTTGTTCGTAACCGTGCCCGACACGCGGACCGCCTTGGGCGCCGAGGAGATCGTGACAGTAGTCGCTGCCGAGTTGACTCCGGCGTAGGGCGCGGCGGCCGCCTTGGTAGCCGTAACGAGGCACGTACCGGCGGTGGTCGCGGTGAGCGCGCCGTTCGTGATGAGGCATCCCGTTGCCGTGCCATTCGTGACGCTGAAGGTGACCGCGCCGGTACCCGAACCGCCAGACGTGGTGAGCGTCAGTGGCGCATCCTTGTAACCCGTAAGCGACGTGACGGTCAGCGCAGCCTGAGCCTCGCCCACGATCGTCGTTGCAGTAGCAGTCACCAAGACTCTCGTGGAGTCGGTCGCCGTCAGCACGCAGGTGCCAGCGGTCGTGACGGTCACGTCGGCAAACGTCGCCACGCCAGCAACGGCCACTTCGGCGTCGGTGCCCCCAAGGGTGCAGCCAGACGCCGTGATGGTAATCAAGTCCGCCGAGCCAGTGGTGGTCTTCTCAACGTTGCCATTGACATCTTCCACCGAGACCGCGAATGTCGTGAGCGCCGAACCGATGGTCAAGTCCGTCGCGGGCGGCGCTGTCGTAAAGACAACCTTTGTTGGCGCACCCGCAGTCACTGTTATCGCGCCGCTCGATACGGTGAACGCGTTGTCCGGGGAGGTGGTGTCTTCCGCGGTGAGCGAGCACGTTGAGACTGCGTTAATGGTGAGCGCGTTAAAGGTTGCGACACCTGCTATTTCCCCCTCGGCGATCGTACCGCCCAGCGCGCACGACGAAACGATCTGGATGGCGTCGGCACTACCGGTCCCCGACGTCACGACGTTTCCGTACTGGTCCTCGGTCGCAACGGTGAATGCGGGGGTGATAGCGCTGTTAGCTGGAACGGTGGATGGTGGAGCCGTCTTGAATGCGATCTTGTCGGGAGCTCCGAAGGCGGTCACGTCTATTGAGCTCGTTCCCGTGCCACCGTTGTTGTCAGTCGCTGTCAGATTACAAGCAGCGTTTGCCGTGGTGAACTCAATGCCGGAGAAGTCCACCACGCCGCTGGTGTAGGTGCCAACGAGTGTCTCGCCTGCACCAAAAGTGCAGTTCGTTGACGTGATCGTGATGGTGTCGCCGCTCGTCCCGCCATTCACTGTGATGTTGAAGGAGAACGCCTCATTGGCGAATACGCTCGTCGGCGACAGCGCAGAAAAGGTGAGAGAGGTGGCCGCCGAAGCTGGCAGCACGCCCGCGAGAGCGATACCAGCAACAACGAGTACGGAAGCGGCGCCTACTCCGAGGAGAGCCTTGGCTCTCGAGTGGACGGAACGTCCAGGTCCTCTTCGGTTCATCTTGATATTCATAAGCATCTCCTCATATATGTGATGCGACTGCACTTTTGGTCATTAGACCGTATATCGTGTCTACCACCCGAGACCCGCATCGCTGTTGCAAAAACGATGCCAATTGCGTTACGAACGTTGACTTCACAGGACCTTCACAGCAGAAGTTTCTCCCGTAGTTTCTCGGTCGTTGATGCGTAGATAATCAATAAAAGCAAACGCTCTTCACGGTTCGCTGCACCGATCAGTGAGAATGTCGTTACGAAGTTCTCGGTGTGGGCGACACGAATCCGGACAGATACGCAGGGGCACCCGGAGCGTCAGCTTTGTACTCATCATTTCCTCCTTCGACCACGCTGAACCCAGTGTGATCGCCGTCGCCGTTCACGACATCCGGGCCCTTGTCCCCGCGCGAGTCGCTCACCACGATCGCGACGTGCTGGGCGACGAGCGTGGAGCTATCGAGCCCGTAGACGGCCACGTCGCCCGGTTCAGGTACGTAACCGGAGTCCAAAGGATGCCAGGTGCCGTGCGCAACACCCCACTCGTAGAAGCTCGCCGACGAGGAGTTCAGGTCGCCGCTGATGAACTGGTAGTCCACCTCGGCGCCGGCCTCCTCCCAGACCCAGCCGGCGAAGTCGGCGCACCACTCTTCGCTCCGGTTCGAGTTGCCGCAGTCGTCAGTACCGGCATACCAGTATGCGCTGTACTTGTTGCAGTAGGTGCTCGAAGGATCTGTCGTGTAGCCGACTTGGTCCTCAGCAATCTGAACGATGCGGCCGCGCAGCGGTGAAACTGCCGCTGCCGCAGCGACGTCAGCGCGGGCGATCTCTGCTGCGGTGGGCCCCCGAAACGGATTGAACTGTGGTTCGCCGATCATCAACAACCCGGCCGCTACGACAGCAAGGACGAAGAGGGAAACCACTCGTCGCAACCGCCGACGACGTTTTCCCGTTCTACCTTTCGCCGACGCGCGCGGTCTCGTGGTCGTCGCATGATCCATGATGTGGTCGTTCTTGTCGCACGTGCTCAGGGCGAGCGCTCGCACGCTTACTGCGCAATCGCAGCACCCAACAATACGCCGCACCCAGTCGATAACGTTCGCCAACCGATAAGGTCCGGCTAAAAGTTGTGTGCAACCAACTACCCAATCGGTAGCGTCACCTTGCTCCAACGGACTCCCCCGTCGTCGGTCTTGAACAGAGTGGTCGAGGGGTAGTCGACGCACAGCATCAACCCGCGGGCTTCCGTGATGAAGATGAGCGGATACACGTCCTCACACCGAACATCGCTGACTGGAGTCTCCACGAGACCGCCTTTGGAGATGCGAAGAAGATCCGGCCCTTTTTCGAGAGCTCCGTAGTCGAGGTACGCGACTTCAGCTGACACTGGGACGAAGGTCCCTCCGCCGGTACCCATGAACTGGTGCGTCGGCACCGTTGTCCACCGCGCACCACCATCGCTCGAATGCAAAAAAGAGATCTCCATGCCCGTGGGACACTCGGCCCAGAGGGACTGTGACGACTCCACGGTGAAAGTGCACCCGGCAGTACTTCCCAACTCTGGCGTTGCCGCTCGTGTGAAGGTGCGGCCGTTGTTGTGCGACGTCCAGAGATAGTTGCCCCTGCCGGTCTGGAGCTCCCAAATCGTGTCGCCGTACACCGCGACGGACGGCCCATACGCGATGTCGTTGTTTGCGAAACCGGTTCGCCACAGTCGAGGCAGCGTCACCCAGTCGGTGCCGTCGAGGGCCATGCGTCGTGTGGTGTACTGACTGCAGTCCATAGTTCGAGGTTTGCAGCTCACCGACGTCACGATGATCTCGTCCTTTGCTGCGTGGCGATTCTGGTGGTTTCCGGCCGGCCATTCTGGTCGTTTCCGGCCACCCATTCTGGGGTTGTCGGCCACCCTCGGAAGGGGCTAAACACGGCGCTCGCGTGATCTAAAAGGGCATCGACAATTCTTCTTTGAACCACCAAGTCCAAGAGGAGTTGCCGATGCCCCGTCCCCATACAACCATGCGCCAGATTCGTAACGTTCTTCGTCTCGTGCTGCGAGATAACGTCAGCCGTCGAGCGACCTCAGTCAGTCTGTCGGTGCCGCGTTCGAGCGTGAACGATCTCGTCTCGCGCGCCCTCGCCGCCAACGTCACTTGGGAGGTCGCGAATGAACTCGACGACACCGAGTTGGAGGCCCGACTCTTTCGACCGGTCGCCGGAGAGACCACTCGTTCCCACCCCGACTTCAGCTACGTGAAACGAGAGCTCGCGAAGAAGGGAGTGACGCTGCAACTGCTCTGGCTGGAACATCTAGAGCAACACCCTGGCGACGGTTACTCCTATTCGCAGTTCTGTCATCTCTATCGCACCTGGCGTCGACACCTGAGCGTCACCATGCGCCACGACCACAAGGCCGGTGAGAAGCTCTTCATCGACTTTCCCGGACTCACCATTCCCATCTACGACGAGCGCACGCTCGAAGTGTCGTTTCACGCGGAACTCTTCGTCAGCGTGCTCGGTGCGTCCAACTATCTCTACTGCGAAGCGCTGCGCTCTCAAGAACTCATTCACTGGGTGAACGCTCACGTGCACGCCTTCGAGTTCATGAACGGCGTGAGTGCGGTCCTGGTGCCCGACAATCTGCGCAGCGCCGTCACCAAAGCGCATCGCTACGAACCCGACGTGAACGCCACCTACTTTGAAATGGCCGAGCACTACGGCACGGTGGTCATTCCCGCGCGCCCCTACAAACCGCGCGACAAGGCCAAAGTCGAAGCCGGCGTGCAACTGGTCGAGCGCTGGATCATCGCGGTGCTTCGTCATCGTCACTTCACCAGTCTGAGTGAGCTGAACGAAGTGATCGCTGCGTTAGTCGAACGCGTCAATGACAAGCCCTTCAAGAAGCTGCCGGGGTCACGTCGTTCACTCTATGAAGAGCTCGATCGCCCGGCGCTACGACCACTGCCCGCAGAGCCCTATGAGTTCGCCACCTGGAAAAAAGCGCGCGTCAGCATTGACTACCACTTCGAGCTGATGCGACACTTTTATAGCGTCCCCTACCGGTTGGCCGGCCAGATCGTCGAGGTGCGCGCCACTGCCACCACCATCGAGATCTTCTTCAACAACACGCGCGTCGCGTCCCACCAGCGCAGCTATTTTCCGGGCCGTCACACGACCGAGCCTGGTCACATGCCCGACTCGCACCGGCGTCACCTCGAGTGGACGCCCGAGCGCATCGTGGCCTGGGCCACGAAGAACGGTCCCTCGACGGGGACCTTCATCGAGGCGTTGATGAAGAGCCGGCCCCACCCCGAACAGGGTTACCGATCGGCCTTGGGCGTCATTCGCCTCGAGAAGAAATACGGATCCCGTCGACTGGACGACGCCTGTGCGCGAGCGCTCGCCCTGCGCTCGTTTAGCTATAAGTCCGTTGCGTCAATTCTCCAACACGGGCTCGACCAGCAACCGCTTCGACGTGAGTCCCCTCGCCCTCGCGTCACCCACCACAACCTGCGGGGACCGAACTACTACCAATAGAAGGAGAACCATGTTGCACTACACCACTGTTGAAGGTCTAAAGACCCTGCGACTGCCGGCTATGGCGAATGGGCTGGTCGAACAACGAGAGCATCCCGACTACGCCACCATGAGTTTCGAGGACCGACTCGGTCTCCTGGTCGACCGCGAGCTGCTCCAGCGAGAGAACCGACGACTGGAGCGCGTCTTGAAACTCGCGAAGCTTCGTAGTCGCGGCGTCATCGAAGATATCGACTTCACGAGCACCCGCGGACTCGAGAAGGCCACGTTTCTGTCGATGGTCGACTCGAAGTGGGTGGAGCACCACCACAACGTCATGATCGTCGGACCCACGGGCGTCGGCAAGACGTTCATCGCCTGCGCGCTCGCGCAGCGCGCCATTCGCGACGGCCACCGCGCACTCTATCTGCGCGTGCCCCGACTGCTCGATGATCTCGCTCTGGCGCGTGCGGACGGACGACTGGCCAAAGTGATGAGCTCACTCGCGCGCTGTGACGTGTTGGTGCTCGACGACTTCCTTATCCGCAGTCTCACCGACGATCACGCGGCCGACCTGCTCGAAGTCGTGGAGGACCGCACAACGAAGTCCACCATCGTCACGTCGCAACTACCCGTCAATCACTGGCACGAGGGACTCGGTGATCCAACAGTCGCTGACGCCATTCTCGATCGTCTCTTAGAGCGCGCGCACCGCATCGAACTCGTTGGGGAATCGCGTCGACGCACGACAACAACAGCATCGAAACGCGAGAAGTGACGCATAGAAATCGACGCCCACGACGATGAAGACGAACTGTTCTACGATGACCAAAAGGAGGTGAGCAGAGGGACCCATTTACTCACAACAGCGTCGGTCGCTACGCGACCTCCGACTCCCTCGCTCGGGTGGACGAAAACCATCGGAACGGGTGGCCGAATTCGCCGGATTACGCACTCTGGTCACCGGCGGCAGTGTTACGCGCTCGAAGCTGGTCATGGCGATGGTGGTGCGGTACATCCGCGCGCACGTCCGCTTGGCGCATCTGGACGACGCGACCATGTAGAGGACGCCCGATGTCCCCGCTCGAGTCAGCATCGCTGGCGTTACCCCCGTCGGCGTCGACCCACCAGCGTCTGGAACAGCCGTAAGGGTGGCGCCCAACATCAGCACAGCAACGAGCCACAAACGCCAGCGAGAAGGAGAGGTCACCAAACCATCCTTGTTCTGCACGAACGCTTGATTACCGTAACGCCCCTCCGAAAATGCGAAAAACCCCCGCCTTTCGGTGGGGGTTTTTCAAGAAATCCCGGCGGCGACCTACTCTCCCAGGGGGGGACCCCCAAGTACCATCGGCGCTGGTGGGCTTGACTGCTGTGTTCGGAATGGGAACAGGTATATCTCCACCGCCATAACCACCGGAAATCATGTGCGCCCGGCCACTTTCGTGGCTCCGAAACCGGTCTCCCGGCTCCTTGAGCGTCCTAGAACGAGCACGAACATCAAACTCCAAGCCCTCGGCCGATTAGTACCGGTCAGCTGAATGCGTTACCGCACTTACACTTCCGGCCTATCAACGTGGTCGTCTGGCCACGGGCCTTACCTGGTTATCCAGTGAGAGATTTAATCTTGAAACGGGCTTCGCACTTAGATGCTTTCAGCGCTTATCCCACCCGCAGGTCGCAAAACAGCCATGCCCTTGGCAGGACAACTGTCACACGAGAGCTGCGTTCGTCCCGGTCCTCTCGTACTAGGGACAACCTTTCTCAAATCTCTTACGGCTGCATCGGATAGGGACCGAACTGTCTCACGACGTTCTGAACCCAGCTCGCGTACCGCTTTAATGGGCGAACAGCCCAACCCTTGGGACCGGCTTCAGCCCCAGGATGCGACGAGCCGACATCGAGGTGCCAAACCTTCCCGTCGATATGGACTCTTGGGGAAGATGAGCCTGTTATCCCCGGCGTACCTTTTATCCGTTGAGCGACGGCGCTTCCACAAGCAACCGCCGGATCACTATGCCCTACTTTCGTACCTGCTCGACCTGTAAGTCTCGCAGTCAAGCTCTCTTGTGTCATTGCACTCAACAGCTGATTGCCAACCAGCCTGAGAGAACCTTTGGGCGCCTCCGTTACATTTTAGGAGGCGACCGCCCCAGTCAAACTACCCGCCTGACGCTGTTCCTGATCCGGATCACGGACCAAGGTTAGGGTTCCGGCGCAGAAAGGCTGGTATTTCAACAGTGGCTCCACGTTGACTAGCGCCAACGCTTCACAGCCTCCCAGCTATCCTACACAAACTGAACCAAAACCCAACATCAAGTTGTAGTAAAGGTGCACGGGGTCTTTCCGTCCTGATGCAGCTAACGAGCATCTTTACTCGTACTTCAATTTCGCCGGGTCTGTAGTTGAGACAGTTGGGAAGTCGTTACGCCATTCGTGCAGGTCGGAACTTACCCGACAAGGAATTTCGCTACCTTAGGACCGTTATAGTTACGGCCGCCGTTTACTGGGGCTTAGGTTCTCAGCTTCGCTCGAAAGCTAACCGATCCCCGTAACCTTCCAGCACCGGGCAGGCGTCAGAGCGTATACGTCGTCTTACGACTTAGCACGCTCCTGTGTTTTTGGTAAACAGTCGCTACCCACAATTCTCTGCGACCTTTTCACGCTCCGGACGCGAGGTCCTTCACGCTAGTAAGGCCATCCTTCTCCCGAAGTTACGGATGCATTTTGCCGAGTTCCTTAACTACAGTTCTCCCGATCGCCTTGGTATTCTCTACCCGCCCACCTGTGTCGGTTTGGGGTACGGGCACCGTGTCAACTCGCTAGAAGATTTTCTTGGGAGCATGGAATCAGTGACTTCGCCTAAGCGGCTCGGCATCGTGTCTCAGGCACGTGAGGTGCGGATTTGCCTACACCTCGCCCTACACACTTACCCCAGGACAACCAACGCCTGGGCTCACCTATCCTCCTCCGTCCCTCCTTCGCTTTCCGCCGCGGGGCTGGTCGGTTCGACCCGAAGGTCAGCCCCTTAGTACCCCCACTTTGGAATGGGCGTGGACACGGTGGTACAGGAATATCAACCTGTTGTGCATCGACTACGCCTTTCGGCCTCGCCTTAGCTCCCGACTGACCCTGGGGGGATTAGCCTTCCCCAGGAACCCTTGGGCTTACGGCGGAGGGGTTTCTCACCCCTCTCTCGCTACTCATACCAGCATTCTCACTCGAACGCGCTCCACGTAGGTTTACACCTCCGCTTCACAGCAGGTTCGACGCTCCCCTACCACTACGTCAAAAGACGCAATTCTTAGCTTCGGCTCTGGACTTGAGCCCCGTTACATTATCCGCGCAAGACCACTCGACCAGTGAGCTATTACGCACTCTTTAAAGGGTGGCTGCTTCTAAGCCAACCTTCTGGCTGTCTGAGCGTTCTCACATCGTTTTCCACTTAGTCCAGAATTTGGGGCCTTAGCTGAAGATCTGGGCTGTTTCCCTCTCGACCAACGAAGCTCATCCCCCGTGGTCTCACTGCCAGTCTCTGGAGCATCGGCATTCGGAGTTTGGTTGGGGTCAGTAAGCTTGTAGGCCCCCTAGCCCATCCAGTGCTCTACCTCCGATGCTGAACGACTGACGCTGCACCTAAATGCATTTCGGGGAGAACCAGCTATCACCGAGTTTGATTGGCCTTTCACCCCTTACCACAGGTCATCCCCCTCATTTTCAACTGAGGTGGGTTCGGTCCTCCACGGGGTTTTACCCCCGCTTCAACCTGCCCATGGCAAGCTCACTCGGCTTCGGGTCTGCAGCACGCGACTGAACGCCCTATTCAGACTCGCTTTCGCTTCGGCTACCCCTCTCGGGTTAACCTCGCCACGTACCACAACTCGCTGGCTCATTCTTCAAAAGGCACGCTATCGAGGCCACAGCGTCGTAACGCTGTGACGACTCTTTAACTGATTGTAAATCAACGGTTTCAGGTTCTATTTCACTCCCCTCCCGGGGTACTTTTCACCTTTCCCTCACGGTACTTGTTCACTATCGGTCGTCTATGAGTACTTAGCCTTATCAGATGGTCCTGACAGATTCACGCCGGCTTTCCCGGATCCGGCGTTACTCGGGAGTTCACTCAGAGATCTTGCCGTTTCGCGTACGGGGCCGTTACCCTCTGTGGCGTACCTTTCCAGGTACTTCCGCTACGACGCAATTTTGTAACTCTGTGAAGGTTGCTGGTTCCTTCTAGTAAATCCCACAACCCCGAACTGGCAACGCCCAGTGCTTTAACACCAGCTCGGTTTAGGCTCTTCCCGTTTCGCTCGCCGCTACTCAGGGAGTCACTTTTGTTTTCCTCTCCTCGGGTTACTGAGATGTTTCAATTCACCCGGTTCCCTCAACCCGCCCTATATATTCAGGCGGGAGTTGCACCCCATGACGGGTACAAGGTTTTCCCATTCGGACACCCATGGATCAATGCTTGATAGACAGCTCCCCATGGATTATCGCAGTCATCCACGTCCTTCATCGGCTTTAGACGCCAAGGCATTCACCGTTGACTCTTTGTAGCTTGGAGAAATTGATATTTTTAAAAATATAGATGCTCGTGCTCGTTCTAGAATTCTCAAAGATCAGCGCACCGACGCTCTACCGTTACGCGAGTAAAGACCTCTGTCGCGTGAGGAACGTCGGGGAATGAGTGGCCCCAGGGGGCATCATTCGAAGGAGCAGTCGCTCCTCCAAAACGGAAGACGAGAGTCAGCCTGTTGGGCCGTCACCTGACCGAATCACCGACACCGAAGTGAGGGATATTTCGCGATGGCTAAACCGAACAGCCAACTAGCCAGCATTCAACTCGGTAGCTGTCTGTCCCTAGTGGACAGATGTGCTCCTTAGAAAGGAGGTGATCCAGCCGCACCTTCCGGTACGGCTACCTTGTTACGACTTAACCCCAATCACTGACCCCACCTTCGACGGCTCCTTCCTTGCGGTTAGGCCACCGGCTTCGGGTGTTGCCAACTTTCGTGGTTTGACGGGCGGTGTGTACAAGGCCCGGGAACGTATTCACCCCGGCAGTGCTGATCCGGGATTACTAGCAACTCCAACTTCATGCAGGCGAGTTGCAGCCTGCAATCTGAACTGAGAGCGGTTTTAGGGATTGGCTCCACCTCGCGGTTTAGCAGCCCTCTGTACCGCCCATTGTAGCATGTGTGCAGCCCTAGACGTAAGGGGCATGATGACTTGACGTCGTCCCCACCTTCCTCCGAGTTGACCCCGGCAGTCTTCTACGAGTCCCCACCATAACGTGCTGGCAACATAGAACAAGGGTTGCGCTCGTTGCGGGACTTAACCCAACATCTCACGACACGAGCTGACGACAGCCATGCACCACCTGTGCTGGGCCCCGAAGGACACCACATCTCTGTGGCTTTTCCCAGCATGTCAAATCTAGGTAAGGTTTTTCGCGTTGCATCGAATTAAGCCACATGCTCCGCTGCTTGTGCGGGCCCCCGTCAATTTCTTTGAGTTTTAGTCTTGCGACCGTACTCCCCAGGCGGGGCACTTAATGCGTTAGCTGCGGCGCGGAAACCGTTGAAAAGTCCCCACACCTAGTGCCCACCGTTTACGGCGTGGACTACCAGGGTATCTAATCCTGTTCGCTCCCCACGCTTTCGCTCCTCAGCGTCAGTATTGGCCCAGATCACCGCCTTCGCTACTGGTGTTCTTCCTGATATCTGCGCATTCCACCGCTACACCAGGAGTTCCGTGATCCCCTACCAAACTCTAGTCACAACAGTTTGACGTGGCGGCCCCAGGTTAAGCCTGGGGGATTAACACGTCACTTATTGAACCGCCTACGAGCTCTTTACGCCCAATAAATCCGAATAACGCTTGCACCCTATGTATCACCGCGGCTGCTGGCACATAGTTGGCCGGTGCTTCTTCTACAGGTACCGTCACAATCGTTCCTGTCGAAAGAGGTTTACAACTCAGAAAGCCTTCGTCCCTCACGCGGCGTTGCTGCGTCAGGCTTTCGCCCATTGCGCAAGATTCCCCACTGCTGCCTCCCGTAGGAGTCTGGACCGTGTCTCAGTTCCAGTGTGGCTGATCGTCCTCTCAGACCAGCTATCCGTCGACGCCTTGGTGGGCCGTTACCCCGCCAACAAGCTGATGGACCGCGAGCCCCTCCCGAAGCGAAAAACATTTCCTCCACTCATCATGCGATGTGTGGAGGGTATTCGGTATTAGCACCGGTTTCCCGGTGTTATCCCAATCTTCGGGGCAGGTTGCTCACGTGATACTCACCCGTTCGCCACTAAATCTTTCGGAGCAAGCTCCTTGGATTCCGTTCGACTTGCATGTGTTAAGCACGCCGCCAGCGTTCATTCTGAGCCAGAATCAAACTCTCCATCAAGATCCTTCGAGAACCGAAGTTCTCTAAGAAATCAGAGAGCCAGACGAGCGACTCTAATACTCGCCTGACAACAAGGCTCACACGGGGTGCGAACCTTGCCTACTGCAATACTTCTTTGACGAACGACGTGTTCTGTTAGATCAGCCCATCGTCGCCCGTACTGGCTTTTGGCTCTCGTTCTTCCGTTTTCAAGGAGCGACAACACACGCGACCGAAGTCGGAGGTGCGAAGTACACCATCTCGGGATTGCTCCGTCGATTCCGCCACTCGTTACCCGAGTGGCGGGATACCTACCCTACTAGCGCTTGGTTTCACGACGCAAGTCGTTCGCCACCCTCGCTGAAGGCAGGATTACCATCCTAGCAGTTCCCGCGTCGCCCAATGACCGCTTTGACGTCCCAGTTTGATCACGATCCGGGACGCTTGTTCATTCCCTCACGAAGAGTGCTGACTCAGCGGCTTTCTGCCTGCGCGTACTCGACAAACGCACTCAACGTGGAGATCAGGCGCATGTCGTCGAGGTCTGAAGCTCTCGAATTGAGCAGGTCTTCGGTGCAGACGAGGAACGCGAGGCACCTTGCTCGAGAGACGGCGACATTCAAGCGGTTGCGCGAAAAGAGAAACTCCGGTCCCCTCGGCATATCCTCGGCCGACGACGTCGTCATCGTAAAGAACACGACCGGCGCCTCACGGCCCTGGAACTTGTCGACCGTGCCGACCTGCACGCCGGCTAATCGGGGCTCTGATTGGAAGCGCGAGCGCATCATGTTGACCTGGTCGTTGTAGGGCGCGACCACCATGAAATCGCGCGGCTCGAGCGCTCGCGCTTCGCGCTTCTGGTTCACCCACGTGGTGCCGACCATCTGAGCGATCTGCGAAGCGACGAGCTCTGCTTCTTCGACTGACTCGGTCGAACGGCGACGATGGTGCGCTTCGATCCATCGCAGGCCCGTACCGAACTCGGTTGACTGCTGCCAGCACCCCTCGTTGCTCGTCAGGCGCCCCTCGTAGATCTGCTGGGAGATGAACCGACAGACGTCAGGGTGCAGACGCCAGGTTTCGGCGATGAACACACCTTGAACGTTCGGCATGGTTAGGTGCTCGCCGAGCACGTGCTGTAGGACGCTCGCTCCCGATCCGTCCGGGTGTTCGGCCTTGGCGACCTGACTCAGCTGCAACGGGTCGCCGAGCAGGATCATGTTCCGTGCGCCGTTGGACGACGCCACGGCGTCGGCGAGGGCGAGCTGACCGGCCTCGTCAACGATGAGCACGTCAACGGGGTGTTGGCGCATCTCCTGCTTCGCCCACAGCCACGCCGTGCCGCCAATGAGGTTGTACTCCTCAGAGAGAAGATCGGGATTCTTCTTCGAGCACGTGACGAACTCGAGCGCCGTTGCCTCGTCGTCATCGTTCTGCCAGCGCAGTGCGCGAAGCTTGTCGAGGTCTCCCGCCGCTTCGAAGACGTCATACGTCGCCGACATCAGATTGTCGATCGCGTGATGGCTCATCGCGACGACGCCTACGCGCTTGCCGGTCACGATGAGGTGATGGATGATGTGCGAGCCGCTGTAGGTTTTGCCCGTGCCCGGGGGGCCTTGGAAGGAAACGAAGCTCTCGTCGAGATCGTCCACCCACGCGTACACCGAATCGAGGTCGTCAGAGAAGATGCCGTCGCGAGGTCCCTTCCCCTCGACAAAGCGCGGTGTCTCTCGAGCGAGCAACGCCAGCGCGAGACGACTCGGTGCACCGTGTTCTTCGGGCGTGAGCACCTGACGGGCGAGGTCCTTGAGCACCGACGCCTTCGCCCCCGGGCGAAAGTACCGGTCGCGCGTGAGCGCCGTGGGTACTCCCCCGCCCTCTTGCTGCACCGCTCCCCAGCGAAGCGAGAGCTCACGTCGATCGGCGTCGATCGACGTGATGGACGCCTTCCCATACGGTGTGCCGACGCCCGCGTAGAGCACGTCGCCGCCCACTTCGAGCGATCGGTCAACGGTCTGTTCGGGCCACGTGAGCACCAACCTCGGCGTGCGCTCGCGCCCCACCGGTTCGTCCACGCGCACGACCTCGAGCCCGGCCACGTAGTCGAGGTTCTCGTAGAGCACTGAGTAGTCACCGTTGAGCGCCACGTACTTCGGGGTCACGTCCGCGGATCGCTCTCGGCGCCAGTAGTTGAGGAGATCGCCGAGAAGGTACTGCGGCCCGTGCTCAGGGAAGCGGTGCAGGCCCTCTACGAGTTCGTCAGTGTCGAGCTCGTACGTCTCTCGACTCAAGATCGCCTCGCGCCAGGCCAGTCCTTGCGGGCGACGGTCGATCAGCCAGTCTCGTAGCGCCTTCGTCGCCTCGACGTCGTCGCGGTTGTAGCGAGCGATGTCGCGCAGGCGCCCGTCGTGGCCCTCACGCATCCACTCCTCGTACTCAACGACCGCGCCCGCGCCCTGTTCGATGCCGGCACTTCGCTCGTACCCGACAAGGTGCTCGAGGTGCTTGAGTCCGTACGACTCGGTCCCCACACGCACGGCGTTCTTCGCCACCGTAAAGAGGTCGACAAACAGGCCTCGCTCGACGAGGCTCTCAAAGAGGTTCTCGTCCTCGGTTTCACGCATCAGCCGCTCGATCGCCGACTTCTCGGTGTGGTTGTAGTGGTAGACGTGCATGCGCGGAAATTGCTCCGCACGGACAGCGAAGAACTCGACGAGACCCTTGATCATCGACTGCTGGTCGGCCCGGTTGTGCGCCCATCGTTCGTCATAGATCCACTCCCCCATGGCGTCCTGGTAGAGCAGGCCCGCGAGGAACATGAGGTCGTGCTGGGGCGTCCAGAAGGGGTCGCCTTCAAAGTCGAAGAAAAGGTCACCATCGTCGGGTTGGGGCATGAACTCAAAGCCGTGCCCGTAGACGGGGTCTTCGCTCCCGTCGATGAACTCGAAGGCGGGTGGCGCATTACTCGCGGATCTCGAAGCGACCTGCAGCGCCGCCTGACTCGTCAAGCGACGGCGCTTCTCCTCACGGAGGTCAGCCACCTCTTCGCTTCGCGTAGCGAGTTGGGCAATGGTTACGACGCCCGCCGCTTCGAGGACCTGGCGCTCGCTCTCACGCGAGTTGGCCACGAACGCGAGCGCGTCCTCGGCGCGCCACTGCGCCTCGCAGTGCGCCTGGAACTCGCAATACTCGCAGCTCTCACAGAGTCGCGGACGCGTTTCCACCCTGGTCACGTCAGCGTCGAGCGTCATTTCCAACTGGCGCCGAAGCCGTCGCCAGTACGGCAGAAACTCTTCCACGGTCAGCGACTCGGTAGTCCCCGACCCGAGCCAGACGTGCATGCGACGAGGCGCAGCGCCCGTGAGCGCCGCGATGGCTTCCGCGTAGAAACAGAGCTGCAGCACGTGACCGGGCTTCGCCTTTGTGCGAGTGAGCTTGGCGTCGACCGGTTCGTAGACCGCGTAGCCCGGCTCGTCGACACGAATAAGGAAGTCAGCGATGCCGCGCACGCCTTCGTGCAGAAAGGGCATCTGATAGATGACGTCAAATCCCGTCTCGAGTGAGCCGCGCACGCGCGTGACCCACGCTTCAAAGGATTCGTTCGCGTTGCGTCCCGGGACCTCGTAGACGGTCTTACCCAGCGCCTCATAGTCATCGAGGCAGCTCTGCTCGTGTTGGTTGCCCTTTTCTATAAGGATCTCGGCGAGCGCATTGAGGGGCGTCTGGCGAGGCGTTAAAAGCCCCGACTCGACCTGATTGCGCAGCGAGAGGAAGTGCGAACAGCCGAGCCACGCCGTGATCTTCGACGGTGTTAAGAGGCGTTCGACCATGTCGTTTCACTGTAGAGGCGAAGCGTAATGGAGCGCGGCACGCACCTACTCTCACAGAGACCTGTGACAATCGGCGCGCCCCGATCGACGTCAGTGCGCTACGTCACTCGGCTCGCAGGACGAGCGCGGTCGAGGTACGCGCCGCAATGCGCCCCGGAATGGCCGCGACGAGGTTCGCGAACACCAGGGCGCCCACGCCGATCAACACCAAGGTCCAACCAGGCTCCGCCGGAGCGGGGACGGTATTGATACTCCTCGCAAATGAGATCCACAGTGATCGACCCACCAGCACGCCCAGCGGAATCCCCACCACGCAGCCGATCAAAGCGGCAATGCTTGACTGCCACGCGATCGACGCGGCCAGCTGTCGTTGCGTGAAACCCATCGACTTGAGGAGGGCCAGGTCGCGCCGGCGTCGTCGCACCGAGGTAACGAGCGTCAGGCCAAGTGCCGCCACTGCCCCCACGGCCAAGCCGGACGCAAGCACTGCGGGGATGGTGCCCATCGATCGAAAGTTCACGATCTCGGCCGGACGAAGCACCGCGATGACGCCTCCCGCCGCGCCCTGCGCCGCGGGGATCCTGTTCACCGCCCTATTGATGCTCTCGAGCGAGTCGCGAGACAGCGACGGAGCTATCCCAGGTCGCACTCGAACGAGAATCGCGTTAGGTCCGGGAATCGTGGAGTCTTGGAGATTGAGCAGCGAAGTTGGAAAATCGCTGGTGGCGACCAGGGCACCCTGTCCCAGTCCCGAGTCCTGACCGACTGCGGGCATCGTCATCGTACCGACGACCTTTAGCGTCAATGTCTTTGATACGCCGTTGTCGAACACGACGGAGTCGCCCACTCGCAGGTGCAGCGAGGTGAGCGTCGACGTGCCGAGGACGATCTGGTTGGCCGCGGTAAGGCCGTGGCCCGAGAGCAGTGGCGGCTGCACCAGCGACCCGGGATTCTCAACCAGTGCCGAAATCTGCTGGCCATCAATTGTGGACCTCGCCGTGTAGGCGCCCGACCAGTGCAGTATGTCGTGATCGTGATCGAGCAGTTTCGTTACTTGTGGACCTGGTAGGTCCTCGTCACCTCCAAATCCTGACAAGAGCGCGTAGTTCCAGTTCCACCCGTACAGCGCGGGGTGCGCGACGAGGCTGTCGAGACTGGCCCCGAACGTCACCGTCGCTACCAACGCGCAGACGGCAAGCACCGCGCCGAGGGTGGCCGATCGCACGGGCGTCGCGCTTCGCCCTCGCCCGGGCTCGAGCGCGAACCTAATTCCTGTCACCGCGGCAATCGGAAGTCCCGAGTTAGCGACCGAGCGGATCAGTCGCCCTTCCGTCTTGTTTGCGAGCAAACGATTGTGGTAGGTCGCTCGAACCTCGCGTCGGGCAAGGAGTGCGGCAAGCACACCCAAGCCCACCACCAACACAACGAACCCGAGCCCGAGCACGGTCCAGTCGAACGCGAAGCCTCGATCTGGGTAGACCGAACGCACGGCGCCGAGCGGCGCTAGGGGAGAAAGCAGAACCGCCACACCGACGGCCAGCAGTGATCCTATCACCAGCGCCGCGAGCACGCCAAGCAGCTCGTCCGCGAGCATCATCCTTGGAGAGGCGCCTAGGGCGCGAAGCGTGTCCAACTCTGCAGCGCCCATCCTCAAGAGTCGTCCGATCATGAGCGCCGCGATCAAGAGCGCGGCCAACGCCGTGACGCCGCCAAAGACAGCGAGCGCAATCGCTTCAGGTGAGATCGATTGCTGCGCGATGGGAAAGGAGCGGGACGTGATCTGTGCCCCGAAGTGCTGGGCAAACGGGTCGATCTTGAACACCTCTTTCAACACTTGTCTGACGCTGGCGTCTCCACCTTTGGTTACGAAGTAGGTTTGGGTACCGGTAGCGCACTTCGGGGCAAGCTCGCGGGTCAAGCCCGGAGAGAAGATGATGGCGCTCGCACCGAGTGCGGAGATGTCGCTCTCGATGACATTACGGCTGGCGACGAACTCGCCCACTATCTTCACCTTGGCGGTCAAGAAGGGCTTGGAAGCCTTGGGCGAATCGTTCTCGGCGTCGGTGTAAAACGGGATTCGAATCACTGAGCCAAGGTGCAGTCCAAGCTCGTCGGCCGCCTGCACGTCCATCAGCGCTTCGTTGTGCGATGAGGTCGCACGGCCTGCGACCAACGTGATGCGGTCAATGCTCGTGTACTCGCCATCGAAACTACCCAGGAACGTGGGCGGCTCCTCGCCCGGGCTGAGGTGATAGCGCACGCCTCGAATGGAGGTGAGATCGATGTTCCCGTCAAAGATGATGGCGGAAGCGCTTCGTTCGACGAGCGGTAGGTGCGCGATCTTTCGGGTGAGCGTGGCGTTGTAGCCCGTGTCCACTCCCAGCTCCGGGTCGTTGTAGCGAGAGATGACGCCCCCGGTAGAGGGATGCGTGCTCGCAACGTAGACCGCGAAGGACGAGTCCGTGCGCCTCGCGCCCGCCAACGACGCCAAGGCCACGCCGCCCACGAGTCCGACAAGCAGCGCCACGCTCAAGGAGCCCGAGAGGCGTCGCCGAAAGTTCGCCCGGTAGCGATACCACGCGGTGCGTAGCTCCAGTCCCTCCACCTTGGCACCTCTCTCGCCACGGCTGACGTGACGCCGACGTCAGTCTGCCGACTTGCGCCTCGTCCTCCAAGGCAGTCAGCGCACCTCGATACGTCGTAGTAGTACCACCGGCGGGAGCGGCGGGTACCGACGCCCTCAGCCGGCTTCACCCCTCAGAGTCGCGACGTTGCCTCCGCCAGAGCAGCCTGGAGACGCGCAGACTGCGCGTCTCGAGCGAGCGGACCCGACGCTCCCGGTGAACTGCGTCGTCGCAGAGCACCGTCATTCTCAAACAGCGTCTCGAAGCGCTCAAAGAAGGGGGTGCTCGAGACCACGTCGCGAAATGAGCGATGTGACTCTTCGGCCTTAGCGACCAACTGACCTACCCGCTCGTGCGCCTGGCGAAACGGTATCCCCTCGGCGACCAGCTCTTCAGCGATGTCGATCGCGACTAGCAGCTCGTCGGCGGCGGCGGCGCTCGCGACCTCATCGCGAAACGTCATAGATTGGTACGCGCCGATCAGGCCGCGAAGCACGAGCACGACCTGGCGAAAGGAGTCGAAAAGGGGCTCCTTATCCTCTTGAAGATCTCGGTTGTAGCTGAGCGGCAGACCCTTCAGGACGACGAGCAACCCGGTGAGGTTGCCAACGAGTCGCCCGCTCTTGCCCCGTGCGAGCTCCGCGACATCGCTGTTCTTCTTCTGGGGCAGCATTGACGATCCGGTCGTGAAGGCGTCACCGAGCGTGGCGAAACTGAACTCAGCCGACGTCCAGAGCACCAACTCTTCGCCCATGCGAGAGAGGTGGATCCCGAGGAGCGCGACGTCAAAGAGCGATTCGGCGACGAAGTCGCGGTCGCTCACGGCGTCGATCGAGTTCGCGAACGATGCGTCAAAGCCCAGCAGCGCGGCGGTGACGGCCGGGTCAATGGGAAGCGACGTTCCCGCGAGCGCCCCGGCACCGAGCGGTGAGACGTTGAGGCGCGATCTCGCATCGAGCAGGCGATCCACGTCGCGCAACAAGGCGAAGGCGTGCGCATTGAGGTGATGACTCAGCAGTACGGGCTGGGCGCGTTGGAGGTGGGTGTACCCCGGCAAACGCGCCTCCGGTGATGCCACCCCGATGGCGACGAGCGTTTCAACGAGCTCGATCGTCGCTCGAGCGACCGTGCTCAGCGCGTCGCGAGTAAAGAGGCGCAGTGTCGTGGCCACTTGGTCGTTGCGGCTACGAGCGGTGTGCAGCTTCGCTCCGACGCCACCCGCGAGCTCGGTCGCGCGCCGCTCGATCGCCATGTGGATGTCTTCGTCGCTGTCGGCGCGAACGAACGTGCCGTTTTCGAACTCGCCTCGAATCTCTTCGAGCGTCGCGAGGAGCGTCGTCGCCTCGCCCTCGTCCAAGAGGCCCGCCGCGAGCAGTCCGCGAACATGAGCCTCACTGCCCGTGATGTCGTGGGCGTAGAGCATGTGGTCGAACGAGTAGCTCTCTGAGAGATCCCAAAGGGTCTTATCCATGGGCGAGGTAAAGCGCCCGCTCCACAGGGTCACGACGGAGGGGTCGCGTTCTTTGCACCCTGGCGCTGCGCCCAGGTCTTCACGCCGAGTCCGTAGATTCGGACGAAGCCCTCGGAGTCGCTGTGACGGAAGGTGTCGCCAGCGTCGTAGGTCGCAAGACCATAGTCGTAGAGCGCCTTCGGACTGCGTCGTCCGAGCACCCGCAGAAGACCCGGCGCGTCAAAGCGAAGCCGCACGTCACCGGTCACGTGACGCTGGGTCTCTTCGACGAAGGCGTCGAGGGCTTCCTTGAGCGGCGAGAACCACATGCCGTCGTAGACAAGTTCCGCCCAGCGTGTTTCGAGCCGCGCCTTCTCGTGGCGCAGGTCACGTTCCAAGACCATGTCTTCGAGCTCGAGGTGGGCGGCGATCAGCGCGAGCGCCGCCGGACACTCGTAGACCTCGCGGCTCTTGATGCCGACGCGACGGTTCTCCACCATGTCGATGCGACCGAAGCCGGTCGACCCGGCGCGATCGTTGAGCGTGGCGATGAGGTCCGCCAGCTCCATGGCGACGCCGTCGATCTCGGTCGGCACGCCTTCGGTGAAGCTCAGCGTGAGCTCGACGGGATCGGTGGCCGTGATGCGCGTCAGGGTGTAGGGCTCGTCGGGCGCTTCAGCCCACGGGTCTTCGATGGCGCCGCACTCGATCGCTCTGCCCCACAGGTTCTCGTCGATCGAGTAGATCTTCTCCTTGGTCGCTCGAATCGGGATGTCCCACTTCTCAGCGAAGTCGACCGAGTCAGCACGCGTCATGCCCCAGTTACGAGCAGGCGCCAGTACTTCGAGGTCGGGCGCGAGCGCCTGCGTGCCGACTTCGAAGCGCACCTGGTCGTTACCCTTGCCCGTACATCCGTGCGCGACGGCCGACGCGTTGAACTTCCTCGCCTGCGCGACCAAGTGGCGCACGATCACCGGTCGCGACAGCGCGGACACCAAGGGGTACTTGCCCTCGTAGCGAGCGTTCGCGGCGATCGCTTTGGCACAGAACTCTTCGGCCATCTCCTTGCGCGCGTCGACGACGACGCACTCGATCGCTCCCGCCGCGAGCGCGCGCGACTTGATGTCGACAAAGCTCTCGGACTTGTCGACGTCTTGTCCGACGTCAACGAGGACGCAGACGACCTCGACGCCCCACTCTTGAATCATCCATCGCACCGCGACGGACGTGTCGAGGCCCCCGCTGTAGGCGAGCACGACGCGCTTTGTCATTCCACTATCCCTTCACTTGCCGTTCAATCAGATCACTCAGTCCCGCGAGCGTACGAAACTCCTCTGCGAGCCTGTTGCCGCCTTGCTCGTCCGCGGAGATCACGAGAATCGTGTCGTCGCCCGCAACCGACCCGAGTACGCCCGAAAGGGCGCTGCGGTCGAGCGCCGAAGCGACCACGTGCGCGCAGCCCGGAGGGGTGCGCACGACCACCAGGTTGGCCGAGCTGTCGACAGACACCACCCACTCGCCCATCATGCGACGAAGGTGATCGAGCGGCGCGGGGGCGAGTTTGGGCGACGCGGCGAGCACGATTCTCCTCGTGCCGTGCTCGTCACGAACCTTGACGGTTCCGAGCTCTTGGAGATCGCGCGTGACGGTTGCCTGGGTCGCCGCGATCCCCTCCTCGCGCAGTCGCGCGACGATCTGCGCCGCCGTCGAAATGACGTCGTGATCGATCAGCTCGCTGATTCGGTGTTGACGTTGTGTCTTGGTCATACCTCTCCTTTTATCCAGCGAAGCACGCCCATCATCGCGGAACGCCGGTGAAACACCTGTCGCCATACGCGCGACTGCGGTCCGTCGAGTACTTCGTTCGTGATCTCATCGCCGCGGTGTGCGGGAAGGCAGTGCAGCAAGATGACGTTCTCCTTGGCGAGCGTCAACAACACGTCGTTCACTTGGAACGACGCAAGATCGAAACGCCGGCGATCGGTCTCGTCCTCAAGACCCATCGATACCCACGCGTCGGTGTAGACAACGTCGGCGTTCTTCACGGCGTCAGCAGCAGAAGCGTACTGCCGCAGAATGCCCGGACCGTGAACGGCGAAGGGGTCTTCAGCGAGGTCTGCTGCCAACTGGTACTCATCCGGCGCGCCGACCGTGACGTTCACGCCCAGTCGCAGGAGGGCAACGGCGAGCGATCGGGTGACGTTCGTCGCGTCGCCCACGTAGGCGACTTCCAATCCGGTGAGCTTGGTCACGTCACCGCTCGCGAACTCGTCGGCGATGGTGAGAACGTCCGCCACCGCCTGGGTCGGGTGGGCCGCGTTGCTCAAGAGATTGATGAGCGACAGTCGGTTGTCGGTCGCTTTGCTCATCCGCTCGAAGATGCCGTGGTCACGCACACGCAGCCCCGCAATCGCGTACATCTCAGCGATCGTTCGTCCGACGTCCTCCGCGCTCTCGCGCGAGTCGAGTCCGATCTCCTCGTCACTGAAGAACGTCACGTACCCACCGAGCTCGTGGACCGCGGCGGAGCTCGAGGCGCGCGTGCGCAGGCTGGGCCGCTCGAAGACGAGCGCGACGCCCTGGCCCTTTAGGGTCTCGTCGTCAAAGGGACTGGTCGCGAGCGAGTAGATGGACGCGAGGTCCTCGTTCGAGAGCGCCTCAATGGTCGTGAAGTGTCGGGTCATCGCACTACCTCTGTCGTCGGAATCGATCGCGCCAACCCGTCGCGCAGCGCGTGCGCTCTCGTCCCGTTCGCGAGCAGCACTGAGCGCGCGCCGCCCTCCAAGGCATCAAGTGCCGCGAGCATCTTCGGGCGCATCCCCTCACGCGCGGCGCCGCTGTCAATGAGGCGTCGGACGTCCTCGCCGCTCACCACGTCCAGGGCGCTTGCCGGCGCGCTCGGATCGGCGCGCAGCTGATCGACGTCACTCAAGAGCACGAGCAGCTCCGCGTCGAGCGCAGCGGCGAGTGCCCCCGCGGCCACGTCGCCGTTGCAGTTGACGAGCTCTCCCGCGGCGTCGAGCGCGAGGGGATTCACGATCGGCGTCAGTCCATCGCGCCACACGTTCACAATGAGTTCGCCGTCGACTTTGGGGGCGGCCCCGACGCGGCCCCAGGGCGGACCAATGGGCTCCGCGCGCAGGAGCCCATTATCGACACCCGAGAGTCCAAGGCACGCGAGGCCGCTGTGCACGAGGGCGGCGACCAGGTGCAGGTTCACGCGGCTGAGTGCCATGGCGACGTACTCCATCGTCTCCTCGTCGGTGATCCTCAGTCCCTCGTGAATCTGGGTAACGCGGCCCGTTGCTTCGAGGAGGTCAGTGATCTGGGGTCCCCCGCCGTGCACGATCACGACGTGGGCTCCTTCAGCACGCAGCTCGAGCAGGTCGCTTGCGAGGGCGGTGAGCAGCGGCGACGTGGGCTGCAGCGAGTCGAGAGCGTGGCCGCCGAGTTTGACAACGTAACGACTCACGGTGTCACCCCCGCCAGTGGCAGCCCGAGCGTTTCGTCTCGACCCGTCGCGACGTTCCATGCCTGGATGGCCTGGCCCGCGGCGCCTTTGCCGAGGTTGTCGATCGAGCTCAACGCGACCAACCAACCGGTGCGCTCGTCAACCCGCGCGCTCACGAAGCAGAGGTTGCTCCCAAGGGGATCTTTCAGCGAGGGCGCGTCGTCGGTGACGACGATAAATGGATCGTTCGCGTACGTCGCGCGCAACAGCCCAAGTGCGTCGTCACTCGTGATCGAGGTCGTGACACGCCCATAGGCCGTTACCAGCATCCCGCGGCTCACCGGCAGAAGGTGCGGCGTGAAGAGCACCGTCGCATCGAGCTCCTGTTGGATCTCGGGGGTGTGACGATGGCTCAAGAGGCCGTACGCCTCGGCGTTGCCCGCGAGGCGCGAGAACTGCAGTCGCTCGGCCGTCGCACGCCCGGCGCCCGAGGCGCCGCTTAGCGCGTTGATCACGATGCCATCGCGTTCGATCACGCCTTCGTCGACGAACGGTCCGAGCGCGAGCGCGCTCGCCGTGGGATAGCACCCCGGTACGGCAATCAGCTCAGCGCCCACGAGCTCCTTGCGGTGGCGCTCGACGAGGCCGTAGACCGCCGTCGCAAGCAGGTCGCTCGCGGTGTGTTCGTGTCCGTACCACGCCGGATAGTCAAGTGAGTTCTTCAGACGAAAGTCAGCGCCGAGGTCGACGACCTGCACCCCTCGTCGACGGAGCTCCGGTACGTAGTTCTGGCTCTCGCCATGCGGCAGGCAGAGGAAAACCACATCGAGGTCCTGAGTGAAAATGCGCTCGGGTGCGTCAACAACCAGGCGGGGATAGCTGGCTGCGAGTCCCGGCACGGACGTGGCGACGGGCTGACCGATGCTCGAAGAGCCGGTCACCAATGAGACCTCAAGGTCAGGGTGGGCCGACGCGAGCCGCAGCACCTCTGCTCCGGCGTAGCCCGTTGCGCCCATTACGCCAATTCGCATATGCCATTTTATGCACACAAACCAAGAAAAGTTCAAAATTTGTGAATCTGGATACGCGGAGTGGCGATTTCTCCAGCAAATGCGAGCGGTTCGGGCTCCACCGGCTCGAAGTGCGCCCCGCTCGAGATCGACGTCGCGGTGGACGTCACGTCGTCGTGTTTATCGACACGCCGAGTGACGCGAACGAACGTCGTTGCCGCCTTCGGTCGGGTGAGGCGGCGAGTCAGCGGAGCGGCAACGCCGAATATGCTCTCGTCCACTCCCACCTTTGCACCGGACTGTCACACCCAACCACTACTCTTCTCAGATGTCGCGTCGTGGCTGGGTCCTCTTTCTCGCTATGGCGGTGATCTGGGGACTCCCCTATCTGCTCATTCGCGTAGCAGTTCGCCAACTCGAGCCGGGCGTGCTCGTCTTGTTGCGCACCGCTCCCGTGGCCGTGCTGCTCACGCCCATTGTGTGGCGCCAGGGTCAGTTTCCCGCGCTGTGGAAGAATCTCAAGTGGATTGTGATCTTCGGGGTCGTCGAGTTCGGCATCCCGTGGTTCTTGATGTCGACCGCCGAAGAGCACATCACGAGTTCGCTGGCGAGCCTGCTCGTTTGCTGCGTCCCGCTCTTTGCCGTCCTCGGCCAGCGCATCCGACGCATCGAGGACCGCATCACACCTCGGCGGTATGTCGGTCTCGCGGTGGGCGGGGTGGGTGTTGCGTTTCTCGTCGGCCTCGACCTCGGTGGCGGTTCGATCACCTGGATCGTCTTCATGTTGCTCGTCTGTGTTGGCTACACGATTGGGCCCGCCATCCTCGCCACGAAGCTCAAAGACGTGGCGGGACCCACCATCGTCATGGGAGCGACGGCCGTCGTTTCCATCGCCTGGCTGCCGTGGGCAGTCGCGCACTGGCCGCACACCGTCTCCACTGAAACCTGGGAGTGCGTCGCCGTGCTCTCACTCGTGTGCACTGCCGCCGCGTTTCTCACATTCTTCGAGCTGGTCAAGGAAGTCGGCCCGTCGCGCGCGGTGATCGTGACCTACTTCAACACCGCCATCGCGGTGGCGCTGGGCATCATCGGGCTCCACGAGCCGCTGACCGTCGGCATCATGGTGGGCTTCCCGCTCGTTATTGCGGGGTGCGTCATCGCGACCAGCAGACCGCGCAGCGCTATCGCGGTGGTCTAGCGCTCGTACTCAACCGAGACCTTGATGACACCGTCGACGAGGAGCCACATCGCCCCCGGCACCGACGCGAGCGTCACGTCGTCATCGCGCTCGAGCGACTGATGATGCGTGACGCTCACCCACGAGGGTGGCGGTGAGACGATCTCGGTCACGGCCTGCCAGACGGCGGCGTTGTTGACGTGACCCAGAATGTCAAAATCCGCGTAGCGAAGCGGCCAGGGTCGCATCGTCGCGCCTCCGGCCACGGGGGGCATGGTGACCCGGCCCGGGACCCTTCGCGACTTGGCTGACTGACCATAGACCTCGAAGAATCGCTCACGCACGCGCACCGGGTGACCGCTCGCGTTGATCGGCACCCAGAGTCCCGCCGCTTCGAGCGCCCGGTGTCCGTCGACGTCGAAGTCGGTTCGGCGCTCGGCCCACGCAGCGCCGACGCCCCCGCACCAAGTCGTCATCGTCACCCGGTCGAGGTACCGGGGCCAGCGAGCACCTTCGACGAGTCGAAGCGACGTTCGCCGAACGACCCAGGTGACGTCGCTCTCGACGCCGGTATCGTTCCAGTCGTCGGTCGCCACATCCTGGAGAAAGCGGGCGGCGCCGTCGAGGCGCAGCAGACCCTGACTGTCGACGTCCCCGAGGCGGATGATGTACTGCTCGGCGAAGCGACGACCCTGGTCGGTGAGGGGAACGAACTCGAGCACGGTCTGTTGATGGTACCGCCTAACGAAGCTCCGCATCGAGTGTTGCCGCGGCCGCGATCAGTGCGCTGCGGGCTTCAGTGATTTCGGCGTCGCTCAGCGTGCGTTCCGACGACGAGAGACGCACGCTGAATGCGAGACTGCGCGTGTCCTCGGCCAGCCCGGGACCTTCGTAGACGTCAAAGAGTGCGACCGACTCGACGAGTTCGCTTGCGTGCGCGATCGTGTTGCCAAGGTCAGCCGCATTGACTCGACGTGGCGTGACAAAGGCGAGGTCGATCGTCGCGCTCGGATAACGACTCGGCACCTGGACGAACGCAGAGCGCCTCGTTGCCAGGTGCGGATTGGCGAGCGCGTCGAGGTCGAGGTCGACAATCCCGAGGCGAGGCAGCGTCGGCGCGGTCGTGATGGCACCAACTAGTTCCGAGTCGACTTCGCCGACGAATCCAAGGACGGCCCCGGTCGCTCGATCGACCAGCGACGCGACGCGCGTCGGATGAAGGCCATGGGGCGCCTCGCGTAGCGAGCGTACGACGACGTCAGCGAGGCCGAGGCGATCGCGCACGAGACTCCACAGCGCGACTGCACTCTTCGCGTCGTCCTCGGGTCGGCCGAGAATGACGGTCAGACGCTCGTTCTCGCGGGGCAAGGCGAGCGTCAGCGCTCCGCCGATGCCGCCTTTGGCGAGCCGTGGTTCGGCGCTCACGGCCGGGTGCTCGAAGACCACGCCGAACTCGGCGAGGATCACGTCACCGGTGCCGCGCTCGAAGTTTCTCGCCCACGCGCGCACGAGACCGGTCACGAGCGTCGCGCGAAGGACTGACTCGTCTGAAGCCAACGGATTCGTCACGCGCACGCGCTCTTCGCCGGCCCGCAGCAGATCGAAATCGGCGTCACTGCCGAGGGAGGGCGTCCACGCTTCGAGCGCGCCCGCGTCAACGACGATGTCGCGCACGCGCCGGCGTAGCTGCTGGCGCTCGGTGAGGCCGCCCACCTCCGGCCAGGCGGGCTGGTGACGCGGAATCCTGCGGTACCCGTAAACCCGGGCGAGCTCTTCAATCACGTCGGCTCGTCCGAAGCTGCCCTCTCGAATGTCGGGGCGACGTGTCGGCGCCGTGACGTCGAGCTCGGCAGCTTCTTCACGCACCGCAAAGTTCATCCTCGTCAGTATCGAGACGATGTCCTCTCGCGCGATGTCGATGCCAAGAAGTCGCTCGACGTCACCGTCGCGAAGGCTAATCGTCGGTGGCGTCGGCACCTCACCCCACACGTCGAGGGGGTCTGCCAGCCACTCGAGGTCGGGCTGGCTCGCAGAGAGAACCTCGACGAAGCGGGCGGCGGCACGAAGTGGAAGCTGCGGATCGACGCCGCGTTCGAAGCGGTGCGAGGCTTCGCTGCGCAATCGGTGGCGCTTCGACGATCGAGCGATCGTCATCGGGTCAAAGTACGCGGCTTCGAGGAGCACCTCGGTCGTGCCCTCGTCAATCTCGCTCGACGACCCGCCCATGATGCCCGCCAGTCCGAGCACGCGATCATCGCCGTCAACGATGACGCCGTCTTCGCCGGTGTCACCGAGTCCGCGTCCGGGGCTCGCGAGCTGTCGCTCGACGCCGTCAAGGGTCGTCAGGGTTTCACCCGGCCGCGCTCGACGAGCGCGCAGCGTGTGCTTCGCGACCCGCGACGCGTCGTAGGGGTGGGTCGGTTGGCCGAGCTCGAGCATCACGAAGTTCGACGCGTCGACGATGTTAGAGATCGGGCGCATTCCCGCGTTTCGCAGACGCTCCTGCACCCAGAGCGGCGATGGCACGACGCGCAGGTTTCGCAGCACCGAAACCGTCAAGCGGCCGCACACGTCGGGGTCATCGATTCCCGCCGCGGCAACCGAGTCGCTTCGGGTCGGCGAGTTCGGCGACGCCAGCTTCGGCGCCTTGAGGGGGCGCTTGAACCTGGTCGCCAGGTCGCGAGCAATGCCCTCGACCGACCAGGCGTCGGGCCGATTGCCCTCGACGGCGATGTCAAAGATGACGTCGGCAGTGATTTCGAGCGCGTCGACGAGACGCTCGCCGACGGTGGGCTCGATGAGGCCGTCGAGGATCATGAGGCCCTGGTGGTCGTCGCTCATGTGCAGCTCACGAGGCGAGCACAACATGCCGTGCGAGGTCACCCCGCGCATCGAGCGTTCGGCGATCTCCATGCCGTTGGGCAGGACCGCACCGACGGGCGCGAGGGGAACGTAGTTGCCGACCTCAAAGTTCATCGCCCCACAGACGATCTCGAGAGGACCGTCGCCCGCGTCAACGGTGACGAGTCGAATTCGATCGGCGCCCTTGATGGCGCGAATCTCATCGACGCGGGCGACGACGACTTTCTCGAGCCCCTCGCCCACGACGTCGATACCCTCGACGACGAGGCCGAGGTCATCGAGGACGGGACGCAGCTCCTCGGGGGTTTCGGCAAGGTCCACGAACTCGCGCAGCCAGTTGAGGGAGATCTTCACGAGAGCTGCTCCAAGAACCGGGTGTCGTTCTCGATCAGTGCGCGCATGTCAGCGAGTTGATGGCGCATCTGCGCACAACGGTCTATTCCAAAGCCGAAGGCGAAACCGCTCCACTCCTCGGCGTCGATGCCGACCGCGGCCAGCACCGCCGGGTCCAACATGCCACACCCGCCGAGCTCGATCCAGCCGGTGAATGAGCACGTGCGACACCCCGCGCCGTGGCAGATGGTGCACGTGACCTCGAACTCGGCCGAGGGCTCGGTGAAGGGAAAGTAGCCCGGTCGCAGTCGCGAGCCGATGTCCGCTCCGAAGTATGCACGGGTGAAGGTCTCGATCACTCCCGCGAGATCGCCAAAGGTGATCCCGCGGTCGACGATGAGACCCTCGATTTGATGAAAGCTATAGAGGTGACTCGCGTCGGGCGTGTCGCGCCGATAGCACCGACCTGGCATCACCGAGTGAATCGGCAATGTGTTGGTCGCGACGGCGTGCTCCATGAGATGGATCTGAGTGGGCGACGTGTGCGTGCGCAAGACGACCGTTTCCGGTTCGCCGAGGTCGACGTAGAACGTATCCCACATGCCCCGTGCCGGGTGGGCCGGTGGAATGTTGAGCGCCTCGAAGTTGTACCAGTCGGTCTCGACTTCGGGTCCTTCGGCGACCGTGAAGCCCATGGCGACGAACACATCTTCGAGTTCTCGCTGGGTGATCGCAATCAGACCCGGGTGCCCCACAGACAGTGTCCAGGCAACGTCACTCGTCACGACGTCGCCGAGATCGAGGCGATCGGCCTCGATCGCGGCACGGCGTGCCGCACTTTCGAGTTCGAGCCGCCGCGCCGCAAAGGCCTCTACGACCAGGAGGCGAGCCTCTTGGACCTGCGCCCCGGCACTCTTGCGTTCGTCGGGTTCCAGCGTGCCGAGCGACCGCTGCAAGGTGGCGAACACCGACCGCTTGCCGGTGATCGTCGCTTCGGCCTCGCGAAGCTCGTCGAGCGTCGAGAGTCCCGCGATCGTGGCCATGAGCTCGGCCGTCTGTTCGGGCAGTGAGGAGAGGGGTGAACTGGACATGACGTCCTAAAGGCTAGGGGGTGGAAGCGGCGGGCTCGTGCTTCGACGCTGCCACATCGCCTCGAAGGCCAGGAGCGAGCCGGCGACCCCCGCGTTGAGCGACTCACTGCGCCCCGACATCTCAATGGTGATCGTGCCACCACAGCGACTGACTGCCGCGTCGTCAAGTCCTTCGGCCTCATTCCCAATCACGACAACGGTTGGCTTCGTGAAGTCGACGCTGCGATGGTCGACGCCTCCGTGCACCACGGTCGCGAACACCACCGCCCCGCGGGACCCAAATGCCGAGAGCGCCTCCTCCAGTTCGCTGACCGCGACGGGCACGTGGAAGATGGAACCCGCCGTCGCGCGCAACGTCTTTGGATTGAAGGGATCGACCGAGTGGCCAGTGAAGACGACGCCCGCTGCCCCGGCGGCGTCGGCGGAGCGAATGAGGGTCCCGGCGTTGCCCGGGTCGCGTACGTCGTGCAAGATGAGGACGAGGCTATCGACGTCAATGCCATCGAGCGATGAAACCGGCATTCGCACCGAGGCGAGCACCGGCTGAGGCGTTGTGGCGTCGGCGATCCGCCCGAGCACGCCCGGCGCAAGTTGAAAGACGCGAGTGGACGTCGCGCTCGCGAGGTCGATGATGCGACGAGCCTCCTCGGTGCTGACGTAGGCCTGGTCGAGGTAGATCGCTTCGAATTCGGCATCAGCTGCGAGCCCACTCAGGACGAGGTCTGGTCCTTCGAGTACGCAGACGCCCTCGCTCCAGCGGAGGCTCCGCTTTTGGACGAGACGCCGCAGTCGGCGAACTCGCTGGTGCGCCGAGCCCAGCGTCTCGATGAGCGACCTACTTCGTCAGCGCGTCGTTGGCCTGGGCGACGATGGCCTTGAAGGCAACTTCGTCGTTGACGGCAAGGTCGGCCAGCATGCGGCGGTCGACTTCGATGCCCGCGGCGTTGAGCCCCGCGATGAAGCGGCTATAGCTCATACCGTGCAGGCGCGTGCCGGCGTTGATGCGCTGGATCCAGAGCTTGCGCATCTCGCCCTTGCGCGCTCGACGGTCGCGAAACGCGTAGACCCCGGCGTGCTGAACGGCCTGGTTTGCGGCGCGAAAGGTCCGGCTGCGGTCGCCGTAGTATCCCTTCGCCTCTTCAAGTATCGCCTTGTGGTGCTTCTTGGCGTTAACGGCCCTCTTTACTCGTGCCATGGCACTGCCTCTCTCTTTGCGCTCTCTAGATGCCCAGCATGCGCTTCACGCGCTTTTCCTGGCCCGGGGCGATCTCGGTCTCGCGCCCGAGGCGACGTGACCGTACTGACGACTTCTTTTCCATCAAGTGACCACGGAAAGCCTTGCGACGGCGCAGCTTGCCGCTGCCCGTGATCTTGACGCGCTTCTTCGCGCCACTGTCGGTCTTCATCTTTGGCATTTCAGCTCTCCTCTAGCGATACTTCGGCACCCGATGGCGCCACGTGCTGCTCAACTTCAACTGCTTTCGAACTCTCTGCGGTCTTCGCCTTGGCCTTCTTGTCGGGACCAAGCACCATGATCATGTTGCGTCCATCGAGCTTGGGCGCCGACTCCACCTTCGCGACGTCATCGAGACGCTCGACGATGCGGTCGAGAATCTTCTTGCCCAACTCTGGGTGGGCTGACTCTCGTCCGCGGAACATGATCGTGACCTTGACCTTGTGACCTTCACTCAAGAACTTCTCGACGAGGCGCGTCTTCGTGTCGAAGTCGCCGGCACCGATCTTCGGGCGGTACTTCATCTCCTTGACGCCCACGTTGAGGGTCTTTCGTCGAGACTCCTTGGCCTTTTGTGCTTCATCGAACTTGAACTTTCCGTAGTCCATGATGCGAGCGACGGGGGGCTGCGCGGTCGGGGCTATCTCTACGAGATCAAGATCGAGACTTCGGGCCAACGCCAGTGCATCGCGGGTAGGCATAACACCTCGCTGATTGCCGTCCTGGTCAATCAGACGAACGGTCTCTACGCGAATACGATCATTGACGCGGTGGTCTCCAGGCACTGTTGCGATAACTCACTCCTTGCTCTTTTGCGACGCCACACTGACGTCGCCACGGCAAGCGAGGCGCATAACTCCTGGAACCCGGACGCACGGGAGTGGCCGGGTGGAGGTTGGACAGCCAACCTCGCTTGCTGAACTGCCTCACTACGATACCAGACAGACCAGAACATCCGCCGCGCCGGTCAATTACTGCCCTTCTCGTTTCGAGCGACGCTGCTGGGAGCATCAACCACTACCTTTGTTCGCGTGAGTGATGAGACGCCCGATCACGACTTCACCGAAGAGGTCGCCTACCTGCAGGACACGCCCGTCGAGGTGATTCTTGCCAACCATCTGTTCGTCCTGCTCCAGGTGGCGGCCCTTCGCCTCGCCGAATCCCCGCCGAACCTGCCTGCGGCACAACTGGTCATCGACACCGCGAGCGCCATGGTGAACGCCGGTGGCGAGCGTCTCGGCGAGCACGTCGACCTCTATCGCAACGCCATCGCGGAGATCCAGCAGGCGTATGTGCGTGCGGTCAGCGCCGAGAACTAAGGCTTCACCGATACCGCGAGCGGTATCACGAAGCGCAGCGCGAGCCCCCCGAGAAAGCTTCGTTCGGTCGTCATCGTGCCGCCGAAGGCCTCTGCCACGTCAGCCATGATGCTCATCCCGAGTCCCGAGCCCCCGGTCTCTCGAGAACGCGATTCGTCATAGCGGTGGAAGCGCTGGGGTCGCACGCCGTAGACCGGAAGCCCGGGGCCCCCGTCTTCGATGAGGAGGGTCGCGTGCACGCCGCTCGCCTGCAGCGTCACTCGCACCGGCGCGTCTGGCGGGGTATAGCGCACGACGTTCGTCAGCGCGTTGTTGACCAGACGCTCGACGAAGTCGGCGCGCGCCTCGACGGCGAGTCCATTTTCCACGTCGATCGTGACCGTTCGATCCGGTTGCTCGAGCGCGAACTCCTCAAAGCGACTCCTCACGAGGTCGCTGAGATTCAAGATCTGCGCCACGTGCTGGGGCGCCTCGCGTAGCTCTGCGAGCAGCAAGAGGTCGCGCACGAGCGCTTCCATGCGCAGCACTTCGCGCCGCATCCGTGAGACGGCGCGCGCCTGAAGCTCATCACTTGCGGTACCGCTCGCGAGCAGATCGTTGTAGCCCTTGACGACGGTGAGCGGCGTGCGCAGCTCGTGCGAGGCGTCATCAATGAACTGTTGCATGGCGTCGGCGTTCTTCGCCTCAAGCTCGATGCGCTCCTTTAGTGCGTCCACCATGACGACCAGTGCTTCACGAAGCTCCTGGAGGTCGCGGCTCCCCTCGCTCTCGGGGACGGGCCCCACCTCGTCGCCCGTCGCCACGTCGCCCGCGTAGTCGATGAGTCGAGCCATGGTGCGCAGGTCACGACGCATCACCTGGCGCGCGAGCGCGAGCCCGAGCAGGGTGATGACGAGGGCGGCGGCGGCGACGAGGAGCGCGAGGTGTTGGTTCTGCTTCGTGATGCCCGCGGTCGAGCCCGCAACGACGAGGTCGTCGCCGCCTCCGATGTTGAGCGAGCGAATCCGAAAGCCGGGCAGGTTGCCTGGTGCGACCACCCGATTGAGCGATTCCTTCACGTCAGCCAACGTGGGCGTCGCGCGCAACGGATCGGGCGGCGTGCTCACCTGAGTGATCTGATCGTCGGGGAACACGACGTCGAGCGTCAGGTCGAAGCCGTCACGCTGTACGACGTAGAGCGCGTTGCTGAGGGCGGTGTTGTGGTTGCGAAGTCCGCTCTCGACGACCGAGTTGATCGAGCTGTCGAGCGTCGCGTACTGAGCCCTCGAACTCATGGCGACCGCGAACCAGCCCACGGTGAAGGCCACGACCACGGTGAGGAAGACGAAGAGCAGAGTGAGACGTGTGGCAATCCTCACTGGCGAGAAGCCTGGTCCACCAACTTAAAACCCACTCCCCGGATGGTCGTGATCGGCGAAAAGTCATCGTGGTGAATCTTTCGCCGCACGTAGGAGATGTAGGTATCGAGCACCGATGTCTCGGAGTCGAAGTCGATGTTCCAAACCTCTCGCAGCAGCTGATCGCGCGTCACGACGCGATCTTGGTGCTCGAGCAGTACTTCGAGAAGGCGAAACTCCGTGGCCGACAGTTCGATCTCGTTGCCGTCCAAGGTCACCGTGTGGCGATCGATGTTCATGACGAGCGGGCCACACGTAAAGACCTGGTCATCGTTGTCGTCCAGTCCGGTGCGTCGAAGTATCGCTGCGACGCGCAACAGCAGCTCTTCGAGGCTGAACGGTTTCTTCACGTAGTCGTCAGCGCCGACGCGCAGACCGTGCTCCACGTCGATCGCTGAGTCGCGCGCCGTGAGCATCAACACCGGAGTCTTTGCGTCGTGGGCGCGCAGCTTCTCTAAGAACTCAAACCCGTTCATCGTGGGCATATTGATGTCCACGATGCAGAGGTCGGCGCTGCGTCGGCGCAGCTGGTCGAGTCCGTCAGCCCCGTTGATCGCGGTCTGGACCCGGTAGCCCGCCTCGGTCAGGGCGTCGTGGAGCATGTCGCGCACGCCGGGTTCGTCGTCTACCACCAGGATGGTTGTCACTGTGCCGCCGCCATAGGAGGAGCGTACCGTCTCGCGTCACCGTGCTAGGAGACGCTTTCTCAATATTTCTAAAGAAATCGACAGTTGCTTCACAGCATTTTTTTGCCCCCGACAGGTATTCTTCTATCCATGAGGCAGTTAGCACTCCGGGGGTTGGTGGCCGTGGGCCTCGTCGCATCCCTTGGTCTTGGCGTGTCGGCGGTCGCGTCGGCTGGCAGCGGCCCCAGTTCCTCTTCGAGCGCGTCGGCCCTGAAGCTCTATCACCAAGAGCTCGCGGCATATAGAGCGAGCCGCGATTCCATCGAAGCCACCTTTCGCGCAAGCGTCAACACGGCCAATGCCACCTACGAAAGAATGCTGAGCTCGGCGACCACTTCCGCTCAGCGGAGCGCGGCGCAGCAGACGAGGGTGTACGCAATCATCCAGGCCGCGGCGACCAGGAGTTCGGCGCTCACCACGCTCGGCAACGCGCCAACCTCGCCCGGCCTCTAGCCCGGACTAGTCCGCCACCTGCGTCACGTCAGAGGCTTCGTCGCGTCCCACGTGACCGACCCGGCGTCGAGCCTCGATGCGCACCCCCGGATCGATGTGGCGAGAGCCATCTGCGATCGAGACGCAGTGAAAGTACAAAAGCTCATCGCGGTCGCTTCGAATGAAGCCGTCGCCGCGCCGTTCATCGAACGTCTCAACCGTCCCTCGCACGATCACGGCCGAGCGAGAGATCCCTGACGCAGCAGGTTCACCATTGTGAGTGCCGCGCGCGCGGACTCTCGTCCCTTGTTGGTCTCGTCGTCTCGCGATCGCTCGAGCGCCTGCTCGACGGTGTTGGTCGTCAGCACGCCGAAGATGACCGGGACGCGAGTGCTCAGCTGGACGTCCTGCACGCCGCGCGCGCACTCCCCCGCGACGAGCTCGTAGTGCCCGGTGACGCCGCGAATGACCGCCCCGAGTGTGATCACGGCGTCGAACGGCCGCGCAGCGTCGGCGTAGGCGAGCGCGACCAGCGGAATCTCGAACGCTCCGGGTACCCAGCTCACCGAGACGTCAGCCCGGTCGACCCCCGCCTCTTCCAGCGCGCTGAGCGCCCCGTCGAGCAGACGAGTCGAGATGGCGCCGTTGAACTGTCCACAGACCAGAGCGATGCGCAGACCTCGTCCTGATGAGGGTGGCTCGAGAAACTCGCCGGCGCGCCCGCGCAGCCGACCGACGACCTCGGGATCGATCGTCGTGTCGTCACTCGACGTCATCAAGTCCCTCGAGGAGGTGGCCCATCCGCTCCCGCTTCGTGCGCAAATAGTCGATGTTGAACGACGTCGGATGGCTCTCGAGAGGAACGCGTTCGACGATGTTGAGGCCGAATCCTTCGAGACCGCCGTACTTGATGGGGTTGTTCGTCATGAGTCGCATCGACGACACGCCGAGGTCCACCAGGATCTGCGCGCCGATGCCGTACTCGCGCGAGTCGACCGGCAGGCCCTGTTCGAGGTTGGCGTCGACCGTGTCGTGGCCCTCCTCTTGGAGCGCGTAGGCGCGGATCTTGTGACCGAGACCGATGCCGCGACCCTCGTGACCGCGCAGGTACACGACGACGCCCGCGCCTTCAGCCGCGATCTTGGCAAGCGCCGTGTGCAGCTGCGGCCCACAGTCACAGCGCAGTGAACCGAGCGCGTCCCCCGTCAGGCACTCCGAGTGCACGCGCACAAGCAGGTCGCGAGCCGACGAGATGTCGCCGTAGACGAGCGCCATGTGCTGTTCGCCGTCGAGCACGCTCTCGAACACGTACGCCTGGAACTGACCGAACTCGGTGGGCAACGACGACTTCGGCGACGCGCTTGACGAGCTTTTCGTTGCGGCGCCGGTAGCGCACGAGGTCGGCGATCGTGACGATCGGAAGGTCGTGCGCCTCGGCGAAGGCCTCGAGCTCGGGTAGGCGCGCCATGTCGGACTTGTCCGCCGTCACGACCTCGCAAAGCACTCCCGCCGGCTTCTTACCGGCAAGGCGACAGAGGTCGATGGTCGCTTCGGTGTGGCCCGCGCGCTTGAGAACCCCGCCTTGGCGATAGCGCAGGGGAAAGATGTGTCCCGGGCGGTTGAGGTCGTTCGGGCGAGTCGAGGGATCGATCAGCGCGCGAACCGTGGCCGCTCGATCGTGAGCGGATATCCCCGTCGTCGTGCCGTGGCGGTAGTCGACCGAGACCGTGAACGCCGTGCGCTGCGCTTCGGTGTTGGCAACGACCATGAGGGGCAGCTCGAGCTCGTCGGCGCGTTGGCTTTCCAACGGGACACAGAAGATCCCCGAGGTGTACTCGAGAAAGAACGCCATGCTCTCGACCGTGACGTCCTCGGCCGCCATGATGAGGTCACCCTCGTTCTCGCGGTCCTCGTCATCGACGACGACGACCATCCCGCCGCCACGCAGCTGGGCAACCGCCTCTTCTATCGTCGCGAGACCCATCAAACCTCCACGTCAATGCGGATATCGTCACCAATTCTACGGACATCGAGCAGTCGACCGCGCCGTAGGGCATCCATCGTAGGGGTGGAGAGTCCCTTTAGGGCCGCGAGCGTGCCCATCGCCCCCGCGAAGGCCGCCGCTTGATACCACACGACGTGATTGACAAGTCCGGCTTCGAAGAAGGCGCTGGTGGTGGTCGGACCGCCCTCGACCAGCACTTGGAGGACGTCGTGTCGCCCAAGCTCGTCGAGCACGAGGCCGAGGTCGCCCGACAGTTCCAGGCAAGGGCGCACCTTCGCGTCCAGCGGCGCCTGTCCGAGCACGACGCGCAGCGGCTCGATCACGATGTCGTCGAGTCGCGCGGTGAGCCGAGGGTTGTCCTCGCGCACCGTGCCCGCGCCGACGAGGACGGCCTGGCTCTGGGCGCGCAGGAGGTGCGCGTCGCGACGCGCGTCGGGCCCCGTGATCCACTGACTCGTGCCGTCAGCCATGGCGACGACACCGTCGAGGGTGCTCGCGATCTTTGCGACCACGTAGGGGCGAGTCGTCACGCGCTGCCAGATGTAGGGCGCGAGTTGGGCGGCGACCGCGTCCTTCTCGATGCCGACCTCGACGTCAACGCCTGAGGCCTTGAGCAGTTCGATGCCGCTGCCCGCCACGCGCGGGTCCGGGTCGATCAAGCCCACCACGACCCGGGCGACGCCCGCTTCGACGATCGCCTCGACGCACGGTCCGGTGCGTCCCACGTGCGAGCACGGCTCAAGAGTCACGACCATCGTCGCCCCGCGAGCGGCGTCGCCCGCTCGACGAAGCGCCTCGATCTCGGCGTGCGACTCACCTGGCGCTTGGGTATGTCCATCGCCGACGATGACCCCGCGGTCGTTCACGATAAGAGCGCCCACCCAGGGGTTGGGCGGCGCGTGCAAACGGGCTCGCTCCCCCTCGTCCATTGCCATGGACATCAGCTCGGTGACGCGAGAACTTCATCGTCGCGTGCTGAACGCCGACTCGCGCAGTGTCCGCGCTGCACTGAGGGGATCATCGCTGCCAAAGATCGAAGAGCCGGCGACGAGCACGTTCGCCCCGGCGGCCACCGCCACCGGTGCCGTCGACACATCGATGCCGCCGTCGACTTCGAGGTCGAGCTCGAGCGAGCGACGGTCGATCTCGTAGCGGGCCTGTTCCACCTTGTCCATCACGTCGGCGATGAACGCTTGACCGCCGAAGCCCGGAAAGACCGTCATCAACAAGAGCGTGTCGATATCGCCGAGAAACGGCGCGACCGCTTCGAAGGGCGTGTCGGGGTTCGCCGCGAGTCCGACTCGCAGACCGAGCGCGCGTGTCTTTTCGAGATGCCGCATCGTCTCACCGACCTCCACGTGCACGGTGCAACCGTCGGCACCGGCGCGCTTGAACGCGTCGAGGTACTTGCTCGGCTCGCTGATCATGAGATGGCAGTCGAAGAAGCGGCTGCTGTAGCTACGCAGCGAGGTCACGACCGGTGGGCCGAGCGAGATGTTGGGCACAAAGTGCCCGTCCATGATGTCCACGTGCAGCCAGTCGGTCTCCGGTTCCACCTCTTCGACGGCACGCCCGAGATCACCGAAGTCGGCTGAAAGGATCGACGACGCAATTCGAAGGTCGCCCGGCGCGCCCGCGTCTCTGTCCGTCACGTCGACAAGCCTAGGTCGCAGCCTTCGTGGCTAAAACCACAGAACATCCTCGGAGCGGAGTCCCCTCCACCACGATCGCGCGTCCATGGTGGGCGAACTCTCGGGGCGAACCTCTTCGAGCACCAGCGCGCCATTGCTGAAACCTAGGACGACGCCGCGGGCGTCGGCAACGACGACACCGGGCGTGGCGCTCCCCTCACCCACTGTCGACTTCACGACGACGATGCGCTTGCCCGACACGAAGAAGTAGGCGCCCCCGAGGCGCACCGTGCGCGAGGCGAGCGCGACGCTCATCAATGGCTCCAGATGAAAGGTCTCTTTCGCGAGCTTCTCGGCGTAGGTCGGCTCGCCCACTTGGGGCGATGGATTCGCCAGGAGTTCTGGCCGTGACAGCACCTCTACGAGGGCCGCTGCCCCGACCAGGGCGAGCTCGCCTCGAAGTTCCGCCGCAGTTTTTTCGCCGACCTCAAC